>JAEYOP010000006.1 GCA_023411575.1 Bacillota bacterium | reverse complement strand
ATCCATTCAATCATACTTTGGACAGGGGGGATTACGGAGCTTCAACAAAAGTTATCCTCCGCATAAAAAGAGATATCCACAAGCTGAACGAGCGAATGTGTCTGTCGGAGCATCCCTTTGGGACAGTCAAGTGGTATCATGGAGCACATTACCTGCTATGCAAGGGAAAAGAAAAGGCCGCAGCCGAGCTGGGGCTTAGTTTCCTTGCGTATAATTTGAAGAGAGCAATCAACCTGGTAGGGACAAGGAAATTGATAGAAGCAATGGGGGTATAAAAGAGAAAAAGCCCCTTTTTTTATAAAAAAAGCCCGCAAACGCACCTAAAAATTTTTCATAAAAACGCCAAAAACCTTGCAGCGCAAGGTTTTCAGACGAATTGTGGTGGAGATGAGGGGGATCGAACCCCTTACCTCTTGAATGCCATTCAAGCGCTCTCCCAGGTGAGCTACACCCCCATGAAGCAATGATCCGCTTCTGCCGTTTTTCAGCGGCAATCCTATTTTAACGCATCCGCACAGGTTGCGTCAAGAGAAATTTCAGGATTTGAAGCGGCGGTTGAAACGGCCGCTCAATGTTTGATGAAGCAGCGTTCAAAATAAAGGGGGAAAACGGCTCAATTGCGGACGGCTGGCCGTCGTTCCTCCGGCGGGAGGGCGGCTGGCCGGCAGCCGCTAAAACTCCAGTTCCTTTATGGTCTTTTCGATATAAAAAATCCGATCCTGCCGGGCTTCCAGGTTCAGCTTGTTGTTTTGAATGACAATTTCAGCCAAAGCGGGCTGGTCGTAATAGCAGATGACCTTTTCGGCATCGTTGACCAGAGCCGTCCCCTTCAGGGTATCGATTGCAATTACGTAAAGCTTGCCCGGCCTTTCCTGCTCAACAATCTTCTGGATTCTCCCCTCGATTTCTTCCTTGGGGAGCTTGATCAGACTGACTCCGCCGTCCTTGTAGGCCACCAGAATTTCATACAGCTTTTTCATGTAAATCCTCCATTCCTTCTATTGAAATTTGATCCACAAACATCAATCCACGATTTTTTCTTTAACCAGGCTGTTGACCACCACGGCCAGGATCAGCACAACGCCTTTGACAAGGGACTGCCAGTAGGGCGGCATGCCTATTACCTGCATCCCGGCCGTCAGGCACATCAGGATCAGCACGCCGATCGTCGTCCTGGCTACCGAGCCTTCCCCGCCTGTATAGCAGGTCCCTCCCAGGACGACCGCGATCATGGCGTCCAACTCCATGCCCACGCCGGTCATCGGGTCCCCCAGGCACAGCAGGCTTGTTCTGGAGATGCCTCCAAGGGCGGAGCAGGCGCCGACGATCATATACAGCAGCCAGATTGTCTGTGCCGCATTGACGCCCGACAGCTCCGCCGCCGTCCTGTTTCCGCCGATGGCGGCGGCATATTTGCCCAGCACCGTCTTCTTTTGAAGAAGGACCAGCAGAGCCACGACAAGCAGCATGACGTAAAAGGCTGCCGGCAATTTGAGAAACAGACCAGTACGGGCAAAGACCGTAACATCGCCGGGAAGCCCTTTAATCAGGCCTATCCCTTCCGGGGACAGCAGCTTGCCGAACCCGATGCACAGGGTCATTGTCGCCAGCGTCGCAATAACAGGTACTATCCTCATTTTTACTACCAGGAAGCCGTTGATATACCCCAGAAGCACTCCGGAAACCAGGGTCAGTATCCCCGACCAGAAATAGCCCATTCCGGCGTTGAGCATCAGGGAATACAGCACTGAGGTCAGCCCGACGATTCCGCCGACGGAAAGGTCGATATTCCCCGAAATCATGAGCAGCGTCACAGAGGTTCCCACCAGCAGGGCCGGCACGGACTGCCTCAGGATATTTACGATATTGGGCGCCCCGACAAATTTTACGGATACGGAACTGAATATCAGCACAATCAACGCCAGGACGCT
Organism: Bacillota bacterium; assembly: GCA_023411575.1. Lineage (GTDB taxonomy): Bacteria > Bacillota > Clostridia > Acetivibrionales > DTU013 > UBA1305. Next base: position 85,627 of record JAEYOP010000006.1, on the reverse strand, counting down.
GATTACATACAGGTTTGTTACAATCGACTTCCACGAAACTTTTCTCAGCATATACACTACCGCCCACCCCTTGTCCAATAAATTCGAAAATCTCCCGTCTGTCAGCCGTTCCTTCTATCCAGGGCAAATCGCTGTGCCAGAATCGCGATGACGATCACAAAACCTTTAACCAGATATTGCATCGCCGGCTGAAATCCCAGCATATTGACCGAGGTTGACAGGATGCCAATGATAAACGCCCCTACCACTGCGCAGCTTACGGACCCGAAACCGCCGAAAATGCTGGTTCCTCCCAGTACGGTCACAACAAGGGCGTCAAATTCATACCCTGTGCCAAGAGAGCAATTTCCGGCATTAAACCGGGAAGCCATTATAATCCCGGTCACTCCGGCCAGGAACGCGCTGATGACATAGAGCATCGAAACTTCCCTTTCCACCTTTATCCCCGACAATTTTGCCGCCACCTGGTTCGCTCCGATCAGGTAGATCTTTCTGCCGAAGGAGGTCTTCCTTTCAATGACCAGCGCGAGCGCCAGCAAAACGGCCATGATGATGACCGCCAGATTGATCGTGCCGATCACGGTAAACTGCCCGATCTGCTTGAAATCCTGGGGCAGGCCGCTGATCCGCTGGGCGCCCTTCGATACGATGTTTGCTATACCGCGTGCCAGGGCCATCGTGCCCAGCGTGACAACGACGGAGTTAATTCTCAGCCTTACGATAAAGAACGCATTGATAACGCCGATCAGCATACAGCAAACAAGCGTCAGTACAATCGCCGCGCCATAGCTCAACCCCAGTCCGCTGCCCAGTTCGGAACCTGAGGACATCTGCGTCTGGCAGAAATAAGCGGAAAGGACTGCCGCCATTCCCACGGTTCCTCCGACGGACATGTCAAAGTAGCCGGTGAGCAGGAGAAAGGTCACGCCGATGCCGAGAATAACGATTTCCGCCTGCTGCGCAACCAGATTGGAGATGTTGTTGATGCTGAAAAACCGCGGAACAATGAGGGAGGCTGCCATAAATACAAGCGCCAGTACGCCCAGCATTGAAATATTGATGAAGGTGAGATTGCTGATCTTCCCGCCCAGCTTTCCCCTTTGAGCCTGTATTGATTTTGTCTGCACGATCATTCGCCTCCCGTGACAATATGGATTATTTTTTCGCTGTTGAGTTCCGGGCTGTTTTCCATTTCAGCCTTTAATTTGCCGTCGTACAGCAGGAAGATCCTATCGCAGTTGTTCATGATCTCGGGCAACTCGGAAGAAAACATCATAATGGATTTGCCTTCCTTGGAAAGACTGCGGATGATGCTGTATATCTCGCCTTTCGCTCCCACGTCGATGCCCCGGGTCGGTTCGTCCAGGATAAGGAGGCCGGCGTCCGCGAACAGGCACTTGGAGAAAACGACTTTCTGCTGGTTCCCGCCGGACAGCTTGGAGGTCTCTTTTTCACAGCTGCTGGTGACGATATTGAGCTTTTTGATATACTCCGCTGCGACCTTCTTTTCTTTCGCGTTGTTCACAAAGCCGCCAGCGGAGATCTTTTTCATGTTCATGACCGGAATATTGCTCCGGATGGTCAGGATCGTAAAGACGCCCTGGGATCTTCTTTCCTCGGGCACCAGGGCGATGCCCGCCTTGATGGTCCTGCTCGGGGACTTCTCCAGCCTTTTGCCCTCCAACAGGATTTCTCCGGTATATCGGTCCGCTCCGTAGATCGCCCGGGCCAGCTCCGTTTTGCCCGCCCCGACCAATCCGTAAAAGCCGACGATCTCCCCCTTTTTCACATCGAAGGAAATATCCCGGAGCTTGTCGTTGGAGATATTTTTCACCTCCAGCAGCTTTTCCTGGGAATGGGTCTCTTTCGGGATATAGGACTCTATGACCGTCTTGCCGATCATGAGACGGATCAGCTCGGCCCGGTCCTTTACCTCCGAGACCGCCTTGGTTTCTATATGTTTACCATCACGCATTACTGTAATGTTGTCGCCTAATTCAAAAATCTCATCCAGCCTGTGGGAAATGTAAATAACCGTAACATTTTTCTCCCGGAGCGCCTTGATAATGTGGAAAAGCCGCTTGATCTCCCCTTCGGATATAGCAGCTGTAGGTTCGTCCATAATGATGATATTCGCTTCGGATGCAACCGCTTTTGCGATTTCAACAATCTGCTTCTTCGCCACGCTCAGTCTTCCGACCTTTTGCTTCGGGTCGATGCTGGGTTCGATGCTTTTGAGGACCTCGATCATTTTTTTAATCTTTTTCGATTTCCGAAGAAAGCCTGCCGTCGTATCCTCCATCCCCAGCGTCAGGTTTTCCTCCACGGTAAGCTGATCCACCACATTCAGTTCCTGGAACAGCGTGCTGATGCCTTTCAGCTTGGCTTCCTTCGGGTTGTGCACCACATACTCCCCGCCGTTTAAAAGGATCGTCCCGGAGGTCCGTGTAAAGGCCCCCGTCAGTATTTTGATCAGGGTCGATTTTCCGGCGCCGTTTTCGCCGACAAGGCAATGAACGGTGTTTCGTTCAATATTGAAGCTGACGTCATCGATTGCCCTGACCCCTGGGAAGTCCTTTGTGAGGTTTTTGATTTCCAATACATAGTCGCCCGTCATCTTTGTTCTCCTCCAAAAAAGTCCCGGTTTTCCGGTTTGCCGCGGGGAGGCCTTGACACCTCCCCGCAGCTCCTGTTCTATCTATCGTCGGATATTATTTGGAATACTCGGGCAGCTTTACGCTGGTGCCGTTCTGGTCGTTGAACCAGGCAACCGCTTCGGCCGGCTCCATGCTCCAGTATCCTACCAGCTTGTTCGGAACAAAAATCGGATTGTCGTAATAGCCGGGATCTTCCTTCTTCAACTCTCCGGTATAGACCTTCATCATGGTATCGATCCTTACCTGGGCGGTTTCCTTGATCGGAAGGCCCATGGACATCTTGAGGGAACAAGTGGGGTCAAATACGCTGATCAATTCGTTTTCAGGGCAATCCACGCTGCAAAGGATTTCCGTCTGGGGTACGCCGTCCACGGCCTTGCCTCTTCCAAGCTGCTGCAGTGCGGGCAGAACGCCGACCGTCAAATCAGCTGCTTCAGAATAGATGATGTTCAGACCCGGGTTTGCCTGGATCAGGTCCTGGGTGAGCTTGAAGGCGGCGTCGGCTCCCTTGCTTCCGTCCATGCAGCCCAGGTTCTTGGCGGTGGGATCCACGCTCAGAACGCCTTTGGCAAACGGATCGGTACGTCCGTTTTTAACGACCTCGTTGTCCGGCCATCCGATTTGTACAAATACGATGGGCTGGTCGGGATGAGCCTTTTTCCACTGTTCGGCGGCAATCTTACCCATTTCTTCCGATACGGCGGCCTCGCCGGGCAGAACCAGCGGTATGTTTACATCGGGAATTTTTTCAAAGTAGGAGGTGATGATCATTCCATTGGCCAGTGCTTCCTGTGCCGCAGCCTTGATGGATTCTCCCTGCCAGTTGTGAAGGGATACCATGTCCAGGCCCTGGGCCACCGCCTGGTCGAAATTCTGGGACATGACGTTGGCGTCGGATTTGCCGTCAAACAGCTGTACATCCGCTCCATACTTTTCCTTCGCGTACTTCACCGCCCAATTGGCGTGGGCCTGATGAAAGCCGTTGTTCAATGCGGATACGAAATAACCGATTTTCAAGCCCTGGGGAATTTCCTTCGTTGCCGGTTCCGTAGCTGCTGCGGTTTCCGCCGGTGCGGCTGCTGTCTCCGCTACCGCCGCTTCCGTCTGCGCGGCTGTTTCGGCCGGCGCGGCCTGCTGTCCGCAGCCTGTCAGGGATACGATGCTTACCAGGAACACCAGACTTACTAAAATAGAGACGACCTTTTTCATGAAATGACCCTCCTTAATCTGTTTTTGAACTGCAGGTTTCTTGACCTTGCAAGTTTATGATATAACAAATCCGGGAGGGACCTTTCTGCATTGTTTTAATAAAAAGATGAATTTTTTAATCCCCGGCGGAGGGGATTTTTCAGGGCAAAAGGAGGACGAAAAACTGTACTTAAAAAAATGCTATCACCTTAAAATACTCCATTTTTTCCGGTTCTTTGCTGGTTCTTTGCCGGTTTCTCGGCGGCTCTTTAGCGGCTCTTTATCAGTTCTTTGCCGGTTCGGTCATCTTCCGGTGACCCCTCCGCTGACGTCCACAGTGGCTCCCGTGATGTAGCTGGATGCGTCGGAGCACAGGAAGCACACCGTTCTGGCCACCTCGTCGGCCTCGGCAACGCGGCCCAGGGGAATTTCCTTTCTGTACCGGTCCATATTTTTATCCAGGGTTTCGGCGGTCATGTCCGTATAGATCATTCCCGGTGCAACCGCATTCACGTTGATTCCGTAGGAAGCAACCTCTTTTGCCAGCGATAAGGTAAAAGTGACGACTCCCCCCTTGCTGGCGGAATAGTGGGATTTCCCGGTTTTTGAGCCGTTGAAGGCAGACTGGGAAGCAATATTGACTATTTTCCCGGGCAGCCCCGAACGGATCAGGCTGTTTACCATTTCCCGGCAGGTCAAAAAGGTTCCGGTCAGATTGGTCCGGAGCACCTCCTCCCATTCCGCCAGGGACATGTCCTTCACCATGGAAACGGGGCAAATGCCGGAGTTGTTGACCATGATATCCACCCTGGAAAAGCACTCCGCAACTTCGGCAAAAACTCGCTTCACGTCTGCTTCGCTCGTGACATTCCCGTGAACGGTCATAACCTGCATCCCGTACTTCTCCGCGATTTCCGCGGCCAAAGCCAGGGCTTTTCCGGCATCGCTGCGGTAGTTGACCGCAACGGTCGCGCCTTCCGCCGCGAGGTTCAGGCAGATAGCCCTCCCCAGGCCGTGGGAGCCTCCGGTGACCAATGCAACCTTGTCTTTCAGATGCAAATCCATCTTGCGCCTCCTTAATACAGCAGTATGATGCCGAGCACGACCAGGTCGTCCTTTCCGGTATTTTCAATGGAATGGGACGCTCCGTTTCCCGTAAGCATTACATCGCCGGCCTTAATCGGCTGCCGGATTCCGTTGTCTTCGGCCATGCCCTCCCCTTTTACGATGTAATAGATTTCCTCTTCTTCATCGTGCCGGTGCAGCCCGATGGAACAGCCCGGCTTGATCAGCATGCTGCCGAAGAAGCGGCATTTGCCCTTCAATTGAATCTGCCGCAGCAGATGCGTTACTTCGATGGCTCCCTTGCCTTCTTTCATCCGTTCCCGGATTTCCACATCCATATTTCCTGCTCGTTGAATCATATTCAACCTCCTGTTGAAATGTATTAAATTGACCATTATGCGCCTCGCCTCAATAATTTCCATACGCTTTGTGGGTTTCAAGCATAGCGGCGAAATTTTCGGGCCGGACCGCGGCATGGATGCTGCCGCTGGAGGACAGGATATAGCCTCCTCCAGGTCCGCCGGTCTCAATGCACCGCCGGGTTTCCCGTATAACGTCCTCCCTGGTTCCGAAGGCAAGGGTCCGCATGCTGTCTACATTTCCTTTCAGTGCGATTCTTCTTCCGTACCTTTGCTTCATCAGTGCAAGGCTCATACCGGCCATGGGGTCGATCGGCCCCAGGCAGTCGATGCCGGAATCGACCACCATATCGACAATCGGCATAATATTGCCGTTGGTATGCTTTATGACATACAGGCCCAGCTCCTTGAATCCTTTTACAAGTTTACGGAGCCCAGGGTAGAGATATTTCCGGAAGTTGTCCGCAGACATCAGCGGACCGCTGTTGCAGGCATAGTTGTCCCCCGTATAGATAATCCGGATTCCGCGCTTTACAGCTTCCCCGGCCAATGCAAGATTGATTTCCACCGACAGGTCCACCAGCCCTTCCACCAGCATGGGCTCTTCCCAGAATGCCGCAAGCAGTTCCTGGGAACCCATCAGCTTCTGGGGAATCGACAAAACGTCATTGAGATGAAGGATCACCGCTTTTTCCGGCCTGCTTTTTTCCAATACACGACAAAGAGATGCAAACCTTGCAGGAGAGTGCGGATCGGGCGGTATATACCTGTTCAGGTCTGTTCTGTTCTTAATCGGGGCAAGGATCGGATCAAAATGTCCGCTTCCGCCGGACTTCTTCACAATTCCCCATTCATCCCGGTACAACCCGGTTTCCAGTTCCTCGCCGGCGTAATCCGGATGGACGCACACGGCGTCAAGACCCCTGGCCTTTACAAACTCCTCATTCGACATTCCGGGATTCAAGCCGTCTATCACCCTTGCGTCGATCCTCCATTCAAGCACGGGAATCCGGTCCGTTTCTTCGTGACGCAGCGTTTTCAGGATTCTTTCTTCGGAATTCATACCCATCATCACCTGATTTTAGGATACCGTAAAACAGGCGCGGGGGTTGCAGTAACATTTTAAGAATATGCGGAAGATTTTAATCCCGGAAAGCCGTACAAATCCTGGTGAAGGACAGATAGATTAAAAAAACACTATAATCTTAAAATAATTCAGGAAAATCTTTCACCGGATCCGTCCCATTTCAGCGCCGTTATGTGCGTGCAGATTGCGACCCCCGCCATCTCCCTTTCCTCTTGCAGTTGCTTAGGGCGGACCAAGATATAACTCCAGATTCTTCGCCATGGCCCTACTGCTAAACACAGGCTATCTATGTTTTGATGGCAGGGCATTACGGTTTGTGTGCAAAATTTCAACTTTGGGCCGGATGTTTAAAGAAAGATTCCGTTTTTCCGTGAGTTTCAGTTCATTTTTGTACTGTAATGGCATGAAACTCAAGATTATGTTAACTGCTATTGGCCCAAAGTTGATTTTTTGTACACAAACCCTTCGCAAGCATAAGCTTGCAGTTCCTTTGCTTCTTCGCCCCAGATGACTTCGAAGTGATCTGCGAAGGCGCTTGCTGTAAGAAACGGCAGGGGCTGCTTGTGGAGCATCCTGTTTCATGCTTCGAAGCCAAGCTGCCCGGCATGAATGTTATGAAGAGCGACTGGAAAGACCCGTAAGACAGGACTTCTATGTTGAACTGTGCTTTGAGGTGGAGGAGATAGACTACAGCAGGTGCTTTGAAACAGGATCAGAATAAGTACCCCTGCCGGCTTCATCCCCGAGGCGTTCCTTCCTTCGCCTTCTTTCCTTCGTCTTCCTTCCTTTGCGTCCCTTCCTTCGCGTCCCTTCGCCTTCCTTCGCGTTGCCCCCAATCCTGGCAAAAAGCTTGTATTGCAGTTCCTTGAAGGTAACAAGCCGCGAAGTGTATAAAAGCATACGATGCACTCATTTTACATAAAAGGAATCGCCGTTCTCCTTCGTCACGAAGTCAAACCCGTTGTCAATGACTGCGGGCAGCGGGGATTTGCCCGACTTTTTCCAGTCGCTGACGGGGTCGATCAGGCTGTTGGCCTCCACGTAAAGGCTCATGAGGGACCAGTAGCCCTGGTTGACGGCATTGGGCTGGATGACGGCATAGATGGTTCCGTCCTTGATCATGTCGATGACGGGGGGATCCGCGTCGAAGCAGAATACCTTGACCGGCTTTCCCGACTCCTTGACGCCCGCTCCCGCGCCTCTTCCCTCGATTCCCGCCACGCAGAAGATGAAGGACAGGTTCGGATGCTCGGCGATCATCTGCTTGGCGATCCTGGCCGACTTTGCTTCATCGCCCTCGGCATTGCCCCGGGCCACCACCTGGAGCCCCGGGTACTTCTGGGACAGGGTGTTCATGAAATAGGTCACCCTTTTGGCATGATTGGATTGGGACGGCCGTTCGATGATCCCGATCTCCCCTTTCCCGCCCAGCTTGCCCGCGATGAAGTCCGCAGCGGCTTCCGCTTCCTTGACGTTGTCGGAGGTGATCAGGGTGGACCGTTTGCTGTCCGGGGAATCGGAAGCGAAGCAGACTACCTTGATGCCGGCTGCGACCGCTTTGTTGATGGGTTCCTTGAAAATGTCCGGATTGATGGGCGACAGGGCGATCCCCTTCGGCTTTTTGGCAACGATCTGCTCAAACACCCGGAGCTGCGCATTGGCATCATATTCGTCGCAGCCGTCGAAAACGGTTCGGACGCCAAGCTGGTCGCCGGCCTCCTTGAAGCCCTTGTAGACGCCCTTCCAGTAGTAGGTGTCCTTCCGGAATACGCAGATGAAATAGGAGTCCAGCTTGGACCCGACGAACTGCTTTCCGTCTTCCCCGGTCCCGCTTTTCTCCACCGGCCGGCCGACCGTCCCCTTCCCGTTTTCGACGATGGCTTTATCGCCGAAGCCGGGCAGATATCCTGCCAGGGAGAGATTTAACAAGACCGATATAATCAATAATGCACTCACAATTCCCAATCCCGCTTTTACTCTTTTATCCACCTGTTTTCCTCCTGGTATCGTGAAATTAGCCTGTTATGCCTTACACGGCCTTGGGAAGTTCGATGCGAACTTCCGTGCCGCGTCCCAATTCGCTTTTGATGGAAACCACATTCCTGCCGTATTTCAACTCAAGCCTTCGTAGAACATTGGCGATCCCTATGCCGTGGGTAGACGGCTCAAGGCTCTTCTCCCCATGCCCTGCCAGCTTTCCGAGGGTTTCCTCCGGCATTCCGACGCCGTTGTCCGTGATCGAGACCAGGATATTCTCCGTCCCGTCCTCGATCCGCACCTCCAGCAGGCCCTGGCTTTCCTTGGGCTCCAGCCCGTGGATGATGGCGTTTTCCACGAAGGGCTGAAGGATCATGCTGGGGACATAATACTCCATTACGCTGCTGTCAAAGCTCAACCGGTATTCTATCCGGCTGCCGAACCGTGCCTGCTGGATATAGAGATAATCCTGGATGATCTTATATTCTTCCATCAGGGTCACATTCTCATTGATTTTCTTGACATTGTACTTCAGCATGTCGGTCAGGCATTCGATCATCTTTTTGGTCCGGTCCGCGTTTTCAATCGTGGCCAGCGCCGCTATGGTATTCATGGTGTTGTACAGGAAATGCGGATTGATCTGGGACTGCAAAAACAATAATTCCGATTGGTGCAGGAGATTGATCATTTCCAGGTTTTCGATCTGCTGCTCCTTCAGTTCCTTTTCCAGATCGGCCTTGGCCTTGATTTCCTCGATCTGCTCCTTGATTTTGGAGGTCATGAAATTGAAGGATTCAATCAGCACGTTGATTTCATCATTCGTTTTCAACTCCAGGCTGCTGGATTCGAACTGTCCCTTAGCCACCTTTTGCAACCGGAGGACAAGCTGGTGTATGGGAGAGGAAATCCCCCTGGAAAACCGGTAGGCAATCACAATACAGGCCATGGTGATCAGCGCCGTCAACAGGTAGATCATCCGCTCCCGTTTGGCGATCTCGTTGGAAAAGCTTTCATAGTAGGACAGGATCGGATTCAACTGATTGAGCAGGATGTTTTTCGCTTCATTGTTGATGTCGGATTTCAACCGCCCCAGCTCCACAAGGGATTCTTCCACATACACCTGCTGTATTTTGGAATCGTAATCGCTCCGGATCTGCCGGATACTCTCGTCGTAGGTCTGAATCATGTTCTGAAGGTCGATCAGGACATAATATTCATTCTCGTCGCTGCTGCTGTCCCGGACGCTGCCGACCAGCCCGTTCAGCGTATCGAACTCCCTGTCGCACTGCTCGATGTAATCCCTGGAACCACTGTGGGCGTAGCTGTCCACATTCTGATAGATTTTATCGACCTGCAGGGTAACGGAATAGATGTCCACAAGCCTTTTGAGCATGGTGTAGACGTTTCCGTAAAAGGATTTGTACCGGAAGGACGAATAGGCATTCAGCAGCCCCATGAAAAAAATGATGATCAGGAAATAGGTGATGATTTTTTTCATGAGCGTGTTGTTTTTTTGTCGCACAGCCATCTTTTACTCCCTGATCCTTACTTTTGTCCGGTATTGCTTGGGGTTCAAGCCCGTTTCCTTTTTGAAAATCCGGCAGAAATAGTTGGAATCCTCGTAGCCGGCCAGCCTGCTTACTTCCTTGATATTTTTCGAATCGCCCTCCAGGAGCTCCCTGGCGTATTCCATACGCTTCTTGGTGATGTAATCGATAAAATTGATCCCGCACTTTTCCTTGAAAATCTTGCTCAGGTATTGAGGGGACAATCCCACCTCCGAAGCGGCCAGCTCAAGGGTAATATTCTTGTTGAAATTTTTATTGGAGTACTCAAAGACCCTGTTTATGACGTCCGTGTTTTTGTCGTCGCCCTTTTTCGCCTGCTTGATCAGGCTGTTTACATTGCTTTTATACCATACTTCGATTTCCTCTGCGGAGGAAAGGGCTCCAAGCTCCAAAAGCGCCCCCGCATTCGGAGCAACCCCGGGATGAATGCCCATCTGGGCGATGGTTCTCTTCAATACGGTGATGAATTCGCAGACATACTCCTTCAGGGCGTCCCGGCTTTTGACGTTTTCGAGGAAATACTCGAAAATCTGCGCCGCGTAGCTTTGGGCCGACGGAATATTTCCGGCCTTCAACTGCTCTATCAGCTTATTTTCCAGTCCCGACGGATATTTGCACGGCTTGTTGGACAGGAGGTCCGGGCCGAGGGCTTCGAAATGGAGGATTTCCTTTTGGGCCATGGCGAGCCTTAAGGCATGGGCCGCCTCATTATAGGACCTGCTGAAATCCTGAATATCGGAATAGACCTTTCCGATCCCCACCGCCGCATCAATGTCGCCGATGACCTTCAGCTTCCTTTTGGCCTGCTGCCCGATCAGAACAGCCTCCCGGACCACTTCGGCCCCGGGGAGCCTTTTTTCGACGGGGATGAAGACAACAGCCGTATTCCCCTGCATTTTGCCGAAATGGCATTTTTTCATGAGCGGAAGGTGCTTTGTCAGAATATCCGTCATTTTTTCCCGGACGATCCGGTTCCGCAGGGAGTCATTTATTTCACCGGTGTAGCCCGGGTTGGTGCCGACCAGCAAAAAGTACCCGGCCTGGATGTCCTCCTGCAAAAAGCGGATGTAATTTTCCACCTTGCCCGTATTGAAGTCGCCGGTCACAAAAGCCGATATCAGCTCATCCTCCATGAAAGGCCGGATAATCTTTATCTTGGCTTCCACCGTTTCCATAAAGTCGTGGCGGTTTTCCCTTTCCCGGATCTGGCTGATGACCATATTCAGCTTCTCGCAAACCTCCGATTCCTTCAGGGGTTTTAATATATACCCTTTCACGCCTATGTCCAGGGCTCTTTTAATATAGTCGAAGCTGTCGTAGGCCGTCAGAATCAGGATATTGGTTTCCGGAAATTCGCCGACGATCTCGCAGGACGCGTCGATCCCGTTGATACCCGGCATTTTGATATCCATAATGATGATATCCGGCCGGAGGGCCCGGTTCATTTCAATGGCCTGCCTGCCGTTTTCCGCTTCCCCGGCGATTTCAAGGTTGCTGAATTTTTTGGCAATCAAGGTACGCAAAGCATATCTGGACAAGTACTCGTCATCCACGATCAACAGCTTATACACCGGAGTTCACCTCTTCCAGTAAAACTCTGCTGAATTCCTCTTTTTGCCCGTCCGCCTCCAACACTACCTTGAGCCGGGCGTTTTCGCCGGGTTCGATTCCTATATTGCAGCTTATTGCATTTTCAAACTGGACAAGCGCGTTTCCAAGGAGGTTGTCGAAAAAGTCGAGAATCGCAAGATGACGGACAGGAGTATCCCCCCTTTCATCGGGGCAGGCGCAGGTGATCTCAAGCCGGCTGCCGTAACGGAGCTTCTGCAGGTCGACATAATTCCGGAGCGCGAGCATTTCCTCCTTCAGATTGACCAGTGCGTCCGCCTTGTTGAAGTACCGGAACAGCTCTATGAATTTTTGCAGCATGGCCTGTGTTTCATGAGCCTCTTCCAGGTAAGCCATCTGGCTCGCATTCACCAGAAAGATCTGGGTGAACTGGTCGAATCTTCGTTGCTCCATAAATCACCTACAATCAGGATCGATCACGCTTGCTCCATGTATTTCAATACGGCCTTGGCGGTTTGCTCATCACAGATGAAGATGCTGATCATTTTCGTCCGCAAGGCGCCCAGGATGGACCGCACCTTTTCCTGGCCGCAGGCGAAACAGATCGTTTTCCCGGCTTTCTGCATGCTTTCTATGGGAATTCCGATGACCCGGTCGTAATAGTCGTCCCGGATGAATTCCCCCTTAATGGTGAAATACCGTGCGCAAATGTCGCCTACGGCGTGGCTTTCCTCGAGCTGCTTGTAAATCTCGTATTCCCCGATGTAGGTTTCCCGCTCGTTGTCGTTGGTGTCCGGAAGCGTCCCGACTCCGCTTACGATGATGTCCAGGGCGCTCCACTTCTCAATTATACCTTGCATGGAAGAGCTCTGTAAATAGAGTTCTTTTTCCTCCGCCGATTCGGTAAGGGCGGGCGCATGGATGAAATTCGGCTGGCCGCTTATCTTTTCCGCCAGTTGCCGCACCATCTCGTTCACCTGGAAATATCCGGCCGTCTGGTTGCTTCCGCCGATCAAGGGCACAATGCCGATGTCCTTCCATTCCCGGTCGGCCTTGTAGGAATCCACGAACTGGTAACAGGTTCGTCCCCATGCCAGCCCCACCAGGGAGGCGTTTGAGACCTCGCTGTTGAATACCTCCACCGCCCTCTGGGCGATGAGTCTTCGCAACGTTCCGGAATCCTGCACGGCGGTGGGAATGATGACGCAATCCTTCAAGCCGAACAGGGTTTTGAAGGTATTGGAAAGCTCATCGTTATTGACCAGGGGATTCCGGATTTTGATTTCCACGATGCCCGCCTCTTTTGCCTCGGTCAGGATCATGGAGATCAGGGACCTGGAGATGGAAAGGTGCCCCGCTATTTCTTCCTGCTTCATCCCTTCCGTATAGTACATTTGCGCAACCTTGACCATCAGGGATATATCGAATTTTGTGTTCATAAGCCTTTTCACCCGCACTGTTTTTTATTTATAATTATAGAATATTCCATAACATTTGTCAACAACAAAAGAACCACCCGAAGGCTCCGTGTTATCGCGGTTTCAGGTGATTCTCCATATAGAAGGCGCTTCAACTGCCGGCCCGGGTTGCGGATGGGCCGCGCCCCAGCCTGCTGCACTTCCTGGTTTACGCCTTTTACGCCCTTTTCAGCTTGCCCTTCCGGTTTACGCCTTTTTGCGCATCTGGCCGATGCTGTCGATGGAGATGGCGGCCAGGAGGACGAAGCCCCGGATAAAGTCCTGCCAGAAGGCCGGTACGTTCAGCAGCACCAGGGAGCTCGAAATCAGGTAATAGAGGCAGATGCCCAGGATGGAGCCGAATACGGTCCCCCGGCCGCCGCTCATGCTGGCGCCGCCGATGATGGCCGACGCGATGGCGGTCATTTCAAGGCCGATGCCGAAGTTGGGCGTCGCCATGCCGAACCGGGCCATGAAGATGACGCCGGCCAGCCCCGTAAGGCCGGAACACAGCACGTTCACCCAGAATTTCACCCGGTTGATGTTGATGCCGGAGAATTTCGCCGCTTTTTCATTGCTCCCCGTGTAGAAAACCTTTCGGAGGATCGTGGATTTCCTCAGCATAAAATCGCCTAGGATAACAATGACTATAAACAGGATAATGATGAAAGGAATTCCCGCGATCTTGCCCTGGCCGATAAACTTGAAGGAATCCGGCAGGGAGTACAGGGAGATCTGGGAGCCTTCCGTCAGGACGTAGCACGCTCCCCTCAGGATGCCCATCATCGCCAGGGTGGCGATAAAAGGATGAAGTCCGACCTTCGTGACAAAAAAGCCGTTGATGCCCCCGATGACGCAGGACGACACCAGGCCGATCGTCGCGGCCAGCCAGGGGTCCACGCCTTGCGTAAAAAGGACCGCCGGGAAGACCATGGCCCAGCACATGGTGGAACCGACGCCTACGTCGATGCCGCCGACAATGAGCATGATGGTCATGCCGATGACAACGATTCCTTCGGTTGAAAACTGGAGCACCACCGCTTCGATATTCTCCCGGGTCAGGAAATAAGGCGAAGCGATCGTCATAATGACGCAGACTGCCGCAATAATCAGGAGAATGTTCATTTCCCTCATGCCTTTTATCTGGGCAAATACAGAAGCGATGGACTGGAAACGCGCTCTGCTTTTTGTATTTAACTCGTTCATGTTTATGTTTAACATCTATATTCCCTCTTTCTGCGGACTATATTCCGGACGCCAACTGGATGATATTCTTTTCGGTGATTTCTTCCCTGCAGACCTCTCCGCTTATTTTTCCCTCGTGCATGACCTGGACCCGGTCGCACATCCCTATGATTTCAGGCAGCTCCGATGAAATAAGGATGATTGCCGTCCCCTGCGCGGCCAGTTGCCGGATCAGCTTGTGAATTTCATATTTGGCGCCCACGTCGATGCCCCGGGTGGGTTCGTCCATAAAGACGACCTTCGGTTTGGTGGTCAGCAGCTTCGCCAGGAGAATTTTCTGCTGGTTTCCTCCGCTCAGGGACGACGCATTTTTTTCAACGCTTGCGCACTTGATTCCGATTTCCTTTGCATACCGGGCTCCCTGCTCCACTTCCAACCGGTTGACAATAAATCCGCTTTTTGAAACGTTGTCCAGTTCCATGGCGGAAATGTTCCACTTGATGCTCAAGTCCAGGAAAAGCCCCAACGCTTTCCGGTCTTCCGTCAGGTATACGATCCCATTGTCGATGGAATCCTTCGGAGAGTTGATTTTTACCCTCCGGCCCTTATAATAGACTTCGCCGGACACCCTGGGCGAAAAGCCGCAAACCGCCTGGGCCAGCTCGCTCCTGCCCGCTCCGACCAGACCTGCCAGACCCAGTATTTCGCCCTTTCCGACCTGGAAGCCGATTCCGTCGAACCGCTTTCCGTCGGAGAAGCTCCGGATTTCAAACAGAATATCCTCGGCTCCCGTATCCTCCGCTTTCTTCCGGGGGTATACGTCGCCGATCTCCCGCCCGACCATCATATTCACAACGGCTTTCGAGTCGGTTTCTTCTATGGTTTTCGTGCTGATATAGACTCCATCCCGAAGAATAGTCACCCTGTCACACTGGGAAAAAACTTCCGCCATCCTGTGGCTGATATAAATGATTCCGATTCCTTTTGCCTTGAGCTCCCGGATGATTTGAAACAGGGCTTCCGTCTCGCTTTCCGTCAGGGCGGCCGTCGGTTCGTCAAAGATCAGGATTTTGCACTTCATCGACAGGGCCTTTGCGATTTCAACCACCTGTTGATTGGATATGCTTAATTCGCCGACGATTTTCCTGGGATCGATCTTCGCCAGGGGCCTCAGTATTTCCTCCGCGCGCCGGTACAGCTCCTTGTAATTCACCGTAGCCCTCCGGCTGTTGTTGATCTCGGCCATGAAGACGTTCTCCGCCACGGATACCTGCGGGCACAAGGCGATTTCCTGGTGCACGAAGCCAATCCCCAGGGCGCCGGCGTCGTGAGGGTTCCGGATATCCGCCCGTTTTCCCTCGATGTAGATTTCGCCTGCGTCCGGCTGGAACACTCCGTCGATGATATTCATCAGCGTGGATTTTCCCGCGCCGTTCTCTCCCACAATCGCGTGGACTTCCCCCCTCCTCAGGTCGAAGCTCACCCCTCTCAGCGCTTTTGTAGCGCCGAAGCTCTTTTCAATTCCCCGGACCTCGAGTACGATTTCTCCTGACACTTCTGTCCACCACCCAAACATATTTTCAGCAGAGCGGCAACATTCTCCGTTTTCATTGCCGCTCTGCCGCTGACAAGTTGCTTGCGTTACACGTGCGATTACTCTTTGATGCCGTCCGTTCCACGCTTCTTGAGATACTTATCCCAGTAGAACGCATCCGCATTTTCCTTTGTGACGACAGTCATACCGTTGTTGATATAAGGAAGCTGCACAGGATTCACATTCTTTATGGCGTAATCGGACATCGGGTCTACCAGTTCGGTATGCTTGCTCACGAAGAGCGTCAGCATTCCGAAATATCCCTGCATGCCCTGGTCCGGATTAATTGCACCCCAAACCTCGCCGGCTTTGATCATGTCGAGAATCTTCTGGTTCAAATCCCTGGTCAGGACCAGAACCTTGCCGCCCTTTTCCTTGGCCGCCTGGGCCGCGCCGAGGGCATCCGGTCCTTCCGGCGTTATGATCGCCTTAAGGTTGGGATGGGCCTGGATAAAGGAAAGGGACGCGTTGTAAGCCTTTGTCGTATCCTGGGCCGGAGCCGCGGAAGCAACTATGGACATCTTGGGATACTTTTTGAGCTCTTCCTTGACGGAGTTCATATAGTTGTTGTGATTTGCCTGGCCCGGGTTCTCCAGAATCGCGATTTCGCCTTCCTCGTTCAGCGCCTTGGCAAGCTCCTGCACGCAGACCTGTCCTTCGTAGACGTTGTCGGACGTGATGAAGACTCTGCGCTTGCTGTTCGGCGAGTCATTGGCAAAGGTGATGACCGGAACGCCCGAATCGATGGCCTTGTTGATGGGCGCGACGAACGCGTCTCCATTCACAGGGTGGACCATGATGCCGGCCGGTTTCTTTGCAAGATCCTGTTCGAAGGATGCGATCTGCTTGTTGGCGTCCATCTCCGTGGTGCCGCTGTAAACCGATTTGACGCCCAGCTCCCATGCGCACTGCTTGAACATTTCATAGACCGGGAACCAGTATTCGACGCCGGAAACCATCACGTTCATGTAGTAGGTTTCATCCGGCTTGCCCTCGAACTTGGGCACCTTGTGGCCGTTTACCGTACGGTAGCCGTCGTCGGAAGAAGCGGCCGAAGCGTCGCCCGTCTGGGCGGTTCCGGCAGCCGCCTTGGTCTCAGCGGTTGCTTTCGCGTCCGCAGGCTTTGCTTCGTTGCTGCTGCAGCCCGCAAATACGGAAAGGACAAACACAAGGCATACCACAATTGCAAAGAACCTTTTCGTGGAACTTTTCATAGAAATACCCCCTCTTTTATTTATACAAAACCATGCATGGTAAGTACCGATAGATCATTTATCTGTAAACTCGAGCAATATCTTGAAGTGAATGTGTCTGAACGTCTCATGGTGTAAATTATTCCATGACACTTGTTATGGAATAATTATAACAAGTGTCATAACGTATGTCAATATCTTTTTGAATTTTGTTACGGATTTTGTTATGATTGACAGAGTTGAGTAATATCAGTCCTTCGCCGCTTTTTCCAGCCATCTTCGCACCAGTTCCACTTTTTGGGCTTGCACGAAGAAAGGCAGAGGTTCGTCGTTGATGAACATGAAATAGGATTTGTCGTCCCGTCTGGATAATCCCAGCTTGATCTGTTTATTTCCCGTCAGGGCTTCAAAGGTAATCTCCATTTCGGGTCTTTCCACTGGGGCCGCCGGATCGTACCCGTCTGAGGACAGGGCCATCAGATCGACGTACAGTGCGATAAAATCGTCCTTTTTCGCTTCCCGTCCTCCGATGGTAAAGGAATCCTCGTCCGGCTTTGCCGTGTCCCTCCTGAATTCGTATATGCTGCCTTTGTCGTTTATAAGAACTGTTTTGACGCTGCCTATGCCTATGCTCAGCGGCGCCTCATTCAGCAAATCTCCTATTTTGATGCCATAAGGATCAAAGTCCTGTATGGAAACCGTGAAGACGCCTTCCTCCCGGTCGGAGGCGATATAGGCCTCCTGTTTTCCTTCGAGGGTTTTCCCGAAACGGATTTTCCGGACGTTCCCGCGACCGTCGCCGATTTCAAGGGAAACAGCCGGCTTGTCGAGTCCGAACCGCTCCAGGTCCTTCGGGGCGTCTTCCACAAAATCCTTGATTTTCAAGGCTGCAATGCCCTTTATGATTTCCTCCAGCGCGTCGCTTTTTGCCGATACGGTGACCGGTTCCACAAACGCCCATTTGCCGTCTTCGTCTTTCCGAAGACGCAGTTCTCTTTTTCCGTCGATATCCAGGCTCAGCAGGCTGATTTCCGCTCCATTGACGGCGAGCAACTCCCGGTCCCTGAAGGCGGAGGGATTCCCGTCTCCGAACGCTTCCACATCCATGGCGGGTATGGTATACACCGCATCGGTCCCGGAATCCTTAACGTAATACTGATATTTCGAGGAAGCGGCATCCCCGACAAACAGGGCCTTCTCCCTTCCGTCCGCCAGTTTGATCCCCACAGTGGTCCGCGGGTCGTCAAGCCCATATTTCTTCAGGTCCTTCGGTTTTTTTTCAATGATTCTGACCGCGTCGAACTGTTCAAGCCGCTTTTCGAGCCCTTCCACCAATACCGGATCGATCCTGTACCCGGCGGGTTCCGTCATGACCCAGCCGCCTTCCTTTTTTTCGAAGCCGACCCCCGTATCCCCCGATACGATTTGAATCGCTGCGATGCTTCCGCTCTCCAGTTTGTAAATGCTTTTGCTGTCGGCGGCGCTCTGCCTGCTTTCAATAATCACTCCGCCTATGGAAAGCAGCAGCAGGATGAGCAGGATTATGGCAAAGCGTCCCCTTCTCATGCGTACCGCCTTCTCAGCCACAGGACGAAGCCCGCGCCAAATACGGATAAGGGCAGAAGCACGATTGAAACAATCAGCAGCACCGTAAACAGACTTCCTCTTACCATCATCTGATTGGAATTGATCAGCTTGGGCCGTATGGCCAGGGCTTCTTTTTTATCCTGGACCCAGTTGATGGAATTGACGAACAGGTCGATATTGCCCTGCACGTCCAGCATATTGTTTCCCACGAATTTCGCATTTCCCATAATGACCAGCTTGGTATTCTTCTGCCGGTCGTCGGAATTGTCCCTTTCCACCGCCACGGCCAGATTGGCCGGCCCTGCAAGGTCCCTGTCGGTTTTGGCCGGGGTATCGTCCATCACGTCGTACCGGATCCAGGACTTCGGAGATGTTTGCAGAAGGGGCTCGACGATCAGATTCCTGTCCTCCGTCTTCAAGATTTCAAGATGGAGGGAATAGGGGAAGATAACCGCCATGCTTTGGGCCTTCAAGCTCTCCACGATGCTTTGGTCCGGATAATCCGGGACCAGATACATGTTGTTATTGTTATAAAAGTAGTCCGAGTCCTCCTCGACTACAAAGTTGCCGGCAATACGGACGCCGTAGAATTTCGCCAGTTCGGCGAAGTGATCCAGCTTGGTTTCCGTGCCGAATACGTCCAGGAGCAGGACCATTCTGCCGCCACGGGCCAGATACTGCTGAAGCATCGTCTTTTCCGGGCCGCTCAGGTCGCGCTTCGGTGATACGGCTACGAGAACATCCGTGTCATCGGGCACCCCGCCCGCTTTCACCAGATTCAGGCTTTCCACCTCGCAGGCTTCGCTTTCGATTTTGCCCTTCAATTTGAACAGGTCTTCATCCAAATTGGTTTCCTGGTGACCCTCCAGAAAACGGACCTTTGTCAGCTTGGGCGAAGAAACGTACAGGATCGCGCCCGTAAACTTCTGCTCGCCGCTGAAGGATTTGCCGTATGCGTTGTTCAGCGTGTAAATATCGGAGCTGTTCACCTTTTTGATAATTCCGCCGCACTCAAAGAGAATGCTTTCATTGAAGATCCCTTCCTTATCGACATCGAATTTCCTGGCAAGGATGGGATTCCGCTCCGCGTCCGTGCAAGTGACCTTTACCCTGCCCTCCGACGCTTTGGCGTATTCTTCAAGCAATGCCATCACCGTCGCGTCTTCCTGCCCCTCCTGGTAAAAAGCCGTTATATTGATGCTCTTGTCCAACTCGCGCAGGATGTTCCGGGTCTGGTCCGAAAGGGTAAAAACTTTATCCACGGTCATGTCTAATTTCCACGGCAGGCCGTCGGCAAGGATATTGACCGCAATCAGAATGGAAATCAGCAGCAGCGCAAGGATCAAGGAATTAAACCGGGCAAGCAGGGCTTTCGCCTTCTCCGTTTTCTTCATCGCTCATACCTCCCTGTCCTGCATTCTACGCTCCACCACAAGAACGGTAAGGAACAAAAACGCAATTGCAAAGCTGATATAGTAAACCAGCGGACCGATTCTCAGGATTCCGCTTGAAAACTCGTCGTATTTATTCAGGATGGCGATTGCCTTGACCGCGCTTTTCAGGAAGGGGTAGGGTATAACGCTGGACAGGAAGCCGACCATCATGAACCCCAATAGAAAGCCGAACCCCGCAATAGCCGATGTAACCTGGTTCTCGGTAAGGGAGGAGGCGAAAAGGCAGATGGCGATGTAAGCGCCGCCCAGCAGGGCAAAGCCTAGGTATGCGCCCAGGATCGTTCCGATGGAGGTGGTTCCGAACAGGGCGATAAAGAGGGCAAAGATCCCCGTCGATGCCAGTGTCGCCAGAAATACGAAAAGCGCTGCGAAATATTTGCCGAGGATAACGGAAGCCGTTGTGACCGGGGCGGTAAACAACAGCTGCTCCGTGGACATTTTCTTTTCCTCGGACAGGAGCTTCATGGTCAAAACCGGGAACAACACGATGGACGCCATGTTCAGGGCTCCCAGCATGCCGAAGATATCCGCCCTGGAGCCGGAGAGGTTGTAGAAGGAGAAGATGACCCCGGACAGCAGCATGAACAAGCCGCCGAAGATATACCCGAACGGGGTCTGAAAATAGATCGCCACTTCTTTTTTAAAGATTGCAAGCATTGCGGCTCACCTCCCCCGAAGCGTCAAAGCAATCCTCTGTAAGCTGTATGAAGATGTCCTCCAGGCTCAGGTCCAGCGGCCTGATTTCATGAATGGGGTGTCCCGACCGGGCCAGTGCGAAGAATAAAGGCGTTTTCACGTCGATGCCCTTTTCGTTTTCAAGGATGTAGTTGAAAAATCCGCCGCCGGCCTCGCTCCTCCCGGAGTCCTCCTGCTGCAGCTCGACGCCTATGAGGCCCTCTATCCCTTTTGCGATTTCGGCCAGCTCTTCCTTTTCCGCCCGGATTCTGGCGAAAAACCGTTCGGAGCGCGCCATCCCCCTGGCAAGGCTGTCGGGGGTATCCACCGCCGCTATTTCGCCTTTGTTGAGGATGATGACCCTTTCGCAGATCATGCTTACTTCAGCTAAAATGTGTGAACTGAGAAGAATGGTATGCTCCTTGCCCAATTCCTTGATCAGGGTCCGGATTTCGATGATCTGCCTGGGGTCCAGACCCACCGTCGGTTCGTCGAGAATCAGGATGTCCGGATTCGACACCAGCGCCTGGGCAAGCCCCACCCGCTGCTTATAACCCTTGGACAGGTTCTTGATCAGCCGGTCCGCCACATCCGATATTTTCACCATCTCCATGATCTTCCGAATGTGGGCCTCCCGTTCGCCGGCTTTTACGCCCTTCAGCTCACTGACAAAACGCAGGTAGGAAAGGACTTTGAGGTCGGGATAGACGGGGGGAATTTCGGGAAGGTAGCCAATCTTTTTTTTTGCCCGGAGGGGGTCCTTTTCCATATCGATGCCGTCGATGATGACCTTGCCCTCCGTAGGCGGCCTGTAGCCCGTTATGATGTTCATGGTGGTGGATTTCCCCGCGCCGTTGGGTCCGAGGAAGCCCAGCACTTCACCGGCATTGACCGTGAAGCTGAGGTTTTTGACGCCCCTTTTGCCGCCATAGGATTTAGTCAGATTCCGAACTTCAATCATCTTCAATCCTCCTGCCCCATATCCGTTTTGCTTTCTCTGTGGATCTTGCCGCGCCGGAAACCCGCTGGCGGGCCTAAGCTGAATCCCGGGACGTTCGGACCGGTTCTGCTACCGCATCAGCATGCCGCCGGTGACGTCGATGGTGGCTCCGGTGATGTAATCGGCTTTGTCGGATGCGAGGAACGCAACCGTATAGGCTACTTCGGCAGGATCGGAAATCCTTCCGAGAGGGATTCTTTTAACATATTCGTCCTCCCTTTCGGCAAGCTCCTTCTGGTTCATCGGCGTCCGCATCATCCCGGGCGCTACTGCCGTGACGTTGATACCATATTTGGCCACTTCCCGGGCCAGCGACACCGTAAAGGTGACCATTCCGCCTTTTGCGGCCGCGTAATGGGCGTGCCCGCTGGTAGAGCCGTGGAAGGCCGCCTGGGATACGATATTGATGATTTTGCCTTTGCTTTTCCTGCCGATCAGATGCTGGACCACCCGCTTGCTGAACATAAACGGACCGGTAAGGTTGATTTTTATGGTCTTCTCCCATTCCTCGTCCGTCATGCTCTCCACAAAGGCGGTGGGCCAGGTGCCGGCATTATTGACCAGGATGTCCACCTTCCCGTACATATCCACGGTCCGCGCGATGATATTGTCCACATCCGCGGCTACGGTGATATTTCCATACAGCGGTATGGCGGTTGCATTATATTTTTCATTCAATTGATCCACAAATTTAAATACGTTTGCCTCATCTACAAGATAATTTACGACTACCTGCGCCCCTTCGGATACCAGCACTTCGCTGATGGCGGCGCCAAGTCCGCTTGCCCCGCCGGTGACGATAGCTACTTTCCCTTTCAGATTCAGATCCATATTCTTCCCTCCCGCTCTTAGAACCTGTTATTGTCTATTGTCAAAAAGCTCTATGATTTTATTGAATTCCATGTACTTTTTCCGGTACACTTCGTTGTTTTCCTGATTTGGATAATAGGTTCCTTTTTCCCGGACCATTGCCTGGACTGCCGCCTTTTCGTCCCTGTAGCAGCTCATGGCTACGGCGGTGCAAATGGCCGCCCCCAGCGCCCCGCCCTGCCTGCTTTCCGTCGTCGCGATTTCCATGCCCAGCACATCCGCGAAAATCTGGCACCACAGGTCGCTTTTGGAGGCCCCTCCGGATAAGACCGCCTTGTTCCGGACAATCCCGACCTTTTTCAGGTTCTCGACATGCTTCAGGTGGGCGAAGGCCACCCCTTCGAAAATCGCCCGGAGCATATGGTAGACGTTATGTTCGGGTTTGATCCCCCAGAAGCTTCCGCTCAGCCCTTTTGCCAGATGGGATTCATAAAGGAACGGAGTATAGAGGATGCCGGAATCCGCAGGGCAGATTCTCCTTACGCCCTGGTCGATGATCCCGTATATTTCCCTGGTGCTGCCCTCCATGGGAGAAAAACCGTTTATCACATTGCGGATAAACCATTCCAGGTTTACTGCGGAGGTCGCACTGGATTCTACATAAAAGTACCGGTTTATATCCGTGTAGAGGGAGCATTTGATCGTTCCGCCCCGCGGAATCAGCGTGTCTTCTATGCCGGAATTCACATTCCAGGTCCCTGCGATCAGGCTGTACTGATCATTTCCCACGACGCCGCTTCCCAGCGCGCAGGAGATGCAGTCGAAAACGCCGCCCATGACCGGCGTTCCAGCTTTCAGGCCCGTCTCCTCCTCCGCCTCTTTCGTTACATACCCGGCGATGTCCGTTGTTTTCCGCAAGGCCGGTATTCTTTCAAAAATTTCGCCGACGCCGAACTGCTCCAGGCTTTCCCGGTCAATTTCCTTGGTCACGGGGTTTACGAGGCCGGAATTGCTGGCGTCCGTATACTCGAGCCCGGAAGTGCCCGCCAGCTTGTAGATGATCCAATCCTTGACCATAAAAAGCTTGTCGATCCGGTTATAGCTGTCCGGCTCGTTGGTCTTCAGCCAGTTCAGGACGGGGATGGCCTGCCCGCTCCAGAAATTCTGGTGCAGGCGCTCAAAAGGACTTCTGCCCTCTTTTCTCCACTGCTCCAGGATCCCGTTGGCCCGCGCGTCCATGGAGGATATGGCCTTCCTGACCGGCCGGTTCTCCCGGTCCAGGCAATACAGGCCCGCGCCGTGTCCGCTGTTCCCGATTCCGATGATATCCGAAGGGTTGACGCCGGATTTGAGAACCGTATCCCGGATGACTCCCGCAGTATATTTCCACTGCAGCTCCATATCGATTTCCGCTCTTTCGCCCAAGCTTTCCACCACCGTATCCACAAGGCTCGAAGCGACTTCCTTGCCATCCAGTGTAAAAATCACCGACTTTGTAGTTGTCAACCCATTATCTACACTGAGCAAGTATTTCCCCATAAGTTTTCTCTCCTTCAGACAAGCTCCTTACAGCACATTATATTACACTGCATCCGGTCCTTTCAAGACAGGCCGTTACAGTTTTTACCATCTCTTCTCTGTCAAGCCGAAGCCCTGATGCGATCGCATTGTCCCGGACAGACCGGATGATGTCCCGCAAAAGCTTTTCCTTTTCCGGTCCGCATTCCTGCGGATCGCAATTTCCCGGCTCACACTTCTTCGAGCCGTATATCGTCGAACCTTCCTTCTCCGGAGCACATTTTCCCGCAGCGCCTTCTTCCGCTTCCGTTCCGATCACGACGCGGATCCCGTTTTCAGCGGCAAAATCCTTTGCCAGAGGGGTCAGGATGGTGCCTGCCGGGAAAACCGCCCTGTCCCTGCCCGTGTATTGAATCATTTCCGTTTGCGTAATCACATTCCCCACAAAAGACACCTCATCTCCAGATTGCTTGAACGCCGAGCTCCTTTATCGCATCCCTTGCCAGAGGGGTGCAGAGGACGCCTTTGTTGACGATCAGCACCGCTTTCTGTTTCCAGGCCTGCCGCACCGTCTCCTCCGTAATCACCTTCTCCGGCTCCAGCTCCGCGCCCCGCTCCTGTTCCGGCGCTGCCGCGGGCGATTCCGCCCCGCTGCCGGCCTGCCGTAACGGACCGGCTGCTGCCGCCGGCGGAGCCTTCGAAAGGATCACGTAGGCCGACGGTTCCCCGTCCCGGACTCCGGCCGCCGCCGCTTCCTCCGCAGTGATGTGGAACTCCGATGGAGTCCCGCGGCTCACCAGAACAGCCACGTTTTCAAAAATCACGCCGCAGTCGCCACCCGCTTTCACCCGGACAGTCCACCCATCTGCCACGCCATAGGCTTCGGCTTCGGAAGGCGTCATATGGATATGCCTTCCAGCCGCCGTCCCCCGGGACTGGCCGGGCCCGGGCCATCCGCCCTGCATTTCCGGGATGTTTCCCGACCCGAACGGCAGCCCGCTTTCACCCTGCGGCGGGTGTGCATGTCTGCTGCAAACCTTGATGGGAACAGGCCCTGGATGGACTGTTTCTATAGAATAGGCAGCCATTTTTTGAATGACCCTTGCGATGATCTGTCGTACAATCTCCTGATCCACTTTTTATCCACCACCTGATCCATTCTACGGCTTTCTTTTCCACGGCTTTCCGTTCTGCGGCTTTTCTTGCCGCTGGCCGCCCGTCCTTATCCCTTCGGCAGGATGCTTTCCACTTCCGTATGGGGACGCGGGATCACATGGACCGATTTCAATTCGCCGACCCTTGCCGCAGCGGCTGCTCCGGCGTCCACGGCAGCTTTCACCGCGCCTACGTCGCCCCGTACCATTACGGTGACATAGCCCGACCCGATTTTTTCCTTGCCGATCAGCCTGACATTCGCTGCCTTGACCATGGCGTCCGCCGCTTCGATCGCGCCGACTTCGCCGATTGTTTCAACCATTCCCAATGCATTTTCCATAGGATAAACCTCCTCGTCCTTCAACGTGTATTGTTCGGATTTCCTGTCCGGCTCTATTGTCCGCCATACTGCCTCTATTTCGGCAGTATGGAGTCCACTTCCGAATGCGGGCGCGGGATTACGTGCACCGATTTGAGCTCACCGACACGCCCTGCTGCCGCAGCTCCTGCGTCCGTCGCCGCTTTTACGGCTCCGACGTCGCCCCGTACCATAACCGTTACATATCCGCCGCCGATGACTTCCTTGCCGATCAGCTTCACATTGGCCGCCTTGACCATGGCGTCCGCCGCTTCAATCGCGCCGATCAGACCCTTCGTTTCGATCATTCCCAGTGCGTTTTCCATAAAAATGAACCCTCCCTCACTTTATTTTGCGTTGTTCACATTATTTTCTGCTATTCACGTTACTGCTCGCTATTTCGCCTTCTTTTGCCTATTTCGCCCTATTTTTTGCTATTCCGTCTTTTTCCTGCTTTTTCCTATTTCTCTGCCTGTTTCACCGTCTATTTCACTATGCCGTTCGTTACGGCCTTATTCTCCGCCGTTCTGTTCTCCGCCGCTCCTGCTCCGGTTTTAGGCAGTATAGCCGCTACTTCGTTATGGGGACGCGGTATGACGTGGGTCGATTTCAGCTCGCCAACCCTGCCGGCTGCTGCTGCCCCGGCGTCCGTCGCCGCCTTTACGGCTCCTACGTCGCCGCGTACGATCACCATTACATATCCACCGCCGACAATTTCCTTGCCGATCAACTGCACGTTCGCTGCCTTGACCATGGCATCGGCAGCTTCTATTGCGCCTACCAGACCTCTTGTTTCAATCATTCCGATCGCTTCACTCATTGCGAGAGCCTCCTTTATTCATCGTTCCTGCTTACTTCATTGTTGCTTCGTTTTCGCTTCGTCGTTCTTTGTTCCACGCTATTTCATTGCACGCACTTCTTCGTTCTCATTTCACCGCTATCATTTCTTCGATGGCCTTCCATATTTCCGCCCGGGTATAGCAATACCCCGTGATCTTCTCTTCCGCCTGCCGGTCCGTTCCGGGCAGATGGTAGGCGATGCGCTTGATGTTCAGCAGATGTAGGGGAGACACATTGTCCGAGGTGATGCTTCCGCCCATAGTGCCGCAGCCCAGCGTCAGCGCCGGCGCCAATCCCGTCGTGTAGCCGATGGCTCCCTGGGAGGAAGGCGTATTGACCAGGATGCGGTTCACGGGCTTCTTCAGCCCGAATTCCAGAATGATCTGCTCATTCTGGGAATGAATCGCCAGGCTGTGGCCCAGTCCCCCGTGGTTTAACAGTTCAAAACACCGTTCGCATGCCGCTTTCCAATCATTTTCAATGTAGAAGGCCAGTACAGGACACAGTTTTTCCGCGGAAAGCGGATATTCCTTCCCCACGCCGCTTTCGATCGCCACAATGACCTTTGTCCCTTCCGGTATTTTGATTCCCGCCAGCTCCGCTATGGTTTGGGGACCCTGTCCCACCACTTTTGGGTTGACCCCTCCGTTGGGCAGGATCACCGTCTTCTCCAACGCCTTAAAATCGGCTCCGATCACAAAGTATCCGCCCTGGGCCTTCAGTTCGGCCATAACCTTTCCGGCGATGACTTTCTCCGTCACGATGGCTTGTTCCGACGCACATACGGTTCCGTTATCAAAGGTCTTGCTGGAAAGGATCTTGCGGATGGCCTCCGGGATATCGGCCGACTGTTCGATGAAGGCCGGCACGTTGCCGGGTCCGACTCCGAGAGCCGGCGTCCCTGAGCTGTATGCCGCCTTTACCATGGCGGAGCCTCCTGTCGCCAGGATGACCGCTGCCTTGGGATGGTGCATAAGCGCGTCCGTGGCTTCCCGGGTGCACCTGGACAGGCAGTTGATGACTCCCCTGGGCGCTCCCGCTTTTACCGCCGCGTCCTCCATCAGCCTGGCCGCTTCCATAGAGCAGCCTATCGCCCTCGGATGGGGCGAGAATACGATGGCGTTGCGGGACTTCAGGGCAATGATCGATTTATACAGGATAGTGGAAGTAGGGTTCGTCGTGGGCACGATTCCCACTACAACGCCCATGGGCGCCGCAATTTCGATGAGGCCCTTCTCCCTGTCCTCCCGGATAACCCCTGCCGTCCGCATGTTCCGGATATAGTCGGCCAGATTTTTGGTGGCGAATTGATTCTTGATCACCTTGTCCTCTGCCACTCCGAGCTTCGTTTCCTCCACAGCCATATAGGCCAGCCGCTTTGCTTCGGCATAACCGGCCCTCGCCATGGCCTCCACGATCCGGTCGATGACCGCCTGTTCCATCCCGGCAAGCTCCTTCTGGCATTCACTTGCCCGGTTCATCAATTGGCCCGCTTCCTTTACGGACAAATCCGTCTCGTTCCGCTCTTCCTTCTTTTCCATCTTCATCACATCCCGACTAATAACTGGCCTTGCTGCCCTGGCCGCTCAATTCCGGCTTCATTCCGGTCTGGATCAGGATCCCCTTGCTTGTTCCGAGGCGAGTCGCCCCCGCCCGGATCAGGTTCAGGGCGATTTCGCGGTCGTTTACGCCGGTGGAGGCCTTTACGCCCATATCCGGTCCCACGGTCTTCCGCATCAGGGCGATGTCTTCCACCGTAGCGCCGCCGGTGCTCATGCCGGTCGAAGTCTTTACATAATCCGCCCCCGCGCTTTTCGCCAGCAAGCAGGCCTTGATCTTTTCCTGGTCCGTCAGCAGGCAGGTTTCAATGATAACCTTGACCAGCGCCTGCCCGGCCGCCGCTTCCACCACCGCCTTGATATCCTTGGAAACCAGGTCGTAATCCCCATCCTTCAATGCGCCGATGTTGATGACCATATCCACTTCCTGGGCTCCGTTCGCAATGGCGTCCCTTACTTCCGCCGCCTTAACGAAGGACGTATTTGCTCCGAGAGGGAAGCCTATTACCGTGCAGACCTTCACGTCCGTGCCTTTGAGAAGGCTGGCGGCATATTTTACGTTTGTGGGATTTACGCATACCGATGCAAAGCCCCACTGAATGGCCTCCTTACAGAACTTCTCGATGGTCTTTTTCGTGGTTTCCGGCTTCAGCACCGTGTGGTCGCAGGTTTTTGCCAGATTGTCGATGTCGACCCCGTTGGGGAGGATCTCCCTGGCCGCGCCGCTCCGGAATCCGGAAACGCTGCCCGTTCCAACCTCTTTCAGGACCTCCTGGGTTATGGTTTCAATTAATTTGTTGATGTCCATTTTTTCACCTCATATCTTCTTATAGGCTGTATTGGCTTTATTGCTTGCCTTGTTGGCTTATAAGCCCGCCGGCCTGATTGACCCCTTAAGGAATAACCGAATAATAAATTCCGGTTCTTGAGTGGTTATTTTCCGCCCTTACTTCGTTGTCGTCAGTTGCAATAAACCAATTATTGCGCCTTCCTCCGCCTTGTAAGGACGAAAAATCCCTCGCTCAAGAATCCGTTTTTATTATTCGGTTATTCCTGAGCCTTACAGGCGGAGGCTTCCGTCCTCGCTCGTCAGAATGTCTACAATCCCCGCGATCACCGTATCGATGGGCGCTTTAGGATTCCTATATACGGCGCGGGCCGAGCCGCCCTCTGCAATGCAGAGCACCAGGTCGCCTTCTCCCGCCCCGACTCCGTCCACAGCAATGAACTCATCCCCGGCCGGTTCCCCTTTGGTATCCAGAGGCTGGAGCAGCATCAGCTTTGCGCCCCTCAAATGTTCGTTTTTCTGTGTCGCCACCAGATTTCCAACCACCCGTGCGAAGATCACGCTCACCCACTCCTCTGATCCACTATTCCGATGATGCCCGCGTCGCTGGGCGCATTGGGGTCCGGCAGCGGCATGGCGCCGTCCTTGCTTCTGGCGCAGAAGACCAGCTCGCCGAAGCCTGCGCCGATGGTATCCGACGCCACCAGGGGCGATCCGCACTCCCTGCCTTTGGAGTCCACAGGCTGGACGACCAGCAGCTTCACGCCCTTCAGGGATTTGTCCTTTTGAGTCGCCACTACCGTGCCGATGACCTTTGCCAGATACATGGTCACTCGCCTCCAGCCTTCTGCATTCCTTTGTCGAATACCTTTTTGCCGCCGATGTCGATGATATCGACGATGGCCATGATGGTGGCGTCCACCGGCGTATTCGCCGTAACCGCCGTCTGCCTGGCGGAGCTTCCGCCCACCACCAGAACGATCTCATTCAGGCCGGCTCCCACCGAATCGATGGCGACCGCCGGCTTCCCTTCATACTGCAGGGTCAGGAGATTTACCGGCTGTACCACTTGCAGCTTCCTGCCCTGCAATTTTTCATCCTTGGTGGTGCATACTACAGTTCCCGTTATCTTTGCCGCATACATAGGCGAACCTCCGGACACCGGCTTCAAAGCCATAGAACCTGTTTAGCATCTCGGGCACCCCCAGATACGAAACAGGTTCTTATACCAGCTTCAGGGTGTCCTCTTTCATTCGGAATATGTTTTTGTTGACCAGATACCGGGATTCTTCCCGGCTCCAGAGCTTGATCATTTCCGCCGCCAGCTTTTTGGGCGAATTCAGGAAGGCGTCCTTGGAACCGCCCGCCATGTGGGGCGTAACCGTGACATTGTCGATTGCCACCACCGGATAATCCTTTCCCGGCGGTTCGACATTGAATACGTCCAATCCGGCGCCTGCGATCTTCTTGTCCCGGAGCGCCTCGTACAAGGCGGCTTCATCCACGATCGCGGATCTTGATGTGTTGATTAGATAAGCCGTCGGCTTCATTCTGCCGATCAGCGATTTGTTGACAAGGTTTTCCGTTTCCTTCGTATGCCTTACGTGAATGGTTACAAAGTCGGACTGCTCCATCAATTCCTCCAAAGAGCACATTTTGATGCCATAGGGAGGATTCTTGACAAACGGATCGTAGCCCAGCATTTCGACGTCAAAGCCAGTCAGCCGCTTCGCCACCTTCTGTCCGATCTCGCCTAATCCGATGATGCCGACCGTTTTGCCCGGAAGATCCGGGATATAGAAGGAATTGGGATACTCCCGGATCCACTGCCCGTTCTTCAGGCCCAGGTGCCCTTTTGCGATATTCCGGCATTCCGAAAGCAGCAGCCCGATGGTGAAATCCGCCACCGCGTCCGCGTTTCTGCCGGGGGTGTTAAACACCAGGATATTCTTCTGACTGGCGTATTCCAGGTTGACATTTTCAATCCCGGCCCTCAGGACGCCAATGATTTTCAAGTTCCTGCAATGGTCGATCAGCTTTTTGGTCACGGTGCAGAATTCGGTGATGATGATGTCCGCGTCCTTGCACGCCTCATAAATGTATTCCGGCGGCTCATAAGCCTCGTTGCCGCCCTTTTCCACCATGAGGTTGATCCCCTGCAGTTCGTCGAAATCCTTCAGCTTCCAGTCTACCGCGGCGATTTCCACCTCCAGGCTCTTGAAAGCGCCGAAGCCGGTTTCGATATATTCCTTCGGGATAAACAAATCTCCGATGCCTACCAGTTTCATAGCTACACCTCTTTGTAAATAGTCCATACTATATTTTACACTTTTTCTTTATGGAGCCAAAACAATTTCTTCAGGGGACCAAAACAATCTTTACGGCATTGCCCGCCTTTATTTCATCCATGGCTCTGTGGAAATCCGAGAAGGGCATGATATGCGTAATGAGAGGCTTGAAGCCTTCGGGGTTTTTCTTCAGAAGGTTCACCGCCGCCTGCACGTGCTTTACGGTGGAGTCGGATGTCCCGTACAGGATCAATTCGTTATAATGGATGGTCCTGCTGTTCATGTTCAGCATCTCGCTGCCGACCGGAAGACTAGCGAAATAGGAAACGTATCCGCCCTTCCTGGCATACATCGGGGCCTTGCCCTGGACTTCATTGCTGGGCGCGGTGATGATCACCAGGTCAAACCCTTCGCCGTTGGTCAGTTCCTTATACTGCAGGTCGATTTCCTCCGGCGTGAGAACGGTCTGAAAGCCCATTTCCCTCGCCATTTCCGACCGCTTGCCCGGAAATTCCACGCAAACAATGTTCTTTACGCCCTTTTCCCGGACACAAACGGCATGGAGCATGCCAAGGGGTCCAAGGCCGAGGATCAGCACGTTTTCAAGCTCTTCCTCCGGGACCCGGCTGATGTCGTTCATCGCACAGGACATGGGCTCGCTGAGGGAGGCCACCGGGGCGTCCAGATCACCCACGTCGATCAGGTGGTTCTGCCGGACGGCCTTTGCGGGGATCTTCGCGTACGGCGCCATGGCTCCGGGATAATGGAAGCCCATCGCTTCGGCGCTTCTGCACAGGTTGGTCTTTCCCTTTCTGCAATAATAGCAGTCGCCGCAGCCAATCGTCGTAGCCATCGTTACCCTCTGGCCCACTTTGTAGTTCGTAACGCCTGCGCTGGTTTCCACGATGGTTCCGCAGAGCTCGTGGCCCATCACCTGGGGGGGCTTGATCCGGGGGTTGCCGCTGACAAAGGACTTGACGTCCGTGCCGCAGATGGCGCAGGCCTCAATCTTCACAAGGACTTCGCCCTCGTCGATTTTGGGGATCTCCGTCATGGGTTCGATCCGCACGTCCTTCGGCGCATAATAATTCACACTCATCCCTACTGAAACCGCCATCCTAGTGCATCTCCCTTCCGCCGGTGATGTTGTAGGCCTGGCCCGTCATATAATCTCCCTTCAACGTCAGGAAATATACCATTTCTACTACATCCTCGATATTGGTCAACCGCTTGAGGGGAATTTTCGCCGTAAATTTCTTGACAACCTCTTCCTTCGGAAGCTTGAGGTTTTCCGTATAGCCCTTGCTCACTTCCGCCCACACGCCGGACGCATCCGTGATGCCGGGGCATATGCAGTTTACCTGGATATTGTCGTCGGCCAGCTCGAAGGCCAGCGCGTGGGTCAGGGCGATGATTGCGCCCTTGGCCGCCGAATAGTGGGCCATCAGGGCGGAGCCGGTCTTTCCGGACTTGGACGAGAAATTGATGATGCGACCCTGCTTGTTCGCCTTCATGCCCTTTACGGCTCCCTGGGAGCAGAAAAGCGTTCCGTTTACATTCACCGCCATCTGCTTGTTGATCTGCTCCGCCGTGATTTCTTCGAACGGGCGCTGATCCACGATGCCGGCGTTATTCACCAGCGCGAAAACCGGGCCCAGGTCCTTTTCGATCTGTTCGAAGCAGGCCAGCACCGCGTCCCTGTTGGTGATATCCAATATATAGCCTTTTGCCGTACCGCCTTCGTCCGTGAGCCTTTTGGCCTGGTTTTCGACTTCGGCATTGATATCTATCATAGCAACCTTGGCACCGTCTTTACAGTACTTCTCCGCAATCCCGAGCCCTATACTCCTGGCCGCTCCAGTGACAACACAAACCTTTCCTTTTAAAGAATCCAACATTCAAACCCCTCCTGTAATCTGGTTTTGTCAAAATCAATTTCAATTTAACTTTTTCTATGACATTTGTTATTTTT
Source organism: Bacillota bacterium (assembly GCA_023411575.1). Taxonomy (GTDB): domain Bacteria; phylum Bacillota; class Clostridia; order Acetivibrionales; family DTU013; genus UBA1305. The sequence goes on along the minus strand of JAEYOP010000006.1, from coordinate 52,725 downwards.
ATTGTAATTCACTCCATAACATTTGTCAACACATTTGTTATTTATTTTTTAAATTCTTGACGTATGTCATAGAATATGTTATGATTTATGTCATGGAATATGTTCATTAAAATGAAGTTCACAAAATTCCGACGAACTCTATTATTTAGGAGGTATATTATGAGCGAATCCTTAAAAGGAAAGGTGGCCGTCATTTCCGGCGCGGCCTCCGGCTTTGCCAAGGCAACCGCCGAATTGTTTGCGAAGGACCTGTGCAATCTCGTGCTTCTGGACCTGAACGAGGCCGGACTGGCCGACACCGCCAAAAACTGTGTGGCGGCGGGAGCGAAGGTGGTTGCCTTCAAAGGCGACGTCACCAAGACCGAAACGTTTGAAATGGCTTTGAGCCAATGTCTGAGCAACTTCGGCAAGGTGGATTTCCTGATCAATTACGCCGGCGGCGCCGTCAAAATCGCCCCCATCGAAGAGATGAGCGACGAAGTGAGCCGCAAGATCATCGACCTCAACCTGACCAGCACGATTATAAGCTGCCGGACCTTCGCCCCCCAGTTCAAGAAGCAGGGCTACGGCAAGATCATCAACGTATCCAGCGTCTGCGACAGGCGTTCCTGGCCCGGCTGGTCCGTGTACTCCGCAGCCAAGGCGGCGGTCAACGCCTTTACGAAATGCCTCTATACGGAACTGAGGCCCCACGGCATCGGCGTTACCCTTCTGGTTCCCGGCGGCTCCAATACGAACTTCCAGAGCGCGGAAGGCGTAAACAAGTTTGAGTGGGACGAAACGCTGGCGGTACGTCCGGAGCATTTCGCCGACATGGTATACCAGGCCTGCGCCCTGACAAGAGGCGGCTGTGTATCTGAAATGCTGGTATTCGGCCTGGCACAGGACATAAGCGGGTTCTAGGATATAAGAGGCTTTCGACAACATCCATTAACATACGGTTTCAGCTCTCCAACCCATTTTTGGCAAAAGAAGCAGGTGACGAATCACTTGCTTCTTTTGCTGTGTAGCCAAAAACGATTGATCAAAGCTCATTTGCGATATAAGCAAGAGCAGCCATAATAGATATTTCGACCTGCTGGTGAATAGAAGAGGTTAGTTCGGCGACTTCCTTTTCAGAAGACATTGTAAGCGGAGGAATACCCAACGGGATATCTATATATTCCCCATGGGCGTCTCCTTTTGATTGATTTTTGGGCTCTTCCATGATTGCTTTTGAGAGAAATGCGCCGATGGCAAAAGTACTGCTATCATAGCCATAATGGTGAAGCGATAATACCAGCCGATATTTCTTTGTATCGTCAATTTCAATAAACATCCGTGCCCAGCACTTATACAACGATAAATTTGCATAATAGTCAAACTTATTCGCATAATCAATAATTTGCCTGGCGTAATAGTATGACTGTGCTTCATCAGGAGCGCAGAACCCGATACCAATAGTCGCAGTTAATTTTTGTGTTAAATCCTTTCTGAAGTACTCCACTTTAAGTTTTAGCACCTCAAAAATACCAAGCATATTGTTAAGTATACGCCTGTTTTGCAGCTCTGCTGCTGCAACTCGATAATCGGACAGCTTTTTATTCAATACGTTCAGTACATTATCATACCCTGCCGTGTCTTCAACGGTCTTCCAATTAAGGGCACGTTCTATCGAAGCAATCTGGTTATAGGCAAAAATATCAACAATCGGCTGATAAACATGATTATCGGCATTTTCCAAAGCATCTATATACTTTGTCCTGTCATCACGATCAATCGATAGCGGAAAGAGTCCCTCCTTTATCAGGACAAAACTTGCCAGTAAGCGCGCCATACGCCCATTCCCATCCTGAAACGGATGTATCTGGACAAAGGCATGATGGAGAAAAGCAGCTTTCGCCAAAACATGGGAACCCTTCAGTTTACTGTTGAATATGTAAACCAGGTTGTCCATTTCAACATCGACCTGTTCAGGCGGGCAATAGGTATAAATCACACCATCTCTCATGGGATTGTTCGGGTGCTGTTTAAATTGACCCTTAAGCAAACCCACTTTCCTTCGCTTTCCAAACTGGTCGATTGCGTCTGTCGAATCTTGATGCTGAGTAATTAAGCTATGCAATTCCTTAATATAGCCGACACTCAACTGCCGATCGTTCTTTACAAAATCGAATACAAAGTCAAGGGCATCGAAATTGTCCCTGAGGTAATCCATAAGCAAACTCGGAGCAATATCCGTATCCCCATGCCGGAGATAGGAATCCACGAAGCCTTCCTTTATGAAAGTCTCTGTTACGCCTTTTTTGAGGTCATACATTCTTTCAATAATGCCGGTATCAATGGCTTGCTTTCTTTTTAATTGATCAATAAAACGCTTGTATTGCTCGGGATGTTTGCCCAGTTCTTCGCGTCTTCTTTCCCATGAGGGAAAAATATTATCAAATTTCTCTGTTTTAACGGCATTCCATTCAGGATCAAATTCTATTGGGTGCCAAATGCTTTTGTTCTGCATTTCTTTTACCTCTTCCGCATCTTCCCTAATAGTGATATTATACAGCCATTTCCCAGATTCAACAATCTTATTTCCGCCCACAGCTGCGCTGTCCCAAATTTTTTGTCCCGTGCAAAAAGCCGCGTAAATCCTATTTGATCTACACGGCTTTGTCTTTCTGCTCTATACATTTCTGCGGAACTCTCGATTACGCCCTCGTCACAATTTTCACCGAGCCGCTCGCGCCGATAGTCGTCCCTCCGACCTCGATGACCGATACGGCCGACTTGTAATCCTTTATTCCCCCGTCGGCCTTCAGCCCCATCTCCGGGCCCACGACCTTGCGGAAAAACGCCATATCCTCCGCGTTTACGCCGACGGGCCTTGTGGTTGCGGCGATTTTCAGGAAATCCGCCCCACACATTTTGGCAATCAGGGAAACCTTGATCCGTTCCTCCTCGGTCAGTTGGCCCAGATCGACGACCACCTTGACCAGGGCTCTTTTGTCCGCTGCCTTTACAACGGCCCCGATATCCTCCTTGATGGCCTTCAGTTCGCCGGCCTTGACCATTCCGACGTTGACAGGAAGATCGATTTCCGTAGCGCCGTTTTCAATAACCTCCAGGGTTTCGGCGACCTTTGTCTGCGTAGACGCAATCCCCATGGGAAAGGCAACCGCGGTGGACACTCTCACGCCGGTGCCCTTGAGAAGCTCGGACGCCATGGCTGTGAAGCACGCCGGCACCGCTACATTGCGGAACTTGTATTTCACGGCCTCTTCGCAGAACTGCCTGACCATCGCGGGCGTGGCATCCGGCCGGATCATGGAATGCTCCATGACAGCGGCGAGCTTTTCGTCAAAGGCTCCCTGGTCCGCCCCATTGCTTCCGTACTTTCCCGCAGCCGGATTGGCAGCCGCAGTATTTGAACCGTTCTGCTTTACCCTTTCGTCCAATATTTCCTTTACAATCCTGTCAATCGTGCTCAAATCCATCTTGATCCCTCTCCTTTATATATCTGTTGTTCCGGGCACCCGGAAAATTGATCAGCTCTTTTCAGCCGGCCTCTTTTAGTTAGCCCTTTTGGATTAGTCCTTTTTAGCCACCCTTTTTGAAATCATCCCTTTTTCAAAAGTTCCATCGCCTTTTTCATTACATTCTCCACGGTGAACCCGAATTTCTCGAACAGCTTTTCCGCCGGGGCGGAAGCGCCGAACCGGTCGATGGAAAGAATATCCCCGTCAAGCCCCGTATACCTTTGCCAGCCGAAGGACACCCCGGCTTCCACCGCCAGCCTTGCGCGCACCTTCTTCGGAAGGATGCTTTCCTTGTACTCCTCCGTCTGCTCTTCAAAGAGCTCCCAGGAGGGCATGCTTATCACCCTCGCATTAATGCTGGCTGCATGAAGCCTCTTGCCCGCTTCATAAACCAGTTGCACTTCGGAGCCGGAGGCCATCAGGAGGATATCCGGTTCGGACTTTGCGGAATCCGCCAGGATATATGCGCCTTTCAGGGCTTCCTTCCCGGTCTCCGCATACTGGGGAAGGTTCTGCCGGGTGAGCACAAGCGCTGTCGGCAACTTTTTTCTGGTGAGCGCGGCATACCATCCGGCGGCGGTTTCCTTCGCATCCGCGGGGCGGAATATGGTAAAATTGGGTATGCTCCTCAAGGAAGCAAGCTGCTCTACCGGCTGGTGCGTCGGTCCGTCTTCCCCGACCCCTATGCTATCGTGGGTCAGGACATAAATCACCGGGAGTCCCATAAGTGCGGCCATCCTCATGGACGGCTTCATATAATCGCAGAAAACGAAGAAGGTGGATATATAAGCCTTTAAACCGCCATGCAGCGTCAGTCCGTTGGCAATGGCCGCCATGGCATGTTCCCTTACGCCGAAATGGAGATTGGAACCGGAAGGATCCTCCGGTGAAAAATCTCCCCGACCGTTCATATAGCTCTTGTTGGAAGGCGCCAGGTCCGCCGAGCCGCCGATCAGATTCGGGATCCTTTGGGCAAGACGGTTCAAAACGTCCCCCGACGAGGAGCGGGTCGCATTCGCTTTTTCGCCGGACTGCCAGAATTCGGGGCTGCCCAGCAGGTTCAAATCCTCCGCGAGCCCTTCATAATGCCACAATGTCCACTCTGCGGCGAGTTCGGGATACTTCTTCCTGTATTCCGTCCAAAGCGCATTCCAATCCCCTTCCGCCTTCTTCCCTCTATCCGCTGTGCGGCTTAAATGCTCTTTTACCTCCTGGGGCACATGGAAGGGCTCCTCATACTGCCAGCCGAGAGTTTGCTTTGCTGCCGTCAGATTTTCCGCCCCCAGCGGTTCTCCGTGGGCGGAAGCCTTCCCCTGCTTGGCGGGACAGCCATAGCCTATTTCCGTCGTTACCGCAATGAGAGTCGGTCTTGACAGCTCCTGCTTCGCGGCTTTTATGGCATTACCGATCGCGTCCGTGTCGTTTCCGTCATGTATTTTCAGCACTTGCCAGCCGTAAGCTTCAAAACGCTTTGCCGTATCCTCCCGGAAGGCAATGCTGGTGCTTCCTTCTATGGTAATAGAGTTTGAATCGTACAGCACGATCAGCTTGCCAAGTCCCAGCGTACCCGCAAGGGAGGCCGCCTCGGCGGAAACCCCTTCCATAAGGCACCCGTCTCCGGCAAGGACAAAGGTATAATGATCCACGATTTTACCGTCCAGGCGGTTGAATTTGGCGGACAGATAGGCCTCGGCCATTGCCATGCCGACGCCGTTTGCCAGTCCTTGTCCCAGGGGGCCCGTGGTGACCTCAACCCCCACGGTATGCCCGTACTCGGGATGCCCCGGCGTTTTGCTTCCATACTGCCGGAAGCTCTTCAGTTCTTCCATGGGCAGATCGTATCCGAAAAGGTGAAGCAGGGTATACAAAAGCATGGAGCCATGCCCTGCGGAAAGGATGAACCGGTCCCGGTCCGCCCATTTGGGATTTTGGGGATTGAATTTCAACTGCTCCGCCCACAGGGCATATGCCATAGGGGCCGCTCCCATGGGAAGCCCCGGGTGGCCCGAATTGGCTTTTTGTACGGCTTCTGCGGCCAGAATCCGAATGGTGTTCACGGTTAATTGATCCAACTGTTTCATCTCAAATCAAGCTCCTGTTCTATCCAAATTTTCCCCAGGTCTTTTCCTCAGACACCAAATTGTCTTGTATCCAGCCGATCACCTGGGATACGGCGTGACGGTCATGATGGCGGCAGCAAAGCGACGCCGCTGCTTTTACCCGGTCGTGGGCATTCTCGACGGCGATTCCCGTTCCCGCTTTTTCGATCATGTCCAGGTCGTTCAGGTTGTCGCCCATCGCAATCACTTCGGAAGCTTCGCAGCCGACCAGGGCTGCCAGCTTTTCCAGGGCGATCCCTTTGGACGTATTCCGTCCGACGATCTCGATCATGTCCTTCTCCGTATAGAGATAGTGAAACGGCTTGTTCAAGCCGTCCAGATATCTCTCGACCTCGGCCAGCTTTTCCGGCTCCCACGCAAGCAATGCCTTGTACCAGGGACCCGGCACCCCGCGGATCGGAAAAGTTCTGTCGGAAAACGGCTGTCTTTTGCGGTGCTCCACCGTCACATCATTTTCCCGGATCAGGTAAATGTCCTCCCGGTTGAAAATTTCCATCCCCATTTCCGGGAACAAGGAATGCAAGTTTTCCAGCAAGTCCGCGATTTCCTCGTCCATGGTGCTTTCATACAAAAGCTGTTCCTTCTGGAAGTCGTAAATCACCGCTCCGTTGAAAAGGATCGCCGGAGCATTGATCGGTAGGGCTTCCAGGAATTTCTCAACGCCGACAAAGCTCCGTCCTGTAGCTATTGTAAATATACCACCCTTTTCCACAAAATCAACAATGGCACGCCGGTTTTCTTCGCTGATCTGCCTGTCCCGGCCCAGGAGAGTGCCGTCCAGGTCGCTGACCAGAAGCACCCTGCTCCTCGTTGCAGTCTGGTCCCTCATGACCGCCTGAGCCCCCGTAACAGCCTGATCCTTCGTGATAGCCTGTTTCCTCATGTCAGCCTGTTTTCAAAAATGCTCAGGTTAGATTTATTAACCTCGTAGGTGCCGGTATCTTCATATTTCGGAATCGCCTTGCCCTGTATCGCGTCCGCCATCCACTTCACCGCGATCTCTCCCCAGATGAACTGCCTTTGTGCTATTGCCGTTTGCACAATGCCTTCCTGTATATATCTGCCCATTTCCTTGTCACAGTCGAAAGTGATGAGCTTCTTATCCACTTTATACTTCTTGAAATACCGGGCGAACCGCAGGCCCCACATCAGATTGGTCGTATAAACGAGCCCCGCGTCGGCATGCTCCTCCAGAACCTTTTTGATGCACTTTTCCGCTTCCAGGTCCGGCGGGTTTGCAGGCAGCGCCACCGTGACGGCCTTCATGCCGGCTATGGCGCCGATCTCGTCCGTAAACCCTTTTGCGCGGTCCTGTATGATGGTCTTGTTCATATCGCTCCAGACGTTGGCAATGACCTTCCCCTTGTTTTTAAGAAGCTTTGCGGCCGCCCTGGCAGCCACTTTGCCGCCGTTGACGCCATTTGTCTCGATCATTCCCAGCCGTTTGCTCTGGGGAGAATCCGCATCAAAGCAGATGACCTTTATGCCGCTGTCCACGGCATGATTGATCGTCCTTGCCATTTCTGCGTCGTCATTGGGGCTGATGGCTACCGCGTCCACCCCTTTTTCCTCCAGTTCCTTCAGGACCCGGATCTGTTCGCCGGCCTCCTGCAGCTTGGGAGAATAGATTTCAATATCCACATTATGCTTTTTGGCCGCCCGCAATGCCGAATCGATGGCGGGCACATAGAAAGGATGCTCCCAGCAGAACACCATGGCGACCTTCTTTTTGCCGGAATTCATCCCGTCGGACAGTTCCAGCCCCTCGTCGGAAATGACCGCCCTGACCCTGTTTTTCAGATCCGCCACGATGTCAACGAGGCTGGTGGTGGAGCTGGACTGGCTCATGGTCAGCGAAGCAAGCTCCTGCGTGGTTGCGGCGGACTGCTGCGTCACGGATGCAATGCTTTCGATGGATTCGCTCAGTTGATTCTTCAATTGGTACAGGTTGGCGAATTCCCTGGAGAAAATGGCTTGCTGCTCCATGGAGCTGTTGATGAAGCTGCCGATATTCTGGAAGGCCTTCCCGGAGGCGGCAACAGAAACCCGCTGTCTGTCAAACACTTCCCTGGAGCTGTCGATAGCCGCTTTGGCCTGGGCCAGATCCCCGGACACCACCGATATCATGCTTCCGATGTCCCTGCTGGCGGCCTGGCTCTGTTCGGCCAGCTTGCGGATTTCTTCCGCGACGACGGCAAACCCTCTTCCGGATTCGCCCGCTCTGGCTGCTTCAATGGAAGCGTTCAGCGAAAGCAGGTTTGTCTGCTCCGCGATTGCGGAAATCACGCTCGTTACTTTGGAGATGTTGTCCGCCTGCTTCGTCAGGGCGAATATCTTCGAAATAATATCCTCCATGACCTTCCCAAGCTCTTCGTTGTTCGCCAGCAATTCCTTGAGGCTTCCGGCTCCCGCCTCGCTCGCCGTTTTGGTCTTGTCCCCCTCTTCCGCCAATCCCGCGGAAATTTCCGACAGGGCTTCGAGCCGCCTCACCAGGTCCGCCAGGAAGGAGGAAAAGCCCTCCACATCCGATGCCTGGGACGCCGCCCCCGCCGCAATGGATTCGGATGCGGCCGATATGCTTTCCGACCCGCTTGATATGTCTTTTAGAGAAAGATCGAGATGCTCCGTCAGATTTGCGATACCCAGGACATTTCCGCTTAATCGCCCCGTTCTGCCGGACAACTCCTTGTCCGTTTCTTCCCGCAAAGCGTCCGCCCCGGCGGCTGCTCTCCTGAAGCTTATAAACAGCCATACGGCCAGTGCAGCGAGCCAAACCCAATTGATCCACAGGGCGAGGGGTATGATCTCCTTCCACTGCAGTACGGCAGCCAGGATCAGAATAATTGGCATGATAATGCCGGCAACAAGTAAAATAGCAGACCTTTTCATTGTCTTCTGCACAAATATCCCTCTATTCTGCACTAGATTTATTATTTGACACATGTTATGACATTTGTAATTGTTCTATTATTAGTAAAACATATGTTATAACATTTGTCAATAATAAATATCGATATTTTACAAGGAACCGCTCTTCTGTTTTGATATGCTGAAAACACGAAAAAAATGAGACGTACTCAACAAAAACAGTAGAACACAGAGAATGGAGAGAGGTCATGAATAAGACTTGCGAAGCTTTTATAAACGGGCGTCTGCGCCTTCCCTCCGGCGAAAGGGATTTTGCCGGCATCCCCTGGTCCGGGCACGCCGTCTTTGAAGGGGTGGAACTCAAGCACCTCATCACTGCCAAGGACACGGACGGCAGGTTCAGCTACCACCTTGTGCGCATCGCGCCAGGAAAAGAGATCGGCAAGCATGTGCATCCGACTCAACTGGAAACCCATGAAGTGATCGATGGGAACGGTATTTGTAGAAATGATGGCGTGGAGCTGCAATACAGTCCCGGAACGATTTCAATCTTCCCGGCGTCTTCCGAGCATAGCGTGCGTGCCGGAGGCGACGGCCTTCTCCTCTTCGCAAAGTTCATGCCCGCCCTGTGCTGACCGCTGCGGCTCCGCGTCCACATCGCGCACCGATTTGCGGTATTTTACGGGGGACATGCCCAGCATGTGGCGGAACTGCCTGTCAAAGTGGCTCTGGTCGTAGAATCCCGTGGCCTGGGCCACTTCCGTAATGGGCCTGCCCTTTTCGATCAGGCGCTGGGCCATCCGCACGCGGTTCTGAAGCTGGAATTTCCGGGGCGTCAGCCCTACTTCCTTCTTGAAGCGCCGGATCAACTGGTCCTTGCAAACCGCGGCTTCCCGCGCCAGCAGGCCGGTCCCCGGCGCGTCGTCCGGCCGCCGTTCCAGCAGGCTGCGGATTTCGGCGACATATTCGCAGCAGGGAGATGGGAGAGACGACGGAAAGGAGGAAGAACGGCAGCACAAGAAAAGGCAGTCCATCCCTCGCAGGATCAACTGCCGTGCGTTTTCGCCCGGGTCGGCGGCCTGCAGCAGCGGAAAAACCACATCCGCAGCAGCCTCCGGCGAAAGGCCTTCTTTTCCCGAAACAAGGTCCCTGCGGATGCAGACGGAAATCATGTCCACCTCGCCGCAAGGTAAAATGGAGTGTACCTCATAAGGAGAGATCACAAAAAACTCTCCGCTTTTCACCACCCGTTTTTCATTTCCCTGCCGCAGCTCCAAAGTCCCTTCCAGCACCACTCCGACAGTGTAAACGGAAACATGGCTGTGGGGCGGGTATGGCGAGGTGTGTCCCCGGAGATGGATCAACTCTGCGTGCTCGGTTCGATAATAGACTGCCGTGCTCATATCGCTTATATGGTTCTCCTCTGGAATCCATTATAGCAGAGCCGGTCGTTCTTTCACAAGGCAGAGCTGTCGTGCCGTCCTCCGCATCGCCTGTCTTTGCGCAATATCAGCTCTTCACCGCTCCGGCGACCATGCCCTTTATGATATGCTTTTGCAGGACCAGGAACACGACAACAGGCGGGATGATGGTCATCAAAACCCCGGCCATGGCATAATGCCATTCGATCTTGTACTGCCCGAAAAAGCCATATGCCGCGATCTGCAGCGTCTTGCTCTTCTGGCTCCCGCTGAGCATCAGCAGCGGAAGCAGGAAATCGTTCCAGATCCACATCATGTTCAGCACGATGACGGATATGGTAACCGGCTTCAGCAGCGGGAAGATGATCCGGAAATAGGCTTTGAAGGGCGGGCAGCCGTCGATCAGCGCGCACTCGTCCAGTTCCTTCGGAACCGTCTTGACAAAGCCGTGATACATGAACAGCGCCAGCGGCGCGCCCAGTCCCCAGTAGATCACGCCCAGCCCGTAGATGGAATTGATCAGGTGAAGGGTTTTCGCCACCTTGACCAGCGAGATCATGAAGGAATGGAACGGGATCATCATGGGTGCAATGCAAACGATAAACAGAAGCCAGCTATAGCCCGTTTTTGTCCTGGAAAGCTTATAGCCCGCCATGGAGCTGACGAGAATAATCCCCGAAACCCCAATGACCGTCACGATAAGCGTATTGAGGAACAGATTGGGATATTTCATCAATTCAAAAGCCTTGGCATAATTCTCAAAGGCGGGTTTGGCCGGCAGCGCCACCACATCCGTCACCACCTCCTGGAAGGTCTTCATGGAATTGATGACGACCAGGAAAAGCGGATAAAGGAAAATCAGGGCCAGAATAAACAGCAAAGCGGTCAGCAGGTAGCCCGGCAGCTTGTTCTTCATGCCTCCACCTCCTTCTTCTTGAACGCGGTGACCTGAAGCACTGTAATAACCAGGATCAGCAAGAACAAAACAACGGATTTCGCAGTACCGTAGCCGAAGCGGTTCTCACTGAAGGCCGTCTTGTAAATGTCCAGCGCAATGCTGGTGGTAGAAGTCCCGGGTCCTCCATAGGTCAGGCTGAAAATCACATCAAAGGTTTTCAGCGCATTGGAAAGGGAGTAAAATACGCATATGGTCACGGACGGCATGATCAGCGGCAGCGTCACGCCGAAAAACCTTCTGACCGGCCCGGCGCCGTCGATATAGGTGGCTTCGATCACGTCCTTCGGCACCGTCTGCAAGCCCGCGATATAAATCACCATATAGAAGCCAAGGGCCTGCCATACGGAAACCAGCACGATGCTGATAAAGCCGAATTTGGCGTCTCCCAGCCAACTGATTTCGAAGATCCCGGCATGCGTCAGATTGTACAAGGATTCGAACGCCTCGGAAAAGACAAATCTCCAGATATAGCCGATGACGATGAGGCTGATAATATTGGGAATATAGAAAGCCGCTCTCAGAAAGTTTTTCCCTTTGATATTGCCATCCAGCAGGACCGCCAGCAGAATTGCGAATATATTGGTAGCAATAACCATCACGACCGTAAACAGCAGCGTAAATACCAGTGCCGACTGCATCGCCCGGTCGGCGAGGATATCGGCGTAATTTTGAAGCCCAATGAATTTCGGAACCTTGTCCAGGCCGTTCCATTTGGTGAAGGAATACATGATGCTCATAATAAACGGCAATTCCACGAACAGTACTATCAATGCAACGGCAGGAAGCGTAAACCCTGCGAATTCCAGTCCTTTCAACAAACCGGCTTTCTTTGACCGCACCCTCTCATCCCCTCTTCCGGATCAATTTCCAATCGCGTTGCCGCCCCGGTCGGGCGGGCACCGGAATAGGGCCGGAAAGCCTGCGCCTTCCGGCCCCTCCTGCAAAGGCCGCTATTGAGCGCCCTTCAGTAAGTTCTGGTAATAAGCGTCCAGTTCGTCGAGAATCTGGTCCCTGGTCTTGCCGCCTGCGCAGTAGCCCTGGAGGATCGTTCCCAGGCCCTGCTCCGCGCCGGAGGGGAACCTCTGGTAGTACCAGGAGTACGCCGGGGTCCCTGCCGAAAGCAGGCTCGTTGTTTCAGCCGCAAGCTGTGCGGCAGCGGCGGGCGCGCCCTTGATGGGGGACATCTGCTTAATCTTTCCGGGTATCCAGTTCTTGCCGTATTCGCTGGTGGTGAGCCATCTCAGCCAATCCAGGCTGCCCTGCAGGTTTGCGCTGTCCTTTGCCACCCGGAGGGTCTGGTTGGAGTCGTACATGATCCCGGCCTTCGCGCCGTCGTCGCCAACGGGTCCGAGCAGGTATCCAAGCTGAATGTCGGGATTCGCCTTGACAATGGTGTCTTCCGCCCAGTTGCCCTGGTGGATGATGGCTACCTTGCCTGCGGCGAAGGAGGAGGTCTGATCGTTGAAGTCGGATTCCATGGGCTTGCTGCCGCCGTATTTCTTGATCAGGTCCAGCATGTCGAACACGTTGCTCATTTCTTTTATGTCTTTGAACTTAAGCGCGCCGGTATTCAAAGCCTCTACAAATTTGGCATAATCTCCGCCGTAGTTATCTTTGACCGGAGCAAGGATCTGCCATGCCGTCTGCGGCAGCACCCACCATTCCTTGTAGCCTGTGGCAAACGGCTGTATGCCCTTCGCCTTCAACTGTTCGCAGACCGCCTCGTATTCCTTGATGGTTTTCGGAAGGGTTGTGATTCCTGCGTCGGCAAACAGCTTCTTGTTGTAAATAAACGAATGGGACTGGACCAGGAAGGGATAGCCCGTTATCTTTCCGTCCACCGTAACACCCGTAAGGGCCGTCGGCTCGATCTGCTGAATGAAATCCTCATTGGTGAGGTCATAGATGTAATCCTTGTAGGTAGAGTTGTCTGCGTAAGCACTGCTCATGAAGACGTCCGGAATATCGCCGGAATTGAGTTTCGCGCTGAGAACCGTGGTATAGTCGTTCTGCAAAACCGTTATGTCCAGCGTATTTCCCGTCTCTTCATTGTAGGCCTTGGACATGTCGTTGTATTGCTCGGTAAGCTCCGGACTGTAGAAAAAGAGCTTGAGGGTCACGGGTTCCTTTTTGGCCTCTTCCTGTGGTGCCGAATCCGCCGGAGCGGCCGTTTCCGCCGTCGTCGCCGCGGGAGTTGTGGACGCCGTTTCTTCCTTTGCGGCTCCGCACCCTGCCATAAGACCTGCCAGTAGTGCCAGACAGATGAGAATCGATAAGACTTTTTTCATAACCGAACCTCCTTTTAATAGTGCCCGAACGGGCTGACAATAAAATAGTAGCAGGGACGGAACTCCACCTGAATGCAAAAAAATGAAGGAGTTGATGTACAAAAATGAACAATTCGGAACAATTGGAAAATTAGTTCCGGTGGCTCCTTACCGGGAAGAGGAATTCTCCCGGTATTCGGTGGGTGAAACTCCGAAGTAGGCCTTGAAAGCCCTGCTGAAGTAGTTGTTGTCCTTGTAGCCCAGATACTCGGCAATATCCTGGATCTTGGCGCCCGGTTCGGCCAGAAGGATCTGCGCCTTGTCCATCCGTACCTTCAGGACATACTCATAGATATTGTAGCCGAACTCCTCCCGGAATTGCTTCGAAAGGTACTCCTTGCTGAGATAATACCGGTCGGAGAAGCAGGTAAGCCGGATGTCTTCGCTGAAATTGCGGTCGATATAGTCCTTGATTTCATACAAATAGGCTTTGGCGCCGCCTTTCAGGTTGGAATGGAAGCTTCCCAGGAGATCGCCCGGTCTGCTCAGCCTGTCGCTCTCCAGCAGGCTGACCGCCCTTTGCAGGACCTCGTCCAGCTCGGCTTCGATCACCGGCTTGAGCAGGTAGTCCAGAACCCCCGCCCGGATGGCCTGCCTTGCATATTCAAAGTCGTCGTAGCCGCTGACGACGATGTATTTCGAATCCGGAAATTCCTCGGAGGCAATATGAAGAAAATCCATGCCGTTCATATTGGGCATCTTCATATCCACAAACACGATGTCCGGCTTGTTCTGCCGCATGATTCCCAGCGCGCTTTCCCCTTCCGGGGCTTCGTAAACGGTATCGACCTTCAGCCGCTCCCATTTGCCCAGTGCCTGGATTACCGTTCTGACCGGCTTTTCATCATCTACAATCAATACCTTGTACACTCGATTCCACCTCTCTGCAATATCCGCCGCGGCAATTACTGCTTTGCGGGCAAAATGATCCGGATTTCCGTTCCGATGTTTTGACTGCTCTCAAGCTCCAGATGGGCCTCGTTTCCATACATCAGCTTCAGCCTTGCATTGAGGTTTTTCAGCCCGATGCTCTCCTCCGGCTTTTCGAGCCATCTGGGATCCTCCAGCTCTTCCAGCACCTGCTGCAGCCTTTCCGGGGTCATGCCGGGCCCGTCGTCCGAGACGCTGATCGTGATATTGCCATCCCCCGCATAGGCGTGGATCCGGATCAAAATGGACTGCGTCATCTGTTCAAGACAGTGCTTGATGGAATTTTCCACCAGGGTGTGGACGGAAAGCTTCGGCACGATGATGTCCGGGGTGCCTTCCTCCACAACGATTTCAACGGACAGCCGGTCTTCAAACCGCGCCTTGTGCAGGATCAGGAAATTCTCCATATGGGCGATTTCGTCCGAAACCTTGACCATGTCGCCGCCTTTGATGCAATACCGGAGATTGTACGCCAGAGCTTCTATCATCCTGCTCAGGTCTTTCCTTCCGCTGACCACTGCTTTTGCGGATATGGCCTGCAGCGAATTATAGATGAAATGGGGATTGATCTGGGCCTCCAATGCCTTCAGCCGGGCTGTTTTTTCGTTAATCTGCGCCATATAGGTTTCACTTACCAGCTCATCGACCTGTTCCACCATGTCGTTGAACTTGTGAGCCAGATGGGCGATCTCGTCGTCGCCCCTTACCTGGGCCTTCGTTTTGAAATTACCGCCGCCGACCTTGTCCATCTGCCGGGAAAGCCTCCGGAGAGGCCCCGTGATCAGGGTCGATACAAAGATGATCAACAGCGTGAAGATCACAATGAACAGGATGGCCAGGAGAATGCTGATATTTCTTGTTTCACGGACCTTTTCATTGAGCATGTTGACCGGAATCAGCTTGACCGCTTTCCATTCCAGGTTGTCCGACGTTGTATATACGGCCAGGTAATTGCTGCTGCCGATTTTGGTGTAAAAGTCGCCGGAAGCCGAAGCCTTCCCCTCGCCCCGGAACAGGTCCGCAAGGGCCGGATTGTCCTGGAAGCCGCTGTCGCTGCAGTACATGGCCTTGTTGTTCCGGTCGAGGATGCAGATGATCTCGCCGTTCTGCGTGTATTCCCCCCGGATCATCCGGTTGATCTGGGAATAGTTCAGTGAGATGGCGATCACCCCAAGGGGCCGCTGGTCCGGAATATTGATCAGCGCCCGGTAAAACGTAAGCAGAACCTTCTTCCCCTCGCCGGCCCCATTGCCGGTATTCTGCCGTCCCGGCTCCACCCACCGGTAATAGATGCCGCGGACCGATTCCTTGTACCATGTTTCCTGCCGGAAATCGACGTCGGTGTTGTTCCGAACCTTCGGAAAGGACCGGGATATGTACTTTTCCTTGCCGCAGGCCGGGATGTACAGCCTCATTTGCTCTACGTCCTGCCTCGTATTGAACATGTTGACGATCTGCTCGTCCAGGTAGCTGTCGCTTTCGTAATCGTGCTCCTTCAGCGGGAGGAGCTTCATGAACCGGCCCGACACGTCCATCCGCGGCGTAAGGGAAAATTCGTCGATCTGGTCCATGTAATTGTCAAAATTCTGGCTGACCAGCTTCAAAATGCTTTTGTTGTTCTCCACGAAATCATTTTTCAGGGTTTCCGTGGTCCGGGTATAGGAAATAAAAATGAGCAGGATGATAAAGACCGCCACGGACGGGGACAAAATCAGGATCAGCTTGTTGGCCAGCTTTCCGGCAACCATTTTTTTGATCCTGTCAGACAGGCGTTTCAGATGTTCTCGCAGCATAACCGGACCTCTATTTTGATTGACGACTTTAAATTGACAACTTTTAATTGACGACTTTAAACCGGCTTTAAACCGGCAGCTTTATATCAGCAGCTTCAAATCGGCAACCGCGGTATTGACATATTTCCGGTACCGGAAGCCCATTTCCTTGTAAAAGTGCTGTTCGCTTTCGGTCTCCAGCCGCCAGCCCGGCATTTGATCGAGATTCGGGAAATGCCTGTCCGCCTCGAACGTCTTTTCAAACCGCGTAACGTATACCTCGGAGCAGTAGGGCAGAAGCTGGGTGTAAACCGATTCGCCGCCTATGACAAATACATCGTCCGTATCGTACTTTGGCAGCTCCCTGTAAAGCTCGCCGGCGGAACGGCATATGATCAGCCGTTCATCCTCATATCGGCCTTTTGTTGTCAATACGATGTTGACCCTGTCCTTCAGCGGCTGCATTCCGGGCAGGGACTCAAAGGTCTCCCTTCCCATCACGACAGCCTTTCCGGTGGTCATATTCATAAAGAACTTCATGTCTTCCGGCACCCGCTGGAGAAGCTTGCCTCCGCAGCCGATCCCCCAGTTCAAATCCGCCGATAATATCGCTTTCATCCTGTTTCTCCTTTAAACCGCCACCATACGCAATGCTGCCACAAATCCCGCAAATACCGGCCCGCTTCGCCGGACCGCTCCGCCGGCTTTTACACGGCAACGGGAATATTCTTGATCTGCGGTCCCCGCTGGTAATTCTCCAGCACGAAATCCTCCACCCGGAAGGCGTAGAAATCCTTTACTTCCGGGTTGATGACCAGCTTCGGCGCGTCGAAGGCCGGGCGGGCGATCAGCTCGCGGACCAGCGGAATATGCCGGTCGTATATATGGGCGTCGGCTATGACATGCACAAATTCGCCTGCTTCAAACCCGCTCACCTGGGCCATCATATGTACCAGTATGGAATACATGCACACATTCCAGTTATTTGCCACCAGGACATCCTGTGAGCGCTGGTTCAGTATTGCATTCAGCTTGTTGCCGGTTACATTGAAGGTCATGCTATATGCACAAGGATAAAGATTCATCTCATGCAGGTCGCTGTGGTTGTATAGATTGACAATCATCCGCCTGCTGTACGGATTGTTCTTGAGGTCGAACAACAGCCGGTCCACCTGGTCGAATTCGCCCTCTTTGTATTTATGCTTGACCTGAAGCTGGTAGCCGTAGGCCTTTCCGATGGAACCGGTCTCATCGGCCCAGCTGTCCCAGATATGGCTGTTGAGATCATGGACGTTGTTGGACTTGCGCTGCCAGATCCAGAGAAGCTCGTCGATTGCCGCCTTCAGGTTGGTGGGACGCAAGGTCAGGATCGGAAATTCTTCGGAAAGATCATACCGGTTGACCACGCAGAATTTTTTAATCGTGTGGGCGGGCTGTCCGTCGTCCCAAACGGCCCTGACGACCTGCCCCTCCGAAGAGTAGCCGTTATCCAGTATGTCCGTGCACATATCAATGAATAGCTTGTCCGCTTTGCTCATCGAATTCCTCCTCCGTAAATGCGAATTGCTCCTCTGTAAACGCCTGCTTTACAGCTCGCATCTTAATCCATTATATCCGAACGGTTCCGTATGTCAACTGCACGAAAAGCAGGATAAAAAACCGAAAAGCCGGATGCGCGCGAAGGCACGAAAAACGAAAATACGCGCGAAAAAAGGGCAGTTCTCCCCGCTTGCGGGCGGAAGAAAACTGTCCTGTCGATTTTTATAATATTGCAATTCGGCTGTTACAGAACCCGGTCCTTGACTTCCTTCACGATCTTCTCGATAAAGGCGTCCAGGGCCATCGCGCCCAAGTCGCCCTCCTTGCGGGACCGGACGGCGACCTGCCTGTTTTCCGTTTCCTTGTCGCCGATGACCAGCATGTAGGGTACCTTTTCCATCTGCGCCTCCCGGATCTTGTAGCCGATCTTTTCGTTGCGCAGATCGGTTTCCACCCGGATTCCGCTGGCCTGGAGCGCATCGCGGACTTCCTTCGCATACGCGTGGTGCTTGTCGATGATCGGAAGCAGCTTGACCTGCACGGGCGCCAGCCAGGTAGGCATCGCTCCGGCATATTTTTCGATCAGCAGGGCAAGCGTCCTTTCGTAGCAGCCGATGGAGGTCCTGTGGATCACGTACGGGTACTTCTTCTGCCCATCCCGGTCCACATATTCCATACCGAATTTTTCGGCCAGCAGGAAGTCGATCTGTACAGTGATCAGCGTATCTTCCTTGCCGTGTACGTTCCTGATCTGGATGTCCAGCTTCGGTCCGTAGAACGCGGCCTCGCCGTCCGCTTCCGTATAGGGGATCTTCAGGTCGTTCAGGATTTCCCGCATACGGCCCTGGACTTCATTCCACTGCTCCTCGGTGCCGATGTACTTCTCCTTGTTGTTGGGGTCCCACTTGGAGAAGCGGTAGGATACGTCGGAATCCAGCCCTACGGCCTTCAGCATGAAGATCGCCAGATCGATGCAGCCTGCGAATTCCTCTTCGAGCTGTTCGGGCATGCAGGCCAGGTGGCCCTCGGAGATGGTAAACTGCCGGACGCGGATCAAGCCGTGCATTTCGCCGGAGGACTCGTTGCGGAAAAGGGTCGAGGTTTCATTGAAACGCATGGGCAGCTCGCGGTAGCTCCTGAGCCTGTTGAGGTAGACCTGGAACTGGAACGGGCAGGTCATCGGACGCAGGGCAAAGATTTCTTCCTTCTCGTCCTCGAATTTTTCCGGGTCCCCCATGATGAACATGCCATCCCTGTAATGGTCCCAGTGGCCCGATATCTTATACAGCTCCCGCTTTGCCATGAACGGGGTCTTCGTCAGCAGGTAGCCGCGTTTTTCCTCTTCGTCCTCCACGAACCGCTGCAGGAGCTGGATGACCTTTGCGCCCTTGGGCATCAGGATCGGCAAGCCCTGTCCGATGTAGTCCACCGTCGTGAAATATTCAAGCTCCCTGCCCACCTTGTTGTGGTCGCGTTTTTTCGCTTCCTCCAGCATGGTCAGGTATTCTTCCATCTCGTTCTTTTTAGCGAACGCGGTGCCGTATATCCTCTGCAGCATTTTGTTCTTCTCATTGCCGCGCCAGTAAGCGCCTGCCACCTGCGTCAGCTTGAACGCCTTGATCTTTCCTGTGGTTGGAGCATGAGGTCCTGCGCACAGGTCGGTGAATTCGCCCTGTTTGTAGAAGGAAATAACCGCATCCTCCGGCAAATCCTGAATGAGCTCCACCTTGTAAGGCTCGCCCTTCTCTTCCATGAACTTGATCGCTTCGCTCCTGGGGAGGGTAAACCGTTCCAGGGCAAGGTCCTCCTTCACGATCTTCTCCATTTCCTTTTCGATCTTTTCCAGATCCTCCGCCAGGAAGGTGCGGTCCAGCTCGAAATCATAATAGAAGCCGTTCTCGATCGCCGGGCCTATGGCCAGCTTCGCACCCGGGAAAAGTCTTTTGACCGCCTGGGCCATAATGTGGGACGCCGTATGCCGGAAGGCATGCTTCCCCCCCTCGCTGTCAAAGGTGAGCAGATTCAGGCTGCAGTCCTTCTCCAATACGGTCGAAAGCTCCTTTACCGCGCCGTCGATCTCCGCCGCGAGGGCAACCCTTGCGAGCCCCGCGCTGATGCTTTCCGCCACCTGCATAACGGTCGTTCCTTCGTTATATTCCTTTACGCTTCCATCCTTCAAGGTAATTTTGATCATATCCACGCCTCCTTTAAATAAATATCCGTTCCATTGTGACATTTCATGCAAACAATAAAGCCCTCATCTCCTGCGGCACTGTTGATGCCCCGCAAGGGACGAGAGCTTACTCCCGTGGTTCCACCCTTATTTAATCTTATTGCGATTATAACGTAATCAACGTTCCCGCTCCGGGGCGGTCTTCGGCTGTTTTCCCCCGAGTCCGCTTCCAGCCGCGGCGGTCTCTCTCTGGCAGGGATTGCACAGTCTACTCTTCCCTTCAACGCAGGATGATAAAATGAGCTTTTATTTATTATAACCCATTTGCAGCCAATGTCAACACCGCGCTTCAACAACATAGTATAATGGAATAAAGCGGAATGAAAAGAGTTGGTCCCCATGAGATACAAAGCAGAAATATTCGACTATTTCCAGTACTTGTACCATACAACGGGCTTCAGCGACCATCAACTGCACTGTGTGATCCAATTCGAGGGCAGGATCAACGCAGCCGTCATGGAAGCGGCCGTCCGGCGATTGGTCGAAACCGTGCCCATATTATCGAGGGTTTACCGGAATCACAACGGAAATTCCTATTGGGAGGATGCCGGTCCGGTGCGGTGGACGGACCTCTTTGCCGTAACGGAGGATCCGGAAGCGTTCGAGCGGTTTACCTGTTCCAGGATAAACGAAGAAACCGGCCCTCAAGTCAAGGTTTGCCTGCTGCGCTCCGAAAGCGACTCCCTTTCCGTTCTGATGAACCACATGGTTGCCGACGGTGCCGGGATGAAGCAATGCGTCTATCTGCTGGCAGAGGTCTATTCCCGGCTGCTGAAAGATCCTGATTTTGTGCCGGACTACATCATCGACGGGGACAGGAGCTTCAGCGGAATCGTTTCAGGGCTTCGCCCGACCGAAAAAATCAGGATTCTCCTGTTCAACCGCAAGGATAACAACCAGGGAGGCAAGTACCGTTTTCCAATGAGCACGGGAGCGGAAGCGTCTCCTTTCATCCTGACCCGTGAAATTTTGCCGGAAGTCTACGATGGAATCCGCGATATCTGCAAACAACATGGTGTAACGGTGAACGACGTCATACTGGCCGCCTATTTCCGCGTGCTTTCCACAATGCTGCATCTGGACGGGAAGCCGCTCCACATCCCCATCATGATCGATATGCGAAGATATTTAAAGGATAACCGCTTCAATGCCCTTTCGAACCTGTCTTCCACCGTGATCCTGCGTGCCGTCGTCCGCCCCGGCGAGGATTTTTATCAAACCCTGGCCAAAGTCCATTCCGAAATGGAGGTCAAAAAGAAGAATTCGCTGGGCCTGAACACGTTCCTGAAGCTGGACGCGGCATTCGCCATTTTCAAAAGCGCTCTGGCCTATCGGCTCCTGGCGCGTTTTCTGAAAAATCCCCACATCTGCATGACAAACATCGGAGTCCTGGATTCGGAAAAGCTGATATTTGAAGATTCCCCCGTTTCCAATGCCTACATAAGCGGCTCGATCAAATATCGTCCGCATTTTCAGTTGGCCGTCAGCAGCTACCGGGATAAAATGACCTTCAGCATAAACCTTTACGGCGACCTGAAGGACCGGAGCAAGCTGTCGGAATTCCTTTCGCGGATGGACGGGGAATTGAAGGCCATCCTGGAATTGCCCTGTCGACCGGCTAATAATTATCCATCGGAATACAAATAATACCGGAATACAAACACTAAAGAAAAACGGAGGCACAACCATGAAGAAAATAAGACTGGGCGTTATCGGCACGGGCCTGGCATGGGAAAGGCTGCATTATCCCGCATTGCAGGAGCTCAAGGACAAATACGAAATAGCGGCGCTGGCAAACCGGACCCGGGCGGAGGCGGAAACCTTTGCGCAAAAAATCAATCTTGATCCAAGCAACGTATACGGCGACTATAATGAAATGCTTAAAAGAAGCGACATCGACGCCGTAGACATCCTGGTTCCCATCGACCAGAATTACAAGGTTTCGGAGGACGTGGCCGGCGAGGGAAAAAGCTTCATCTGCGAGAAGCCGATGGCGCCCGATATGACGCAAGCGGTAAAATACCTGGAACTGACCCGCAACAAGGAATTGAAAATTCTGATCGCGGAAAATTACCGCTACAGCGACGAAAACAACATTTTGAAGCAGCTGGTCAGCGAAGGAAGGATCGGCAGCATCGTCTATTTCATCCGGAACAACGCCGCCTGCTTCCCCTGCGACATGAGCAACAACACCTATGCCGGAACGGAATGGAGGCAGCACCCGCGGTTCCCCGGCGGAGCGTTCCTGGACGCGGCGCTTCATGATATTGCCGCGTTCCGGTATATCTTCGGCGACGTGGAATGCGTCCAGGCGTTCGGGAAACCGCAGACCCAGGATTACAACCCTTATTTGTCCGTGAACTGCAACCTTCAGTTTAAAAATGATGTGATCGGCCAGTATACGTACTATCCTTCGGGGATGGAAACACAGAAGCCCCTGGTCGGCTTCCGGATCTTCGGCACAAAAGGCCAGATCTTTCTCGAGGACAAAACCTCGGGGGTGGTCAGCATCACCTATAACGACGGAAAGTCGGAGACGGTTTCCTTCACCCCGGAAAGAGGCTATTACAATGAGCTGCTCAATTTCTACAATGCCTATACCGGCACTGAAGCTATCCTGGTGACGCCTGAAGTGGAATTCGGAGACGTAAAAACCGTCTTCAAAATCCTGGACTCCGTCAAATCGCGCCAGATCACGTTTGTGGACGATCATGCGCAGAATGAGTTTTTCGAATATATTCCGGTACCGGACAATGTAGAGCCGTTTATACAGTAAACGGCTCCCTTTGCCGAATACGGCGGTTGAACAGAGCCTTGCAATCAATGCCGATTCATGCTATGATTTGATATAAATTGGAAATCCGTGAAGAAAGCAGGGCTTATGCTGCAGTTTGTTCTTTCGTTTCTGCCGTTGCTGGCAATAATAACGGCCGTTTTTACGGCGGCGTACAGGGTAAGGCATGCGGGAGTGAGCACCTTGAGGCTCCTGGAGGAGCTTGGCCTCTGCGTTGAGAATTCGCCGGCCCAGGCTGCATTCTTCATGTTCTCGTTTGCTGCCGCCATTGCGGCTGTGCTTGTCTGCACCTTCGCCCACGTATCGACCCGCTTCATTCTATCCCTGGATATTCTGTTTTTCTTCAGCAGCCTTCTGCTGATCCTTTATCATCGTTTCAAAACGTTCGCATCCGCTTCCCTGTAACAGACCGGACAGGTTTTCCGCCTGTCGCCGACCGGGCCGCCGTTTTGCGCGCCGCCCCGGAACATCATTACAGGAGGCTTTCAATATGAATAATAATAGTAAATGGAATTGGTTTCAAAAAATAGGTCGCATCGATCTCCATTCCACCGAACTGAACCTTGATCCGGCCAGACGCCTGGTTGAGGAAATCGGCCAACTCCAGCTCGGGGCCCTGAGCGACAGCGCCCTTCAGGAAATGTCGGCCGAATTGAAGCAGCAGGCCGCCAGCGGCACCCCCGCTGAAAGCATACTGGTCCCGGCATTTGCCCTGGTCCGGGAAGCGTCCGCGCGCAAGCTCGGCATGCGTCCCTATGACGTCCAACTACTGGCTGCCATAGCCTTACACTACGGGTCGCTGATCGAAATGCAGACGGGCGAAGGCAAGACGCTTGCGGCAACCGCGCCGGTCTACTTGAACGCGCTCTACGGCAAAGGCGTTCATGTGCTGACCTTCAACGATTACCTGGCAAGAAGGGATGCCGAATGGATGCGGCCCCTTTATGAATTCCTCGGTCTGAGCGTCGGATACGTGCAGGAAGGAATGTCGAAGGAGCAGCGCAAAAAAGCGTATGCCGCCGATATCACCTATCTTACGGCCAAGGAAAGCGGCTTTGACTATCTGAGGGGCTTTCTTGCCGAACATCCGGCCGAGCTGGTCCAGAGGCCCTTCCACTACGCCGTCATCGACGAGGCGGATTCCATCCTCATCGACGAAGCCAGGATCCCGCTGGTGATCGCGGGCAAAACCGAGAAGAAGCACGGCATCGATCCGGTCAGGATGGCCGCGGTGATCGCAGGGCTTGAACCCGGTGAGGATTTCAGCCTGGACGAATATGAGCGTAATGTATTCCTAACCGATAAGGGCGTTGGGATCATTGAAAAAACCTTCGGCTGCGGGAACCTTTACGACGAAAAAAATCTTCCGCTTCTGGTCGATGCGGGAAATGCCCTGCATGCCCGCGCGCTGCTCAAAAAGGATATTGACTATATCCTGCGCAATAATAAAATAGAACTGGTGGATGAATTCACCGGCCGGGTGGCCGACAGCAGGCAGTGGCCATACGGGCTCCAGGAAGCCATAGAGGCGAAGGAAGGAATCTATGCCGATACGAAAGGCCAGATCATCGCCTCCATCACCCTGCAGAATTTCATCCGCCAGTACCCCCGGATCGCCGGAATGACAGGCACTGCCAGGTCCTCCTCGGAAGAATTTCTAGAGTTCTACGGGCTGAGCGTTGCGGTCATTCCGACCAATAAGCCGTGCATCCGGGTTGACCGGGAGGATGTTATTTTTACCCACTGGGAAGCCAAGCTGGACGCCCTGGTAAAAGAAATCGCCGAAGTACACAGGACCGGCAGGCCAATTCTTGTCGGCACCAGGAGCGTCAGCGAATCCGAACTGCTTGCTGGGAGGCTGAAGGAACTCGGCGTTTCCTGTACCGTCCTCAATGCCAAAAACGACGAGCAGGAGGCCGGCATCATTGCCAACGCGGGCCAGCCGTGGTCCGTCACCGTATCCACCAATATGGCCGGCAGGGGTACCGATATCAAGCTCGGGGGAGAACGGGAAGAAGAGCATGAACTGGTCGTCTCTCTCGGCGGACTTTATGTGATCGGCACAAACAAGCATGAAAGCAGGCGCATCGACGACCAGCTCCGCGGACGTGCCGGACGCCAGGGGGATCCGGGCTCCACCCGGTTTTTCATCAGCCTGGAGGATGACCTGATGAAGCAGTACCGGTTGAAGGAGTTGATCCCGGAGCAGCTTTTCCCGGAAAACAGTCCGGATCCGGTGGAAAGCAAAATCATCCGGCGTGAGACGGCCCGCGCGCAGCGGATCATCGAGGGGCAGAATTTCCGGATCCGCAGGACCCTGCAGAAATACAACGTGTTGATGGAGCGGCAGCGGCAGATGATCTTCCAGTGGCGCACCGAAGTGCTGTTCGGGAAGCTTCCGGGCATTTTCCGGAAACGGCTGCCGGAAAGATATGAACAGCTGCTTGCCACTGTCGGCGAAAGAGGGCTGATGCGGGCGGAATGGCAGCTGGCGCTTTATTTTATCAGCAACTGCTGGACGGAGTATCTGGATTTCCTTTCCTATACTAGGGAGAGCATTCATCTGGTCCACATAGCAGGGAAAATTCCGATCAGCGAATTCAACAAGACCGCGATCCAGGCCTATGAAGAGCTGCTGAAAACCATCGAGCAGGAAATCGTCGATGTGCTGGCCGTTGCAGAAATTACGCCCGACGGGATCGACATGGCAAAAGAAGGACTCAAAGCGCCTTCCTCCACCTGGACCTACCTGATCGACGACAACCCCGAGCAGCTCGGAATCATTCCGATGCAGCTGGCTTTCGATCCGATCTCGGTCCTGCTGACCACCGTCAACCTGGCATTCTTCGGGGCACGGAAGTTTGTGTTCAAAAAGGAAAAGGCTCTCAAGTGATAGAAGCTCATTCATAAAAAGCACTTATAACGGGAAAGGACGGTAAAACATGGACAAATTCACCATCGTGGATATCGGAGGCAATGCGAGGGATATCCCCTATCTGCTCAAGGAACTGAGGCAAAAAAACCTGATCGTTGCAACGGAGAAGGATGCAGGGTACGACACGGTTTACCTGACGAACAACCTGTACGCCGTAAAAGCCGTCGTCAGCGAATATGACGGGCTAATGCTCGACGTCCTGAAAAAGTAGGAATGCCTTCATAGCCGGGACGGAACAGGGGACTGGGGCGTGGAGCGTGGGGAGTTGGGCATTGGGGCATAGCGGACAGGGCATAGGTCAGGTGAGTTGTCCCGGCTTTTGCCGGACTGTGAAAAGGCACCTTGCTCCTTGTCTCCCTGTACCCCGTTTCTCTGTTTCCTGTCCTTCCCGCTTTCACTCCCCACCGTTCCGCCTTAATATTTCCGGGCAATAGCCCTTTTCCGCAAACCGGTGGTAAAATAGGAAATGGTTCGTTTTACAAAAGCTGCCGGGAGTGATGTCTGTGAGATACAAAAGAATGAAGCGGTTTCGGAAACTGCGCCGGGAAAAGGCACGCAAACTGTTCCTGAAAGCGGTACTCATGCCGGCCGTGCTTATTTTGCTCGGCTATCTTGTGGCGTCCGTTATCATTTTACCGGCCATGACCGGTTGACCGGTTCCCATTCATTTACCGGCTGGCCTGCGCATAATTTGCAATCGATCAATTTAAAACTCCGGCATAGTTAATCGCCTGTCGCCAAAAGAGCTTTCAATTCCTGCACTTTTTCATATGACAGCTCTGTCCCGCGGACGACCTGCTCCACTGTCATTCCCATACTCAAAAGATTCCTCGCAGTCTTCTCTAGACCTTTCTCGAAGCCTTTTTCCAGCCCATCTTCCCATTGCCTCTGGAACTCTTTCTGTATCGCCTCTTCGATCGCGTATACCATACCCGTTCCCTCCTTGCTTTGCTCGATCGCCTTCTTCAGTCCTTCCGCCTTTTCAGCGGGCATACCTCTTATTATGATATTTTTGAACCATGTAAAAAACAGCGCCTGCTCCTCTTGCTCCAGTCTCGATAATTTCACCATTGCCTGGTCCAACCTTTTCACCAATGCCTCATATTCCGGCTTCTGCTCTATGAAAAAAACCGTTCCGATCAAGTTCGCCAGTTCCAGCAGTCTGTTTTCATCATATCGTTTTACATCAAACAAAATGTATTTGAAGTCCAATACATTGTCACCGAAAAGCTCGCTTGCTTCAAGGGTTTCCTTGAAGCTCCGGCATACCGTCCAGTTGTCCTTGCCGTTATACAATACGCATGGGACAATAGCTGGCAGCCTGAAATCTTTCCGCTCGCCTTCCTTGCCGGCATCTTTGAGGAGGGTCTTCCATATCGCGAGCATATAAAGCAGAAGGCGGTACGGCATCTGGTGATCCACGGAGGATTGCAGCTCCAGCAGGATATAGAACACAACCTCTTTCCCGTCCAGCTTCACCCGGTATACAAGGTCTGCCTCTTTTTCCTCAAACTCCTGCAATATAAAGGACTTGTCCACCAGCAGGATGTCGTCCTCACGGATCCTGTCCACCCACCCCTGCTCTACAAAACTGCGAAGCAGCTGGAGAAACATCTTCCTGACCGACAGCAAATACTTATAGCCCTTATCGTGCTTATTGTTCAGGACCTCATATTCCTGAAGCTTCTCGCACACCCACTGTATTTCTAATACATCAGACCTATACATATTCATTGTATCACACCCTCCGGAACTATTATATTCCGAACTGGTGTTCTGGGTCAATTATTTTCCTTCCCTTCTGCGGTACTCGCATTGCCAGGCTCCCCTTTGCCGGCTGAAAGAGCCCGTTTGTTGATTTTGCATAAAAAAAGAAGGCATCCTTTCTGAAATGTCGTATAACAATGATATTTTTTTCTGTACGGTAAAGGCTTATAATAGTAACATAGAAATTGAAGTTTTCCTCCTTTTTATATATAACAATAGCCGGTTTTGTCGAGGGCCGGCTTTTTGTTTGCCCTTTTTTAATTTACCGCGATCATATCCTTTATGCTGTCAAACCGTGCTTGCTTGATCCGCGGCACCTTCATGACGTCTTCGGCTTTCCGGAAAGGCCCGTTTTTCTCCCGGTAAGCGATAATATCCCTGGCCGTTGCCTCGCCCACTCCCGGAAGCTTGTCCAGTTCGGCGATATCCGCGGTATTGATGTTAATGCGGCTATTTTCGCCTGAACCGTTCAAACCGCCGGTACTTCCGCTACCTTCCGCACCGGCGCCGCCGTTTGCTCCGCTGGCGATTGCCGTACCGCCGCCGCTTCCGCTAAGGAGTTCGGCTCCTTGCCCCAGATTGTCCGCGGCGGTTTTTGCGGCGGCTTTACCCGCGCCGGCTGCGGCTTTCGCCACGGCAGACCCCGCATTTCCGGCGGCTTCCTGCTCCGCTTCCAATTCCTTTTTCGATTTAATATATAGCATGGTATTCTCCGTTAACGTATAAACCATATTGATGCTTCCGGCCTCCGCATCTCCTGTCAGGCCCCCTGCTTTCTCCACAGCGTCGGCAATAACCTGTCCCTTTTCCAGGGTGACGATTCCGGGCCGGTTCACACAGCCGACCACATAAACCCTGATCGGATCGAGAATGGCGGAACCCGTCGTCCGGGAAATACCGGCAGCGACGTCACCGGAGGCTTCGGCGGTACCGGTTGGACCTGTGGTACCTGCGGTACTTATGGCACCATCTATACCTTCCGCATTTGCCGTACCCGCCACACCCGCCGTGCCTTCCACACCTGCCACACTTGCCTTGTTTGCCGTATCCGCGCCGTTTGCGCCCGTTGTTTTCCCCGAAACCGTGTCGGGGGAAATGCCGCCATCCTCAATAATGATGTCGCTGTTGTCCCTGAATATAGCGTACCCTGCCAGACAGCCCAACAGAACGAGTACTGCTATTGCAATTACGGCAAACTCGGTCCTGACCTCCGCCTGTTTGCCGAAAATGTTGATTTTCACTTGATCGCCTCCCCTATTTCTTCTTTCATTCTACTGATTCGCGCCGTTTCCCTTTTATTTCCATAAACATTTTAAGAATTGCTTGACTTACTTAAATTATTTTCTGTTATACTTTATATGCAGGAATACGTCCGGAGGTATTTATGAAAAAGCTGCTATCCTTGCTTCTTCTTGCTTTCATACTGGGAATCCATGCGGGCGCCGCCTATGCGCAGCCGCCGGAGATCGACGCGGGAGCCTTCATCCTGATCGATTCCGGAACGGGCGACGTGCTTTGCGAAAAAAATTCCGAAAGTCCGTCGCTTTATCCCGCCAGCACTACGAAAATCATGACGGCCATCCTGGCGCTGGAGCGGGGCGATCTTAACCAGGAAATGACCGCCACCCAGTCCGCCATAGACGATATCGGTCCCGACGGAAGCAACATCGGCCTTATGGCGGGAGAGACCGTAAAGCTGAAGAACCTGCTCCAGGCGCTCCTGATCAGCTCGGCCAACGAAGCCGCCAACATCATCGCGGACAACCTCTGCCCCACCCGCCAGGAATTTGTCGATCTCATGAACCAGCGCGCAAAAGAGCTGGGCGCCATCGGCACCCATTTTGCAAATCCCTGCGGAATGCATGATCCCAATCACTATACCACTGCGGCGGACATGGCGAAATTCGCCAGGTATGCCATGACCTTTCCCGAATTCCGGGAAATCGTCGGCACGCCCATTTACAAAATGCCCGTCACCAACAAGCATCCGGACTGGCCGGAGCTTTCCAATACAAACAAGCTGATGATTTCGGATAAAAATGACCTGTATGTCATCAACGGCATCAAAACGGGCTATACCGGACCTGCGGGCTTCAACCTGGTTTCCGCCGCCGCCGATACAAGCGGCATGGAGTTGATCGCAGTGGTAATGGCCGTTAAGAACGAGGGGGCGCAGGAAAATGTCCGCCTGTACTCCAAAGAGCTGCTGGACTATGGTTTCAATAACTTTAAGAGGGTAAGCCTCATTGAGAAGGACAAGGTCTATAGAAATGTCAAAGTGGAATCGGCCATGGATGAATTCGGGCTTGACCTGACCGCTTCGGGCACCTTGACCTGCACCCTTCCGAAGGACACCTCCGTGGACAGCATAAAGGAAATCCCCCATATAAACAGCGAAGTAGCCGCTCCGGTCAATAAGGGCGATATCATGGGCTATGTCGAATTTCTCCGGGACGACTCCCCCATCGGCAGGGTTGAATTGACCGCCGCAAGGGATGTTGCCAGCAAGCCGGCTCCAATAACCGTCCGCACCCGCATATTAAACGCGTTGGACAGCTTGTACGTCAAGGTGTCCCTGTCTGTTGCCGGTTTCCTGATTTTTTTCCTGATCCTGCGGAAAACGTTAAGATTCATTTCCAGGAGGGTAAACGCGAGAAAATATTGACAGCCAGGCCTTCCGATATGGTGTACTCCTCCGTTTATGGAGTTTCCGTTTTTATCAAAAAAATCTTCTCCGGCAGCGGGTCTCCGTTAGCTGTCTTTTGCTTCATCAGTGTGTTTGAATGACGGAAGAACTCCCTCGCATCATGGAAATCTTCGCAGCACATACGAAGCGGAACGCGGCCATGGCAGGACAGACGCGTCTTCCCGTTAAATTTATAAAGCGTTTTGGCGAGACAACCCGAGCCGTAACAACCGACGCAATCGTTCAGTGCGTAGAAGATACGCTCCGCAAGCGGCGGGTCGGATTTCGCTATTTCGGCAAGCGTTTCCTCCATATAGTCGGCTTTGCGGTGCCACGTTTCCGGTTTGCCGTTATATACAATGTACCAGCCGAAATGATGCGACAATTGAGCGCCGGACACATTAAAAACATAAGAAACGCCAAAATCAGACGCGACATAGGTAATCTTGCCGCCGCCCTTGTCAACTGTACGCTTGAATTTTAACGGGCGGAGGGAGGTCAGGAAGCCGTCGGTTTTAATTACTTCGTCCCGCAACTCCTGCGTCAGGCCTGATATGACACTCTCAAACGTAGGTTTCGGGCATTCCGCCGATACCGGCTGAGGCTTGGCATTTTCAGACGCGCCGCGTACAATCGGTGCACAGTCGTCAAACTCCGTCACGGTTATCGTTTTTATACTAAGCGTAGAAAGCTTGGATACGGCAAGCCTGATTGCGAATCCCTCCGCGTTCAACTCATTCCGGTTTTTCGCTTTCATATACGCTTGCTTTCGCGAATAAAACCGTTCCTCGCCGCCGATCCGGATTTGCATCTCATCAAAGTTGTAAATCACGGAAACATCGGTGAACTCACCGAACGGGAGGCTGTTGTCATACGAATAATGATCCTGATTCGGTTTGCCGGAAGGGTTTGCAATGTCTTCAATCCTGCGGTTATCCTGGCCTGATGAAGCGAATGTAATATGCCCGCT
The DNA here is from genome assembly GCA_023411575.1 of Bacillota bacterium. Classification (GTDB taxonomy): domain Bacteria; phylum Bacillota; class Clostridia; order Acetivibrionales; family DTU013; genus UBA1305. Next base: position 21,896 of record JAEYOP010000006.1, on the reverse strand, counting down.
CCCAACAAACAGAATAAGCGCAGGGAAGTCGAGACGGACAGACATATCCAGGCGGAACGGCAGGCGGTATTTCCCATCAAGGGATACACAATGCCTCTTATTGCTGTCCCCGCGCAGATTAAAGGCGTAATCGGTGATTGAATGCGTTGTCCAAACGTCGGCTGTTCCGTCCGTGAGTCTCATTTTGGCTTTGCCGTGCGGAGACAACGTGGCTAAATCAACATAATGCTCTTTCATTTATAGAATCTTCCCCTACATTTTTAGACTTATTATACACGCTATATCCCGACAACCGTATGTCATATTGGAAAAAATATATAATATGCACCTATTATACCATAACGCTATATACAAACTCGGGAACAAAATCAATGTTTCCTGTAACACCATCATTTTGTAGTATTTGCTAAAGTACATTTCATACTATATAATATAAGGACAGAGAATGGCCGATGTTTTATTCTCAAGTTATTCCCTTATAAGGAGTGTTCAGGAAATGACGTCAAAAGCTATTCGCAACGTGCGCGCCATCCGCAATCTGAAAGATATGCTGGAGCAAAGCGCAGAGCTGTTCGGAGAGAAAGATGCCTTCTGGCTCAAATCAGACGACGGAACCTACCGCGGAGTAAAATACAAAGATTTCAAAACCGATGTGGATGCGCTGGGCACGGCACTGTTGAAGCTTGGCTTGAAGGACAAGTTCATTGCGGTGATCGGGGAAAACCGGTATGAATGGTGCGTAGCCTATCTGTCCGCAGCAAACGGGACCGGTATCGTGGTTCCTCTCGACCGGGAGCTGCCAGTTTCCGAAATCGAGAACCTGCTGGTTCGTTCCAGGGCAAGCGCCATCCTTTTTTCCGGGAAGCACGAAAAGGATATGAGAAGCATTGCCGCCTCGGTTCCTTCCGTCGAATTTTTCATCAATATGGACGCGGAGGGGGATGACGCCGGTTTTCTCTCCTATGAAAAACTCCTGTCAACGGGCCGGGATCTGCTTGAACTGGGGGACCGTTCCTATATCGACGCCCCTGTGGACAACGACGCCTTCAACATCCTCATATTCACCTCCGGCACCACCGACCTGGCAAAAGGCGTAATGCTTTCCCACAAGAATCTTGTGACCGATATCATGTCCGTCTGTTCCGTTCTTTACATAGACGATACGGATTCCACCCTGTGCCTGACGCCGCTGCATCATACCTATGCCTGTACGACCAGCTTCCTGCTCATGCTCTACAACGGCTGCAGGATTTCGTTCATCGAGGGCCTGAAGCACATCGCAAAGAATATGAAGGAAACCTCCCCGACCATCCTGCTGGCTGTGCCGCTCCTGCTGGAAGCCATGTACAAAAAGGTCTGGGATACGATCAACAAACAGAAAAATGCCGCCAAGGTGGCAAAGCTCGGAATGCTTGCCAGCGACACGGCTTTCAACCTGCTCGGCATCGATATCCGGCGCAAGCTTTTCAAGCAGGTGCATGAAAACATCGGCGGAAAGGTGCGGCTCATCATTTCCGGCGCCGCAGCCATCGATCCCGCGGTGTCCAGGGGCTTTCGCTCCTTCGGCATAACCCTTCTGCAGGGCTACGGCCTGACAGAGTGCTCCCCCATCGTGACGGTAAACCAGGAGGAGAAATACCGGGACGATTCCATCGGATTGTCGCTGCCCTGCAACGAAGTCATGATCTACAAGCCCGACAAGGAAGGCATCGGCGAGCTCATGGTCAAAGGGGCCAACGTCATGCTGGGCTATTTCGAAAACAGGCTTGCAACGGAAAAGGTGCTGCGCGACGGCTGGTTCTTCACCGGCGACCTCGGGAGAATGGACAAATCGGGCTTCTTCAGCATTACGGGCCGCAAGAAGAACGTCATTGTCACCAAGAACGGCAAGAACATCTATCCGGAAGAAGTGGAATCCTATCTCGACAAGAGCCCCTTCATCGCCGAATCCATGGTATACGGCAAGGACGACGAGGCTTCGGAGGAGACCTTCGTCTATGCCCAGATCGTCCCCTCCCTGGATGCCATCAAAGAGCATCTGGGCAAGAGCCAGGTTACGGCGGATGAAGTTTTTCAGATCATCGACACGGAGGTCAAGAACGTCAACCGGAATATGCCGCTTTACAAGCGGATCCGCCGTTTTACGGTCCGCGAAGAGGAATTTGCCAAAACCTCCACCAGAAAAATCAAACGCTACATCGAGAAAATCGGATAATTTTACCGGTCCTTTCGGTTTTCAGCAAAAAAGCAAAAAAGACGGTTCCCGGCCTGAATTCAGCATTCAAAATTCAAACCGGCAACCGTCTTCTTTTTGCTTTTATCCTTTTTGCTTTTATCCTGTCGCCTTTTAACCCTATTTTACGACGATATTGACGAGCTTGCCGGGAACCGGGATCACCTTGACCGGAGTCTTCCCTTCCAGCAGCGCCTGGACCTTTTCATCCTTCATGGCGGCCTCTTCCGTCTGTTTGCTGTCAAGACCGGACGGCAGCAGGATCTTTTCCTTGATCTTGCCGTTCAACTGGATGACGATCTCGATCTCATCCTTAACAAGGGCCTTCTCGTCCCATTCGGGCCACTTCTGATTAAAAATGGAATACGGCCTGCCCAGCTTCTCCCACAACTCTTCGGTCAGGTGCGGCGCAAAGGGAGCCAACAGCTTCAGCAGATCGATAATGGTATCACTATAAAGCGCGTTGTTCTTTTCCGCAAGCGCTTCATATTTGTAAAGGGCATTGACCAGCTCCATCAGCCGCGCAATGGAAGTATTGAACTGGAACCGCTCCACATCCTCGCTGACGCCCTTGATGGCTACATGCCGCACGTAGTTGAGTTCCTTTTCGTTGCTGCCGAATACGGAACCGGAAGACGGAGCAAGAGCAAGAATTCCTTCCACCAGCCGCTCAACCCTGCCAACAAACCTGGAAATCGCCTTGATTCCGTCGTCGCTCCAGGGGCCTCCCTCGGTATAGGCAAAGCCGAAGGCCAGATACATTCTGAAAACATCCGAGCCATGCTCGCTGATGTAATCGTCCGGCGAGATGGTATTCCCCTTGGACTTGCTCATCCGGTTGCCGTCCGGCCCCAGGATGGTTCCCTGGTGGACCAGGGAAAGGAACGGCTCGTCAAAATGCAGGTAGCCCATGTCCCGCAGCGCTTTGGTAAAGAACCTTGCGTAAAGCAGGTGCATGGCCGCGTGCTCCGCGCCGCCCACATATTTGTCCACCGGCAGCATCTTGTCGATCCATTCGGTATGGAAGGCTTCCTCCGAATTCCTGTTGTCCGGGTACCTCAGATAATACCAGGAGGAACAAACAAAGGTGTCCAAGGTATCCGGGTCCCTCTTTGCAGGCTTTCCGCACTTCGGGCAGGGAACGTTGACAAATTCGTCGCACTTGGCCAGCGGGGATTCCCCGTCCGGCTTGAATTCCACATTGTAAGGCAGTTCGACCGGCAGGTCCTTTTCGGGCACCGGCACCACGCCGCAGTGCTCGCAATGGATGACCGGAATGGGAGAGCCCCAGTAGCGCTGCCTGGACACCAGCCAGTCCCTGAGCCTGTAGTTGACCTTCAGTTCGCCCTTTCCTTCCTTCTGCAGCTTGAGCACAATGCCCCTTCTTGCTTCTTCGGACCCCGTGCCGGAAAACTCGGCACTGTCTACCAGGGTTCCGTCGTCCACAAAAGGAAGCGTATCGTCTACGCCCTCTCCGCCTTTGATCACCCGGCGGATGGGCAATTCATACTTTTTGGCAAATTCATAATCCCGCTCATCATGAGCCGGAACAGCCATTACGCAGCCGGTTCCATAGCCTGCCAGCACATAGTCCGCGATCCAGATTGGCACCTTTTCGCCAGTTGCGGGGTTGATGGCATAAGCGCCCGTAAATACGCCGGTTTTTTCCCGGACCGTCGAGAGCCTTTCGATTTCCGTCTGCTTCTTCGAGGTTTCCCGGTACTGCTCCACCGCCTCCCTGTTCTCCGGCGTCGTGATCCTGTCCACCAACTCGTTTTCGGGAGCCAGCACGACGTATGTCACGCCGTACAGGGTATCCGCACGGGTCGTGAACACCTTGAAGGAGAAGCTTCCGTCTGCCCCGGCAAACACCAATTCGGCGCCTTCCGACCGGCCGATCCAGTTCTGCTGGATTTTCTTCGTCTTTTCCGGCCAGTCCAGTCCGGGCAGGCAGTCCAGCAACTCCTGGGCGTATTCGGTTATTTTATAGAACCATTGGGTCAGGTCCCTCTTGGTCACTTCGTTCTTGCACCGTTCACAGGCGCCGTCCACCACCTGTTCGTTGGCCAGCACCGTTTTGCAGCTCGGGCACCAGTTGACCGGAGCCTTTTTCCGGTAGGCAAGGCCCTTTTCATAAAGCTTCAGGAAGATCCACTGGGTCCACTTGTAATATTCGGGATCGCAGGTGATGACCTCGTAATTCCAGTCGAAGGTCGCCCCCATCTTCATGAGCTGATCTTCCATCGTCTTGATGTTCTTGTATGTAGAGTCCTTCGGATGGATGCCGGTTTTGATCGCGTAATTCTCCGCCGGCAGGCCGAACGCGTCGAAGCCCTGCGGATGGAATACGTTCCAGCCCTGCATCCGCTTCACTCTGGCCCAGGTGTCCGTAAGGCCGTAGTTGTACCAATGCCCTACATGGAGGTTCGCGCCCGAGGGGTAGGAAAACATCTCCAGGCAATAAAGCTTTTTGTCCGTTCTTTCCGGATCAAACCGGTACAAATCGGTTTCCTTCCATTTTTGCTGCCACTTTCTGTCCGTTTCCGTTGAATATGCCACTATAAACAGCTCCTTTCGCTGCGCAATGATCGGATAATAATCGGATATGGGTTGCCTGTCGCCGGGCCTGCCGGACGACGGCGTTCCGCCGCCAAAAGTACCCCGCTCCGGGCCTACTTGCTGCCGGGCGTCCTGAATTTGCCGTCGGACCAGAGTCTTTCGAGATTATAGAAGCTCCTGTCCTCTTCGTGGAAAATGTGGACCACCAGCTCCCCGAAATCCAGCAGGATCCACCGGGCGCTCTCATAACCCTCCTTGTGGATCATGTTCCAGCCGGCCTCGCCCATCTTGAACTCCAGCTCGTCCGCCAGCGTCCGGATATGGGTCGTCGAGGTGCCGCTGCATATAATAAAAAAGTCCGCCAGTATGGAGACCTCGGATATGTCTATGATCTCAATGTTCCTGGCCTTTTTGTCGTCGAGGATCTCATATGCCTTGTCCGCAATCCTGTTCCTGCTCAAAAAACCGTCCTCCTTCTAAATTCCATCGGGTTCCTTTGTTTTTCAATTTAAATATTATAACATTAATTTGCACACTTTGTGAATAAAAACCGCTATTCTTTTGCTTTCTCTTTTCCGCCGGCTTTCTCGTTCCTGCCCTTGCGGAACATTTCGTACACGCTCATGGCCAGCAGAAATACGCCGAAAAGACGCTTCAGGTCGCCGCCGGCCAGGATGGACGCCAGCCGGGAGCCCAGGTACGCGCCGCACAGGCCGAAAATCACGATGGGAACCGCCAGTTTGAAATCAATTCTTTTGGCCCGTATGTGAATCACCAGGGCGACGATTGCCGTAGGGATGAAGAAAAGTAGATTCACGCCCTGGGCAATATGCTGCTCCGGGTTTAAAACAAGCACCAGGGCCGGGATCAGAATCGCCCCTCCTCCGATGCCCATTCCGCTGATAATGCCTGCAGCAATCCCTATAAGGACAAGAATCAATAGACTCATAAAATCATCCTGATGCCGGCCGCCGCCATAAACACGGCGAAAAGCTTTCTCAGCAGCTTATCCGGGCAGACCTTCAGCAGCCGGGCTCCGATGTATCCGCCGGCCAGGCCGCCCGCCGTAACCTTCAAAGTAAGTCCCCAGTCCGTATATCCTTTGGTAATGTAAAAAACGGAACTGACCACCGTTAAGGGAAGGATAACCGCTATGGCCGTGGCATGGGCCCTGTGCTCCTCCGCTTTGAGCAGGTGAACCATACCGGGGACGACAATGGTTCCTCCGCCGGAACCGAATAGCCCATTGGCCGTTCCGGTCACCAGCCCGATCAGCGCGTATTTGAGATATTGAACGATCCTGCCCGGCTTTTTCTTCATGCTTCCCTCCCGAGTCCGGCATTTCGGGGCCGGCTTCCTCGCCGTTCCGCCTGTTCTGCCGGTGGACTTCCTCCTGCAATCATAGTGTTGATTGATCCTTCGCAAATATACGCAAAAACCCCTTGAACTTTTCCAAAAAGGGGGTATAATTTAGAGTGAGTACTCACTCATTATTAAAAAGATTGCCGGTCACCGCAGTAAAGGAGGCAAAAAAATGGATGGAATCGACCTGGACGGCCTGGATCTGCCGGAGAAGGAAAAAAGAATCCTGCAGGCCGCAATAGGCATATTCTCCGAGAAAGGCTACAGCGCGTCCACCACCAGCGAGATCGCTAAAAACGCCGGCGTGGCGGAAGGGACCATTTTTCGGTACTACAAGACCAAAAAGGACATTCTCAGAAGCATCCTGATCCAGTTGATCAACCTGGTCAGCAGCAAGGTCGTGATATCGGGAATCGATAAAATATTCGAAGCTTCCGAAGGAAAAGACCTGAAGGCCATATTAAAAGAAGTGATTTATGACCGCATGAAGCTGGCCGATTCCGTTATGCCCATGTTCCGGGTCATTGCCACGGAAGCGATTTATCACGAGGATGTCCGCAATGCGCTTTATGAAAACATCATTAAAAGAGTTCTTGAGCTATTCGGTGCTTTCTACGCCAAACTGGCGGAGCGCGGCATGATCCGCAACGATGTTCCGCCGCTCGCGGTCTTCCGGAGCCTTTTGGGAGGGATTGCCCTTCTGATCGCCCAAAAGATGCTGTTCGGCAGTCATCTTGCAATAAAGGACCTGGACACAGAGGTCGATACGGCAATTGATATTCTTTTGAACGGACTTATCCCCCGGGAGCCGCCCGCTGCCGCTGAGCCTTGATATTGCCGCCGAACCAGGATAGAAAGACATTCGTTTGAAGACCGCAAAGGAGGCGTTCGCTTGAAAAAGAAAATGAAAGGTTTATTCCCTCTTATTATAATGATATTCCTGTTCCCTGCCGTGTTGGCCGGGTGCAACGAAAAAACGGAGCTGGAGCTGAGCGGAACCATAGAAGCAACTCAGCTGGAGGCCGCTTCCGAAGCCGCCGGTAAGGTCATCGGCCTCGAGAAGGAGGAAGGCGATGCGGTCCGGAAGGGAGATGTCCTGGCCGTACTGGACTCCGGCCTGCAAAAGCTGGCCGTCCGGCAGCAGGAGGCTGTGGTCAGCCTGAAGGAGGCCAAGCTGGAGGAATTGAACGCCGGCACCCGGCCCCAGCAGCTCGACCAGGCCAAGGCATCGGTGAAAACGGCGGAGATCGCCGTAGCCAACGCCTCCACCGGCGTAAAAAATGCGCAGACCACCTACGACTACTGGCTGAAGAAATACAAGGATGTTCAAAAGCTGTATGAAGCAAATACCGTAACGGAGAGCGACCTGACCGATGCCGGCTACAAGGTCGATACCGCAAAGCAGCAGCTGGATATGGCGGAGAAACAGCTTGCCTCCGCGAAGGAACAGCTGAAATCGGCGAAAGCGCAGCTGGACCTGCTGGAAAAAGGCTCTACGTCGCAGACGATCAAGGCGGCGGAGGCCGACCTGGAGCAATCGAAAATCGCATTGGAGCAGGCAAAGCTGACGCTGGAGAAATATTCGGTCAAAGCGCCGGCGGACGGCCTGTATTCCCTGCGGAACGTCAATATCGGCGATCTTGTCAACGTGGGCACGAGTGTCGCCACGATCACCATTCAGGATGATTTGTGGGTGAATGTTTTCCTCCCCCAGAAATATCTGGCGGACATCTCGGACGGGCAGGAACTGGACCTTCGCGTCAGCGCCCTCGGCGGCGGGACCGTAAAGGGCCGCATTGTCCGTATTGCCGACAAGGCCGAATTTACCCCCAAAAATACGGAGACGGACGAGGCCAAGGAAAACACGGTTTTCAAAGTAAAAATTCTCCTCCTTGAAAAGCTGGACCAACTGAAACCCGGAATGACGGCCGATGCTGTCATTCCGCTGAAGCAGAGGTAGAGCCATGAAGCACACATCAAAATATGCCAGCCAGACGGCAGATACTACGGCAAACGCCGCGACAGACACTGCGGCAGGCGCTGTGGAGCATTCCAATAAGATGGAAAACGCTACTGAGCATTCCATTAAGATGGAAAATCCTACTGAATATTCCATCAAAGTGACCAATTTGACAAAAAAATTCGGCAGCTTTACGGCGGTGGACAATATCAACTTTTCCATTCCGAAGGGGGTCATCTTCGGCTTCCTGGGCCCCAACGGCTCCGGGAAATCCACTACTATCCGCATGCTTTGCGGGGTGCTGACGCCCACCTCCGGGAGCGGCCTGGTAATGGGGTACGACATTGTGAAGCAGACCGAGCAGGTCCGGCAGAACCTCGGCTATATGTCCCAGCGGTTCAGCCTTTACGAAGACCTTACCGTGGAAGAAAACCTGGATTTTTACGGCGGCATCTACGGGCTGGACAAGGACGTCTGCAACGAGCGCAAAAAAGAGCTTGTCCGGATGGCAAGCCTGGAAGGGAAGGAAAAAAGCCTTGCGGGCACGCTTTCCGGCGGCTGGAAGCAGCGCCTGGCTCTTGGCTGCGCCCTGATCCACAAGCCGGCGTTCCTGGTCCTGGACGAACCGACCGCAGGCGTTGACCCGGTTTCCCGCAGGGTATTCTGGGAAATCATCCATGCCCTGTCCGCCCAGGGGATCACCATCCTTGTAACGACGCATTACATGGATGAGGCGGAGAGCTGCGACATCACGGGCTTTATCTTTAACGGCAGGATCATGGATATGGCTCCGCCGCGGGAGCTTCTCGCAAAAAACAAGGCGTCGAATCTGGAAGATGTGTTCATTTCCTACGTGGAGCAGGTAACGAACCGGAAGGTCAGCGCGACGTTCAAGGAAATGAAATTCCTTCATGGGGGGCAATCCGAATGAACCGAACACGTTTCAGCCTGAAAAGGTTTTTGACCATCATCCGCAAGGAATTCATCCAGGTCCGGCGGGACCCCATAAGCCTCCGGCTCCCTATTGCCATGCCCGTCGTCATGATGCTTTTATTCGGCTACGCCGTAAATACCGAGGTCGATAAAATCACCACCGTCGTCTTTGATCGGAGCATGACCCAGGAAAGCCGGGAATACATCGATTTGTTCCCCTCCTCGGGCAGCTTTGAAGTAGTCGGGTACGTCTCCAGCGAGAAGGAACTGTCGGACGCCATAGACGGAGGGAAAGCAAAGGCGGCCATCATCATCCCTTCGGATTATGCCGGCGTGCTCAAGAAGAAGGGCGAGCCCCAGACGCAGCTGATCATCGACGGAACCGACCCAACGACCGCACGGACGGCGTTGAACAGCGGAATCCTGATCTCCCAGGTGTATTCTCTCGAATTGAAGAGCCAATCGATGAAAAAGCTCGGGGTTTCGGCCGGTGCCCTGCCGGGAGTCAGCATGAACTCCAGAGTGTGGTACAATCCGAACCTGAAAAGCACCCGATTCACCATCCCCGGCCTCGTGGGCCTTATTCTCCAGAATATCACCATCATGCTGACCGCCTTTGCGCTGGTGCGGGAAAAGGAGCGCGGAACGATCGAGCAGCTGATCGTGACCCCGATCCGGTCCGCCGAGCTTATCCTGGGAAAATTGGTGCCCTATGTCATCATCGGGTACGCCGGCTTTCTCTTCACCCTCTCCCTGTGCATTTTCTGGTTCGGGGTCGGAGTCGAAGGGAGCCTCGCCCTGCTGCTCCTCCTCGGTTTTCTGTTCGTATACTGCTCCCTGTCCATCGGCATGCTGATCTCCACCTTCGCCAACAACCAGATGCAGGCCATGATGGTCATGATGCTTGTCATGCTGCCGAGCATCCTGCTTTCCGGCTTCATCTTCCCGCGTGAGGCCATGCCGGCGGTCATATCCGCGCTGGGCTATTTCATTCCCCTCACCTATTTTCTCGACATCGTCCGGGGAATCATGCTCAAAGGGATCGGGATGTCCTTCCTCTGGACGGACGTGTCCGCCCTCTGCGTGTTCACCGCCCTGATCCTCCTGGTTGCCGTGCTGCGGTTCCGGAAGAGCCTGGATTGATTTCACATCAGGGACAGCCGAAAAATCGGAAGTTTTTTTCGGTTGTTCCTGACTATCAAACAAATTCAATACATATAACGTAGAATGTGATAAAATCTATGTCATGAAAGACACGCAGGGAGGCATGATGGATTGAAAAAGAGATTGTCCGTACTTCTATTTCTTGCGGCCGTTCTGTTTTTGCAGATTTTTGCCGCGGCGCAGACGGCTTTTGCCGACAGCAGGTCCTATCACGTATCCGGCTACACGATCAATGCCGTCATCAACCCGGATGGCTCCGCCGATATGGAGGAAAGGCTGACCTACAGCTTTAACGGGGATTTTAACGGCATACTGGGCGATATCGATTTTTCATCCACCGGCGGCCTGGAAAACATGCAGGTCTTTGTGGAGAAGGACGGAAGCCTTCAGGAATGGCGGTTGAATTCCACCAGCGATTTGGATGCCAACGGCGGCAGGGGCACCTACAATCTCGTCCGCGAAGGCGAATTGGCAAAATTCAAGGTATTCGAGCCTTCCTCCGACGAGCAGAAAACCTTCGTACTCAGATATAAATTCAAGGATGTCGTTACCAAATACAACGATGTTGCGGAATTCAACCGAAAGCTGGTGGATGCCAATTCCGACGTCATGTTCTACAATATCGTAATCAACATCACCCTGCCCGAAGGCGCTGCCAGGGAGGATATCAAGGTATTCGGCCACGGTCCCCTGACCGGGGAATCGAAAATCCTCGACGCAGGCCATGTGCAATTTACTTCCGATTCCAACTCCCCCGGCAATTTTATCGAAACGCTGGTCCTTTTCCCGACTTCTCTGGTCCCCCAGTGCACAAACACCGTGGCGGAGGATGCGCTCCCCCGCATTATGGCGAATGAAAAGCAGTTGGCGGAAAAGGCCAATGCGGAAAGAGAAGAGGCCAAAAGGGCCGTCGAGAGATACCAGCAGGAGCTTGCCGCCAGGCAGGCCAGGATAGACGCCCTGCGGCCGATTGGAAACGGTCTGTCCGCGGTGTTGATTCCTCTCTGGTTCGTCATCATTATTTTCATCTATATCAAATACGACAAGGAATTCAAGCACGGCTTCGAAGCCAAGTATTACAGGGAGCTCCCCGGTGAATATACCCCTGCGGAAATGAGCTCGCTGATGTCCATGGGACACGTAGGCACAAGAGATATTACGGCGACGCTGATGGATCTGGTACGGAAGGAGCAGCTGCTCCTGACCACCAACAAATATGTTAAAAAAGGGATCTTCCGAAACAAAGAAGAGGAAGACTATATCGTATCCCTCAATCCCAATGCCCCTACGGTGAACCTGAAGGAACACGAAGCCTTTTTGATCGGCTGGTTCATTCGCGGACTTGGAGACGGAAACAGCCTGGTGCTGGACGATATCTCGAGCCTGACGCAAACCACCTCGGGAGCGCGCCGGTTCAAGCGGGATTATGACCAGTGGTGCAGCCTGGCCAAGGGGGAAGCGGAAAAGAACGGCTTTTTCGACAAGACCTGCCGGACCGGGATCTGGATCGGCGTCCTTGCGGCGCTGGCCTACCTGGGCCTTGGGCTCCTGGTTCTTGTCGCCCTGCAGGCCGGGCTCGGCGCCGTTTTGATCCTTCAGTCCATCATTCTCCTGATCTTTTCGGCGCGCCTCAGCAGGAGAACGGCTTACGGAAGCGAGCAGAACGCCATGTGGATCGCTTTCCGGAATTTCCTGAAGGATTTCAGCCACCTGGACAAGGCGGAAATGCCGGCCATCATTCTATGGGAGCACTACCTGGTTTACGCGATTTCCCTGGGCGTCGCAAAGGAAGTGATCCGTCAACTGCCGCTGGTATTCACCGATGCGGACTTGCAGGATACGCGGCTTACCTATATGCACGGCTACAGCTTCGCTAATTTTGAAATGTTTACCCGTTCCTTCGATACCACCGTCAGCGCCGTTGAAAACTCCATCAGCCAAGCCATGGCGGTAGCCAATTCGACGCTGTCTTCCTCCTCCGGGAGCGGAGGCGGTTTCAGCGGGGGCAGCTCCGGCGGGGGCGGCGGCGGAGGCAGCCGCGGCGCGTTCTAGGACCCTTCAGCCGGAAGATTTCAGTCCATTTTCTGCCGGGAGAAGTCGCCGGCAGGTGAATATAAGGAGGATGAAACAATATGACCATCTTTATCGTTTTACTAGTCCTTGTGGTAGTGCTGGCGCTGATCGTCATAGCAACATACAACGGTCTTGTCGGCAAGAGGAACAAGGTGGCGAATTCCTGGAGCCAGATCGATGTACAGCTGAAAAGGCGCTTCGACCTGATCCCCAACCTTCTGGAAACGGTCAAGGGCTATGCGGCCCATGAACGCCAGACCCTGGAATCCGTGGTCCAGGCCAGGAACAGCTACCTGTCCGCAGGCAGCCACCAGGATGTCATCAAGGCCAACAGCGAGCTGTCCCAGGGATTGGGCCGGCTGATGGCGGTGGCGGAGGCGTACCCGGACCTGAAAGCCAATGAAAATTTCCAGGAGTTCCAGCGGGAGCTGTCCAAAACGGAAGACAAGATCACTTTTGCCCGCCAGTTCTACAACGACGTGACCATGGACTACAACAATGCGACCCAGATGTTCCCATCCAGCATCCTGGCGAATATGTTCAATTTCCGGGAGGAGCCGTTCTTTACAGTGGATGAAAACGAAACGGCAGCCCCGCAGGTGAAATTCTAAAATGGAAACCGCCGGCTAAACCGGCGGTTTTTTTCTGCTCTGTCTTACAAACTCAGCTCATTCAGGGTTCGGAGCACGATGGGCATCGAGGTTCTCCAGTTTTTCGGGATATGCTCCGACACCTCGAAAGCGAATTTCGACCCGCTGACCGAGCCTTGTCTTGCAAGTCTTTCGACCCGCTCTTGCAGCTCCTTTTCCGGCAAGTTGTAGGCGGAGACGTTGATATTGCACCAGAACAGCTTATCCGGCCATATCTTCCGGCATTCCTCCATCATCATGTCCCCTTCCGGCGGTTCCGTCAGAGACTCGATGAGGTCCATCGGCGCCTGAGCGATCTGCCTGCTGCAGCTTTGCAGCTTCCCATCATAGTGGGTGCCGATGATTTTGCCGGAGCTCTGGATCATCGGGTATAATTCCCTGTAAACAGGCATGTGATATTTTTCGAAACGAACCGGGCCCATGGTTTCCGCCGTAAAGTTCTCCAAGGCCGAAACAAAGCGGCCGGGGCCTTCTGCCACCATCAGGGCCTTTTTCCTGTAGTTCGCCATCAGCGCTTCATACAGCTCCATCAGCTCGTCCTCGAAATCCACCAGGTGGTAGGCAAAGTTCTCCAGTCCCACATAATCGACCAATATGACCTGCATGGGCGACCTGCCAAGCTCCACCAGAGGCACTCCGCTGGGCGCAATCGCTTTCTGCCTCGCGATAAATTCCTCATACAGCGGTACGTGGTCCGTATGCTTTGCAACATAAGTCATTACCCTGTAATCTTCCTCAGTCTCAAGCCAGTGCTTCTGACACCAACCTTCCGCATCAATGCTGCAGATTTCGCCGACCGGAGTGGTAATCGTTTTTCTTATATAATGCTTACCGTCTTCTACGTAGGATTTATTGCCGTATTCGACGTCCCGCGTCACATTGCCCACACTGGGGGTATGCCACGTAACGATAAGTCCTTCGTCATATAAGGACTGCCATGCGGAATCCCCGGGGTAGTCCTTCCATTCGTTCTGGTAGATGGTATAGGGTATCCGGTCGGGCTTTTCTCCGGCCCAGAAAGCTTCAAGCCGCTCTGTGAAGTTCATTTTGGTCCCTCCGTTTTATGCGTTTCATAGTGGTTATACTCCCACTCGTATTTATCATACTTCCGTCTTTTTCGTTTTAAAATAGAATAAGCAATGGATATACTGGACTATATTACGATATTCCGCCTCATCCTTCTTGCATTCGCCCACCTCCTGATTTAAAATGGAACCATGGAGCATTCGGCAAATTTAAAAATGGGCATTGATCTAAAAAGCCACAAAGTTATTGTTCTGCCGCGAATTTTTCTGAACGGCGTCTCCCGCCACCCGCTTGCCGGTCCGGTGTACCCTACCGACATTGGCTATCTTGGGGATGCACAAAATCACTATATCAACAGATCGAGCGGTTGCGGGGAGAATATCCTCATCTATTGCATGAGCGGGGAAGGCTTCCTCGCTCTGGAGGATAAACAGTGGACGATCGGCAGGAATTCCCTGCTGGTGATACCCGCCGGTGTTCCCCATGTTTACGGCGCTTCGAAGGACAATCCCTGGAGCATATTGTGGATCCACTTTCTCGGCAGCAACGCCCCTTGCTATTTCGAAGTCCTTTCCCCCGGAAATCCGGTTCTCCCCGTCCCCGCCGGCAAGCTGCCGAAAATCCTGGAGCTTTTCGAAGAGTTGATCCGGCTTATGGAAAAAGGGTATACGCACAACAGCTTTATCTATGCCTCCCAATTGCTGGGCAACCTGCTGGGATGGATCTTCTATGCGGATTCGGGCAGCCGCTCCGGCGCCGGGGACGATTCCGAAAGAGTGGAGGAATCCATTTCCCATATGGCCGGAAGACTGGGCCATCACCTGACGCTCCGGGAGCTGGCGGCGCAGGCCAACCTTTCGGCAACCCATTACAGCGCTGTTTTCAGGAAGAAAACCGGCTTTTCCCCCATCGACTATTTCCTCCGGATGAAAATTCAAAAAGCGTGCCTCCTGCTTGACACCTCCGGCATGAAAATCAAGGAAATCGCCTCCGGGCTGGGCTTCAGCGACCCCTACTACTTTTGCAGGGCCTTCCGGAAAATCATGCAGTTGTCCCCCTCCGCCTACCGGGATATCAAAAAGGGATAACGCGCCCACCATATTGAAAAACTGCAGGCGTCATTCCGTCCGGCCCCGAGCATGAAAAGCTGGGCGGCCGCCGTTTCCGAGTGCAAAAGGGGAAATGGCAACATTCTGGATTATGCGGAAACGTATTTGGGCGTTTCCACCGTCCCGGGCTTTTCCGACGTCATCAACGGCAATCAGCCCCTTTGGATGGGTGTCATCTATCTACGGTATCCGAAAAGCGTGGTTTTCCTCCAGAATTACGACATGAAGATCGGAAAGCTCATGACCAGTGGCTGCGAAAAGCTGTATACCGCCGGAACGGCGGAATAGACACCAGCCATCGATTCTCTTCCCATATACTCCGACGCCCTGAAAAAGGGCAAAAGAAGGTGTGGAATATTCTATTCCACACCTGAAATGGGAAGGGGCAGCATTCCTTTAGGAATCAATAGCAAATAAAAGAGGATATCCGATTCAAATCCACCCCGAAGTAAATCCAGGTAAAGCCGGTCCATCTCCATCCCGATATGGAATTCCTTCCGACGAACACCAGCCATGCCCAGAATTGCTGTCCGTTATTCAGCCAAATGTAGGTATACCGGAATCTGCAAAACCGGATCGCGCCCGAGTCCACGGCAAATGGCTGCGCCGCCGACTGAGCCGGAACAAACGCCGGCGGACGGCCCTGTGGCGGTCCCATACCAGGCCCGCCGCCCGGCCCCTGCCCTGGCGGGAAACCCGGCCCCGGGCCCGGCGGGAAGCCTGGCCCCGGGCCCGGCGGAAAGCCTGGTCCCTGGCCCGGCGGAAAGCCCGGCCCCTGACCCGGCGGAAAGCCCGGAATCAGCATCGGGATCAATGCGCCGCCTATTCCCCCGAAGGGTGTCGGCTGCCGAACAATATAATAATAATATTCCTGCATCCTATACTCACTCCCTAGCAAGTCTGATATAGACTATGCATTCAAGCCGTAAAAGGTTACATAATAACACGACCGTTCATTTTATGCTTTACAGTTCTATAAAATGTGGTATTATGTTTAAAATAAAGAGTAACAACCACCGGAGTAAGGAGTCCCAATGAAGCCAAAATTCGGAAATGACCTGACTACAGGCAGTATACCAAAGCATCTGATGAATTTTTCCATTCCCATGCTGATCAGCAGTCTGCTTCAAACCGGCTATGGGATCATAAACACGATATGGGTGGGCAACATGGTCGGAGCCAATGCGGTCGGAGCGACCCAGGTAAGCTTTCCCATCCAGTTCCTGCTGATCGCGCTTGCAACAGGCGCAACGCTATCGACTACAATACTTGTTTCACAATATTTCGGCGCAGGCAATCATGATATGGTGGAAAAGGTGGTCCAGAATTCCCTCAGCATCGCGCTGATCTTCGGCGCTTTTCTCACCGTTGCCGGCCTTCTTTCCTGCGATGAGATCCTGCGGCTCATGAACACCCCGGCCGAAATCTTCGGGATGGCCTCCGGCTACCTGAAAATCACCCTCGCCGGGTTTATCCTCATGTTTCTGATCAATCTGATCACCTCGATTCTAAGAGGGATCGGCGATACTAAAACGCCCCTGATCTTTATGGGGGTCGGGCTGCTGATCAACGCGATCCTCGATCCTCTGCTGATCATCGGAATCGGTCCCTTCCCGAAGCTCGGCCTGAACGGGGCGGCCTACGCCTCCCTGGTCGCGCAGTTCGCCGGTCTGATGGCTTCCATTGTTTATCTGAACCGGAAGCAGCATTTCGTCCGGGTCGACTTCAAAAAACTGACGCTCCAGAAGGAGCTGGTCCTCCAGATCGCAAAGCTGGGGTTCCCCACCATGATCCAGCAATCCCTGGTTTCCGTCGGCGCCGCTTTCATCACCGGCTTCGTCAACCATTTCGGGGCCGGCGCCACCGCCGCCTTTGGTTCTGCGGGCAGGCTGGAGGGCGTCATTTTCATGCCCGCGCTGTCCTTCAGCATGGCCGCGTCGGCCCTGGCGGGGCAAAACCTGGGCGCCGGTAAGCGGGAGCGGGTGAAGGAAGTCTTCAAATGGGGCATTATCATAACCTCCGCCGTAACCTTCGTGTTATCGGCCATCATTGTCGCCTTTCCAAGGCTGCTGCTTTCCATGTTCGTCCATGAAACGGACGTTCTGGACATAGGGGTCGGTTACCTTCGGATTCTCGGACCCGCCTATATTATTTTCGCCATCATGCTGATCCCCAACGGTATCCTGAACGGAGCCGGCAAGACAATGGTCACCATGGTCTTTTCGCTGATATCCCTTTGGGCGGTCAGGGTCCCCCTCGCGGCTCTGCTTTCGGGCAGTGCGCTGGGTATAAAAGGGATCTGGTTCTCAATCGACATCGGCTTTGCCGTAGGCGCAGCAACCAGCCTGATCTATTATTTCAATGGAAACTGGAAGGACTCGGCGCTAATCCGTCCGGTAAAAGAGGGAACGCCGATAGAAGAATACACGCCGATAAATGGAGGAGAGGGGCAGTTCTGAAAAACCGCACCTCTCCATTTGCATCGTTCTATTGCAATTTCTTCTGTCTATTACGGACGAATTATCAACGAACCGCCCTCCGTATCGACAACAACCTGGGAACCCTCCCGGACGATCCCTTTGATAATCCGTCTCCCGAGCTCCGTTTCGAGCTCCCGCTGCAGATACCGTTTCACGGGCCTTGCACCATATTCGGGTGAATAAGCCGTATCGGCAATAAACTCTTTTGCGGCATCTGTGACAGACAGCACGATTCGCCTGTCTTCGAGCCTCTTGGCAATATCCGCCATCTGCAAATCAATGATTTTTACAATTTCATTTTTCTGAAGCGGCTTGAACAGGACGATTTCGTCCACACGGTTGAGGAATTCCGGTTTGAAGCTCCGCCTCAATTCATCCATGACGGTTTCCCGGAGCGTTTCCATATTTCCCGCCCCGCTGCGCAAGCTTTCCAGCAGGAAGTGGCTTCCCAGATTGGAGGTCATGATCACGACCGTATCCTTGAAGTTCACCGTTCTCCCCTGGCTGTCCGTAAGCCTTCCGTCGTCCAGCAGTTGCAGGAGCACGTTAAATACCTCCGGGTGGGCTTTTTCAATCTCATCAAATAGAATAACGCAATACGGCTTTCTCCGGACCGCCTCCGTCAGCTGTCCGCCCTCCTCATAGCCGACATAGCCGGGAGGCGCGCCGATCAGCCTTGCAACGGTGTGCTTTTCCTGGTACTCGGACATGTCGATCCGGACCATGTTTTCCTCCGTATCGAACAAGGCGGAGGAAAGCGCCTTTGCCAGTTCCGTCTTTCCGACGCCGGTGGGACCGAGGAAGATAAACGAGCCGATGGGCTTGCGCGGATCCTTCAGCCCCGAACGCGCACGGAGCACGGCTCCGGCCACTGCCTCCACCGCTTCGTCCTGGCCGATCACCCGCTGGTGCAGGATCGCTTCCAGCTGAAGCAGCTTGTCGCGCTCATTTTCAACGAGCCTTGTCACCGGAATACCGGTCCATTTGGAGACGATCTCGGCGATCTCCTCCTCCGTAACCTCCTCCTTCAGGAGCTGCTTGCCGGCTCCGGCTTCCTGCCGGTCTTTCGCCTCCTGCAGCTGCTTTTCAAGCTCCGGCAGCTTGCCGTGCTTGAGTATGGCCAGCTCGTTCAGGTCATACCGGCGCTCCGCTTCCTCGATTTTCCGTCTGGTATCCTCTATTTGCTGTTTCAGCTCGTTGGCGCGCCCGATATTCTTCTTTTCGCCCTCCCACTGAGCTTTCATGGCGTCGGCGTTTTCCCTGAGGCCGGCGATTTCCTTTTCCAGCACCGCCAGCCTTTCCAGCGAGCTTTTATCCGTTTCCCTTATCAGCGCCTGCCTTTCGATCTCCAGCTGCATGATCCTGCGGCTTGCTTCGTCGAGCTCCGCCGGCATGCTGTCGATCTCGGTCCGGATCATGGCAGCCGCCTCATCCATCAGGTCAATGGCCTTGTCCGGCAGGAAGCGGTCGCTGATATACCGGTTGGACAGCACGGCGCAGGCAATGATGGCATTGTCGGTGATCCGGACGCCGTGATGGATTTCAAACCTTTCCTTCAAGCCCCTGAGGATGGATATGGTGTCCTCCACATCCGGCTGCTCCACCAGGACCGGCTGGAACCGTCTTTCCAGCGCCGCGTCCTTCTCGATGTATTTCCGGTACTCGTCGATGGTCGTTGCGCCGATGCAGTGGATTTCGCCCCTCGCCAGCATCGGCTTGAGCAGGTTCCCGGCATCCATGGAGCCCTCGGCCTTGCCGGCTCCGACGATATTATGCAGCTCGTCGATAAACAGGACGATCTTCCCGTCCGATTTTTCAATTTCCTTCAGCACCGCCTTCAGCCGTTCCTCAAACTCGCCGCGGTACTTGGCGCCGGCGATCAGGGAGCCCATATCCAGGGCAAATACGGTTTTGTTTTTCAGCCCCTCCGGCACATCCCCCTTCAGGATTCTCTGGGCGAGGCCTTCCACAACGGCGGTTTTGCCTACGCCCGGCTCGCCGATCAGTACCGGGTTGTTCTTCGTCCTTCTGGAGAGGATGCGGATAACGCGCCGAATTTCCGAATCCCGCCCGATCACCGGGTCCAGCTTGCCCTTTCTGGCCATGTCAACCAAATCCCTTCCGAACCGGGCAAGGGCCTCGTAGGTTTCCTCCGGATTTTTCGAGGTAATGCGCTGGTTGCTCCGGACTTTGCCCAGGGCCGCCAGGAAATTCTCCCGGTTGATCCCGTGCTTGCGGAATATGCTTTCAGACGGCGTATTCCGCTCTCTTAGCAGCGCAAGGTAAATATGCTCGACGCCGACATACTCGTCCTTGAACTTTCCGGCTTCGTCGCCGGCATGAAGCAGCAGCTCATTCAGCCGCCGGGTGGCATAAAGGTTCGATGCCGCCGTGCCGTATACGGCAGGCTGCTTGCCGAGCTCCTTCTCCACATCGCTTATGACCAATTCCGTATTGATTCCCATAAAGCTTAGCAGGCGCGGTATCAAGCCCTCCTCCTGCAAAAGCAGGGCAAGATGGAGGTGTTCTCCGTCCACCTGCTGGTGCTTCATCCGCAGGGCGGTCTCCTGGGCCGTCTGCAAAGCCTGCTGCGCTTTTTCCGTGAATCTGTCCATATCCATAATGCAACCTCCTTGGTAACCCTTTTCCTTCCCTTTACTCCCTTACTTCCCCTTACTCCGTCTCTTTGTCCTTTTTAATCTTAATCCTACTTTTTAATCCTGCGCATAAACCGGCTGCTATCTGTGCGCGGGCGAAATCTTTCGCAATTTTTCAAACAAATCCAACTGCGCCTTATCCAGCCGGTCGGGATTCACGATCTTCACCCGTATATACAGGTCGCCTCTGGCCCCCGATCTGTCCCGGTACCCCTTCCCGCCTGCCCGTATGCGGCTGCCGGTCTGGATGCCCGCCGGCACCCGGACGGATATCCGGCCGTCCAGGGTATCCACGGTAATCTCCGTTCCCAATGCCGCTTCCCACGGATACAGCTCCGCCTGCGCCTCAATATTCAGCCCGTCCAGCTCGAAGCCCGCGTCCCGCCGGAATTCCACCTGCAAATACAGGTCGCCGTTTTTTCCTCCGTTCACGCCGGGCCCGCCCTGCCCCGCCAGCTTGATCTTTTCGCCGGGCCGGATGCCTGCCGGGATTTTAAGCGAAATGGTCCGCTCTCCGCTTTCCGTACGGAGTCCGATCCTTCGTTCCGCTCCCGAGAAGCCTTCCTGCGGGGTGATTTCAAGAATGGCCTCGCTGTCCTGCCCGTGCATCTGCCTGTTCTGCGAAAAGCGGCTCCCCTTGTTCTTCTGTCCGAAGAGGTTTCCCCCGCCGAACGAACCGAAGGAGGCCGTTCCCTCCCCGAAAGGATCCCCCCCTCCGAAGAACATGTTGAAGAAGTCACTGAAGCCGCCGTTCCCGCCGGTTCTGTATTCATATCTTACATTATTGCCAAAGCCGTATTGGGACGGATCGAAGTCCGCTCCGTTGGCAAACTGGCCCTCCCTGCCGAACTGGTCGTATTTTTTCCGCTTCTCCGCGTCTCCCAGAACCTCGTAAGCCTCGTTCGCCTCCTTGAATTTTTCCTCGGAAGCCTTATCCCCGGGGTGAGCATCAGGGTGATACTTCTTCGCGAGCTTTCTGTAGGCTTTCTTGATTTCGTCCTGGGTGGCCTTTTTGTCAACGCCCAGAATCTCGTAATAATCCCTGTACTTCACCTCTTATCACCTCTTTATCCAAAATCCGTATCCATATCACACATCATTATATGCAATATCCGATTGCCTAACCGGCCCCCAAAATCATTTTGCTGACTTTGACTTTCTTTGACCTATTTACTATTATACTCGCCACGCTGGAAAAATCAATAGAATCCGCAGAAACTGTGCAAAAAAAGGATTGCACGCTCAGTTGCCTCAGTTGGCAAAGTAAATGCAGCCTTGGCGGATATGACGCAATAAGACGGATAGGGGCAAAGACAAAATATCGTGCGGGTCGACGGGCGAGTAGATAGGCGAAAAGCGCACCCCCTTATGTTAACTATTGTTGGCCCAAAGTTGATTTTTTGCACACAAATCCTTCGCAAGCATATGCTTGAGGCCCCTTTGCTTCTTCGCCCACCGGTGACTTCGAAGCGATCTGCGGAGGTGCTTGCTGTAAGAAACGGCAGGGGCTGCTTGTTGAGCATCCTGTTTCATGCTTCGAAGCCAAGCTGCCTGGCACAAGTGTTATGAAGAGCGACTGGAAAGACCCGGGAGACAGGACTTCTATGCTGAACTGTGCTTTGGTGGTGGAGTAGAACCACTGCAGCAGGTGCTTTAAAACAGGATCGAAACAAGCGGCCCCTGTCGGCTT
>JAEYOP010000016.1 GCA_023411575.1 Bacillota bacterium | reverse complement strand
GGCCATTTAAACTATCCCTCGCTGTGCTGTTTATGTGGTTGATCAGGAGGGTGATATCATCCTGAGTATAATCGTCAAATGACACTCCTTTTGGGATGACATATCGTATGTACTCGTGGTTCTTCTCCAGCATACCCTTCTGGTAGGATGCATTCGGGTCACAGTAGTAGACGCTGGTCCTGACAAAGGAGTCGAATCCACTCTCCAACAGGATAGGGTTCAGGAACTCGGAACCATTATCCGTTAGAATCACAGGGAAGGTCTTGAGAAAATGAATCGTGCCCAAAGCCTTTTCCAGGCCATTAAACACCTCAAGTACATGCTCCTGCTTTCTGCCCGGGAGCAGGAAAGCCAGCATGCATCTGGAGTTCCGAAACAGCATGGTCAGCAGGACCTTGCCGCCTATAGTCCCTTCAACGGTATCCATTTCAACGACCGGGGTTTCCGGATAATCCTGCAGAAGTTCAGTGAAATCGGAGTATTTTCTTCCTGTCAGCCATGAATGCTCTTTCCGGGACTGTTTTGGCCCTTTTCTGGGTTTGTACCTGACCTTTCTCGGCAAGTCGATATTCTTTACACTCAGAACATTCTGCTCAACATAGTTGTACAGGGTTCTCGAGGTGAATGGAATTTCGTCCTGGTGCTTTGCGAAAATATGTGCAATAGATTGGCCGTTCCGGATCAGAGGTGAAACCATCTCATCCAGATCGCAAAGCTCGTTTTCAGTCATATGAATCCCTTCCCGACAGGAAGACAATGTATTCTTGTAACGGTCATATGCTGTTGCGGCCCGATAATAGTACTTGTCCATCCTGCACTGAAGCTTCTTTCCACAGCCATTACATACAAAAGGAGCTTTATCAAGACTTTTGCAGGTTCCCGGAGTGTATTTGCTGCAGCGTTTATTGCAGGAGGCGCATTGAGAACACCGCTTGGTACATGGAATCGGAAAGTTGCACACATTCTTCAATTGACATTCCCGCTTGTATATGCAGTTATTGGGAGCAACGGCATAACTGTTCCTCCGTTGGTAAACCCTGTTCTTCTTCACTTCCTTGGAGATTGTCGTTGGATCCTTGCGCAGATATTTGGCAACATCCTTAAAGGCCATCCTTTTGTCTAAACATTTCTCGATGTATATCCGATCGTCAAGCGTCATATGGCGCTGGTTTCCTCTGATTTCTTTCGACATGATAACTCCTTTCCAATGCAGGCAGGGAACCAACCTTATTGTACAGGAATTTCATGCAATACTAAATTCTACTTCTCAACCCAAATGTGGAATTTACTTTTTCATTTAAGCCCCATAATGTAACAAATCCATAGTGTTGACAAAGATGCGGCCATATAGTAGAATATAGTACGTCGCGTCGCTCGATTGTACCGAGGAGAGATGGTCGAGTTGGTTTAAGGCACCGGTCTTGAAAACCGGCGTAGTCGTGAGGCTACCGTGAGTTCGAATCTCACTCTCTCCGCCATTTTAATACAACTGGAATTTATTTTCCGAACCTGGAGAAGTACCCAAGCAGGTCGAAGGGGACGGTTTGCTAAACCGTTAGTAGGGGCAACTCTAGCCGGGGTTCGAATCCCCGCTTCTCCGCCAAACAAGCCACTTTCAAGGATTTTCTTGAAGGTGGCTTTTGTTTACATAATGAAATTATGGGGACTATTTGGGGACTAGAATAGAAAATAGTCACCAAGAGATAAAAAGAAAAACAGGTTTTAATGCCTGTTTTGATTCGGTTTGCTCCTTATTGAGTAGGGCTTTTTCAAGGAGATCCGATGCAGCTGCATCAGCTTTTTTAAAGACGTGGGTATAGATGTCCAAGGTGGTTGATATTCGAGCATGTCCGAGGCGCTTGCTTATTGCGGATACTTCCAGCCCCTGAGAGCCGAGCAGGGAGGCCATGGTATGCCGGAGCCCATGCGGAGTTATCTTGGGGAGATTATACCTCTTCAGAAAACCAGGGAACCAATTGGTAAGGGTATAGGTGAACATCGGCTGGCCGTCCCAGGTCACGAATAATCTATCTGAGTTCTGCCATAGATTATCCCCGCATTTCAGCTTTTGTTCTAGCCACCATTTCCGGTATTCCTTTATGACAGCAGACACCAGCAAACTTGTCTTCTTTGAAAACGCCGGACATCTGGTCAGCATGGATGTACCGGATAAATTCAATGATATTCTGCATCATTTCCTAACGGAAAGATTATGAGCATAATAGGAAACCCTGGATTGGCATCTATACTTACCTAACTTGCCGTCTTAACCGTAAAGCCGTCATCATAGCTGCGGATCATTTCATCGGCATGGTTGTCCTTGCTTTCGCCTTTTGTTTCTGGGATCGCAATGCTGCTTCTTACGCTTATCAGTGTCCTGCACGTCCTTCTGAAAAAGGAGGGGGAGGATGGCAAGCGATGATTGCACTTTTGAATAAAATGCACTACAATTAATACATATGTTTGACATATATTAGACGCGTAATAGCGGGTCGGGATCAAAGCTTAAAATATATCGCCATAAATGGGGGCGGATGTATGGAAACAAAACGACTCTTCTATATTGACTGGCTGCGGGTGCTGGTCATATTGTCGCTCATTCCTTTTCACGCCGCGCTGACTTACACAAGGTACGGTGTCGTTCCCATCAAAGCGCCGGTATCGGGTCTTGCGGCGCTTCCGTTTCTTGCCGTCTCGGTCCCTCTCGGGGATTTCTTCATGACGCTTTTGTTTTTTATCTCGGGCATGGCCTCCTTTTATTCTTTTAAAAGCAGGGACAGCGGCAACTATATACAGGAACGGAGAAACAAGCTGCTATTCCCCTTCCTGCTGGGATGGTTTCTCTTTCTCTGCCCTGCTACGGGCTACGTTCAAGCGCTTTATGAGGGATATACGGGCGGTTTTCTTAATTTTATTCCGCAATTTTTCTGGTATCAAAGCTTCCATTATAACGGATATGGCCATCTATGGTTCCTTCTGTATCTGTATGTCTTCTCATTGCTCTGCGTGCCGCTCTTCAATCTGTGGAAGAAGGAGGAAAGCCGCATTGAGCGGATCGGCGCCTTTTTTTCAAAAGGACAGCGCCTGCTTTTACCTATCGGCTTCATCGTGCTGCTTGAACTGTGTTTGCGCCCCTTCTTTCACCCGGATGCTTATATAATCCTCTTCGATTGGGCAAACGATGCGGTTTATCTCAGTCTGTTCATTTTCGGCTATGTGTTCGCGTCCGACGAGCGCATTCAGGAAAAAATCAAGGAGTATTACAACCCCTCAAAGGTGTTCGGCCTCCTGTCCCTTGCCACGTTGTTTTTTGTGAATATCCAATCGCAGATGCTCTACTCCAACGAAACATACCTGGGCGTTTTATGGGTGATTGCCAAAGGAGTCTATGAGTGCTCCGCGATCATTTTTCTGCTGAATTTCGCGAGAACCCGCCTAAACAAAGGCGGAAGGGCCGTTAGATATTTGAGTAAGGCATCTTTCACATACTATATCTTCCACTATTTGCCCGTAACGTTTTTTACGTTTTTATTTATTAATCTTAAAATACACCTGTTCCTGAAATTCTTGCTGGTGATCCTTCTGTCCTATATAACGGTATTCCTCGTATACGAATTCCGGCGCAGAGTGGGAGGGAATTCCGGCCCAAAAGAATAAGGAACTGGCGCCGCCTTAGAGGAACAGCCGAAGGCTATCGGGAGGGATGACCCAGTTACCGCTTCCGGGAAATTATTAAAGTGCTTCAACGCTGGATGCAAAAGGAGAATGATATGGATATAGTAATCGTACTCAATGATAAATCCAGGAAGGCAATTGAAAAAAGAGCGGTAATTATCAAAGCCTTACAGGAAAGGAATATTACTATTAAGGAAATAGAAGGGCTGCTGAAGGAAATAGATGAAAAAAAGGCGGCAATTGTTTTTGAGGCGATAGAAGCTGTAACCAATTCCGATGCGCAAATAGCAGACATTGAGTGGTTGAACCTGGCTGCTGAAAACATTTTATCCGCAAGCGACAGCATTAAAAGAGAGGCATCAAGGACCGTAGGAAATCTCTCTCACAAATTTCCCAATGAGCTGGAAAAAGCAATAGAGAAATTGCTAATAAACAGCAAGGATCAGGGGACCGTTGTTCGTTGGAGCAGTGCGTATGCGCTCTCTAAAATCATTGTCATTCCTCACTATGCCAATAGTAAATTGTTTGATACATTGACCGGGATTTGCAGCCATGAAGAGGAGAGCGGCGTAAAAAACCAGTATGCAAAAGCATTGAAAAAAGCTTCTAAACTAAGAGGCTGAGCAACCTTTTTTGATTTTGCCGCAATCCTTCCGCCAAGCCTTATTGAGGCTGGAACAACACTATATTTATGCTTTCGGAAGCAAGAATCTGATCATCCACCACCAGGTCCATGGCATACGTGCCGGGTCTTTGGAAAGTAACCGATTTTAATTTCAGGAGCATATTGGCATGGAAAGAATTCTGGGAAATGTCGATTTCTCCATGAATGGACGGCAGGATGTTGTTTCCGTCGTCGTCTATAAAGTTGATGCGAAAGGGGTGCTTTCCGGTCTCCGACTGCCTTCCTTCGATACAGGCCACAAAAGTCATTTCCGCGAGGGTAGCGGGAAACTGGGAAGCGTTGACCGTGGTGAATATCCCTAAAGCGCTGACCTTGCCGGAAGAATCGACGGTTGCGGCATCACAAAAAAAAGAATATTTGTTTTTCATGGAATCACCTCTCCTGTTCTTTTTAGATTATACCATGGCTTTTATTATACAGCACTGTTTTACATTGTGAAATTATTTAATTGCCTAACATCCCATTCGGAGATATACTATAAACATATCTTAAAATTCATTTGTTCCAGTTTTCAAGCGTTCCCAGCAAAATAGGAGGAGTAAGGTGAAAATCCGGTTTAAAAAGGGTAAGAAACGACTTTTCCTGAGCATCTTCATTTCGCTGATCTTATGCATCGTTGTAACCATGCTTGTTGTTTCGACGATACTTTATGTTAACTTTGAGGGCATCGCGCTGGAGCAGGTCTATTCCGCCGACATGGAAAGCCTCATGCAGACCAGCGAGAGCGTCCGGAACATGGCGGATACGGCGCTGACGCTTTCGAACCAGATCTATAATGATTTGAGCGTGGCCAAGCTCCTTTATTATTCCAATCCCGAGATTTCCGACATCCGGACCGCAAGCGACCAGCTGACCAATTACCGCCTGTCCCTGTCCTTCATCGATTCCGTTTATGTGTATAACGGCAAGTCGGAGACGGTTTACATCAACGCATCCAGCGACAGAAACACCTACCGCGACACGATCCAGGCCGAGAAGACCTTTGACGACAAGGACTGCATCGGCATCCTGCATAATTTCAAATCCTACAAAAAATACATCCCTATTCCGAGAAAGCTCGTCGTCAACGCTCAGGAGGGCATTGTCAAGTATTACTACACATTCCTCCTTTATGACGCCTTTTCGGGAAACAGCCTGGACAGCGCGGTAGTCGTGAACATCTCCGAGGACTGGATCCATAACGTCATCGCCAACAGCCCGGATAACATCACCAGCGAGACGTTCATCATCAACAGCGCGGGAGAGCTTGTCTCCAACAGCAAAAAATACCCCATGCAGGAGAATATCTCAAGCAGGAGCTATATCGGGGAAATTCTCAGGAACAGCAACGCAAAGGGCTACTTTATCGACGATGTGGACGGGCAGAGGTCGCTGATCACCTTTACGGCGCCGGACAAGGTCGGCTGGCGGTATATCCGGGTCACCCCCTGCGATACCCTGTTCGGCCGGATCAATGCCATGAAAAGGATGACGATCGCCATAGGACTGGGCATCCTGCTGTTCGGCCTGCTGATCGCGCTTTTGATCTCGAGGCGGCTTTACGTGCCCATCAACGGGATCCTGATGAACCTGAAAAAGCTGGAGGATGAAAGAGACAACGACTTCGAGCTCATCAAGCAGGGTGTACTGAAGGATATTGTCCTCGGCCATGAGATGGAGAACAGGAGCGGCTTGCTGGGAAGGCTGAAAAGCCTCGACATAAAGGTGGACCTGGACGGCTCCTTCCGGCTGGTCCTGATTAAAATAGACAACTATAAGGATTTCTATCAGAATTTCAGCGCGGAGGACAGAAGCCTTCTGCGGTTCGCAATCATGAATATCAGCGTGGAACTGCTTTCAAAGGAATACCGTACGGAAGCGGTGGATATGGGCGGGGGCAATATATTGATCCTCATGAACAGCGACAGGCTTTCAGGCGCCGTGGCGGAAGGGGCAGCCGCCGGAAGTGGGGCAGACTTAGCTGCGGGTGCATCCGTGGGTGCGTTTGCAGCCGAGCCGTCAGCATCCGGGAAGGAGCCGGTACTGGCGGGTGATAAAGCCCCCGGCACGGCGTCAGCACAGGAGCAGGAGGCGGGAACGCCGCAGGAAGCGCGGCGGGCGGAGGAAGGCGATAGTCTTGCTGAGCTTATGAACAGCATCAAGGAAGCGGTTTTCAATTGCATCAAAATATCCGTTACCATTACCGTAAGCGGAACGGAGAATTCCATCGAAGGGATCAATACCCTGTACCGGCAGGCGGTGGAGGCATCCCTGCACCGGCTTTTCTACGGCCACGGCGCCCTGATCTTCGCCGAAAAAATCGCGGGCCTGAGCGAAAAGAGGTACATTTACCCTACGAACAAGGAAAAGCAGATGGTAGACGCCCTGATGTCGCAAAAAAGCGCAGATGCGAAGCGGATTTTCGATGAAATCATCTATGACGCGTCCGAATACCCGTTTTCCGTTATGAACCTGGCCCTGTCGCGGCTGATTTTTACGGTCAACAACACGGTCAATACGATCCGTGGCAACAATCCGGCCATGGCGGATTTTGATAAATCCCTGCCGGCCATGATGGTCAACGACGCAGAGGTCATCGAAGAGATCAGCGCCCAGTTCTACAGCCTTTTTGAAAGCTTGTGCGACAAGCTGGACGAACGGAAAAACACAAAGCACGAAGAACTGATCGCAAGCATCCACAGCATCATCCAGAAGGAATTCTCCAGCCCGTCGCTCTCCATCGAGAGCATTGCGGACAGGCTTGAAATTTCGCCCACGTATATGTGCAGGCTATACAAGCAGTATACGATGACAACGATTCTGGACAAGATCGTGGAAGTCCGGATGGAAAGGGCAAAAGCCCTCCTGCAGAAAACGTCCTTTTCCATCGCCGAGATTTCCGAAGAAACCGGATTCACCAACAGCTCCTACTTCTACAGGGCATTCAAGAAATATAACGGCACCACGCCGAATGATTACAGACAGGCTGTAAATGCCGGACAATGAGAACTCATATCCACAGGGGGATTTCGATGATTCGTATGAAAAGAAGTATAACCCGAATACTGTCCATGATATTGCTTACGGCCCTGCTTGCGGGCCTGGGCGCCTGCGGTGCGACCAAAACCGGCAAGGTGACCACGGTGGCCCCACAGGAACCGGTAATGCTCGGGGCGAATAAATTGACCCTGAACAACATCGACATTTCCGACAGGGTGGAAATCAGCCTGTGGACCCTCGGCGACGTGCCAAAGGATCTCCAGCTCATCAATGACGAACTGAACAAGCTGACGATCCGGGATCTCAACTGCACGGTCAAATTGAACATGCTCAGTTGGTCGGACTATATGCAGCGGTACAATCTGCTTCTATCTTCCGGGCAGCCCATTGACCTGATCTTTACGGCGGAATGGCTGAATTACAACCAGTTTGCCAAAAAAGGAGCGTTCACGGAGCTGGACGACATACTGCCGCGATGCGCCCCGGAGCTGTACAAATTCGTGCCGGCGGATTACTGGGAGGGAGTGACGGTCAACAGCAAGATCTATACCATCCCCGCGACCTGGAGGGAATATGTCCAGCCGGGCTTTGCCTACCGCGAGGATCTCAGGAAGAAGTACGGCCTGCCGGAGCCCAACAGCCTGGAAAACATCGAAGCGTATCTGGAAGGGGTCTCAAAAAACGAGCCCTCCCTGGTCCTGACCAGCGAGCAGGCCACGGACAACGGGTTCGGTCCCTATTTTTCCGCTTATGAAGTATTGAATATGAAGTATAAATGGATCGATTTAATCATGCCCTATGGGCTGTGCGGGGAGTACGACAGTCCGTCCGTGATCCGTTCCTACTGGGATTCGGCCGATTTCGTCGAAGACATGAAAATGTTCAAGCGCTGGGCGCAGAAGGGCTTTTGGTCCAGGAGCGCGCTTTCGAACA
The DNA here is from genome assembly GCA_023411575.1 of Bacillota bacterium. Lineage (GTDB taxonomy): Bacteria > Bacillota > Clostridia > Acetivibrionales > DTU013 > UBA1305. Next base: position 483,385 of record JAEYOP010000016.1, on the reverse strand, counting down.
GGGACTCCATCCATAACGCGTTTTCATATGGCAAGTCCGTCGCGGCTTTAGGCGAAAATCCGAATAAATTCAACGACGCCTGTATCAAGACCAGCAACCTGTATCCGGACCGGGAATTAGGCTATTATCCGTACGCAAGGAGCACAAAGCTTGCAAAACCGGTCCATCCGATCCATAATGGGATGGCCATACCCCGGACGTCCCAGTACCCTGAAAGAGCTCTGATGTTCTACGAGAGGCTTGTTCTTGACGAGACGTACAACTGCCTGACGCAATACGGCATTGAAGGAACCCATTATGCCATAGAGGACGGGAAATACTATAAAATGCTGGGAGACGCCAAAACCAACGGATTTCAGCGGGAGGCCCTGGATGGATGGGCATGGCGCAATCCGAAATTCCTGCTCTTCGACAAATCCTTCGGACAGGTTTCAAAGCTGTTCGAGGAATTTGACACCTATTCAAAGCCGGACATATTCCTGGGCTTCGTTGAGGACTATACGCCTTATCAGGCCGAACGGGCCGCTCTGTTCCAGGTGCAGTCCCAATACCTGGTGCCCCTGCAGGCGGGTCTGGTCGACGATGTGGAGGAAGCGGTGAAGGAATTTCTGGCAAAGGCGAGGGTTGCCGGCTTGAGAAAAATACAGCAGGAATACACCCGGCAATGGCAAGCATATTGTATTGAAAAGGGATATTAATTTATTGTAACACGATAAATTAATATTGATATCTGTTTATTTTGGTCGTATACTGATTGTAAGAAAATAAAAATAAGCCGATATTGAGGTGTCCAAAATGAATGAACAAAAAGCTACCCTGCCGGATAGATTCATGACGGCCGGCGCGCTGGCCTTCGGCATTCTGTTCGTATGGCTGCTGTATGGAAAGATTCCCGGTATATCCATACCCCTATTCCTCATAGCTTTTTATGCTCTGCTGCTTGTTTATGCAAAACCGGTAATAAAAAGGGAGGAAGCCCTGTTCGGCTGGATCCTATGCATCCCCATCCTGCTGCTTTCCCTCACCTACGTAGTCTTCGGCAACGTCTTTTTTAAAATACTGAACCTCCTTGTGCTTCCCCTGCTGGTCCTACTGCAGACGCTTCTCGTAACAGGCGCCAACAGCTTCAAATGGGATAGCCCTGGTATTTTTGCGGAGCTTCTTTTCGGAATCTTTTACCGGTGCCTGGCGCATGTGGCGAAGCCCTTTCGGATCGTTTCCGGGCTGTTCCGGAAAAATCAAAGCGGGGCCGGAACGAAATCCGTCGCTTTCCGGATCCTGACCGGAATCCTCATTTCCCTGCCCTTGTTGTTGATATTGCTTGCGCTGCTTTCTTCCGCGGATATGGTGTTCGGAAAACTGATGGAACGGGTTGCAAAACTTTTTGAAGTGATCAGCCTGCCGGATGTAATCGGAAAAATTTTGGCGGCCCTGATGATATTCTTTCTCACCTTCAGCTACCTCTGGAGCATAAGGCACGGGGAAAGGATGCAGGAAAGCACGATAAAAGGATTGATGCCTGAAACGGCCACGCAGAAAGGCCTGTGGGATCCGATTATGATCATTACGGTTACCGCGGCGGTCAATATCCTATACATCGTCTTTGTCATCATTCAATTCGCGTATCTTTTTGGAGGAGCCGGGCTGCCCGATGGCTTTACCTATGCGGAATACGCACGAAGCGGATTTTTTGAACTGGTCTTTGTCACCCTCCTGAATATCGGGTTTCTGGCCTGCACCCTCACCTTTACAAAAAAGGGCGGTTCGCTGGAGGCCCTGCTGTTGAGGATCCTGAATACGCTTATGATCGGCTGCACGTTTGTCATGCTCTATTCGGCCCATTTCAGGATGTCGCTGTATGAGGAAGCGTACGGGTATACTTTCCTGCGTGTGATGACCCATGCGTTCATGGTCTTTCTGCTGGCGCTCTTCCTGGTGACCCTGGCGAGAGTCTGGAAAGACGGTCTTCCCCTCCTGAAGCCTTACATGATTATTGCAATTACTGCATTCGTAATTGTGAATTATATCAACGTCGATATGATTATTGCAAGGAAAAACATAGAGCGGTATTCAACCACCGGAGCCATTGACATAGCTTATTTCGACGTGCTTTCCAGCAGCGCCGTGGCAGAACTGAAGAGCCTCACACAGGACAAAAATCCGGATACGGCCAAGGCGGCTGCAAAGCTGCTGGAGCAGAGAAAAGAGGAACTGAACCGGAACACGCCGTGGCAATCCTTCAACCTGGCCGACTACAGGGCCCGGATTGAGCTGAACAGGTGAGAAGAACGCCGGCTGGTGGAAAACTCGTAAAATCGTCGATTTTTTGCCCCAAAAACCGAAATTCATTTTTCGGTTGTTCCGAAATGGCAATAATGAGATAATAGGAAATAATAAGGGATGACCGAATCATAAAAACGGAATTTATTCGGTCATCCCTAAATCCGAAACGATTGAAGAGTACACCGGGAGCCTCACTGATGAAAAACGTGCGATTTTATGTCCTATTGCTGCTGATGGTTTTTTCCGCCGGAGCATTCTCCGGCTGTACGCTGCTTGCCGGCCGGGAGCAGGCCTATTTTTACGAAAGGCCCTCCATCGGCTTTACGGCAAAAGACGAAGTGACCACCGAGGTGGAGCTGCAGGGCCAGAACAGCCTGACCCTTACGGCGGAGGACGGAGTTATAACAATCGTTCCCTATGAGGGCAAAACGCTTCGGCTCACCGAAAAAAGAAGGCTGACAGGTCCTTCTACTCCGAAAGCGCTGAAGGCAATGCTGGACAAACGGAGCCTTAAGATCGAAAAAGACGTTACGGAAGTTACGATAGATATGGAGTCCGGCGAGAAGCAAAAGCCCCTTTACAGGCTGACGGACGACGTGGAGCTGAAGGTTCCGAAAGGCGTCTTCCTGCTGAACATTACCGCAAAAAGCGGAAAAATTGCCCTGTCTGGTTTTTCGGGAATGAGCAGCCTGGATCTCGGGATCAGCAAAGGGAACATAGAGGTAACCCGGTGCGAGGCGTACCAGCTGATTGTCAACGTGACGCAGGGGAACCTGGAAATAGCCGAATTCAGCGGGGACGGCACCTATGAATGCGGCAAGGGGAATAACACGCTCCGGGATATAAAAGGAGACATCGAATTGAGCTCCCTGGCCGGAAATACGAGAATCGAGGAGGCGGAGGGAAGGCTGGAGTGCGATGTTTCCTCCGGGAGCATGACGGTCGGGTCGTCGCGGATTTCCGGCGGTTCCGTGCTGTATGCCTCCAACGGCACCATCGACGCGGATCTGTCCAATCTGGACGCTTCCGGCAAATATGAAATAAAGGCATCAAAGGGCGAGTTGAAACTGAAATTATCCGGTACGGCGGGCTGGTCGCTTCTTGCGGAATCGACAAACGGAAGGATCAAGGCAAAGCCGCTTCTTTCCTCCGGCGAACTGAAATGGTCGCCCACCGGTGAGCTCTACGGCGATGTGCGGGGTGGCGGGCCAACCATCGACGTTTACACGGACATGGGGGATATCGCATTGTACCAATAGGCGGCAGCGATGGCCCAGCCGGAAGAGCCTTTTGTAGAGAAAGGCTTGTAGATAAAGACAGATATTACAGGCGCTTCATTTGAAAAGATTCCCCGGATATGCTACAATACAATATAACAAATCAAAGACGGTTTGCCGGAACAGGACGTTCATAAGGCCCAGAGCCTTTATGGACGTTTTTTTCATTTCCGGCCGGTCCGAAGAGAACAGAATGGGGGAATGCCTATGAAAAAAATAAAAATTGCCGTATTGCAGGGGATAGCTGTTGCAGCAGCGCTATTGCTGCTTGTGCTCAAGCCCTTCGGGACGGAATGGATGAATATGGTGCTGTATTTCCTGACGGCGGTAGTGATATTGGTTGCCTCCGTATGGGGTGGGGATACTGCGGCGCCCTTGAAAAACAAGCTTTCCCGGCTGGAAGCGGAATTGAAAAGGCAGAATGGGGAGGTAGAGGTAGCCTCCAGCCAGATCATGTCCGTATCGGAGCAATTATACGTGACGCTGGATGAGAATAACGCATTCGCACAGCAGTTGTTTGCCGAAGCGCGGGAAATGGCCGCCATGAACGCGGAGGCCAATGGAAAGGCGCAGAATGTAATCGGCGGGGTGAATCAAATCATGGAGCTGCTGCAGCAGGCCGGCGGGATATCCGCCAATATGGAGCAGACAAGCAGGTCGGCGGGCGAAGCCCTGAAAGGGGGATTCAACGAAATCCAGGGAATGGTTTCGGCGGTCCGGGACATCCGGTCCTCTTCCGAAACGACCAAGGACAGCATGGAGAAGCTGGAAAAAACATCGGAAGAAATCCTCACGATCCTGGAGACGGTAAAAAGCATCTCGAGCCAGACGCAGCTCCTGTCGCTGAATGCGGCCATCGAATCGGCAAGGGCGGGAGAAGCGGGGAAGGGGTTCGCGGTGGTTGCGGGTGAAATCCAGAAGCTTTCCGTAGAAACCGGGAAAGCCGTCAAAAATATCGGGGAGCTCGTAAAAAGGATCGGCGAACAGATCCGGGCCGTCCATCAGGTGGTGGAGGAGAATGTCCAAAGGACCCGGATCGGCGTAAACGTATCCGGCATCATCGAGCGGAATCTCCAGGTCATCGATCATTCGTTTTCAGACATCCACGCGACCATAGGGGATATCTGCGGCATAACCGCCAGGGGAGAGGGGCTCGCGGAGGAGATGAGGCAGATGCTGGACGGGATGGAGACGAATATGGAGAATACTTCCCTTCGCGTAAATGACGTTTACGACTCGGTACATAAGCAGAAGCACAACGTACAGGAGCTTGCCGAGCTGGGGAACCGCCTGAACGACGCGTCTAAAAACATGCAGGAGTTGGTGGGGAATTCCTCCGGCGAGGATAAAAAAGCGGACGGAGCGAAAGTGGAAGCAGCGGTATCGGCGATGCGGAAATTGGCCGACGGGATCGGCGGAAAGCTCCAAACCTCAGATTCGGAGGAGCATAGCCGGATTTTGTCCGGGCTTCTGGCCTCCGGCGACCTTATCGAGGCCGCCTGGACTAACGATACGAAGGGCAGGTTCATTTGTTCCATCCCGCCGGCGGGCATAGCCAATGCGCTGATCAGGGAATGGTTCAAAAAGAGCCTGACGGGAGAGGAATATATATCGGCCGTTTATACCTCTGCGATCACAAAAAAGCCCTGCGTGACCTATTCCGTTCCCATCAGGGACAACCAGGGAAGGATCGCGGGCGTATTCGGCGTGGACTTGAAGCTGTAGACAGGCTGACCGCCGGAAACCGGGGAAAAGGGAAAACAAGATAAATGCCTCCTGTGTGTTATTATGCAGGAGGCTTTTATCTGCTATTGTCATATGAGGGTAAGGTATTAGCGAATTAGGGAAGCTTTGTGTAACCCATCAGATACCGGTCGCATTCCCTGGCGGCCGCCCGGCCTTCATTGATGGCCCATACCACGAGGCTCTGCCCGCGGCGCATGTCGCCAGCTGCGAAAACGCCCTTCACATTCGTAGAGAAGGCACCGTATTCCGCTTTCACGTTGGAACGGGCGTCCTGCTCGACGCCGAGGGCCTTGAATGCCGTATCCTCGGGTCCCAGGAAGCCCATGGCGAGCAGCACCAGCTGGACGGGGAAAACCTTCTCCGTTCCGGGGATCTCCACGGGAATAAAGCGGCCTGCGGCATCCTTCTGCCATTCCACCCCGATTGCGTGAACTTCCTTCAGGTTGCCGTCCGCATCGCCCACAAATTTCTTGGCGGTGATGCAATAATTGCGAGGGTCTCTGCCGTAAAGGGCGATGGCCTCCTCCTGGCCGTAATCGACCTTGAGGACCTTCGGCCACTGGGGCCACGGATTGTCGGCCTGTCTGTCCGCCGCCGGTTGCGGCATGATTTCGAGCTGTATCACGCTCTTGCAGTTATGCCTTATGGAGGTGCCGACACAGTCTGTGCCGGTATCACCGCCGCCGATGACGACGATATCTTTGCCCTCCGCGCTGATGTATTTTCCGTTGGTATGCCTGGAATCCAGCAGGCTCCTGGTATTTGCGTGCAGGAATTCCACTGCGAAATGGACGCCCTTCAGGGACCGGCCTTCGATGGGAAGATCCCTGGGCTTGGTCGCCCCGCCGCACAGAACGACGGCGTCGTATTCTTCCAGAAGCTTCTCTGCCGGCAGATCCTTTCCGACCTCCGTATTGGTCAGGAATTCAATGCCCTCTTCGGCCAGCAGATTGACGCGACGCTGCACGATGCCCTTATCCAGCTTCATATTGGGGATGCCGTACATCATCAGGCCGCCGATCCGGTCATGCCTTTCAAAAACCGTAACAAGATGGCCGGCTTTGTTGAGCTGGTCGGCGCATGCCAGGCCCGCGGGGCCCGAGCCGACGACGGCTACCTTTTTGCCGGTCCGGGTCTCCGGAGGCTCCGGCTTGATCCATCCGTTTTCAAACGCCTTGTCGATGATGGCGCATTCATTGCTTTTTATCGTAATCTGGGGGTCGTTGATGCCGACCGTGCAGGAGCCCTCGCAGGGCGCCGGACAAACTCTTCCGGTAAACTCGGGAAAGTTGTTTGTCTTGTGCAGGCGTTTCACCGCTTCCCGCCAGTTTCCCTTATAAATCAGATCGTTCCATTCCGGAATCAGATTGTTGATCGGGCAGCCGGAGGCCAGCCCGTTGATAAGCAGTCCCATGTGGCAGAAGGGGATGCCGCAGTCCATGCAGCGCGCGCCCTGGAGCCGCTGGTTTTTCTCGGGCATGTGAAGGTGGAATTCCTTCCAGTCCTTGATCCGGTCCATCGGGGAGCGGTCGTCAGGAAGCTCCCTGTTATATTCCATAAATCCAGTTGGTTTTCCCATTATAATCCCTCCCCTTTAATCATTATCCTCGGAAGACTTCAAGGCTTCCTTGTTTACCGCGTCGAAGGCGGCCAGCGTTGCTTCCTCGCCGGACAGGCCGGCTTCCTGCATCCTGCTGATCGCTTTGATCATTTTATCGTAATCCTTCGGCAGGACCTTGACGAACTGCGGGACCATATCGGTCCAGTTCTCCAGAATCCTCCCGGACAGAAGACTTCCGGTATATTCATGATGCTTGCGGACCAGGTCATGCACCTGCTTGATTTCTTCCCGGTCCTCCAGCTTTTTCAGCTCGACCATTTCCTTGTTGCACTTGCGGGTGAAGGTCTTTTTCTCGTCCAGCACGTAGGCAATGCCGCCCGACATGCCCGCCGCAAAGTTCCGGCCCGTGGAGTTGAGGACCACCACCCGGCCCCCGGTCATGTATTCGCAGCCGTGATCTCCCACGGATTCCACTACCGCCGTTGCGCCGCTGTTGCGGACACAGAAGCGTTCGCCCGCCGCGCCGCTGATGTGGACCTCGCCGCCGGTCGCGCCGTACAGGCAGGTGTTGCCCACAATGATATTCTCTTCGGAAGCAAAGGTGGATGCCGTCGGAGGATAGACAATGATCTTTCCGCCGGAAAGCCCCTTCCCGAGATAGTCGTTGGAATCCCCCTCCAGGGTCAGCGTGACGCCCTTCGGGATGAAGGCGCCGAAGCTCTGGCCCGCCGAGCCGTAGAAATTCAGGTCGATGGTATCGTCAGGCAGGCCTTCGCCGCCATATTTTCTTGTAATTTCGCTGCCGAGGACCGTTCCGACCACCCGGTTGGTATTCCGGACCGGCATCTTTGCGGATACTCTTTCCCCCTTCTCCAGGGCGGGTCTGCACAGGTCCAGCAGCACTCTCATGTCCAGTGTATCCTCGATCAGGTGATCCTGGCTGATCCGGCAGGTTCTTGGCGCATCCTGGAGCAGCTCCGGCTGGTACAGGATCGGGGACAGGTCAAGCCCCTTCGACTTCCAGTGGAGGATGGCCCTGTTGGTATCCAGGACATCCGTGCGGCCCACCATTTCGTCAATCGTACGGAAGCCGAGCCTGGACATCCATTCCCGCAGCTCCTGTGCGATAAAGCGCATGAAGTTGACCACGTTGTCCGGACTGCCCGCAAACTTCTTGCGGAGCTCCGGATTCTGTGTTGCCACGCCTACCGGGCAGGTGTCCAGATTGCACACCCGCATCATGACGCAGCCCAGGGTGACCAGGGGAGCCGTTGCAAAGCCGAATTCCTCCGCGCCCAGCAGCGCTGCGACAGCCACGTCCCGGCCCGTCATCAGCTTGCCGTCGGTTTCCACGACGATGCGGCTGCGCAAATCGTTCAGCATCAGGGTCTGATGGGTCTCCGCCAGGCCCAGCTCCCACGGCAGGCCCGCGTGGCGGATGCTGCTCCTGGGGGAAGCGCCGGTTCCGCCGTCGTAGCCGCTGATCAGCACGACGTCCGCGCGGCCCTTGGCAACGCCTGCGGCGATGGTGCCGACGCCGGCCTCGGAGACCAGCTTGACGCTGATCCTGGCATGGCGGTTGGCATTTTTCAAATCATGGATCAACTCCGCCAGATCCTCGATGGAGTAGATATCATGATGGGGCGGCGGGGAAATGAGGCCCACCCCCGGCGTCGAATGCCTTGTGCGCGCGACCCACGGGTAAACCTTCTGGCCCGGCAGCTGACCGCCTTCGCCGGGCTTTGCGCCCTGCGCCATTTTAATCTGTATTTCCTTTGCATTGACCAGGTAATGGCTTGTTACGCCAAACCGTCCGGAGGCCACCTGCTTGATGGCGCTGCAACGCGAATCGCCGTTGCTGTCAGGCCTGAACCGGGCAGGATCTTCGCCGCCCTCGCCGGTATTGCTTTTCCCGCCCAGGCGGTTCATGGCGATGGCCATTGCCTCATGGGCCTCCTGGCTTATGGAGCCGTAGGACATGGCGCCGGTCTTGAACCGCTTGCAGATGGACTCCACCGATTCTACTTCCTCCAGCGGAACCGGCGTCGGAGCGAACTTGAATTCGAACAGGCCGCGGATCGTGCACTGCCGCTGGGTCTGCTCGTCCAGCAGCTTCGAATATTCCCGGAAAATCCGGTAATCGTTTGTCCTGCAGGCCTGCTGCAGCTTGTGGATGGTTTCGGGGTTGTACAGATGGTATTCCCCGTCCTTCCTCCACTGGTACTGGCCGCCTGTTTCCAGCCCTTCCTCCCGGTCGGAGCGGGCGTCGTAAGCGTTGGAGTGGCGGATCAGCACTTCCTGGGCGATGACCTCCAGGCCGATGCCGCCGATGGGGGATACGGTTTTGGTGAAGTAGCGGTCTATGAGCTCCTGGCTGAGGCCCACCGCTTCAAAAATCTGCGCCCCCTGGTAGCTCTGGATCGTGGAAATGCCCATTTTGGAAAGGGTCTTTACGATGCCCTTGGCCGCCGCCTTGATGTATTTTTTTGCGCCGGTTTTCAGACAGGCTTCCTTCAGATAGCCGTCCTTTACCATGCCTTCAATGGTTTCGAAGATCATATACGGGTTCACCGCAGAGACGCCGTAACCGATCAGCAAAGCGAAGTGGTGAACTTCCCTCGGCTCGCCGGATTCCAGGATAATGCTGACCCTGGTGCGCGTTCCTTCGCGGATCAGGTGGTGGTGCAGGCCGGAAACGGCCAGCAATGCCGGTATGGGAGCGTATTCGCCATCGACGCCGCGGTCGGACAGGATCAACAGGTTGGTCCCCTTGGCGAGCTGCCGGGAGGCCTCCGCAAACAAAGCTTCAAGAGCGGCCTTCATGGCGTCCGCGCCTTCCGCAGCCTTGAAAAGGATGGGCAGGGTGCAGGCTTTGAAGCCGGGGATGTCGATCTTTTTCAATTTGGCCAGATCGGCGTTGCCGAGAATGGGGTATTTAAGCTTGATCTGGCAGCAGCTCTCGGGCTTCGGATTGATCAGGTCGCCCTCTGAGCCGATGAAGGTCTCCGTCGAAGTTATAATTTCTTCGCGCAGGGCGTCGATGGGAGGATTGGTTACCTGTGCGAACAATTGCTTGAAATAGTTGTATAAAAGCTGGGGCTTATCCGACAGCACCGCAAGGGGAGTGTCCGTTCCCATTGCGCCGACAGGCTCCGCTCCGTCCACTGCCATCGGGCCGATGATCTTCTTTAATTCCTCAAAGGTATACCCGAAAGCCTTCTGCCGCTGAAGCAGCGTATTTGCCGCCTGATCGGCTTCAGCCGTCCCGGACGCCGGTCCTTCCGGCTCCTGCGCAGCTTCCTCAGCCGGTGCCCCAGGCAGGTCTTCCAGTTCGATGAGATGCTCGTCAAGCCATGCACGGTAAGGATACTCCCGGGCGATCTTGTGCTTCAACTCCCGGTCCTTTATGATGCGGCCCTCTACCGTGTCGATCAGCAGCATTCTTCCGGGCTTCAGCCGCTTCTTGTTCAGGATGCGCTCCGGCTCGATATCCAGAACGCCTACTTCGGAGGACAGAATGACCTGTCCGTCCTTGGTGATGTAATAACGCGCCGGCCGCAGACCGTTCCGGTCCAGAACCGCGCCGATCACGCTGCCGTCCGTGAAGCCCATTGCCGCGGGGCCGTCCCAGGGCTCCATCAGGCAGCTGTGGAATTCATAGAAGGCTTTCTTTTCATCACTCATGCTTTCATGATTGGTCCAGGGCTCCGGAATCATCATCATCATGGCATGGGGAAGCGAACGGCCGGAAAGCGCAAGAAATTCCAGGCAGTTGTCGAACATGGCGGAATCGCTCCCGTCCGGATTGATGATCGGGAACACCTTCTTCAGGTCGCCGCCGAACAGCTCCGACCGGAGCATGGATTCGCGGGCCGCCATCCAGTTCACATTGCCCTGGAGGGTGTTGATTTCGCCGTTGTGTATGATATAGCGGTTGGGATGGGCGCGTTCCCAGCTGGGGAAGGTATTGGTGCTGTAGCGCGAATGCACCATGGCCAGCGCGCTGTCCACTTCTTCGCAGGCAAGGTCCGTATAGAACTCATCCACCTGCTCGGCGGTAAGCATTCCCTTGTAAACGATGGTTTTAGCCGAAAGGCTGGCAATATAAAAATTGATGCCCTTTTCAGCGGCCGCTTTTTCAGCGAGCCGGCGGATGACGTACAGCTTTCTTTCAAAAGCCGGGGTATCCTTCAAAGCCGGATTTTTTGCGACGAAAATCTGGCGCATGCAGGGCATGCAGTCGATTGCGGTTTTCCCGAGGGAAGCGGGGTTTGTGGGAACATCCCTCCAGCCCAGCACGGTCTGGCCTTCCCTGCGGATGAGGTCCTCCAGGACCTGTTCCATCTCTTTTCGTTTTCCGGGATCGTTTGTCAGGAAGACCATACCGACGCCGTATTCTTCCGGGGACGGCAAAGCAATTCCCTTCCCGGCAAATTCGGCGGAAAAGAAACGGTGGGGAATCTGGAGAAGGATTCCGGCTCCGTCCCCCGTATTGGTCTCGGAACCGCTCCCGCCGCGGTGCGACAGATTCACAAGGATGGTAAGCGCCTGGCGTATGATCTGATGGGACCGGGTGCCGTTTATATTTGCAACGAAGCCTATTCCGCAGGCGTCATGCTCGTTTCGCGGATCGTACAAGCCTTGTTTTACCGGGTATCCATTCTGTTTCATAGAAAACAACCTCTTTCGAATACATTTTTATTCTAAAATGACGGCAACAATATTATTTCCTGCATTACTACTTTTTGCTTCTCCACCGCTCCCGGTGGAAAAATGGATATGAAAAGAGGCACACAATAAGCTTGATATGCCTCTACGTTGAGTATATTCATGCTGCGACCCTGAAATTGCTACGTTGCAGTTTCTTGTGGGATTTGACAGGTCCGGCGGATCGCGCTTGCAAAATATTCAGCTTTTTCTACCTTGTTTAGTGGTCTTTATTATAACAGGTATGCAAAGCATATTCAATAGTTTTATTAAATAATTTGCAATTGTGAAGTCGCGAACTTGCAAAAATTTCATTATTGCAGTTTATATAGCTTGTTCAGGAGGGTGAAAATGACGACGGCCACATTCAGGACGCTTGACAGGATGATCTGGGGCTTCAGTTTGTCCGGATTGAAAGGGAGCTCGATCCTTCCCGCTTTTTTCAGGATGAAATAGATCTGGAGAATAATTGCAAAGGAGGCGAGGGCCTTTAAAACAATGGTGTCGAGATAAAAGGCGCAGTAGACGAAAAAAAGGATGGCAAGCAGGTTGCTCGCTACGCTGAGCCCAGTCCCAAGCCTCTTAACGTCTATATCGATCAACTCCTCCAGTTCCTCCTCCAGTTCCTCGTCGGATTCGGCGCTCCGGAGGCTTTCGCCGGCAAAAAGCATGTAAAAATACCGGAAGGACAGGATGGTAATGCAAAAGGCCATTACCGCAAAAAACACTTCGTGATTGGAAAAAAGAGCGACGATCGGAGCAGCGATGATAATTGTAAATAAAAAAGCCATACTTCTTGAATGCATTTTTCTCTCCCGGGTTACTGCTTAAAGTCAATGGACATAAAATTGCATATATAAATCGCGGCAGTCCCGCGCAACAAGGCGTCTTCAAACTTCGGAGCCGCCGCATCGCTTGTGATTCCAAGCTCCGCGGCCATTCCAAGGATGCCGTCGTGATCCAGGCCGGCCAGGTCGTTCCCGTACCCAAGCGCTTTCATCAGGATTACCAGCGCGTCGCCGGCGGTAATCGCCTTGTCGGGCCTTATCGTGCCGTCTTCATAGGCTTCGATGAGGCCGTGTGCCGCCGCGGCCCGGATCTGGGACCAGGCGGCGTGCTTTTTTGTCAAATCTTTGAATTCCACATCGGCGGAAGCGGAATCCGCCTCCACGTCATAGCTCATGGCAGCGTTTACGAAGGTGATGAATTCGTACCGCTTCGTTTTTTCTTTGAGGCGCAGGCTGCCTTTTTTATCCGCCTTCAGGATTTCCAGCCGGACCAGCGCCTGGGACGCCTGGTCCTGGAGCTGCGCTCCGTTCTCCGCCAGGACCTGCAGCGGGCTTAAAATGAAAATGGCGATCAGCAGCAAGGCCGAAAGGGAAACCTTCAAACACTTCATCTTGCGCCTCCTAAACGTATTGTGCCGGGGGTACAAGTCATTCCAGAGCAGCAAAGCGGGGCAATGCCTCCAAAAATTCATTATACACTAAAAATCAATATTCAGATATAGAGAAATTATGATTGGTCGAAAGAAGGATGCGGCGGTGGGACGCCCGGCTGAATAATATGCCCGTCCATTTGAGATGCTAAATTTGAGACGCGAAAATAGAAGGCTTTTTGAACGATCTTTGAACAATAAAGGAGGATTTCACATGTCAAAAACGGTAGTTGGTTTGTTTGACAACCGCGACAATGCTGAAACGGCGGCGCGCAGGGTAAAGGAGCAGGGGCTTCGCACCGACGACATTTCCATTGTTGCAAAGCAGGGAGACCATTCGGATCAGGGAGACCATTCGGGTGAGAAAGATGGACGCGGCGACACGGGCGGCTCCTTCACGGGAACCGGCGGCTTTGCAGGCATCGGCGGCGCCACAGGCACAGGAACCGGCACCGCGGCAACCGGAAATTTCGCCGGATTTACCGGCGCCCGCGGCACCGGCGCAGTGAATGACAACATATCGGACGGCGTAGTGACCGGCACAGTTCTTGGCGGGATCGCCGGACTGGTGATCGGCGCGGGCAGCCTGATCATACCGGGCCTGGGTATTATTGCGGCGGCAGGGCCGATCGCCGGTCTTCTTTCGGGCGCGGTAACCGGCGGCATCGTGGGAGGGCTGGTGGATCTTGGCATACCGGAGAAGGAAAGCAAGAAGTATGAGAACGATATCCGGCAGGGAAAAATCCTGTTCAGCATGAAGACGGATGAGGACAAGGTGGACCGCATAACCTCCATCCTCCGGAACAGCGGGGCTTCCAACATAGAAGCGTATTAAGGAATGACCGAATAATAAATAAAAAACAGCTGCCCTTTTCAAAAAGCAGCTGTTTTATTTGTATTATAATGTAGTTTGCATTACGGCGTAGGCAGCTCTGCGCCGGAGGAGCCTGCCGTATCCGTCGCCGCGCCGCTTTCAGTCGGTTGTTCGGCGCCGTCCGGCGCTTCATCGACGGGCACTTCGACCGGCGCGGCAGAGCCTTCCTGCACAGCGGAACCGGAACCAGCCGTGCTGTTTCCGGCTGCTGCTCCGGCAGCTCCGCCCGCCGCTGTCCCGCCCTGGGCCGTTCCGGCCACCGGCTTTGTGCCGCGCAGGAGATCCTGCGGATACATCTTATAGGTGCTGGTGTGAAGCTTCGTCTGGGAAACGACCTTGCCATCCTGCTTGATCGTCTTGTAGGTTTCCACGACGATGCCGTTCAGGCCCGGAAGGATCTCTTTGGTCGTGCCGGCCGATAAGGTGGGATCATCTATATATTTCACGGTATACGGCGTCTCGCTGAGGGTCTTGCTGCTGATAATGACGGTTTTGCCCGGATTGTCGTTCGTCCCCATCAGGGAAACGTAAATCTTGTTGTTCTTAACGGAAGCCAGAATTTTGATGGGCCACTTTGTGGAATTCTTGAATTTGAAATCCGTACCGCCGTAATATGCCGTGGCATCCTGCCCCGGTGTCACGTAACCCACCGTAAAGGAGTGGTTCCGGCGCTCGACGATTTCAAGATCCGCCCTCAATATGGCGGAATACATGGTGGAGGAAACCTGGCAGATTCCGCCCCCTACGCCGTCGATGATCTTGCCGGCGCTGTATACGTGGGCGATCTTGAAGCCATGGGCCAGATCCCTCGGACCGACTACGTCGTTATAGGAGAAGGTCTCGCCGGGGGCCAGCACCATTCCGTCGATCTTGGCGACGGACAGCCCGATATTGAAGCCCCTGTTCTTCCCGTTCTCCGTGCCGGTGGAGAAGGAGGTATGCCAGGCAGCCAGTTCGTCCTTGAACAAGCTTGCCGCAGCGATCTCTGTCGTGATTTTCGGCATGGAGAAGGTTACGGGCAGCAGGCGTTCCGTGCTTTCCGTTTTTTCCAGCTCCGCCACGATCGCCTCCAGTTGGGCCTTATCGATGCCGCGGCCGATTTTATGAGGCTGGAGGACCAACTGGGAATTCTCAACCCGGTAGGAAGCGTCCTCGGGCTCGCTCACAATTTGTTTGTAGAGCTCGTCGACGTTAAACTTCGCCGGCCGGGTAACGATGATCTCCGGCTCCACGGTGCCGCTCTTGCAGTCTTTGATAAGGCCGGTCACCAGCTCCAGGGTTTTCGCCTTGTCGATATTCTCCCCGTGATGGCCGGACCGTATCGTAACGCTGTTTTCCGCCACAAGGAGTTCCCCCTCGCTGACATGCACCAGCGTCCTGCTGTAAAAATCATTTATAAGGGCATCCACCTTTTCCTTGTTGTAGGTTTGGGGGACATCCAGCGCAATTCCGTTCATTCCCGCGTTTCCGATATCATAAAGGCGGTCGAACACAGTACCGGTGCGCCCTATCGCAAAAACCGCGTCTACGGCGGCCTGGGTGTCATAGCGCACCCCAATGTCGGGAAAGCCCACAGTGATCTCAGCCTTTTCCGATTTCACGGTAATGGTCTGCCGGTCTGCAACGGACTGATATTCGGCATCCAGCGCCTTTTTCAATCCATCCCTGCTCATGCCCGAGGCATCCAGGCTGCCTATGCGGATCCCCTTATAAGCATTGTCGTTTTGAAGCACCATGCCGGTGAAGGTGCCTGCCGCCGCCAGCATTAGAACAATAAAGGCGGCGAGGATAATCAGGATTTTGGTCTTCTTTTTACTGCGGGGGCGGCTGAGCTGTACTTCCGGTTCCATTGTTCCACTCCATGTTCCCATATTCTTCTCTGACCCAGATGCTTTTGCAACAGATAGGATTCGGATCTGCCATATCTTATTGGACTTTCAAAATGCCGTTTTGTTCCCGGTATTTGCGTGCCAATTGCTGGGTTTTACAACCTATATATTATCGCAATTGTTTCTGGAAAACACAATATATTATACCGTAAAAATATTAAGTTTGTGTTACTGTTCTTTCAAATTTGCAATACAATAGTGGAAATGCGGGGTAAAAAGGTTTAGTATTAAGAAAAAAGGCGCTTCTCAAAGCGGGGGAGTCAGTGGTCCCATGAATGTATTTAACGAGGCGGAATATCTTGATATATGCAAAAAGTTGAATTCGGGCGGAAATATTTCCGACGTTGCCGTCCGGTATGAAGCGCCCAGCTACTTTAACCGGCTGAAAAGCGCCGTACAGCACGACCGGCGGGGCGAGGTCGTATTCTGCGTCCTCCGGCCCAACGGGAAAATCATTACCATCACCTGCTCCGAATATCCCAAGGGGATCTACCGGATTCCCACCGGCGGAATCGGACACAAGGAGGACATCCTGGCGGCGGTCTACCGCGAGGTGAAGGAGGAGCTGGGGCTGGAGGTCAAAATCCGGACCTTCGGCGGCGTTGTCCGGATACGCTTTGAATACGGCAGAGAGCATGTGATGTTCTATTCCTATCTGTTTATCCTGGACGAAACCGGCGGCCGCCTGCTGGAAGATGCCAGCGACGATGAAATCGGCGAAGTCCGGGAAGTGGACCTGGACGACCTGGAACCGGTGGTGCGGAAGCTTGGTGAAATAACCGGCAAATGGCGCGACTGGGGACAATTCCGGTATGTGACGACGAAGGCCGTCTACGAATTTCTGAGAGAAAATCCCTGAAAAAAGCCGTTCGAAAATGCCCCGGAGAAAGAAATGTATATAATTGTAAATTTACGCCTATACTTATAGAAAAAGAACTCTATAAGGGGTGTGAATCATGGGAACCGGTGCGGTAAAATATGAGCCCGGAGGGGCGCAGGCCAATGCGGGAGCCAGGGCGGCGGCAAAGCTAAAAAAATCGCCGGCAGCGGCGGGGTTGAGCCCGGAGGACCGGGAGCTTGTCAGGGCGGCTTTGGAAGCCCGCGAGGAATGGAGTGAAACAAACGCCAATTTCGAGTATGTCTGCGATGAAATGCTCGTGGATTACTATACCTATAAGATCAAAGCCTGTGAAGCAAGATATACCTATTTCCTGAGGCTTATCAAGCAAAAGGGGCTCGCCCGGTATGTCTAGTACTCCGTACTGAGTTCCGGGCCGCCCCGCATGCCGGTCATCCAGCCGGCCGTTCATCTTTCGGCGCCGCAACAGTCATAATCCGGCAATTGTACAAGTATATATATTGTATAAATCGGTAACGGCACAAGCCCTATTTCAATCTGCGGAAACGGGTGGAGTTATGGTTGATTACGGTGTAATTCTGGCGTATATAGTGGGAATCGTCCTGCTTTTCATTCTTGGCAGGCTTCTGCTCACTCCGCTCAAAATCCTGCTGAAGCTGCTTTTCAACTCCCTCCTCGGCGCCGTTGCGATCCTGCTGGTCAACTGGATCGGCGGCCTTGTGGGCTTTCATATTGCCTTCAACATTTACACGGCGTTCATTGTCGGGACCCTGGGAATTCCGGGATTTGTCCTGCTGGTCGTTCTCAAACTCCTTTTCGGAATATAACGCCGCGTCAAAATCCTTTTCCGGCAGCTCCCCCTGTACAAGCCGGTACTGTTTTAACTCCTGCCGGCGCGGCGGAGAGGGAATCCAATATACATTTTAATGTATACAATAAACAACAAAACATCCTCAAAACGTATTGAAATAGGCTTTTTTAATTTGTTGACTTGACAAAAAAGAAACAAAGAATTATACTTTAATGTGGTTGACATACATTATATTACTGTCTGCTGTTATGGTTTTCACAATCATATAGTTACATACAGTAGTTTATGTAAAGTAAAATTTTTTAGGCAATTTGATTGCCGCTTTTATAACCAGAAGGAGGTTAGCAAAATGGGCAAGGTCGTCGAAATCAGATGGCACGGACGCGGAGGCCAGGGAGCTAAAACCGCATCGCTGCTGCTTGCGGATGCAGCGTTCAACACCGGCAAGTACATTCAGGGATTTCCGGAATATGGTCCGGAAAGAATGGGCGCCCCAATTACCGCTTACAACAGGATCAGTGATGAAAGGCTTACCATTCACAGCAATATCTATGAACCTGAGTATGTAGTGGTCGTAGATGATACTCTTATTACTGCAGTTGACGTAACGGCAGGGCTGAAGGAATCCGGCGCAATCATCATCAACACTACAAAGACTCCGGAAGAATTGAAACCGCTTCTCAAGGGTTATAAAGGACAGGTCTGCACGATCGACGCGAGAACCATTTCCATCGAAACGCTCGGAAAGTATTTTCCGAACACGCCGATGCTCGGCGCTGTAGTCAAGGTCAGCAAGGTTATGGATCCGGACCTCTTCCTCAAGGATATGGTGGATTCCTTCAAACACAAATTCGCAAAGAAGCCCGAAGTTGTCGAAGGCAACATCAAGGCGCTTGAAAGATCCATGCAGGAGGTGAAGGGTTTATGAGCAAGAAAGAACTGAGAGTTCCGGCGTCGGACGTGAACTGGAAGGACATAACCATAGGCGGCACGATTGATTCCGCCGGCAACGCGCATCTTTTCAAGACGGGCGACTGGCGCTCCATGAAGCCGATCTGGCTGCAGGAAAAATGCAAGCAGTGCCTGCTGTGCTACCCTGTTTGTCCGGACACTTCCATCCTGATCGATGAGAACGGAAAAAGAACTGAATTTGACTATGACCACTGCAAAGGCTGCGGCGTATGTGTAAAGGTTTGCCCTTTCAAAGCCATTGACTTTGTAGAGGAAAGCAAGTAAGGGAGGCGACGAAGAATGGCTATTAGAGAAAGAATGAGTGGTAACGAAGCAATCGCTGTTGCCATGAAGCAGATAAATCCGGACGTAGTTGCGGCATTCCCTATCACTCCGTCCACAGAAGTTCCCCAGTATTTTGCCACTTACGTGGCGGACGGCGTTGTCGACACGGAATTTGTTCCGGTTGAATCCGAGCACAGTGCGATGTCTGCCTGCGTAGGCGCATCCGCTGCAGGCGGCAGGGCTATGACCGCCACTTCCGCAAACGGCCTGGCCCTCATGTGGGAAGAGCTTTACATCGCGGCGGCCTCCAGGCTTCCCGTCGTTCTGGCCTGCGTGAACAGGACCCTTTCCGGTCCCCTGAACATCCACAACGACCACAGCGATTCCATGGGCGCAAGGGATTCCGGATGGATTCAGATCTATTCCGAAAACAACCAGGAAGCTTATGATAATATGCTGATGGCCAATCTGATCGGGGAAAACGAAAAGATTCAGCTCCCGGTCATGATCTGCCAGGACGGCTTCATCACCTCCCACGCCATTGAAAACATCGAGCTGCTGGAAGACGACAAGGTCAAGGCTTTTGTCGGCGAATGGAGCCCCGAGAACTACCTGCTGAACAGGGACAACCCGATCGCAGTAGGTCCTCTGGATCATTTCACCCACTGCTTCGAGCACAAGAGGCAGCAGGCTCAGGCAATGATGGACGCCAAAGAGGTCATCCTCAAGGTCTCCGAAGAATTTGCAAAGCTGACGGGCAGGAAGTACGGCCTGTTTGAAGAATACAAGACGGAAGACGCCGAAGTCTGCATGGTCGTCCTGAACTCCACCGCTGGTACCGGCAAATATGTTGTGGATCAGTTAAGGGCACAGGGCAAGAAGGTCGGTTTGATCAAACCCAGAGTTTTCAGACCGTTCCCGGTAGATGAAATCACAGCAGCCCTTTCCAAGTTCAAGGCAATCGCGGTCATGGACAAGGCAGACAGCTTCAACGCAGCAGGCGGTCCGCTGTTCTCCGATGTCACCAGCGCCATGTTTGCAAAAGGCATCTTCGCACCTAAGGTCATCAACTACATTTATGGTCTTGGCGGAAGAGACGTAAGATCCACCGATCTGGAACTGGTATACAATGAATTGTTGAAAATCGCAGAAACCGGCAAGGTAGGTCAGGTGTACAACTACCTTGGCGTAAGAGAATAGGAGGTGCGGACAAATGGCTTATAATTTGAAAGAAGTGGCAAAGAAACCGGAACGTTTTACCGGTGGACATAGAATGTGTGCGGGCTGCGGAGCTCCCGTCGTCGTAAGGCAGATCCTGAGGGCCCTGAAAGAAGAGGATCATGCGGTTATCGGATCCGCAACAGGCTGTCTGGAAGTTTGCACATTTATTTATCCCTATACATCCTGGAAGGATTCCTTCGTTCACAACGCATTTGAAAACTCTGCCGCCAACATTTCCGGCGCAGAAGCGGCTTACGTGGCAATGAAGAAAAAAGGCAAGCTCAAGGGCGAAACCAAGTTCATCGCCTTCGGCGGCGACGGCGGAACCTACGATATCGGCATCCAGTCCCTTTCCGGCGCAATGGAAAGAGGCCATGACATGGTTTATGTCTGCTACGACAACGGCGCATACATGAACACCGGTATCCAGCGCTCCTCCGCAACTCCGAAGTACGCCGACTGTACGACTTCCCCGGCAGGCAAGAAGATCCCGGGCAAGATGCAGTGGAGGAAGGAACTGACCGACATCATGGCGAGCCACAATATTCCTTATGCTTGCCAGACGGCTGCCATCGGAAACATGAAGGACCTGTATGAAAAGGCGGAAAAAGCCCTTTACACGCCGGGACCGGCATTCATGAACGTATTGGCTCCCTGCCCCAGAGGCTGGCAGTACAATACCCCCGACCTGATGGACATCAACAAGGCCGCGGTGGAATCCTGCTTCTGGCCCCTGTACGAAGTCATCGACGGCAAGTATATCGTAAACTACAAGCCGAAGAACAAGCTTCCCGTAAGAGAATTCCTCAAGATGCAGGGAAGGTTCAAGCACCTCTTCAGGGCCGGCAACGAAGGCATGCTCGAAGAAGTCCAGGCCGAAGTCGACAAGAGATGGGCACGTCTGCTCATGCTCGCAGGAGAAGAGGCTTAAGGCTCCCCGGAACGGAAGCCGCGGCAGCCGGGCCCAGACCCGGAAGCGACAGCAAAAAGGACAGATTAAAAGGAGGGCCGAAAGGCTCTCCTTTTTGCATGGGCTGCTTTCCTGCGCGGCGGCAGATAGTCAGTCCCCTTAACCGGAAAATCCCCGGTTAAAGCGTTAGTTCAACAGGCTACTCAACTGGGACTGTTTGAAATAAATATAATTATTTTCGCTGACGACGCGGAACAGCTTTATCGTAATGCTGTCGGCCATACGCAGCTTACTCGCCTCTACTTTAAATTTGGCATTATGCTTTCCTTCGGGAAGGCTGTCATAGTCGGCGACCAAAAACAGGCTTCCGTCCGGAGGGTTGAAAATGCTGTATCCTCTCCGGACCTCTCCTTCATAATCTATGGAGAAGACAATGTAATCTCCCATTCTGCCGGCTTTCAGGCTTGTGACCCGGCAATCATGGCTTTCCATGTAGCTGCTGTAGCTTATGGACACATCAAAGCTGACGTTATTGAATTCGCTGTAATCCCTTTCCGTAGCAGGAGCTTTCGTATCGAGGGCAAATACGTTGTCCTTTTGCTCCTGGTTCATCAGGGCGACTAGCTGGGAGGTCGCAAAACTGATACAATACTGCCCATTAGAACCTGAACTGAAGATTCTTATCGCAATTGCACTGGCCCTGCTTAATTTGTCCGTCTCGATTTTGAATTTCTTATTCTGCTTTCCGGCGGGAAGCCCCGCGCTGTCGGAAACCCTCACAATGCCGCCGAAGGGGGGATCAAAGCAGAGATAGTCACTTTTTGCATCGCTTTCATAGTCCATGGAAAATACGATAGAATTGCCCATCCTTGCCGCCTTAAGACTTGTTACTATACATTCCGGACGCTGCATGAAATTGGTGAAGACAATCGGAAGATCGAATTTGAGATTGTCAAATTCACCGGGTTCTTTCTTCGGAGAACCCGATGCCGCAATCCGGCTTTGATCCTGCTGCACGGAATCCGCCCCGGCGTCCGTCGGATTATCAAGCTGGCTTAACTGGTTGGTAGGAAAGAAAATAAAATTGTTTTCTCCGTAGGTCTGCCGGTAAAGGGAAATGGTAATCTCGCTGGTTCGGCTTATTTTCGACGCTTCCACTTTAAATTTCTTATTCCCCTT
Organism: Bacillota bacterium; assembly: GCA_023411575.1. Lineage (GTDB taxonomy): Bacteria > Bacillota > Clostridia > Acetivibrionales > DTU013 > UBA1305. The sequence continues at coordinate 461,394 of JAEYOP010000016.1, read as the reverse complement.
GCCCGCCGGAAGTCCCACGGCGTCCGTCAGCTTAAAAAGATCGCCGGAGGGCGGGTTGAAGACGCAGTAATCCCTTTTTACACCGCTTTCATAATCCATGGAAAAAGCGATGTAATCCCCCATTTTGCCGGCTTTCAGACTTGTAACCTTGCAGTCGCCGCTTGCGATGGAATCGGAAAACTGGATGGAAAGATCAAATTTAACATTGTCAAATTCGCCGGCCTTATTTTCGGAAACAGAAGGCAAGGGCTCTTGATTTCCCGGCTGCGGTGAAGTCAGCTTCTGCGCCTGTTCCTTACTCATCAGACTGCTCAGCTGGACCGTATCGACAAATACGAAATTCATTTCGGAGGAATTCGGCTTATAGAGGGAAATGGTCAAAACAGTCGTTTGGCATAATTTATCCGCCGCTATTTTAAATGTTTTGCTGTGCTTTCCCGCCGGAAGGCCTGCGGCGTCGGTAACGTTGAATATATCGCCGGACGGGGGGCTGAAAGCGCGATAATTCCTCTTCACATCGCTTTCATAATTCATGGAAAACAGGATATAGCCGCCGGACTTGCTTGCCTTTATGCTTGTGACGTTGCATTTTGCACTTTCAATGGCGTTGGTGAACTTAAGGGTCACGGATGGGACGGTGCCTGCGCCTGATGTCTGCACACATTCGCCAAGAAAGGGCAGGGAGAAAAACAACCCCCATATAATAAGAAATGAAATAAATTTTTTCATTAAATGAACCTCCTCCCCAATATGTAAATATTATACATGATTTTTTCCATAAAAGAAAGACATGCTTCATGGAGGTTCCAGGCGGGAGTTCTTGATGGGGCCTTCATATCGGAGATTTGAAAAGGCCGCTTCCATGGTGCGGAGTAGGGTTTGAGAACTCCGTCCGATTGGATCGGGGCTGCAAGAGCCGCTAATTTCGCATATTCATGATGTTGACAACCAGCTGGTACAATTCGATTCCCATAATGCCGAGGATAGCCAGAAGGAGAATCAGCGATGCGACTCCCCACGTCGTATGGCTGTTCAGAAAAGGCTGGTTTCCCCGCTGCACCATGGGAATCCGCTTATTTTTTTCTTTAAGGAACCACCAGTTATAAATGCAAAAGCACATCAACAAAAGCAGGACAAATAAAATCAGAAGTATCGTTCCCATGAAAGGCCCCCTTCCGGCATCGTTCCAAACTATTTTATACCAAATTAACCTGTTGTGCCAGGTGACTTTATGCTCATGCGCCAGAAAATGTTTATTCTTCTATTAAGGTTTTCCGTGGCATATAATTTACTGTTTCTCGTCAAAGTGCTGCGCTTGGCCCGGAGGTACAACATGCAGGGAATGGACAGAGTCGTTTCGGAGATTTTCGGCCTGGAAACCAGAAGTCTGGTTCCATACAAGGATACATTCATGGTTGTGACATCGCAGGGGCGGAAGGTGGTCCGGAAGGTGCCCTTCTCTCCGGAAAGGCTGCTGTTTGTGCACGGCGCAAAGGAGCATCTGGCGGAGAACGGGTTCAAGGGCATAGACCGGTATTTGTGCACGGTGGACGGCCAGCCCTGCTTCAGTTTTGACAACAACAACTATACCCTGACGGACTTTATCGACGGACGGGAATGCAGCTTCGAAAACGACGGGGATGTGAAAAGAGCGGCGGTGGCGCTGGCTGAAATGCACAGGGCGTCGAGGGGCTACAGGGCGCCCGGAGGCTGCAAGGTCCAGGACGATCTCGGCAAACTTCCCGGGTACTTTTCGAAACGGCTTGACGACATCCGGAAAATGAAGAAACAGGCGAAAAGGGGCAAGGGACGGTTTGACCAGCTCTTCCTGGAGTATGTGAATTACTTCTGCGAACTGGGAGAGGGCGCGCTGGAGGAGCTCAATGCCTCCGGATATGACGGGCTGGCGGAAAGAACGAAGGAGGAGGGCCTCTTCTGCCATCATGACTATACCCACCACAATATTCTGCTGGATGCGGAGAAGGTGACGATTGTCAATTTCGACTACTGCTGCTTTGAATTGAAGGTGTACGACATCGCCAACTTCATCCGGCGGAAAATGCGCAAATGCGAATGGGATTTTTCGAAAACAGGGCTGATCCTGGATTCCTATAGAGCGGTCGAACCGCTGAGCAATGAGGAACTGGCCGTGTTGAAAACCATTCTCCAGTTCCCGCAGAAATTCTGGAGGGTGGTCAACCGGTATTACAACAGCCGCAGGAGTTGGTCGGAAAGAAGCTTTGTCGCACGGCTGCAGGAGGTCGTCGATGAGACCGGACCCCACGGGGAATTTATAAAACAGTACGCTTCCCGGTTTTTATAAGGTGGAAAAGGGGCTAAAACAGCCCCGTGATAATCCCGTTTTTATCGATGTCGATCTTTTCCGCGGCCGGAATCTTGGGCAAGCCCGGCATGGTCATGATCTCGCCCGTCAATGCTACGATGAAGCCCGCGCCCGCGGAGACCTTTATTTCACGGACATTGATTTCAAAATTTTCAGGGCGCCCCAGCAGGTTCGGATTGTCGGAAAGGGAATACTGGGTCTTGGCCATGCAGATCGGCAGCTTGTCCAGTCCCATGTCCTCCAGCTTTCGGATGGTTTTGTCCGCGGCGGGGGAATAGGTCACGCAGCGGGCGCCGTAAATCTCCTTCGCAATCGCTTCGATCTTGGCCTTTACAGGCTCGGCTTCACTGTACAGCGGTTTGAAATGAGAAGGGGTTTTGTTGATCAGATGAACCAGCTTTTCGGCCAACTCGGTGCCGCCGGCCCCGCCTTTTGCGAACACCTCCGAGAAGGCCACCTCCACGTTCATGTTCTTGCACCGGGCTTTGATGTATTCGATTTCTTCCGTGGTATCCGTATCGAAATGATTGATGGCGACGATAACCGGAACGCCGTATTTGTTCAGGTTCTCCACATGCTTTTCCAGGTTGCCGAAGCCTTTTTTCAGGGCGTGCAGGTCCTCGCGCTTCAGGTCTTCCTTTTTCACCCCGCCATTATATTTAAGAGCGCGGATGGTGGCTACGAGTACGACGGCATCCGGCTTGAAGCCTGCGTACCGGCACTTGATATCGAAGAATTTCTCGGCGCCCAGATCCGCTCCGAAGCCGGCTTCCGTGATGACGTAGTCGGCCAGCTTCAACGCCAGCTTTGTGGCATTAATGCTGTTGCAGCCGTGGGCGATATTGGCGAAAGGACCTCCGTGCATCAGGGCGGGAGTATTCTCCAGGGTCTGTACCAGGTTCGGCTTGATGGCGTCCTTGAGCAGCAGCGTCATCGCGCCTTCCACCTTGAGCTGCGCCGCAGTGACCGGCGCACCGGAGTAATTGTAGCCGAGGATGATCTTGCCAAGCCGCTTTTTCAGGTCGGTGAGGTCGCTTGCCAGGCAAAGGATGGCCATTACTTCGGAGGCCACCGTAATATTGAAGCCGTCTTCCCGCGGAACGCCGTTGGCTTTTCCGCCGAGGCCGACGATAATGTTTCTCAGGGCCCTGTCATTCATGTCCATTGCCCGTTTCCAGACGATCTGCCGGGGATCGATGCACAATTCGTTGCCCTGCTGCATATGGTTGTCAATCGCAGCGGAAAGCAGGTTGTTTGCGGCAGTGATGGCATGCATGTCGCCGGTAAAATGCAGGTTGATATCCTCCATGGGAACGACCTGCGCGTAGCCGCCCCCGGCCGCTCCGCCCTTGACGCCCATGACAGGGCCCAGGGATGGTTCCCGCAGCGCGATGATGGCATTCTTGCCAATGGTCTTCATGGCCTGTCCCAGGCCGACGGTGGTCGTGGTTTTGCCCTCTCCCGCCGGGGTCGGATTGATCGCCGTCACCAGCACCAGCTTTCCGTCCTCTTTGTCCTTCAGGCGGTTCCACAGGTCGGGAGACAGCTTGGCCTTGTATTTCCCATAGAGCTCCAGTTCGTCCGCACCGATTCCGATGGAGGCCGCAATATCCGTGATGGGCTTCATTTTGCACTGCTGGGCGATTTCGATATCTGTAAGCATACATTCTACCTTTCGCGCTGTTATTCTCTAAAAGCTATTATAGCTTAAGGCCGCAGCCTGTACAATAGTGTCGGGGCAGCATATTTTATCCTTATACCGATATCATATCCGGGCAGGTTGACATATTATATACCAGGGGTTTTTGATCCCGCCGAATTTGAATAAACCGTGGTGAGTATTTATGGGCCAATTGAAAATCGGAGACATCGTCGCCAGGAAGTCATACGGACAGGATGTATTTTTCAAGGTTGTGGACATAGTAAACAATGGCGCTGAAAAGATTGCAACCCTGAAAGGGATCAGCTACAGGATCCAGGCGGACGCGCCCGAATCGGACCTGGAGCTGCAGCCGGAAAACAGGGTGCGGGAGTACAGGGACAAATCCATGAGATGCGCATTGGCAAACGGGACAGAGAGGGACGAAAGAAACGCTGTCGGATATTACGGCTTCCGCCGAAGAGGAGGATACTCAAAAAAAGCGTATTATAGAGATACTGCCAATGAAGAAGCGGGCAAGATCAAAAGGCCCGGGAAGATACTCCATCTCGATGGAGACAGGGATTACCTGGAAAGCTGCTTGGCCGAATACCGAAAGCTGGGGCTGAACGTCGTTGGCGAGTACGTGCCGGAAAGAGACCAGCCTGCGAAGATCACGGAACTGCTGAAGACGCACAATCCGGACATCCTGGTTCTGACGGGACACGACGGCTTTGTCAAGGGAAACGAAAGCTACACCAACATGTCCTCCTACAGGACATCGAAGTATTTTATCGAGGCCGTCCGGGCCGCCCGGCGGTTCAACGGCGATCTCGACGGCCTTGTGATCTTTGCGGGGGCCTGCCAGTCCATGTACAATGAGATTATGAAAGCGGGGGCCAATTTCGCCAGCGCCCCCTTCCGGGACCTGATCCATGCGCTGGACCCCGTAAAGGTATGCCAGAAAGTGGCGTTTACGAGCATCGACAAGGTGCTGGAGGCGGAAGAGGTCATTGAAAATACCATTACAGGAAAAACCGGGATCGGAGGCGTGCAAACCCGGGGAAAATACCGCGAAGGGTATCCCACGGAGCCGTATCAGCAGGGGTTCTAGAGTTCCTCAAAAAGGAAGCGGAACTGCTATTTTGGCCGACTCTTAGGGAAAATATCAAAAAATACTTGACATAAATTAATTTCCCTTGTTATAATATATAATTTTTTTGACAAGCTGTACAATTTATGATATACTAGTGAAAACAGAAGATGAGGTGATTCGATGGCAGAAAAGAGTGACCTGTTTCAAATAAAGAAGAACATTGAGACCTGCATTGGGGAAAAAGTTCAGCTCAAGGCGAATAAGGGACGAAAGAAGGCATTTATCAAAGAAGGAGTAATTGAAAACTCCTATCCCAGCATCTTCATCATCAAGTTTGAAAATGAATACGAAACAACCAGGAGAGTTTCCTACAGTTACACGGACATACTTACCAAGGCAGTTGAGCTTGTAATTTGCAAGGACGACAAAAGAATACGCGTCAGCTGAGCCGGATCTCCAGGAGGGGGTTGTGCGAGGCCAAAATTGGCGATGAACCGATAAATTGAAAAATTGCCTTAAAAGCGGCCCGGTCGAAAGACCGGGTTGCTTTTTTTGTTATGAGGCCGTAATATTTTCCGGGTCTTGTCAATATACATTAAAAAAGGATATTGTTTGCGATCTTGCGGGGGGAGGATATAAAAATGTCTCTGGAACTAGTCAAGGAGGCCGTCAGGCTGAATCAACCCATTGGGGAGGATTCCACACAGACTATTGTTGAAAATGATATTATCGTACCGGATATAAAACCGGATATTGTCCGTATATTGCTTCTTGACGGCGACGCCTATATCAACAGCACGGAAGCCGCCACAGACAAGCTGGTGATCGGCGGAACGATACGATACAAGATTCTGTATGTCTCGGACGATCCCGAACAGCCGGTAAAGAGCATCAATACCAGCTCCGCTTTCCATTACGCCATGGATGTCCCCAACGCCAGGCAGGGGATGCAGAGTCGCGTGAAATGCGATATCGAGCATATGGAATATGAAATACTCAACAGCCGGAAGGTCAACGTCAAGACCATCGTCAGCCTGAACGGGTTGGTGTCGACCCAGGTGGAGCAGTATGTGGCCCGGGACTTTGAAGGAGTTGAGGACATCCAGGTTTTGAGGAGCGGCATCAGCGTCAATTCCTACATCGGGAACAACAGCAGCGGCTGCCCGGTTAAGGAAACCCTTGAAATGCCCGCGGGAAAGCCGTCCATCCGGGAGATCCTCCGCCATGACGTAAAGGTGTCGGGGAAGGACTTCAAGCTTTCGGAGAACAAGGCCGTGGTCAAGGGCGAGCTTTCCGTTTCGACCCTGTACATCGGGGATGATGAAACAAAAAGCATTCAGTTTATGGAACATGAGATTCCCTTCAGCCAGTATATCGACCTTCCGGGAGCGGATGAAAATTCCTACTGCAATGTGGAGTTTGAAATCCAGGATATGTCTTTTGAGCCCGAGGAGGACGCGGACGGGGAGCTCCGGCACCTGACGAGCGAGATCAATCTGAATATTTTTGCCGAGTGCTTCGGCAAGAAGGAGATCGATCTGGTGGAGGACGCCTACAGCCCGAATTCCAGGATCAGCCTCGAAAAAGAGCAGCTGAAGATGGAGGAGCTCGTATCGGAGAACCGGAACCAGGTCACCCTGAAGGAAATGGTGGATATCGACCTGGATTCGCCGGATATCCAGGAGGTTTTCAATATCCTTGGCCGGCTTTCACTTTCCGGCAGCGAGGTTTCCAACGACCGGGTGGTCCTGGAGGGCGTTGTCGCCTGCAATGTCCTGTATCTGGCGAACAACGAGGAGCAGCCGGTCTTCTGCGCCACCAGGGAAATCCCGTTCCGGCAGACGCTGGACATCAAGGGAGTCCGGACGGGGATGGGCCTGGATATTGAGATGGATATCGAGAACTACAGCTACAGCATGGTGTCCTCCAAAGAGGTCGAAGTCCGCTTTGTGATCGGACTCCTGACCAGGGTCAGCAACCCGGTCACGATCCCGGTGATCTCGAAGGCGGGAGAGCAGCCCCTGGACGACAAGCGCCAGCTGTCGCAGCCCAGCGTGATCATTTACTTTACGCAGCCCGGGGATACCCTCTGGAAAATCGCCAAAAAGTATTCGACGACCATGGAGGAACTCCGGAAAGGAAACGAATGCGCCAACCGGGAGGTATTGCTTCCCGGAGAGCAGATCCTGATCCCGAGGAAACTTTGATACAAAAAGAGGATGAAATCTGCAACGGGCGGAAGGACAGAGAAAGGGCGGCATGTACTAAAATTGAAAACAGCCTAAAAAATAAGTGCTTGAGAGTAAGTTTTCAAGCACTTTTTATTGTAATACCCATGTTTTTTGTATATAATATACTAGACGGATTGGAGCAAATTACCATGCGCCGGCCGGAAAATTTGCAGCCTGCCGCATGGTAAGCTGCAGAAGCATTTCGAGGTGTAAAATGTCGGCGCTGGAACTTGCGGCAAATGCCAAAATCAACCTTTCGCTGGATGTGCTCGGCAAAAGGGAGGACGGATACCACGAATTGAGGATGATCATGCAGACCATAGCGCTGCATGATACAGTGCGGATAGAGGCCATACCGGAGGGGATCGTGCTGGAATGCGGCAGCGGGCCGGTTCCGAAATACGGAACCAGCGAGCCGGTTCCGGAAGGCACAGCCGGCGGGCAGGCTCCAGGAGATGGAACCCGCAGGTGGGTGCCGGAGGACAGGACGAATACGGCATGGAAAGCGGCGGAGCTGCTGAAAAATACATTCGGCATGAAAAGCGGTATTAAAATAAAGATCGTCAAACGTATCCCCGTGGCGGCGGGACTGGCCGGGGGCAGCAGCGATGCGGCCGCGGTGCTGAGGGGAGTAAACGAACTGTTTTCCCTCGGACTCGGGAACGAGGAACTGAAACGGCTCGGCAGGCAGATCGGGGCGGATGTTCCGTACTGTGTGGAAGGCGGTACGAGACTGGCCGAGGGGATTGGCGAGCGGCTGACGGCCCTGCCGGATTTCAGCGGCGTGGAGGTCGTGCTGGTGAAACCCAGGGTAGGGGTTTCGACGGCCTGGGTTTACGGGAATCTGAAGACAGCGGAGATTTCCGGCCCGGACAGACCGGATACGGAGTTGCTGAAGCGTGCGCTGGAAGCGCGGGACATCAAAGGGGTCGCCGCCAATATGAAGAATGTCCTGGAAAAGGTGACCATACCCCGGTACGATGTTGTCCGGCAGGCCAAGGACAAGCTCCTGAAATACGGCGCTTGCGGCAGCATGATGAGCGGTAGCGGTCCCACGGCATTCGGCCTGTTTGAAGACAGCCGGACGGCCGCGGCTGCTTTTGAGAAGCTGGCCGCGGACAAGCGGTGGCAGTGCTTCCGCACAAAAACAACGGGCGGAAGTGCGCTGTAAAGCGGAAAAGAAATTGATAGCTTTGAATGCAATACCATATTGAAGACAGCCAATGATAGGGAAGGAGTGGTACAAAAATGCCCGGGAAATTATCCAAAGTCAATCTGAATGATTACAAGCCTTTGAGGGAAGTGATTTTCAACACCCTCAGGGAGGCTATCATAGTAGGGGAACTGAAGCCGGGGGAGAGGCTCATGGAAGTCCAGCTGGCCGACAAAATGGGCGTCAGCAGGACGCCGGTCCGGGAAGCCATAAGAAAGCTGGAACTGGAGGGCCTGGTGGAAATGCTGCCGAGAAAGGGCGCCCATGTGGCGGACCTTTCCGTAAAGGATATCATGGATGTCCTTGAACTGAGGGCGACATTGGACGGCCTTGCCTCGTCCCTTTCCGCCGAGCGTATAACCGACGAGGAGATCAAAGAGCTCAAGCATCTGCTTACCCAGTTCTCAGGCTATATTGAGAAGGAGAACATGCAGGGGCTGATTAAAAAAGACGTCGAGTTCCATGACATCATCTACCGTTCCTCGAGGAACGACAAGCTGATCCAGATCAGCAACAACCTGCGGGAGCAGGTGCAGCGCTTCCGGGTCATTTACATCAAGGATTACAGCAGCTCGAAGGACCTGATCCGGGAACACACCGAGATTTACGAGGCGATCTCCCGCCGGGATTCCAGGGCGGCCATGCAGTCTGCGCAGAGGCATATCAAGAACCAGGAGGAAACCATCATCCGGTCCGTCAAAAGGAACCAGATGGTGTAGAAAAACGGACGGGGGCCTTGCGCCCCCTCAGCTTTACTGCAGTACCTCGTAGCCCATGTCCGCGATTTTGCTCCGGATGTCCCGGGGCTGGTATTGAGCCTGATTGTAGGATACCTTGACCGTTTGCGATTTCAAATCGATATCAATGCCTTCAATGCCTGCCATGGTGCCCAGCTCGGATTTGATCCGGTTCGAGCAGATGCTGCAGGTGATGGATGGCACAGTGAACGTTGTTTCCATTTATAATCCTCCGGATGTTCATTTTCGGGCTTTGTGAACCTTTAGGAATAACCGAATCATAAATTCCGGTTCTGGAGCGGTTATTTTCCGCCCTTACAGCGTTGTCGTCAGTTGCAATAAAACAATTATTGCGCCTTCCTCCGCCTTGTAAGGACGAAAAATCCCTCGCTCGAGAATCCGTTTTTAGGATTCGATCATTCCTTACCGTATTATTTGCCGACTTTGTGCAAAAAATGATAAACATTTATTGTTATCTGACGTATAATTCTTAGGAACGATGAAACGGAGGGGTTATGGTGTCTTCAGGGACTTTTTGGTACGACGGGTTTTTAAGCAAGTACAAATCGGGGATTTCCCACGAATTTTTATTCTATTTCAATGTCCGCGATCTGGTAGACAATTACCGGTACATGGACCGGTACATCTACGAGGAATTCATCAAGCAGAGAGGCTTCGGCATCGTCGCCTTCTATGATATTTCCAGGGGACTGACGTTTTTCGACGCGGGGATGGAAAAGGAATTCAACATCATCACGTCCAATGAGGCGGTCAATTTGATGAATTCAATGCCTTCGAGGATTTTCCCCTTTATTGACAAGGCGCTGAAGAATACCAAAATGGTCCTGTTTATCGATCATATCGAGAAAATCATTCCTTCCGGGGACATCGCAAGCATGTCGGTGGAAGAACGAGTGGCATTGATCTGGATCTGCGAATGGTCGGTGAACGCGAAGATTTCCTCCGTGGGCAGCAGCATCCTCATGCTGGCGGACAACCTGGCGGACGTAAGCCGGGAGCTGCTCAAGTCCTCCTACCGGATCGAGCCGGTCCTGGTGGGGCTGCCGGACGAGGCCCAGCGCAGCGAATACATCCGGTACCTGCTGAAGGATGAAGCCGTAAAAACGAATATTACGGTGGACGAGTTCGCCAAGCTTTCCTCCGGCCTCAGCAAAAAGTCCATCAAGGACATCAAGCTCAAGGCGGAAGCGGAGGATGTGCCCGTCAGCTTTGAGTTTATCAAGGACAAAAAGCATTCCGTGCTCCAGAAGGAATACGGCGACGTGCTGGAATTCATCTACCCGGAGATCGGGTTTGAGAATATCGGCGGCATGGACAAGGCGAAAAACTTCCTGCTGAAGAACATTGTCCAGCCGATTCTGAAGGGAGACCTCCGGAGAGTGCCCATGGGCATCCTGCTCTGCGGCCCCTCGGGCACCGGCAAGACGCTGCTGGTGAACGCCCTTGCCAAGGCCAGCGGCTTCAACTGCGTCAAGATCGACATGTCCCGCATCCTGGGGCAATATGTGGGGGAGAGCGAGAAGAATTTTAAAAAGTGCCTGTTGGGCGCCCAGTCCCAGCAGCCCGTCATCGTCTTCGTGGACGAGATCGACACGGCCTTCCGCAGGGGAGACAGCGGAGACAGCGGGGTAAGCAGGAATATATTCAGTGAATTTTTACAATTTACCGGTAATACTAATAATAGGGGCAAGGTTATTTTCATTGCGGCCACCAACCGGCCGGACCTGATCGATCCGGCTTTGAAGAGGGCGGGCCGGTTTGACAAGAAGATTCCCATTCTCCTGCCGGACGGGCAGGAACGCGGGGAAATCTTCCGGCTGATTATAAAGAAATACGGCTTTGAGACGGATGTGGAGGATTTTTCCCGGTTTGCGGAGGGGACGGAGAATTACACCGGCGCGGAGATCGAGACCGTTGTGAGGAAGGCTTACGAGATTGCCAATGAAGACGACGTGGAGGATACCACGCTGACGGCGGCGATCCTGGAGGAGGCGATCAAGCGCTGCCGTCCGAGCACGCAGCAGGTCCAGTTCATGACCATGCTGGCCATTGAGGAGTGCGACGACAAGGACCTGCTTCCGGAAAAATACAAGGGCTTGCTGGACAACAACACGATTTCCGACGAAAGAGGATAAACCGGCTGCAAATTGCACCGGTAAACGCTTTACAACGGGTAGTATTTATTATAAATTATAAATATACAGAAATTGGACGCGACAAGATTCAAAATAATTGCGGGGAGGCTATTAATATGGGTTTATTTAGCAGATTGGGCGCATTGATCAGAGGATTTTTCGGACTTTTTGTCGGGGGTGTGGAAGAAAGGAACCCGGAACTTCTGTTTGAGGATATCAAGCTTCAGATCGACAGGGCAAGGAAGGAAGCGGAACAGCAGATTCTCGACATTCAGACCAACGCGGAAATGATCAAGATTGAAATGAAAAACGCCGAGAAGAACCTGATGGCGGTGAAGGCAAGAGTGGAAGCCGCGCAGAAGCAGGGCGACAAGGATATCCTGATTGAAATTCTCATGCAGGAGGAAGAATACCAGGCCACCTACGACACCCACAAGGCGACTTACGATACGGCGATGGCCGAAGTGGCGAGAATCCGGGAGGACTACAAGATCTTCGAGTCCGAGATGAATGCAAAGCTCAACGAGCTCAAGACCTTGAAATCCCAGGCCAAGATGGCCCAGCTCCGGGAGAATATCAACTCGGTCAATGCCAGATATACTTCCAAAAACAATACGGTCGGCAATGTCAATGAAAGCATGGACAGGGCCAGAGAGCTCGTCAACAAGAAGACGGCCCGCGCAAACGCGGTGGAATCCCTGGGCGACACCAATATGGAGATGAAGCTCAAGAGGCTGGATATGAATTCCGCCAGGGACAGGGCCAGAGCAAGGGCGGAGGCTATGCTCGGCAGCGAGCAGGGCTTCGAAGTAAAGGAAAAAGCGGAAAACAAGGTTTCGCAGTAAGAGGATGGGTGTTTGAACCTTATGAGAGGCAGATTGGTAGCAAGTGCATTTTTTAAATTCAGAAATCTGGCCATATTGGCTGCGGCAATGATAGTGGCCGCCATGCTCAGCGATCCGACGGCGTTTCCGACCCTGTTCGGATATAACGTGGCGCTGCCGGACGCCGCGGCGTTTTCCGGCGGGCTTGCCGTATATGTTGCCTTTGTGCTTCAATCCCTTATGAGCAAGCAGTTCCACGAGGAGTTCAACCGCAAGGAGAAGGTCCGCAACATCCGCGAGCTGAACCGCCAGGCCAACAGGCTTTCGAGCGACGCCCGGAGGAATACGAACAGCACCTACCTCCAGAAGCTCAAAAAGGTGATGGAGGATAAGAACGACATCTTCAACTCCTATTCCACAGGGGAGCACAGCTACCTCAAGGAAAGGATCGTAGAGCAGACGCTGAGCCTGGTGACGGCGTATCTCAAGCTGTTGAACAATTTCTGCATCCGGAGCAGGGAACTGAATGCCGTTGATGTCAGCGCCGTTGCCGCCAGGATCAATACCAACAACCGGAAGCTGAGCTTCGCCAAAGACGCCCGGATGGCCGACGATGTGCGGAAAATCATCGAAATGGACGAAAAGCTGATCAACCGGATGAAGGACGAGAAGAAGGAACTGGAGCGGATTGGCGCGAAGCTGGATTATATGGAAAGCACGGTTAATATGTTCAAGCACCAGATCATGTCCAGCATCGAAAACGAAAACATGCTCGAGGAACTGGAAACGGCGGTCAATGAAGCGGAAGCGCTGGATACCGTCCTGGAGGACAGACGCAAGAGCAGGATCAGGCATTAAGGAGCAACCGAAATTCCGTTTTCGGTTGCTCTGAATCACGAATAAGGCAAATGCGGCAGAGAAGGACAGGTATAGGTATCTGTCCTTTTTATTAACTGGCATAGTGCCATCTTGCCGTAAATACGGTGTATTTTGCGTAGGCAAATTACACTAGCGAAGGGGCTCCATGCCCTTGAGATTTTGATTTCATGAGGCCAAAAGAAGGATAAAGTAAGAAAATGTCGAATTACTAGTTAGATTGAAATTATTTCCTATTCATTAACCGATACGAAAGCTCAGGGCTCGTTAAAACAAAATGTCTTAGCCGACCCTAAGGAGAACAACGATGCAGGGAAACGTAGTTTATTCGTCGGAATATATTGCCATTATCAAAATGCAGGACGGATATTACATCCAGTCCTTCCGAAAAGGCATGTCGCTTGAGCAATTCAACCGGATCCTCCTGGATTATCCCGAGATCAAGGTCACCAGCATCATGGCCGTCCGCAACGCACTTGTCAACGCCCCGAGAGCGCCCGAGCTTTTTGCGGCCAAAAAGGAAAGAATTTCGGCCGAGCTTGCGGAGGACGATCTGAAGGCGTATGTAACCCTTTGCGTGGACGACAACGAACTGACGGGCTCCAAGCGCGCGGATCTTTTCAAGGAAATCCTCCGGAAGCTCAAGGATATGGGCATCACTTACGGAATCAAAAACAACGTGATTTTGAATAAAATGGTCAACAACACGCCCGTGCTCGTGGCCGAAGGAAATCCCCCCATCAACGGGGAGGATTCGCAGATCCGGATGTACGAACTGAAGGAGGTCAAGCCGGAGGCCAAGGAGGACGGCAACGTAGACCATTATGAGCTGAACCTGATAAACCGGGTTTCCATAGGGGACTGGCTGGGGGAAAAAACGGACCCGACGGAGGGCTACCCCGGCAAAACCGTCAAGGGAAGCACCATCCTGCCCATACCGGGCAAGGACATCCCCCTGCTTTACGACAAGCACACCGTCCGGGAGGTTTACGCCAACGGCGTAACGACCCTCTATTCCATGACCAATGGAGCCGTCCACTATGACGGGGACCGGATCGGCGTTTCCAACCATCTGGAGATTACGGGAAATATCGATTTCAAAACGGGCAATATTGATTTTGACGGGTTTCTGACCGTCAAAGGGACGATCGAGGATAGCTTTTCGGTGGCGGCCAGCAAGGACATCGAGATCCTCGGGGATTACGGCATCGGCGGCGTCAAGGATATTTGCAGCAACGGCGGGAGCGTTTTCATCAAGGGCGGGATCGCGGGCAACAATAAAGCGGTCATCCGCAGCAAGAACAACATCTATACCAAATTCGTGGCGGATGCCACCATCATCTGCGAGGGCAGCGTGCACATCGGCTTTTACTGCCTGAACAGCAACATCAAGGCCAAGGAAGTCGTCCTGGACTCTCCGAAGGGGCAGATCCTCGGCGGAACCATAGAAGCGGAAATCCGGGTGGTTGCGTCCATCATCGGCTCTACCAGCGAGAAGCGGACCGTGATCAGCGTTGCCGGCTTTGACAGGCGAGTGATGAAGGCTCAGTTGGATCAGATCATCAATCAACTGGATACGCTGAGGGTGGATCTTGCCAAAGCGAAGATGGAGGTTTCCGTATACAGCAATGCATCCGGTCTTACCCGGGAACAGAAGGCGGTTTATGAAAGAATCCGGGAGGAGTATTTTGAGATAAAGGACCGGATCAAGAAGCTGGAAGAGGAGCGGAAGGCTCTGACGGGCTATTTGCGGACCCATGGCGAAGGGGAGATCTCGATCTTGAAAAAGGTTTATCCCAATACCCTGCTGGAGATCCGGAAGATGATCCGGGAAGTGAACAAGCCGATCCTGAGTACGAGCTATTACGTGCAGGACGGACAGATGAAGGAGCTTTAAAAGACGATATTATGGCTATATTCTGCGGTGTTGACATAATTGAGATAGAACGGATCGGGCACTCCATCGACCAGGTGGAAGGCTTCCGGGACAGGGTTTTTACCGAGCGGGAGACCGCTTACTGCGAAAAGAGAAAAAAGGCGAAATATGAAAGCTACGCCGCCCGGTTCGCCGCCAAGGAAGCGGTGATGAAGGCGCTGGGAACAGGCATGGGGGACGGCGTGGGCTGGAAGCATATCGAAATCGTCAATGATGAGAAGGGCAAGCCCCATGCGGTGTTGACGTCCGGGGCAAAGGAGCGCTATGACGCCATGGGCGCAAAGAGCATGGACGTCAGCGTTTCCCACTGTGGTGAATATGCCGTGGCGTATGCCGTTATAGAGGCGTAGGGGGTGTAAAACCTGAAGAGGCTGAAGCTGCTGCATTGCGGAGATCTTCATCTGGATGCGCCTTTTACGTCGCTGGCCGACCGGGAGGACAGGCCCGGGCAGCGAAGGCGGGAGCTCCGGCGTGCCCTCGCCGCGATCGTCGATCTGGCGATTGCGGAGCAGGTCGATCTTTTGCTGGTCTGCGGCGACCTGTACGAACAGGGGTACGCGAAAAGGAGTACCTTCCATTTTATCCGCGAGCAGATGGAAAGGCTCCGGACCATCCCGGCGCTGGTCATTCCGGGCAATCACGATCCGGATACCCCGGATTCTTTTTATTCTTACCCCGACTGGCCTGAAAATGTGCGAATCCTGCGGAACGGAAGCGAGGTCTACGAGCATGCGCCTACCGGGACGCGGGTGTTTTGCGGCCTGCCGGAAGCGGCGGGGACAGACGGCGCGGGTCGGGCAGTCCAAGCGGCCGGCGCGGGCAGCCGGGGCGGTAAACCGGCCGCAGGAACTAGGACGCCGGGCGGTCCGGCGGGGGCAGGGTTTGACATTCTGATGCTGCACGGGACGCTGGACATGCCTTTCAGCAAGGACGCGTACCGGCCTGTTTCCAGTGCGGAGCTGGATGCCGCCGGGTTTGATTATTGCGCGCTGGGCCATTTCCATTCCGTGGTCCGCGGCGCCGGCGCAGCCGGAAGGATCTACAATGCAGGGAGCCCGGAGCCCCTGGGCTTTGATGAGGAAGGGGAGCACGGGGTGTTCGTGGTAACGCTCGAAAAGCCGGACGAGAGCGGAGCAAGCCGCGTGGAAGCCGTTTTCAAGCCGGTGGGCGCAAGGCGCTACCGGACTCTGGAAGTGCAGCTGGAAGGCTGCTTTACCAATGAGCAAGCCGCCGCGTTCGTTGCTTCCGCAATGGAAAATGCGGGCAGTGCGCAGGATTCGTACCGCATCGAGCTGAAGGGCTACGTGAATCGCAGCTATCGCCCGGATACCCGGTATATTTCGGATTTGCTGGCGGACAAGGCCTTTTATGTTAAAATAATCGACAGCACCGTGCCGGATTATGATTTTGAAGCCCTTTCAAAGGAACCCGGACTGCGAGGGCTTTTTGTGCGGAAAATGCTGGACAGGGCGGCGGAGGCTTCCGACGAGGAAGGCCGGAAGCTGGCCCTGCGGGCGCTTTATTATGGCATGGAAGCGATCGACGAGGGCAGCGTATGCATATAGACCGGATCGAGATAAAGGGGTTCGGCAAATTGACGGACCGCACTATTCCCCTGAAAAAGGGCATGAATATCCTGTATGGCAGCAACGAGGCCGGGAAAACGTCGCTCCAATGGTTTATCAAGGGTATGTTTTATGGGCTAAAGGGCTCCGGTCAGTCCGGGGCCGGCCGGGTGCAGCCGCGCAAGCGCTTCCTGCCCTGGGGCGGCGGACCGTTTGGCGGCGCGATGGCGTACACCCTCAACGACGGCAGTGCCTACAGGGTGGAGCGGGATTTCGACAGGGATACGGTAAGGCTGTTTGACGCTTATTATAACGATATTACGGATTCGTTTGCGAAGGGCCGGGACAAGCTGCCGGCATTTGCGGAGAAGCAGCTGGGCATGGAGGAAGCCGTCTTCGACCGGACGGTCCTGATCCGCCAGATGGAGGTAAGGCTCGACGACGACAGCGCCGCCGCGCTGGCAGGCAGGCTTGCCAACGCAGGCAGCAGCGGCTTTGACGATATGTCCTTCGGCAAAGCCGAGAAGGCGCTTGCGGAGGCGCTGAAGCGCAGTGTCGGTACGGACAGGACGACGATGCAGCCGCTGGACAGGCTGGAAGCGCGTCTCGGGCAGCTCCGCGCCGAAGGGGACAGGCTCCTGCGGCAGCACGAGCAGGCGAGTGCGGCCCAGCAGGGCCTGGCGGAGGCGAGGGGCGCCCGGGAGAGGCTGGAGGCCGAGCGGGACTACCTGGACCGCATCGGAAGGCTGGTGGAGGTCCGGAAGGCGCTGGATGCCAGCTTGAAGCTGGAAGCGGGCCTGAAGGAGGCCGTCCGGAAATTGAAGGAGATCGAGGAACAGTCTCCGGGCGCGGCGGCGGAACGCGGCGAATCCGGCGGACAGACTACGCACAGCAACCGACCTGTACCCGACAGCCCGGCGGTGGTCGCGGGTGGAAGGGAATTGACCAGAAGGCAAAGATCAAGAGAACACCGCTTACAGCGTGTACCATATATACTGCTTGCAGCCGCAATGCTTTTCACAGTGCTTTCGCTCTATTTTGCCATTGCAGACAGGGCGTCCTCTTCCTGGATATTCGCCCTGATTTGCGGCGTTGGAGCTATATCCGCCGGAACGGCATCCATATCGGCGTTTCGCAGGAGGACGGAAAAGGCCGGAAGCAGGCGAATTTCAGGGGCAGGTCCGGTGCAGGGAAGTTCGGGGCAAAGGGGTCCGGAGGTGCTTTGGGGTCCGGATGCGAACTGGACAAAGGATACGGCCGCGGCGCATACGGAAGCCATGGCACAGGCGGCCGCCGCGGTGGAAGCCGCAGAGAAAACAGCACAGCTCAGGAGCATCTGCAGTTCCGCCTCCATGCTGGCCGGAAGGCTTTTGAACGATCCTCCCGCCGTAAGGCAGGCCCTGAAGGAGGTAACCGGCAGCCTGGACGAACTCAGCCACCGGCTTGAAGCCGGGGTGGAGGAAGCCGCCGGAGCTTATGCCGGAAAAAGCGGCGTCTTTGATCCGGACGAGTTGGACGTCCTATTCTATGACTCGACGGTCCAGCACCAGGAAAGGGTCTGGAAGGCGGAAAAGGAACGGGTGGAAAAGGAACTGCTGGAAGCCGCCCTGGAGGAGAGGTACTGCGAGGGCCTTCTGGCGGAAAGCCCCGGTGACAGCGGCGATTTGCAGCGCGTGGAAGAAGAAACCGTTGCAGCGATGGAAAAAATCGCGTATCTTAGACATAGGGGAGATGCGCTCAAGCTGGCGCGTGAAGTCCTGGCCGAGGCGGCCCTTGAAATAAGGCGTACCCTGGCCCCCGGCCTTGACGGCAGGATGAGCGCGATCATCACCGGCCTGACGGCGGGAAAATATACGGACCTCAGGGGAGACGACAAACTGGCTCTGAAGGTGGCGGTGCCGGAAAGCGGGGATATCAAAAGCGCCCTTTCGCTGAGCGGCGCGGCCGCCGACCAAATGTACCTGGCGCTGCGGCTGGCTATGGCGGAGGTCCTGACGGAAGGGGGCGAAAGTCTCCCGCTGCTGATGGATGAAGTGTTTTCCCAGTTTGACGACGACAGGACGGCACAGGCGTTGGCCTATTTAAAGAATGCATACGAAAAAAGACAGGTTTTGATTTTTACCTGCAAACGTCGTGAAGTTGAGCTTGCACGGGAGATTTGCGGGGAGAGCCTGAATCTGGTGGAGTTATAGCATGAGATGCGGATCAAAATGGTGGAGGGTTAAAAGATTGGGCGGGCTGCTGCCGTTTGTGGTCATGGCGGCGGTGTCGCTGGGGCTGGCCGGCTGCAGCGGTTCGAGGGCGGTCTCGGAGATGGACGCCCAGGGGGAAGCCGTCGGGTATATATATGGCATTCCGATGGATGAAAACGCGGCGGTTGTGACCGAAAACGCGGCCGATCTTTATTCCGGCCCGGACGTCAAGTCGCCCCGGGTCACACAGGTCCTTTACAACCAGCCGGTGAGCGTTCTGCAGCAGGAGCAGGGCTGGGCGAAAGTGACGGCGGTGGACGGCAGCACCGGCTGGATCAAGCTGAAATACATCGACAGGGATGTTTCAAGTATTTACGGAAGGACTTTTTCCCACCGGATCATTGTGACCAGCAGGGAAAAGAGCGTGACCTCCACGCCTTCCGGCGGGATCACGCAGGTGGAGGCCCTCATGGGGACGGAATTTTTTGCGTTCAACAGCTCCGGCGACGCCTATGAAGTCTTTTTGCCGGGGAACAAGACCGGCTGGCTCAGGGGCAGCGGCATTATTCACGTGGAACTGAACGATGCGGTCCCGGTCACCAACGCGGACGATTTTGCCGCGACGGCCCTTCGCCTGAAGGGTGCCAGCTACCTTTTGAACGGCATCAGCGCCATGGGGATCGATTCGGCGGGACTGGTATATATTTGCGCCCGGATCAACGGGATTAATCTTCCCAGGAGCCTGGAGGGCCAGCTTGCCTCCGGCACGGAAATAAAGCCGGAGGACAGCCGGATCGGCGATCTGGTCTTCCTGGCGGGCGTAAGCGGCGGAGAGACGGAAAAGGTGGGCTGCGTGGGCATCTGCACCGGCGGCGGGAATTATCTGTACGCCGGCAGGAAGACCGGATATGTCGCCGTGGGCGATATCAACAGGGAAAACGCCGACGGCAGGGTGGTGGCGGTGAGAAGGATCTTCAACTGACCGGGACGGTTCTGAAGGATAGGTGCCAGTATTGTAGAGGGATAGGTCATGACAGTGAAACAGCTTGATTTGTTTCCCAACCTGAAGCGCAGGTTTTCCAATTCGAGGATCAGTACCAAAATCATGGTCTTTTACTCGATTCTTCTCGTCTTCTCGGTTTTATCCAGCAGCGTGCTGTATCAGAACATTTACTCCAACACCATGCGCAACAAGGTGGGAGAGGTATCCATGCAGACCCTGTCCTCCATCAATTCCAACATCAGCTCCATCCTCGAAAACTCCAAAAATCTTTCAACGGTTATCATCTCCAGCGACGAGGTCCAGCAGCCCCTCAAGCATGAGAAAAGCACCGCCGAGCCGGCGGTAAAGACCAGCTCGGGGCAGGAATCGGCCGATACGGAAATCATCACGGTGGACCTGGCTGCGCAGCGCCGGGTGAACGCTTACGTATCCAAGTTTATCGAAGCCTTTCCCTTTATTTCCTCCATCTATATCTATGATAATTACAGCCAGCGGTACGGAATTGACAAGCTTCCGCTCAAGAGAATGAAAGAGGCGGACATCCGGAAGGCGGGCTGGTATTCCGACGCCATGAACGCTCAGGGCGGCTATATCCTCCGGCTGAATGCCGGGGACGTGTTCGAGGATACGTCCGGGGAGACCTATATTTCCCTCATCCGGATCATCAATGACATTTATACGCAAAAGCCCATCGGCGTTTTGATCATCAATATTTCCGAGAAGTCCTTCGTCGA
Source organism: Bacillota bacterium (assembly GCA_023411575.1). GTDB lineage: Bacteria > Bacillota > Clostridia > Acetivibrionales > DTU013 > UBA1305. The sequence goes on along the minus strand of JAEYOP010000016.1, from coordinate 440,848 downwards.
GTCCTACAAGGATATTGTTGACCAGTACGATACGGACATTATGATCATGAACGGCGAGGGCAGCGTGATCGTCAACTTTACCAACCCGGTTTCCGTTAACATCAAGGAGGCGCTGAGCAGCTCCGGCGACAAAAAATCGGTATTGATCAAGGAAAACAACAAGGATTATCTGGTATCGTACCTGGATGTGGAAAAATACGACTGGACGATTATCAGCCTTATGCCCTTTGACGAGCTTTCGAGGGAATCGAACATCTTCAGCGTCATTGCGCTGGTGGTGATCGTCCTGAACAGCCTGCTGCTGTTCTTGGGCTCCATCGCCGTATCCCGCATCATTACCTCGCCCATCAAGAAGCTGATGCGGTCCATGAAGGGCGTGGAGAAGGGCGAATTCCGACGGTTTGACATTGAAAATGTAAGCGATGAATTCGGCAAGCTGCGGGACGGGTATAACATCATGATTTCGGAGATCCAGGCCCTCATCGACAAGGTGGTGGAGGACCAGAAAATGAAGCGGAAGGCGGAGTTGGACGTGTTGCAGGCCCAGATCAAGCCCCATTTTCTGTACAATACCTTTGACGCCATCAGCTCCCTGGCGCTCTCCGGCAGGAACGACGAGGCGTACCGCGCCCTGAAGGCTCTTGGCAGCTACTACAGGACGAGCCTCAGCAGGGGCAGCGAGGTGATCACCATCGGGGAAGAAATCGACGTGGTGCGAAATTACCTGACCATCCAGCAACTGCGGTACGGAGATATTTTTACTGTACATTATGACATAGACGAACGGGTGAAAAAATATAAAATACTGAAGCTCATCCTTCAGCCTCTCGTTGAAAACGCGTTGTACCATGGAATCAAGCTGAAGGGGGAGCGCGGGAACATCCATATCGCCGCAAAGCATTCCCAGGAGCAGATCGTCCTTTCGGTGGAGGACGACGGGGTCGGCATCAGCGAAGAAATGCTTCACAAGATCATCCAGGGGCAGTATGACGATACGAAGGTAAGCTACGGATTGAGGGGAACTATTGAAAGGCTGCGTATTTTCTATGGGGTCAACGACCTGTTTACCATCGAGAGCAGGGAGTATTCCGGGACAAGGGTAGCAATTAATATTCCAATAAAAAGCGAAGGTTGTGAAGGATGACATGCCGGAAGAAGTATTGAAGGTCCTTATTGTGGACGATGAATTCCTGGTAAGGGATCTGCTGAAAAAATGCGTCAACTGGGCGGAAATCGGGTACGAGGTGGCGGGAGAGGCTTCCTGCGCGCAGGAGGCGCTGGACCTGATCGAGCAGGTGGGTCCCGACGTGATCTTTACGGACATCTGCATGCCGTACATCGACGGGATCGAATTTGCGAGGCTGGTGTTTGAAAAGCACCCGCTGATGAAGATTGTCATTCTGACGGGCTATGAGGAATTCGAGTACGCAAAGCGCAGCGTCAAAATCGGAATTGCCGACTTTTTGCTGAAGCCGATCAATGACGACGAAATCCGGAAGGTTGCCCTGGAACTGAAGGAAAAGATCCAGACCGAACGGAACAGCCGGAATGAATATGCGCGGCTGAAGCAATATCTGGACCAGAACCTGCCCTTTTTAAGGGAAAAGCTGCTGAACGAGCTGATCCAGACGGGCTCGGAGGAACCGGACCTGCAGCGGCGTTTCGACTATTACGGGATACGGATCCGCCGGGATTATTTCCAGGGCGCGCTGATCGAAGTAAGCCACGACGAACAGGAGGGCCTGCCCGGGGAAGAGGCGAGGCTCCTGCTGAAAATGCACTGCCGGGAGCTGGTGTCCCAGTACTTCCGGGAGGACGAGGCCGTATTGGTTTTCCTGGATAACAGCCAGAGAACGGTGGTTTTGAATTCGGACAAGGAACTGGATTTGGCCGTATGCCTGGAAAGCGTGCTGGCCATGCTGGTCAACCGGATGAAATGCTTTGTCTGCATCGGCATTGGGAATGGGTACGATGCGGCGGACCAAATAAGGCAGTCTTACCGGGAGGCCTGCAATGCCCTGGACTACAAGGTGATCGTAGGAAAGAACCAGGTGATCGGCTACAGCGACATCGATTCCTCCGCCAACGGGCATGTACCGGCGCAGAACGATTTGACCGACTCCCTTGCCTTTACCGTGAAATCCGGCATGAGAGGAAAAGCGCTGGAGCTGCTGGACCGGCTCCTGCAGGAGGGCAGCGTCGGGCAGAAGGCCAGTATCGAGTCCATCCGGGCTGCTGCGGCCAACGTGGTTTCCATGCTGCTGAACGTCATTACGGAAGCGGGCATCGGCATACCGGACATTTTCGGTCCGGCCCAGCCCTTCGACCGGATCTTCAAGATCGATACCTTCCCGGACATGAAGGAATACCTTAAAGGCGCTGTTGTAACAGTCATCGATGCCATCGATGGCATGCGCAGCAGGAAGGTGAACCAGACGGTGAAGCAAATCCAGGAGTATATCCATCAAAACCTTGCAAATGGTGAATTGTCCCTGTCCGGTACGGCGAAAGCCTTTTATATGAACGTAAGCTATTTGAGCCGGGTATTCAAGCAGGAGACGGGGCAGACCTTTGTGGAATACCTTACGAAGGCCCGGCTGGAGAAGGCCGTAAAGCTCCTCCGGGAGACGGATATGAAGGCGTACCAGATCGCCTGGGAGGTGGGCTTTATCGATCCCCACTACTTTGGAATCTGCTTCAAGCGATTTACCGGAATGTCGGTGAACGACTACAAAAAGGACTTCATCGAGAAATAGTAAAAATAATGACCAAGGTTATTATTTTGGTAAATAGTACCTAGGGCTATTATTTTGATCAAATAATACCCGGGGTTATGATTTTAGTAAAAATAATGACCTTTTTAGAAAAACCAGTCTCTTCAACCAAAAGACCTCCTGACTTATCATAAAATTGTAGTCCTGGCGCAAGGCAGATCAAAAACAAAAGCGTTGACGCCAGAAAAAATATTTTTAGGAGGTCAGTTATGTTTAGTAAAAGGTTGAATGGTGCGGCAAAATTACTAGCAGTACTGTTGTCCGTAATGATGCTGGTTTCACTGGCGGCATGCGGCGCGGGGAAGACGACGGAAGAACCGGCGCCCCAGGCGACGGTTGCGGATAACGCGCAGGCGGCTGAAACGGAAGCGGCCCAGACAGAAGAAGCAAAACCCGTCAAGCTTTCAATGACTACCTGGATTCAGGAGACCAACCAAAAGGCGATTGACGCGTTGAACGCGGCATTTACCCAGAAGAACCCCAATGTAACGATCACGGTCGATACGGCTCCGGCCAACGACTACCCGACTCTGCTCCAGACCAGGATCGCAGCGGGGAACGTGGACCTCATCTCCAATATTTCCGCTTTTGACACCCTTCCCCAGGACTTCACAAAAGGCTGCGACGATCCCGCCTGGCTGACGTTCATCAAGTCCGGCGCATACCTGGATTTGACGGGACAGCCCTTCCTTGCGAACTGGGATCCGAACATGCTCAAGAACGCCGTTTCCTATGACGGCAAGGTATACGGCCTGGATATGGGCGCAGTGGGCTACAACGGCCTGTTCTACAGCAAGAAGATCTTTGCGGACAACGGCCTGACCGAACCCGGAACCTGGGCCGATTTCGAAAAAATCTGCAAGACCTTGAAGGATAAGGGAATCAATCCGATCACCGTCGGCGCAAAGGATACGTGGCCCCTGACCTCTGTCGGCATAAGCGGCGTGGTAGGCGCAAGCGAGACGGACTTTACCGCATTTGCAAAGGGACTTTGGACCGGAACCAGGAAGTTCACGGACGACCAGACCATGAAGACATGGAACAGGCTTGACCAGGTCATTTCCTGGTTGGAACCGAATTGTATGTCCATCGCGTACGGCGACTGCCCCGGCAGATTTGTAGCCGGCAAAGCGGCCATGATGATCGACGGAACCTGGAACGCAGGGACCATCGCCGGCCTGGACCCGAACTTTGAATTCGGATACTTCCCCTTCCCGGGCGATACCGACCAGGGACCGAACCAGCTCCAGGGCAAATACGATATGCAATTTAACATCTATGCCAAGAGCGCAAATACGGAAGCCTGCCTGAAGTGGATGGACTTCCTGTCCCAGAAGGAAAACTACGCTCCCTTCGTCAGCGCCTGCGGATTCTTCCCGACCATGCCGGGCGTCGAATCCACCAGCGCATTTGTAAACTCCATGGCCGACAAGAACAAGAACTTCATGCCCTCCTGGGAAAAGAACATCATCCCGCCTAAAGGCGTGGGTCAGTATGCTGCGGGCCAGGGCTTCAACATCAACCTGCTCAAGGCCCTCGGCGGAACCGTGGGAACCGTGAAGGAGCTTGCGGAACAGGCTCAGAAGGATTGGGATGCGGCGCTCAAGGCTGTTCAGTAGCAATCTGCATCAAGCATACTCCTAAAAGTTACAGGGATGGTTTCCGGGCCGCCCGAGCGGCCCGGGAACCATCCTTCCCATTAACAGGTTTGTGGTTTTAGAACTCAAAGAAGGATGGCGATCAGATGCGGACGAACAGAACTTCTTTCAACAAGTGGGCGTTGATCCTGGGAATGACGCCGGCGATTCTCTTTTATATCGTTATGGGCTTCGGCCCCTCCCTTACCACGTTTATTCTTTCCTTCACCAATATCAGCGGCGTGCCCGGCGTACCCTGGAAATTCATCGGGCTGGCCAATTACAGAGAATTTTTCTTTCAGCAGAGTCAAAGAGATCTGCTCCTGGTGATAAGAAATACCATCGAATTTTGCGTCCTGGTTACCGTCATCCAGAATGCGGTGGCGCTACCGATCGCTCTGGCCCTGAACAGCAAGCTCATCAAGGGAAGGAACTTCTTCCGGGCGGTCATTTTTCTGCCCGTGGTGCTGGGCGTGCTGGTCACCTCGCTGACCTGGCTGGCCGTATTGAATCCCATGGACGGGCCTGTGGCGAAGCTGTTCAGCCTGGTGGGAGTTACCAGCGGCTTTTTTACCAGTGCGGCGCTGGCTTTGCCCCTGGTCATCTTTTGTCAGATCTGGATGGCTATGGGTTACTCCATGGTCATCAACCTTGCCGGGCTGCAGTCCATTCCCGTGGAACTGTATGAAGCCGGCGAAATAGACGGGGCGACAAAGTGGAAGGTGTTCCGCTACATCACCTTTCCAATGCTGTGGCCGACGATCAATTCCAACCTGCTGCTTGCCGTGATCGGTTCCCTCCAGTCCTTCCAGATCATCCTCTTTACAACGGGCGGCAAGAACATGTACACCCAAACCATGGCGGCCCGGGTGATCTTCTGGGGGTTCAACCTGAATTCCGGGTCCGGGGCCGGAACCATGCGGCAGGGCTTTGGCGCGACCTGGGCCATGGTGCTGTTCGTATTCATACTGACAGCGACGCTGATCTACCAGCGTACGGTGGGAAGGAGTGAGTCCAAAGCATGAAAAGGAATATCGGATTAAAAATCCTCGTTTACGCATTTGTTATCTTCCTGGTGGTACTGTACCTTTTCCCGCTCCTGTATGCGGTCAATACCTCGCTGATGTCGAAGCTGGACTATATGAAGAACCCAGTTTCTATCGGGACCTCGGTTCATTTCGAGAATTACGTGAATGCTTTCAAGAAAGCGAACTTTGCGTCTTATATCGGAAACAGCCTTTTCTATCTCGTGATCTGTACATCCGCGTCCGTGCTGATGGCGGTGTTCCTGGCATTTCCCATCTCCAGGAAATATCTGAAATACGCCGGCATCGTCTATGCCTTCTTCCTGGCGGGCCTGTTCCTGCCGGACGGCACGATCCCGCAATTCCAGCTTATTCTCATGCTGAAGCTGTACAATACGCGGCTCGGCTACATGCTTGGCCTGATGGGCGGCGGCGGGATTCCCCTTGTCTTTTTCGTCTCCTATTTGAAAAACATCCCCGTCGAATTCGACGAGGCGGCGTCCATAGACGGCTGCAGCTATTTCCGGTATGCATTTAAGATCCTGATCCCCCTGATGAAGCCGGCGATTGCGTCCATGGCCATTTTGACGGCCATCGGGGTATGGAACGACATCATCCGCGCCATGATCTATTTGTCGAAGGAAAACCTATTCCCTGTAACCAGGGGACTGTGGGCGTTCCAGGGACAATACCAGGTCGATACGACGCTGCAGATGGCTGCCATGATCATGGTGGCGGCTCCGCTGGTTGTTCTGTATATATTCCTCCAGCGATACATCATCGACGGTGTGGTAGCAGGCGCTATAAAAGCCTGAGCGGGAGGTGTTATCATGAATTCCCGCGGCATCCTTCTCCTGGCAATCCTGGCACTGTCGGCCTCTTTTTTGCCGGTGTATCCGGTGTCGGCGGATTCCTGGAATCTCGTCTGGAGCGACGAATTCAACGGGTCTTCGCTGGACCCGGCCAACTGGGCCTATGATATCGGCAACGGCACTGCGGGCTGGGGAAACAGCGAGCTGCAGTACTATACGAACCGTATGGAGAATGTGCAGGTAAAAAACGGGGAATTGATTATTACCGCGCGGAAAGAAAAGGACAACGGATTTGATTATACCTCCGGGCGGATTAAGACAAAGGATAAACAGAGCTGGACCTACGGCCGGATCGAGGCAAGGATCAAGCTCCCGTCGGGAATCGGGCTGTGGCCCGCCTTCTGGATGATGGGAGCGGACATCGACGGGGTCGGCTGGCCGAAGTGCGGTGAGATCGATATTATGGAGCATATCAACATGGTGCCGTACGTCAACGGCACTATGCACTGGGACAACAACGGGCATCAGCAATATGGACTTACCACCGACGCGGATTTGTCAAAATACCATGTCTACGCCGTCGAATGGGATCCAGGCTCCATCCGGTGGCTCATCGACGGCAAAAAATATTGCGAGGGGGATATTCGGGAGGGAATAAACGGAACGGAAGAGTTCCATGAGCCCTTCTTCCTCCTGCTGAACCTTGCCGTCGGCGGGAGATGGCCCGGAAGCCCGGGGACCGGCACGGTTTTCCCGGCAAGCATGCGGGTGGACTATGTAAGGGTGTATTCGGGAAGCGTGAAATGGTATTTGACCCACGCTTCCGTCAGCGGAGTATCCCCGATGGGGCAGGTCCTGCAGACGGACAAACACCCTGTGGCCGGCTGGAAACCGACCGGACCGGTTGTGGAGACGCCGGCGTGCTGGTATACTCCCGCCGGGTCCTATCAGTACAAGCCCGGCACATGGTCCCTCACCCTATGGACGGATAACCCCGGTGCAGCCTCCAAGGTGAAGGTCGAGCTGTTCAGAACGGACTCGGCCGGAGGGCGGGCCAAACGAATCGGCGCCTGCACCAGGGATATAGCGGCCACCGGCGCGGGAAACCATCCGACAACCTTTTCGTTTTCTACTTCTACCGCAACATCGCTGAGCAACCAGCGGCTGTTGTTAAAAATTTCCCTGGATTCGGGGAAATCCTGTACAATGACTTATAATACCAGGGATTCCGGGGCGGCGCTGACGACTCCGTAGCCAAAACCTGCTGTTCACCGGAACACGCCGGGTATGATACAATTAGAATATACAAACCATTAAAGCATATAGACCTTTAATAACCTTTAGAACATGTGAACTTTTGGAGCGGCGGGAGGAGCCTGGGCATGGGCAATCGATCAAAACGCAAATCTTGTATGGCAGTGGCATTGGTTTTCTTGCTGTTCTTTACCGCGTGCGGCCCGGCAACGGAGGGCCCGGGGGCTTCAGGAGCTTCGGAAGCTTCCTCCGGCGGCGGAGGGGCCGTGCCGGAAGCAAAAGAGCGGATTACTTTGAAACTCTGGCACATCTGGGCGACGGACTCCGAGGCCAGCAAAAAGCCCTTCGAAAAAGCCTTAAGCCAATGGAACCGGGAAAACCCGGACTGCGTCATCGAAGCGGAGGCCACCGAAAACGAGACCTACAAGACCAAGATCCGTACCGCGGTTGCCGTAAATGAAGCGCCGGATATTTTTTACGACTGGGGAGCGGGCTTTGCGAAGCCCTTTGTGGAAGCGGGCAAGGTGCTGCCCCTGGACGAATACCTGGAGGACGGCACGAAGGAAAAGCTGATTCAGGGCAGCCTAGATCACTTTACCTACGACGGAAAAATATACGCGCTGCCCATATACATGATCGCGGGCGTGTTCTACTGCAATCAGGAGCTGTTTGACCGGTGCGGGATAAAAATCCCGGAGACCTACGACGAACTGCTGGAGGCGGTCAAAAGCTTCAAGCAGAACGGGGTGACGCCGATGACGGTAGGGGAGAAGGACGGCTGGCCCGGAATTTTCTATCAGAATATCCTGGCCATACGGACCGCGGGGACAAAGCTGTGCAACCAAGCCCTGAACAAGGAGGCCTCCTTTGACCGCCCCGAGTTTACGGAATCGGCCCGCCTGTTGACGGAGCTCATCAAGGCCGGGGCTTTTGACAATCACTGCATGGACCTCACCCGGGACGAATCCGAAGCGGATTTTAAAAACGGGAAAGCAGCGATGTATTATAACGGAAGCTGGGTCGCGGGCTCGCTGAACCGGGAGGATTGCCCGGTCAGGGGAAAGATCGTCGTCCGGAATTTTCCGGTGGTGGGCAATGGCGGCGGGGACAGGGAAGGGTTCCTCGGAGGGGCCATCGATACCTTCATGATCAGCTCCGGCACCCGGTACAAGGAGGAAGCGGCCCGTGCGCTGAAAACCATAGACGAAAGCTTCTGCCGGGAGAGCTACCTTTCCGGCGCGGGGATTCCCGCGTGGAAGCTGGACGTGGAAGAGACCCAGGTCAATCCGCTGGCCGCCGATATTTCCCGGATGCTGAAAAACAGCCCGGGCTATGTATTGGCGTGGGATACCTTTCTTACGGCCCCCGAGACCCAAATCCACATCAACCTCGTGGCGGATCTTTTTGCCGGAAGGCGTACTCCGGAAGAGTTCTCCGCAGAAATGCAGAAATTGAATACCGCGCAATAAAGAAGTCAATCAGGCGAGAGTGTCTATGACCTTGTCTCTGTATTGGCCCGGCGTAATCCCTTCCTGCGCTTTGAAAACCTTGATAAAGTAATGGGAATAACTGAATCCGGTCTTATGCGCGATATCCTCTATGGGTGTATTTTTCTCATGCAGCAATGCTTTTGCCATAGCGATCCTTTTTTTCGTGACGTATTCATTAAAACTGTCGCCGGATTTTTCCTTTACAAGCTTTGTAAGGTAATTCCGATTCAGTCCGAGCTCATCCGCCGCGCCATTCAAATTAAAATCCGTGTTCATGAAATTTCGGTCGATATAGTCGAATATACTGCGCAATAAATTCGAATCCTTATCTTCGCTCGATTTTTTTATCTCATTTGCCGTTTTGACAACGAAATCCGAAACCTGTGTCCTGATGTCGTTAAAGTCGTACAGATTCAAAATGTTCATGGTGTTGTCGACTTTTACCGTGATGGGCAGATTGCTCACAGATCTTAATATCGAGTTTTGAAGCTGATAGATGCAGTTCTTGATTTCACTGTCCGGAAGCGGGTACTCCGTTTCCGAAAGGGTGGCGTAGAACTTGCCGAGGAAGGTCTCGCAAGCTTCGGGATTTCCGACCATTATATTATTGATCAATTGGTTTTCAATTTCCAGCGGATACTCATAAGAATGGTCTGCCGTGTTTCTTTTAATTGCGGAACAGAAAAGGATACGGGAGCCCCCGCAGGCGATCCTGAAGCTTTGCGCGTCAACGCACTCCATATAGGATACGGGAAGCATCTGTATATTCTTCTTCAGCGTGCTGATGCTGATATAGGTCAATTGCTTCAATTCCGGCTCCAAATGATCATAAACGCGCTTTGCAAAGCCGGATAAAAGGGAGTCGGTATCCTCGTTATCCGCTTTGGGTTCGTAGTTGACAACGATGGCAAGCTGACTCTTATAGACCGGAACGGCAATCGCGCTGCAGACGGAATTTTTTGCGGCGATGCCGGATTTGATGCCTGCCAGATATGGGATGAAGCCTTTTGCCAGCATATCGGTTCTGGCAAGCTGCAAAACGATTACGGCATAAGTATCACACCTGAAATTTGCCATATCGGATTCAAGCTGCACATATAAGTCCGCTGTCTGTGCTTCATTTCCCGTAAGAAAGTCAGCCCACAGCTTTTCATTGTAGCCGGACAGCGCCTTTTTCATAGGCTTTGCGGAGATCTTCACGATCCGGATGACGACGATCAGGCCCAACATCAGCAGGCCCAGCAGCACCAGACCGATGGAATACAGCTTTGCCAGAAAAGAAGACGCCGATTGCATGGACGTATCCAGTACAAAAGTCCATTTTAAATCTTTGGAATAATACTCGGAGTGGATAATCTTTTTATTGAAAATGCTGATATGCAGATTGGGCGATTGATGCCCGGAATCCTCCTTCTGCCGGGTTGGGGTGAGCTGGGCGAAAAGCGGGGATCCGTCCTTATTGATAATAATGACGTTATTCTTGTTGTATACGTAAAAATTCATGTTTTTTTCCGTCTTTATTCTGTTCAGGATATCATAATAGAGTTTATTTGCATCGATATTGACTACAAGCAGACCTTCATAATCCCCCTGGTAGAGAGGGATCGGAGAAACCACGGATATAAGAAGCTTGTTGCCTTGAAGCGTAGAAACAAGCCGCGGATCCAGGATACTGATATTGCCTTTGCTTTTCAGTACGATCGCTTCCAGATCCGGAAAGGCATCCAGGGGATAGCTGTTTGCGCGCTCCGAGGAATAAACGATGTTTTGTGCGGGAATATAAAGGTAGGCGGAGTAAAGATAATTGTTTCCGAGGATAATGCTGTCAAGCTTGTGCTGGAGCCCGATCTGATAAAGCATGTCCGGCGCACTGTCCCGGATCATGCCGATCATTTCCGTATCATACAGGGGTATTTTATAGATGCCGTCCGTGATCTGTTTCATGATCATTTCATATGAGATGCCGACCTGCTCGATGATACTGTCGTTCGATTTTTTCAACTGTTCGGAATACATGCCCTGCATGACGGAATAATACAGGACGATGACCGACAGGAACAGAACAACCAGAAGCGAGCTGATCAACCGGATCATACTGGATTCAAAATTCTTTTTTCTCTTTGATCTTTTATTTCCGACGGTCTGGAATACTTTCAGAAAACCACACCCTTGAAAGGCTATTTGGAAGCTTGACTTCATTATACAGTAACCGTGCGCCCGTGACAATCAGCCAGGTATAACAATTATTACTGCCGATAACAAAAATGGTTTTCAGGCCCTCAAATCGTTGTATTTGTTATCGGTTGGCATAATTCTTATATACCCGGCGGTCCTCCGCGTGCTAGCATGGATTTGTAAAACAGACCTGTTCGGAGGAATCGCATCGTGAAATCAACAGCGTTATACCAGACAAAATATTTAAAAGGGAATGGGCAAAGTGCCTGGCGATATTTCAACAAAAAGAAGTATCTCTATCTATTGCTGGTACCGGGCATCGCCTATTTTCTTATTTTCAACTACATTCCCATGTACGGAATCATCATCGCTTTCAAGAATTTTAACTTTGCCAAGGGGATTTTGGCCAGCGACTGGATCGGGTTGGACAACTTCAAGTATATGTTCGGATTAAGCGACTTTTACCAGGTATTTTGGAATTCCCTTTACCTGAGTATTTTACGGATTATCTTCGGATTTCCTTTTCCGATCCTGCTTGCTCTTTTGATCAACGAAATCAAGAGCCGCACATACCAGAGAATCTCGCAGACGATCATCTATCTCCCCCATTTTATCTCATGGGTCGTCATAGGCGGCATTTTGATGAATTTTCTTTCGCCGTCGTGGGGGTTGATAAATATCGCCCTTAAGCAAATAGGGGCCGAATCGGTGTTTTTTCTCGCCGAGGAAGCGTATTTCCGGCCAATCGTGCTGCTAAGCAGCATCTGGAAAGAATCGGGCTGGGGAACGATCATCTATCTGGCGGCGCTGGCCGGTATCAATTCCGAGCTGTATGAAGCGGCGGAAATTGACGGAGCCAGCAAATTGCAGAGGCTTTGGCACATTACACTGCCCTGTATCAAGTCTACGGTAGTGACAATGCTGATCTTAAGGCTCGGCCAGATCATGGGAAACGGCTTCGAGCAGATATTCATTCTGCAGAATCCCATGAACCTTGGGGTCTCGGAAGTCTTCGAGACTTACACCTACCGGGTCGGAATTCTGGGGGGACGCTTCTCCTTCGGAACCACCGTCGGGCTTTTTACATCGGTGATCGGAACGATATTCCTTCTGATCAGCAACAAGGTGGCGTCCCTGCTGAAGGAAGAAGGAATCTGGTAATCGCCGCGGCTGACCGCGGCAGGATGAAACGGAGGTATGACCTTGAAAAATAAAAGCAACGGAGATAAGTTATTTACCATATTCAATTATACAGTAGTATCCCTCTTCTCCCTGGCTTGTTTGTTTCCATTCTTTTATGTGGCGGCCTATTCCGTCACGCCTTATTCGGAATATCTGCAAAATCCGCTAAGGCTGATACCAAGCCATATTGAATTGGCGGCGTATAAGCAGATCATCAAAATGCCGGTGATATGGTCCGGATATAGGGTTACCCTGCTGATCACAATACTGGGGGTCGTTCTAAACATTTTCCTGCTTGTCGTATCGGCATATCCTCTATCAAAAAGGGATTTGAAAGGCCGGAATTTTATCCTGCTGCTGATTACATTCACCATGTTTTTCAACGGAGGGCTGATACCGAATTTCTATCTTGTCAAAACGCTGGGCATGTACAATACGATTTGGAGCATGATTATTCCGGGAGCGCTTTCCGCCTTCAACCTGATCCTTATGAAAAACTTTATCGGGAATATTCCCGACAGCCTGGAGGAATCGGCGGTCATTGACGGAGCAAATGAAATCGTGATCCTTGCGCGTGTGATCATCCCCCTTTCCATGCCGGCTATTGCGACCTTTATTATTTTTCACGCGGTCAACCAGTGGAATACCTTCTTCTCGGCGATCCTTTACACATCCAAAAGAAGCCTTTGGCCCCTGATGCTCATATTGAGGGATATGGTGGTCGAAGACGGGCAGATGGACATGCTTGACAATGGCGTGACCGTCCAGGCTTTTACGATAAAAATGGCGGCGATCATTTTCACCACGCTTCCGATCATGATCGTGTATCCGTTCCTGCAAAGATTTTTTATCAAGGGGATCCTTGTAGGCTCCGTAAAAGGCTGACTTCAAAGCCGCCGGAGTTTGATAAAATAAAATTGTGTAGGAGTGTAAGCAGATTCAATATGCCGGAAAAGAGGAAAGAGAAGTTAATCATGAACCTGATTGAACAAAGAAAACATTTTGAAGCAACAAAGAAAATCTATGAGAGCGTGAAGCTTTCGTTCCATGGAGTGGAAGGATATGACGTATATAATTCATCCATACCCTTCGAATGGAGTGGAAAGAAATATATCTTCGGTCGTGTAGAAAGGCGAAGGGAATGGGCACGTTCCTGGACAAGGCTTTTTGAAAGCACAGGAAAGGATGACTGGACTTTGGTCCCCAATTCAATGATCTATCAGCTTGAAGATCCTTATGTAAGTATGATCAAGGATACCATAGTACTGGGTGGAACCCATGTGCGGTATAAACAAGGTTCACTTGAAACGTATTACGGTTATTTTTACAGGGGAAAGGAAATCAACGACCTGTATTACTTCACTACCGGACCCGCCTATATGAAGGACATCCGTCTGGTTGAAATGGCGGACGGAAAAATAGGTGTTTTTTCCAGGCCCAGGAGCGAAGAGATCCGTGAAAAATACGGCAGCGAATCCCTGGTCGGCTTTACAACCATTGACAGTCTCGATGAATTGTCAGCTGAGGTCATAGAAAATGCTCCCTATATTCCGGGTCTCTTTGAAAAAGACGAATGGGGCGGATGCAATCAGGCCTACTATCTGGACAGCGGCCTGATAGGGGTTGTAGGCCATAAATCTTATAAAAGCAGACAGGAAAACGGACAGGAGACTCTGACCTATATGAATGTGTCATTTGTTTTCGATCCTGTTAAGTATAAGACGATGAATGAAAAGATCATCGGAACCCGTCCCTGCTATCCGGCTGGCCCGGGGAAAAAGCCCGGGCTTGTTGACTGTGCCTTCCCCTCTGGTATTTTAATGAGAGAAGACGGAAAAGCAGACCTGTACAGCGGTATCGGAGACTGCGAAGTGGGGAGGATCGTGATCGATTATCCCTTTGAAGGGTATGGAAACATAGCGATTAGGTCTTAACAGCCTGACAAGGCCTTTGCCGAGTACCGGCAGCGGACGCGTCTCCGCCAGGCGGACTCCCGGCAGGAGGCAAGGGCAAAATGCAGGCGTTTGAGATAAATGAAAGGGAATAGAAGGAGGATTGCACATGAAAAAACGATTTAGGGGTCTCATGAGTTTGACGGTCTGTCTCGCGGTATTGGTACTGATCTTTGCGGGCTGCGGTTCCGCGTCCGATACGGGAGCCGGGACAAGTACGGCAGCGACGGAGCAGACAGCGACAACCAGTGGCACGGCGGCCGCGGAAACAAAGGATAGCGGCTCCAAGACGGAACCTGTCACAATCAGGGTGTTCAACAGGGTCAATGCGCAGGTGGTGATCGAAAACAATCCCGTTTTGCAGGAAGTGGAGAAAGAGGCCAATGTAAAGCTGGAATACGAGGCGCCGCCGATAAACAATTATGTGGACAAACTCCAGATTGTCATGGCGTCGGGTGACATACCGGATCTGATATACAACTGGGGAACGGCAGGAAACGGCGCCGATGCCAATATGGAGACCTGGGCCGCAAACGGACTGCTCGCAACACTGGATGACAAAATCGGGAATTATCCGAACCTCATGAAAAATATAACGCCGGACATGTGGAAGGCGGTGAAATCCGTCAACGACGGAAAAACATACATTGTCCCGAGAACGAATATCGTAAACCACTGGGGGTACGCAATCAACCAGCAATGGCTGGATAAGCTGGGACTGAAGGCTCCGACCACGCTGGATGAATTTACGGCCGTCTGCAAGGCGTTTACGGAAGGGGATCCGGATGGCAACGGGAAGCCGGATACCTATGGCGTGACATTTTCCAACCCGCAGCTGGGATCGAATTCCATATGGAATTCCTCGTATTTCCTCGCGGCCGCTTTTGATTTGCCAATTGTAAACGGAGCGAAGGACACGGACGGAAAGTATAAAATAAAAGAAAAAATGTCGGGGTATATCCCATATCTGACTTATTTGAAGCAATTAAACGATGAAAAAATCATCGACCCGGAATTCCTGATCAATAAGATCTATGTTGATGAAGAAAAGTCCAACCAAAACAGGGTGGGAATCCGTTACAGCCACCAGTACACAGTAGTTGCGAACACAGCCAGGGTTGCGGATTCCTATCAGAGGTTCAGCTACTATGCTCCTTTGAAAAATGCAAAGGGCGTTTCGACAGATCTGGTCATTCCTGCCATGTGGGGCGGATGGATGATTTCAAGCTCCAGCAAGAACATTGACGCAATCCTGGCATTCCTCGACTGGGGCAACACCGCCGAAGCCAACCAGCTATTACAGATCGGTATAAAGGGCGAGCACTATGACAGCTATGATCCTGCTACCAAGCAGATTTCAAGAACAAAAGAGCAGGCGGAGAAGGTCGCGACCGTCACCAGCACCTATATGACGCTGGCAAACGCCATAGACGGCAGCGGTTCCATTATCGAAGGGGCGGACACACCGGAAAAGTTCGCGAAATACACATCCGATTTCGAAGCGGCTTCGAAGGTATTTACAACTATTAATCTTCCCGCGGTAAGGTCGCCGAAAATATTGAACCTAAACGCTGCGATCCCCGATCTGGTAAAAGAAAAGGACGATCAGGAAGTGGCGTATATCACAGGGAAAATAACACTGGACCAATTCAAGGATTTCCTTGAAAAGAAATGGTACCCGGCGACAGCGGATGCAGAGAAAGAATATGTGGACGCCATGAATAAGCTGGCCCAATAGCGAGACAGGATCGATGAAAGAGATGGGAAATTCATTTTCCCATCTCTTTGACATGATGGCCGTATTTTGGTCGGTCGAGCATGTTGTTTTATAATGAGCGAAAGAAAGGATAAATATCATGTTGTTGAACGATATAGCCGGGGGATTGAAATCCAGCCCGCTTATAAAACGCTATCCGGGAAATCCGATCCTGTCGGCGGAGCATATTCCATATAAGGCGGACCTTGTTTTCAATGCCGGTGCGGCGAAGTATCAAGGCAAATATGTTATGGTTTTCCGTAATGATTACGGTTATTCCGGGGGAAACAGGTTTGAGGGGACCAATATAGGCATTGCATACAGCGACGACGGCCTTAGCTGGGATGTATCCCCGAAACCCTGCTTCAGCCTGGAGGACGAGGAGATTACCCGGGCTTATGACCCCCGGCTCACTGTCATGGACGGCCGCGTCTACATGTGCTTCGCTGTGGATACTCGGCATGGGGTTCGCGGTGGCATTGCGGCAACCGACGATTTTGAAAAATTCGAGATCCTGAGCCTGTCGGCTCCCGACAACCGGAACATGGTGCTGTTTCCTGAGAGGATCAACGAAAAATATATGCGGCTTGAGAGGCCCTTCCCGGTCTACAGCCGCGGAGGGATCGACCGCTTTGATCTCTGGATGTCGGAATCTCCCGACCTCCGCTACTGGGGAGACACACGGCTGGTACTGGCGGTAGAGCAGGTGCCGTTTGCGAACGACAAGATAGGTCCCGCCGCTCCTCCGATAAAGACGCCTTACGGATGGCTTGCCCTTTTCCACGCTGTAGATATCGACCATTCACGCGGAAAAAACGGCTGGGAAGAAAAATGGCAAAAGAGGTATACGGCGGGCATCATGCTGCTGGATCCGGAAAATCCTTCAAAAGTGATCGGAATGTCCGATGTCCCGTTAATTGCGCCGGAAGCGGAATATGAAAGGAATGGCTTCCGCAATAACGTTATTTTCCCCGGCGGCATGATCCTGGAGGAAAATGGCGAAGTAAAGATTTATTACGGCGCCGCCGATACGGTAGAATGTCTTGCGACGGTATACGTGGAGGAGTTGGTTGGCCTCTGTCTGAAGCAATGCCGATGATGAAATGGGGTCGCGGCCACTGCCATTCTCGTTGCGAAGCCGAAACAAAGACGCTATAATCAAAGTGAATTGAGTTCTGTAGCATAAAAACACAAGGAGACGCTTGAAATGAATTTTGACGCGGCAGCCGCAGGCTGGGATACGGACCGCAGGACAAAACGGGCGCGGATTATAGCGGACAGGATAGCCGGAGCCATAGGGGCGGATGGGCGGATGCGCGCCTTGGAGTTTGGCTGCGGAACGGGACTGGTGAGCTTTTTTCTGAAGGACAGACTCGGCCGGATCGCCCTGGTGGATACCTCCAGAGGAATGATCGAGGTGCTGGAGCAGAAAATCCGGGAGGCCCGCATCGGGAACATGACTGCCCTGCAGATGGATATCAATGCGTGTCACGCCCTGGAGGGCGCAGCCCCGGAAAGCGCGGGCCGGGAAGGCCTGCCGGACGAAGAATTTGACGCGGTGTACACCTCAATGGCATTGCACCATGTGCGGGAAATCGATCCGGCTTTGCGGGCGTTATACAAGTCGATCCGGAAAAATGGCCGGTTGTGCATCGTGGACCTCATGGAAGAGGATGGGAGCTTTCATAAGGAGGATAAGGATTTTGACGGCCACAACGGGTTTAACCCGGAGCAATTGAAGTCCGTCCTGGAGAAGCTTGGTTTTACCGGCGTTGCAAGCGAAGTGTTCTATAATGACATCAGGGTGATTGAGGATCGGAAGATTCCCTATTCCCTCTTTATTATGACCGGAACAAAGCTATAGCAAAAACAACACCAAAACGCCGACGATTTTAATATCTTGTCGGTAAATTAGTGTTGACATTGCAGTGACTTTTTGTTACAATAACACCAAAACACCGACGTTTTTGCATTTATGTCGGTGTTTTAATGGTGGTTCAAATGGACAAAAATGATCTTGAAAAAGCATTTGAAGATAACAACGGGGTGCTTAAAAGCTCGCAGCTTGCTGCGTTCAAAATCGATTCTACGGACATAAAACGCCTGATAAAAAATGGCATCATTGAAAAGATCAGGACCGGATATTATCGTTTTCTAACCGATGATACAAGCGAAGCGGCCATTATCTCTCGTCTCTTTCCTGATGGTGTGCTCTGGCTTAATACCGCTCTTTTTTATTATGGATACAGTGACAGGACGCCAATGCAATGGGATATCATCATAAGTAAAAACGCTTCTCGCTCCCGGTTTGAAATGGATTACCCTCCTATAAGCCCGTTCTTTGTGACACCGGAGCGGCTCTCTTATGGTATAACCACCATAGAAATCGATGGCTGTACCATGAACATTCTTGACCGTGACAGACTTATTTGTGAGTGTCTTAAATACGAATCCGATATGGACAAGGAAACTTTTAATAAAGCGGTTCAGGCATACCTCGCCGATTCGAAAAAAAACATAAAGAATCTTCTGGCATATGCTAAGCGCAGAAAGGCGACAAAGCGGGTACATGATATGATAGGAGTGTGGCTGTGACGGATATTGGTACTTCAGTAATTGCAAGGCTTAAAAATAAGGCGCGGACTTCCGGCATGTCTTTTCAGGTTCATCTGAGGCTGTTCTGCCAAGAAGAATTTTTGCGGAGGCTCTCCCTCTCAAAATATGCTGATAACTTGGTTCTAAAAGGCGGGCTCTTTCTTTTTGTTCTGAGCGGATTTGAAAGCCGCGCCACTATTGATGTTGACTTTCTTCTGCGGCAAATACCTGGCAGCGTTGAGGATGTACAGCGGATTGTTTCGGAGATCGTTGACACTCCGAGCAACGACTTCATTTCTTTTGAGATGAGCAGCTTTGAGGAAATCACTCCGCAAAGAAAATACAAGGGCGTCAGCTTTCAGCTCATAGGTCAAATCAAGAATACAAAAACGCCTTTCAATGTGGACTTCGGTATCGGTGATGTTATCGTACCCAGAGCGGAAAAGCGGGTTATCCCAACCCAGCTTGAAACCTTTGCTCCGCCTGAAATCAGTACATATTCTCTTGAAAGCACTGTTGCAGAGAAGTTTGACGCCATGCTCCAGCGGATGGAACTTACCAGCCGGATGAAGGATTATTATGACCTTTACTTTATTGCTCACACCTTTGATTTTGACGGATGCAAACTGCAAGAGGCCATTATGCAGACCCTGCAGAACAGAGGGACTGATTATGACCGCGGTAGTTTTGATGAGATTATAAACTTCTCAGAAAACGAAGCCATGCTTGTCAAGTGGCGACAATTTTTGAGGCGTACCAAGCTGCCGAATATAGAATTTAATGAGGTTACCGTCTTATTAAATACTTTCCTCGGAGGGATTTGGAATGCGATTATTAATGAGGACGAATGGCTAAAAAATTGGAATTGCCGGACCATATCATGGTAAGGCAATGGCTTAGTGAACATCGTCAGCACTTTTAATTTTCTCGGAATAAATCAGACAAAAAAAACGAGGCGGATATGACCAGAGTATATATAACAAGGCACGGAGAAACGGTTTGGAATACCCAGAAAAGGATGCAGGGACACAAGGATTCCCCCCTTACGGAAAAAGGGATAAGACAGGCGCAGCTTCTGGCAGACGCACTTGTAAATGTGGAACTGGAGGCCATCTATTCCAGTTCAAGCGGAAGGACGGTGCAGACCGCCCGGATTCTCTCGGAAGCGCGCGATATTCCGGTTATTCCCATGGATGAGTTGAGGGAAATCAACCTTGGCGAATGGGAAGGGCACGTATTTTCCGAGGTGGAAAAGAGCTTTCCCGTGGAATATAAAAATTTCTGGGAGTTCCCCCATTTGTATACTCCTGTGGGCGGCGAGACGTTTTCCCAGCTCCGGCAAAGGGTCGGCGGCGCGCTGCAGGCCATAGTCCGCAGGCACGAGGGGAAAAATGTCCTGGTCGTGACCCACGCGGTGGCACTCAAGATGATCATGATGCTTGTCGAAAACAAGGAACTGAAAGAGCTATGGAGCGGGGCGTTTATCCACCCGGCGAGCCTGAGCCTGGCCGAATACGGCGAAGGCGCATGGACAGCCGTTCAATGGGGGGATACGGCCCATTACGCGGAATTGGAATAAAAGAGCTTCCTATTCAAATTCAAATGAATCCGTTTGCCGCCAGGTCGGGGGAGATTTCTCCGGCCTTTTTGCAATATAAGGCGGCTTTTCTCGTTACCAGCCCTTCCACCAACCCGGCGACATCTTCGCAGGCATGAGGCATGGCCAGTTTTGCTGCGGCATCGGACATCTTCTTTAGCACGGATGGTCTGCCGAGCACTCTTTCCAGCACCGGCTCCGGATTGCATCCCGGCTCGAGCCGCACTGCGGCGCCGGAACGGACAAGGAACCGCGCGTTTCTTTCCTCCTGGCCGGGGATGGGGGTGGTGAGCAGAAGGGGGAGCCTTTTGACCAGGGCTTCGGATACGGTGATGCCGCCGGGCTTTGTGATCAGCAGATCGGAAGCGTCCATCAGCTCATGGATCCGGTCGGAATAGCCAAGGATTCGCACTTTTTTCCGCGTACCCTCCGCAAGGCTTCGCAGCCTGTTCCCGAGCCGGCCGTTATAGCCCGTCGCCACGATGATCTGGAGTTCCCGGGGGAGACGGAGCAGGGAGGAAAAAACATGCTCCAGCCCGCCAAAGCCAAGGCTGCCGCCCATCAGGAGGACCGTCGGCTTCCGCTCGAGGCCGAGGCTTCCAAGGACCACGTCTTTGTCCGCTTTCGACAAAAAGCATTCCGTAACCGGTATTCCCACGGCATGGACCCTTTCCTCCCGGATTCCCAGGCCCACCATGCCCCGCCGGACCGTTTCATTTGCGACGATAAAAGCGTCAACGCCGCCCAGCTTCCAGAAAGAATGATGGGTGTAGTCCGTAACGACGCCGATTACGGGAATATCCAGCAGGCCCTTTTCCTTGAGGACCGAGAGCATCTGCAAGGGCATGGTATGCACGCATACGACGGCATCGGGCTTGTAGGAATCCAGCAGGTCGTAGAGCTTTCCGGAAAGGATTCCGCTAAGGCCTTTCACGATATCCGTAATCCCCTCGTTCTTCTCGGAGAGGTCGTAAAATTTGCCGTAAATAGCCGGAACGGACCGGATGGTACGAAGATAGGTGCCGGTCACCAGCTTGTCGACCAACGGATTAATATATTTCAGCGAATCCACCAGCTTTGTTCCGCAGTCTGGTATTTGTCTCTCCATTTGCTGCATCAGCGCCTGGGCAGCCTTGATATGGCCTCCGCCTGTGGCAGCGGTCAGGAAAAGTACGTTCATCCGGTTGTCCCTCCGGGTTTTATGATCTTTGGGGTATATTGGTATCAGTATTGACAAAAGACGGCCACATTATTACACCGGCGCAAAAACGAACCCGGGATGGAATATTTTTTTGCCGTATGCAAAGAATAGTACTGGCAAAAAGACGGGGAGGGAATGCATTGAAAAAGACCAGAATCTTGATCCTTTTAGTGGCGTTTGCGGTTTTGTGCGCCTGCCTGATGGTTGGCCCGGATGCGGTTTTCAGATCCGGCGGCGCCTATGCGCAAAACAGCAGCATCAGCGAAACGCAGCTGCTGGCGAGGGCAATCAACGGGGAAGCCCGGGGAGAGCCTTATGAAGGGCAGGTGGCCGTAGGCGCCGTCATCATGAACAGGACAAAGGATTCCAATTTTCCGAAAACCATTGCGGGCGTGATTTACCAGCCGGGGGCCTTTACCGCAGTGGAAGACGGACAGATCAACGTTCCGATCGATCCGTCCTCCAGCGTGGTGAAAGCCGCCCAGGATGCCCTGAACGGATGGGATCCTACGGACGGATGCATCTATTATTACAACCCGGCCACGGCAACCAGCTCCTGGATCTGGGGCCGGCAGATCGTTAAAAAGATCGGCAAGCACAACTTTGCGAAGTAGGGATTGGAGGAACTAATTTGGGTATTCGGGATAAACTGCTGGATTTCAAAAAAAGATTGTCGGACAGAAAGATGTACAGCATTGTAATAACACTGATTGCGGCCGTTTCAATATGGGGTATCTACCAGTACAAGCATGCGGCCAACCTCCGGCAGGAGCTGGACAACCAGTACAACCGGGCGTTCTACGAGATGGTGGGCTATGTGAATAATGTGGATACGCTGCTGGCCAAATCCATGATCAGCACCACCACGGCCAAAACCGCCGTTACGCTGGAAGAGGCCTGGAGGCAGGCAAACATGGCCCAGACCAATCTCGGCCAGCTGCCGGTTTCACAGCCGGTGCTTGCAAGCACTTCCAAATTCCTTACCCAGGTGGGCGATTTGAGCTTCTCGCTCAATAACCAGAATGTACGGGGAAAGGCCCTCAACGACGGCCAGTATAAAACCATCGAACGGCTGTATAAATATTCGAATTCCTTGAAAAAGAGCCTGGGAGAGCTGCAGAACGATCTCGGCTCCGGCCGGCTCAAATGGGGAGAGCTGGCCAGCAAGGGAACCCAACTTTTCAGCAAGGCTTCCGCCAAAACCTCCATGCAAAAAATGGAGTCCCTGAGCACCACGTTTCAGGATTATCCTACCCTGATTTACGACGGGCCCTTTTCGGACCACATGACCTCCACTGAAGCAAAAGGACTGACCGGAGACACGGTCAATTCCGAGGAGGCCAAAAAGAGCGTCCGGAAATTCATCGGGGAGGACCGGGTACAGGAGGTGGCCGACGCCGGTAAAAGCGACAGCGGGCCGATCAAAACCTACAGCTTTACGGTGACCCTCAAGAATGCGCCGAAGGACCAGAAAGCCAATGTGGGCGTGACCCAAAAAGGCGGGCATATCATCTGGATGCTTTACAACAGGCCTGTCAAGGAAAGCAAGATCGATATGAACAAGGCCAAGCAGCTCGGGAGGGATTTCCTAAAGGATAAAGGCTTTAAAAACATGGAAGATACCTATTACCTCACACAGGACAACGTTGCCACAATCAACTATGCCTACCGGCAGAACGGGGTCACGGTCTATCCCGACCTGATCAAGCTGAAGGTTGCCCTGGACAATGGGGAGATCGTTGGAATCGAGACGAAAACCTATTTATCCAATCATACGGAACGGAAAATACCGACGCCGAAGATCACGGCCGAAGAGGCGAAAAAGAAAATCAACACAAAGCTGCAGGTTCATGGGTCCGGCCTGGCCATCATACCGACGACCTATAAAAAGGAGTTGTTCTGCTACGAATTCAAAGGCAAGATGAACAACAACGATTTCATCGTATACATCAACGCGGAAACGGGAGAAGAGGAAGATATCCTGATGATCGTGAATACCCCGAACGGAGTGCTGACCATGTAGGCCCGGGTCGGTGCATCAGTGGTTGCATTATGCCGGCCTCCGCTGTAAAATGGAAGGAAAAGACGGATTATTCGGAGGCGGACGTGAACGAAACAACCGGCTTACAGCACGAGGATCCGGGAAATACAAAGTATACGGAAGCAAAACGGAGGCCCGGAATCGTGCAGGTTTCCATTTTGTTTTCCGTTACCATTCTTTTGTTCCTCTTTATCGGCTATAGAGCGCAGAACGAGGACTTTTACCGGGGCATCCTGATTACGGAGTTCGGCCTTATCCTGCTGCCGGCTTTCCTTTTCCTGCTTCTTTTCAAATATGACCTCAAATCGGTTCTCCGGCTGAACGGTACGAGGCCCTTGAATTATCTCCTGACTTTTGTGCTCATGCTTTTTGCCATTCCGGTGGCCGGCGTATTCAATCTGCTGAACCTGTTTGTCGTGAATTCGGTGTTCGGCAAGGTGATCCTGAATCCGGTTCCTACCGCGGGCAACGCACAGGAATTGCTGGTCAATATTCTTGTCATCGCGGGCAGCGCCGGACTCTGCGAGGAATTCCTGTTCCGGGGCGTCATCCAGAGGGGACTTGAACGGTTTGGAGCCGTAAAAGCCATCCTCCTGGCCGCTTTCCTGTTCAGCCTTACCCACATGGATTTCCAGAAGATCTTCGGGACCTTCGTGCTGGGGGCGCTGATCGGTTTTATCGTTTACAGGACAGACTCTTTGTTCTGCGGCATGTTTGCCCACTTTACGAACAATGGGGCTGTCGTGGTGATCGGCTATTTGTCTGCGAAATTCATGGCCCTGTTTGAGAACTCCGGGATGAACCTTCCCGAGCAGACCGATCTCAACAGCCTTTTTGCCGCTTTTGACAGCCTGTCCTCCCAACAGCTCGCCATTGTGCTGTATTTTTACGGCTTTATTTTCCTCTTCCTTGCTTCAGCGTTTATTGCCCTGTTGTATGCCCTGATCAAGGTAAATCCGGTTAAGGAGCGCCATATCCCGCTGAATGCGCAAAGGGGCGGCAAAAAAGGACTGCTCTGGCTTTTGCCGGGGGTCCTTTTAATAGCGGGCGTTTATTTTCTGGAGGTGTTCAAGTTTACCGGGGCGGAAAACGGAATAAACGAATTTGCGAGGCGCTTGCTGGGGATTTAGCGGTCGGAGGGCACGGGCATTTTTGTCTGCCGGGCGTTGCGCCTGTCGAATCTCAACCTGCGTTGTTCTTTAATCCCCGGATGTCGTCGCCGGCAAATTTATAAATATCAAAGCTGCCCATAATGCGGGATACGATCCGCTCGTCATAATATTCAAAAAGCTTTTTCAAGTCAATATTGGTGGCGATGACCGTTTTGCAGGGCTTTCTGCGGTCGTACGCGTAACGGGTGTCCAGAATATTCAGCAGCTCCGCGTACCTCATGCCGCTGGGCGACTCGGTTCCGAGGTCGTCTATGATGAGCAGGTTCGCTTCCAGGATGCTCTTATAGACGGAATTGTCGTAACCGTCATCGTTATTGGACTTGTAACGGTACTCGTATATGGCGTTGAACAGGGACGGAGCGGTCTGATAAAGTACGGTAAATCCCAGGTTCATCAGCTCAATGGCGATGCACCCGGCCAGAAAGGTCTTGCCGACGCCGGTACGCCCGCTGAACAGAAGATTTTTCGTATCAGGGCTTTCGAACTTTTCCACGAAGCCCTTGCAATTGTCCAGGATGCCGAGGATCTGCCTGCGGGGCGACTTTTTAATGCCGTACCGTTCCTCGTTTGGGGCGTCCGGATAATAGTCGGCCAGAAAGCTCTTAAACCCTTCATTGTTCGCAATTGACAGGTTTGACCGGTCGTAGATGTAATCAATCAACTGCTGCTTATAGCAGGTGCATACCGTATCGCCGGAGGGGGAAGAAATAACCCCCGTATCGGAGCACTTACTGCAGGCAAATGCAGGAGCAAGGCAGTCTCCCGAATAACCAAGCTTTGCAAGGAGCTCCAGCCGTTCCTCCTTCAGGCGGTCTATCGTAGACGCGAGCGCATCCACGGCGCTGTCGGAGGACAGCATGCCCATCAGCAGCAGTTTGTTGTACTTAAAGCCTGCTTTATGGATTTCCGCCTCGATTTCCTCCAGCCGGGGTATGCGGCGGTAAAGCCCGGCCTTCCGCTCCTCAAGCTCGTCGATGGCCTTTTTGTGCCTTCTGTCATATTCCTTTTTTATAAGCGAATAAATGTTGGGATCCATATAAACCGGTTTTCATCCCTTTCCTGGGCGATTTACCCTTGCTCTTTAAGGCTCGTTGGCATATTGCTTCCGCTGATCCTTTCGAGCTTCCGCCTGCCGGGCAATGGCGGACTAAACGTCCTTGTACAGCCTGTCAAAATATTCGTCGTCATACTTGCGCTGCTCAAAATTGCCCTTCTGGGGCACTGCATTCTCCTTCGCACTCTTTCCGTCACCGGGCTTCCGGACGGAACCCGGGGCCTTTTTTGCCCCTTCTGCGGCGAGAATTTCTTCTTTTGTCTTGTAGCCTTTGCTGTACCAGTCCGTCAGGATGCTGTTTATGTATTCGAAGCTGGGAATGGAAGCGGAAGTGGTGCGCTTCAGCGCCAGCTCGATGATTTCAAAGTCGTAGCCGTAGACCATCACCCACTTTTCGACGTAGGCTTCCTCGTATTCGGTCAGATTGCCCGGCTTGCGGAGCTTTTTCTTGATCTTTCCGCGGATATCGTTGAGGTGCTGGGCTTCTATGGAGTAGCGGTCCAGGTCGAAGGTGTTGCGGATATTTTTGCTGTGCCAGTTGTCGGCCACCTTGGTGATGTATTGCCTCGAAAAGGCCTTACGGTCGTAGCAGTACTTGAAGAGCGCGTACATGACGTCCTCTTCGAACTGGTATTTGTCAAACCAGGAGTCGATATCCGTATACCAGGACGGGGACATGACCCCCTGGAAAAAGGCGTTGTTGATGCTGGAGATGAACTTGCTGCGCTTTTTGCTCCGTTCCAGGCTGAGGCCCGCTTCATCGGGCGTCGAGGTGGTTTTCGCCCGGTACAGCTTTTTGATTTCCTTCTCCTTCAGGTCCACCAGGCTGACCCGGTTTTCACCGGCGCCCCTGGAAAGCAGGCCGAGCTCCTCAAGCCTGGACAGGGCTTCCCTTACCCGTGCCACCGGCAGCTCGAGCGTTTTCGAGACATCCTCGGAAGAGGCGTTTTTCCGGTATTTGCCAAGAAAGACGCAATAGAGGTAAACCTTTACATAGTCGCTTTCCAGGGAAGGCATGTATTCGGAAATAAAGATGTCCGGCACCAGGCAGTCGGAATACAATATGGATAAATTTTCATCAAAAATCATGCGGTGACCTCACGGATTCAGCGGAATGGGATACTCTTTCCCTATTATAGCACACCCGCTTCCCGATAAAAAAGGAATTGTCCGCCTGGCGGAGAAATTATTTCGGAGGGTTTTGTATTTGATAAAAGGCGTATTGTGCTATAAGATTAAGATTAGGATAAGGTGTGGAAGCCGGATTGAACCCGGAAAAGGCCGGACTCCCAGTGGATCGGACAGAAACTATTCATTCCGTGGAAACACATGTGAGGGACCTATGACAAAGCTAAAAATTTTTGCGATTGCCCTGTTGATTTTAGCGGGCCTGCTGCCGGGATGCGCCAATATGGGTGCGGGGACCGGAACCGGCGCCGGGGAGAACGAGGGGACTGGGGTGGCGGCCGACAGCGCATCCGGCGGCAGGGCATACCGGTTGAAGGAGCCGGATTTCATCGAACTGGACAACTTTTCTTTCTGCAAAATCGCGGAAGATTACATAAGCCTTACGGAGGATGCGTTCAGTCAAAAATACTCCCCGGAGGACTTGTGGAAAAACGGGGCGTTTGACAGATTACTCTTTACCGGGAATGCAAAGGGGAAGATTATTGCGGGGATCGGAATCGGCAGTTCCTTGAAGGACGTTACGGATACGTTTGGGGAGGGCCTGTTCGGAACAAAGGAGATCATCCGGCAAAACGATATTTCTTATAAAAAATATCTGCTGTATGGCTATAAAGCCAGAAGCTGCTATTTTGCCTTCCAGATTGATCCTAAAACCGAGCTGGTGCAGTCGATCTGCTTCCGGAAACGGTATGAGGTGCCGGACAACTTAAAGGACATGCTGGTTGTTCTCGCAAAATACGAGGACTGGTACGGCAGCAGCTATTTTGAGGGGAAAAAGGCGGAATGGAACCACTATTTCGACAATGAAAGGATAAAATTTACCCAATGGGGAAGGGGCTCCATGACCATGATCTGCGATTACGGTTTTACCTCAAGCTCCGGTACCGGCCTTTCCTATGAAGTTTACCGGGATTTTTCGGGGGACGTCCCCGTATTGCCGGAAAGGCAGGACGAATTCGGCCAGAGCAGCTATGACCCGGTCAGGGTAATGGACATGGATTATCCGGAATGGATGATTTACAGGATATACAATTATCTGGCGGAGCAGGCTTCCGCCCTGGAACAGGGGAACGGAAAAACTTCGCCGGACGGCAGCGTATACGCATATGCGGCCAATGAGGGCGACTGGCTCGATTTGCAAAGAGCCTCCGGCCTATATGAGACGGCGCATGTGGTTTTCCACTGGCGGAATGCTTCGAACCCGGACAGGCAGGTATATTTCGGGCATTATTCCACGGTGGTCGGCTTTATCGGGAACCGATACTTTGTGGAAAGCGATATGCTGGGTCTGCATGTTCTTGACCTGCGGAACTGGAAGATCGTCTATATGGAGGAGGATATGGTGGACGGCCGTTCCGACCTGCGGATCGACGGGAGCAAAGGGGGCATATTTGCCGAAGACGGGAGTCTTCAGTATTCCTACAAGCTGGATAAGGACGGGAATATTTCCGTGCGCAAGGTGGCGGAGTGAACGGCGGGATTCCCGCCCGTGAGGGAGCGCCGCATGATTTTGCCGTCACGGTTATAAATTACCGTTGATTTTAAGGCGGGAATGTATTATCATATATATTGCACTATTGATTCGGCGTTTTTCAGCCGGTCCGGTGCAACAGGATGTGCGCCCATAGCTCAATTGGATAGAGCGTCTGGCTACGGACCAGAAGGTTGTGGATTCGATCTCTGCTGGGCGCGCCAAGGGTTTCAGGATTACCTGGAGCCCTTTTTTCATGCCTTTTGTACTTGTAACTGTACTTATTGGCTTTTTTGAATTACAGACTTCAAAAGCTGGCTCCGCTTGTTGGCTGCGTCCCGCTTCATTTCATCGTTTACGTGGCCGTATTTATCAAGGGTGGTCTGAATGCTTTCGTGGCCAAGGTCATTCTGCAGGGTCTTGATATCGGCGCCGGCCTGTAGGCTCAACAGAGCAAAGGTATGTCTGAGATCATGAATCCGGATTTCCTCCAGTTTCGCCTTTTTCAAGATCGCCTTAAAGCACCGGTCAAAATTTCGAGTCTGGACAAAGGTCCCGGTTTCACTGGTGAATACAAGCCCATCGTATATCTCGCTCAAACCTAAAGATTTTCTTTCCTCGGCCTGCCGCTTTTTATAATCCTTCAACTCCTGAACCATTTCTTCAGGAATGGAAATAACCCTGTTCTGTGAGCGCTCGGTTTTCAATTCCCGGATCACATGCTTGCCACCTTCGTACACAAGCTGCTGTACAACCGTTATTTTGCCGTTTTTAAGGTCACAATCCTTCCACCGGATTCCAAGCAGTTCACCACGCCTTAATCCTGTGTAGAGGTCAAGCAGGAACGCTGAATAGTATCTTGAGGTCTTGGCTGCATCCAGAAAAGTACTAATGTCCTTTACGGCCAAAGTTTTCATTTCTTTTTTCGGATTTTTGGGTAGCTTTACATGGTCTGCTGCATTGACCTGCATCACTTTTTCATTTACAGCCTGTTTCAAAGCTGAATGAATGATGGTGTGCATATACCGGATAGTTTTAGGGGATAGGCCTCCATCTTTATTAACCATTTTTCCTCCAACCTTCCGTTTGTCCACTCGACCGCCGTTCAGTTTGTCGTTATAAAGCTTTTGCAGGTTTGCCGTCTGCAATTGGAGCAGTTTGTAGCCTCCGATCTCCGGGATGATATGTTTCTCGATGATACCCTTATAACTCAGCCATGTTGTGTTTTTTACCGATTCCTTTATTGTGATGTTCAGCCAGGTGTCCAGCCATTCCCCAAGGGTGATCTTGTTCGGCTCAACGTATGTATTGGTCCTTACCTCAGTCTTTGCTTTGTCCATCTTCTCCCGGACGTCGGCCTGCTTCTTGCCGGAAAACTTCAGATACTTCACAGATCCGTCAGGGTTATATCCTACTGGGAGCCTGCCAATCCACAGCAGGTCGGATTTACGCTGGAATAGGGTACCCTCGCCGTTTGCCCTTGCCTTTGGTTTGTGTGCCTTTTTCTCTGTCATTTTATCAATCTCCTTTCATAATGGGGAAGGCGGCCGGAGCCGCCCCCGTTAATCCCTGAGCAACAAACTCTACAAACAATTTGCCGTCAAGGCTCTGCTCCGACGATACAAGGGTGCGGTCAGAAATAACTGGAGCCGTCCCCTATATTTCAAATAGCATTCTTTGAAAAAGTATTTTTTGCTTGTGCCCGGTTGAATACGCCGAGTTTTTTGAATATGCTGCTTACATGGTTTTGCGCTGTCTTTTCGCTAATATAAAGCTTTTTTGCAATTTCTCTGTTTTTGGCGCCTTCGCAAATAAGGTTCATTATTTCGTTTTCTCTGAGAGAAAGCAGACTGCACGCTACCCCTTTAGAGTGCTCGTTCACATTTTCCCGTTCATCAATAGGGCTGTCGGTCCCGTCATTAAGACCATTTTCATACATGATTCTTGCTTCTATGAATGCCTTTCGGCTTGTAAGATACTCGAATTCGCACAATACGTGCTTCAAGCCAGCTGGAATGGAAGAATGGAGCTTGCCATACGTGCTTATTATTTTGCTATTAAGCCTCCTGTATTCTGGGTCATTGGCAACAACAGTTTCTTCGAGTTCGATAAATCTTATTTCGATAGGGGTCATGATACTTTCGCTTTGATTCGTTGGCATAAAATTAGCCTCCTTTGCTTACTGTCTTACCCGGCAGCAGAATATTTACTGCCGGCTTTGTCATTTGTTTTTACACGATTCCTATAAGAAGATCAATGTGCTGTACTCATCAAGGAAATACTGGATTGATTCCACGGTGGCCTGTTTGATCCGGACCGCTGTCCCGTGATGCTCATCAAAGATCAGAACATCCTTTCGCTCAAACTTGGACGTATTATCCCGGTTGTATACTGTCTCCGGGAAATCAACTCTCAGCTTCTGAGCTTCCATTGATCTGACGCCGAACCATGGATCCGACGGCCGGATCCCTCTCTGCTTGCACAAGATCCCTTTCGCTTGCCGGTTGGTGTCTGCCTGGATAATGGAGCTGCTGCCCGAGGGTGTGGTTACTTCGTAATACACGAGCCGCGCCTCCCCTCCAGGATGGATTCGTTCACGGCCATGATCCGGGCGAATCGGGCGCGGCGGTCGGTAATTTGTCGGTACGACGATGAGAACCGGTACCGGAGGAAATGGATAAGTTTCAATATAGACGCCTCTTTTCGTGGGCCTTGAAAGCAGGCTCATGACATGCTATAATAAGCATGAGACGGCCTGTAACAAGGTTGTTTTGTGTAAGGAATCCGGTCATTCCGCCAAGTTTGCTCCGGATTCCTTTAACTTTGTGCTTTTCCTTTTAGCCATTTTTCAACTTCTTCCTTGTTGTACCTTATAGATTTTTTTGTTCCCATATAAGGCAAACCTTGCTTTCTCCATCTCCAAGCTGTATTTCGGTTAATTTTTAACCATTCGCACAACTCAGATTCGGTTATCCACTCTGCCATAAATCACCTCCTGTTATGTTTTATAATACCATAATACGCTACATTACGCTTTGCGTCAAGAATATTTTCCCAAAAAGAAAAAGCCCGAAGGCTCTATATACTTATACTGGTCCCCCTATAATTTTAGGCGGTATTGATTTAATATAGTTAAAATCTGCGCCTTCCATATAGAGCAAAAACCTATATGTATTAATATAATATTCGAATTGTGACATCTTTACAGCAGTGCCAAATGGGAACTTATCAAGTTGAAGTGCAATCCTCAAGAATTGTGCTGTTACCCCCATAATCTCTGCCGCTTCACTTACCTTGATTGTCAACGGACGTTTTTCTTTTAATTCTTCCAGTGTCATTTTCTCACAATCCTTTTTTGCCATAATTCGCCGCGAAACAATTTATTTCCTTTCGACCTTAAAAGTGAATTCCCATACCGCCGTATTCCCGGAATAACGGCCCCTATTCTCAGTAACCGTTACCTTGGCAGTATAAGACTTGGCTTGCCCTTCCTTAAGATTTTTTACAGGGATCGTCAAAGTCTTGGTGCCTGTATCCGGATATTTGTCCTCCTCTTCAGCCGTGCAAACTATAGTGATCTTGCCGGTTGATGCAGTCTCAACATCCTGATTATCGCCTTCATCAAGGCTTTTCTTATTGACAGTACAACCATAAACCCATTCATTGCCTACATGGTTATTTTCAACGCATTCTATAGATTCCAGGGATACATTGACTTTTACTTTTGTAGATGTGCCATACGATGATACTGCAATGGATGTGAAAACAAGGCATAAGATTGTGAAGAATACAAGCAACTTCTTCATACACCGGCACTTCCCTTCATGTCAATATTCGACAATAAAAGGAAATATCCTGCTAGAATTATTGAAAATTGTAAACTGATGTCATATGCAAAGGTACTATTGCCAGACAAGGAAATCCGGTATTACCTATATTATGATGGTGAACGGTGGTATGTCGAGAAATGGGGGTTTTAAACAGAATATTTCTTTTGTTTATCCATCGCACATACAATATGATTTTTATCGAACCAAATAATATTAAAAAACTCTTGAGTTCGGTATCCATACAGCCTACTTTTACCGCTTACCCTTAATGAATCTAGAGATGCATCGGGAGGAAGTGTTTTGGGTCTTTGTAAACATATATACTTTACTGTTTCATAATCAAAACCGCTATCTTTTTTAATATCTTTCCACTGCATTGACTCAAGTTTTTTAAAACAATTAATTAATGCATTAAGCTCATCTCTATGCCACTCAGATAATTGACAATGAGTTTCACAAGCTTTAGAGAATATTAATTTTGCTTTTTCATCATCAAAGGACTTTTTAGCTTGAGTAGCACTGTTAGGTATTTTAGAATCATTATTCTTGCTTGGTTTTTTAATTTCCCTGACCATTTTCCAGTAGTCCCATAAAGTATTTTTTCATAGAATCAATTGTAATCTCATTATTACAATGCTCCCAGGGCGCAATACCCCTTCTAGCTTCTTGCCAAGGATCTTCCTGATGCGTTAACTCTTCCAAGTATTTCCCATCATAGTCTCCATATGCTTTCCAAACTGCCTCAAGTGTTTCCGTTTGCTCTGATGAAAAAGGATATAGCGGCCAATCGGGCTCCTCCAGATTAATAAATCCGGACCCAGCATATACAGTATATAACTCAGGGCATACAGGCCCATGTACCCATGCTTCTATTTTTGATTTAAACATAGGCGAACCAACAAAAGCAAGGTGCCACCCTTGTGCATAATAGATTAATTTTTGAAGCTTTAAATGTGTGATGCTTCCTCCCGATTCCCTATCAACAGATTTCAAAAAGAAATTCGCGATATCCAAAACAGAAGCTTCGCCCATATGTTTATCCCCCTTACATATAGGAAAGTAGTATATCTCCGCCATAACTTTATCACTCCTTGTCATACAATGCAAACATAATTTTACAATAAGTACGCTGGCTATTACCGGTTTATGCACATGCAGCCGGTTTAGAACCTTATGTTTTGCATTTTCAACAAGAAATATATTTCCCAATGCTTTTATCGAATATTTGTTTGCTTTCCTTAACAGGTTTTTACCAACTCCCGTTTATATTAAATCACTTGATTATCCGGAATTCATCCTTTTTTTCTCTCATTACGTCCAATGTTTTTAAGATCAGCATGTATCCTTTTCATTATATCAATACTTTGAAAGAATACTTTGACGATATTTGTTAAAAGCTGTATATTGGGATTGGAGGGATCATTATGAAAAAGTTTCTTTTTGGATTCTTTGTAGCAGCGT
This sequence comes from Bacillota bacterium, assembly GCA_023411575.1. Classification (GTDB taxonomy): domain Bacteria; phylum Bacillota; class Clostridia; order Acetivibrionales; family DTU013; genus UBA1305. The sequence goes on along the minus strand of JAEYOP010000016.1, from coordinate 407,181 downwards.
TACTGTTCTCTACCATACCCATTGGAGCGGCGGTACAGGAATACATCTTGAAGCCTGCGAATACGAAAATCCTATATAATGGCGCAGAAGTAAAGGACAAGCTTCTTCCTGTTTTAACATACCAGGAGAATAAATATATCCCTGAATCGGTTTTGAAAGAAATATGTCAGCGATCGAACCTGGGTTATGCTTCAACAGGAAGTTCCATTCAAATAACCCCATATATAAAGGCAAGCTCAATACCATCGACAAAGCTTACACCTGATGGGATAAAAGCTACCTATGACACTAAGTCCGGGAATTACTTTGTGTTCATTAGTGCTTTTCACGGCAAGTATTCTACCACCCCGAAATACTCTGTTGAGCTTGTTTTGGATGAAAAAAGTAAAAGCACATATTGCATAAAAAAAGACGGTAACCTGTTTATTGATACCGTCCAATTGGCTGATGGTAAGAGAGCTTTTGAATTTAATTACTATGTTAATACTATATTACCCCAATTAAATTAATTGATTGTAACGCTGGATATTGGATTTGAGGCGTCATCATATAAAGTAAGTACTTTCGTGTCGGAATCAAATTCAAGATATGTTCCGGCATTTTTTATAGTTCCACTAAATTCGGGGTTGTAGATAATCAATGGGCGCCCACTCAACGGTTGAATTGTAACTCCATCAGATCCAGCAAGTCCAACACTTAACACGGGAACCCCATTGTGGCACCACACAATATCACCATCACCGGGATAAATCCTTGGTCCATGCATCTGTCCTGCAGCATTATATGTAGTCAACTTGTTTCCAGTTAATTCGATTCTGGCACCTGATTCTGCTGTTCGTATTGTCCCTCCTGTCATTATGGAACCGGTTATACTTCCCGTGAAAAAACCATCCACAACACAAAGCTTACCGTCTGAATCAATGTATGCAGTTCTATTGCCATCCTCGTCGTACCACTCATCGACATAGAGACCTGATTCTTTATCAAGCCCTTCGGTGCGCCTAACATGCTTACCCAAATCCATCATGACTATTTGAGATCCATTTAGGATTGTCGTTCCGTCTGCACTTTGAATCACAGTCTCGTTAGTATCAAGCCGCTTCACGTTTCTGCTGTTCAAGTGCGCAAGAAGATAATTCAAAACATTAACCATCGCTTCAAGATTCTGCTGAGGGGTTAATTTGGGATTGTAATTAAACATTGCCGTAGGCATTAAATCACCTCATCCCCATAAAATCGCCTAAAAGTGCTATCAAAATCCTCGGTTTCTATTTGCTCAATTACATGCTCAGTTCTACCACAAACAGAACATATCCGCATGTAATCATTACCCGCAGGGTTTTTTATGTTCACCTTATCAAGCCAATTATCTTCACAACTATGCCTGGGTATCTGCTGGCCGGGATTAATTACTTTAATCTGCTCATTTTTCATACTTTTTCACTCTCCTTGTCAGTTTCATTCCTCAATGTACATTCCTTCAACAATTTAATAATCCTTGCCTGTATCTCTTGTCTGGTCATGCTCTTTAATTTAACCGCGGTGTCAATTGCTTCCTGTACTTCGCTGTAAGACAATCCCCCAACATCAATTGTCGCCTGTGCCATAGATTTAATCCTCCTTTATGTTAATCAGTATTATATTGTTACCGCTTGGTCCGCCCTCGTTTCCGATCAGGCCAGCCATTTCAAGGACAGTTCGACCATGCTGATAGCTGCCCATCAGCGCCTCCTTGATAAAGGTGTTCACAATAGGCACAACCGCCTCCCGTATAAGGTCCTTGGCCTTACTCTCATAAAAAGTTTGGAAGGATGGTTTAGCAAAAGCTTCATAATAGACTTGCCTGCTGCAGTTTGCTATCTGGCATAAGTCCTTTATGCTCTTTCTCCGGTTATCCGGGTTCAAAAGAACTTCGAGCAAAGCTGCTTCTTTCACCGTTGGTTCATAAGTCTTTTCAACATCTGCCATTGTTCATCACACACCTTTCAACATTTCATTTTTTGTCGTTTGAGTTCCTGGAATATATCGTACCGGTTAATCCGGAAACGTCTTTCAATAGTAGAAAAATCCTTTTTAAAGCTCGGGCGCCGAATACTAACAGCAATCTCTTTGATGATTTCAGAGGTCAGCTTGGCGGCGGGCTTCATGGGGCTCTTTAGTGTTGCCAGTCGCCAAGCTTGTTCAGCATCAATTTCACGGTACCATGTAATCGCTAAAAACAAAGCGGTGTATCCTGTGTTTCGCGGGTCGTTTTCAATCAATCCCATGGCACCACCCCCATACCTCTATTATAAATCACTTATATGGTCATGATCTTTTGCCCATGCGAGCTTTGAATAATTGCTTTGGTGTATCCGTTTTGAAACCCAGTGATTTAAAATCACCGGCTTTCTTTAATATAAATTCCGAGATCAATTTAATTGACAACGAAATCTTTTATTTAATCTATAAAACAAATCCTTCAAACGGAGATGTTTGCTGAATCGGCTATAGACTGCTTGCAAATCCCAGTTATAAAAGTCGGTCGTTTACGCCGGCTGACTTTTTCATATCCCTGCAATCAACACCTAAACATATCAAACAAATATTGTCTGGCGAAAACGCCGTAAAATACGGTTTATTATATTGGGTAATATCCGAATACCTTTTTTCATGGAAAACGGCTAATTTCTTCACCAGTGCGTTTTTTGTCCAAGGAATACTTTGCTTGGATAGTTTTCATTCTGTCAGATAAACTTTTCCTCTGATCATCTGAAAGTACAATCACTCTTTTAGGCCTGGGAGACATGCCTTTACCTCGCACTACAGGCATTAATATTTTTGCGGCTTCCTTCATCATAGATTCAGGGAATAGCAAGGTTGCTTCTGAATCTCCAATCTGAAAGGGCTTGAATATGTCTGAATGTTCTTTAAGTAGCCTGTTAGCTGTTTTTTTGCCCGGTATGTACACATTCAAAGTATCATCATTGTGCCGAACTATATCGGCACCTTTACGGATCCTGCAGGGAACATATGTGAATTCACATGCTTTGCCGGTTCTCTTATCGGTTTCAAATAGCACACGGTATTGTCCTCGGTACCTCAACATTTACTTTATCTCCCTTCGCTTAAGCATGATTGCACTTTACTACCATCAAGTAACTTGGCCGACGCTTTTCCGGATGTGTCCGGCCGGTTTGGCTACAGCGATGTTTTTAGATCTACAAATGAGTTCTTTGTCGCCGCTTTCGATAACGCGCTTTGCTCTTGAATAAGAAGATTCTGACATGCCAACTTTTGCTCCAACCACAGCATCTGTTTTTATGCCTCGTTTGCTAACTTTGTCGTCGATGGACGACGATGTTAAATCCGATCTCTCGCCCTGTCGTTCCTTTGCCTTTAATCGCTCAATCTGTTTCGGCTCCAAACCATACCCCTAACCTCTGATACAAGCGAAAATACGCCTTGTTGCTCCCTTTGCTAAACAAGTCCCTCATAAGTACCCGTTTTTATCTCCATCCTTCACCCTGTGGTTTCCTACTTCGTTCAAGAGCTTTTCATTTCACAATTTTCAAGTGCCGTTTAGGCATTGCCTTTGCCGTTTTCCTGGTCCGGTTATCGATGAGAGACTTCCTGCCGCTTTCGTCCTGATGCTCAGTATATGTCACTATTCCGTTTTCCTCACAAAACTGCTCCATTATATCTGGATGCCCCTCGAGCCTCCGAATGTCGCTTGCAAATCCGATCAACTTCACCATGAACATTTGTATTTCATCGTTAAGGTATTCCCATAGGAAATTATCAATCTCTTTGCCGATAACCTTATCCTGAGGCAGCGACCTGATATACTCCGTAACTGTGAAATAGTTCTTCCACCCGGGATCGTCGTGGAATTCCTTTGTAATCGGGAACAGGCTCATGAATTCGCCGGGAGTAAGCAGCGCCATAGCATCTTTTATACACTCAGCCAGCGCAAAGTTATATTCTGTATCCTGGTGGGCAATAACCATCAGGCCGGGCTTTAAGTTTATTGCCTTTACTCCGTATACAATCAGGCACTTCATTACCGGAAATGGATCCTGATCAGGGTTATTACTATACCGCTGCTTATTTCTCCGCAGAGCCCCCATATATAATGCGTATTTTTTCTCCTTGCTGATATCGTTCAACATTGGCAAACCTCCATGTGTACATACCTCAAAGCGAGGGTGTAGGGCTGGACCACCGGACCACCCAGCCCGTCAGTTTAGCTATTCCCGTGCAAGGTTGCTTTTTATAACCTCTGAATTTATTGGCTTGAATCCTTGGTTCAGCAAATTGCTCCCGCTACGGATTATCAGCGTCATGGGGGCTTTGTCGTCGGGTTTATCAAAAGAAATCTTTGTACTCCCGTTCTCACCGATATTAACAAACATCATATAAATCCCTCCTCGTAATAGTCTCGGTTTCATTCGGCGCCGATTGCGTCGGGTATTCGCTTTTGAGTCCAATACCCAGGACTTCTATTTTTGTACGCGATGCAACGGGATAGTACTATTACCACCTCCGGAGAAAGACCGGGGCGGTCGAGGCAATCGGTTTTCCCCGGCCCAAACAACCACCCCCCGGGTATGCTCGGCCTCCGTTATAACATCATCCTTCTACCTCTGCATGTAGGCCTTGTACTCTGTTAATCTGTCGTCAAGAAGGCCTTTTTCACGCTCCACAAATGCTGCAATGCTTTCAATTTGGAAAATCCAAAGATCTTCTTGCTCAAATAAAACCCGGCACACTTCCTCATCCGGACAGAAATTATGTGAAGCCTTGCCATTCTCGAAGTTGAAAGTAATGCCTATCAGGTCCCTTTTACCTCCATCATAACCTTCCTCCGGGATTGGATCACCGTCATATGTTGTCTGCCCTTCGATGTCGATGGAGGTAACACCGTGCAACCAAGTGTCCTCTATCATGATGTTTTTTCCTCGGACGCCTTCCAGCGCCTTTTTGACTTTGTCGATATTGTACTTCCCCAGTTCAAATTCCATTTAGCTTCTCGCTCCTTCCGTTTCCTCTGTTGTGTCTATTCTCGCAGGCCATAGCCCGCTTATAGCCTTTACCGCGCCGTATACCGGCTTCAAGTTCACTGGCCGGGAGGTATTTCCAAAGCACTTTTTCCGGGATAAGTAGGATACTTTTTGTAAGTCTTATTTCTGCCAATCTTTCCATAACTGACATCTCCTTTCCGTCGTTTAGTGTTTTTTATATAAATCCAGTGAGTACAGTTAAAAGTGCACTTATTCCTAAAACCTTGATTTTGAAGCATTTCAAGCCTGACTTTTGATACATAACCAAAAGGTCATAAGCAAATAAACCCCATAAAATCCCATTCTTGAAGATGTTGTGCGCTTGCTTACACTGAACAGTGGACAAACAGCAGTGAAAGTCTTCCATTTTCTTGGATTGCAGCAATTTTGGAGTGTATATATTGGCGTGTCACTGTACGCTTTTGTCGTGTTATTTTGGTATATATAGTGGAAGTTATGGAAGGAGTGGAAGCAAAATCAATATAATCTTTAAAGTAAAATACATAAGGGCTTATACTGAAAATCGCTCCACACCCTCCACTCTTTGCTCGTTCATATGCTTACAACTTGCCATTATACTGAGTTTTGGGTTTCGATCACATTCCACCATCAACCCTCCACTTTAACAATGACCCTCCATTTCTAAGAGGGAGTCGATATGCCTTTATTGTCACTTTGCACTTTAAAAGGAATATCATTATCAGGTCCGTTATCCTCAATCATGATTCCCTCCCAAAAGTTGCCGACGCTGCGTTCAATCTTCTTGAATCCCTTTTCTTGCATTCTGATACTGAATACTTTGTTTGAAATTTGGTATTCTCCGTTTTCCCGCGCCCAATCTTTGAAACGGTTGTACAAATCGCTTGATTTTGTGCATCTTTGGGTTGATGTTGTGCAGGTATCATCCAGGAACCTTGTTATAACGTCCATTTCCGCTCTGTATCCATCAGTTGCCTTTGTGACTTCCTCCGGTTCGCCTAGACCGTTATCAAGCCAATCCTTGCACCCCATTACGGCCCAGTTCAGAATACCGGGCAATTCCTTGCGGAGTTTCTCCGGTAATTCCTTGTCGCGTTCTTCCGGAGGTATAACGACATTGAATGGAAGTAATTTGATTCTACGCCAGATTGCATTGTCGGCTCCGCTTATCGTTGGCTTGTGGTTGGTTCCTATCCATAGCTTGAATGTCGGCTTGAATGAGAAAAACTCTGCCCTCATAAACCGCGCTGAAATTTTGTCCTGCCCGGTCATTTGCTTAACAAGCGATTCAGCCATTTTTCTGCCTTGCTCAACCTCGGATGCAACGACAAACCGGCTCCCCTTAAGCATTGCTATATCGTTAGATATTCCTGATGCATTTTTTTGCATAAGCGTATCGGTCGGACATCGCTCGGCGTATTCACAGAGCATGTCTGCAATTACTTCAAGGAATGTTGATTTCCCGTTTGCGCCGCTTCCATACGGCATAAACAGGCATTGCTCACGTGTGCTGCCAGTTAGTGAATATCCAATTGCTCGTTGTAAAAATACTATCAAGCCCTGGTTTTCGTTCATGATCTGTGTCAAGAATCGCGCCCATTCTTCAAAATCTGCAGTCGAATCGTACTCAACTCGAATCAACCTTGTTATGTAGTCGTTTCGGTCATGTGGCTTCAATTCATATGTACCTAAATTAAGCGTGCCATTCATGCAGTTCAACAGCCATATATCACTATCAAGGTCGTCCGACAATATCGGGATCCCGGACTCACTTTTTGCTAACTCGATCATTGCGTTGACGGAGCGGCTAGTTTCACTTTTTGCGGCAAATCTGGCTAGTGCGGTTCTTTCGTCCTCACTCTCGATAGAATTCAGTTCATCGTATATGCCACGAATTGTTGCCTTTGCCATTCTTTCAACCTCGCCGGTTAGATCAATTTGCCAATGTCTTCCGGACCATATGAGCCATTTACTCCATTGCCGGCAATAGCGAACATTCTTCCCGAACTTGTCAACAAATCTTTCAGCAAGCCCAATTTCAGAGAGTTTGTACCGTTTTGGTTCAAGCTGCTGCTGCAGTTCCTTTTTCAATACCGGATTGCTTTCAATGAGTTTGCGTGCATCATACTCATGCATTTGTAACCACCTCCGGATTTAGTTTGAAAAAGTATTCTTTTCCTGCACTTTGCATCAGTCGGACCCGTTCTTCAAAACTACCATTTATGAACTCATCTGTGAGCCTATCGTAGAATGCAACGCCGTGTCTGATCCAGCGGTAAAAAGGATCCATCCGATCAATACCATTCCGATAACATTCCAGTTCAGCGAGCTTGAACAATTTATATTTCTGAGTAATGGCATTAAAAAAACTCTCAACCTTTTGTGTTAAGAGCCCTGCAAGTTTTTCTGTTTTTTGCTTTTCCTTCTGCCGTCGACAGATGTCATCGGCGTATCCGGACTGTGACCCTTCGCCGTGCACTCGCCGCATTGCTTCAGCCAATGGAATTCCTTCGAACTCTATTAGTGCATCTACAATGGAGCCCCCCTTGCAGCACCCACTAAATGAGTAGTAAGAATTGTTTTCCGGGTATACAAAGAAGTGGTCTTTATGACCACATATAGGGCAAGGATTTAAAAGAATTTTGATGCCCTGTCTCGTGGGATTTGATCCAGGAGATCGCTGAAGTATGTAATCCAATATGTTATTATTCATTACAAATCGTCACCGCCTACGCACTCACGGCCTGATGGTGCAAATACTCCTGCAAGGCTGATTTTACAAATATATATTTGCGCCCACCTGAAACCCTTATTTTGGGGAACCCAGACTGATGAATGAGTTTCAACGTTGTTTCCTTGCTGATTCCGAGTATTTCTTGTATATCTGCGGTGGTCATAATATCAGGGTAATCATTCCATAGTGTTCGCCTTTCAATATTCTGCATCTTTTTCACCTCCTGGGAACAACTCCGACACTGGTACATGCAGAGCAGTTGCAATCTTCTTTTTCCATCCCGGATAACAGTAACGTTTTCCATTGACTATTTGATTTATATCAGTTGGCGCGATTCTTGTTAAGCGCGATAACTCAAGTTGCGATATATCAAGCTTTTCCAGATATTCGCGTAATTTATTGCTCATAATTAGCTCCTTTCTTGTTTCTTCAAAAAATATGTTCATTTTGCAGGATACATATTTACCCCCTGTAACCGTGGGTTAGTTTTTTAAAGTGTTATTCCTGTAACCACTTGCAAGCCTTATTTACAATAGTCGAATCCCTTGGTATAATCATATCAGCAGTGAGATATAAATGCGTACAGAGGTGTACATAGTGATTACGAACATTCTTCCGGCAAGAATACAATTTGTTGCATTAAAAAGTCCATGTCAGAATATTAAAACTACATTTACTGAAACAGACGTTGTAATAGAATGGGCTCCAGGAAGTAATGGAATAGTAGAAGATATAGAAATAGAAGAATTCATCTCTGAAACAATAAACCTAGTGTTTACATTAGTTGAAAATGTAATCGATAATAATGAGAAGTGGCAGCACACGGATGAGGCTTTAAAATATTTAAAATATTACTATTCTAAATGGGGGCCACTCGATGACGTTTCAAAGAAAACTCAAATCAAACTCTCAGAGATAATCGATCTGGCTCACAGATATAAGAACATTGTATCTGCTATTTATATTTGGAACCAACAAAGTGCAATTAATGAATTCTTCAAGTATATAAGCGATTATAAGAAATTGGAAAAGAAAATTGTACCTGAATCATTGCATAAGATAAAATATTGGTATCTCCATAATGTAAGAATTATTAATGACAAACCATATTTTGACTTTATTGCTGTTGATAGAAAGATAGAAAACCTTACCGGACTTTATATTAAGGACCCTACTAAAAAAGATATCGATAGATTTGAAGTTGATTATAATAATAAAATTTCATTTGTACGAACCCAAGTATTACAATACATATCTGATCATTTAAAGCGCAGTATAAAACAAAATAAAATATCTGTAGAGCCTGAGTTTAAAGTATCTACGGGATTTAGTTTTAATTTGAAAATTTGTAGTAAACTACTTACGTTCATTATGCTTTCAATGGATGATATTTTAAGTACTAATATTGAGTACTGTAAATGTGGATGCAATAATATCGTGCCTAGAGGTAGAAGCCATTTTGCTAGTGATAAATGCTATGAAAAGTACAAAAAAAGAGATGTTCCCAGAAAATTAAAAAGTTGGCTAAGGACAAGGAAAAGTAGAGGCCAAATTAGCATAAATCGCTACGAAAACTTGTGTGAAAGAATAGATGACATGTACGATGAACTGCGAAATTCAGGTAAAAATGATATTGAAATTGAAAGCGTCATTAGAAGCGAGATAAGTGCAATTTTGGAATAACCGCTGTACTTTTAGTGTACTTTCTGCAATAGACCCACACGATATACTAATTTACTAGTGGTTTACGTAATAAGTAATAAAAATGGCCGGGGAAGCATGTTTTATGCCTCATCCGACCTTATCAATATTTTAACCGCCCTGGCAACCTACAGCTACGGACCAGAAGGTTGTGGATTCGATCTCTGCTGGGCGCGCCAAATCGGTAGATTAGAAGGTATATGTACAATAGCATATGCCTTCTAATTTTTTTATGGGATAACATAGTCGGAAGGTCGGAAATTAACGGTCTAAGAGTACGCCCCAAAGTAACAAGCCGGGTTTTGCATCATAGTATACATAAGATGTGTATAGGCCCGAAAGCAGGCCGGGGATGATGATTTTCATGACGTATGATTTTTTCCTGTACAGGCAGTGCCCTGCAAATAGCTATCAATACGCTATCAGACAGGGCGATACATTCTATTTGATAGCGAACAGGTCTGGAGTCGGCATATCGCAATTAATTGCGGCAAATCCCGGACTCGATCCATACCGGCTTAGAATCGGGCAGGTCATCTGCATACCGTTCGGCTGTCCGGCCGGATATACTGTTTATACGGTCAGGAGTGGAGATACGCTATCTGCGATCGCCGGCAGGTATTACATGACGCTTCAGAAGTTGCTTGCTGCCAATCCGCAGATCACGAACCCAAACAGATTGGCCATCGGGCAAAAGCTTTGCATACCCCCTGGCGATATAGCGGCGGAATTGCTGGCCGGTATGACTCTTGACGAGAAAATAGGGCAAATGGTCATTGCCGGGTTCGACGGCTATGAAGTGAATGAAAATGTCAGATCGCTGATCCGAAATTACCACATTGGCGGCTTTATACTGTATGGCCGTAACGTTCAGAACACGGGCCAGCTTCTGGCTTTGATCAACTGGCTTAAAATCACAAATTCGGCAAACAAGGTCCCGATTTTTGTATCGGTGGATGAAGAGGGCGGAAGGGTAAGCCGCATGCCCGCCGAATTCGCAAATATCCCCAGTATGGGGGCCATCGGAAAAATAAACGACAGCGGTCTCGCCTACAGGGTCGGAAACGTGATCGCGGACATGATCCGTTCATTTGGCTTTAATATGGACTTCGCGCCTGTACTGGACATAAACAGCAACCCCAATAATCCCATAATAGGGGACAGGGCCTTCGGTTCAACCCCCGAAATTGTAAGCAGGCTGGGAGTACAGACGATGCTGGGGATCAGGGATGGAGGAGTGATACCGGTAGTCAAGCATTTCCCGGGCCACGGCGATACGTCCGTCGATTCGCATACCGCCCTGCCCGTTGTAAATTACAGTCTGAACCGGCTCGAGAGCTTCGAATTCGTTCCCTTCAAGGCGGCCATAAATGCCGGGGCGGATGCCGTAATGGTTGCGCATATACTACTGAGCCAGGTCGATCCGGCGAATCCATCGTCCATGTCAAGAACCGTTATCACGGATATCCTGAGGAACCGGCTGGGCTTTAAAGGCGTGGTGATTACGGACGATATGACTATGGGCGCCATTACGAAGAATTACGATCTGGCGGATGCCGCAGTAAAGTCTGTAAATGCAGGCAGCGATATCATATTGCTGAGCGGAGGCTACAATAACGAAGTGAGGGTGCTGAACGCATTGAAAAATGCGGCTGCGAACGGCACAATACCAATCTCGAGGATAAATGAAAGCGTATACCGTATTTTAAAATTGAAACAAAAATATAACCTGGGGGATACGACGACCGGCAGCATAAATGTCGGCGCGATCAACAATGAGATTGAAGGTGTACTGAGGCCATATGGGCTGTAAGATTGCATATCTTTTGCCGGTAAGGTGTAAAAGCCGGCTTTCAATGGGCTTAAAGGCAGATAATCTTCAAAGAATACTCTCGTCCAGGAGGATTTTGTAAGAATTTGTGGAATATTAGGAAATAACTACTGATGAAACAACGCCTGACAATGACTTTATTATGGGGGAGTTATCCATGGTGAACAAAGTCCGGGATTCTATTCATGGGTTCATTTATTTTACCGATGAAGAAAAGGAGATCATTGACTGGCCTGAATTTCAAAGGTTAAGGCATATTAAACAGCTTGCTATGACTAATTACGTATACCCTGGAGCAGTACATACGAGATTTGAACATTCTTTAGGCGTTATGGAGATGTCATCAAGAATGTTCGATAAGCTCTGCAATAAGAAAAAGTCATGTGAGTTGATAAAAGGCAGTCTAAATCGAATTGATCTCAATATAGACAAAGCTAGACAGGTATTAAGACTGGCCTCTCTTATGCATGATATAGGGCATCTTCCCTTTTCACATGGTGGTGAAGCGATAATACCAAAAGGGAAGAAGCACGAAGACATAAGTATAAGCATTATTGAATATCTGAAACCGCGATTAGAAAAACTTTACTTTGAGGATGTAACAAAGCTTGTTGTCCAGTTGATACAAAAACAAAGTGTGATGCCGGAGTTGAAATTGCTGAAGGATATTATTTCCGGCAACATTGACGCGGACCGTATGGATTATCTATTAAGAGACTCCCATCATTGTGGCGTAGATTATGGCTATTTTGATTATGAGAGGTTGATTGAAAGCCTGACAGTTATTGAGGCAGTCGATGGAAATGGAGGTCTCGATTTAGCAATAGAACATGGTGGAATTCATACTTTGGAAGCATTAATACTAGCCAGGTATTATATGTTTACACAAGTATACTATCATCGGACACGGCGAATTTATGATCATTATCTCAAAAGTTACATGGAATCATGGAAAGGAAAAATTAATGATAACTTTACTGAAGTAACAAAATATGATGATATTGATCTCATAAAAGATTTTAGGAATTCGTTACAAAATGAAAATGACCCTTACTTTCAACATGCCTATAGAATCTGCAACAGAAAACATCATAGTATGATTTATGAAACTTCCGAATTCACGGATGCAATTGATCGAAGAAAAGCAGAAGGAATTTTCAAACAAATGTCGAACAAATATTCTAAAGAAAATAATTTGATAATTGATCATGGGGAGGGAAATATTCATAAATTCCTTGTAGATGGTGAAGATGAAGCCGGAGAGGAATTCTATGTGATTAGAAACGACAAAGAGTGCTTGCTGTCAAAAGAATCTCATATTATTAAGAAGATGCCCAAAAAATTCCACGTTGTTCGCATTTATATTGACTCTAAAGATTTAACGGTAAATTTGGATAAACCGTTTATTTCTGAACTAAGGCACGAGGCCTTAAAAATTGAAGCGGAGGTAAGGTAAAGATGGATATTCTGTTATGCAATAAGCTTGACGACGCTATTGTTGCATACATTGTTAAGAAGTGGAACGAGCTTTCAGAAGTACCACTTGGGAGAACCATCATACAGAAGCTCTGTTATTTTGTTAAATCAAAAGGGGTACCGCTCGACTTTGATTTTGACATGTATCATTATGGCCCATACTGCCAGAATTTATATTATAGAATGGATGATATGACAGCAGATAATGTAGTTATAGATGATAAGGCTTTTAATGTTTCCAATAATTGTGTCAAGTCTAACAAATCCAAGTATTTGCCAGGAGAAAACATTGATCATTTACTAAATATGTATAAGAAAGATATGGATAAATACACAACCAGTATTGATAATGTCATCAATGTTTTCCATGAGTTTGACCATACTGGACTTGAATTGTTATCAACAATTCATTTCTTCCAAACGACACTTACTGATTTTTATAAGAAGCCTGCCGGCAAGAATGAAGTGATTAGGAAAGTCAAAGAGTCCAAGGGAGAAAAGTTCAAGGATGAATTAATTTCCAAAGCATATGATGCCTTAGAAACAGCGAGGATTTTTGACTGGCATGGACAACAATAAGCAGACTGGCTAATTTTATTCCAAGCAAAAGCATTAGGAAGGGCAATATGGATTTGATCTCTGCTGGCCGTGCCGAGGGTTTCAGAATTTCCTGGGACCCTTTTTTCACGCCCGGAATTTTTCCGCGCAAAAGCAGAATGGATTGACAAAGGAACGTGCGGTTGGTATTCTGTTTCCGGAAAATGTTATCAGGAAAATCCTACGATAACACAGACCCCGGCAGCAAATTTCCCGATGTGCCGCCGGAGCATCCCTATTATACGGACATATCGGCAGCCTACGCAAAAGGGATGTAACTTTCATCACAAAGATTCAAAACAATGGGTTGTTCAGCGTAGAAACGGGCGGAAAAAATCATTAGGGCAGGCGCCTACTGACCCATCCCTCCGAAGCAAGCCGCAGGATATTGCCCTGCGGCTTTTTGCATAAGCTGCAGAACGTTATTGCAGCCGGGTGCCCGCTGAAAAAATCCGATTTTGTCCTGTGGACAAGTTTGAAGTATAATAGAAAGAAGGAAAAGGGATAACGAAAAGAGCAAAAAGGATGAAAGGATAAAAAGAACGAAAAAGATAAAAAGAATAAAGAAGATAAGAGGGCAAAGAGATGGCAAATAACACAAAAACGGCCTTTGAAGGCTTTAACCCGAAAGGGCTGCAATTTCTGTTCGAGAACCGGATGAACAACAGCAAGGAATGGTACGACGGACACAAAGAGATCTACAAGCAGTATGTATACCAGCCGATGGAGGCGCTGATTCTGGAAGTGGCGCCGGCGGTGCGGGAGATCGACGACCAGCTGATTACCGTGCCCTCCAAAATTATTTCCAGGGTCCGCAGGGATACGCGGTTCACCAAGGACAAGACCCTGTACCGGGACCATGTCTGGCTGACGTTTTTGCGGGACAAGTCCGAAACGGCGACCAGCCCCTGCTTCTGGTTTGAAATCGGCCAGAAGGGCTGCGGCTACGGCGTCGGGTTTTACGGCGCGGAGCCGCGGGTTATGGCCGCCATGCGGGAAATGATCCTGGAAGGGCATCCTGCCTTTCTGGCCGCGTTAAAGGGGTATGAGGCCCAGAACCGGTTTGTGATCGGCGGGGAGACGTACAAGCGGAGCAAATATCCGGATCAGTCGGAGAATCTCAGAACCTGGCTGGACCGGAAAAACATCTACTTCGAATGCGCCCACAACGACTTTAAGCTGGCCTTTTCGAAGGAACTGCCGGAAGCTTTGAAAGAAAGCTACCGGAGCCTGAAGCCGATCTACGACTTTTTCCTGGCGGCGGAGCACCGGTAGGGCGAAAACGGGCAACGGACGGCCGCGCTTCCATGTTTACGGGCCATCCGGTCAAGGAGGATTCCGGTGAGATATGGCGAATAGGTGTAGTGGAATCGGCTCTCCGGAAAGAACGCCAAAAGGGGAAGATCATGAAGGTATCCATAGAAGAAATCTCCAGAGAACGGGAGGAGGAGATCATCATCCGCTGCCACGAGGTAAATGATGATGTCCTGTACCTGCTGCGCAAGCTGAAAAAGGAAAGCACCGTTCTCCTGGGGTATGAAGAAGATAACATCCACAGGCTCAGGATCTCGGACATCTATTACTTTGAAGCAGTCGAGAACAAAGTGTTCATATACTGCAAAGACAAGGTGTACGAGTCGAAGCAGAAGCTCTACGAGCTTGAAGAGCTGTGCGAAGGCAAGAAATTCTTCCGCGCCTCCAAATCCGTGATCATCAATATCGCGAAGATTTCCTTCGTCCGCCCTTCTATCAGTGGCCGGTTTGAGGCAAGGCTGGACAACGGAGAAGGCGTGGCGGTTTCGAGGCAGTATGTTCCCATGCTGAAGAAAATGCTGGGGTTGTAGGAGGTGTGGAAATGAAGCTCGCAGGGCTTGCAAGAAAAGGGATCCGGGATTATTTCATCATTTTCGGGGTAATTGTGATCAGCATTACGCTGCTGCGTCAGATTTTTGCACCGGATACGGCATTGGCCTTGAAGGACATCTATAACTATATGCTTTGCGCCCTGGCAGGCGATCTGCCGGGTCTTATCCTCTATTCCCCCGGAGCGCAGTCGGAAAAGGAGATGCGGGTCAGGACCGTGCTGCACTTTCTCGTGCTGGAAGCCGTTATTCTGACCCTTGCAAATGTTTCGGGCTGGGTGGTCGGACCGGCAGGCACGGCCATCCTGGCGGTCCAGGTTGCCGTGATCTATCTGTTTGTCCGTCTGCTGATCTGGCTGGACGACCGAAAGGTTACCCAAAGCATTAATGAAAAACTGAAAGAAATGAAAAACGGTACGGATATTACTGAAAAATAGTATGGCAGCTTACCCCTCTGTTTTTACAGCTTACCCTTTCTGAAATACCGGTTACAGCCTGCGCCATATACACATGGCCGGTTGTATAGTACGGTTGATCCGGAAAACAGAAAGGGATAAAAAAGGAGAGTAAAAATATGGGTACAATTATTCTAGTCGTTGCGGCCATCCTGGAAGCGGCGCTCACGGGATACTGCATTATAACAAAATCCCGTCAGATTAAAATAAAAAGCTGGGTCCGGATCGGTTCGTTCGGTTTATTCGTCTTGTTCACCGCCTGTTCCGTCATCGTCTGGAGCTTCCGGTGGACGATGCTTGCCGCAATTCTGCTGATTATGGCAATCGCCGGCGTCCTCGCGCTGGTTCGGAAAAAAGAGGATGCGAAAAAATTCCGTACCGTTCCTGCCGTTTTCAAGGCAGTCGTCGTATGGCTTTTGATACTGGTCTCAATAACCCCTGCATTGATCTTTCCCCAGCACAGATCCCCGGCCGTAACCGGGAACCTGAAAGTAGAAACGGCTTTGTTCACCTTTACGGATGACAGCCGGAAAGACCCCTTTGAAAATATGGGAAGCAGCCGAAAGGTTACCGTAGAGTTCTGGTACCCTGCGGGGGCCGGAACCGGATACCCGCTGGTCGTTTTTTCCCACGGAGCTTTCGGGATCATGGCCAGCAACACGTCCACCTATACGGACCTTGCCAGCAACGGCTATGTGGTCTGCTCCATCAGCCATCCCTATCATTCCTTGTATTGCAAGGATACAGACGGCAAATGGACTCTGGTTGACCGTTCCTTCATGCGGGAAGTCATCGATGTCAACAACGGCGTTTACAGTGAAAAAGAAATTTATGAACTGGAACGGAAATGGATGAAGGTCCGTACCGGAGATATGAACTTCGTCGTGGATACGATTCTCGACAAAGCCGCAGATACGGATTCCCCGGAGGTATTCCGTAAGATCGATGCCGGGAAAATCGGCCTGATGGGCCATTCCCTGGGCGGTGCGGCCAGCGCGCAGCTTGGCAGGGAGCGCAGGGATATCGGAGCGGTCATTGACATTGACGGTGGCCTGCTCGGAGAATATATTGATTTTAAGGACGGCCTGCCGGTTGCGAACCCCGAAGCTTACCCGGTTCCAATCCTTGGGATTTTTACCGACGCGATGAAGCAGGCGCTGGCAAGCGTAGAGGATACGAAAGCCGTAATCGCCGAGAAACAGGTATTTGCCACGGCGCCGGAGGCGTTCCAGGTTTATTTCAAGGGAACCAACCATATGAGTGGTACTGATCTGCCCCTCGTTTCCCCTTTCCTGGTGGATGTGATCAACGGTACCGTGCAGAAAAGCGGAGGCCGGCAGGCGGCGGACCGGTACGAGGTCATTGAGACCATGAACCGGATCATCCTGGAATTCTTCGATTGTTACCTCAAGGGCAAGGGGAGCTTTCAGTCGGCAGGCGCCAGAACATGAAAAGCCCCGCCGGCCTATAGCGCAGCGGGGCTTTGAACCGGAAAATTCCGGCTGTCGTTATTAATAAGTAATACCTTGAGCGTACATAGCGGAAGCAACCTTTTCGAAACCGGCG
This sequence comes from Bacillota bacterium, assembly GCA_023411575.1. Taxonomy (GTDB): domain Bacteria; phylum Bacillota; class Clostridia; order Acetivibrionales; family DTU013; genus UBA1305. Next base: position 389,938 of record JAEYOP010000016.1, on the reverse strand, counting down.
ATGTTCGCACCGGCGACGAGGTTGTCGCCGAAGCCGTACTTCTTGGCGGCTGCGCTTGCATTCTTGAAGATGTTGACCATGATGTCCTTGAGCTTCGCATCCACTTCTTCGAAGGTCCAGGAATACCGCATGCTGTTCTGGCACATTTCCAGACCGGAGGTGGCAACGCCGCCGGCATTGGCAGCCTTTGCAGGTCCGAATACGACGCCGGCCTTCAGGAATACTTCGATTGCTTCGGGAGTGGAAGGCATGTTTGCGCCTTCGCCTACTGCCCAGCAGCCGTTGGCAACCAGGGTCTTCGCGGAAGCTTCGTCGATTTCGTTCTGGGTAGCGCTCGGCAGAGCGATGTCGCATTTGATGGACCAGATGCCGGAGCAGCCTTCCGTATATTTGGCGTTCGGATGGAACTTGACGTATTCGCTGATTCTCTTTCTTTCCACTTCCTTGAGCTGCTTGACGGTGTCAACCTTGATTCCGTCCGGATCATAGATGTATCCGTTGGAATCGCTGAGGGCGACGACCTTGCCGCCGAGCTGGTGAACCTTTTCCGTGGCGTAGATGGCAACGTTTCCGGAACCGGAAACCACTACCGTAGCGCCCTTGAAGGACTTGCCCTTGATGGCGGTCATGGCTTCGTCCATGAAGTAGCACAGGCCGTAGCCGGTGGCTTCGGTCCTTGCAAGGCTTCCGCCCCAGGTCAGGCCCTTGCCGGTGAGAACGCCCGTGAATTCATTGGTCATCTTCTTGTACATGCCGTACATGTAGCCGATTTCACGTCCGCCCGTTCCGATATCGCCGGCCGGAACGTCCGTGTCGGGTCCGATGTGCCTTGCCAGCTCGAACATGAAGCTCTGGCAGAACCGCATGACTTCGCCGTCGGACTTGCCCTTCGGATCGAAATCGCTGCCGCCCTTGGCGCCGCCCATGGGCAGGCCCGTCAGGGAGTTCTTGAAGATCTGTTCGAAACCGAGGAATTTTATAATACCGGCGTAAACGGAAGGATGAAGCCGGATGCCGCCCTTGTAGGGTCCGATGGCGCTGTTGAACTGGAACCGGAAGCCTCTGTTTACCTGGACCTTGCCGTTGTCATCCACCCACGGCACTCTGAAAATGATCTGCCTTTCCGGCTCGACGATCCGGTCGAATATGCCTGCCGCGACCCACTCCGGATGCTTTTCCGCTACGGGCTCCAGGGATTCCAGGACTTCTTTGACGGCCTGATGGAATTCAGGCTCGTTGGGATTTCTTTTGACGACCTGTTCCATGACATTTGCTAATAACTTCATATTTATACCTCCAAGTTTATTATTATATTTTCCTGTAAAGAGATTCTTCACTTTACAAGTAGTATGCGAAACACGAAGCAAAAATTATGTAATATGCAGGTTCCATAAAGTTTTCTTTCAAATTTTGAAGGTCCTGTTTTCCCGTTTTTTCTCTGGATGTATACCATGGAAACCCATGTAAATGAAGCAACTACCTTTATAATATAATATTATGTACAACGTTTTGTCAAGCACCATTTTTGAAGGAGTTGGCGTATAAAAATTGCAAGATTTGATGCAAAAAATGGTTTTGGCCGATCAAAAATGAAAGTTATCTTGAAATTTCATTCTATAATAGGATGGCTTCGTCCCATTCCGGAGAGGAATAGGGTGGCTTGTCAGTAAAATACTGACATTATTCCGGGTAAAAACTTGAAATACTTCATTAACCTCTTAAAAAAGACAATGTATTATTTATTCAGGCGCAATGAAATAATCATTATTGCATTGCGCCATAACAAATGCCTTTAATTTATCGGAAGAATGGTGTATGACGACATGAATGATGGAAGCGTTCTGAATGTGATGATCGTTGAGGATTCCATATTCTTCGCGGATATAACCATCAGGACCCTGAAAAGAAACGGTTTGAACGTGAACTGCAAAGTAGTATCGACCCGGGCGGCGCTTCAGGCGAAGCTCCGGGAGGGGAGGTGGGATGTCATTCTCAGCGACAATGTCATGCCCGGCTTCAACGCCCTGGGTGCCCTGGCGGTGCGAAACGAACTCTGTGCGGATACCCCTTTTATCATCGTCTCGGAGGATATCAGCGAAAAGGAACTCAAGACAGCTTTTACGGAGGGCTGCAATTCCTACCTGGCGAAGGAAAAAATCACGGAACTGCCGGAATTGATTAAAAAGCTAGTGATCCAAAAACAATTTTAATCCGATAATCATATGGCATCATTTTTTCGATTGAAAGGGGGTGAGCGAATGAAATCTACAGGAATTGTCAGAAAAGTGGACGAACTGGGAAGAGTGGTATTGCCGATCGAACTGAGGCGTACTCTGGATATCGCTGAAAGGGATGCTCTTGAGATCTTTACCGAAGGGGCCAGTATAATCCTTAAGAAATATGAACCTGCATGCATTTTCTGCGGTGATGCGAAGGATGTTATCAACTACAAGGGAAAGAACATCTGCACCAGCTGCATGAAAGAGCTGAAGGCTTAATGACCGCATTATGACCGACTTGAGTTTTACCGGGCGATTTGCAGGCTGCGCGCGTCTGCAAATTGCCTTTACGTCTTTTGCGAGGTGGTTTGTCTGAGAGTAGCCGGTTTTCGAAAAGTGAATCCGTCTTTGTTCTATCCGGTCCAAATGGCCCTGTTTGTGCTGTTTGCCGGATTTGTCATGTATTTTGCCGTCTCGAGGATCCTCATCCTGAATGTGGAGGAATCTCTTATACGGTTTGCCGAACAAGGCGCCACAACGATCGATACCTACCTGGAGGGACGGCTGTCCGAACTGAAATCCATCTCGACCAACACCACCGTCAAAAATCCGAAGCTGCCGATGGAGCAGCGTCTTTCGGAGCTGGAAAAGCAGCTTGAGCTGGACAGCTATAAAAGGCTCAGCATAGCGGATATGGGCGGGAATGCCCGAACGACCGACGGAATTCTTTTACATATAGAAGACAGGGAATATTTTAAAAAGGCTGCAAAGGGTGCGGCCAACGTGTCGGACCCGATCGTGAGCCGTGCGGACGGGTCCCTGGTAATCGTGTTTGCCGTACCGCTTACGGATAACGGCAAAATCAACGGCGTTTTGTACGCCACCTATGACGCGGATATCCTCAGCCGGATGACGGACAAGATCCGGCTGAACAGCAAGGGCAGCTCCTTCATCCTGGACAGCGCGGGCAATACGATAGCGCATCAGGACAGAAGCCTCGTATATAACAGGGACAATGACTTTGTAAACGTGAAGACGAATCCCCGCCTCAAAAAGCTGGTGGAATTGGAAAAGAAAATGATCTCCGGCCAAAGCGGCTCGGGTAAATATTCCTATAACGGCGTCAGCAAGTATATGGGCTTTTGTCCTATCGGGGACACGGGCTGGTCCATAGCGGTCACCTCGCCCGAAAGCGAAATCTTCGGGCTGCTGAGTATTGTATTTGCCATCCTTGCCTTAACGATCCTCGGGGTCACCTTTACCATATCGTGGCTCACCACCCGTTCCAGAACACTGCAAATCAGCCTGTCCAAGCAGGAGAAAAATTCGACCAGGGTTACGGATGTAACCAATCTGATTGTGGTTGCCATCGACCTGGACGGAAGGATCGTCGATAAAAACAAGTACGCGGAAAAACTTTTCAGCAAGTTCAGCCGGAGAGGCGAACAGGAAATACAAAATATTCATGAGCTGCTGACGCCCTATGAGAGCGACAAGCTCAAGGAGCTGGTCGTCAGCTCCCTGCTGCAGAACATCAGCGCCAGTATGGATATGGCGTTGAAAAGGACCGGGTTCGAACCCCTTTATTTGTATTGCAGCGTGACCAACGACAAGGAGACCGGATTGATTGAAATCATGGGTCTTGATATAACGGAAAAGGTAGTAAGCCAGAATGAACTGCAGGAGAGCTTTAACGAGCTTAGCGCGGTATACGAGCAGCTGGCCGAGAAGGAAGAGGGCCTCCGGAACAATTATAATGAGCTCAAGCAGACCCAGGAAAAGCTGAAGACCAGTGAAAACCGGTACCAGCTTGTCATCGAGGGGTCCAATGACGCGATCTGGGACTGGGATGCCCAGAACGACAAGCTCTTCTATTCGGACAAATTCTATGAGATGACAGGCTATAAGCCTTCCGAGATGGAAACGGCATACGATACCCTGGTTTCCCTGGTACATCCGGAAGACCGCGATCCGGCGAGGAAAGCCACGATAGAGTACCGCAACGGCCTGAAGCCGACACTGTGGTGCGAGGTTCGGCTGAAGCTTGCCGATGGCGGATACCGGTGGTTCATCCTGAAAGGCAAGGCCGTATTCGACCACAAGAGCGACATCATCCGCGCCGCGGGTTCCCTCACCGATATCGACGAGCGAAAAACACACGAGGAGATGATCCAGAAGCTGGCCTATTCGGATTCCCTTACCGGCCTGCCGAATCGCGCCGCCTTTTATAAGGAAGTCAAGAACGTATTCCGGCAGCACGGCAGGAACAGCCGGTGCGCGCTTATTTATCTGGATCTTGATAATTTCAAGTATGTCAAGGACTCCTTCAGCCACCACATCGGGGACCTGCTGCTGGTGGAGGTCGGAAAACGCCTCAAGGAAGGGATCACAAACAATGAGCTGGTTTCCCGGTTCGAAGCGGATGAATTTGTGATCTTTATTAAGAGGTTTATGACGGACAGGGAGCTTGAGGACCGGATCCGTGCGGTTATGAACATCTTCCGGGAACCGTTTGAGATATCCGGGAACAACTTCCATATCACCGTAAGCTGCGGCGTCAGCATTTATCCCGAGCATGCCTCCGGACTGGAGGAAATGCTGAAAAATTCGGATATGGCGATGTACCGGGCCAAGAAGGACGGAAAGCACACCTACGCCATTTACGACAAATCCATGAACGACGAGTTCCTTCAGCGCATCAACATGGAAAACGGTTTGCGCAGGGCAATCGAAAATGGAGAGTTCATTCTGCACTACCAACCCCAGTACGATCTGGAAAACGGCAAAATAAGCAGCTTTGAGGCCCTTATCCGGTGGATGGAGCCCCACGCCGGCATGATCCCGCCGCTGGAATTCATCGGTGTCGCGGAGGAAACCGGCCTTATCGTGCCGATCGGCCGGTGGGTCCTGCAAACGGCATGCGCTTTTATCAAGCGATTGAACGACGCCATGCACACGAGTATAGGAATCGCCGTAAACGTTTCCATTATTCAGCTCCTGCAGGCGGACTTTGTCCGCATGGTCCGGGGGGTGCTGAGAGAGACCGGCCTTGACCCGAGGCTCCTGGAGCTTGAGCTGACCGAGTCCAGGATGATGGAAATGGTAGAGGTGAATTTGCAGAAACTCACGGAATTGCAGGAGCTGGGCGTCCACATTTCCATCGACGATTTCGGAAAGGGCTTCTCTTCGCTGAGCTACCTAAAACAATTACCAATAAATTCTCTTAAAATTGATAAAAGTTTTGTTGATGACATCGAAAATGAGGGTAAGAGTATGATTGATTCCATCATTCATATCGGACATCAGAGAGGTCTGGTGGTCATCGCAGAAGGGGTTGAAAGGAAAGAGCAGATGGAGTACCTGATCCGGTGCAATTGCGACAGGGTACAGGGATACTATTACTCACGGCCGATTCCTGAAAAGGATGTCGGGATGCTTTTCCAATTATGAGCCACATTTAGCTACATTTTAAGAGAGGAAGTAAAATTTATGGCAAATCCGAAAAGTGAAAAGAAACGCAGTCTTCGTATGCAGCTTGTTCTTGTGATCAGCATTATGACATTTGTTGTTTGTATCGGCCTGGGCACCAGCCTTTACATGATGTCGGGAAAAATTGTAAGCCAAAGCATTGATGAGGCATTAATCGCACATGCCAAGCATGGCGGAGTTATCATGGGCAATGTGCTGCAGAAGTATATGGCGGTCGCGGAGACAGTCGCCGGTATGGACGAAATGTCGGAAACCGGGACAATGGATGAAAAAATGGCGGTTTTAAAAGCACAGACAGCAAGAAACGGATATATCAGCATGGCGGTCGCGGATACGAACGGCAAGGGAACGGCGATGGACGGCACGACGCTTGACCTGAGCGGACAGGACTATTTTAAAACCGCGGCGGGCGGAAAAGCAAACGCGTCGGATCCAGTCCCCGGGAAGAACGGCAATGTGTCGGTAACAGTGGCCGCTCCCATAAAAAACGGGAATACTGTGACCGGCGTTTTAACTGCCACTTTTGACGCAAAGCTGCTCAGTGATATTACAAACAGTATAAATTACTCGGGCGACGGATATGCTTTTATGCTCAACAGCAAGGGTGTAAAAATAGCCCATGCGAATTATGACCTTGTTCTTCAAGAGGACAACGATTTTGAAAATGTAAAGAAGAAGCCCTTTCTCAAAGGGCTTGTCGACGCCGAAAGCAAGATGATTGCGGGGGAAACCGGGGTTGCCTCCTATACCTATGTGGACGGTAGCGGAAAGCAGCTTCAAAAAATGATGGGATTTGCGCCGGTGCCCGGAACAGGCTGGTCCATCGGTGTAACGGCTCCGGAAACAGTTGTGCTTTCAAAGATGACCTCTTTGCAGGTCTCGGCAATTGTTTTTGCCACTATCTTTCTTTTTATTGCCGTTCTTGTAGCAGCAGGCATCGCCATCTGGATATCCCGGCCGATCCTGGCGCTGACCGGCATGGTCGGGAAAATGGCCGCACTGGATTTGACCGCGGAAGAAACGGACCAGATCAAAAAAGCCGCCAGGCAGTCCAATGAGATTGGAAGCATCGCAAGATCCATTCTCCATCTCAAACAGGAATTCCATACCGTCATCAAGGGCGTCCGGACGGAATCCCAGGAGGTAATGAGTACGGTGGATGCCGTTCTGGTGAACATCGGAGAGCTGAACAACGGAATCCAGGAGGTTTCCGCCACGACGGAGGAATTATCCGCCGGAATGGAGGAGACGGCCGCTTCCACCCAGGAAATGAACGCCACGTCCCAGGAGATCGAAACAGCCGTCGAGTCCATCGCCTCCAGGGCGCAGGAAGGCGCGTTTACGGCTTCGGCCATCAGCCGGAGGGCGACGGAGCTCAGCAGGAGCTTTGGAGAATCGCAGAAAAACGCAAGGAACGTTCTCAGCAATACCAGCGAAAAGCTGAACAAGGCCCTCGAAGAATCCAAATCCGTCGAGCAGATCAATACGCTGTCCGATACGATCATGCAGATCACCGCACAGACCAATCTTCTTGCGCTGAATGCCGCGATAGAGGCCGCAAGGGCGGGAGAATCCGGGAAGGGCTTCGCCGTAGTAGCCGAGGAGATCCGGAAGCTGGCGGAGGATTCGAAAACAGCCGTTACCCAGATCCAGCAGGTGATTAAAACGGTCATCTCCTCGGTTGAAAATCTGGCGTCCACCTCCAACGACCTGCTGCGCTTTGTGTCCAAGGATGTGGAGGAAGACTACAGGCAGATGCTGCATGCCACGGAGCAATACAATGAAGACGCGTCGTCGGTCAACAGTATGACCATGGACTTCAGCGCGACCTCGGAGGAGCTGCTTGCGTCCATCCAGAACATGATCAAGGCGATCAACGAGATCACGGAAGCCACCAACGAAGGCGCGGACGGGACAGGCAACATAGCCGGAAGGTCCACGGAAATCGTCACCAAATCCGCCGAAGTGGTGGCCCAGGTCGATAAATCGCAGCATAGCGCGGATAAGCTGAGCCAACTTGTATCAAAGTTTACAGTATAAACAGGAAGTTTTCAGGGCTCGTTAAAACAGAACTTCCGCTATCTTTTTCGAAGGGTGCCGCGAATAGCATTCCTCAAAAAAGAAGCGGAAGTTTTTTTAACCCGCCCTTTCATGAAAAGGGTCAATAATAGGAGCAAATGGACGGTATTGTTAATAAACGTGAAATAACCCCCAAAAACCTTAAAAAATTTGCATAATATAGTTGCAAACGGACAAAATCAGTAGTAATATGATTGTATAATTGAATAACTTATGTTAGGTGAGGCTCCTATACAGATAAACGCTACTGCCCGGAAATGTCGAAAGACGCCAATGGGTCAACAGGTACTACCGGATTAAGGTTTTACTTAATGTAGCTGGGGTGAAAATATACTCGACGCTGTATAGTGCCAAAGCTCAACGAAGGTAAGTGCCAGTGCATTTTTTAGGAGCATGTCTTTCGTTGACGGCTCCTTTTAATTTATCCCCGAGAGTTTGATATATAGAACCGGAGGTGATCTCATGAATACTCTCTCTACCTTTTACCTCAGCCGCGTGCTCGGATCCAGGGTGGTCGGTCCGGGACAGGGCGTCCTGGGTAAAATACGGGATTTTGTTGTGGATATGAACAGCGTCCGTCCGAAAGTGGAAGCGGCGGTTGTCAGAAACAGCCATGGAACCCGGACGCTGGATTTTTCAAAGCTGAAGATCGAAAAAAAGAACGGCCAGTATGTGGTGGTTTGCAGCGAAGCGGTGGAAACAGGCGAGCTCCCCGAAAACATGCAGCTTCTGGCGAAAAACGTAATGGATAAGCAGTTGGTTGACATAGACGGACGAAAGGTGGTAAGGGTCAACGATATCCGGCTGGCCGTCCTGTCCAACGGGGTTTATGTGGTCGCCGTCGATGTGGGCCTGGAAGGCCTGCTGAGAAGGCTGGGGGTGGCAAAGCCGCTGAAGGGTCTTCTGAAGCCCTTCGGGCTGAGCATTCCTGGGAACCTGATCCTCTGGGACGAGGTGGCCGCGGTGGAATTCTCCCATGCCGGCATCAAGCTGGCAAAAGAGCATTCCAAGCTGCTGACCATGCACCCTTCCGATCTTGCCGACATCATCGAGGACCTCGACCGCAACGCGCAGGTGGCCATCTTCTCGTCCCTCGATGAGGAACAGGCGGCGGACGTATTGGAAGAACTGGAAACGGATGCGCAGATCAGCATCATCGAAAGCATTTCGACGGAAAGGGCGGCCAACGTGCTCGAGCTGATGCCGGCCGACGAGGCCGCGGACCTCCTGGACGAAATGCAGGAGGAGAAAGCGGAAGAGCTGCTCAATGAAATGGAGAGCATCACTTCGGACGAGATCCGGGAGCTCATGGAATACCCCGACAATGAAGTCGGCAGCATCATGACCACCGAGTACATCTCCTTCAATGAAAACCTGACCGTCGGACAGACCCTGGAAGAGCTGCGCAGACTGAGGCCGGAATCCGAGTCCATCTATTACCTGTATGTGCTGGACGACGAGGAAAGGCTTGTGGCGACGGTGTCCCTCCGGGATATCGTTATTTCGGAGCCGTCGGTCATGTTGAAGGAAATCATGAACACCAAAATTATTTTTATCTATGACCATGACAAAATCAACTCCCTGGCGGAAATCATCACAAAATACAGCCTTCTTGCCATACCGGTGGTTGACGAGCACTCCGTCATGCAGGGCATGGTGATCATCGATGATGTGGTCAGCACCCTGCTGAGGTCAAGGAGAAGGAGGCTTTAATTTTTTCGGAAGAGCTTTGCGTCCGGGCGGCTTGCGCGGGCGTATGGGAAAAGAGGTGACAGCATGACGGCAAAAATAAGAAAAAACGGCCTTTGGGCAAAAATCATGATATTCCTGGCGATTGTCGGGCCGGGGATCGTCACCGGCAGCGTGGACAACGACGCCGGCGGCATTACGACTTATTCGGCGGCGGGAGCGGCCTACGGATACAATCTTATATGGACGCTGCTTCCGGCGTTCCTGGTGCTTTTCATCGTTCAGGAAATGAACGCCCGTATGGGCATTGTGACAGGAAAGGGACTTGCGGACCTAATCCGGGAAAATGCCGGCGTCAAAACGACGTTCTTCATTTTCATGGGCATGCTCATAACGGATATCGGCAATACCACCACGGAGTTTGCCGGAGTGGCCGGCAGTATGCAGATTTTCGGCGTAAGCAAATATATTTCCGTCCCGCTGGTTGCTTTCGCCGTATGGATCCTGGTTGTCAAAGGGACGTACAAACTTGCCGAAAGAATTTTCCTGGTATTCAGCGTGGCGCTGCTTTCCTATGTCGTATCGGCCATAATGGGGCACCCGAACTGGGGGGAGATCGGAACGGCCATTCTCCGCCCGGAAATGGAATTGAATTTCGGCACTGTTTCCACCATCGTCGGCCTGGTCGGAACGACAATAGCGCCGTGGATGCTGTTTTACATGCAATCTGCGGTAATTGAAAAAAAGCTGAAGCCGGAAGATTACAAATATACGGTCGTAGACGTGCTGGTTGGCTGCATTGCCACGGTGGTCGTCGCGTTCTTCATCATCGTTTCCTGTGCGTCCACTCTGTACGCAAACGGCCGTGGAACCGAAATAACGGACGCAAGCGTGGCGGCCCAGGCATTGAAGCCCTTTGCCGGAGCTTTTGCGTCGGAGGTCTTCGCCTTCGGCCTGTTTGTGGCGTCCATCTTCTCGGCCACCATATTGCCGGTTGCCGCGGCGTTTTACGTATGCGAGGCCTTCGGCTACGAAGCGGGCATCGACAGGACGTGGAGCGAAGCTCCGCAGTTTTACTGGCTTTATACGATCATTATTCTGATCGGAGCCGGGATCATCCTGCTGCCCGGCACGCCCCTCATCCAGATATCCCTGTGGTCCCAGCGCCTGAACGGGATCATGCTGCCGGTGGTCCTGATCTGCATGATGCTGATCGTCAACGACAAGGGGATTATGGGCGACCGGATAAACAAAAAGGGGATGAATCTGATCGGGTGGGCCACGATCGTGATTCTGATCGGCCTGTCGGCAACGCTGGTGGCAACCTCGCTGCTGTAGGCCTGCACACGTTGGTTTTAAACAAATTGGAAGAATCGGCGGCCCGAATTAAAAGGGCGGGCCTCTACAAATGCCATATTAGTCAATGATACAGGAGGCAATGAAATGAAAATAGTGATTCTGGACGGATATACGACAAATCCCGGGGATCTGGACTGGAAGGAAATTTCCCTGCTGGGGGACACCGTTGTTTACGACCGGACGGCGCCGGGAGAAATCCTGGACAGGGCCCGGGAAGCGGAAATCCTGCTTACCAACAAGACCTTCCTGACGGAGGAAATCCTGTCCGGATTGCCGAAGGCGCGGTATATAGGCCTGCTTTCCACCGGCACCAACGCCGTGGATCTGGAGGCAGCCAGGAGAAGGGGTATAACCGTTACCAACATTCCCGCATACAGCACGGCTTCCGTTGCACAGATGGTTTTTGCGCTGCTGCTGGAACTGTGCATGAGAACCGGCTTGCACGATCGAGCCGTCCATGATGGGGAGTGGGTCCGCAGCGCCGACTTTACCTTTGCCAAATCGCCCCTTGTGGAGCTGGACGGCAAGACGATGGGCATCATAGGATACGGCAGCATAGGAAGGCGCGTAGCGCAGATCGCTTCCGCCATGGGAATGAAGGTAATCGCCTTTTCCAGGACAAGGAAAGAGGAGAACGGCATCGAAGGCTTCCGGTGGCTGGAGCTCCCGGAGCTCCTGGCCCAGGCGGATGTGATAAGCCTTCATTGCCCGCTTACACCGGAGACAAAAGGACTTATCAATGCGGATACGATTCGCCGGATGAAAAGCACCGCCTATTTGATCAACACCTCGCGGGGGCCGGTACTGGACGAAGCGGCGGTGGCGGAAGCACTGAAGGTTGGCCGGATCGCCGGCGCCGGCCTCGACGTGCTTTCAACGGAGCCGCCGTCGGCGGACAATCCGCTGCTCGCGGCAAAAAACTGCGTGATAACGCCCCATCTGGCCTGGGCTACGGCCGAGGCCAGAGCCAGGCTCATCCGGATTGCCGCCGGCAATGTCGGGTCATTCCTGGAGGGCCGTTCCGTGAACGTAGTGAATTAAGGCACATTTTCCACAACCCTCTGTCCTTAAAAACAGGGTTATGCACAGAGTTATCAACATTATCCACAGGGGCATATCCACAAAACGAACGTTCTGAGGAAAAACTGCACAATCCGGGCAGAGCCCCCGGCGATTTTTTGTACATTATCCACAAGAAGGCGGCGGGCCCCCGGAAAAAGGGCGCAGGAAATCCACAACTTTCATCCGGAACAGAAACATTCCTTTTTTTCAGACATATGGTCCGTCCCGGAGTATTATCTGATGTAAAATATTTCGGAGGTGTAATATGAGAAGAAACGGTTCATTAATGGGCGGCATCTTGATAGTAATAGGCGTGGTGCTGCTTGCAGCAAGATATTTGTTCAACAGCCCGATTCTGTCCCTTGGTCCGGATGATTTCTGGCCGATGATCATCCTCCTGGCCGGCGCCGGCTTCGAACTGGCCTACTTTATTTCCTTGAAAGCGCCCGGCCTTCTGGTGCCCGGAGGGATTCTGACCACCCTGGGACTTCTGTTTTTCTTTGAAACGATGACCAACTGGCGGTTCGCGGAATACACCTGGCCGGTGTACATCCTCAGCGTGGTCGTTGGTCTGTTCCAGTTGTACCTTTACAACGGCAAGCCGAAGGGACTGCTTATCGCGATAGGCATTCTGGGCGGGATTGCGGCAATATCCGGCATCATAATCCTGTTCCGGATTGTTCTCGGCGTTGTGGATATCGGTCTTGTGATTCCGGCGGTGCTTGTGGTCGGCGGCCTGGTCATGCTGTTCGGCAGGAACGGCTCCAAAGCGGGTACCTGGTAACCGCCCTTTCGGCAGGCAGCTACTTTTGGCAGGACAAACTGCAAAACAACCCCTTTCGGAGGCATTCATAGCGGATGTCTCCTTTTTTACCCGGCATAGTGTCATCTTGCCGCAAAATCAAAGGGGCTCGATGCCCCCGAGATTTTGCTTAACCCGAAAAAAGGCAAAAAAGGTGGTTAGTCTTTCGACTAACCATGTAAAGGGGGTCAAAATGTATTTTGTGAGGTCACACTTATTATTGACCCCAATTCGCCCATTTTATTCAAGAATTTTAAATTTATTTTTAATTTCTTCTACAAGGAGCTCAATATGTTTTTTGGAGCAGTCTATTTCCAGGTCCGCAGCTTGCCTGTATAAAGGAAGCCTTTCATTAAAAAGGGCGGCAAGAGTCTGCCCCTCCTTCATTGCAATTCCGCGGGTACGGGCATTTTTCAGCCTGCGCTCCAGCTGATACATTTTCGTATTGAGGAATACGAGCACGCCGGACGACTTCAGATGGTCAATAGCGGGCTTGCTGTAAATGACGCTTCCCCCGGTGGCGATGACATGGTTCTCCACCTTCAGCCCGAGAACGATCCCCTCCTCTATTTTCATAAACGCATCCAGCCCACGGGTGTCGATGATTTCCTGCAGGTAGCAGTTCTCCTGCTGCTGGATGAGCAGGTCGGTGTCGATAAAAGGCATTTTCAAGGCCTTCGCCAGCAAAACGCCGACAGTGCTCTTGCCTGCCCCCGGCATCCCGATTAAAACGATGTTTTTCTTGTCCATAAACGGATCCACCAATTATTTTGTCGTATCTATATTATTTGTCCTTCCTGCCAATACTATATCAGATAAACTTGCACCTGCAAAGGAGAGGGCCGGATGGATGAAAATACCGAAAAGACAATCAATGCGGAAAGCCTGAATATCGATAGCACGCTCAGTGAAATATCGGGCGAGCTGAAACCGGGGGAGACCCTTGTACTGGACATCGGCAACAACTATTTCAGCCAGACGGACGAAATTTACGATACCCTGGTCATGCGCGGGTACGACGTCCGAAAATCCTTCCGGAACGGCAGAAACCAGATTATTGTCAGCCGGAAAGCATAGAGAAGGCTAACATTTTCAATAGAAGCTCATTGAAGCAGCAGAAGAGCTGTTTGTACCGCGCACCCCGCCGCAATGGCAAGGGAGAAGTGGAATTTGGCGCCGTCGCTTTTATCATCGAAATCCGTATATGGGCTGAACTTTCCGGAGAGAAAACAGGTTTTCAAATAGGTGGCGATATGCCCGAGCCGCTGCTTCGCATTGCCCCTGACAGCGATGATCAGGAGCGCCATGACGCCGCCCGCCAGAAAAGAATAGGCCATGGCATACAATACAAACGGCAGGCCCATAATGGCTCCGACCGCGCAGAACAGCTTGATATCCCCTGCGCCCAGCATCCGCAGGGCAAACAGGAGAATCAGGAGGACGGCCGGGACCAGTGCGGCCAGAACGGCCGAAACCAGACCCTTCACGCCGTCGGCGGCAAAGCCGGAAACAAGTCCGGCGGCCAGGCCTGCCGCAATAAGGACATTACTGATTTTATAGCTCCGGAAATCCCATGCTACAGCCGCAATAAGAAGCAATCCAAGCAGGATATACCTGTAAAACATATAAAGCTCCACATATAAGTAATATGAATTTAATTCTATTATGCTGGTCCTGCTATTAATTTTCAACCGGATTTTACCGATATGTATATTGAATTGCACCCTGCAACCGGCCAATGGCAGGGAAGAGGGGGCGATCAACACTTTTACATATGCGGGAGCGCCGAAATGCAGTTTCAGCCGCCCCTGATCTGGAGGTCTGGAAATGAAGCGGATCAGAAGAATAATTGCCGCAGTCCTGATTGCAGTTCTTACATACAGCATTCTGGGAAGTTCATTATATGGGGTTTACGCGGCGGATTCGATCACCCTGACGGTGGATTCCTTTACCAATAAAACCCTGACGTTTCACTGGAGCCAGCTGACCGGGGCAAAAACCGCAGTAGTTGCATATCATAAGCCTGACCTGAGTTCGACCACCGGGCCTGCCATCCAGGTGACCGCAACGGTGCCGACGGGCAGCTCCATCAGTATTCCGGGGCTGGAGGCGGATTATGTATACGATATCCGTGTTACCGTATACGGGGCGACCAACCCCGACGGAAGCCCCAGCGGCAGTCCCATCGGAGAAGGGCTCCTGTTTTACCTTCCTTCCATCACCTTTACGTCGACAGCCGTCAGCCAGGAGCCGGAAAAGGTGGAAGGCGGCGGATTGGAAGTCGGTTCAAAGCCGAAGCTGAAGCTCAGCTGGAAAATACCCAGGGTCTATTACTCCGGAACGGATGTCCCGGGGGACAACAACCAATTCATCCTTGCCACCAAAGCCCACGCGAAGAAATACATGGAGGATCAATTGAATGCGGTTTATGGGGATGGCAGGGAGCTGTCCACATTGAATTTCAAGATCAATATCTCCACAGCGCTGGGCTCCATCAACAACGGGCCAACTCATGCCACTGTGCTGGTCGATCAGCAAACCGACGGCGGGTACCAGGCGTCCGTTTCCCAGAGCTCCACTACTCCTGCCGCTGTTACGATTGACGAAACGAAAAGCCTCGCCAGCTTCGAATTATGGGGAAGGGCGGATGCGGCATCGACCGTTCCGACCACCGCGGCCATCAACGTATTGGCCCATGACGGCATTTTCCCGGGAACCGTTTATTATATGAATATAAAGCCGATCTACAGGGATTCCGCAAAAGAAGATATTCAAAAGACCACCATTACGGTCGGTGTTCCTTCCGAAAGCCAGAACGGAAGCATGCTGTCGGGCGAACGGGCCTATACCAATACGCCGATCCGGTTCCAGCTGACGAAGGACAGCGCCAATAATATTTATGTGAAGATATACAAGATCAATCAAGGGAGCCTGGACCTGCCAAGACTCTACTACCAGATCCAGGCGACGGACGATCCTTCCATTCCGGGGGACTGGTCCGTAAAAAAGACCCTGGACGATTCCTATTTCAGCGGGGCTACCGCGGTCACGGTTCTTGCGGGAGTAAACCCGAACAACAAGGTTTATTACAAGATCGTCGTCAAATCGGACAGTGCGGTGGACAGGCTGGAATCCCTGCCCCTGCCCTATACCCTGACCGTGGACACGAGCCGTCCGCCCCTTCCCATCGGTCTGGCCCTGGAGAAACGGGTGCTGGATGTCAAACAGGCGACGGTGACCTCCGGTACGTCCATATCCGTCAAATCCACGGATGTAACGATTTCCTGGGACAAGCCCCTGAACTGGGATACGGCCAAAAACGACCTGTACTTTCATTTCCTCCTGAACACAAACCAGTCGGAGCTTTCCAAGGACGTTCCGCTTTATGTCGATAACGGCACGGGACCGGCGATCAAACTGGGGGATTTCAACCCGGAATACAGGCTGGTCAAATACGTAAGCGCCACCTCCTCCGCGATCAAAGTCGAAGGGAACCGGTTGTCCTACACCATCAACGCTTTCGAGCTTTTTAAGGGGGTCAACGGAGACGGAACGACGGAAGCCATTTCAAACCCGGATAACTACCCGACCTTCCTGCTTCCGAACACGGCCTATTATTTGCAGATGTATACCACAAAGGTAGACGACCGGGGACAGAGCGACAAATCGAAATGGTCCGACCGGTCCGTCATTTTGAGCTTTACCACCCTGAACGGCGTGGAGCGGGATGTCCCGCTGCCCATGAGCTTTATGCTGAATGCAAACGGCAAGACGGCGGTTGCGCCGATTTTGAATTACATCGAATTGAAATTCGACAAGGTTTCCAACCTGGACTGGAACAATTATGTAGACGACTATGATGAGAGAAATTACAAATACTATACCTATTACGATATCTATATGAATTCCCGTACCAATACGGAATTTCTGAAGGTCGGCTCTACACAGGACACCGGAGACGTCGGATTTACAGGACACGACGATGCCCAGAGCACCTCGATCATAGCAAAAATATCGGAATTTACCACAAAAAGCGCTATTGACGTTATTAATCGGTTCGGGCACAATTTGCAGCCCAATACCACCTATTATTTCAAGGTAAGGACCCGTTTGGTCCAGGTTACTTCCCAGGGTGGCATTATCGTTAAGGAAAAGGAATCCATCGATACGGCGATTTTACCGGTGACCACCATTGTGCTCCAGGTAACTCCGCCGGACGACAGCCAGCGCAAACCGCTGGCGCCCACCGACTTCAGCATAGCCCTGGACAGCAGCCAGCAGCCTCTTGTATCGGGCAATAGCGTAACGTTTAGCTGGAAGCGGCAGGAGGATGATGTCATTTACCAGCTCATCCGCACAAAGCTGAAGGTAAGCCCCACCGATAGCGCGGCCAGCTATGGGAGCGACCCGGAGTATCTGAGCTTCCTGAAGGAGTACGATGTCCTGAGCGACGGAAGCGACAATGACAAGGTATACCTGGACCCCGCGCCGCCGTCCGGTCATACGACCCAGGCCGGGTTCTCCTACGATCCCGTGACGGACATCTGTACTTATACCGTCGACAGGGTCATGTATCCGAACAAGCTGTATTACTTCAGCTTGAAAGCCATCCGGGTGAATGCGCAAAGAGTCCCCCTGTCGGCAACAACCGGCGGTGAACCTTCCTCTACAAGCGTATGGGTTTCGATCCCGGTGACGACCTCCCTGATCGACGCCCCGGCTTCCCTGGAAGCCGTGATTGCGGCGGAGCTGGGCTTTTTCTGGACCGACGCCACGTCGGGCCTTACCGCGGAGGATTACAGCATATACACCAAGACTTCCGCGGAGTCGGAGTACAAGCTGATGAACCGGTCGAGGGCGACCATCGTCAAAGACAGCGATGGCAGGACCTACTATGGCCGAATTACGGGACTCAAGGTGAACACCTATTATGATATCAAGGTCACAAAGGGCTCGGGCACGCTGGTGTATGAAAAGACCGGAATGGTGACGAGGGACGGCTACCACGAGCTTGAAATTAAATGGAAGGGAAAAACCCTGGACAGCTATTCCCGCTATGATATTGCGATTATGGCCGAGGGCGGCTCCGAATACACCGTATTGTCCTCCGGCGACCTGGAACAGTACGCAGACAAGAACGGTTCGGTGCTCCCGTATTATACGGAGGAAGTTCCGCAGACGGTCAATTCGGAGGCGCTCTACTACCATGCCCGGATCAAGACCATGGAGGTCCGGCTTGCAGGCGGCATTGTAACGCATCAGCCCCTTCGTTCCAATGTAAAGTACTATATCAAGGTGCGGGCGGTTAAAACCGATCCGGTAGAAACGGACCTTATTTCCTACTCCAAATACATCGGTCCGGTCAATGTCCGGACGGAATTCAACCAGGACGACTACGACAATACGGACCGGGAAGAGCAGCAAAAAGCGGTGTTCCTCGACCGGATGGAGGAGCTGGAAAAGGGTTACTATTGGAGGGTCTCCATCAGTGACGGTACGGCCAGCAGGATCCTGCTCAAGGGGGACAGGGTATCGGACGCCATGAAGAATTCTTCCGGGGATACCTTTACCGTGGACATGACCAAGCTGTCCATCAATATCAACAAAGATGAAATATACGTTCCGGTCAGCGTCCTCAAGACGATGAATTCTCTAAGCAGGAATCTGGCGATCCGGACCGCCTCCGCCGAATTGCTGCTCCGGCCCACCACCCTCGACGCCTCTGCCAACGACCAGATCAAAGAGGTGCTGGAGCGTTCGGATGTAAAGGACTTGTATATGCGGCTGACCATCGCCCGGTCTACAACCAGCTCGACGCCTCTTCCGTCCTCGCTTGCCCGCGCTTCGGACATCAATGAGCTGGACATCCAGGCGTGGGGACTTTCCACTACCGACAGCGATCTCAAGCAGCGATTCCATGACAAGCTGTATGACAAGGACAGCGGCCTTGTAACGGAAAAGCTCAATATGCTTCAGAACAGCTATGTAGGCACCGGCACGGCAGCCTCGAAGCTGATCGACCAGTATACGCAGAGCCTTGTGGAAATGATCGAGAAAGAGCTTTCCACTTACATCAATACCACTCTTGAATCGGTCAAACTCAGCAACGCGGTGCGCGATATCACCACCTTCGGGGCGCCTGCTTCGGCAAACCTGGCCGCGACAGGCAGCAAGGGGGTCAAGCAGCCCTACATATTGTACGACGATTCTGCCGCGTGGCAGAAAATATCGTCGGCGACGGTTTCCGGCTCCTATGTCCGGTTCAACCTGGTCAAAACAGGCAAATACGTGATACTGACCGCGCAGACCGTTGTAAACGATGTGCCGTCGGGATACTGGGCGGAGAGCTATATTTCGAAGCTGACTTCAAAATACGATCTGAGCGACGTCTTTACCGGGATCAACAACGGCTTCATGCCGGAGAACAAAGCCACCTGCACGGAAGTGGTCCTGCTTTACGAAAAGGTCACGGGCAAGACGGCGGAGGATTCCGGACTGGATATCCGGCAGAAAACGGCGAAGCTTGGCCTGGACGGCATCATCAGCGCCAACGCGCTGGCGAAGAACGTCAAACGGCAGGAAACCGCGGCGGTGCTGCTGAAGCTGTTTGCGGTCAAGAAGGGCGTCAATGCCGCCAGTCTGAAGCCCGGAGGCAATATCGACATTGCGGACGAAAGCAGCATCGGCGACGCGTATTACAGCCCGGTCGTCCTGGTCGTGAGTATGGATATCATGAGTCTGGATGCCAACGGAAAGTTTTATCCGCTGAACCAGATGACGCGGGCGGAGCTGGCGGCGGCCTTCGTAAGGCTGCTGGAGAAAGCGGGGGAGTGAGGGACACGATATGAAACAGGCTAAAAAAATCATCTGCCTTGCAATAGCGGCAATACTGTTCCTGCAATATGGAGGGCTCGCACCGGCGTTTGCCGCGACGAATCCCATCCAGCCGCCCCCGGCAAAGCTGCGGATGGAAGCGTTGAATGCCACGGATCCGCCCATCGGGTACAACGAATTTGACAGGAATTACGTCGATCTGAAGAGCGATCCGCTGGCCATGCCGGACCTGTCCGCCACAGGAGGCACCTCTGCGGACTATTTTATCAATTACTACCTTCAGGAAGTGAACAAAGGCTATAAGCCTGCCAAATCAGTCGTCCTGAAGGAGGGCAACGTCAATGCAAATACCGCCGGCCCCAACGCCGTCGACAATCAGATCCGACTGAAGGAGATGAACTCCGGTACGGTTTACTATACTTACGCGAAGGCGTATTATACCTATATTATTTCAGGCACCTCCACCACCTATACCAGCGGCGAATCCTCCGCCTCCAACACAGTCAAGTTTCTGACGGATATTGCCATCAACGCCTATCCCTTCGGTCCGAACCAGATCAAGATCGAATGGGACGACGTCTGGAATTCGGGCAAACGAATGGATTACAAGCTGTATGTTTCCGAAAACTCCACCTTTGCCAATACGCAGCCCATTTACATCGGGCAGGAGCAGATCAGCCAGGACGGGCCGGTCACGGTAAACGAGGCCGCCGGCAAGCTTGAATACATCCATACCGTAAGGGACCCGGGCAGGGTTTACTATATCAAGATCGTTCCGGACACAACGGAAACGGAACTGAAGAGATCCCCCGAATCCAAAACCGTTGTCGTCAGCAGCTACATTCTGGCGAAAACCACAAAAATGTCGACGACGGATGAGGGAACCATCTGGAGGATGGTCTGGAGTCCGGTGGTGACAGGCCTTGCGGACAGCTCCGTCAAGGTGTCGTACCAGATCTACAAAAGCACGGGGACCAGCGGCATTGAGGAATACATGGCGACGGTGGACGATACGAACTTCTTCCTGACCGTCGGTACGGGCGAGGAGAACAATTACTATATCATCAAGGCCATCGTCACAAAGGACGGCAAGGACCTGTATCCCGGCATCAAAATACAGTCCCAGAAGATTTACATCCGGGAATCCGAAGTGCCTGCCACTCCGGCGGTTCCTGAAATTGTCTCCAAGTTTACCAACGCGGGAACCACCATCATTTCCTACGAGGGCTCCCTTTCCGCGACCAGCGCCACGGTCCTGTGGAAAGCGCCGCTGAAGGGCGACGGCACGGTGGACACCGCCGTAAAGTACGATATCTGGCTGATCAGCGACCCCAATCTGCTGGATGACCCGCCGACGAATACCCTCATCGCCTCTTCCATGAAAATGGGGGATTCCAATTATGTCATGAGCGGGACCACGCTGCTGGGCTATAAATTCACCGTGAAGGACCTGGTGCCCAACTCCACCTACTATTTTAAAATTGTGGCCAAAAAGGATTTCGTGGACTTCGTGGACAATACGTTAGCCAATATTACCCTGAAATCCGACCCGGCTTTGAAGATCATCATCACCCCGACCCTCGGCTCCATAGAGCAGCCCATCGTGCCGGCTGCGCCGCCCTTTGCGCTGAAAAAGGACAGCAAAGGCATCGATATGGTCACGACCACAGCGGCCGTGGTGACGCTGAAAAACAAATGGTACGAGCAATACACGATCATCGACAGCGGCCGGTCCGCATGGGTCATGACAACCAGCGCCGGCGCTATAGCGGCGATTGAAGATAAGGACAATCCGGCGGACCCGCTCCAATACCGGAAAGTCGAGTACGACAGCGGCGTAACCATTGATGTGGGCTGTGTGGAGTATACGCCGGACATTGACTACAACAATATTTCCAATCTGCCCACGAATAAAATCACCGGTTTCCCGGTGACGGCGAACGACCCCAATGAAGTGCCCGCGACGGACGGCACCAATCCCGACAAGAAGAAGCACAATGTCGATATTACCCTCAACAACCTGGAGCCGAACAAAACCTATGTTATATGGGTAAGGGCCGCCAGACGGAACGTCAATCTGATTTCCGGGCCTTCGGACCCCATCATCATTACGACGACGCCGAATCTGCCGGTCACCATCGAGAAGCCGACGGTTCCCGTGTTCAACTACAACAACGCGTCGGATACCCATATTGACCTGGGCTGGAATTTCAACCTCCAGTACACCTATTACCTCGTATACGGCACGACGGACAACCGTTCCGCCGCAACGGGCAAGGCCACGATCACCTCCGGCAACCTGGAGTTTTCCACCTATTACCGGGTGGCCGGGCTGAAGCCGGATACCCTGTATTATTTCTGGATCCAGGCGGAGGCCACAAACGCGGCGGGGGACAAAAAAAGCTCGGACTTCAGCGATTCCTACATGGTTAAGACGCTGAAGGACATTCCCCCGGACACGCCCCGGGGCTTCGGCGTCAAGAGCACGGCCGACGCCGTGTCCAAGAGCGCCATAACCTATGAATGGATTCTGGAGGACGGGATGGAGTACATCCTGGAATACGCCACGGATATCGATTACAAGGACGGCAAAAAAATTGAAGTCAAAAGCGTATCCGAGTATACGCTGACGGGCCTCCGGTCCAATTTCCGCTATTATGCCAGACTGTACGCCTATGACCCTAAAAAGAAGCTGGCCTCCGAGCCGACCCAGAGCATTATCGTCCGGACGCTGCGCAGCAGCGACGATTATGATTCCAGCCAGGATGTGGAAAACGTGATCAGCGGCGACTTTATCACAAAGGATACGACGGCGGTGAACGGCGTCTGGACCGTCAGCATCATCGGCGTCAACGCCGACCGCTTTGTGGAGCATGTGCAGACGGACAGCAAGCTGGACTATCTGATCGACCTGAAGACCATGCCCTCCGGCACAAAGACGATTACGGTGCAGATAGCGCAAAAGGTTTTCAAAGCCCTTGGCATGCTGGGCGAAAACCTGGAACTGAAAACGGCCCGGAACCTGGTGAGCATCCGTCCCGGCGTGCTGGCCGACAGCAACGGGATCTACGGCATGAATTCCTCCGGCGTCCTTTTCCTGATCACCATAACCCTTGACAGCACCGCGGCGGACAGCGATACAAAGAACGTGACCTTCAAAACCGCGATTTCGGAAATTGCCATCGGATTTTCGGACGGGATCCTGACGCCCATGGAATCCTTTGAAAAACCGCTGAAGGTGGCATACGAATATACCGCCCCGGACTGGTACAAAAAAGGTTCGACCCTTGGCTTCGTGAATCCGGCGGGCTCCTCCGCGTGGCAGGAGTGCGGCACCTTCGGCACCTTCGACACGGACGCCGGCCTTGGAAAGCTGAGCTTTGAAACGACGAAGCCGGGCAGGATCGCGGTGGGCGAGAAGGGGAAAAACTACTTTGACGACGTATCCACCAGCTATGCAAAGAGCTCCATACAGAATGTGGCGTCGGTTCACAAGCTCAAATCCGTAACCGGAAGGAAATTTGAACCGGCGAAAAATCTGACGGTGGGCGACGGCGCCAAATTTATGCTGGATATGCTGGACGTCGATTACGGCAGCAATTTCATGGCGCTTGCGGTCAAATCCGGCATCCTCCCGAGCTCGGACAGCTCCGGCGCCGCGGCGGGCTGCACCAGGGAAAAGCTGATCGCAATGGTCGTCCGGGTCTGTGAAATCAAAACCTCCGAAAAGGCGAAAGCCACCTCCGACACCACCGGCGTTTACAAGGACATCGGGCAGGTCAGCCCATCGCTGCTGCCTAAAATTAAATTTGCGCAGGAAAATGGTGTCATTACCAGCAGATTTTCCGATACGCTGGGTCCGAAGGATCCGGTCACCCGCGCGGAAGCGATGGTATTGCTCGAAAAAATGCTCCGGTACGCAGGAGAACTTTAACCAGGCATCCAGTAATGCTGCGGATATCGAAATATTGCATGTATATGCCCCCTGCCAAGCGGCAATAATTTTAACAGGATTGAATGTAAAAGTTTATGGTAAACAATAACTTTTGCAGACGCTTTCAACAAAGGGGGCATATGGGTGTGAAAAAGATACCATTTATTATTGCGGCATTTATTTTAGTTGTCTCCATTTTTTTATTTCTTATACCGGCCAATCAGGCGGAGGAATCCGCGGCAACCATTCTGCAAAAAGCATTTTCCGCCACCGGAGCAACGGCGGTCACTTCCGAGGTATATCTGCGCGGAAGGCTCGCGCCCGGCGCCTTTGAAAGCATGAAGGAGCGCCGGGGCCTGCTGGAGGCGATTCTTCGCGGTGCGGGCGGAAAGGCGGGGACGAGAGAGCCTGCCTTTTCCGAAATCGATACCGATGACAGCTCAGGTACCCAGTTGAATTACATAATCAGCAATGACAGCACCCTCCACGCCAGCGTATTGCAGGAAAGGCAAAAAGGCGCCGCAGGCGGGAGCCAGGTTTCGGTCAGCCTTGTCAGCACCGCCCGGGAGCAAGGGCCGGCGGAGGAGGCCGGTCGTCTCGAGTCCCTGCTGAAGCAGTATTGCACAAGCACTTCAGTCAATATCTGCATCACCGGCAGGCTGGACGGCGAGCTGGACAGCGTGGAGGCCGACGATTTATGCGACAGGATCCTGGAAAGCACCGGAGCAGATGAGGTGGAAGGGCTGCAGGGGGAGAAGCTTGTCAGCGTGTCGGCGTTTTCGCCGTCTATTGAGAATTCCATAAGAGTCAACGGGAAGCGCATAAACCTCAATGTCGCCGTCCGATACAACTCTTACGAGGGAAAGACCTACATATGGCTGGCAACTCCGGTAATCACGACAGAATATTGAAACAGCCATATAAGCCGATATATGGCGACTATATCAGCTATATATCGGCGAGGCAGAATGTGCTACATTCGCCGTAATACAAAGGAGGCAGCGGCTGTATCCGGCTGAACCGAACCGGAAGGCATCCGCCGAAAATTCATAGGATAAAGGGGAGAATATAAGTGTCCAGACTTATAATATCGCAAAGCGGTCCACTAAAGGGAAGGGTGCGGGTGAGCGGAGCAAAGAATTCGGTCCTTCCGGTCATTGCCGCCTCGCTCCTGGCGGAAGGCAGAAGTGTAATTGATGAAATACCCTATCTGAACGACGTGAAAATCATGTGCGACCTGGTGAAATCACTGGGCGCGTCCGTAGAAGTGTCGGACGATCAAACAAGGCTGCAGATCAGCTGCGGCTCCCTGTCCAACAGCACCGCCCCCTATGAACTGGTCAATAAAATGCGGGCCTCCTTTCTGGTAGCGGGCCCCCTGCTTGCCAAAACCGGCTCGGCCTGCATATCCCTTCCCGGCGGCTGCGCCATCGGGACCAGGCCGGTGGACCTCCACCTGAAGGGCTTTACGGCCCTGGGGGCGACCATTGCCCAGGGACACGGCTATATTGAAGTGAAAAGCAAGGGCAGACTGAAGGGCGGTATGGTCTACCTTGATTTTCCAAGCGTCGGCGCCACGGAAAACATCATGATGGCGGCCGTCCTGGCGGAAGGGACCACGACCATCGAAAACGCCGCGATCGAGCCGGAAATCGTAGACCTGGCCACATACCTGACCACCATGGGCGCGGATATAAAGGGCGCCGGCACCGATACGATCAAAATAAACGGCGTCCGGGAGCTGAGGCCGGCAAACCACAGCATCATTCCCGACCGGATCGAGGCCGGGACGTATATGGTAGCAGCGGCTATCACAGGGGGAGACGTGGTGGTTGAAAATGTGGTGACGGATCATCTGAAGCCGGTGAGCGCCAAGCTGAAAGAGGCCGGGATCGAGGTTTCCGAGGAGCTTACGTCCATAAGGGTAAAAGGCGGGGACCTGAAGGCCATCGATATCAAAACCCATCCGTATCCGGGCTTTCCGACGGACATGCAGTCGCAGATGACCTCGCTGATGAGCGTTGCCTGCGGGACCAGCATGGTCATTGAAACCATTTTTGAAAACCGGTTTATGCACGTCTGCGAGCTGAAAAGGATGGGCGCCAACATTAAAATCGAAGGAAGAAGCGCGATCATCGAAGGCTGCAGCAAGCTCACCGGAGCCCAGGTCAAGGCAACGGACCTGAGAGCCGGGGCCGCTCTGATCCTGGCTGGCCTTGCCGCGGAAGGCACAACGGAAATCACGGATATCGAGCATATTGACAGGGGCTATATCCGGGTGGATGAAAAATTGAGCGGTCTGGGCGCCCAGATCCGAAGGGTGGAGCAATAAGGAGCCCGGAAAAGAGAGAGTAGGAACATCTGGGGACTCTTACGGTATATTCCGTAGGAATGTCCCTTTTCTCTTTTTCCACGCGTCATACTTTTTTTTAGTACGAATAGAATGTACGAAGGACATACTTCCTGCGAATTTGGGGGTCGGGATGAAAAAACTTGCGTACTATGCGGGG
Source organism: Bacillota bacterium (assembly GCA_023411575.1). Lineage (GTDB taxonomy): Bacteria > Bacillota > Clostridia > Acetivibrionales > DTU013 > UBA1305. The sequence continues at coordinate 363,961 of JAEYOP010000016.1, read as the reverse complement.
TTGATGATCGTGCTCATTATTTTCTTGCCGCTGCTGATCGTAAAGGGATGCGGCCATCCGGCGGAAAAAATCCCGGAAAAGGAGAAGACGGCCGTCGGCGAACTGAAAATCCACGTTTATAATCCAACCACAGCCCAAACCGCCGTCATGAACCTGGAAGACTATATAAAAGGCGTAGTGGCCGCCGAAATGCCGGCCGACTTCGATCCGGAGGCCTTAAAGGCCCAGGCCGTCGCAGCGAGGACCTTCGCCTACGGCAGGCTGACGGGGGTATACCAGTCGAAGCAGGGCGTGCACGACGGGGTGGAAATCTGTACGGACCCCGCCCACTGTCAGGCCTGGATCAGCAAGGAGGCGGCGATGAAAAAGTGGGGCATCCTCTTTGCGGCGGGCCGGTGGAATAAAATCGAGAAAGCGGTGAATGCTACAAAGGGCATGATCGTGGTTTATAACGGCACGATTGCCAATACGCTTTTTCACGCCAGCAGCAGCGGAAAAACGGAGAATTCGGAGGATGTCTGGTCCGGCGTCGCGGTGCCTTACCTGAGAAGCGTGGAAAGCAGCGGGGATGAGACCTCCAAGGGGTATATCACGACCATAACCATCGGCCGGGAAGAGTTCCTGGAGAAATTGCGGAAGGCCTATCCCGATTATGCGATCGGGAAGGACATTCTGGAAGATATAAGAATCCTGGATCGGACGGAGGGGGACCGGGTCAAGACCCTGGAAATCGGCGGGGTCAAAATAAAGGGGACGGAGTTCAGGACCTTGTATAAGCTCCGTTCCGCGGCATTCACCATCAAGCAGGACGAGAACGGGGACCTGGAGATCACGACGGCCGGCTACGGCCACGGCGTCGGCATGAGCCAGTGGGGGGCCGACTCCCTCGCCGAAAAGGGCGGTACCTATCTGGAAATCCTGAAGCATTATTATACCGGCGTAGAGATCGTCTCCATACAGGATTTCGCAAAAGCAGGCTGAAAATTTTTTCACATTGTCCGCGCCATATGTATATTGTTGCCAGATGCGGAAACAATACTATATGGAGGTGGAAATTGTGAACATGAAAAAACTGTTTCCAGATGAGAAAGGAACAAAAAAAGGAGTCAGGGAGTTTCTGGATAAAAGAGGTTTCTATATTGTCCTGTTATTGTGCATAGCTGTCGTGGCCGGTACTGCCGTATTTGTAACTACACGCAATGCTACTTCCGGGCAGCCTGATTATGAAGCCAGGAATCTGACGTCACAGGATGAAGGCAACGTGGCTGCCAATGAGGCCACGAACATTGCTGCAAACGCAGCCGGAGAGCTCAATGCGCAGCCCGAGGACACACAGGCCTCGGCATCCGCGCAGAAACCCACCGGCATCGGTGATCCTGCCGTGGTAACGGGCAGCGAAGGCAACAATGCGGTGCAGCCAAAGGACAACACGAGCAAGACGACCACACCCGCAGAGACGACTACGCCTGCGAAGACAACCCCCGACAAGACGACGCCCAAGAATTCCGCTCCGGCGAAACAGCAAAGCTTTGTGATGCCTGTGATCGGAGAGATTTCAGTCGGATTTGCAAAGGACAAGCTGGTCTATTCCAAGACGCTGGAGGAATGGCGCGCGCATACGGGAGTGGACATAGCCTCCGACCGGGGCACGCCGGTAAAGGTTGTGGCGGATGGAGTCGTCAGTGATGTCAGGAGCGATTCCTACTATGGAATTACCGTAGTGGTGGACCATACCAATGGGCTCCAGACGCTTTACAGGAATCTGGCATCGGATGAAACCGTATCCGTGAACCAGAGGGTAAAACAGGGCGAGGTGATCGGCAGCATCGGAAATACGGCCGCCGATGAATCCTCAGAGCCGGCGCATCTGCACTTTGAAGTGTTGAAGAACAATGTCAGTGTGGATCCGGCAGCGTACCTGCCCAAAAGCTCCGCAAACGCAGATTAGCTCTCCTTGAAACATTTGATATAAAACAGGAACGGCATCGGGATTCGGATTCGGCCATCCGCCCCCTGCCGTTCCTGTTTTTTTTATCTTTTTTTTCACAGCGCATTTTTAAATCATATCGATTCCCTGCAAGGCATATATATACTGTAGTGATACAAGATTGCAAGCCTTAACGATCCGCTTGAAACGAAAACATAAATTCGGAATAAACGAGGGTAGCGGCGCGGCCTCTGCCTGCAAAGACGGCGCTGCTGGAAATAGATCACCCGGGATGAGATTTGAGGACACCGATACCTGTTAGATTTCTCCATAGTATGACTTGAAGAGGGGGGTACGTAGTTGAAGGGATATATCGAAGAGAGAGCAGTAGAGCTTGCCAACTATATCATTGACAAGAAGACGACCGTAAGAGCGGCCGCGAAAAAGTTCGGCATCAGCAAAAGCACGGTGCACAAGGATGTAACGGAACGGTTGAACAGGGTGAAACCGGAGCTTGCCGACCATGTGAGGGTTGTACTGGAGGAGAACAAGGCGGAGAGGCACATCAGGGGCGGAGAGGCCACAAAGGCCAAGTACCAGGGAAATGCAAAGGCAGGCTGAGTACCGGAAGAAACAACCGGAAATCCTTATTTTTTATGGCTGAGGCAAAGCGAATTTGCCCCGGCCTTTTTCATGCCCGAAATTGTGGCAATATTTCTGCAGCCGTGGTTTATTCACAGAATGTTCATTAAAATGAAATCGGACCATTATACAATGAAAAAGAGAAATCCATTTTACGGAGGTACATATGAATCGAAAAATAAAAATGACTGCAATCATACTTACGCTGATCCTGGCGCTGGCAGGCTGCGGGGCTTCAAGCACGGCGACAGGCGATGCGGCCGCACAGGAACAGAGCGGCCAGGCGCCGCAGGACGGACAGAGCCCGCAGGACGGACAGGGAGGACAGGCGCCGGACGGAAATATGCCCCAGTTTGAGCGGGCGGACCTGATGGGGGAGGTTACCGCCGTAGCCGGTGATGAAATTACGGTAAAAGTGATCGACCTGTCCCAGATGGGCCAGGGGCGCCGCAGCGGCCAGGGCGGCAGGCCGGGAAAAGACGGCCAAACGTCGCAGGGCGCGATTGCTCCCGGCCAGTCCGGACAGGGGACCGACGGGAACGGACAGGCACAGGCGGAGACTCCCGGACAGGCGCCTTCCGGCGGTGCCGGGCAGTCCGGCAGGCCCGCCCAGGGGAACGGCGGGAATGGAAATGGCGGCAATGGCCGGATGCCCCAACTGGAAGTTCAGTATACCGGAGAAACGAAGGTCCTGAAAATCACGGACGGAGTAACCATATCCAGGACCGTCCGGAGCGACAATGGAGTGTCTTCCGAGACCGTTCAGGTCAGCGATGTAAAAGTTGGCGATACCCTGCAGGTATATTATTCGGATAAGGAAAAGGAGACCATTTCGAAAATAACCCTGGGTACGGGAATGGGCTGGGGCGGCATGGGCGGAGGCGGGCCCCAGGGCCGGAACGGACAAAACAACCAGAGCGGGCAGAACAGCCAGAGCGGCCAGGATGGCCAGGAAAGCCAGAGTGCACAGTAAGCCGCCGATCCAATGCATAAGCGGAGCGGAAGGCTGAAATAGGATCATCGGGCGAAATGTCGGAAGGAACTTCTTTCCGGCATTTTATTTTTTACTTTTTGTTAACCAATGGATTCCCCGTTTGCTTTTAATACAACTCGAATTATGTTACAATTTGTAAGAAGTGCGGCAGAATATCCCGGCTTAAAGTTCTTCTGAGGATAGTCTCAAGGATGACGATTTAAAGCCGATATACTAAAGGGATGACCGAATAATAATAACCGCTCAAGAACCAGAATGTATTACTGGGTCATCCCTAAAGAAGAAAATTATCAAATAAACCGTTTTTGCAAATGGATTATTGATATCTGGAGGTACAGTATCGTGAAAGCTATTGCAAAAAAATTTCTTTGCGCAGCAACCGCAAGCATCTTTCTACTCGTCCAGATCGGCGCGGCCTATGCCGACACGGACGCCACTCCGGCGCCAAACGCCGCGGATATTGTAATCACCAATAATGCAGGCATAGCCGATACCATAGAAATTTCAAATCTTTACGGCGGAGAGACCATCAAGGTCTACAACGCCGAAACAGCCGGCCGGATGCTGGGCTCCGGCACCGTGTCCGGCACAAAAACGGAAGCGGTCGTGAAAATCACGCAGCTCGGCACGAAAGCCGGCGCCGTCTACATATCCTACACCGCGAAAGGCTCCTCGGAAAGCAGCAGGACAAAGGTTTCCTATGAAGCGGAAATCCAGTCGGGAAAGCTGTCGCCCGATAATGTCATCGTTACGAACAATGCGGGAAAGGCCGACACCGTAAACGTAATCAACCTGTTTGGCGGAGAAATCATCAAGGTTTACAGCGCTCTTTCCGGCGGAAAGCTTCTTGGGACCGTAACGGCCCCAGCGAACAAGACAGAGGCGACGGTGCTCATTACCCAGGTCGGTTCGGACAGTGGCAGCGTCTATGTTACCGTGAAAAACAAGGGCGAACTGGAAAGCGACAGGGTGCAGGTCGAATTTCCAGCCGAGGAAAAATCGGTGGCGCCGGACCCTGCCTCCGTCACCATTGTCAATAATGCCGGCATATCGGATACGATTTCGGTGAACAATTTGTCCACCGGCGATGTCGTAAGGGTTTACAATGCCGCAAAAGGCGGTACCATGCTCGGGTATGCCGCCGTTTCCTACGGGAATACCGAAGTCAAAATTACCGTCAGCCAGTTGGGAAAGACCACGGGAAGCGCCTTCGTGGCGGTTATCAGCAAGGGACTGCTCGAAAGCAGCCGGGTGGAGGTCGCTTACGGCCCGGAAGGAGCAAGCGAGGCCATCAACCCGGCAAATGTCACGATAACGAACAATTTCGGCTCGGCGGATACGATCCGGGTGGGCAATCTGAACAGCGGCGATGTCATCAAGGTATATGACGCCCTGTCGGGCGGCAATCAACTGGGGACGGGGACCGTTTCGGCCTCCGGGAACGACGTGACGGTAAACGTAGCTCAGTTGGGCTCTTCCGCAGGTTCCGTCTTCCTTACGGCAAAAGGCAAGGGAAAATATGAGAGCGGCAGGGTCAAGGTGGATTATTCCTCCGAAGCCTCATCGGGCTCGATCAGCACGGACAATATCCTTATTACGAACAATTCCGGCAAGGCCGATATCGTCAAGGTCATGGGCCTTACCGCCCAGGACGTCGTCCGGGTATACGACAGCACTTCCGGGGGAATGCTCCTTGGGTCGGCTTTCGTTCCGGCTTCGTCCTCCGAGGCGACCGTGACGGTGGCGCAGCTCGGCAAGGCGGCCGGAGTGGTGTATGTGACGATAACAAGCAAGGGAAAATCGGAAAGCGGCCGTATTGGAGCGGGTTACCTGGCCGAGCCGGTTTCCGATACCATTGATGCCTACAACATAACGGTAGTGAACAATCCGACAGGAAGGGCCGATACGGTAACCGTCTCCAACCTCACCGCCGGCGATATGGTCAAGGTATATGATTCCGAGAGCGGAGGCACGCTGCTTGGATCTGCCGCCGCCTCCTCCGGCAAAACAGAAGTTACGATTACCGTAACGCAGCTGGGAATATCGGCGGGATGCGTATACGTATCCGTTACCAGCGCTTACAAAAACGAAAGCAGCCGCATCAAGGCGGAGTATCCGGCGGAAACCAAAACCGACAGCACCAGCGCGGGCAGCATAAACGTTACGAATAATGTGGTCGGAACGGCGGATACGGTTGAAGTAACCGATCTGAACGGCGGCGACACCGTAAAGGTATACAGTGCCCCGACCGGCGGGAAGCTGCTCGGCTCGGCCACCGTAGCCGACAACAGCTCCTATGTCACAGTCAGCATAGCACAGTTGGGTACCGCCGCAGGAAGTGTTTATGTCTCCATCACCGGAGCGAGCAAGCTGGAAAGCAACAGGGTCCAGGCGGATTACGCGGCGGAGTCCTCCTCCACTGCAATAAGCAGTGACAACATAGCAGTGACCAATAATGCGGGGGGCTCCGATGCAGTTGAGGTAACAGGACTCACAGAGAACGATACGGTCAAGGTATATAGCGCGGCCAAAGGAGGGACACTCCTTGGCTCTGCCACGGTTCCCGCTTATGGAACGTATGCCACCGTCAAGATATCGCAGCTTGGTACGTCCGCCGGCAGCGTATATGTCTCAATCACCAGCAAAAACAAGCTGGAAAGCAGCAGAACGAAGGCCGATTACCTCGCAGAACCGCAGTCGGGAGAAGCAAGCACGGACAATATCATTGTCACCAACAATGCGGGCGCTCCTGATACGGTCCAGGTAACGGGTCTAAACACAAACGACACGGTGAAGGTATACGATGCGCAGAAGGGCGGAAACCTGCTGGGCTCGGCCAAGGTGGCCTCGGGCACGACAGCGACGATCACCATAGCCCAGTTGGGCACGACGGGCGGCAGCATCTATGTTTCCATCACTGGCGACAATATGCTCGAAGGGGACAGGACGGCGGTCTCGTATACCGCGGAGAGCCAGTCCGCAGCACTTTCCGCTTCAAAGGTCTCTGTGACGAATAATGTCGGCGCGGCGGATCAGATCATCCTGTCCGGCCTTGCCGGAGGCGATACCGTGAATGTTTATGACACCCAGAAGGCGGGGACGCTGCTCGGCTCGGCGACAGCCGGGACTTACGAAACCTCGGTGAGCATCAGCATTGCCCAGTTGGGCACCGACGCCGGCAGCATTTACGTGACGGTAACGTCCAAAAACAAGCTGGAAAGCAGCAGGACCAAGGTGGATTACAATGCCGAAGCGGCAACCTCGACCCTGGACGAGGAGAATATTGTCATTACCAACAATGCGGGCTCTTCGGATACGATAGTCGTATCCGGCCTCAGCACGAACGACCAGGTCAAAGTATATGATTCCTCAGCGGGCGGAAATCTGCTGGGTTCGGCCACCGTTGCCTCCGGAACGACGGCGACGGTCAAAATAGAGCAGTTGGGCTCAGCTTCCGGTACGGTCTACCTCTCCGTTACGGAGAGCAAGAAGCGGGAAAGCAGCCGCATGGCGGTGACTTATTCCGCGGAGAGCAAGTCCGCCGCTCCGGGAGAAGAGGAGATCTCGATCAAAAACAATGTGGGAACCTCCGATACGGTCAAAGTTGACGGCATATCCGGCGGAGACACCGTTAACATCTATGATTCGCAGAAATCGGGCACGCTGCTTGGCTCGGCCAAGGCGGACACCTACGCTTCCAGTGTGACGGTCACCATCACCCAGTTGGGCAGCGCAGCCGGAAGCGTCTATATTTCCGTTACCTCCGCCAACAAGCTGGAAAGCGACAGAACGGAGGCGGCTTATCCGGCGGAAGCGCAGACGGCGGCGCCTTCGGAGGACAACATCACGGTAGTCAACAATGCCGGCCTTGCCGATACGGTCCGGGTCGAAGGCCTTTCCGGGAAAGAGACGGTCAACATCTACGATGCGGCGAAAGCCGGCAGCCTGATCGGTTCCGGGACCGCCGGCACCTATGATTCTTCCGTAACGATCAGCATTACCCAGTTGGGTGCTGCGGCCGGAAACATCTATGTTGCGCTTGCGTCGGACGCCAAATTGGAAAGCGCCAGAACGAAGGTTTCTTATAAAGCCGAAGTGAAATCAACCGCACCTTCCGCAGCCGCCGTGGAAATCACGAACAATGCGGGCATATCCGATACGGTCACGGTAACCGGGCTTTCCGGCGGGGAAACCATCCGGGTTTACGATGCCTCCACAGGCGGAAATCTGTTGGGCTCGGCCTCCGCTTCCACCTACGATTCCTCCGCAACCGTCACCATCGACCAGCTCGGCACTTCGAGCGGCAGCGTCTATATCACGCTGGCGAAAAAGGGGTATGCCGAAAGCGCCAGAGTCGAAGTAACCTATAGCGCCGAACCGAAATCCACTGCGTCGGATTCGGGCAGCGTCGTCATCCAGAACAATGCCGGCGCGGCGGATACGGTGGAAATCAACGGCCTTTCCGTCGGAGATACGGTTTACGTATACAACAAGGCATCCTCCGGGACTTTGCTGGGTTCGGCCACCGCAAGCGGCAGCAATACTTATGTGACTGTCACTATACCGCAGTTGGGCACAGCCGCCGGCAATGTATATATTTCCGTCAAGAGCAAGGGCAAGCTCGAGAGCAGCAGGACCGAGGTCCCCTATGCCGCCGAACAGACCACGGACGCCCCGCTGTCCGGCAATATTCTGATCACGAATTACGCCGGCCTGGCCGATACCATTGAAATGGTCTACCTGGAGTCCGGAGATTATGTAAAGGTCTATAGCGCGGCTTCCTCCGGCACCCTGCTCGGTTCGGGAACCGTGGGCGACGGCGATACGGAGGTGACCATAGACATTACCCAGCTTGGTACAGCCTCCGGCACGGTATACATTTCCGTAACCAGCCGCAACAAGCTTGAAAGCAAGCGGACAGCGGTCTCCTACGCGGAAGAAGCCGTAACGGATACACCGGACAGCAGCAATATCGTTGTGGTCAATAACGCAAAGATTGCAGATACGGTTACGGTAATGTTCCTTGAAGAAGGAGATACCATCAACGTATATAACGCGGCGAGCGGCGGGAAGCTTCTCGGAGCGGCTGCCGTCAAAGCGGGCGAAACCCAGGCCACGGTCAGTATATCACAGCTTGGCGCTGCCGCCGGATATGTGTACGTTTCGGTGGCGGGATACGGGGAACAGGAAAGCGGCCGGGTCAAGGCGGGCTATGATGCCGAAAAGCAGTCGGATCCCCTCGCCTCCAACAACGTGTATGTCACCAACAATGCGGGAATGTCCGACCAGGTTACGGTAAGCTACCTGGACACCAATGATGTCATCAAGGTATATTCGTCCGCCACGGGGGCGACCGTACTGGGGTCCGCCACGGTTGCGAAAGGCTATACGGAGGCTATCATCAAGATATCGCAGCTTGGAACCGGAGCCGGAACAGTATATGTGACGGTCACCGGATACGGCAAGCTGGAAAGCGGCAGGCTTGCGGTATATTACGCGGCGGAGCCCACCTCCGATGCGCCGGACGCCGCGGATATAACGATTACAAACAACAGCGGAAAATCCGATACGATCTATGTGGTCGGGTTGACTGGAGGAGATATCGTCAAGGTATACAATGCGGCTTCCGGGGGAAGCCTGCTGGGGAATGCGACGGTGGCGGACGGGTTTACGGCGCTGACGCTCAAGATCACCCAACTGGGCACGACCGCGGGCACGGTGTACATTTCCGTAACCAGCCCCGGCGCGTATGAAAGCGCCAGGACAGCGGTGAATTACAGCGCGGAATAACACCTATTGCATAATTCATTTTATATGGTAATATTAATCTAGATCATTGCAGTTATTTCTACAAGAATCGGATAAATGACTGCTTATTTACCAGAATTGCAGGGATAGGTTGAAATAAAGGGGTGTGTTTTTATTGGGTTTGGGACAGGATATCGGAATCGACCTCGGTACGGCCTCCGTACTGGTATACATCAAGGGGAAAGGCATTGTACTGCGGGAGCCTTCCGTGGTTGCCATCGATAAGAATACGAACAGGCTGCTTGCGGTGGGAGAGGAAGCGCGCCGCATGCTTGGCAGGACGCCGGGAAACATCATAGCGATCCGGCCCCTCCGGGAAGGCGTCATATCCGATTACGACATTACGGAAAGAATGCTCAAATATTTTATCAATAAAATTTGCGGAAACAGGGCCTTCCGGCTTTTCAAGCCGAGGATCATGGTGTGCGTCCCCAGCGGTGTAACCGAAGTGGAGCGCCGTGCCGTAATCGACGCCGCAATGCAGGCGGGAGCAAGGAAGACCTACCTGATCGAAGAGCCCATAGCCGCTGCGATCGGCGCAGGGATTGACATCGCAAAAGCGTGCGGAAGCATGGTCGTGGACATAGGCGGCGGAACGACGGACATCGCTGTCATTTCCCTGGGGGGTACGGTCGTTTCCTCCTCCATCAAGGTGGCGGGCGACAAATTCGACGAAGCCATCGTCCGGTATATGCGCAAGAAGCACAACATCATGATCGGCGAAAGAACGGCCGAGGAACTGAAAATCAATATCGGCACGGTTTATCCAAGGGTCCAGGAGGTGGCGATGGACGTCCGGGGCCGGAATCTGATCTCCGGTCTGCCCAAGACCATTTCCGTTACATCGGCGGAGATGATGGAAGCGCTGGAAGAGCCTATCTCAAGCATCGTGGAAGCGGTGCACGCCGTACTGGAAAGAACGCCTCCGGAGCTTGCGGCGGATATCAGCGACAGGGGCATTGTCCTGACGGGCGGAGGCAGTCTGGTCTATGGACTGGACAAGCTTTTGCAGGAGAAGACGGGCATCAACGTCATTATTGCCGACGATGCCATATCCTGTGTCGCGCTGGGCACGGGCGAAGCGCTGAACAACATTGAAGCCATCGAACAAAGTGCCATAGCGGAAAGTAAGTACAGGCGCTAAGACAGGGAAAAACATTTTTGATAGCTTTTGATCATTGATATTTTAAGATGCTGCCGATGGGCAGCATCTTTTTTCATCCGGATTATTGAAGCAGATTCGTCTTTTTGCCGCTATTCTCCGTGAATCCGGCGTTAAGCATTCTTCCGCTTTTTCCGATAATATTGATAGTGCAAGGATTGATCGTGGAAAAGAATCCGCCATAAGGAGCACATATGGTAAGAGGGTTGTATACATCGGGCTGGAGCATGCTGGCCCTTCAAAAGAAAATGGACATCGTCACAAATAACATGGCCAATGTCAGCGCCAACGGTTATAAAAAAGATACGCTGGTATTCGAAAGCTTTCCTTCCGTATTGACAAAGATCATAAAGGATTACGGCGCGACCGGGGGCTCAACGCGGGATATCGGCACGATGGAGCTTGGCAGCGACGTGGGGGAGGTCTTTACAAACTATACCCAGGGCCAGATCACCACGACGAACAACAACCTGGATATGGCGATCAAGGACAGCAATAACGCCTTTTTCACGGTTTCGGTAACCGACGCGGACGGAGGGGCGAAGGAATGCTACACCAGGGACGGCTCCTTCACAAGAGGCAGCGACAACAGCCTGCGGACAAAGGACGGTTACGCCGTGCTGGGGGAAAACGGTCCCATCGTGCTGGGCAGCGGCGATTTTGTCGTGGGACAGGACGGAACGGTCCAGCAGAACGGCGAAATGATCGACAAGCTGAAAATAATGGAATTTGAAGATACGACCGAGCTCAAGAAGCGGGGAGACAACCTGATCGAGGCAAATGAAGGCGCAAAGACAAGGGCGTTTACAGGCACGGTCGCCCAGGGCGCAACGGAGCTTTCCAATGTAAACATCGTAAGGGAAATGGTCGACATGATAACGGTAACGCGTTCCTATGAGGCCAACCAGAAGATCTTGCAGTCGATAGACGGCACGCTGGACAAGGCGGTAAACGAAGTGGGCCGGGTAGGATAAAGAAGAAGCATCGATGAAGGAACAGGAGGCCGGTAAATTATGATGAGAGCATTGTGGACGGCGGCGTCGGGAATGGTCGCACAGCAGACGAACGTGGACATTATTTCCAACAACCTCGCCAATGTCAATACGACGGGCTATAAAAAGGAACGGGCCGAGTTCAAGGATCTGCTTTACGTGACCCTGGACAGGGCCCGGGTCATGCCCACCGAAAGCAAGCCGGTGAACCTCCAGGTAGGACACGGCACGACGCTGGACGCAACGGTCCGGGATTTTGTAACGGGCAACCCCGAGCAAACGGACAACCCCCTTGATTTCTTCATCGACGGCGAGGGCTTTTTCATGATCCAGGGCCCCAACGGCGAAATTGACTATACCCGGGACGGCAGCTTCAAAATAAGCATTACGGATAGCGGAAAAGCCCTGACGACTTCGGACGGGTACGCGGTATTGGATGAAACCGGCGCCCCGATTACCATCGACGTCGATCTTTCGAAGCTGCAGGTCTCCCAGAAGGGCGAGCTGGGCTACATGGACGACCAGGGGCTGTATGTTCCCCTGGGCCAGACCCTGGGCATAACCTATTTCGACAACCGGAACGGCCTGGAGGCCTTCGGGGCCAACCTCTACAAGGCGACCCAGGCGGCGGGGACGCCCATCGCGGCGGCGGATTCCACGCAGACAAGCCTGATCACCCAGAAATTCCTGGAAAGCTCCAATGTAAAATCCGTGGAGGAAATGATCAAGCTGATCGTGGCGCAGAGGGCCTATGAATTGAATTCCAAGGCGATCCAGTCCTCCGATGAAATGCTCGGTATTGCAAACAGTCTCAGGAGATAATAAAATAAGACGAGGCGAATGATGGATATAAACAAGATCACCACCGGTTCGACGGGCGGTTTTACCAGCGATGCGGCCCGGGCGGCGGCCCAGTCCTCCGACGACAGCTTCGCCAAAAGGCTGGAAGCTGCTGTGAACAGCAAGGATGACAAGGAACTGAAAAAGGCCTGCCAGGACTTCGAGGGCGTCCTGCTGGGCATGATGTACAAGGCCATGAAAGCCACGATCATCAAGTCCGACCTTGTGGAGCACGACGCCGGGATGGAGATTTTTGAATCCATGCAGGACGACGCGCTCATGGAGCAGGTTTCGAAAACCGGAAGCCTGGGCCTGGCGGAGTCTTTATACAAACAGCTGGCCAAAAAGACCGGCGCCGGCGCAAATACGGGTAAGACGGAAGAAACCGATCATGCCAGAACGGAAGAAAGCGATTCGACGAAAACAGAGGAAATGCAGGGAACCGGACCGGCTCCCGAAAACAGCGGAGAATAAGCAGAGCAGGCTCGTAATCGTTCTATTGCTCGGTATTGTAATGTCCTTCATAATTTTATATGCGGGGCATTTTTTATTTGTCCGGCTGCAGGATGCGCTTTACGGGGACAAGCTGCAAGCGGGTGAGTACGGACAATCGTCCGGAGCAGCAACCGGAGGGCCGGGGACGGATGGCGGGGCCAATAGAGCCGATGCGGTCAAATATATTCATAAAACGGAAGAGATCAGCGGGCTGAAGCAGGAGATCAATATCCTGGAGGTGGACCCGGGCGCTGCCGGAATACGGATCCAGCCCGTGCTTTCCCATGATATCCTGTACGGGTTTGAACTCCTTTCCAATATGTCCGCCCGGAAAAACGCCTATGCGGCGGTTACCGGAGGCTTCTTCAGCAGATACGGGCTGCCTGCGGGCATGGTGGTGATCAATGGCGAATTGATTTCCGCCGCCACGGGCAAGTACCCCGTATTTGTCGTAGAGAACGGCAAAGCGGCGATCAAGGACATGAAGAGTAGGATTACAGTGGAATATGCGGAGAAGGGCACGGGTAGAGCCGATTCTGCGGCCGCGGGGAACACAAACGCGGGAAGTGCCCCAGGGGAGAAAACGGGGAACCGGATCGCTGCCAGAGAGGGCAGCCTTGCCGTAAATTGCTATAACTTGCCGGCGAGTTCCGGGGCGGTTGCGGTCTATACCCCCTATTACGGAAAGACAAACAGGGCGTCCGGGCCGAATATCACGGCAATCGTGGAAAACGGGACGGTAACTGGAACGGCGTTTTACGGCGGAGAAGCGGAAATTCCGGAGAAGGGGATGCTCGTCTCCTTTTTTGACACGGAAAAATATTCTGTAGAAAATATCCCTCTGAAGGTCGGGGACTCCGTCCAGCTGTCTCACCTGCCCGAACTGGACGGGAAGGCGGACGCTTACGAATGCGGCTGCTGGCTTGTCCGGGAAGGGAAGGCGGTGGTGCCGGAGAAGGACGCCTGGATCGGCGTGCTGACCAACCGGGACCCGAGGACAGCCATCGGCGTCCAGGCGGACGGAACCGTCGTCCTGCTGACGGTCGACGGCAGGCAGCCCGGCTACAGCGCGGGCTTCACCGGCCAGGAACTGGCCGCATACCTCCTCGCCCTGGGCGTGACGGACGCCGCCATGCTGGACGGCGGAGCATCCGCAGAGATGCTCCTGGACGGCAGGCTGGTGAGCCGTCCGTCCTTCAAGGGCGAGGAGCGGCCGCTGGCCGGAGGCATCCTGGTGCTCACCGCACCGTGAGGCCGGTATTTGTCGTTTTTTGGTGAAAAAAGCAGATGAAAAGTGAATAATTTAATAATAAAAGAAATTTTATCCTCTATATAAAAAATCAGGGAACCGATATACTGTCCCTGTGGTAAAAATCTCGAGATTTTATTGTCCCGGCCGCAGTATTCCACCATGCTGCTCCAAAAAAATCATATAGAGGAGATGGAACCATGTTGAACAAACAGACCTGCGGAAGAATTCTGCGCCTTTTTGTCGTTCTTGCTTTCACGCTGTCCGTCCTCCTTGGCCTTTCAGCCGTACAAGCCGCCAGCTACACCATAGTCAACGATACCTTCTGGAAGGATACCTCCGGCAACCCTATTTATTCGCAGGGCGGCGGTATTTTCAAATTCAACGGCACATATTACTGGTACGGAGTCAAATACAACGGCGCCGTGACCTATTACAACAATCCCACGGCGAAGAACAGCGATACGAGCTTTAATGCGGTCACCTGCTATTCCTCCACCGACCTGGTCAACTGGAAATTCGAGAACAACATCCTCACCGCAAGCACCCCCGGTCTGGAAGGCTGCACCTGGCTGGGCCGCCTGGGAGTGGCCTACAACACCACTACTAAAAAATATGTGCTGGTCACCCAATTCGTCGGGAACAACGGCAGCGGCATCCTGTTCGCGACCTCCAGCGCGCCAACCGGCAATTACACCTACAACCGCGTGCAGACCTCGATTACAAATGTAGTGAACGGCATGAGCGGAGATCAGACCATTTTTACGGATGACGACGGCAAATCCTACCTCGTCTTCTCAAACACCAGCGGGCGGGCCTACACATATGTTGCACCGCTGAGGACCTCCGACTACCTGAATGTGGAGCCGGCCACCCAGATCTATCACAGTACGTCCGGCGGGCGTGAGGGCAACTGCATGTTCAAGTACAACGGCAGGTATTATGTATGCTCCTCCGACCTGCATGGCTGGAACGCTTCCCAGTGCTATTACATATCCTCCACGAGCATCCTGGGGTCCTATTCCAGCGAAGGGGTCATGACGAATTCGGATAAGGATTTCTGCCATGTATCCCAGACGGGCTTTTTCGTAACGGTTTCCGGAACCTCCGGCACGACCGTGCTTTTCTGCGGCGACCGCTGGTGCGACTTTGCCGGGAACGGCGCCGGCTACAACCAATGGTGCCCTGTGACCTTCAGCGGAACGACCCCCATCTTTAATTCGTACAGCAACTGGAATCTGGACGCCGCGGCAGGAACCTGGAGCGTGGCGGGCGGCAACAATTATGTCCTGAATCCGACCTTTGAAGCGGACCGGGTCAGCCAGAACGCGCTGGCCGGCTGGTCGACCTGGGACAACCTCTCCAGCGCGGATCCGAACAGCAACGATTCGGATCATTATGGCTCAGGAAGGTGGTGTATGGCTCAGAGCTATACATCGGCCTACAGTGCCAGCAGGTATCAAAATGTTACAGGGCTTCCGAACGGGACCTACACCTTGAAGGCATGGGTCAAAAGCAGCGGCGGCCAGGGCGTTTGCCGCATGTTCGTCAAAAACTACGGCGGCTCGGAATTGCAAAGCAGCTTCAACACCGCGATCAGCAATTGGACCCAGATAACCATTTCCAATATCAATGTAACAAACGGCCAATGCCAGATCGGCATTTACCAGGAAGCGAATGCGAACAACTGGTGCAGGGCGGACGGCTTTACGCTGACCAGGAACTAGTCCGCCGAAAAAGCCGTTACAGGATGGAGCCGGCGCCGTTTTACACGGTGCCGGCTTTGCGCTCTGTGCGCACTCCGAGCCACGGCCTTAAAAACAGTTCTAAAAATAGAAAAACAGCTGCTCCAGCGCACCCTCCAGTTGGAAGTCAAAATCCGCAACCAGCAGCTTTTCATAGGAGTCCGTTTTCAGAAACGGATTATGGGCAATTTCCTCCGCGCCGATCCAGCCCAGCTTATAATAGGCGTACCAGGTACCCTGCCGGATAACCATCTCCTGTAGGAACGACAGCTTTTCTCCCATATTGCACAGATAAAGCCCGCAGCTGTAGGGCCGTATCAAATAGCTCGAACACAGATTATCCTTAAGGAAGCAGCATTCGCCGCCGTCCTGCTTTGCAAGGATGATCGGCTCCGCGTTGTTGTACTCGAACAGAACGGCGGCCTCAAGGGGGGTAATTGCGGCGGATTCCGCCATTTCCCGTATGGCCTTCCGCCGAAAGGCGAGGTCCGGCTTCTCGGGAAGCAGCAGAACGCTTTCCGAGGCCTGCTCGAAGCTCATGCCCAAGCCGTCCTGCAATACCGCCAGATCCGGTCCGAGGACCGGTATATTGTCGCTGCAGCATTCGCCGCAGCCTTTGCATTCCATGGTTTTAAGAGGGCAGGCCAGCCTGTATTCCTCAAGGGCTTCGGCCAGCTCCCGGAGCGTTGTTCCGGGATCATAGGATTTCAATTCGATTTCATCCTTCTCAGAAATAAAGGTTATCATTTTTGGTTGGTTCCTCCGTCCCATTTCATATTAACCGCTTGGAGCCCGCTTGTCCATGCCTTCCTAAATTTCTTCCTGTAACGGAAAAAAATCGGGAACCTAAAACTGTTTTGCAAGTCTATAGGAGTGTACCAAAACCAATTTCAAATCAGGGGTGATTTAGTTGAAAAGAAAGACTGCAATTCTTTTAGCACTTGTTTTTCTGTTGACGATGGGGATTCCGGGGGGAGCGTTTGCCGCCACGATGGATCAATCCCTTGAAAAAGCCATTAAAATCGCAAAGACCAAGTTCCCGGTGCCGGACACTTACAAGTTCAGCTCCAGCGTCGGCACAGAGGAGGACCGGAATGTCTTCAGCCTGAACTGGAGAAACAACGATACCTCCTCGACGGAAACCATCAACGTCCGGATCGATGAAAACGGCAGGATCCTCGGCTACAACAAGTATTCCCAGTCGGACTACCTCCAGACGAAGAAGCTGCCCAAATTGAGCCGGCAGGACGCCAAGGCCAAAGCGGACGCCTACATTGAATCGATTGAGCCGGGGCTTCTCAAAAAGCTCCGATATGAGGACAACTACCAGGGCAGCGTGACGGATACCAGCTATTACCTGACCTATTACCGGGTCGAGGGCGGAATTCCCTTCTATAATGACACCGTATCGGTCAATATCAACCGGGAAACGGGCGCGCTGCAGGATTATTCAAGGCAGTGGAGCGACGGCCTGGCCTTCCCGGCGGCAACCGGCGTGTTATCGGCTTCGGAAGCGCAGAAGGCCTACATGAAGAATATCGGATTGAGGCTGATCTACAAGTATAACTATACGCAGGAGGCCATAAGCACCTTTGCCGTATATACACCGGTGTACGACAACGGCAATTATGCGATCAATGCCAAAACCGGCGAGCGTTTGAGGACCGGCAACAACTATTATTACAGCGAAAACGGTTTAAGCGTGACGTTTTCCGCAAGCAAGGATATGCGGGGCTCCGCTGCCGCCGTCCAGTTGAACCCGGATGAACTTAAGGCCGTCCAGGACGCCTCCCAGCTGATGTCGAAGGAGGACGCCGAGAAAATCGCAAGGAGTGCGAAGTTCCTGAACCTGACGCCGGATATCGTGCTGTCGGGCAGCTACCTCAACACAAACTGGATGTCCAAAGAGGACTACATATGGTCGCTCCAATTCAAGCAGCCGGCCGGGGACAAGCGGAAATACGATGAATACATCAGCGTTTCGGTCAACGCCAAAACCGGTGAAATCACCAGCTTCAACAGGGGCGTTCCGAGTACGGACAGCACGGCAAAGCCGGAAGGGGATATAGCGGCGGCCAAGGCTGCGGTGGATGCTTTCCTGAAGGAGTACTACCCCCAATACTACCGGCAGGTGGAATACGATAAAATCACAAGCGAAAGCAATGTTACCGGCAATGGGGACAACAATTATTTTCTCGCATACAGCAGGCTGGTCAACGGAAATGCATTCCCGGGCAACGGCATCAATGTGAATTATGAAAATGTCAGCCATACCATCATCGGCTTTGACCTGAACTGGTTCAATCTGTCCTTCCCGTCGGTAGACCGGGCAATGGGCATAGAGGCCGCCGGCGCCAAGCTTTTCGGGAATGTCGCGCTGGGACTTGAATACAAATTGGAATACACCACAAACGCAGACGCTATAAAAGTGGCTTCCGGTTTACAAAGTTCAGCAAGCAAAAAGGTGGCGCTGGTTTACGCACTGAAGCCGAACAAACCGCTCAACCTGGATATCACCACGGGAAGCCTGCTCAATAACGACGGAAGCACATACAAGGAAAAGGTGAAGGTCACCTATTCCGACATCAAGGGCAATGCCGCCGAAAAACAGATCATGGTGCTTGCCGAAAACGGCGTATACCTGGACGGGACGGAATTCAAACCCAATTCGGCGATCACGCAGCAGGATTTCCTCAGCCTGCTCTCCAAGACCTTGAATTACTATGGGCCGGTCGTTACGGCAAGGAGCTCGAGCAAGGACGTTGACGACCTGTATGCTTTCCTCCAGAGAGAAGGCATCATCAAGCAGGGCGAAAAAGCGCCGGCTTCCGCTGTAACGAGGGAAACCGCCGTGAAATTCCTGATCCGGGCGTTGAAATACGACAAGGTAGCGGATATCCAGGGGATCTTCAATATCGGCTTCAAGGACAAGAGCAGCATCAGCTCCGGCCTGACCGGATATATAGCCATTGCGGCCGGTCTGGGCATCGTGGACCCGAAGAGCGCCTACCTCGACCCGAAAGCGAAGCTGACCAGGGGCCAGAGCGCAATTATGATCTACAATTACCTGCAATCTTAAAGACCGTTGAAGAAGGTACGAATCGACTATCAGGAACCACCGGAAAAGAATTTCCGGTGGTTCGTTCTTTAGGGATGACTAAATCATAATAACCGCTCAAGAACCGGAATTTATGATTCGGTCATCCCTCAATGGGAATGGTGATGGTGAACATCCGGCGTATGCCTGTGCGTGTGCTCGGTTCGCACATGCGTATGGACGTGGCTGTGTTCCCCATCCACTTTATATTCATGCGTATGGATATGATGGCTGTCATCATGGCTGTGCCTGTGGTCGTGGGTAAGCTCTTCGTGGACATGGGGATGCTGGTGGTGCTCGACGGCGGCAAAAAAGGCGCCGAGAATCATTATTATGGAAGCGGCGATAAAGGCGGCCGTAATCTGCTGACCGAAGAGAAGGATGGAAAGCAGAACGCCGATAAAGGGCGCGGTGGCATAATAGGCGCTGGTTCTTGCCGCCCCAAGCTCACGCTGCGCAAGGATGTAGAAATAGATGCTGAGGCCGTAAGCCACAAAGCCCAGTAATAGGGCCACAGCAATATACAAAAGGTCTGTGCTGTACTGCTTCAGCGCCAGCGCAATGATAAGGGATCCGGTTCCTGAGCCGAATCCCTTTATTACGACGATTTGCTGGGGGTCCTTTAAGGACAGCATGCGGGTGCAGTTGTTTTCAAAACCCCAGCAGAGGCAGGCCAGCAGGACGAACAAAGAGCCCACGGAAAAGGACAGGCTGCTGAAATCCTCAAAAGACAGGATCGCGCTGGAAAGGGTTATGAGAAAGATGGCCGTCCACATTCTCCTTCCGATGGCTTCTTTAAACACCAGGAGGGCGATCAGCGCGGTAGCGGCGATTTCAAAATTGTTCAGCAGCGAAGCATTTGCTGCCGTGGTCCTGCTTAATCCGAACATCAGGCAGACCGGCGCGGCGATATCCAGGAGCACCATGCCCGCGATATAGGGCAGTTCCTTTTTTGTCATTCCGGCTTCCAGCCGTTCCTTTCTGTTCCATCCCCGGAACAGGTTCATGGCCAGCATGCCGAACCCGGCGCCGAGGTAAAGCAGCGCCGCCATCAGGGTCGGCGGTATTTCCTCCAGCAGCAGCTTGGACACGGGAGAGCCTATTCCAAACAGGGCCGCTGCCAGAATGGCGAAAAAAATTGCCGTCGATTTGCTTTTCATCGATCCTGTCCCCCTGCCTTTACCCAGCGTCCTTCCCGCTCAAATCCTTCGGCCCTTGTTCTTGCGGCCTGGACCGTGCTCTGGGGATACCCCATGATTTCGAGCAGCCGGATGGCGTTGCGGGTGTTGGACTTTCCGGGATACAGCCTGTAATCGAAGATAATGGTATCCCCTTTGAAGCTTTCCTGGAAGTGATAGTTGTCAAAAAGGCCCTCCAGGATGGCCGTCAGTTCGATATCGTGGGTTGCGGTCAGGCAGAGGCAGTTTTTCCCTGCCAGATAGCGCATGACTTCGGAAGAAGCCGCGATTCTTTCTATGGTGTTGGTGCCGCGAAGCACCTCGTCAATTACACAAAACAGCGGTATCCGGTCGCCGAGACTGTCCAGGATCCGCTTGAGCGACTTGATTTCCGCGATATAGTAGCTCTCGCTGCTTTGAAGATCATCCCGCAGCGCCATGGAAGTGTAAATACGGAAGATGCAGGTTTGATACGCTTTGGCGAGACAGGTTCCGATGGTCTGGGCGAATATGGCGTTCACGGCCACGGTTTTCAGGAAGGTCGATTTGCCGGAGGCATTGGAACCGGTGACCAGGGCCGGCTTGCGCATCTCCGCCGAATTGGTGACCGGCTCGTCGATCAGCGGATGGTAAATATCCGCGAAGGAGACGCCGGGCCTGCCGGTGTTTTCGGCCCTGTCCGGCCCGGCGGAGGCACCGGAGGCGATGGATACGGTGGACACGGCAGAGGTGGCAGAGGCGGCGGAAAAGACGGGCGTGCAGTAAAACGGCACGCTTTCCCGGAAGGAAGCGACGGAAATCATGGCATCCAGCAGGCCCACGGTTTCGAAAAGCTCCCGGAGCTCCTTCCGGTGTTTGGACACCTTGCGGTTGATGCTTTCGAAGGCGATCAGCTCCACAAGGAAAACAACCTTCACATACTCGGTAAGGGGGTCCTGGGAGCTGTAGAAGATCTGGTAAAAGGAGCTGACGCTGGCGCCCTTCATGGCGGAAGCGGTCTTTTTCAGTTTATCCGTGTATCCGGCCAGCTCCGGGATGCCGCAATTGGCTATTTTTTTCGAGTAGGAGATCAGGTTTACCATGTAGCTCATGGTGTTCAGCTGCGCGGAAAGCTCATTCTTTGCCGTGTAATAAGTGGTCATGTTATAGAAAAAGGCCGCGATCAGCAGCAGGATGCCCATCGGCGGATTTAAGACGATAACCACTGGAGACAGCAGGAACGCCGCCAGCTGAAGGAGGTATTTGATCCGGCGGAAGGGCTTGTACTCCTGCCTGCTGAAGAAATAGTTCGATACCCCGGCGAATCTTGCCTTCCCGAGGCGTGCCAGCATAAACTGCAGGCGATTCCGGTGCTCCGGGCTCTGCCGGAAGAATTCCGCAAGCCGGCTGCGCTCCGCAAGTGCGGCCGGGTCGGTGAGGGGCTCCCGGAGCAGGGCGTACAGGTATTCCTCCCCTGTGCTGGAGTGGGTGCTGTTCAGCCGTTTGAAGATATTGTCCATATCGAGGTCGTTCCAGGTAATGTCGTCCAAAAATGGCCTTTCCGGCTCCGCGTCGCGAAGGTTGTCAAAATAGCACCGGATTGCCGTCCGGTCTTCATCGCGATATTTTTCGCTGCTTTTCCGCCCCCATTGGGCCTTTATCCGCTGGTTCAGCTTTTTATTGGCGCCGCGCTTTTTAAATTGGAGCAGCAGAACGGCGGCTGCCGCTGCCAGAATCACAAGTGCCGTATATCCCCAAATATCCATTTGTATTACCTCGTTCCGGGCACGAATTATCTCTGCCGTGCCGGCTGACTTTGTTCCGGGGGCCTTCTTAACAGGTCCTTACGTCATAACAGAATCAATTATAGCACATATATACGGATACGAGATGGTTTTGTCGCTTGCTTACAATATTCTTATGGCTTCAGCCCGGAAATGGGCGGCGGGTTCCGGCAATACCGCCGCTGCGCCGCTGCTCCTGAAGCAGCCGAGACCGATGATCAGCAGCGGAGAGCGCCGGTTCAGGGGAAATTCCCTCGCTACCATTGCCGGGTCGAAAGCTTTCCCGGTAAAGCAGTCGATGCAGTAATATTTGGCAGCATAGCCTACGGATAGGGAAAAAAGCTCAAGCTCCTGCTCCGTAGTTCTGGTCCTGTCGGGCAAACGGCTATTGCCGGCCACCTCTTTTCCAGGGCCTTTATTTTCAGCCGGTTTCACCGGTATTTCCTCGGAGTCGCAGATGAGCAGCGCAAGGGCGCAATCCGGGATCCTGCGGTCGTCCGCCGCCCGGCTCAGCCGCTGCAGCAGCACGGGAGACCGGACGGCGGTAATGTCCCAGCGCTTGTCCGTATAAGGCCTGAGACTTGCGTAAGCCAGGTTCATGATTTTTTCAAGCAGGCCCTCCTCGAATCCGGAATTGTTTTCCCAAAAGGCCATGGAGCTGCGGGTTTCAAACTTTTCCCGCATTTCCTGCTTCAAGCTTGCCATACCGGTACCTCCGTCCTTTGTGCCTCTGCAATAAGCTTTCCACGATGCGGTTAATTCATGCCCCTTTGCAGGATTTTTTTTATAAACGGCGAATATTATTATGTGAGGTGGGAAAAATGCTGATAGACACTAGTGTCACCATCGCTTACAAATGTACTTCATGCGGGAGTTTCGAATTCTTCAATATCTCGCTGTTTGCTTTATCGTATAAAGAGGATTTCAGCTTGTCATGCCGTTGCAGGAAGTCATTCGTAAATATAAAACGGGAGTGTGAAGGCAGTTTTCTGATCGGTATTCCATGCATTGGATGCGGAAATGAACATACTTATCTATTGTCAAAAAGGAATATCCTGACGGGGGAGCCGATTGTTTTCAACTGCCCCGAAACCGGGATGAAGATTTGCTTTGTCGGAAGGGACGAGGCCGTGCGCAAAAAGGTGGACAGCCTTGAAAAAGAGTTTGACGAGATGATCGACCGGTATGGATATGAAAGCTATTTTGACAATACGCAGGTCATGTTCGACACGCTGAACAGGATCCATGATATTGCTTTAAAGGGAGACCTCTTCTGCGAATGCGGAAGTGTAAACATAGAGCTGGTGCTTCTATCGGACTGCATCCTGCTCAAATGCGCCAGGTGCGGCGGCAGCAAGAGGATACCCGCCGCGAAAAACAAGGATTTGAAAGATATCCTGACGAAAAGCCGGATTGCCATAACAGGAGATCTTTTTGAGTATGAATTAAAAAACGGCAAGGAGCTTTTATCCAGGGAGCTGAGCGACAAGACCGGGAAATAGCCCGCGGGGCGAAATGGATTCCGCAATGGCGCCGACGCGGTATCCGGGCGTACAGGATGAGATTGACAATCCGTGCGGCGGATGCTATAATAGGTTCGGTAGTATTCGAGAAACATTCTATTTGTTTATGATTTCCCAATTATTCAAGAGAGTTTCATATGTTTAGTGTAGCGACAGGTCTGACTTCTGTTATGCGGCCGGCACGTTTCTGCAAATAAATTCTTGAAGCTTCATTTGGCACGGGTGTTCGGTAGAATCTCTGCTATTCGTACAAATATATATTTTTTACAAGGTGGTGGATTATGGAGGAAATAAATCTATCTGCAAAATCTCTTGAGGATTTGCAGTACATAGCAAACATGATGGGGATTAAAAATGCCTCGCAAAGCAGTAAGGAAAAATTGATCGAGGAAATCCACAGGGTAGGGCGCAAAGAGGAAGGGAGCGCCGTGCGTGGCGGAGGAAAGGCGGAGCCCGCAGGGAAGAAGGAAGAAGCGTCCGACAAGGCAAAAAGAGGCAAAAAGCTTCAGAAAATAGAGCAGGAAGAGCAGGCGCCCCAGGCGGCAGAACCGGCAAAAGATGCCGGTGAAGCAAAGAAGAAGGGCAAAAAGGCCCCGGAGCCGCCGAAGGGGAAAACGGATCCGGCCGCAGCCAAAAAAACGGCGAATGCGGCTGAATTGCCTGCCGCCGCGGAGAAGAAGGCGGAGGCGCCCGCGGAAGCCGGAGCCCCTGCCGGGTTTACTCCGGAAAAGGAAGACGCCTCGGGAGAAGGGGCCAAATTAAGGAAATCGAAAAGAGGCCGGCCGAGCAAAACGACAAAAGAACCGGAGGAGGGGGCTGCCGTCTCTTCCGGGGTAAAGCCGGAGGAGAAGGAAGAACCGGCGAAGGAAGCGAAAGCTCCTTCGAAAGCGGCGCATAAGCCGCAGGGTAAGGCGGAAGCAAAAGCTGGGCCGAAAGCGGAGGCGAAGCAGGAAAGCGAAGCGGGGGCGGGGCGGAAGGCCGAGGCGGGCGCCAGGGCGGAGCAGAAGCAGGAGCCGAAAGCGGCGGCGGAGCCGAAGGCCGAAGCGGGCGCCAGGGCGGAGCAGAAGCAGGAGCCGAGAGCGGCGGCAAAGGCAGAGGCGAAGCAGGAAAGCGAAGCGGCGGCAGGGCCGAAGGCCGAGGCGGAAGCAAAGGCGGAGCAGAAAGCGGAAGCCAAGGCTGCGCCCAGGGAGGCGGTCCGGCCGGAGGCGGCGCAGACCGGCGCTCCCGAAAAAGCGGAAGCGCGGAGGGAGCAGGCCGCAGGCGTACCGCACCATAAGAGGCTTGCCATGGCCGATAAGGGACAGAATACGTTCAAACCCAGATATAACAAACCGTACGAGCAAAGACAGAACAACGGCGACCGTCCCAACGCTGCGGAATACCGGCAGCAGGACGACCGGAGCCGCGTCGCGGAAGCGCCTGTCCAGAACCAGAACCGGTATGAGGCGGAGGATGCTCCGCGGGGTGAGTCGGTCCGGCCGGAAACGGCAAGGCCCGACGAGCAGCAGCGGACGGATGAAAGGCCCGCGTACAGGCCTTATGACCAGCAGAAGCGGGAGAATTGGGCGCCCCAGCAGCAGGAAGGCCGTCCCCAGTTCCAGCAGAACGGCGGGGAGAAGATTGAAAGCGACGATCCGGTAGAGGGCGTTCTGGAAGTGCTTCCCGACGGATACGGCTTCCTGCGCAGCGACAATTTCCTTTCCGGCACCAAGGACGTCTATGTATCGCCATCGCAGATCAGAAGGTTCAGCCTGAAAACCGGCGACAAGGTCAAAGGCAAGGGCCGGATCCCGAAGGAAGGCGAAAAGTTCCAGGCGCTGCTCTATGTTCAGACCGTTAATGGAGATACGCCGGATATTGCATCCAAGAGGGTGGCTTTTGAAAATCTGACCCCCATCTACCCGGATCAGCGCATTACGCTGGAAACGACCCCCAGGGAGCTTTCCACAAGGCTGATCGACCTGATCGCCCCGATCGGGAGAGGCCAGAGGGGACTGATCGTTTCGCCGCCGAAAGCCGGTAAAACGATCCTGCTGAAAAAAATAGCCAACGCGATCACGACCAATTTCCCGGAAATCGAGCTGATCGTGCTGCTCATCGATGAACGTCCGGAAGAAGTAACGGACATGCAGCGCTCCATCAAGGGCGATATCATCTATTCCACCTTCGACAAGGTGCCCGATCACCACATCAAGGTCGCCGAAATGGTGCTTGAAAGAGCCCAGCGGCTCGTGGAGCACAAGAAGGATGTCGTGATCCTGCTTGACAGTATCACCAGGCTTGCCAGGGCGTACAACCTCACGATCCCGCCTACGGGCAGGACCTTGTCCGGCGGTCTCGATCCGGGCGCGCTGCACAGCCCGAAACGGTTCTTCGGTTCGGCGCGGAACATCGAGTTCGGGGGAAGCCTCACGATCATTGCCACAGCGCTGATCGAAACCGGCAGCCGCATGGATGATGTCATTTACGAAGAATTCAAGGGCACCGGCAACCTGGAAATCCTGCTCGACCGGAAGATGTCGGAAAAGAGGGTTTTCCCGGCCATTGACATCAACAAGTCGGGTACCAGGAGAGAGGATCTGCTGCTAAACCAGAAGGAAATAGAAAGCATCTGGGCGATCCGGAAGGCCATGAGCAATCTCGGCGCGTCGGACGTTACGGAAATGATCCTGAGCCGGCTGATGCAGACCAGGACCAACGAGGATTTCGTCAACAGCATAAACAAGTCATTCCTTGAAAAGTAAGATTCGTCAGAAACAGAGCAAGGGGGCCTTCGGGCCCCCTTTTGTTGCAAATCGGTAATCACGGGGACGGTTCTTTTGATTAATTAAGAGATAACGATATAAAATGCATTGGGGTTACAGTGTAAAGTTCTGTAAACCTAATGCGTCTTAAATTATTTGCTGAAGAGATGTTGATATAAAACGCCGCATACAAAGTGATTTGCATTGCTCATCCTGTGCATAATCAAAAGAACCGTCCCCTCGATTCGGTTCTTTGACGCACAACAAAAACAATCCCGCACACGAGTGACAGCAATATTAGAATATCCAAAACAATATGGTAGGTGTCCTTTAATCAAGAGGGGCTAGCCCTTCCAGGTGACCAGGTAAAGAAGCGGGCCGGCATCCAGCGCGGGCTTCTCAATCTGCCATGAGCCCTCAAGGCCCAGCTCCCGGGCCGCCAGCTCAAAATGGCACAGGGCTATGCCCATGTCCAGGTTTTGTATTTTAATATCTTTGAGTGCACTATTATATGCTTTGTCTTCATCCATATAAAAATGATAGACCGATTTGCCCGTCTCCTTCAGAAGCCTCCAGGGCTGTTTGTTGGAAGCGGAAGGCGCAAGCCTTACGGCTTCCAGTACTTCGGCGTATCCTCCGCAGGCTTGCCGGTCAAGAGGGGAGGCAAAGCTCCCTTCAAAAAAGAGACTGCCGAAATCCTTCCTGTTGTTGCCGCCGGACACGGCACGGACGAGCCGGTCCTTTACGCTTCTATGCTCCGAAGCGTAGCCCAGAGGGGTAATGGCCGGAACCAGTTCATCCTCCGCCGCGTTCATCTCCTGCGCAAACCTGCTCCGGTTGAGAGAGCCGCCCAGCCAGACGGTTCCAAGTCCGAGGGACGTTGCCGCCAGGATGCCTTTTTCCATGCAGTAGCCGAAATCCTCAAAGGCCCTTTCTCCTTTTTTGACTGCGCCGGCGAGGAATAGAGAAGCCCCTTTTACATTACCGTAGGAGACATAATCCTTCAGTTGAAAATTTTCATTCTCCGCCGCCTCGACGATTTGAAGCCGGACCGTATTGCCGAAAGGCCCCTTTGCACTGTCCGCCAGGTACTCTTTCAGTTCTTTGAGCTTGCCGCTTTCCACCTGTCGTGTGTCGTATGTTCTTATTGAACGCCTCTTCCGTATGGACTCCAAAACATTCTTCATAAATTTCCTTCTTTCTTTCCAATTTTTATTTTTATACTTGCTTCTCTGCTTTTAGCCCTTTCAGGATCAATTCAACGATAAAGGTCGCTTCATCCAGCCCTTCCTTGCAGGCTGCCGCATCCATGTCGGGATTGCAGGCCCCATGACTGTTCAAGACCGCCAGCGATACGGTCAGAATGCCGTCTGCGACCTTCTTTGCATCGCAAGGGGCCAGTTCGCCGTTTTTCATGCACGCAGCCAGCACCTCCGCCAGCATATTTGCTTCCTTTTCCGTAATCCTGGCATACATTTCTCCGAACAGGGGAGCCAGTTGCTGCCTGCTGTCGATGGAAAGCTGGCTGAGGTTGACCGCGCTTCTGACGTATCTCAGGCGCTGGGAGAGATAGGCCGTTATTTTTTCGCTACACCCCTGGACTTTATGGACCTCCTCGAATACGGCGGCGAGAAAGTCATTGGCCTCATAGTAAATCACCTCGGTATAAATGCTTTCCTTATTTTTATAATAGTAATACAAAGACGCTTTATTCAGGCCTACCAGCTTTCCAATATCGTCGAGGGTGGTTTTTTCATAGCCGTAACGGGAAAAGCAGGCGCTTGCGGCCTTCAAAATAGAAATCCTTTTATCCTGTGCTTCCATAACTCCTCCTTCTAACTATCAAACATTTTATTCTATCGTTTGAATGTTTGTCAAGAAAAAATTTGTGCTTGCTTAAGTTTGCGGAATATGTTAAAATACCTTTGCTTTATTGCGTGAGCAAAATGGCAACAACTATTTTGCAGAAAGGCGAAGAAAGGTGAATCGAGATGAAGGAAAACATCCATCCCAAGTATAGCGAAGCAGTGGTAAAGTGCGCTTGTGGCGAGACCTTCACGACGGGTTCCACGAAGAAGAACCTGCACGTTGAAATATGCTCCAAATGCCATCCGTTCTTTACAGGCAAGCAGAAGCTTGTTGACACCGGAGGACGTGTGGAGAAATTCAAGAAGAAATTCGGCATCGTGGACGACCGCGGTTAAGAATACGGACCGGCAATGGAATTGCCGTTTGAAAAAAGTGTATAAAGGTGGTACACTAAAGGCTGAACCAATTTTCAGCCTTTATTTTTTTATAAGGCACAGTGTTGTAAGGCATCGTGGATTTTGATCTATTTTGGGTCCGGCGGCTGGCCGGTCCATTAGAACCGGGGGAAATTATGAAAAAAACAACAATCGGCGGACAGGCGCTGCTGGAAGGGCTCCTGATGATGGGCCCCGAAAATATCGCCATCGCGGTAAGAAAACCGGACGGAGAGATCGTACTGGATAAAAAGCCGCTGCCGGCCAAATCCAGGTGGGCGAAAATCCCCTTTGTACGGGGCTGTGTAAACCTTTTCCGGCAGATGATCGTCGGCGTGAAGGCGCTGATGTATTCGGCGGATTTTGTGGAATTGGAAGAGGAGGAGACCAAGCCCTCCAAGGTGGACGCGTTTATCGAGCGGGTTTTCAAGGAGAAGGGGAAGGACGCTGTCATTTACTTTTCCGTTATTTTGTCGCTGGCCCTGAGCATCGGCCTGTTCATCCTGCTGCCGAACCTGCTGGCAAGCTTTCTGCATTTCAGCAAAACCGGCATCGGCGTAGTGTACTACAACCTTTTTGAAGGGCTGATCCGAATCGTCATTTTTGTCGGGTATATTTATCTGGCGACTTTGCTGAACGATATTAAAAGGGTCTGGCAGTACCACGGAGCAGAGCATAAATCCATCCACTGCTACGAGCACGGCGACGAGTTGACTGTGGAGAACGTAAGGAAGTATACGACAAAGCATCCGCGCTGCGGAACCTCTTTCCTTTTCCTGGTCATGATCGTCAGTATCATTATGTTTTCCTTCCTCGGCTGGTACCATCCGGTTATCAATGCGCTGCTGCGGCTTGCGCTGATCCCCGTGGTTGCCGGGGTGTCGTATGAAATCCTGAGATTTGCCGGCCGGCATACGGACTGGGCGGTCATGAAGGTCATCAATGCGCCGGGCATGCTCTTCCAGTACCTGACCACCCGGGAACCGGACGATTCGATGATCGAAGTGGCCATTGTCGCGCTGCAGAACGTGATTGTCCAGGACGAGTCGGACAAGTGGTAAAAAGCGATGACGGTAGGGGAAGCATATAAAAAGGGGATCGCACGATTGAAACAGGCGGGCAACGAAGCCCCGGCAAACGATGCCGGGGCTCTGCTGTGTTTTGCCGCCGGGCGGGACCGCGTCTTTCTTTTCGCCCATGGCGCCGATGTGCTGGACGACGGGCTGTGGACGGCCTTTTCCCGCATGCTGGAACGCCGTGCCGCCGGCGAACCCCTGCAGTATATCACCCGGACCCAGGAGTTTATGTCGCTTCCTTTTGAAGTAGGTTCCGGCGTTCTGGTCCCCAGGCAGGATACCGAGCTGCTGGTGGAAACCGTGATGAAAATGGTCCGATCCAGGGAAGAATTGCAGGCGAACGGGCCAGGACGGGAACCCCCTTTTGAAATACTGGACATCGGGACGGGATCCGGCTGCATAGCGGTCAGCCTGGCCCGCTTCCTCCCCCACAGCAGGGTTACGGCGGTCGATAAGATGCAGGCCGCGCTGGATACGGCGCAAAGAAATGCCGCCGCAAACGGGGTTGCCCACAGGATTGAATTTGTAAAAAGTGATTTGTTTTCCGGAATTGCGGGTAAACAATTCAATGCGATTGTTTCCAATCCGCCCTATATACGGACGGGGGATATAGCCGGGCTGCAGAGGGAAGTGCGGGACCACGAGCCCAGGGAGGCGCTGGACGGAGGCGTTGACGGCCTGCAGTTCTACCGGGAGATTATCCGGCATGCGCCTGCTTTTTTACGCAGAGAGGGAATTCTTGCTTTCGAAACAGGGTATGACCAGGCTGCGGAGGTAGCGAAGCTGATGGCGGAGAGATTCGGACAGATCATGGTATGCAAGGACCTGGCAGGGATAGACAGAGTCGCCGCAGGGTTCCTGTTATAGGTCATGTATGTATACAAAATCCAACTAAATTTCTTCCATGCCGCTGATTTAGAGAGTTTGACAGACGTGACAATGTATTTTTAGTCAATTTCGATAGTTGAATTTGTACTAGAAATATTGTAATATTATAATGCTGTTATGGGCCGGCTAAAATAAAACCCTTCCGCTTGGCGGGAGTTCCATTTTAACGGGCCTTCAATCGGCAGCATGCTGTAGATGAGATTGGCAAAGGGGCCAATTGTTTTTTTGCAGCAAGTGCTTGAAATTATTTGAAAGGGGCACGATCGTGGAAACAACTCTATTACTGGCCATAGCAATACTGCTGCCGGTGCTCTGCGCCGCAATCTGCTTTGCTGTCAGGGGCAAGACCGGCCGCGGCATCATCGTAGTAACTGCAGCACTGATTCTGGCGGCCACGGCTATAACCCTCGTAGGCAAGCTGATGGCGGCCGGGGGCAAAATTACCCTGGGTTTTGAATCACCTGTTATTGATGTAAACCTGATTATCGAACTGCTGGACCTGGCGCTGCTTATCTATATCATTTATATAGGTTTTTCGCTTAGAAAACCGCTGATATCGGTGCTTGCGGTGCTTCAGCTCATACCGGTGGTGCTTTTTGAACTCTTCGGCGCCGTGGAGGAGCCGGCCAACGCGTTTGTGCTGGATTATCTTTCGCTGGTGATGATCCTGCTCATCTCCATCATCGGACCGATCATCATGATTTTTGCGCTGGGCTACATGCATGAGCATGAAGAGCATCAGCACCTCAAAAAATCAAAGCAGCCCAGATTCTTCATCATTATCTTCGTATTCCTGGGCGCGATGAACGGGTTGGTTATGACAAACAACCTCATGTGGATGTACTTCTTCTGGGAAGTCACAACGCTTTGCTCCTTCCTCCTCATCTCCCACGACAAGACGGAGGAAGCGGTCCGCAATGCCGTCCGGGCTTTGTGGATCAACATGCTGGGCGGCGTTGCATTCGCAATCGGCATCATATTCATATACAATGCGGTGGGAACCATAGCCATCGACGAACTGGTCAGCATGAAGCCGACGGCGGTCTTCGCGGGCCTGCTGCCGGTCGGATTGGGACTTCTGTGCTTCGCGGGCTTTACGAAATCCGCCCAGTTCCCGTTCCAGAGCTGGCTGCTTGGCGCGATGGTGGCGCCGACGCCGGTTTCCGGCCTCCTGCATTCCAGTACGATGGTAAAGGCGGGCGTTTATCTGGTGGTCCGTTTTGCTCCTGCCTTCAGTGATACGATCCTTGGAACGGTAGTAGCAGCCGTGGGCGGCTTTACGTTCCTTGCGGGCTCGGCGCTTGCCGTCAGCCAGCGCAACGCCAAGAGGGTTCTGGCCTATTCCACCATAGCCAACCTCGGCCTTATAATCTGCTGTGCGGGAATCGGGACGAAGGTTGCCCTGGGCGCGGCAATTATGCTGATCATATTCCATGCCGTATCAAAAGGTTTGCTGTTCCTCTGCGTGGGAACCATCGAGCATGGCATCGGCAGCCGGGACATCGAGGATATGCAGGGCTTGATGAAGAAAATGCCGTTTACCACGGTGATCACCGTGCTGGGCATGGTTTCCATGCTGCTTCCTCCCTTCGGCGTTTTGATGACAAAGTGGCTGGCCATCGAGGCGGCCGTCCATCTGCCGCTGGTGCTGGTGCTCATTATCATGGGCAGCGCGTTTACCGTATTCTTCTGGGCAAAATGGATCGGGATCATCCTGACCATGTCCTACAAGCAGAAATATCCCCGTGAGAAGCTCAGGGCCTCGGTCAAGGCTTCGCTGGCCATCCTTCTGGTCATTGTAATGGCGGCCAGCATCCTGATCGTTCCCATGTTCAATACCTTTGTTTCCCCGCAGCTTGCGGCCTCCGGACTGAGCGACGCCAATACGCTGACGGGCGGAAACGGCGGCCTCCTGCTGAATAACGGCGGAAAGGTGCTGATGGGCGGCTTTACCTCCATCGGGTTCTTCATTATCCTGTTCGCCATCATCATGACGATTCCGTTCTATTCCATCCGGACCAAGGCGGAAAGAATCAAACCGCCGTATATGGGCGGCGAGCACATCCCCGACGACATCCGGGGCGTGGCGTTCGTAGGTCCCGGCGATAGACGGGAAGAGGTCATCGTGCACAATTATTACTTTAAAAACATCCTTGGGGAAGAAAACCTTACCCTCTGGGTGAATCTGGTGGCTGTGGCCATAATACTGATTATGTTCGGGGTGGTGATATAATGAGCACATTGAATACGATACTGATTTCAATCGTTACATTGATTGCCGCTCCCTTGATCGGAGGCTTCCTCACCGGGCTGGACAGGAAGATTACGGCTCGCATGCAGAACAGAATGGGCCCGCCGGTCCTGCAGCCCTTCTATGATTTCTTCAAGCTGTTCGGCAAGGAGAGGATCACGGTCAATCAAACCCAGATGGTGTATGTCCTGGGGTATCTGCTTTTTGCGGCGGCATCGCTGATTATGCTGGTATTTAAGCAGGACCTGCTGATGCTGATCTTTGTTCTGACGTTCTCGAACCTTTCGCTGGTCATCGGCGCCATGAGCGTCCGGTCGCCGTACAGCAAGATCGGGGCCCAGAGGGAAATCATCCAGATGTTGGCGTATGAGCCGGTGCTGCTGATGATGACGGTCGGAATCTATCTGCTGACCAAGAGCTTTATGATCGAAAGCGTCTTCCAGTACGAACAGCCGCTGCTGTTCAAGCTTCCGCTGGTGTTCCTCGCGTTCCTGTATGTGTTGACGATCAAGCTGAGAAAATCGCCCTTTGATTTCTCTACTTCGCACCATGGGCATCAGGAGCTTGTAAAGGGTCTGACGACGGAATTTTCAGGACCTCAGCTGGCAATAATAGAGTTGACGCACTGGATCGACCTCGTATTGCTGCTCGGACTGGTTGCGCTGTTCTTTGCACAGCCCCTGTGGGTGGGAGTTCTGATCGCGCTGGCCAGCTATTTCCTGGAACTGGTGATTGACAATATCAGCGCCAGAGTCTACTGGAGATGGATGATCAAGGCAACCTGGCTGATCGGTATCGGCGCTGCGCTGACGAATATTATCTGGCTCTACGCCAGAATGAAATAAGGCGGCCTGAATTGGGAAAACCAAGTCAGGTGGGCTGAATAGGGGAGTCCGGATCGGGAAAGCCGGTTCGGACGGGCCGGACCGGAGAGTCGGTTCAGGCGGGAAGGGCAAGCCGAAAAGCGGTTTGCCTGGAATAGATGTTAATGGAGGTAGGTGCTGGATAAATGGGTATTATAAGCAAATCAAGAAAAAGATCGCCCTGGATCGTGCATTTTGACTGTAACAGCTGCAACGGCTGCGATATAGAAACACTGGCATGCCTGACGCCCATGTATGACGTGGAGCGCTTCGGCATCGTCAACGTGGGAAACCCGAAGCATGCCGACGTGCTTGTTGTTACGGGTTCCGTCAACAACAGGAATGTACGCGTGCTGCAGAATATATACAATCAGATCCCGGAACCGAAGGCAGTCGTGGCTGTAGGCGCATGCGCATGCAGCGGCGGCATTTTCAAGGAATGCTACAACGTATTGGGCGGCATTGACAAGGTTATACCGGTGGACGTGTATGTCCCGGGCTGCTGTCCCCGCCCCGAGGCCATCATCGACGGGATCGTCATGGCAGTGGGAAAAATGGACGAAAAAGCGGAGCAGATGAAGAAAAGCAGAAGCAAGACCCGGGTGGAGGCAAATTCCGGTGCGGGCGCGCCGGACGGAGGTAGCAAATGATTGAGAATGTAAAGAAGATATCCGTACAGGAGCTGCTGCACGAGGTGCAGTACATGCAGTATGACGGCTGCAGGTTCATTACGGCTACATGTGTGGACAACAATGACGATACCCTTGACGTGCTGTACCATTTCGACAAGGATTACGAGCTTCGCAATTTGAGGATCACCGTGCCGAAGGGCAGCTCGGTTCCCAGCATCTCCAAGATTTATTTCTGCGCGATGCTGGTGGAAAATGAAATGAAGGAACTGTTCGGACTGGATGTGGAAAACATGGCCGTGGATTACGGCGGACACCTGCTGCTGTCCGACGGGGCGCCGGAAAATCCGATGCTCCGGCAGCAGATCACCATTGTGAAGAAGGGGGAGGAAAACAATGCCTAAGACAGTAATACCGTTTGGCCCGCAGCATCCCGTGCTGCCGGAACCCCTTCATCTGAAGCTGGTCATGCAGGATGAGAAAATCGTTGAAGCAATTCCCGCTATCGGCTATGTTCACAGGGGATTGGAAAAGCTGACCGAGTTAAAGGAATTTACGCAGAATGTATATGTCGTTGAACGCATATGCGGTATTTGCAGTTGCATGCACGCCCTTGCATACTGCCAGGGTATCGAGAGCCTGATGAATATCCAGGTGCCTGACCGGGCGCGCTATCTCCGGGTCATCTGGGCCGAGCTGCACAGGATCCACAGCCATCTTCTGTGGCTGGGCCTGCTGGCCGACGCGTTCGGCTTCGAAAGCCTGTTCATGCAGATCTGGAGGAACAGGGAAAAGGTTATGGACATCATGGAAGAGACCGCCGGCAGCCGTGTTATCATCTCCGCAAACACCATAGGTGGAACCAGACGGGATATTTCAAAGGAATTGCTGGTTAAGACCAAGATTATCCTGGATGAGATCAAGGCCGACATGAAGCGGATCGAACCCGTCTTCCTGAACGATTATACCGTCAAGCAGAGGCTTGTGGGCGTCGGCACGCTGACGAAGGAAGACGCGCAGCGGCATTGCGCCGTTGGACCGATGGCGAGAGCTAGCGGCATTGCGCAGGATTTCAGGACTACCGGCTATGCCGCCTACGGCGAATTGGAGTTTGAACCGGTTGTGTACACGGACGGAGACTGCTATGCAAGGACCCTTGTCCGCATGAAGGAGGTCTACCAGTCCATCGGCCTGATCGAAGAGGCTATAGACAAGCTTCCCGAAGGCGAAATTGCCGCCCCCTTCAAAGGCAACCCCACCGGAGAGGTGGTATCTAGGGTGGAACAGCCCAGGGGCGAAGTGCTCTACTACCTTAGGGCCAACGGGACGAAGAACCTGGAGAGAATGAGGGTCCGCACGCCTACCTTCGCAAATATCCCGACGCTGCTTCAGATGCTTCCGGGGAGCGAGCTGGCCGACGTGCCGGTGCTGATCCTGACGATTGACCCCTGCATCAGCTGCACCGAAAGATAAAGCGCAAGGCTGTGATTTACAGGTTCGAAGGCAAGGCAAAATGAAGGTCCGGCGGGAGCGCATCCCAAAGGGTTTGAAAGAGTGGAGGTTCATACATGTTTGACATGATCGGCAATATATTCAAGAATATGTCTTCCAAGCCGGCGACAAGGCAGTATCCGAAGGAAGTACGCAGTACTTTCAAGAATACGAGGGGGCATATCGGCATTGAGATAGACAACTGCATCTTCTGCGGCATCTGCAGCAAGAAATGCCCGTCCAGTGCAATCACGGTGGACAGGAACGAGAAAAGCTGGGAGATCGATCCGTTCAAATGCATCATATGCAATGTTTGCGAAGAGGTTTGCCCCAAGAAGTGCATCCTGAACCATGAGGCGCATAATACGTCCGCTCTGGTGAAGGAAAAGAGGAAGTCGATCCAGGCGCCCAAGCCGCCGAAGGAAGCGGCGCCTGCCGCAGCAACTCCGAAAGCTGCCGCTCCGGCAGTAGCGGCTCCGGCGACCGGGGCAGCGGTAACTCCGGCAGCAACCCCAGTAGCTGCAGCGACCGCCGGAACTGGCGAGAAGAAGGCGGAGTAAGGCCCCGAATAGGGTAGCAGCAACTCCGGCGGCTACCCCAGTAGCCCTAGCGACTGCCGGAATCGACGAGAAGAAGGCGGAGTAAGCGGCGACAAACTGACGAGAGCGGTAAGAGGCTCCCGGAGGACGCAGAAATCCGCCAGAAGCAGCGAGAAGATGGCCAATAGGTCTGCGGACGATTTTGCGGGACACTTAAAATGCAGCAAAGGCGCATAAGCCGGCCGATAGACGGCTGGTTAAAGCAGGACGTAATAGAAGGACAGTGGGGCTGCCTGTGAAGGCAGCCCTTTAAAGTTTAAGGAAGTGATACCGTGCACGAGTATGCCGTAACAAAAGGCCTGATAGAGGTAGCAAACAGAGAAGCCGAGGCAGCAGGAGCGAAGAAGATCCTGGAGATCCGGCTGGTGATTGGCGATTTGTCGTCGATCATCGACGAATCCGTCGAAATGTATTTCGAC
This sequence comes from Bacillota bacterium, assembly GCA_023411575.1. Lineage (GTDB taxonomy): Bacteria > Bacillota > Clostridia > Acetivibrionales > DTU013 > UBA1305. The sequence continues at coordinate 327,343 of JAEYOP010000016.1, read as the reverse complement.
ATCATCAGCCGCGGAACGCCGGCCGAGGGAGCGAAGCTCCTTTTCAGGCGGATGCCCGCGATGCTGGCCTGCCGTTCCTGCGGGGCCGAATACGAGAAGCCGCGCAGCGGCTTCGACTGCCCGGCCTGCGGGGGGGAAGGCAGGCTGTTGGACGCGGGCAAGGAGTTTTATATAGAGAGTATGGAGGTAGAGTAAGTATGGAAATCAAGGTAATGAAAAATATCATGGACGTCAACAACAAGGTGGCCGACTCCAACAGGGACTATTTCAAGGAGCGCGGAATCAAAGTAATCAATGTGATGGCATCTCCGGGCGCGGGCAAGACAAGCACTATCATGAAGCTGATGGAGCTCTCCAAGCGCCGTTTCAGCGTAATTGAAGGAGATATCGCATCCAGCATAGACGCCCAGAAAATTGATGAAAAAGGGGTGCACGTGGTACAGATCAACACCAATGGCGGATGCCATCTGGATGCGAATATGATCCATACCGTAGTGGAAGGGGATAAGGGTTTCGATGATACCGTGCTTTTCATCGAAAACGTAGGAAATCTGGTATGCCCCTCTTCCTTCGACTTGGGCGAAGGCTTGAAGCTGGTGATCGCCAGCGTTCCCGAGGGCCACGACAAGCCGTTCAAATACACCTCCATGTTCGAGGCGGCCGATGTGATCATATTGAACAAAACAGATTTGCTGCCCTACATCGATTTCGACAAGGAAGCATTCTATAAAGGCATTCGCGCCATCAACCAAAACGTGCGTGTTTTCGAGATATCCTGCCGGACCGGGGAAGGATTTGACGAGTTGTTAAAATGGATCGAGAGTCTGTGATTCCTGCTTATCCGTAAACCGCATCTCCTTCCGCAACGTATGAATTATCCAGGGCTTCCTGCCATTGACGCAGGAGGCCTTTCTGATAATAATAGGTCGGCCTTCCGCATGATTCACAAAACCGGGCGTTCCCGGAATTGGCATTGGAACAGTCGCCCCTGCCGTTTTCAAAGTAGCTTATGCAGTAATTGAATATATAGGTTCCACAAATGCCGCAGCGTTCGCCGGAGGCGTCGATTTTGGGGGAATGGCACAGGGGGCAGGAAACAACTCTTTTATATCGGTCCGTTTTTATCTCCTCCGGGTAACAGATCCTGCGGATTCCCTTGAAGCCATTGCGTACCGGCTGACCGCAAATGGCGCAAAACGCCGAAAAGGCTGTAAAGGATACATTTCCGCAGTTGCCGCAGGAATCCGCCCTTCTGGAGCGGAGCAGGTCCAGTCTTTTCATATTGTTCAGGCGCATCCAGAGCGCCGTTTTCGAAATCATAAAAAATTGAGCGACGGAATCCAGGGAAGTATAATTGCAGTTCAACAGCATGAAATCCGGAAGCAAAAGCCTTCCGGCAAATTCATCCGCCTCGTTTTCCTCGACGGAGAGCTCTTTTTTCGATTTCAGCTCACGCGGGACTTTAAGATGATCCAGCATGATATGGCCGATTTCATGGGCGAGAGTGAAATTCAGCCTTCTGTCCGACGAGGTTTCAAAAGGATAGTTGACTTTATTCCGATTAATTTGCATCAGGTAGACATTGTGATCGCTGCTGTAATCCGTGACGGCTTCGTATTTTTCCGACAGCCTGAAAAAGCCGTATTCAAAAGGAATCACCTGGGTCGCTTTCATCTTTTGAAGCAGCCGGGTGCAGTCGAGGGGCCATTCGGCATATTTTATTCCGAGCATGCCAATGAACCATTTCAAGCGGATGCGGATGTATTCGAGACGATGAGGTGCGATTTTATCCAGGGTATAGTACTGAAGATTGCATATTTCAGCCATATACAATTGCCTCCGGTTCGAACATATGTTCTAATTTGTAAGACAATTATACACGCTCTAAAATTTTTATACAAGCCTTGACTTTCTATTTTTTCTCATTTTTGTTTTTTAAAAACTGTTCCAGGAGCACTTCCGTCTGCGCCTTTATAATGTTCAATTCCTTTTCGGTCAATTCAGATGCGGTCACCCTGTACGCCAGATTGGCCCAGCCGCTGTCTTTCTGGTACATGTCCTTGGCGCGCGTTATGATATCCGCCAGTTGTCCGTTTTCGTCCCGGAACAGATTTTCCGTATAGCCGGGATGGTCCACGGTCTCCTCTACATATCCCGCCTGCTGCATGAGCTCCGCATAGGAAACGCCAAGATAGGGGGCAAGCGCCTTTAATACGATCGGGGACGGTTTTTTTCGTCCGCCTGTTTCCAGACGGGAGATTTCTGCGTTACTGATACCGGACTTCTCCGCCAGATCCCGCTGGGACAACTTGTTCTGCTCCCGCAAATTCTTTATATAGCTTCCAAAACTCATAGAATCAACCCCTTTGTGACCATTATACAAAAAGTGATACCAAATGGCAATAGTTTGACGAAATAATGTTGACAAATGGTAGCAAAAGATGCTAGTATTTAATTGTGATACCGAACGGTAACAATAAAAGAGGAAACGGTAATCGATGGAGGGATAAAAATGGTGATCAAGCCGAATACCAAACTCATCACGGACCTGCTGAAGGAGAAGAACTGGTCGGAGCGCAAGCTGGCCTTTAAAACAGGGCTTTCCCAGGCGACTATTTCAAGGATTCTAAGAGGTAAGAGAGGGATTGGGATAAAAACCTATAATGCATTGCGAAAGGTATTCCCGGAAATATCTCTTGAAATGTTGTTCGTTTTTAGTGTAAATGCTGCTGAACGGGATAACTGATTGGAGCAAAGCTGTTCATTGGAAGGATATTGGGTAAAATTCCGGAGGGTGGTATGAATAAATCCAAAATGATTGAGCTATTAAAAAACTATTGTTTTTATAAGTCCAGACGGATTCTTCTTGAAAAGGAGTTGAATAGGAAAAAGTCAACAAGTCATGACAGGGAGAATAAAGATCAAAGCGTTTTCGATGAGTTGAAGCTGGAGCTGGACCAGTTGGAATCTAAAATTGACATGGTTGATACATGCATCAGATTAGTTGAATTGTTCAATGAGCGATACAAGTATATTATTGAATCACATTATTTCAACCATGTCAGAATCGAAGACATTGCGGAGATGACCCACATGAGCCGTAGCCGGTGTTATGAATTGCGCGATGAGGCGACCACTTATATGGCCAGAATTGTGTATGGCGGTTGAGAGATCATAAAATGCACTTGGCGGATAATTATTGTGCTTTGTAAACCGGAAGGAGTAGATCCTTTCGGTTTTTGCATACAAACAACCGCTGATAGTGTGGCCTTCTGAGCGGCCGCGGATTCGGCAAGATGTTCAATGAAGGCATACAAAGACGGGACGATTAGCAGACATCCCGGTGCTAGTATTGATTACGACGGAGGAAACTCTATCGAAAATTTATGAAAAGGTAGTGATTTTATGTGTCCTAATTGTTGGTATGAATGCTCGGAAGGCTGTACATACAATTGTTACGGCTGTACGGGCACCTGCGGTGTCGGCTGTGGGGGTGGTTGTTCAGGCAGTTGTTCAGGAAGTTGCGGCAGCGGCTGCAGCGGTAATTGCAATGGGTGTACAGGAACGTGTACCGGTAACTGTTCAGGTTGCAGCGGATATTGCAGTGGCTGCACAGGCACTTGCAGCGGAAGCTGTTCAGGTTGCAGTGGATCCTGCAGCGGCGGCTGTAGCGGTTGCTCGGGTACATGCAGTGGCGGTTGCAGCGGTTGTACAAATAGCTGTTCTGGAAGCTGCTCCGGCTGTACAGGAACTTGCAGTACAAGTTGTATGTATTCCTGCAGCACTACCTGTTCCGGAAGCTGCACAGGAACTTGCCAAAATGCTTGTGGTGACAGTTGTGTAAATGGCTGTACGGGAAGTTGTACAGGAACATGTACAACAACTTGTGCCAGCGATTGTACCGGTCAGTGCACCGGTTGTACGGGAAGCTGCTCAGGGAGCTGCCTTACAGGTTGTACTGGCTGTACGGGAGGATGCTCCGGCTGTACAGGAACTTGCAGTACGGGTTGTATGTATTCCTGCAGCACTACGTGCTCCGGCAGTTGTAAGGGCGATTGCCTGAATGGATGCGGAGATAGCTGTATAAACGGATGTACGGCAGATTGTGGAGGCGCCTGTGTAACAAGATGTGGAGACGCCTGTGAGGAAACGTGTGTCGCGCTTTGCGCGGACAGTGGTAATGGTGGTAACCCTGGCCCTGGAGGCGGAGCGGATACCACAAGCCCTAGCAATCCCAGTGTGCTGCAAGCCTCAAGTACGGACAGCACGGTGACACTTACATGGACGGCGGCGACGGATGACGTTGGGGTAACGGGCTATAATGTCTATACGGCGACCGGTGATTTGCTCGTTACGATCAATGCATTGACGTATACCATTAGGAGTCTGGCACCGGCTACCCTCTATACCTTTGCGGTAAAGGCAAAAGATGCGGCGGGAAATTTAAGTACGGGAATCAGCGTGACGATTTCAACGGCGTTGTCAGGGCAAATGGTACCGGTTATAGACTATTTAAAAATTCAGTATTATTTGCCGGGATCCCAGATTACATTCAACAACAACGTTGTGAAGGTCAATGGTACGGCTTTAAATATCGCAGGTCTTGCAACGGATAGCTACGGTCTTCCGTATGCCCTGCCGGCCGACATTATCGTTGCCATGACGGCAATAGGATACTTAAAGGTGGGCAGTAGCGGGTCTTTGGTAACCGCTTTACATCAGGGCCTCAATTCACTGGGATATAATTGCCCACAAAACAGTTCGGTGTATGATACCACAACCCAGTCGGCGGTAAAGTTGTTCCAAGAGCTAACAGGGCTATATGTTGACGGCGTCGCCGGACCGGATACACGAACCATGCTCAGCACGGTAATAAGCCAGAAAAATTCAGGGTGGCTGTCGCGCGGCATGATCAGCGGGGATGTGAGCATCCTTCAGAATGATTTGTATACTTTGGGGTATTATCTATACGATGCAGATGAGCGATTTGGTGAACTGACTCATAATGCAGTATGCTCATTCCAAAATTTGCGTTTTCCTACTAAAGATGGTATAGTAAAACCAGAAGTCAGAACTGCACTAAATACCGCGCTATCTGCGAATGAAGGAAGCCTCTCAGTAGCGGGCACGACGGCAAACAGTGTTACTCTGAATGTAACAAAGGGCGTGAGAAAAAAGATCCGGGTAATGAAAAATGGGACTCCGGCCCTTCCAGATTATGATATAAAGGATCAGGAGGCAAGTGCAGGTTCCGTGACAATAGACCGCCTGGACTCCAATCAGCTTTACGAGTTCAGGCTGGTAAGGAGGAATGGGATACAGGAGGATTCGGTTCCGGGGGGGACTCAGGGGACGGGTTACGTTTATAATCCGCAAGACTTTGGAATGGATAATGCTAACTACAAGCCATCCATAAGTGTATCATCAAATAATGATATTGCTTTTAATGATCGGGGTGTAACGTGGCATTATATAAGTGAAAATGAGTATACCACTTGTAAAAATTTAATTGATTATCTTAACGCAGAGGTAGGTGGTTTAACCAATGAAGAGATCTCACTTGCTGCGGGAAATCATTTAAATGGAAATAATATTAATTTGTCCGTAGATGAATTGAGCCTTCTATATAGTTATGATCCGTGGGGGGTTAAAGTATATTTAACATATAAGAATGACGAAGAACTAACAAAAGGCGTCTTTAAATCGTTATATGGACGGGATACCAAGTACTACTCATGGCTAGATGGCTCATGGCAAGAAACTGATAATTGGACATCTTCAGGATACTCCGAGGCTGATGCTGCATTGACTTGTCAGCCAATACCTGGAAATTTAGTTACACTTGTAACAGTTGGATTAGCCGCAGCAACAGTATATATTTTGGGTGCAGAATTAGCGCTATTTGTCGAAGGAGTTTCATTATTTGGTTTCAGGAATGCGTTAACAATGTATACAAATAATGCTCTTCAGAGTGCTGTTAATTATCAAAAAGGGCTATACGAACCAGGAGGCCGAGTAGCAACAGTAGAAGAACTTATAGCCATGATGAATCAACGTCCTAATGTAACCGCTCAATTCGCTAAAGGAGATGCTCTTAGCTATTTACAAGCGCAAGAGGCAGAAGCTTCGCATTTAATGATGGAAAATGGTGTATCAAGCATTTTAATACGTCAAGATGTGGCAACTAGGCGAACAGTTTTTCATGAATGGCTCCATAGATATTTACAGCTTAGAAATGGTGGGAATATGAGGCCGGGGGAGGATGATATGATAGAGACATTCCTTAATAGGTTTGTAAATACTTTAAAACTGCAATAAAGATTGTAAATGCGAGGATGATGTGTAAATGGAAAATATGATGAATAGAGTTAAGGTTAGTTCTCTATTCCCAATAAAGGATCAGCAGCGAATTTATGCCAATCTTGAGTCGTTTGAATGGAATTTTTCAGAGTACGGGTTCGTATATCTTTGTCTTGATTTTAAAAAGATAAAGATGAAATATATAGGATCTGGAAACATTAACGGTAACCCTGTATTAACCCTCATAATTGCTGACTCAAGGTATAAATTGGTAGAAGATATCTGTAACACTAAAGCGAATGAAATTTTTCTTGAAAGAGCTTTGGAAGACAGATAAAAACATGTGTTTTTCGGTGTGAATTGGTTCTTAACAGGAGAGGCTTGGAGCAAATCCGGCCTCTTTTTTCTTTCCCTGCGCCGGTAGCGGTAAGTGAGCGAGCCGGGAGTTGCTTCGTAGTATAGAAATTCATCCATTCCAGAACTCTTTATTGAAAAACGTCCCGTAAAATCAAGCAAAAAAACCTTTTCCCCTCCCCCTTAAAATCCCCCGCTGCATTCGATGGCAGCGAGCCTCCGTGTTCCTGTGAGTAGCCGCCTCTGTAGTGGCAGGCGCAGGACTGCTGCCCGATTACGGCATGCACATCCAAGTTCCTGTATTGTGCAGCCGCCGGGCAGGCCATGTCCCTGCACCGGAGTGTCAAGCAAGCCGAGCCGAAGCACCTTGCGGGTTTTGTTTTTTGTCGCTGATTTATTTTTGATATATTCCGTTACTTCCCTGGACAGTGAGCCCCCCGCTCCGTACTGTGAAGGTATCTTGTTAGCCCTATCGCTGCAGAATTGCCTATGTTGCTGCCTTCACGGGGCCAGGCATGGGACTACATCTTTTATCAACCGAGCATTAAAAGCCATATCAGCATACCCGAATCCTATGGATCATTATAGATTGAATGTAAAAAGCATATAAGAATATCATTGTATAATAACCATTTATTGAATTGCGCTTTAAAACTTTGAAATTAGCAAATCTCAATATGTTTTTTGAAACTGGATTAGTGGAAGCAGGAATTTACTCCTGTAAAAAGAGTATCCAGTAAAAATCAGTCAACTTTAATTTTTGCTTAATTCGAAAATTCCTTTGTCCCTAGGGCGCCAATCAAGAAGTTTGTTGCCATAGTTACTCTGCTTATCCTGAAGACATCCTTAACACCCTGGTCTATTATACATTCCTGAACAAAAGGTGCAGATTGCAATGGCGATGTAAAGAATTTATTCTTTCAAAAATAAACTCCCAGCTTTCTAGATAATTATGCCGCACTGTAAAATCCGAATTAGTGAGGAAATGAATAAAATCTATTGGATTATCGTGGTATGCGGCGACGAATCGGTCTGCATAATCTATCTTTTCATCGTCAGTTAGATCCTCACTAATATTGTGCAATACATGTTCAATATTTCTGGAAAAATAATAGACAGAGTATGGAGTCTTTCCAATTGTATCAATAGGATATAAGCGGCTCAAAACCTGAGCTTTTTTTGAATTCCTTTCTATGGTTAATAGCGGGTTTCGTGCGACAATTTGATTTTCTTCGTAACATAGCCTTTCGATATCTCCAGCCACTACACAACCGCTTGGGATGAATGCACCGTCGGTATCAATCAGATGAATTACATTGATAATATCAGTGCGCCGGAAACCATATCGATCCATTTCCGCTTTGATATGATCATTAACCGTATTAATTGCATTCGTACTATTTACCAGCCAATCGGAAGTAAAGTCTCCATGAACTACATGGAAACGGACTTCTTCGTTTTGAAAAATTCTTTTCAGAATCGGGCTAAGTGCATTTTCGTCCGTAGGACCTTCAACAATAAATAAAATGACCTTTTTAGTTTTCGCCGCCATCAAGCACCGCCTTTCCGGCTCGCCTAAAAGCACGGCCTATTTCGACAGTATCTGTCTCGGAATATACTTCTTCCCGCTGGCCGCCCAATGTGATACTGCGTAAATATAAATCACGTAGATTATTATTTGTTTTTACATTTTGCAACCGCATATATCGATTCCGTGGGTTGGTAGTTGAAAATAAAATACTGGATTTATTTATCATTTCAAGAGCGCGGAGATTATGCGAGGTAAAAATCATCTGCCCTTTTGCGCTTTTTTCGAAGATTGATAATAGCTCTCCTAACAAATATTCGTAAATGCCTGCATCGAGTTCATCAATAATCAGACACATGGAAGGGTCGTTAAAAACGCACATTAGTACGTTGAGAATGGATATGATTTTGATTATTCCCTCAGATTCATATTTGAGAGGGATAATAACATCTCCTCGCTTGGAGATTAATTGAATATTGTACCCGGAATTGCCGTTTTCCAGAAGCTGCTCGCCCAGATTATATACGCCGATGGAAAGACCTGGGATCAAAGTACCGAGTACAGTATTCATTTCAGATATAATTTGTTGGACCATATCGTAGCGTCTTTGGCTTATTAATGACGGCTTATCTAGACGTATTGGCAAATCTCCCTTGGCAATTGTCTCGCCCATATCTAGGCGGAAAGCAAAAGGAAGCATCAAATTCAAACTTATGCTACCAGAATGCTCATTGGATATAACGAATAGATTAACACCGGCATACCGGTATAGAGCGTTAATAATATAAGCATAATCTGCTGTAGCATCTTCTGATGCCGACAAGAATATCTTTCTCGACTCATCGTTAAAGATAAAAGAACGACGTTCCTTTTGTGCTAATTTTTTGGCAACGCCAAAGTTGATTTTGTTTTCCTCATTGTTACTGACAAGTTCATTATACCGAAAATTGGGTGTGAACTGCGCGTTTCCATCGCGGGAGTCAAAGCAAATAAGCTTCTTTTTCTTTTCAAATTTCTCGCCATTCCACACAGCAGAGGCAAGCGATTCCCTCGTAATCACAAATTCTTCGTCGCTAACACGGTTTATTTCAACTGTATATTCCGCTTTTGCTTGCTTTCTCTGGATACATATCGCAAATGTCACCGTAATAGCACAGTGATTCAATTCCTTTGAGACAAAATGAACCGTGTCTTCTGGCAATGGTCTGCCCATGAGCAGCCTTTGGATAAAATCCATCGCTTCAATTATAGCGGTTTTTCCAGATCCGTTTTGCCCATAAACCCCTAAAATATCAGACTTCTGAGAAAAAAATGATCCAACAAGGACAGAGGGCATCTGCACTAAACCATATTGCGTATTTTTGAATCCTTCAATTTTTATTTCGCATAAGCGAACAAGGATATCTTTCATGTTGGAACAACTCCTTCCGTATTTTATATGATAACTTGATTTTTCTCAGAAGTCAATTATTTTATTCAATATCGGTACAAAATGTATCGAATTGTACAAATATATATAGTTAAAATATACTTTCAATTGTTTTTATATAATTGTACAACGACAAGGCTGGCAAGGTACTTGCATAGCCTTGAGCGTGGGTTGCGGTGAAGGCACTACAAGGGCTGCTACAGAGACACTCTACAGCGACAGAGTTGGCAAGGTACTTGCACAGTACGGAGTGGGTAGTGTTAAAAAGCACAGTATGGGTTACTGCCGGTAATGCAAATATTCAATACGGATGAAAACACCGTGGATTGTTCAAATAGTTTTATGGGAAATTGGTATAGTAAGCGAAATACTTGCACGATTCCATTGCCCACTACTTACCACTGCCCGCGCAGTGGAACCAGCCCGACAGGCGGCATCACCCGGCTCGCCTGGATGGGCGGTTCCTGCGCCTGCCACTACAGAGGCGGCTACTATTGGGAGCGCGGGGGCTCGCTGCCATCGAATGCAGCGGGGGGGGTTCAGGAGGGGAAGGGGTTTTTCGCTTGATTTTACGGTACGTTTTTCAATAAAGGTTTCTGAAATGGATGGATTTCTATACTACGAAGCAACTCCCGGCTCGCTCACTTACCGCTACCGGCGCAGGGAAACCAACCCGGCAAGCTGCATCATTCAAGTTTTGTAAGGATGCATTCCGGGATGGAAGCCCCTGCGCCTGCCCGCTCCAGAGACGCTCGCCGGAGCAGCCCGTGCCGGATCAGGATCACAGCGGCACGGCTGCGACGGGCACTACAGAGGAATGCAGCGAGGAAAGAAAAAGCAGGGGCTAAAACTTTACGTTAGCCCCTACGATTTTAGTTACCTTACGATTATTCATACTCTAGATAATGGACTTTTTTTTCTCCATTGCAAATGCTTCAATTAATAATACTAGTTCGGACGTTTCAATTGAAAAAGCATTATTATCTTCAGCATACCTATCTTTTATATGAACGTAGTCACTTTTTATAGTCACAGAGCAACTATTACTGTTAAATGATATTTCTCCCACTATTCCCCTCTGAACTTGAATACACTCATCTTTGACCTTATTACTCATATGTTCACTTTGAATATCAGAATTAAAAAAAATCTCAACTGCTTTTAGTTCATCCGGCAATCTAAATACAAACCTTTTTTTACCGCCTATATCTAAAGACTCTACCCAATAGTTATACTTCATATTATTACTCACTCCCTCGTATTTTTTTGCATTAATATACAGGATATGCAGTTATAATTTTCCCAGCACTGTCTATCCTCATAAGAATTTCCAGTCCATTTGCCAGCGTTCCACTGTATAAATTACCAGAAACATTTCCTCTTACCATATATGCGTTACTAATGGCATCTACTACTTGTTTTGGACTCCATTCTTTAGGGAAGAACGATGACCTTGTAGTCTTTGTTGTACCAGAAGCTATGACATCGGCTTCGTATACACCAAACTGATTTATCGAAGTTACTGTGCCTGGTTTTACACTTGCAATTGCGCCAGGAAAACCTTCATAGTGAAACCCTGTAAGGTCGTTTGATGTATTAAATTCCCCTTTAAATATATGTTCTATCAAATCCCCATCAAAATCTATTGTCCTAGCAGCAAAATCTGCAATCTCTTCATCTGTCCTTGCTCCAAACAATGTAAGCTCGTCATAAGTGATATCTAATCTTCTTACCAGTGTTTCCGTAAATGCAGACTTTTTAGCAGACTGCATAACTTCATCAGCCTTATCAATAAGGTCGTCCACCTTATTTCTCATTCCAGCGATCATTGTACCTATTGCCTGAGTTCCATCATCGCCAATCATGTTCCTTACGAAAGTATTATCCGTAATGGAAGCCACTGAGTCTGGAATTCCCCTAATAAGCCCTCTCACAGTATTCACTGCACTTGTCAAGCCATCGACTACCTTATCAAGTCCGCCAAAGACTCCAGCCAGTACGTTAATAGCAGCCCTGATTTCAGTTATATTTCCTGCTGCCTTGAATATTATTTTCAATGGAACCGATATTGCAGAACCTACCACAGGAATTATTCCTATTGCTGATAGTGCTGCACCCAATAAGTCTCCACGCAGCAAGCATATTCCAGTGTTGACTCCATCTGCAATATCACCGATACCCGGGATAAAGCCTATTATATCCAGTATTGTCGAAACAACATCCAGTACTTTGTTTAGTGTAACCGGATCTGCATTATTCGGATCCGGTTCTTCTGGTGCGGGTACTGCCGGCGGTGTATCAATCGAATATCCGAATAGTCCGATCCAATTCCTGTATGTGGGGTATCTTGGATCGATGCCTCGTACATTTTCAAGATAATACTTAAACGGTGTTATAGTACTGTTGTCAATCGTGTTATAGGTTGCTGCCAACCATGCACTATAACTGGGGTAACTTGATCCGTATGAGTTATAGTACACTGGCAATGCTAGTAAGTAGTCCGGATTACCCGTCCCCTGACCCCTGATCTTTATGTACTTGCCAATGATCGCTTAGGTTTCTCACCCTCAAAAAAACGAAACCCTATACAGCTTCCTTTGCGGAAGTTTTTTTGAAAACCGGAATTACCAACTACATTTTACCATATCAATCAAGTTTTTCAAACGGCCTGTATTCCGTCCGGTTCTTCATCATGCCATAGATGATCCTGACCGCCCGGCGCATCACACAGACCATGGCCTGGGGCTTGTTCTTGCCTTCCTTCTGCTTGCGGAGGAAATACTCGTAAAACACCGGATGTCTCGGCTTCCCACTTACCGACACCTGGACAAGCTGCACTGCCAGGAAATAGAATATCCCATGCAACACCCGGTTACCCTGCTTGCTGCTCTCTTCCTTGCCCTTGCCTGCGGAACTGAACAGCACCGAAGCAATCCCGGCGAACCTTGCCAGCTTGTCGGAATTCGGGAACCGGTCGATGTCTCCGATCTCGGATATCAGGTGGCTTGCGGTGTTCAAGTCGATCCCCGGCATGGTATGCAGCCGGTAGCCGGTGACGGGGACGAGCTTCTCCAGTTCGCCGTCAACCTCTTTGATCTCGTCCTTCTTGAACTGGATTTCCTTCACAATACTTCGGATGATGAAATCCCGTTCCGTCTGATAATCTCTCTTGGTGCTGCCGTCACTTTCCACCAGTGTAAGAATCTCCTGCGCCTTCCTTATGGAGCAGGAATTGCGGCTTGCAGCCTTCAAATCCTCCGCCAGCATTTCCGCCGTCATACCAGCAAGGCAACCGGGCGAGGGATAGCTCCCCCAGAAATGCAGCGCAGTTTTGCCGTCCACATCGCAGAAAAACTTCCGGTAGCTGGGGTAATTATACATCAACTGGCTGTGCAGCTGATTTTGCAGGGCTGCCATGCTTTTGACGATGGCATCCCTGCGCTTCACCATCTGCCGGATGGTCCAGTAAATGTCCTGATGCTTTGCGTCGGGCAGGGTGTCGATCATGTCGCGCAATACCCTTTATAAGAGGCATCATACAAAAATCTATAAAGCTTTTACCTTTATACCTGTTTGCCTTTGCATTAGCAGTTGAATTTGCCCAATATTTTCGCATTGTTGATGTCCTGCACTTACAAAACAGCAAAGTGCTGTCCATAATTATTGGAACCTCTTTTGATATAAAGGATGTTTTATCCTATCTGATTGGGACTATAATTCTAACCGTATGGGAGAGATTAGAAAAGTAAAAAGGGGAGATCTCCTCTCATACGGCCTATACTCTATCCGATCTTCACCATACCATGATGATCCTCAGCGCCTTGCGCATCATAGGCCATAGTCTACGGCCTATCCCTACCTACTTTTCCCTTGCTCGTAAAATCACACAGTCGAACTTTTATCAGACAAAAACCATACCGATACCGGAAAAATTGTAAACAAATCCCTGCTATACTGTGCCTAGTAAATAAAATATTTGCAACGTCACGGAGGTTAAAATGATAAAGTCCGGTATCGTGGAACTACTCGAAAATTATAGTCTTTATAAATCAAGAAGCCTGTTTCTAAAAAAGGAAATAAGCTCAAGAAAACAATCGGCCGGTACGGCCCAGGAAAACCGGGATGAAATTGACAGGCTGGAAATAGAGCTGTCCAGGTTGGAGCACAAGGCGGACGTTATCGAAACAGGCCTGAAAATGGCCGGCGAGTATAACGAGCGCTACAAGTACATACTGGAAGCCCATTTCCTCAACAATGTCAGAATCGAAGATATCGCCGACATGACCCACATGAGCCGGAGCAGGTGCTATGAGTTGTGCAATGAAGCCGTGCTGTACCTGTCAAAGATCATTTTCGGAGAAGACCGGGAGCGAAGTACTATATAGCGGGCTATATAAGTGGACAATCAAGCGGATAACCGGGCAGATAACCAGGCCAGCCAAGCAGATAAGCAGGCCGGACAATTAAGAGGACAACGACCGGATTTATACAAGACGATTTATGGATATAGGCCTGCTAATATATGTTATAGAAACAGTCAAACAACAAATTTTCAAATCCAAATTCATTTCAAAGGAGAGTTATTCCTATGCAGAACGGTCTTTATCTTACGGATGCGGATTCGGTATCCTTCGATACGTGGTTTTCGGAAGGCTACAGGCTGGTTTATCCGGAGAAACAGGTTACGGGCCTGATGTGCAAAAACATTACCATTGTGGTCACGGAGGATTGCAACTTTGATTGCACCTACTGCTACCTGCACCACAAAAAGCAGATCAGCATGAGCGAAAAAACGGCCAGGGATGCCGTCGACTTTATCCTGAATAGGTCGGCGTTGAACGACTATATTGATCCTTCGGATTCGCCCGGCGTCATTCTGGATTTCATCGGCGGGGAGCCGCTGCTGGAGATTGATCTGATTGACCGGTTTATGGAATATTTTGTATACCGGTCCGTACAGCTTGACCACCCCTGGAAGGACAATTATGTAATAAGCATGTCGTCCAACGGTTCGCTGTATGCCACTGAAAAAGTGCAGGAATTTATAAGGAAGTACCGCGGCAGGGTCCACATCGGCATAACGATTGACGGCACAAAGGAGCTGCATGACGCCTGCAGAGTGTATAAAGACGGCAGAGGCACATATGACGATGTTTTGAAAGGGGTTAAGCTGCGGTTTGCAAATAAGGAGCACCCGAGCACCAAGGTGACCATGGCGCCCGAAAACCTCCAATATCTCTGCGACGCCACGCTCCACCTCTTTTCCCTGGGATATATGTTTTTGCACTGCAACGTCGTTTTCGAAGACGTTTGGAAGCCGGAACACGCAAAGCTGCTTTACAGCGAGCTTAAGAAGCTTGCCGACATCACGCTGGAGCGTGAGCTTTACAAGAACCACAACACCAGCATGTTTTCCGAAAATATCGGAATGCCGGTCCCGACGGAAGAAAACGAAAACTGGTGCGGAGGAACCGGAAACATGATGGCGATTGGAACGGACGGCACTTGCTATCCCTGCCTGAGATACATGGAGTATTCCTTTGCCAATAAAGAAAGCAAACCGATGATCATCGGGAACATTTATGATGGGATCAAGGATATCGAGGAGTCCAGGGAGCGTCAATGCCTGAAATGCATTACAAGACGCACCCAATCGACGGATGAATGCTACTACTGTTCCGTAGCCAGAGGATGCGCATGGTGCAGCGCTTACAACTACGACTGCTTCGGGACGCCGGACAAAAGGACTACTTTCCACTGCGGCATGCACAAAGCAAGGGTGCTGGCGAACGTTTATTTTTGGAACAGCCTGTACCGTAAGCTTGGACTTGAAAAGAGATTCGAATTTCATATGCCCGATTCATGGGCATTGGAAATAATCGACGGGCAAGAGCTTGACCTGTTGAAAAATTTATGCAAATAGGAGGATGGAGAGATGAACAATCCAAACGAATTGGTTCCCGTGAATGAAAGGGACGCAAAGGAATTGACAGACACGATCGTGGAGGTGGAGGCATACAGGGAGCTGTATGACCAGGCGCTGAGGGAGCCCGACTATTCCCCGAATGCTTTGAAGGATTTGCTTGACCGCTTTATGCAGGCATTGAAAACGCATAAGGCGTTGTGGAGGGACCTGCTCTTCCAGTATGTCGGGGAGGAAAATGCGCTGTACTACAGGGATTATTACCGCTTTGACACCTATAAGCAGGTGATTTTCCTTCAGCAGCCGGAAGAGGTGGGCTATGAATTATCTGGAAATTAAGCTGACGCCGGACGAAGAGCGGATATTTGAGTTCAGGATGTACCAGTACAATGGAATTCAGATCGCCATTAACCAGTTTATGGCCACCAGTTCGCTCACTTATAACGAGGAGCACTACCAGCGGCTTACCGATACCTGCATCGAAAAGCATCGGCTTTTGACGGAGTATATTCTTGAATTGCTCCGAAGCAGGGAATATGCGGATATCCCGCTTCAGAAGCTGAGCTACGAGTATGCCAGGGGATACCTGAAAGTGTTCCTGCCGCAGAATCCGCCGCAGGGCCGGCAGCTAAACCGACGGCAGGGACAACAGCCCAATCAGTTGTCGAATCGGCAGCGAAATTGACTGCGGGCGCAGCAAAACGGAAAAATTGTATTTTGAGCCAGGAAAGCCGGTTGGCAGGACACCTGGCTCGGACAGCAGTATGGAAAGCTGGAAAGAGTAATCTTATCCAGCTTTTTCATTTCTGCGGGAGGGAGTATTGATGCCGCACGGAAGGCGTTCAATATCAGTACGATGTCAGGACAAATAATGGAATAAAAATTGCTAACATAGAATCAAATGATATGCAATCAAACGATATGGAAGCAAACAGCATGACATCCGGGTATGTCGTGCAGGAAAGGATCTGATTTTATGCCATTTCAAAAAGAACCGCCGGCAGAATGGAGCATGGCAAAGAAAATACAATTCTATCTGCAAAGGATAGGGTTTGACACAGGCGGCCTGGATGGCCGGTTCGGCGTGAAGAGCTCCGCCGGACTGATTCTTCTTCAGGCTTTTTTGGAGAACGAAGGGGTCAGCGGACGTCTTGACGCCGCAGCGCTGAATATGGTTAAAACGGCGGCGGAAGGCGGCCTGACCTATACAAAGCTCAAGAATGAACTTGATACAAATTGGAAAAGGCGACTGCCGGCCATTGAGACGAATTGCATTAAAAAGAATGGTCATATTTCGCCGGGAAATTTGGTCCGGGTGCCTACATCCAAGTGCGAGGATGCGTTTGCTGAAAGAGAGATGTCTGTTGCCTGGGCAATGCTGGTGAAATATGCATTCGAGTATAATCAAAGCGAGGAGGCAAAAAGCAGGCTGAACCTGAACGCTTTTGCCGCCGCCGGACCTTATGCGGCATACCGGCCTTATCACTTCCAGGTGGAAGCCTACGTCAATTACCGGCACGGTGGGAATCCGGCCGCATATCCGACCTTTACAAAGGACAGTGGGAGTATCCTTCGGGCAAACCATTACAATGCCAACAATCCGGCCGCCGAAGCGTGGATATTGGAAAACTGGAATCAATTCAGCAGTGACGGAAAATGGAACGACGTACCGGAACAGGCCACCGCGGCGGGCGGCGCCCTTGAGGGATATGGACACAGCGATCATGGTTGGGGCCTCGCAATAGATTTCAGCACCGGAGGCGAAAAATCGGGGAGGAGTTCCGTCAAGGAAGTCCGCTGGTTGGAAAAGAACGCCGGAAAGTTCGGCTTCAGGCCGCTGCTGGATAATCCCCCGACCTTCCCCGACGGCGCAAACAATTATTTGGAAACCTGGCATTGGTCCTACGAACCATAAGGAGTCTGTCTGGAAAATCAACAGGAGTTTATTTATTAAGGAGGACGAGAGAATGGAACTGGATATCGTAAGTTTAATAAGGGATATAGGCTTCCCGGCCGCAATTGCGTTATATACGCTGATTACTTTGAACAAAAGCACCAAGGAAAATACGGCCATGGTCAAGGAAAACACGCGCGTGCTGTCCATCCTGTGCACGAAAATCGGCTGTGACGATATGGTCAATACAGGGAATGAGAAGTAATGGGAGGCTTCCTGGAACGAATACAGGAAGCCTCTTCACACAAATCTCATATGAGATTTGTGTGTTTCCTTCTATATTCATAAGGGGTCATACCGTTCCATTTTTTGAATACCTTGCAAAAATGATTCTGGTAGCTATAGCCGACGGCGATTGCAATCTCATTTATGGACCTGCCCGTATTTGCCAGCAGGCTGCAGCTTTCCTCTATCCGGATCTTATTGATATTATCCGCCAGGGATAGCTTTGTTTCCTTTTTCAGCAGGCTTGACAGATAGACCGGATTGATTCCGGTATGGTTTGCGAGTACCTCCAGGCTGATCTTTTCGGTATAATGCGTCCGGATATACTGCAGGGCCTGATTGACATGAAACGAATACGGGTTTTTTGTATGGATGGCCACGGCCTGGGCGCAGGTTTGGATGAAAGAGATCATCCCGGCCACGACCTCGTCTGAAGTTTTAAAAGCATTCATTTTCTCCATTGCTTCACTCAACTCCTTAATCATGATTGTATAAGGGGTTTTGGCCTGGATGGAGCAGATGCTTGTATAAGTACACAGTATGATATATTTTATTTTCAGCGAGTAGAACCTGTTTTCTGAATTGCCGGTTTCCCAAAGAACATCGGTTGAACTGCTTAGGAGCCTGCCGATTCCGCTGGAGTCCCCGCGAACGATTTTTTCCCTCAAGCTCATAAAGAATTTATAGGAATTGGTATAGGCGGAAATGTCATTATCCGGGTCTGCCAGGCTTTTAACTGGGTCTGCCGCTTTTATCCAGCCGCTATGGACCTCCGGATCATCGAAGGGAGTACTGCTCAAATCCGGTTTGCACAATAAAAAAAGCAGTTTGCAGTAATTCGCTATGCGCTCTGACGGAATCAGCGGCAGGGAATGCAAAAGGGATTTTACTTCCGGTTTCCTGTTCAGGGACAGCTGCCTCGAGGCAAGCAACTCGTCGATCCTCGCATCGTCAGGACGGAAAGCGGGAATCGGTCCGGAAAGGATCGCTCCTGTTATACCCGGGGATTCATACTGGAAGACGATAATATATATGAAATAGTTTTTTGTATGAAAAATGTGGCAGGGATTCGACCCGTTTTTGCTGTTGCGGCGGTCGTTAAGATAAGCTTTTGTAAATAGCAGGACTTCGTTGAAGTCAAAATAATCATAAAATACATTTATATTCCAATCATCGGAAAAATAAAAAGCAATTTCATTCAACAGATTGATGCCAAATACTGGAACACCTGTCGCGCCATAATATGTCTCAAGTATTT
The DNA here is from genome assembly GCA_023411575.1 of Bacillota bacterium. Taxonomy (GTDB): domain Bacteria; phylum Bacillota; class Clostridia; order Acetivibrionales; family DTU013; genus UBA1305. The sequence continues at coordinate 308,372 of JAEYOP010000016.1, read as the reverse complement.
TCGATACGGCTCTATTATGCACATTTGCCCCCATAACATGTAAATTTAAGTAAACTAGAGTGAATGCTGCATAAAATTTCTTGATTTCGTATCAATCTGCTGCTGCGAATAATAGTACAATGCTAAATGGGGTCTATTAAATTGTCGAAGGGGAAAATGTGCTTTATCAACAGTATATCCTAAAAATGTAGAAGTGAATACATGAATTTTATACAACTTGGTCGTTTTTTCACCAGATAGCAGCGCATATGCGATACCATCGGTATTAGGCGGTTGGCAAAAAACTTTACATTGACAGGTGAAGCATGCAAAAGATAAAGGTAAGGCTGAGAGACTGCGAGATTGGAAGTATTCTGGCGACGGATGTTGTTAATAGTAAAGGGACTTCGTTTGTATCCAAGGGGACTACCGTCAACTCCTTTATCCTTCAAAAGCTCCACGATATCGGGATCGAATCCGTATATGTCTATTCGTCGGCCGTTATGGAAAACAAGCGGACGGGACGCCGTTATGAAGCGGTTAAATTAAATTACCTGGAAGTGATGGAAGCCTTAAAGAATTTGCTGGGGGGACTGGCTTCCGGAAAAGGGCTGGAGCCGGATAAGATCGAGCGTATTTTGAACTGCACCTATAAAAGCGTAAATGATGCGGACTGTATAATCGACCTCCTGAACGGCCTGAAAATCTATGATGACTATACCTATTGCCATAGTGCAAACGTAGCCTTTTATTCCATGCTGATCGGCAAATGGGTACACTTGCCGAAGCCGGAAATCATGGACCTCATTCTTTCCGGTTTCCTGCATGATATTGGTAAAATGAAGATCCCGAACGAGATTCTGAACAAAAAGGGAAGACTGACGGAAGAGGAGTTCGAGAAAATAAAGGAACACAGCATTCAGGGCTACCGGATGATTAAAGAGGACGGCAATATTCATGATGCCGTCAAGGATGCCGTGCTCTCCCATCACGAAAGAATGAACGGCTCCGGTTATCCGGACGGAATAGTAGGAACTGCGATCAACAAATATTCGAGAATTATTGCCATTGCAGACGTTTATGACGCAATGACCTCCGAGCGCGTTTATAAGCATAGGACGACTCCGTTTGAAGCCTTCCAGATGTTCATTACGACAGGTGTGTGCCAGTTTGATCCTTTCTTTTCAAGCGCTTTTCTTTCCAATATGGTCGCTCATATGCCCGGATTGAAGGTTCAATTATCGGACGGCCGGATTGGTGAAATCGCTTATGTGCCGCACAATGATCCCGCAAATCCGGTGATTTGTATTGATTCCACCTATATCAACATTTCCAGGGCCAAAAATTTTCAAATCGTTAATATCATTTGACAGAATGGAAGCGAATCGAAAGAAAGAAGTAATGAAAGAGAAAGGGGGTGAGAGATTAAACGGATTTCACGGGTATTTACAGTCGTGTATTGACGGGTCCCAATATTTGTAATAGAATTACAGCGGAAATGGGATAAGCTGTATGGGATGTAAATCTTATTACAAATGGAGGGCCAAATGATCAAATTATTCAAGCATATCAGTGTTCTTCTCATAGCACTGCTTTTCTTTTCAAACGCATCGGTCGCCTTTGCGCAAACCGCGGATTATTCTAAAAGCTGGGCAAATAAGGAGATTGAAAAATGGCTTTCCTATAAGGTGATTCAAACGGAAAAAAACGGTGATTTCAAGCCGGCGGATCCGATTAAAAGGATCGATATGGCGATTATACTGAATAAATTGTTCAACTATGGCGAGAAACCCGGAATGAAATTCTCGGATATCGCAGCAGGGTCAGCTTATGCCGCAGATGTGGCAAAGGCGGTTGCGGCGGGCAACTTTACCGGAAATAACGGCAAATTCAGGCCGGATGATCCCATTTCCAGGCAGGAAGCGGCAGCAGTATTTGCAAGGGCGTTTGATTTGAAAAGCTCTGAGAAAAGCGTGCTTGCAAAATTCAAGGATTCGGGCAAAATTTCTTCCTGGAGCAAGGATTCGGTGAACACCATGATTGCTTCAGGATACATGAACGGCGTCCCCGGGAGCTTATTCGCACCGGAAAGCACTATTACAAGGGCGGAAGCGGTCAAAGTAGTTGACAACATTGTTAAAGACTTGAAAAACAAACCCGGTACCTATAAGGGAAATATCAACGGCAACCTTGTTGTGAATACGAAAGATGTAATCCTTGAGAATATGGTTATCAAAGGGGATCTTTACCTGACTGAAGGCATCGGTAACGGCAATGTTACGCTCAACAATGTAAAGGTGTCCGGCAGGACGATTATTAAGGGTGGCGGAGAGAACAGCATTGTCCTGAATAATACAGCTATAAGCGGCAGCCTGATCATAATCAAAAAGGACGGCAAGATTCGGGTGGTTGCCAGCGGCAGCAGCGAGATCAACAATATCATACTGAACTCCGGTGCAAAACTGGAGGAAAGCGGCCTGACCGGCTCCGGGTTCGGCAACGTGGATGTTATCCAGTTGGCCCCCGGGCAGCAGGTAACCCTGGAAGGGGATTTTGACAGCCTTGATATAGAGGCGGACGGAGTTAAGGCAAATATTCCGGACGGCTCGGTTGGGATGGTAAAGATCAAAGAAGGAACCAATGGGTCAAAGCTGGAGATCGGCAGCTCGGCAAGCGTCAAAAAGCTGGTGGCGAATGATGATGTGGCAATAACAGGTGGTTCCAGAATAGAAAGTGCAGATATTAATTCCAACGGAGTCGTAATTGACAAAAAGCCGGGAAGTATAACCATCGCTCCGAACGTTACAGCAACAGTAGAAGGCACCGCTACTACAGGCACCCCCGCAACGCCAACCGCCCCGGCAACACCTGCGGCTGTTGTGGTGCCGCCCCCCGCTGGACCAAGTAGTGGGACATCTGGCGGTAATGGCGGGGGTAATGGCGGCGACAGCGGTGGAGATACTGGCGGCGGAACAGCTGAAATGATATTAACTGTTACTGGCAGGAACATTTTATTAAACAGCACTTTACCGTCCAATGTAAAGGTAAATCCGTCGGATGCGACGTTAAGATATACATCCGCCAATCCAGCGATTGCGTCTGTTGATTCTGTATCTGGCTCGATTACAGGCATAAAAACCGGGTTGACTGAAATTACCGTAACAGCTTCCAGGTCAGGCTATAAAAGTTCGACTGCTACTTTTGATGTTATTGTTGCCACTGAAGAGCAATTGCAGCATGCATCTATTGAACCGGCTAAAGCTACGATTAATACTGTCAAAACTATAAACATCCAGTATTCACCTGCAAAAAGAACGCAAAACAAGACAGTGGTTTTCAATCTGCCGAATGAAATTAAAGCGGACACAAATGATTTTTATTATAGTACTTCCGGAGAAGAATTTAAGCTAAAGCAAGAAAATATCAGCAATTCCGGGAATACGGTAACAATAAGGAATGTTGATCTTTCATGTGCGCCTTGTACTTTCATACTTAAAGAGAAGGTTATGCCTGCTTCTGAAAGATCATTGCTATTCCATATAAATAGTAAAATGGATAATGAGGCTGATTCTGCACTGCTTGTTGAAGCGAAACAGGTATCGATGAATCTTGTTTCGACGGTTACGGATCTTGCCTGCTACCCCGAAAATGATAGAATCGTTGCTAATTGGACGGCACCAATCGCGCCGGAATCCGTTGTGCTCAAATATAGAACAGGCACGAGCGCATGGGTTACCTGTCATATGGAAGACGGTATTTTTAAACCGGGTTTTAATATATGGGGCTTACTACCCGACTCGGATTATCAGATTAAACTGGAGGTAACCGGTGGAATCAATGCAGGTGAGTCAAACGTTGCAGTTGTGCATACAAATAAGAAATCACCGTTATTATTAGCCGGCTTTGCAGATAATATTGCAAACAATGATATTGCACTATCCTTTTCGGATGACCTCCATTGGAGGAATTCTATCTATGCACTGGATGTATATAATGGCCTATCACATAATCGGTACCTTATAAATGATCCGGCTCCAGTGTTTACAGTCGGCATGTCCAAGATCATAATAAAAAAAGATGTTTTTAAAGATCCGGGTAAATATAAGATAGCGGTTCGTGCAGTGGGATATTCGGATGCCGTTGATATGTTTGCATATGGGCCGGTATCGGATTTTGCCTGCATCTCGGTTAAAAATACTTCAGCCGTCTTCAGTTTCACAGAAATAATCGGAGCCAAATCCTTAACAATCAAACAATCGACAGATAATGGCAATACATGGATGGAATCCAGTGCAGATCCTTTTATCACACCAGATTCCACAGATGTAAGGTGTATTGACCTTTCACCCAATACGGAATATTTATTTAAGCTTGCTGTAAGTGGCGGTTTTTGCGATGGTGATTCCAATACGGTTAAAGTAGTTACGCAAAGCAATATCCAGGATTTTTCGATCGTCCATTATACACCAACTGCCGCATCCTTAAGTTTTACTGCGCCGGGAACAGGGATGACTTCTGCAAAAATTCAAATAACGGAAGTTAAGAATGACGGAACAAATACTTGGCAGGATGCAACAGTACAAACTGCTATAACCAATGCTACGACGACTGCTTCTATTACCGGACTTAGCTTGAATACAAGGTACAAAGCCAGGATGGTAGTTATTGGGGGAATTAATGCCGGGTACTCAAATGATACGAAATTTACCATATGGAGTGATGCCGTTTACCCGTCTGTATCGGTATCAATCACAAACAGAAATGATATTTCGCTGGTTTTCAATGAGCCTGTTCAAAAAGAAGGTGTCGTAAAGATTTATAAGGCTGATGGGTATCAACTGGGAAGCAGTATTGATCTGTCCACAACAGCCTCGGGGGCATATTGGGTTGGTTCTATGAAAGTAGTCATACCTGCTTCGGCGGGAGGCACTGGGCTTGATAATACAGATGCGAAGATGGTCAAACTGCAGATTGGAGGGGTGACAGAATCGTCGTCACAGCATTTGCCGTTATTGGCTATTGATATTTCTCCAAGTACGTTCCGGGCATATGATACGAAAAATCCGACAGTTGCATCATACTATGTTGCAAAAGCAGGAAGTACAGCGGACAATGATATGATTACATTCTACTTCTCTGAAGCCATGAATTCCGATACAATAAGAAACTTGAACAATTATAAGGTTACTACGGCAGCAGGGGCTTATTATGCAGATACACTACTATCATCGTACGGCAATGATGTATCCGTTGATTCTGTGACGTCGGATAATAAGAGTGTTAAAATTCGGATTAAGGGCGGCAAGGCTGCTGCAGATGCCGGTCTCTCGTTTTCTGTTCAGAATGTAAAGGATGTGGCAGGCAATACTATAATCCCTGCGGTTGTATCACCGTTTTACGATGGAGGTCCCTATGTCACAGCTGTCAGGGCAATTGCAGTAAATAAGGTAGAATTGGAATTCAATCAAGAAATTGGATTATGCTCTCCAGGGACTTTTTTACTAAGGTACGGAACCTCTCCAACGTCCCCTATTGCAGCCATATTTGTCTTTATGTCTATAGACGGTAAGAAGGTTGTTGCCACTTTAGACCGGGATATGCCAACAGACTTTGCCAATATATATCTTCATGTTTTGAACAGTAGCCTAACGAAAGACGTTTATGGTGCTGAACTGACCACAAAATTAGGAATTTTGGTATCCGGTTCAGTACCCGTATCGGATAACGTCAGGGCCAAAGTGAAGTCATTTACTGCAACGGCAGGTGGAATTATCATTGAATTCTCAGAATTAATGACTACAACAGCTGAAAACTTCGCATTGGAATTAGAACTCGTAAAAGATACGAATGCTGTTATAGTCCAAGCTACGTCAATATCAGCAATAAATGGCGGCAGCCTTGCTGCCGGTTTTACAAAATTGCTGATATCCGGTCTGGAATCTGGGAAAGAATATAGAATCCAACTGCACCCCATGGGTGTAACCAGGGATAAAAGTGAATACCATAATTGGTTTGAAACATCAGAAGTAAAATATCTTACACCCAAATAGACTTGAAATACGATATTCTATTTATCCTTGAATGGCAGATGTAGCAATGGCTACGGTTTGCAAAATGAAATGGGGCTGTTGATAGACAGCTCCTTCTTGTTTTTCACCAGAGTATGTTATAATATTCCAAGTAAGGAGGCGTAGCTTGAGAACTAAAGCTTTATCAGACAAGACTTCGATAATATATGTATTACCTTTGTTGCTGACGATCGGACTTGTACCGCTTATCGTAAAACTAAGTACAATACCGGTAGATAGCTCCCTAATTGATTTACTGCCTACCGGCAATACCGATACAGACTTTTTTTCATACTATAAAAGCATATCACTTATAGTGCTGTCTGTGCTTATGTTAGCCTTGCTTTCGGTTGGTGTTATAAAGGGTAATATAATTACTAATTACTCCGTTATATATATGCCTGTTATTATCATAGCACTAGGCGCAATTCTTTCTACTGTATTCTCGGAATATAAGAACGTATCAATCTTCGGTTTCCCGGAACGATATGAAGGCCTGCTGGCAATTCTGGCGTATCTTATGCTGTTCATGGCGGCCTATCTACTACTGAATGAGCCTGAAAAAATAAGAGCTTTACTGGCCTGCATGATTGCTTCTTCAGTGGTCATCTGCCTGTGTGGCATATTCCAGTTTGCTGGAATGGATCCTTTAAAAACCCCAATTGCAAAAAACATTTTACTATTGGGCCTTGCAGAGAAGGGCTCTGCCGTATTGCAATATGCCAACAATGCGGACATCCAATATGGGAATGCAATATATGGAACACTCTTTAACAGTAATACTTTTGGCTTTTATATGGCTATGCTATTTCCATTTTCGCTGGCGCTTGCACTGACAGTGGGCAAGAGATTATACTTGATATTATCACTATTATATAGTTGTCTGACATTTGCCTGTTTACTGGGATCGTATTCCCGAGGTGCATATGCGGGTGCGGCAGCAGGTGCAATCTTTACTGTTTCCATCCTGTTAATTAAAAAGGTTTTCAATTGGAAGCGTTTTTCAATACTTTTGATTTCCTTTATTCCAATTACATCATTAATGATATTTCAGAGTGACAGGGGCATTCTGCAAAGGTTTGAATCTTTGATAACTCCCGGGAATTTTAAACATACTGCAGTTGAGACAGATAAAATCCGAGAGATCTATCTGAAAGGGAATAGGCTATATCTATTTACAGAAAAAACCGAGCTTCGTGCAATAGTGCAGGAGAATAGCCTGTCTTTCAATGATGAAAATGAGCGGCCCCTTGATCTTGCAGGTTCAGCATCCCAATCCAATACGTATATCTTCACAGATGAGCGATATAATGGCTACACTATACAAATTTCCGATAATGTCCTCAACATAATGAAGGACAAATCTTTTTTGCTCTTTGGCATTGATAAGAACATGTTCCTGCCACTTGATTCAAAAGGCAGGGTGATCAATATTGAACAAATTGAGAGCTTTGGATTTAAGGGGATGGAGCGTTTTGCTTCCGGCCGCGGATATATTTGGTCCAGATCGCTGCCCCTTCTTAAAAAAACATTGCTCATCGGACATGGCCCGGATACTTATGCCCTGTATTTTCCCCAGAACGATTATCTCGGAAAGTTGAAATTCCTGTATGATGCAAATATTTTTGTGGACAAGCCCCACAATATGTATTTGCAGATTGCAATAAATTTAGGATGCCCGGCATTGTTAGCATTGCTTTTTCTCTTATTTATTTTCTTCCACTCATGCGTTAAAGTCTGTAGTGTAACTTATGCCTCAAATAGTATTTTGATTTACAGCCTATTAATCTGTGCGGCCATCCCGGGATATCTGATAGCAGGCTTATTCACAGATAGTAATATGTCAACGGCACCGGTATTCTGGATATTATTTGGTGCCTGTATTGGCTTTAACCAACGAATCTTAAAATCCAGACAGCCTGCACAGCCGGCGGCAATGGAAACTTCCTGCCCTATTTGATCTCCAGCAGGGCCATGGTAACGTCGTCCTGGAGTTGGCGGGACGACCGGATGCCGGCAAACTGGAAGGCGGACTTCTTGATGTTCAGAAGCAGTTGCTTCGGCTTCAGACGGTCATTCATCATGATTTCGAGCAGTCTTTCCTCGCCGTACTGCTCGCCGTCCTTATTTTTCATTTCGAGGATGCCATCCGAATAAAGGAACAGTTTGTCGCCGGACTGCAGGGTTGCCGTGCCGTCGACGTATTCCGGCCGGTCCGTCCAATTGCTGATGGGAATGCCCGGGAGCCTGAGCAGGTCAAACCGGTTTGAACTGTATACCAGAGGGATGCAATTCAGGCCGGCATTGGAGTACACCATTGTTTTATGATCGAGATCGACAATGGCATAGAAAATCGTTATATAAAGCTCTTCATCCAATTTGCTCTGGTTGAACTCATGATACAGGGCCTCCAGCGCTTTGGCCGGAGAAGACTGTTTTTTATCCAGCGTTGACCGGAGGAATACCGTCAACAGGGAAGCGGGCACTCCGTGCCCGGAAACATCCGCAATATACAGCCCGATACGGGAATCGTCGATTTTAAAGATATCTAGAAAATCGCCGCCCAGCGATTCACAGGGCATATAAATAAACGAGAAATCTATCCGCGGATCCGTAATGGGTCCCGGCAAAAGGCTTGCCTGGAGCTTCCTGGCCATTTCCAGCTCGAGTCTGAATTGATCGTTCTGCACCTGCATTTCCTGATAGAGCTGCTTCAGTTGTGTCGTTTCCCGCAACACCTCGACGGCGGCGATGACTTTCCCTTCCTCGTTTCGTACGGGGGAGCTCATTACGGAAAATACTCTGTCATGGATATACTCTTCCTTCTCATGGCAGGCGCCGTCAAAAACCGCCTGTCTCGAAATGCAATTCGCGCACGGCTCGGAGCGTCCGATTATATGATAGCATTTGCTGCCGATCAGATCGGAGCCGAGACTGTCCTTCATCGCCTTATTCATGTAAATGACATTGTCATGCGTGTCAAGTACCCTCACCCAGTCGAACATGCCGTCCATGATATCTTCGATAAACGGCCTGCTTTGCTTGAAAGATTCCGTAATTCCACCTCCCTCTATTAACATAATAGCAATAATTCCGTACTAAGTAAATTTATTTTGTACAGTTTTAAATATGGGAACGGGGCAATATTTTCAATTTGTAATAATTGCCGGGGCGGCGGAAATACTATAGTAAAAACGACTTGGAGCGTTCAATGTTTCACAAAGCGGCAGAGAGCCAGCAATATATCAATATTAACAGTGTTTCCGCCTTTAAAAGCTTTACGGATGAGCTTTACGGGCATATCACCAGGGCGTTCGGAAACGGGTACAGATCCCTGGTTTTCGTGTGTATAGGGACGGACAGGTCCACGGGAGACAGCCTTGGTCCGCTGATAGGCTACAAGATTGCCAGCCTGAGGTATAGAGGCGTGTACGTCTACGGCAACCTGGAGAACCCCGTACATGCAAAGAACCTGGAAGAGGTCATGAGCGGCATATTCAAAAGCTGCTGCGATCCTTTTATCATCGCAATTGACGCATGCCTGGGCAGGATGGATCATGTCGGCTACATCAGCATGGGGGAAGGTCCCATCAAGCCCGGGTCGGGGGTAAACAAGGAACTGGCGCCGGTAGGAAACATGTATGTAACGGGGATCGTCAACTTCGGCGGTTTCATGGACTTTCTCGTGCTTCAGAACACAAGGCTGCACATTGTGATGAAAATTGCCGACCTGGTAGCGGCCGGGATTCGCTACGTTTTGTGGAGACTGGAAAAAGACGGCGAGTATCCGGCTTCGGAAAAAACGGAGCCCAAATATGTCCAGGCATAGGCTTTAGGAATGACCGAATCCGTTTTTATGATTCGGCCATCCCTTCACAGGTCTCTTCAAATATTTCAGACATTTTGCTCATTATTCGTTATAATATTATAGACGAACAAAATGCGTCGTAACGAGATATTTGGGAGGTTTTAGCATGAACAGGACGGGTAAGGTGCTTGGAAGCATTTTCATTATACTTGGCGCGCTGTTTCTTTTGAGGAATTTGAATATTATTGGGCCGTTCCACATTAACATCTGGTACATCCTCGGACGTTTCTGGCCCACGATACTGCTGCTGCTTGGGTTGATATTCCATTTCTCTTATTTTACCGGGAAAAGGAACGATCCGGGTGTTTTGGTCCCCGGAGGCATATTGCTTGTATTGGGCTCCGCGCTCCAGGTGAACATGCTCTTTGGCGGATGGGGCATCGCATGGCCGGTTTACATTTTCTCCATCGCCTTTGGACTTTTTGAGCTGTATGCGTTCGGCAACAGGGACCGGGGACTCCTGATCCCCATAGGCATTCTCGGCGGCCTGTCGGTCATCTGCTTTATTGCATTTTCTGCAGACGATCTGCTGGGATTCAGCACGAAGCCGTATATCGTTCCCGCGGTGCTGATCGGAATCGGTCTGATCGTATTATTCGGCGGGAAAGGGACGGCGGGAAGGCAAAAATTTTAGTTTTGTGTTTACAGAAACGCTCCATGGGGAATATAGTTTTATAATCTATCAATCTTTGGTAAAATAGATTGGGAAGAACACTATACTTTTGAAATGGAGAGGACAGTATATGGAAAAGTATGTATGCACAGCTTGCGGTTATGTTTATGACCCCGCCATCGGAGATCCTGAGGCAGGCATCGCGCCGGGAACCCCCTTCGAAGATATTCCGGAGGATTGGGTCTGCCCGATCTGCGGAGTCGGCAAGGATATGTTTGAAAAGGAATAAAGGCTGTTAAAAGCTGTAAACCCGCAAAACAGGAAAATCCGTATTGCATAATGGCATATTTGTGTTATAATTAACACAATAAGTTAAATAGTTATAACGATATGTCAGGAACAACGACGTTCTCAGGCTGGTTCAATGCACCCTGCCTGAGGCGTTTTTTTATGCCCTGCAGAAATTCAATTCGAAGGAGTGTTGTATATGCCAAAGTATACCAAGGAAGATGTAATCCGGCAGGTGAAGGAGCAGGATGTGAAATTTATCCGCCTGCAGTTCACCGACATTTTCGGAACATTGAAAAATGTGGCGATCACCGCCGACCAGCTCGAGAAGGCTCTCGACAACAAGTGCATGTTTGACGGCTCGTCCATAGAGGGATTCGTCCGGATCGAAGAATCCGACATGTATCTGAGGCCCGATACCAATACTTTCGTAATATTCCCCTGGAGGCCCCAAACCGGCAAGGTAGCCAGACTGATCTGCGACGTATACAACCCGGACGGCACTCCGTTCGAAGGCGATCCCCGGTACGTGCTCCGCAAAACGCTGGAGAAGGCGGCAAAAATGGGCTACGACACTTATAACGTCGGTCCTGAGTGCGAATTCTTCCTTTTCCTCACCGACAGCGAGGGCAATCCCACAACGATTACCCATGACAACGGCGGATATTTTGATTTGGGCCCCGTCGATCTGGGAGAGAACGCAAGGCGCGACATGTGCCTGGCCCTGGAAGAAATGGGCTTTGAAGTGGAGGCGTCGCATCATGAGGTTGCCCCTGGCCAGCATGAAATCGACTTTAAATATGCCGATGCCCTTACCGCGGCCGATGCCATTCTGACCTTCAAGCTGGTCGTCAAAACCATCGCCCAGCGGCACGGACTGCATGCGACCTTCATGCCCAAGCCCGTTTTCGGTATCGCAGGCTCGGGAATGCACGTGAACACCTCGCTGTTTAAAAGCGGCAGAAATATTTTCTTTGAAGAAAAGGATCCCCTGCAGTTGAGCCAGGAGGCCTATTGGTTCATTGGCGGGCTGATGAAAAACATGCGCTCCATCGCCGCCTTGACGAATCCGCTGATCAACTCCTACAAGAGGCTTGTTCCGGGTTACGAGGCGCCGGTATATATCGCATGGTCCGCCAGGAACAGAAGCCCCCTGATCCGGATTCCGGCGGCGCGCGGCTCTGCAACAAGGCTGGAATTGAGATGCCCGGACCCCAGCTGCAATCCCTACCTCGCGCTGGCAGCGATTCTGGAGGCAGGACTGGACGGCATCGAAAACAAGATTCAGCCCCCGGCGCCCTCCAATAAAAACCTCTTCCACATGTCGCCGGAGGAGAGGCGCGCCGAAGGCATCGGCGAACTGCCCGGGAGCCTGGACGAGGCCATTGCGGAAATGAGCGCCAGCAGCTTTGCAAAAGAGGTGCTGGGAAATCACATTTTTGAAAAGTATGTGGAAGCGAAGCTGGAAGAGTGCAATGAGTACAGGACGAAGGTCACCAAGTGGGAGATCGACTCCTATCTGATGAAATATTAAGCACGAAGCATTCAGATAAAAAAAGAGGGTACCGGCAAGGTGCTTCTCATATTTCGCGATGAGGCTATGATAAAACAGCAGACCGCTGCGATGGTGCAGTCGGACCTTTGGGTTCGGCTGCATTTTATTTAATGGGGCAAAGAGGGTGTTGATATGGATTCGACCAGAATCATGATAGCAATGAGTAGTGACGCTTTGATATTGAAATTGAAGACGATATTGGCCGAAGCCGGATTCATGGTAATCGAGCAATCGAAGGAGGGCCAGGACTGCCTGCGGAAAATGAGGACGCTGAAGCCGGATATTGTCATTCTGGAGTACAATCTGCCTCAGACCAACGGTCTTGAAATATCCAGGGTCGCGCTGGAGGATAAAATTTGTGATGTAATGCTCATTACCACCGTCGACCAGGACGGCATGCTGGACGATATCCGGGATGAATCCGGCTTTGTCAGCCTGGTCAAGCCGGTGAACAAGATGCTCCTGACCGCCTCCCTGGAGCTGATGATCAAGGAAAGAAGGAAAATCAAGGAACTGGAACTGGAGGTCGAGGCCCTGAAAACCAGGCTCGATACCAGAAAAGAGGTCGAAAAGGCCAAAGGCCTGCTGATGATGAATCTCGGCCTGACAGAAAGCGAAGCGTTCAAGCGGATCCAGAAGCAAAGCATGGACCGCGGCATTCCCATGAAAGAAATTGCGAAAGCGATCATTCTCGCGTATGATATATAGCTTTCTCATGTATTTTATTGGAATTGAGTTGCAGGTCCCATTGATTTTATTTTTATACTTTTCTATAATTATCATGACAGCCGTTACCTTGCATAGCATCCGCGTGAGCGGCTCAACGGTCGTTGATACAGTGATAAGGCCTTTATAGAAAGGTGATTGTATGCTATTGGACGATAAAACCTTGATAACCACACTATATCAATTGATAGACCGCTTCGAATTTGAGACGGTTGAATTTAAAAAGGCTGAAAACGGATTTGATACCAACGAAATAGGGGAGTATTTCTCTGCAATCAGCAATGAAGCGGCTTTAAAGGGAAAGCAATTCGGCTGGCTTGTGTTCGGGGTTACAAATGATAAACAAATAAATGGCTCCCATTATAGAGAATCAGGAAAGCATACTCTCGATGGGTTAAAAAAAGAAATTGGCGACGGTACCACCGGAAGAATAACCTTTATTGAGATTTACACTGTCAAAGTGCTTGTGGACGGAAAAGAGCGAAGGGTGGTAATGTTTCAGATTCCGGCCTGTGTCTCTGGAATTCCAACAGCTTGGAAGAATATCTGTTACGCTCGTGAAGGGGAATCCCTGGTTCCGTTAAGCTTGCAAAAATCCGACCAGATCAGAGCATATGGAACACACGATTGGTCCAGACAAGTATGTGATGGGGCTGCGATAAACAATTTAGACCCGCAAGCCATAAAAGCAGCTCGCGAAAAGTTCAAGCAAAAGTATGACAATAAGTTTGTAACAGAAGAAATAGACGGTTTATCGGATATTGATTTTTTAAATAAAGCCAAATTGACGATTGACGGTAAAATCACCCATACAAGCTTACTGCTTCTTGGAAAAAGTGAATCGGACCACTTTTTTAATTTTTCTCCACAGATTACGTGGATACTATATGGCTCGGACGGCGAAAAGAAGGATTATGAGCACTTTCCTATTCCATTTCTTCTGGCGGTTGACAAGGTTTATTCAAAGATCCGGAATTTGCGTTACAGGTATATGGCGGGGCAGATGTCTTTATTTCCTTTGGAAGTTGACCAATATGACGCCGAATTGATAAGAGAAGTTTTGCATAACTGTATTGCACACCAGAACTATTTCATACAAGGACGAATATATGTACATGAATATGAAGACAAGCTGATTTTCACCAATGAAGGCGAATTCATCCCGGGAAGCATAGAAAACCCGCTTAGAGATGGATACCAGCCCCCGTATTACAGGAACAATCATCTCGCAAATGCGATGGTGAACCTGAAAATGATTGATACAATAGGGATGGGAATAAAAAAGATTTTTACTATACAAAAAAATAAGTTTTTTCCCTTGCCTGATTATGACCTGTCTGAACAGCATCGCGTCAAGGTCACAATATACGGGAAAATACTTGACCAGAACTATACAAAACTTCTCTACAATGAAACAACTCTCAATATTGAGACTGTGTTCATGCTCGACAGGGTGCAAAAGAAGCTGCCGATCTCTCGTGAATCGGCAGTGGTGCTTAAAAAGCACAATCTTATTGAAGGCAGATTCCCTAACATTTTTTTATCCTCTCAAATTGCTGAGATAACAGGCGATAGGTCAAAATATATTGCAACCAGAGGATTAGATGACGCACACTATAAAAAGCTCATTATCGAGTATATTAAAAAGTTTAAATCCGTTTCGAGAGAGCAAATAAATGAATTTCTTCTGGATAAGCTGCCTGAGATATTGACCTATGAGCAAAAGATGAATAAAATACGCAATTATCTTTACGGTTTAAAAGCCAAAGGATATATTACCACCAACGGGCTGAAAACAAATCAGGCCAGATGGATATATGTCAAGAAAGAGCAATAAAGTTTCTAGCAAGTTCTAGCAAGCTGTAACAAGTTCTAGTAAGTTTTTTAAGTGGGTAAAAGCTTTGAAAACCTTGACATCTGTGAGTTCTAAGGATTCATATTTAGCAAGCTGTATAGTAAAATGACAGGCGGTGCGGCATAAGTAAATTGGCAATACGGAATTTCGTCGTGGCTGCCGGAATAAGGCGTAAATGTATCGGTCTGAGAGCCGAAGCATTTTTCCGCCCCAAATGTGCTATAATGGGTACAATATGAGTTCCATGCCGCTATTTCGGGTGGAGCTCAAAATTCAGCGGATGAGGGATGGTCATGGCGGATAAATACTGTCTTGGAGATATCGTGGAATTCAGGAAGGAACACCCTTGCGGCAGCAAGCAGTGGGAAGTCATGCGGACCGGTGCGGACTTCAGGGTGAAATGCCTTGGATGCGCCCATCAGGTCATGCTGCCCCGGCCCAAATTCGAAAAAAGCGTCAAAAAAATCATCAAATCCAATCTGCCCCAGAGCCCGAAGGAAGAATAAACGGCCGCTCTTCTTCCGTATTCTTTCGGATTATCTTGCAATACTAAGGAATGCAGCATAATCTGACGGAAGAGGATGATGAAATGTTTGAACAAAGGCAAAACCGCGGAAACCGCGGGCTCTTTGCAAAAATACTGCTCACGTCGGCGTTTACTTCACTGGCGGTCAGCCTTCTCGTTTATGCCTTCACTTCGGGATATATCGGCGGCGAACCGGCTCCGGAAGGAGACCGGCTGAACAGGACGCTCCAGCTGTCCCAGGCGGGCAGCCTGCCTGCGGCCACGAGCCAATCGGATTCGGATGCCGCCTCGCAGACGAAGAAAAATTCTCTCATCGATACCCTGTCGGGATCGGCCACCGCCGCCCAAAATGTCGCCAGGCAAGCTACGCCCGGTGTAGTCGGCATCACGGTGGAAAGAGTGCAGCAGAAAAGCTTGTTCAATCGAAACGACGGAACCGAGGTTGGCGTAGGCTCCGGTGTTGTAGTCAGCTCCGACGGGTATATTCTGACGAATAACCACGTGGCGGGCGGATACAGCAAAAGGATCGTCGTTTCCTTTGCCGACGGCAGGAATGTGGACGGATCGGTGGTCTGGGCGGATCCTGTACTGGATTTGGCGGCGGTCAAGGTCAATCTGACGGGGCTGACCCCGCTGAAGCTGGGGGACGCCTCCAAGCTGGAGGTGGGGGAGACGGCCATCGCCATCGGGAATCCGCTGGGCCTCGAGTTTCAAAGGACAGTGACTTCCGGTATTATCAGCGCATTGAACAGGACCATTAAAATCGATACGGAAACCGGCCCCAATTATATGGAGGACCTGATCCAAACCGACGCCAGCATAAACCCCGGCAACAGCGGCGGCCCCCTGCTGAACGCCAAAGGCGAGGTGATCGGGATCAATACGGTAAAGGTGACCAGCGCGGAGGCAATGGGCTTCGCCATACCGATCAATATTTGCAAGCCCATCGCCCAGAAGCTGGTGAGCACCGGCTCGTTCAAGGAACCGTATATGGGGCTTTTCGCCTATGATAACAGCGTTTTGCCCTACATGGGGGAGAATTTGGGCACACAGAGCGGCATCTATGTCGCCTATGTGGATGAATCCGGTCCGGCTTTCCAGGCGGGCATAAAGGAAGGCTGCATCATCAGCCAGGTGGACGGGCAGGATATCAATACGATGCTCCAGCTCAGGACTCACGTCTACTCCAAAAATCCCGGCGATACCATTCGCGTCACCCATCTGGACCACAATACCAACCAGTGGGCAACGGTGCCCGTCGTCCTTGGACAGAAGACGAAGGACGGGCTTATTACCAGGTAGCGGGAATAGATATGTTGTGGGAATATTTTCTTTGCGGCTATGTATATTTGCCCAACTGCGGTGGCAAAACTTCCTAATAGAAGACAGGCGATATCCGGCCCCGGTGGGGTCCGGCGTCTCCAGGGCTACGGATAAAGGAGGTTGAAACCATGGCGGATGGAATAAGAAACAGCGCCGAGTTCGAAAGGACGATCAAAATATATCTGAAGCAGGCCAGGGACAAGCTGAACGGCGACCTGGCCGGCACAAGGGAGGCCATCCGGCTGATCGCGGACGACAAGGCCAAGGACTTTATCGAGACGATGGACCGGGGGCTGGACAAGCAGGAACGGGAATTTCTGAAAGCCCTGATCATCACCAGCATGCATCAATCCTTCTGCTACGGATACGGCATCGGAAAAATCGAAGGCAATACCAACAGCAAGGTTTGCCTGTAGGGTTCGGCCGGCTGCCGAAGAGGATTTTCCGGCACAGAGGGCAAGAAAGAATAAAAAAGCTCCTTTCAAATAGGCAATATAGATGAAAAATTTCCTTGACACTGCTTTTTATTGCTGGTAAACTATAATACAATCATTTGAAAATGGCAGTGCAATGAAGGAAAGAAGACAGGTCCGGAAGCTTAAGAGAGCCGGTGGGTGGTGTGAACCGGTGCAAAGGATTTGTGGATAACTCGTTCCGGAGCTTCCTCCTCGAAATCAGGAAAAACCATGCGATCCAGAGGATGACGTTGACTACGTTACAGTCAAGTACATCAGTACTTGCCGAGGATAAGCCGTAAAGCTTGTCAAACCAGGGTGGTACCACGTTGGAATGTTCCCTTCGTCCCTGCATATATGCAGTTGACGAGGGGTTTTTTATATCTTATATGCAGTTGAAGAGGCTTAATCTATTTTTGGAGAGGAAGGGATGAAGATGAAAATGACAGGAGCCCAGGCAATTATAAGGGCGCTGGAGTTGGAAAAGGTCGATATTCTATTCGGCTATCCCGGCGCTGCGATCTCTCCGTTCTACGACGCGCTGCTGAACGGATCCATCCGGCATATCCTGACCAGGCACGAGCAGGGAGCGGCCCATGCCGCAAACGGATATGCCCGCATCACCGGCAAAGTAGGCGTATGCGTATCGACCTCCGGACCGGGGGCCACAAACCTGATCACCGGAATAGCCAATGCCTATATGGACAGCATCCCCATCGTCGCGATCACGGGGCAGGTAGCCTGCGGCATGATCGGCACGGACGCGTTCCAGGAAGCGGACATCACCGGCGCAACGGCGCCCTTCTCCAAGCACAATTACCTTGTGAAGAAGGCGGAGGACCTTCCGCGGATCATAAAGGAAGCGTTCCATATCGCTTCAACGGGACGGCCCGGACCTGTCGTGATCGACATTCCGGTGGACGTACAGAACAGCACCATTGATTTCAAATATCCCCAGACAGTTGATATAAAGGGCTACAAGCCGACTTACAAAGGCCATCCCATGCAAATCCGGAAGGCGGCGGCGGCGCTGGAATCGGCGAAGGCCCCCGTGATCTGCGCGGGCGGCGGCGTTATTACGGCCAACGCCTGCGGAGAATTGGCCGAACTGGCGGAACGGCGCAACATTCCCGTAACGACGACCCTGATGGGCATCAGCTCGATCCCGTCGGAGCATCCGCTCTTCTTCGGAATGGTGGGTACCCATGGAGGCCAGACCGCCAATTACGCGCTCCATCATGCCGATCTGGTGCTCATCGTCGGGGCCAGGGTCGGCGACCGGGCCATCGGGGCGGCGGGCGCCCTTGCCAAAAGGGCGAAAATCATCCATATCGACATCGATCCCGCGGAGATCGGCAAAAACATAGAAGCCGCCATTCCTGTGGTTGGAGATGCAAAGCTTATCCTGAAGGATCTGCTGGAGCTGGTAAAAGCCAATGACAGCAGGGAGTGGGTTGAAACGGTCCTGGAGCAGAAGCGGCAGCGTACGGCCGAACTGGTGAAGGACGACGGCTCCGGGTTTGTCAATCCGAAATACCTGTTGTCCATCCTGTCCGAATACCTGCCTGCGGAAGCGGTGGTAGCGACGGAGGTGGGCCAGAACCAGATCTGGACGGCGAATCATTATATTACCCGCGTTCCGAAAACCTTTATTACATCCGGGGGCCTGGGCACCATGGGCTACGGCCTGCCTGCCGCAATCGGTGCGAAGCTTGGAAGCCCCGACACGCCGGTGGTGGTCATAAGCGGCGACGGAAGCTTCCAGATGAATTTGCAGGAACTGGGGACCATGAAGCATTACGGCATTGAGGTGAAAATCATCCTTCTCAACAATTGCAGGCTCGGAATGGTCCGCGAGATGCAGTTCAACAAGCACGGAGGGCGCTATTCCCAGGTCTGCCTGGATCAGAATCCGGACTTCGTCCTGCTGGCCGCCGCGTATGGCTTCAAAGGCGAAAAGATCACAAAGAATTCCGAGATCCCGGAGGCCCTTGTGCGGATGACGGCGGAAAAAGGGCCGTACCTGCTGGAGTGCCTGGTGGATCCGTTGGAAACTTCCTTATAACAAAAGCCATCCGCATGATACAAGCGATCCGCGGATTGAAATTCCGCAGTTCCATAGATTGACCAGAAGAAAGAGGGGAAAACCATTATGGGAAAGCATACGTTATCGGTATTGGTTGAAAACCACGCGGGCGTTCTTTCAAGAGTAGCCGGACTATTCAGCAGAAGGGGCTTCAACATCGACAGCCTGGCGGTGGGCGTGACGGAAAATCCGGAAATTTCGAGGATGACCATCGTGGTGGACGGGGACGAATATACGGTGGAACAGGTCAGCAAGCAGCTTAACAAGCTGATTGACGTCATCAAGCTCCGGCAGCTTGAAAAAGCGGAATCCATCAGCCGGGAGCTGGCGCTCATCAAAGTGGCGGCCAACGCGACTACGAGGGCGGAGATCATTCAGATCGTCGAGATTTTCAGGGCCAAGATCGTGGATGTGTCCAAAACCACGCTGACCATTGAGATATCGGGCGGCTCGGACAAAGTGGCGGCCCTGGAAGACATGCTCAAGCAGTTCGGGATAAAGGAAATCGTTCGGACGGGTACCATTGCCATCGAAAGAGGCAATCGAATTATAAAAGTTACCAATAATGAAGAGGAGTGAAATCAATGGCAAGAATGTATTATGACAGTGATTGCAGCCTGGGTCTTCTCAAAGGAAAGACCGTTGCGATAATCGGTTATGGCAGCCAGGGACATGCGCATGCGCAGAATTTAAACGACAGCGGGATCAATGTGGTAGTAGGGCTTACACCGTCTTCCGAGAAGCGGAAGCAGGTGGAGGCGGACGGCCTTAAGGTGCTGGATACCGCCGAAGCGGCCAAAGCGGCCGACATGATCATGATCCTGACGCCGGACCAGACCCAGGCGGACATGTATTACCAGAGCATCGAGCCGAACCTGAAGGAAGGCGACATCCTCGCATTTGCCCACGGCTTCAACATCCATTTCAACCAGATCAAGCCGCCGAAATTCGTGGACGTGGTCATGATCGCGCCGAAGGGCCCGGGACATACGGTCCGGAGCCAGTATAAAGAAGGCCGCGGCGTTCCGTCGCTGATCGCCATCCACCAGAATGCTTCCGGCAAGGCAAAGGATTACGCCCTTGCATATGCCTCCGGCATCGGCGCGGGCAGGGCGGGCATCCTGGAGACGACCTTCCGGGAGGAAACCGAAACGGATCTGTTCGGCGAACAGGCAGTCCTTTGCGGCGGGGTCACCGAGCTGATGAAGGCCGGCTTCGAAACCCTCGTAAATGCGGGCTATCAGCCGGAAATTGCCTATTTTGAGTGCATCCACGAGATGAAGCTCATCGTGGACCTGATCAACCAGGGTGGATACGCGTACATGAGATACTCCATCAGCGACACCGCGGAATACGGCGATTATATGACCGGCAAGCGGATCATTACCGATGAGACCAGGAAGGAAATGAAGAAGGTTCTTACGGAAATCCAGAACGGCACGTTCGCGTCCAAGTGGATTCAGGAGAACAAGGCCGGCGGCAGGGCGGAATTCCTTGCAACAAGGCTTCGCGAGTCCGAGCACCAACTGGAGAAGGTTGGGTCGGAACTGCGGAAGATGATGAGCTGGCTGAAGAAATAACGGATTGAGACAGTCAATGCGGTAAGATAAAGAGGATTCGGAAAAAAGAGCAATTACAGAGAAAGGCGGGAGCGTCGGACGGCTGCGGTAAAAGGCGGCGTCCGGCGGAAGATGCCGCCGGATATTTATGAATATGAGATTACAGCCCGGCGCCCGGAGAAGGCCGGCCGGGAGAAAGGCAACAGGAGGGAATAGTATGGCAACGCAAATTCGAATTTTTGACACGACCTTGAGAGATGGGGAACAGACCCCGGGAGTCAGCCTGAATATACAGGAAAAGCTGGAGATCGCCAGACAGCTTGTCCGCATGGGTGTGGACGTTATTGAAGCCGGTTTTGCCATTTCGTCGCCCGGTGATTTTCTGGCCGTCAAAACGGTTGCCGAAAATGTAAAGGGCGCAACGATCGCCAGCCTGAGCCGTGCCGTGGAAAAGGATATCGACAGGGCATGGGAGGCGGTCTGCAACGCGGAAAGCCCGAGGATACACACGTTTATCGCCACCTCGGACATCCACATGAAATACAAGCTGAAGATGACGGAGGAGGAAGTGCTGGCCCGGGCCATCGCCATGGTGAAGCACGCCAAAAAATATTGCTCCGACGTGGAGTTTTCCGCGGAGGACGCCAGCCGGACCAGGACCGCGTTCCTTTATAAAGTGGTGGAAGAAGTCATAAAAGCGGGCGCGACGGTGGTCAACATACCGGATACGGTCGGATACGCCTCGCCTGAGGAATTTGGCCTGCTGATCCGGGGGATCAAGGAAAACGTGCCCAATATCGATAAAGCGGACATCAGCGTACACTGCCATAACGACCTCGGACTGGCCGTGGCAAACTCTCTTGCCGCCCTCCGGAACGGCGCGACACAGCTGGAATGTACGATAAACGGCCTCGGGGAGCGCGCCGGCAATGCGTCCGTGGAAGAAATCATCATGGGGATCAACACGAGGAAGGACTATTACGGGGATATTGTCCACAATATCGATACCAGGCAGATATACAGGACCAGCAAGCTGATCAGCAGCCTGACCGGCGTCAATGTCCAGCCCAACAAGGCCATCGTCGGTGCCAATGCGTTCGCCCACGAATCCGGCATTCACCAGCATGGGGTCCTGGCGGAAAAGACAACCTACGAGATCATGACGCCGGAATCCATCGGCCTGTCGCAGAACCGGATGGTGCTGGGCAAGCTTTCCGGGAAGCACGCCTTTGAGGAACGTTTGAAGGAAATGGGCTACAATCTGGCCCCAGAGGAAATTGCGAAGGCGTTTGAGAAGTTCAAGGATCTGGCCGACAAGAAGAAAACCGTTGCCGACCGGGATATCGAAGCGCTGGTGGAGGAGAAGGTTTCCGAGGTGGCGGAGGTATTCAAGCTGGACAGTTTCCAGATCAACAGCGGCAACAAGGTCATCGCCACGGCCACAGTCAGCCTCATTAAAAACGGCCAGCCCGTAATGGAGGCAGCTACGGGCGACGGCCCGGTCAACGCGGCGTTTAAGGCGATTGAGAGAACCGTCGGTTTCGAACTGGAGCTGCAGGATTACAGCCTGAAAGGCGTCACGGAAGGCGCGGATGCCCTTGGCGAAGCGACGGTCCGGGTTGCGAAGGACGACCGGATTTATGTAGGAAGAGGAGTCAGCACGGACATTATCGAGGCCAGTGTAAAGGCTTATGTCAATGCAATCAACAGGGTGGTCAGCGAGCAGGGACACGAGACCTCAAAGGGGAAGGAGACCATATGAAAAGGGTAATTGTACTGGATTCCACTTTGCGGGACGGAGCGCAGGCCCAGGGCATTTCCTATACGGTGGAAGACAAGCTGAAAATCGTAAAAAGGCTTGATTCCCTGGGCGTGGCCTACATTGAGGCGGGAAATCCCGGGTCCAATCCCAAGGATCTCGAATTCTTCGAAAGGGTCGGACAGCTGAAGCTGGAGAATGCGAAGCTGATTGCCTTCGGCAGTACGAGGCGCGTCGGGATTCCCGTAGAGGAGGACGCAAACGTCAAATCGCTGCTGAAGGCGGGGACGTCTGCCGTGGTGCTCTTCGGCAAGTCCTGGGACTTCCAGGTGACGGATATCCTGAAAACCACCCTGGATGAAAACATCCGGATGATCTATGATACCATAAAATATTTCAAAAGCATGGGCAAGGAAGTCGTATACGATGCGGAGCATTTCTTCGACGGCTACAGGGCGAATCCCGACTATGCGATGAGCACGCTGCAGGCCGCGGCGGACGCCGGCGCAGACAGCCTCTGCCTCTGCGACACAAAAGGCGGCTCCCTGCCGCTGGAGATCTACAACGTTACCAAGCTTGCCGTTGAGCGCTTCCAGGTGCCCATCGGCATCCACTGCCACAATGACAACGGCATGGCCGTCGCAGGGTCCATCATGGCCGTCCAGGCCGGCGCGACGCAGGTGCAGGGCACGATCAACGGCTTCGGCGAGCGGTGCGGCAACGCCAATCTCTGCACCATCATTCCGAACCTGCAACTGATGATGGGCTACCGCTGCATCCCCGAGGAAAGCATGTCCGAAATGACGGCGGTTGCAAGGTCCATCAGCGAAATCGCCAATGTTATTCACGACGAAAGGGCGCCCTATGTCGGTAAAACGGCCTTTGCCCATAAAGCCGGCATGCATGCCGACGCGGTGGTGAAAAATACGGCCGCCTATGAAATGATCGATCCGGAAGCGGTAGGCAACGAGCGGATTTTTCTCATGTCCGAGGTGGCGGGCCGGAGCGCGGTGCTGAACCTGATCCGGAAAGTGGACCCTTCCATCTGCAAGGATTCCCCCGAGACGAAAAAGGTCCTCGACAAGCTGAAGGAAATGGAGCACGAGGGATACCAGTACGAAGGCGCGGAGAGCTCTTTTGAGCTCATCGTCCGCAAGGTGCTCGGAAAGTATCGGCCTTCCTTTGAGCTGAAGGATTTCAAGGTGATCGTGAATGAGCCGACGGCAGCCAGCGAACGGAATTCCTCCGCCATGATCAAGGTCATGGTCGGCGACCAGGAGGAAATTACGGCGGCCGAAGGCGACGGTCCGGTAAACGCACTGGACAATGCCGCACGAAAGGCGCTGGTCCGCTTTTACCCGAGCATATTGGAAATGAAGCTGACGGACTTCAAGGTAAGGGTGCTGGATTCCACTTCCGCCACCGCCGCAAAGGTGCGCGTTCTTATAGAATCCACCGACGGCAATGAGGTATGGACCACCATAGGGGTCTCCACGGACATTATCGAAGCCAGCTGGAAGGCGCTGGTGGACTCCATCGAATACAAGCTTGGGAAATAAAATAGGTTTTTGCGTTTTTATTTCCCATCCTCCGGCGGCCCCGGCGGGCGGATGCCGTTCCGGTATTGGTTCGGCGTGACGCCGGTCAGTTTTTTGAATACCTTGAAAAAGTATTTCTCATCCAGGAAGCCCACGCTCTCGGCAATTTCGTAAATTTTGTAGCGGGGCTCCAGCAGCAGGCTTTTGGAACGCTCAATGCGGATCTTCTGAAGGAAATCGGAAAAATACATTCCGGTTTCCTTTTTGAATGTGTTGCTGAAATAGCTGGCATTGATGTTTACCTGTCCCGCCACATCCTCCAGGCTGAGGTTTTTTGCGTAATTATTCTCGATGTACTTGATGGCGGCCACGATCTTGTTGTTATAGATTCCGGCGTTATCAACTGCTTCCGCCTTGCAGATGGACTGGAACAGCTGCTTGACGTTCGCCTTGAAATCAAAGAGGGAGTCGGAGGCCTGGTACAGGTCCTCTATGCCGTTGATCCAGGCCGTGATCTGGTCCTGCCTGTCGGAGGGCATGTGATAGAGGAAATAGCAGGCGATGGGATTCCGGAACAGGCCGGGCGTAGCGGGCGACAGCTTCTGCAGGAAGTCGAAAAGGCGGTCGATGGCGGTGGACAGGCTTTTCAGGTCCTTGGAGGACATGGCGTTGTGAAGCTCGTCGTAATAGGCGTTCAAAACCGGCTTCAGCCGTGTATGCTGCCGGACCTCGGAGAAATGGTACACCCGGTCCGCAAGGTTCAGCAGCCGGTAGTCCAGCGCTTTTTCCGCCTCCCGGACCAGCTCCGTCAGCCGGGAGGCCGTGTCGGCCCAGGTGCTGACGCCGCAGTAAAGCTGCGCCTTGAAAGCGGCTGCCGCGGCAGCGAGCCTGCCCTTTAGCCGGGGACAGACCGCGGCGTATTCGTCCGAACCCATGTTGGCAAGGCAAATGATGTGGTGGTACCGGCTGACGTACTGAAAACAGATTTTCAGTTCGTCCGCCAGCTCCGCCGGCAATTCCCGGCCAAATCCGCTTCCGGCCCTGCAATAGAAGGAGAATATGGCAAATCCGTCGGGCCGGAAGGGGATTCCGGCGTTTGCCAGAATATCGTCCAGGTCGCTGGCGTTCTGGTATCCCTCCAGGATATCCTTCAGAAGGACGGAATAGTAGTCCTTCAGCTTTTTGTCGTTCTTCTGCTTCTGCTCCCTTTCGGCGTTTTCCGCGGCCAGTTGGTCCATGAGCTTCAACAGGGTCTGGTGCAGCTTTTCCTTTTTTACCGGCTTGAGCAGGTACTCCGAAACATTAAAGCTGATGGCCCTTTGGGCATAGGAAAATTCGCTGTAGCCGCTCAGGATCACAAAACGGATTCCGGGGTTTATGGCCCTGGCTTGCTCGATAAAGTCCAGGCCGCTCATATGGGGCATCCGGATATCGGTGATCACGATATCGGGGCTCTGCTGCCGGACGGCCTCCATGGCGGCCCGCCCGTCTTCGGCCTCCAGGATTTCCCCCACGGGAAGCGCCATATTGCCGATGATCTTGGCCAGTCCCTTCCGGATGGTGTTGTCGTCTTCCGCTATTAAAATCCGGTACAACCGTTTTCCCTCCTTCAAGCCATTGCGGGAATCGTGACGAGGATTTCCGTGCCCGCGCCGGGGGTGCTGACGATGCGGAGCCCGTACTCTTTCCCGAAATACAGCTTGATCCGTCTTTGTACGTTCATAAGTCCGATCCCTCTATGGGCGTCTGCGCCGGGGGCTTCCTCAAGGGGACCCTCCAGGAGCCGGTTAAGGCGTTCCAGCCGGTCCGGGCCGATACCGTTTCCGTCGTCCCGGATGCACAGGCAGAGGACGCCGCCTTCCAGCGGAAGCACGGAAACGCTGATTTGCAGAATGTCGGCGCCATCCCGCATCCCGTGCAGGATACAGTTTTCCACCAGGGGCTGAAGCACCAGGTTTAATATTTTATAAGCTCCGATTTCCTCCGGTATGTGGAACTCGGCCCGGATTCGGTTGTTTCGGATCAGGTTCTGTATTTTGACATAGTCCGAGAGGTTCTCCATCTCCGTATCGATATCGATCAGATGATTTCCTGTATGGATATTCTGGCGGATCAGGTTGCCCAGGGCGGTCAGTCCGTCGGAGATTTCCGCTTCATCGTGGAGTTCCGCGGTCATCTTCAGCGACTCCAGCGTATTGTAGATGAAATGGGGCCGGATCTGGGCCTGCAAGGCCGACAGCTCCGCCTGCTTCTGGGCAAGCTCCGCCTTGTAGACCTTGTTGATCAGTTCCTGGACATTGCCGGCCATGGTGTTGAAATCCGCACCCAGCCGGTCTATTTCATCGGCGCCCCGGACCTCGACCCGGGTGTTGAAATCCCCCCGCTGGAACTTCTGGAGGGCGACGGTGATCTTTTTGATCTTCGCCGTCAGGATGCTGCCCAGGTAATACGCCAGCAGCAACAGCAGGAACAGGGTAAGCCCGGCGGTATACAGGAAGGTGTCCCTGGACTTGTTGAAAAGCTCCACGATTTCCGTGGCGGGGACGATGCTGACGATGTACGCGTTCAAACGGCTTATTTTCTTGAATCCGATGCGGTAAACCACCTTATTCAGAGTAGTCTGGTACGTACCCTCGGACTGCTGCAGCAGGGACAGGAAGTCTCCGTCTATGGCCAGTGCGCCGAGGATTCCGCCTTCCTGGTCTGTAACGATATCCCCCGCCGAGGTAATGACGGCCATATAGCCGCTCTTGCCCAGGGGAGTGCGGTTCAGCGAGGCGAACAGGGTCTTCGGATTGACTTCCAGCTCGAAATAGGCCGCCCTGGATTTGTAAACATTATTGGCCGTACAGAAGAAGGAAAAGATCGGATAGGGCGTTGAAATGAGATTGGGCGGACCTTTGTAATAAATGCGCTGCAAATGCCAGTTTTCCCAGCAGGGGATGCCCAGGCCCGTTTTTTGAGTCATTTCCCGGAACCATGTCTCATCCCTGTATTTGGATGCATGGATGAACGGGCTGATTTCCGAGATGCTGTCATTCAGGGTCAGTACATTCATTTTGCTGATATTGGAATTGGTGTTCTGGAACCAGTTGAACAGGGGCATGATCTTGAAATTCAAGGTATTGTAGGAGTCCATGCTGGACGGATTGTAGTCTTCATTCAGGAAGGAATACAGGGCAAGGTTCGAGGAAAGCTGAAAACCCACCCTTTCGACGGGTGTCCAGTATGCCGTCGATGTTGGCCGTTTCCTGGGCAAGCCGTTGCCCGACCAGGGTGGAGGAATTGTCCCTGATATAGACCAGGAACTGCTTGTAGATCAGAATGCCGCTGATGGCCAGGGGGATGGCAATAAACAATGTAAAGGCCAAAAGCAGCTTCGATTTGAAGCTGATGTGCCCAAGTACGGAAAGATTGCTGCGCATGGTTCACCTTGTTTATAATTATAATAGAGTTTTCCGGTGGAATGATATATTCATTATAATAAGGAAATGGAGAACTGTCTAATTAAATTTACTTATGGTAAAATAAAGTTTCATATTACACTAAATTCAAATATATTCAACTGACATTAAAAAGGAGTCTTGCTATAGTGGTAATAGAATCGTATGGTGCTATACGAATATTTCAGAAGGGGGAATACTATGAAAAGAATACTGACATCCCTGCTGGCGCTGATCTTTGTCATTTCCATGTTTGCGGGATGCGGCGCTTCCACGGACACGGCGAAAAACGATACCGGCGCCGCCGAAACTTCGGCTCCGGCCGACGCTTCGACCCAGTCGGAAGGACCGAAGCCCACCGGAAAGGTCAATGAATTCGGATGGGAGATTCCTGAAAAAACCCTGGAATTTTCTTATTACGTCGGTCAGGACAATCCGGACACCGTCGCCAAGAACTCCAAGAAAATGGCCCAATACCTGCTGGACAATTTCAATGTCAAGCTGAACAAAATCGTTTACGACACGGATATGATCGAGAAGCTGAACCTGATGCTCGCTTCCAACGACTATCCGGACGTCATTTCGAACATGGCGGTCACGGAGGCCCAAAAATGGGTAGACCTTGGCAAGGCGCAGGAGATGACGCCCCTGATCGAAAAGTATGGTCCCAATATTACCAAAGAAATGGGCGATATGCTAAAGCGGTACAGGGATGAGGACGGCAAGATCTATATTCTCCCCGTAGGCTGGGGACTGCTTCCCATCGCGGATTACGGCGCGCAGGTCCGCCTCGACTGGTATATGGAGCTCGGTTCACCCCAGTTCTCCACGACGGACGAATATTTTGAGGTTCTCAAACAGTTGGTAGCCAAGCATCCCAAGAATGCGGCCGGCGAAAAAGTGTACGCTCTCGGGACCTGGAAGGACGACAAGATCATTGAACAGCTTAGCGGAGTCTGGGGTCTGAAATATGGCTACAAGGAAAACGCCGATGGTTCCCTGACCCATTGGATCAACACTCCTGAAGGTCTGGAATTCACAAAATGGTACAACAAGTTCAACCGGGAGGGTCTGCTCGATCCCGACTCCTTCACCCAGAAACGGGACGACTGGATGGCCAAGTGCTCCAACGAACGATATGCGGGTCATTTCGCCAACTGGTGGGTGACCAAGGACGCGGGCAACATGACCTGGGTCAAGACCAAGCCGGATTTCAACGACAACATGCGTTATACGCACTACAGCATAAAGGCGCCCACAGCCGAGAAATCCTATCTCAACCCGAAGAACACCATGGGCTGGGGCCGGACCATCATCACCGACAAGTGCGCAAATCCGGAAGAAGTCATGAAATGGTTCAACTTCGAGCAGTCCAGCATGGGCATGAAATTGCTGTCCTGGGGCATCCCGAACACCGACACCTCCGTCTGGAATATCGACAAAACCGGAAAGTGGGAATGGGTCAAGAAAGAAACCGACAAGCTGCTGGACGGAACCTTCGTATGGCCGCCCTTCGATGAAAACGGCGGGGTTTCCTTCTGGCTCGTCATGGGACAGAAATTCTACGATGACGGGACAGAATGCTGGTTCGACCAGAACTTTGTCAGCAAATGGTTCAAATTTAAAGACGACAATCTGAAGGATACCATATATGACTTCTCCGCCTTCTATGCCATTCCGCTTCCTTCGGACAGCAATATCACCGTCATCAACCAGCAGATCAAGGATCTGACGCTGGCTGGCTTTGCCAATGCGGTCATGGCCAAGACGGAAGCCGATTGCGTCGCCCGGTACAATGAAATGAAGGAAAAGGTCGTCAAGGCCGGCGTTGCGGAGCTGGAAAAATACTATTCCGAGAATTACAAGAAGAACCTGGAAGCATGGAAATAGCCTGAGCAGATTATAAAATAAGCACTTGCGCGAGCAGTCGAGCAAAGAGGAGGGGTTCCCTTCTCTTTGCCCGCAAGTGTGGCACGATGCAATATCCATTCTATTGAGACTCCCATGAGAGAAGGAAATCCGAATTATGAGCGAGATTACTGTTGAAAGCGGCATCGGAAAGAGGCGGGAAGGCCGGCTCGCGCGGATCGGCCGGCGGGTCAGAAAGGAAAGGCAGCTCTGGCTGCTGAGCCTGCCTGTTATCATCTGGGTTGCGACCTTTGCCTATTATCCGATGTATGGAATCATAATTGCCTTTTTAAAATATATCCCGGGGAAACCCTTTCTGGAGTGCGAGTGGGTCGGCTTGAAGTACTTCGAGCAGTTTTTCACTTCTCCGGACATCGGGATGGTCTTGCGCAATACGCTGGCCATAAGCGGTCTGGATATGCTGTTCGGCTTCCCGGCGCCGATCATCCTGGCAATCCTTTTAAACGAAGTGGCATTCAGTAAATTCAAGCGCTTTGCGCAGACCGTATCCTACATGCCCTATTTCGTGTCCTGGGTTGTGGTCGCCAATATCCTGTTCACCCTGCTGAGCACGGACGGGATGATCAACAAACTGCTGCTGGATATGGGCGTGATCGATACAAGCATCAGCTTTTTAAATACGGGACCCTATTTTTGGTGGCTGATCACCTTTTCGAACATCTGGAAGGGAATCGGCTGGGGTTCGATCATTTACCTGTCGGCCATCGCCGGGATCGATGCGGAGCTCTACCAGGCCGGCGCGGTGGACGGACTCGGACGGTTCGGGATGATCTGGCACATTACGCTGCCGGGCATCAAAGCAACCATCCTGCTCCTTCTGATTCTCCAGATCGGCGGCGTTCTCAACGCGGGCTTCGAGCAGCAGCTGCTGATCGGAAACGCACAGACAAGAGACTATTACGAGGTTATCGACACCTATGTATATAAATACGGCTTCCAGATCGGAAGATACTCCTATGGCGCAGCCATCGGGTTCATGCGGTCGCTGCTGGCCCTGGCGCTTGTGCTGACCGCGAACAAGATTTCCAGCAAGGTGACGAAGCTTTCAATCATATAAGGGGTGGGACAAATTGATACACAGATATTATAAACAGGGTTTTTTAAGCAGGACGTTTGATGTTGCCAATTTCATCTTCATGCTGGGGTTCTCGTTCATTGTCATCTACCCTTTTTACAATCAGCTGGTGCTGTCTTTAAACGACGGAATAGATGCAATGCGGGGCGGGCTTTACTTTTTCCCGAGAAAGTTTTCCATAGACGCCTATATTATGCTATTCCGGAATCCCAATATCATCAAAGGCGCCGGGATATCCGTCCTGCGTGTTATCGTCGGAACAGGAACGGGACTTTTCGTTACCGGCCTTCTGGCGTATATTGTCAGCGTCCGGGATTTTTCCGGAAGAAGGTTCATGCGCATTCTTTTCCTCGTCACCATGTACTTCAGCGGCGGACTGATCCCGTTTTACCTCCTGCTCAGCAAGCTGGGCCTGACCAACACCTTTACGGTATACTGGCTTCCCGGCCTGATCAACGCCTATTACATGCTGCTGATCGCCTCCTATATCCAGAATCTGCCCGATTCCATACAGGAAGCGCCCCGGATCGACGGCTGCAGCGAATTCCGGATTTACTGCCAGATCATCATTCCCATTTCCCTGCCCGTATTTGCCGCGATTGCGGTTTACCTGGCGGTCCAGCACTGGAATGCGTGGTTTGACGTCATGATCTACAACCCGTCGGGCAAGTTTGATACCCTGCAGGTCTATTTGCGGCGTCTGCTGCTTGAGATGGATATGATCCAGAACCTGCAGAACGAACAGCTGGCCCAGTCCAGATTCAAAAACATCAAGCCCATTACCTTCCGGGCGGCGACGACCATTGCCGTTACACTGCCCATTCTGGTGACCTATCCTTTCCTCCAGAAATATTTCATCGGGGGAATCACAATCGGCGCGGTAAAGGGATGATCGAATTACTTATTATTTCAAGGAGCGGAAAATGAGCCTTTCTAAAAAGACAACCGACAGCGACATCGTAAGGGAAGACAAAGCAGGCATCAACCTGGGCAATATTTTTACCGTAGACGCCAATCTCAGGCTGCCTTCCGGCGGAAAAACGGGTTCGGCCATTACCTGGGAGTCCCAAAATCCCGGTGTCATGGACCATACCGGAAAAATAACGCGTCCCAGGCCGGGTGCCGGCAATCGGACCGTCACCCTGGTCGCGACGATCACCTGCGGGACGGCAAGGGACACCAGGGAATTCAAAATAACCGTTCTGGAAAAGGAAAAATCGAAATATATCACGGAAATAAGGCCGGTTCAAATTGAAACAGCGGCAGGAAATCCGCCCTTGCTGCCCATGGCCGTCATTACGGGAAGAGATGACGGCTCCTATGGCACTGCTATTGTGACATGGGACGATATCGATGCTTCAGTGTATGCGCAAGCAGGAACATTCCTTGTAGAAGGAACGGTAAACGGAACAGGCATTAGGGCCATTGCAAATGTGAAGGTACGATCCGCTGACGACAGAGTTGCAACCATGTCCGGCCGCTCTGTCCTATCCGGCTGTTCTGTTCCAAGCCGGGTGGCCGGTCCCTTCGGCCTGCATCAGGTTACCTTGCAGGAGAGTGTGTTCACGGAGAACAGGGATAGAGACTACGAGTATCTTTTATCCCGCGACGAGGACCAAATGCTGTATAATTTCCGTGAAGCCGCCGGGCTGGATACCGGAAAAGGCTCGCCCATGGATGGGTGGGACGCTCCGAACTGCAATCTGCGCGGCCATACCACCGGACACTATTTGTCCGCTTTAGCCCTTGCCTACGCAAGCTCCGGGGATGACCGGTTCAAAAAGAAAATCGGCTGCATTGTCCGCGAACTGGGTGTCTGCCAGGACGCCATGGCGGCCTCCGGCCAATTCGGCCCCGGATTTTTGAGCGGATACTCCGAGGAACAGTTCATAAAGCTGGAGCAATATGCAAAATATCCGGAAATCTGGGCGCCCTACTACACGCTTCACAAAATCATGGCGGGTCTACTGGACTGCTACGAACTGGCCGGAAACGTCCGGGCGCTGGAAATAACCGAAAAGCTGGGCGACTGGGTGTACACCCGGCTGAGCAGGCTGTCCAGGGGCCAACTTGCCCAAATGTGGGCCATGTACATTGCCGGGGAGTACGGGAGCATCAATGAAACCCTGGCCAGGCTTTATGCCATAACCGGCAGGCAGAGCTATTTCACGGCGGCCAAATACTTTGACAACGATTCCCTCTTTGTACCGATGGCATGTAATGTGGACACCCTGGCGGATATGCACGCCAACCAGCATATTCCGGGGATCATCGGCGCCCTGGAGGTGTTCTCCGTAAGCGGGGAACCCTATTATTACGATGTGGCCGCAAATTTCTGGGAAATGGTTGTGGGAAGACGGATTTACAATATAGGCGGTACCGGCTCCGGCGAAATGTTCAAGCAGGCGGACAAAATCGCAAGATACATCAACGATAAAACGGCGGAAACCTGCGCGACCTACAACATGCTCAAGCTGTCCAGGGGCCTGTTTTTTTACAGCCCGGAGGCCAAATATATGGATTACTGCGAAAGGGCGCTTTATAACCATATCGTCGCTTCGCAGGACCAAAGCGGGCCGAGCGGCGGCTCCACCTATTTCATGCCCCTGTATCCGGGGACGCAAAAAGAGTACGATTCGGACGGCAATAGCTGCTGCCACGGCACGGGCATGGAAAATCACACGAAGTACCAGGACTCCATCTATTTTCAATCGGAGGACCGGACCGCCCTATACGTCAACCTGTATATCGCTTCGGAATTAAACTGGAAATCCAGGGGCTTCCGCATCGTACAAACAGGGAATTTCCTGTTGGATCAGGCTTCAACGCTTACGGTCTACGGCAGCGGCAGGCTGGATATAAAGCTTCGCATACCGTTCTGGGCCGAAAAGGGCTTTACCGTGGCAGTGAACGGTGCCCGCCAGGACATTGCGGCGGCGCCGGGCAGCTACACCACCCTCAGCAGGGAGTGGAACTCCGGAGACGAAATAAACATTTCCATTCCGTTCCCCTTCCGGCTGGAAAGGACACCGGACGATCCGTCCATCGCAGGCATTTTGTACGGCCCCCTGGTCCTGGTCGGGAAAAGCGCCTCCCAGGAATATATTGAGCTGGCCTTGGAGGAATCGGACCTTTCCGGGTCGATTGCACCTGCCGGCGAACCGCTGACTTTCATCACCAATGGAATTACCCTGGTGCCGAATTACATGGCATACGATATCCCGTATCACGCCTATTTCAAGGTCGGCGGACCGGCAAAGGCTTCTGCTGCTGCCGACGGCGACGGTGCGTAGGCGTTTCGTGGGCTGGTTACCTTTCCGTCCTGCGGCATTTCGGCCGGGAGCAGTGTTTTCAGTGGAGGATGGAAATATCCGGGCTTATGTGATATATTCTTTATGTGATATATTCTTTATGAAATGCACCATCCGCTGCGGAGGGAATAAAACAAATGAATTACACGGACAAGAACGCCGAAATGATCGACCGGTGGGTCAGCAACGGCTGGCAGTGGGGCGTGCCGGTTTCGCGGGAGCAGTTTGCCGAAGCCCGCGGCGGCAAATGGTCGATGCTTTTGACGCCGGTAAAGCCGGTCCCGAAGGAATGGTACCCGGATCTGAAAGGGAAAAAGGTTCTGGGGCTTGCCTCGGGGGGAGGACAGCAAATGCCGGTCTTTGCCGCTCTTGGCGCAGAGTGCACGGTTCTCGACTATTCGGAAAGGCAGATCCAAAGCGAGCTGCTGGTAGCGGAAAGAGAAGGCTACAAAATCAACGCCCTGCGGGCGGACATGACAAAGCCGCTGCCTTTTGAAGAAGAAGCCTTCGACCTTGTATTCCATCCCGTATCGAATTGTTATATAGAGGACGTAATGCATGTCTGGCGGGAATGCCACCGCATCCTGAAAAAGGGCGGACGGCTGATGGCCGGACTGGATAACGGCTTCAATTATCTTTTTGACGACGACGAAAAGGAGATCAAATACCGCCTGCCCTTTAACCCGCTGAAGGACCCCGAATTGCTGGAAGCGTCGGTCAGTCAGGACTGGGGAATACAGTTTTCCCATACGATCGAGGAACAGATCCGGGGGCAGCTGAAGGCCGGGTTTACGCTGGTCGACCTCTATGAGGATACAAACGGGGGCGGCCCCCTCCACGAATATGGGGTACCGACCTTCTGGGCGACGCTGGCGGTAAAGGGCTGACGCCATCCGCTTTTCCCATCGAGGTTGCAATTCGCCCGGATTTGTTGGATAATAGATTCTGCAGGCAGCTGCCAGACAGAAGATTTATCGTAGCGGCATGCGGAAAGGGAATGCATTGAGGCTATACGGAAAAATACTCGTTGAAAACAGACCGGTCCGGGAAGCGGCTTCGGAGGATAAGGACGAAAAGCATAATTTCGGGGACAAGCTGGAGAAATGCCTGATCGATTTGTGTGCCAAACTGGAGATCCCGGTTCCCCTCTGGTTGAAAAAGAATACCAAGGAGCTTGCCATCTTCCGGAGGACTTTTTTCTCTTCCGAGCAATTCATGGAGAAGGTCTGGTTCGACAAGTTCGAGATCCGGCTGGGGAATGACCAGTTTCCCCTTTAAGAAGAAATAACGGCATAACGGCGCGAAAAATGAAGCGGGGACGGTATATCAGACCATCCCCGCTTGAATTTTATTCGTCCGATTCGGGGGGCCGGGGTAAAGAAACCCGTCCCCTGCAACCCGGAACAAGGCAGAGACCTTCAGCCGTTTCCCGGCAGGCTGCCGGACTGGTCGAAATGCGGTCAAGCACGGATGCAAAGTATTGAACAGAGCGTCCCCGCATATAAATTAATGATTGAGATAAAATCAATTCATGGTGCGGGGGTGTTTGTTTGAGCAGGCTGAAGCTGTCGGCGGCCTTTTTCCTGGTGCTGCTTTTTTTGCTGTCCATAACGCAGATGCTGGTGGACTCCGTTACGGACGGAGTGCCGACGGAGATCCGCAACGCACAGGCGGTAAAGAATTCAAATAAAGTGTACAGCATTTTAATTGAGATTGAGGACAAGACACTGTACCTGCTGGAAAACGGGAAGTGCGTCAAGGAGTACAGGATCGCGTCCGGAAAGTCCGGGTCGCCGTCGCCCCTCGGCTGCTGGAAGATCGTTGAGAAGGGCGACTGGGGGGAGGGCTTCGGCGGCCGGTGGCTGGGCCTTGACGTTCCCTGGGGAGTGTACGGGATCCACGGAACGATCCACGAAGGCTCCATCGGACATGCGGAAAGCGCAGGCTGTATCCGCATGTTCAGCGAGGATGTGGCGGAGCTGTACGATCTGGTTCCGGTAGGAACGGACGTGGTGATAGCCAACGGCCTGTTCGGCCCGTTTGGGCGGGGGTTTGACGAAATCAACCCCGGCGACAGGGGCGCGGACGTGCTGGCAATCCAGCAGCGCCTGAAGCAGCTCGGCTTCTATGACGGCGAACTCGACGGCATCTACGAGGACGGGCTGAAAAAGGCGCTGCACGGATTCCAGCGCGCCAACGGACTGAAGGCCCAAAACACGGTAACAAAGGAAGCTTGGGAGAAGATGGGCTTCCGGGAGTTTGAGTAGGAATCAACTACAGATGGAACATACCATGACAACCTTTTAGCATAATGGACCAGGACGCAAAATCGTCCAATAGGCTTGCCGTGAAGGCATCGATTTCCCGCAATATTAACCAAGTTTCCGGGGATAAATGAAAGGTATAATACCATCAAAGAAAGAGACTGGGAGTATGTGGCAAGCATTAAGTGCGCTGCCGTTTTTATGTTTAAGATCGGTTTATCTTGCGGAGAGGTGATGGTTAATTATGGAAAAGAAATGGAAGGTATTAATTACGAGGTTTCTTGCCGGAGATGCCTGGAAGGCCTTATCGGAGTGCTGCGATGTGGAGTATGATCAGGAGCAGTTGCTTCCGCTTGAGCGAAGCGAGCTGCTGAAGAGAATCAAGGACAAGGACGCCGTTATCTCCATGGGAGATGCAATTGACCGGGAAATGATTGCGGCAGCACCGAATCTGAAGATTATTGTCGATATGTGGTGGGCCCACGGCATTGATAAAGCTGCCTGTCAGGAGCGCGGCATAATTGTCGGCACACATAAGACCGATCCCAGGTGGATTATTCATTCCGAGGTCGAACATATTCTTATGCTGCTTCTTGCGGTCAACCGTCGAATCAAGGAAGCAGACGCGTTTGTGCGGGAAGGCAAATTCCGGATGCTTGACCAGGCTAACCGGGACATGCTCGGAACCGGCCTTAATGGCAAGAAATTCGGTATATTGGGTGGTACGGCATGGTCGGGTGCCGAAATGACAAAGGTTGCACGAAGCTTTTTCATGGATGTTCTGTACTGGGATTATACACGCGGAGCGGAGATGGAACAGGAAGGCGCCTTGTATGTCGGTTTTGATGAATTGCTCAGGCAGTGCGACTTTATCGTATTGGTTGTGTTGAGAGGACATAAAGGCGGCTATCTGCTGGACAAAGCGCAATTTAAAACAATGAAACGCGGTGCAGTCATTCTTAATGTAACACACGGACACCTCATCAATGAACGGGAGCTGGTGCTTGCGCTGAGGGACGGGCGCGTCGGCGGCGCCGGCCTGGACAAGCTGGAAAGGGAAACCGTCCCGGCGGACGGACTGTTTGATTTCCCGAATGTCATCCTGACCCCTCATTCAGACGGCGCAATGCTGAAGGAAAGAAACGCCATTTTCGAATCCATGGTTTCGCAGGTGCTTGATACACGGATGAAATTTGATAAGGAGTAAACACATGAATAGAAAAGATAAAGTGTTGATAACCAGATTTTTCCCAGGAGATGCCATAGAACTCTTAAAGCAGAATTGCGAAGTGGACTTTTGCAGACAAATTCAGCCTCTTGACCGGGACGAATTGAAATTGCGCATGAAAAAGGCGGATGCCGTTATTTCCATGGGCGACGGCATTGAACGCGACATGATCATGGAAGCGGAGAATCTTAAGGTCATAGCCGATATGTGGGGTGGTCACGGAATCGACAGGAAAGCTTGCGAGGAAAAAGGCATACGAGTCTGCGGGAGTGGCATGCCGATAACCTGGATCAATCATAGCGAGGCGGAACACGCTATTCTGCTGATGCTGGCTGTTGCAAGGAATCTGCTGGCCGAGGATGCTTTTGTCCGAAGCGGGAAATACCGGAATTACGAGCAGGCTAACAAATTATTCCTGGGACAGGGACTGTATGGGCGAAAGCTGGGAATCGTCGGAGGGGCCAATTGGTCCGGAGACCAGCTTACAAAAAGGGCTGTTGCTCTCAGCATGGCAGTGCGTTATTGGGACTATAGCCGCGGAGAAGCCATGGAGGCTCTGGGAGCAAGGTTTATGGAGTTTGACGAACTGCTGGAAACCTCCGACTTTATTGTATTGCTGTCCAACAGGCATGAAGGATACCTGTTCGACAAGGCTCAATTTGATAGGATGAACCAAGGCGCAATCCTCGTCAATGTTACGAAAGGGACGTTCATCAACGAAAAAGAGCTGGTGAAAGCGTTGACTGACGGCAGGCTGGCCGGAGCAGGCCTGGATAAGCTTGAATACGAGCCTGTCCCCGTTCAGGGCTTGACCGGCTTGAAGAACGTAGTCCTTTCCCCGCATTCGGACGGCGCCCTGCTGCATGAAAGGAATGAAATTTTTAAAACGCTGATCAATCAATGCATGGATATATTAAAAACCTGAATTCAACGCAAAATCGTCCAAGCCGGGCGAATAGATGTCAAGCATATTACGCAATATTGACCAAGTTTGCAGCATAGAAGAAATATATAATTGATATAAAGAGAAAAAATGAGGTGAATCATACATGAAGATAAATCACTCGATGTCTGCTAGAGAATTGAATGAAGTTACCTTGTTTTCATTCGATTCCTATGCGTTTCCTTTCCAAACAGGAGTCCGGCTGAAGCTTCATTCCTTCCCTTCGCATTTGGATTCCAGGCCGCAGGTTGTTGTGCCGGTCGGCAAACCGGGATCGGCCGATTCGGGTAATATCTCGTACTATGGTACTGTCCGCAAGGTTGGCAGTGAATACTGGATGTGGTATTTAGCCAATGACGACAGCGGAGAATGGCATCAGAGGCTGTGCATAGCAAAAAGCAAAGACGGGAAGAACTGGGAAAAGCCCAGCCTGGGTGCTTATATGCACAACGGCGACAAAAACAACAATGTCTGCGATTTCCCGATAAATGCACATGTACAGGCATGCGTCGTATTCTATGATCCGGATGAAAAGGACAAAAACAAGACGTTCAAACTGAGCTTTGAATCCCCCAAATACAACAAGTACATGGGGGTGGCATTCAGTCCCGACGGCGTACATTGGACCGAATATGAGAAGAATCCGGTCGGTAAAGTGTTTTTTGAACAAGCCGGCGGTTTAAAAAGAGACGGCGTATATTATGTTAATGGGCAAGGCTCCACCGGGCATTACAGTCCAAAAGGTGCAAGAGCTTTGGTCACGTACTGCTCGAGAGATTTCATCAACTGGACTCCAGCCGCCTGTCTGGGTTTCACCCGCGAATCCATTCCGCCGAAGCCGACGTACTATGGAGGGGTGAACGGCCCGCAGGTGCACCTTGGCGCCGGCTTGTGGGATCGGGGAAACGTAATAGTCGGATTTTACGGCATGTGGGAAGGACATCCTTCCAACGACCGAAATCTGGTATATATGCATCTTGGCATGGTAGTAAGTCATGACGGCCTGCATTTCTACGAGCCTGTACCTGATTTTCCGATCGTCCTTTCCGGGGAAATGAAAAACGACAGCAGGTCTCACGGCCATTATCCGGCGTTGATGCAAGGACAGGGGTGTGAAAATATCGGGGATGAAACCGTATTCTGGTTCGGTCTGTGGCCGGAAAGCGATTCGGATGGAGTCCGGATCGCGACCTGGGGCAAGGACCGGATCGGTCACCTTGAACCCTTTGTTCATCCCGGACAGGACTGCTTTATCATAACGGATGAGATCCACACGAGCGGCAAGCCGACCAGAGTTTCGCTGAATGTAAGCGGTATTTGTGAATACAGTAAAATAAGCGTATCCGTTCTGGATGAGGATTACAATGCTTTGCCGGGATATTCGGCGGTAGAATGCTCGGAATTGACCGAGGGCGGTTTCAAGCTGCCGGTTATCTGGCAGAATAAAATAACAGTTAATTCCGGCAGACCCATTCGATTGAAGATCGATTTCGGAGGAATACGGCCGGAAGACATTAAACTGTATGCAATTTACCTGGAAAACTAGGAATGGTATCAACATGAATAAAATTATCGAGATTAAAGATCTGCGAACTTATTATTTTACGGATGAGGGCATTCTGAAAGCAGTGGATGGGATCAGCTATTCCATTGGTTCCGGGCAGACGCTCGGGCTGATCGGGGAAAGCGGCTGCGGTAAAAGCGCGGTTTCCCAAAGCATTCTTCAAATTGTACCGCAGCCGGGAAAAATTGTGGATGGCAGCATCTACCTGTGGGATAAGAAAGCGGACAAGAATTCCGGATCGGATCCCATAGATCTGGCGAAATTGAATCCCATGGGAACTGAGATCCGGGATATCAGGGGAAGCAAAATCTCCATGATCTTTCAGGAGCCCATGACCAGCCTTTCCCCTCTGCATACGGTGAGCAACCAGATCGTTGAGGCCGTATTCCTTCATAGAACGCAGAACAAGAAAGAAGCGCGGGAGATAGCATATGAGATGCTGGTTAAGGTTGGCATAAGCAATCCCCGCCAGAGAATGGAAGAATATCCCCACCAGTTGTCGGGCGGTATTCGCCAGAGGGTGATGATTGCAATGGCATTATCATGCAATCCCTCGTTATTGATCGCAGATGAACCGACAACTGCGTTGGATGTTACGATACAAGCTCAGGTGCTGGATCTGATGAAATCCCTTCAAAAGGAATTCGGCATGAGTATTCAATACATTACTCATGATCTCGGCGTTATTGCCGATATTGCTGACAATGTTGCCGTTATGTATCTTGGCAAGATTATTGAGATAGGGACGCTTTCGCAAATATTCAAAAATCCTATGCATCCCTATACGGACCGGTTGATGAAGAGTATACCGTCCTTGAAGAAA
Organism: Bacillota bacterium; assembly: GCA_023411575.1. Classification (GTDB taxonomy): domain Bacteria; phylum Bacillota; class Clostridia; order Acetivibrionales; family DTU013; genus UBA1305. The sequence continues at coordinate 267,594 of JAEYOP010000016.1, read as the reverse complement.
AAGCGCGATGGGAAAAAACTCGAATCGATAAAAGGAACTGTACCGATTCCTATTGATCTGCCGCCCAGCTGCGGGTTTTCCTCCCGCTGTCCCATGATGGTGGCGGGGAAATGCAATTGTGCAGTGCCGAAGCTGGTTGACCGCGGAGAAGGTCATATGGTGAGCTGTTTCCTGTATGGCGAGGAATCGGACAATTCCGGTACAGATCGTAATTATAGTGCAAAAAGAGCCAGGAAATTTGTCTAAATAGGGGTGCGTCATGGTACAGGAAAGTATAAAACAGGATGAAGTACTTCTTGAAGTAAGGCACTTAAAAAAGTACTTTACCATGAGAAAAGGTTTTTTCAGCAAAGAGGTCGGTTTGTTAAAAGCGGTCGACGATGTTTCTTTTGATCTGAAGAAAGGCGAAGTACTGGGTCTGGTCGGAGAGAGCGGCTGCGGGAAAACAACACTTGGGAGACTGATTCTAAGGGCCTACGAAGCAACCGACGGCCAAGTAAATCTCAACATAAACGGTGAGATGAAAAATATTTTTGATCTGAAAAAAAAAGAGTTGCGAAATATCCGCAAAGCAATGCAGATGATTTTCCAGGATCCCTACGGTTCGCTGAATCCGCGAAAGACTGTGCTGGATATTGTAGGCGAGCCTCTTAAGGTTAACAGCATGGCATCCGGAAAAGACTTGCAGGATCAGGTGAAATATCTGATGCAGGTAGTCGGATTGGAAACAAAGCACATACGCCGGTATCCCCATGCATTTTCCGGCGGTCAGCGGCAGCGGATAGGCATTGCGAGAGCTTTGGCAACCAATCCGCAGATTATAGTGTGCGATGAAGCGGTCAGTGCACTGGATGTATCGGTACAGGCTCAAATCATTAATCTTTTGCAGGATCTCCAGGAAAACTTCGGACTTACCTATATATTTATTTCTCACGGATTGAGTGTGGTCAGACACATCTGCACCAAGGTTGCCGTCATGTATGTCGGGAAAATTGTTGAAATGGCGGATACGGACGAGCTGTACAGCCACCCGGTCCACCCCTATACGGAAGCCATATTGAGCGCTGCTCCGAATACCGATTTGGATGCTAAAAATAAAAGGATCATATTGGACGGCGAAGTAGCTAATCCTGCTAAAGTACCTTCGGGCTGTCCGTTTCATCCGCGCTGTGCTTATGCAAAAGAGATCTGCTCATCAAAAGTGCCCGGATACCGGGAAATCGTTCCAAATCATTTTTGTTCCTGCCACTTTGCAGAAGAATTGAATTTGGTTGGGATAGAGTAAAGGATAGATTCCAGAAAATAATTTGAAAAGGAAGATCGATATGTCACAGGATAAAGTAATCGACATAAAAGTTGATGACCTTCATGAATTTTGCCTTAAAATGCTGTCCGCGGTGTCGGTTCCGGCAGATGAAGCGGAAATTGTCGCGTCTTCGCTCATAGAAGCGGATCAACGCGGTGTCCGTTCCCATGGGGTCGTTTGTCTTCCCCGGTATGTCTCTTTGATTCGGAAAGGTTATATGCGCAGCAAGACCGCATATGAGACAATCCGGGATTATGGGGCAATTACCGTTTGGGACGGCAAGAGGAGTAACGGACAAGTGCTTGGGTACCTTGCAATGAAGGAAGCTGTCCGTAAAGCCCGTCAATTTGGAATTTCAATGGTAATGGTGAGACAAAGCAACCATTTCGGAGCCGGAGCCTATTATGCGCAACTGGCTGAAAAAGAAGGCATGATAGGCATTTCCGCGTCAACCGGCTCCTCTACAATGGCGCCGTGGGGAGGCGCAGAAAGGATGATCGGAAATAATCCGCTTGCGGTTGCCGTTCCTGCAGGGAGCCGTGATCCAATCGTGCTGGATATGGCGCAAAGCGTTGCTGCTTTTGGAAGGATTACCAACCTTGCCAAGCAGGGGATCCAGAAAATACCCCGGGGTTGGGCTTTTGACGTTGACGGGGCGGAAACGGAGGATACCTCCCGGGTTTATTCGGTAATACCCGTCGGCGGACATAAAGGTTTCGGCATGGCATTGGTGATCGACATCTTGTCCGGCATTTTATTCGGGGGAGCGACAGGAGACAGGGCAGGAGACGAGAACGACGGACCGTCGCATTTTTTTGCCGCCATCAATATTGATTCCTTTGGCAGCAGGCAGGATTTTGCAAATGCCATGGATTCCCGAATAAAGGAAATCAAGAGCTCCAGGCCGGCCAAAGACTCCAGGGGAATCTTCATGCCGGGAGAATTGGAATTTCTTAATTATAGGAAGTCGACCGACTCCGTCGGCATCATCCCGGAAATCATCAGCGATCTGAATTCTCTTGCAAAAGAGCTTGGAGTGGATCGGTGCCTGTAAGCCCTTTTGGAAGGAGAAACAGAATGAAATTCACAATCCGGTTAAAAATGATACTGGCATTCTCTTTCATAATTCTTATTTTGGCAGGTCTTTGTTTTTATTCGATGGCTGCGTTGAAAGCGGTTAATGAAAAGTCGGCGGAGATCACAAATATCTGGCTTTCCGGTGTTGAGCATTCCAATACCATAAATACGCTGGCCATAAATTACAGAATGAAAGAACTGGAGCATGTCATTGCCGCCGATGCCGATGCCATGACACAGTATGAAATGGAAGCCGCCGCCATACAGGCGGAACTGGAAAAAGAAATCTCCTTATACGGCAAGACTCTGAAAGAAGGACAGGAAAAGGCACTGCTGAATACGGTAAAAGACAGTTGGACAAAGTGCGTACAAACCCATGCAAAAGTTATTGAACTCAGCACAGAGGAAAAAAAGGCCGAAGCGCTTGCACTCATCAACGGAGAATCGAAAGAAGCAGGGGATGTGCTGCAGGAAGCGGCAGACAGGCTTGTGGGAAATAACTCTTCCGGTGCAAAAAATGCGAGCAGGGAAGGGGACAAAAGATATGTCTCCGCATACAAAATCCTGTTGGCTGTATGCATATTTACTTTTATCTTTACAATACTTGCGGCATGCTTTATATTAATCAGTACGCTAAAACCGATAGGCGTATTGAAAATAAAAATAAGAGAGCTGGCGGAGAAGGGCGGAGACCTCACTCAAAAGATCGATATAAGGTCGAAAGATGAGGTTGGGGATCTTGCGCAAAGTATTAATGCATTCATAGAGAATATAAGAAGTATTTTGGCCGAGGTGAAATCAAGTGCAAAAGGCGTAGAAAAAGCCGACGAAAAAGTCGCCGGATACCTGCTCGATTTAAATTCCCATGTTGAAGATACGTCGGCAGCCGTACAGCAATTGGCAGCGAGCATGGAAGAGATTGCGGCAACCGCTGAAGAGGTAGATGCGTCCTCCTTGGAAATCCATAATGCAATTAACCTGATCGCTGAAAAAGCGCTGGAAGGTTCCGAGACGGCGGGTAAAATCAATGAGAGAGCCGCTATGCTGAAAAAGAACGCTTTTGAGTCCGGGCTGCAGGCAAACAATATATATACGGAGGCAAAGGAGAAGCTCCAATATGCCTTAAAGAAGTCCGAGGGGGTTCAACAAATCGATATCCTTTCCGACACGATCCTGAAAATTTCCTCACAAACGAACCTTTTGGCATTGAATGCGGCAATCGAGGCGGCAAGAGCCGGTACGGCGGGCAAGGGATTTACCGTAGTTGCCGATGAAATCAGAAAGCTTGCGGAGGATTCAAAAAACACGGTGAATAAAATTCGAAAGGTTTCCGGTGAGGTAATCACGTCGGTAAGGGCTTTGGCGGATATCTCCGGTGAAATTATGGACTTTGTCGATACAACGGTCATAAGAGATTATAAAGAGCTGGAGAACATTGGAGAGCAATATAGTGCCGATGCATTGATTGTAAATGAAATGATTTCGGATTTCAGCGCGACTTCCGAAGAGCTTTCCGTATCCATCGGTTCAGTTATAAATGCTATCGGCGATGTCAGCCGCAATGTTAACGAAGGCGCATCCGGAAATCAGATGATAGCCGGAAAAACGGCATCCGTCGTTGAAAAGGTAAATATGGTAAAAATGCAAATGGAAGTCAGTTATCAAAATACAAACAAACTAAAAGATTCGATTATAAAATTCAAAATTGAAGAAGATGAAGCAACGGCTGCGTTTACGGATAGCTTGGAGCAGGATGGAACATCCCCCCGGGCCTAAACAAAAAATCGCATGCAACATAAAAGCCAGAGACGCCTCCGAAGATGCTCTCTGGCTTTTATCGTTTGGAAAACGGAGATGCTATAAAAGGAATGTATAAAAGGGGACGAACGTAGGGGATTCTTCATGGTAGATAGTCCGCTGAAGTTGTTTCTGCGTACGCAACTGATGCCTGTACTCCGCCGGGGGCATTCCGATGATCCGCTTAAATAACCGGTTGAAATAGGATAAGTCTTTAAAGCCAACCGAATATGCTATATCCAGCACCTTCATATCTTCGTCGTTCTTCAGCAGGCCGCATGCCTTATTGATTCTGACTGAGTTGATATATTCGATGGGAGTCTGGCCGGCTTCTTTATGGAAATAGCGTATAAAATGGAATTTGCTCATGTTTGAAAAACGTGCAAGCGTTTCAATTGTTATATTGCTCATATAATTGCTTTCGATATACTCGTAAACAAGCTGAAGGTCATTGGAAGGACATTCGGTTTCGGCTGCGGAGGATATCTGATTGACCAGCTTATACAAAATGAGTTCGATAAAACCTTTTACCCCTATTTCGTATCCGGCTGGTTTTGCTTTTAGCAGCATCAGCAGCTCGCGCAGCAAATCGATGATCAATGAGCCTTTCGTCGTATCATTTCTAATGATGCATTCAACCGGAAGGGAATGTTCCGATATTTTTTTGTAATAAAGCGTATCACAGATGTTATTCCCACCACTTTTCAGCATTCCGAGACTGAAATGGATCTGGGTATAAAAAAACGGCTGCACGGCGATAGACCGTACCGAGTGGACGGTGCCGGGAAGAATACAGATGAATTGATCGGATTCCATATAATGCGGTACATTATCCAGAGCAATTATAACGCGGCCCTGGCTGAGGAAAAAAAATTCGATTTCATCGTGAAAATGACTGGATATATAGGTTTTGGCAGTTTGCTTTTGTACGGTATAGTTATCTTTTGCCACTACAGGGAAGATACTTGACGTCGAGATCGGCTTTTCATATATTGCTTGTGATTTCATTATCGGAACCTCCCCGTTTTTAGACATAAAAACGAAGCAAACAAATTGCTTATAACCGGTCACCAGCTTATTGGTTTCATATGATCCCAGGGCACCATCCAAGAATACCGGCTTCCTTTTAGAATGACGACATACACAAGAAGCAGGAACGATAAGTTCCGGTCGAACATAATTCAAGACTTGCGATTAAAACGATCCACCTGTTATTGACATAATTCATTATAGCATCCGGCCTTTTTGTTGTCAAATTAACATCCTGCCAGTTCTGCCGGTTTTAGCTTAAATCAGGTAATTGCCGCCCATTTCTTGCATTTTTGATGTCAATGGACGGGGTCCTGCGAAGGGATGAAAAGAGGGGCAAAATTGTCCTAGGGGAGAGGGGAAAGCAGGAGGACACGAAGCAATATTAGCCAAGAGCGGGGAAAGGAAAGGGTATAGAATGAAAATACAAACTATCTGCAAATAAAAATACGACAGTGGGAGTAATGACTATGATACTGGATACCGTTCAGAATTTTTCCAAATATTTGACCCTGGATGCGAAAGTTTCTATCGGATTATATGCGATCAGCAACGACAGTCTGAAAGGGAAAGAACCCGGAAGATATGAGCTGGGCGAGGGCGTTTATGCATTGGTACAGCAGTATGAAACAAAACCGGAGGGAGAAGGAAACTGGGAGACACATAGAAAATATATAGATATTCAATATGTCGAAACGGGAAATGAAGAAATCGGATACACACCGGTCGAATTACTGCAGCCTAAAACGGAATACAATATTCAAAATGATTTTCAGATACACTTTGGGAAAGGAAACTTTATTGATATGCGGCAAGGTATGTTTGCCATCTTTTATCCGTGGGATGCCCATATGCCGGGAATCGGGGAAAATCCGCAGCCTGTCGGAAAGATCGTTATCAAGGTTCCATACGAAGGGTAAACTCCACTATAATGCCATGCAGCCAAAGCACTAAAATTTGGCTGCTTTTTTCTTATGGAGCGGACATGAAGAATAGGAAGGAAACTGGGGAATGAGTCAAAAACTTTGGTCAAAAAACTTTATTATATTGATTTTTTCAACCTTTGTCTTATCTGTATCCAGCAGCATGTTGAATTCACCGTTACCCATGTATGTCAAGCATTTTGGCGCGGACAATACGGTTGCAGGGCTTGTGACGGGGTTGTTTTCATTGTCGGCGTTAATATGCCGCCCTATTTTCGGCAACCTTCTCGACAGGAAAGGCAGAAAGCTGATTTTGTTATTTGGTATAGCGATCTACAGTATTATTGTATTTTCTTATAATTGGGCGGCATCGGTAATCGTCTTGTTGAGTCTGCGTTTTCTGCAGGGTATTGGCATGAGCGGCTATACAACAGCTTCCGGAACGGTTGCCGCGGATCTGATTCCTGCCAAAAGACTGGTCGAAGGCTTTAGCTATTATGGAATGATACAGCCTGTTGCAACAGCAATCGGACCGATGCTTGGTCTGACGTTGGTGGCCGGATCATCCTATCCGCTTCTGTTCGATCTCTCTTTTCTGCTGGGAATTGCAGGGCTGGCAGCCGTTTTCTTTATCAACTATGAACGGGATGACACGCAGCAGGTTTATATAAAAAAAGAAAGTGCGAACGGGAGGCGGGAAAATGCTATTATTGAAAGAACCGCTATTCCGGTCGCGTCCATGATGTTTTTTATTTCATTCACCACAGGAACGGTTATGACCTTTCTACCGGTTTATGCCCTGGCCTGCGGAATAAAAAGCATCGGTATCTATTTCACCATTAATGCGGCGGCTGTATTCCTCTCACGGACATTTACCACCGGATTATCCGAAAAATTCGGGCTGCCCAGGGTTCTCACGGCAGGAATAGCGCTGCTGGCATCTTCCATGGTTCTCTTATCCTTTTCGGATTCCCTGCGGTACTTTTTGATAGCCGCAGTACTCAATGGCTTTGGAAATGGAATACTCAATCCCGTACTGAATTCCCTGCTGATCCGGTTTTGCCCGAAGGAGCGCAGAGGAGCTGCCAATGGTACGTATTTTTCGGCAATCGATATCGGCATCGGAGCAGGCGCCGTAATCGGGGGGAGTGTTTCACAGACTGTCGGATACGCATTTCTATATTTGATATCGGCACTCAGCGCAGTCTTTGCATTTATGGTTTTTTATTTTGCCATACGGAGGAGAATAACTGAAACAAGATGAAAAGAGGGGGCAAAATTGTCCTATGGGAGAGGGGAAAGCAGGAGGACACGAAGCAATATTAGCCAAGAGCCGGGGAAAGAAAGGGTATAGAATGAAAATACAAACTAAAAGGAGGAGAGTAGTAATGCGATTGAAACACTCAGTATTATCCAGGATCCTGTGTATGACACTGGCGATTATCATGACGGCAGCACTGCTGGCCGGCTGTTCCTCGTCAAGCGGAACGCCTGCGGCGGAAAAGCAGACGACGGCAACGGAATCGACAGCAGCGGCGCCGGCCGACAACGGTGCCGGAAACGGAACGGCGGCCATCCGGGAATCTCCGATGCTCACGGAACGCGAAACCTCCGGCGCACTGCCAAAGCTGGAGGACCGGCTGCCGGAAGTGCCTTTGGTATCCAAGCTCGGTTCTGCCGATGCAAAATACGGCGGAGAACTGAGGCTGGCCTTCAAGGGGGTTACCAGTTCCGAATACGGATGGATGAATACCGCAAGGGTATTGAACCAGCACGGAATGGGAAGCACGGAGGAAATGCCCTATGCGAACGTAGTGGAGAAATATACGGCAAACAGCGATTACACCGAATATACGTTCAATCTAAGGAAGGGACTCAAATGGTCGGACGGTCAGCCTGTGACCACGGAGGATGTCCGCTTCTGGTGGGAGGATGTCATCAACAGCAAGGATATTACCCCGTCCATTGACGCTATGTGGACATCCAACGGCAAACCCATGACCCTGAAGATCATTGACGAATACACCTTCAGCTGTACTTTTGAATCATCCTACCTGCTGTTCCCGTGGCAGCTGTCCCTGGCATGGCGGGGCAATACGATGTTCTTCCTTCCTTCGGACTATCTGAAACCCATGCATAAGAAATATGCGGATCCGGCAAAGTACAAGGACGAACTGGCCAAAGCAGGATATGCGGAGGCGGACTGGGGCAAGTACTTTACGGCTTACGGCTGGGGACCGAACGGACCGAACGAACTGACCACTGCCAAGACCGGCTGTCCCGTCCTGACGCCGTATGTCATCAAGGATCATCCGTCGCCGACGGTATGGATAGCCGAAAGAAATCCATACTACTTCGAGGTGGATGAACAGGGAAGACAGCTGCCCTACATCGATACGATCCGCATAGAGCAGGTATCGGATACGAGCATGCTCACCATGAAGGCGATGGCGGGAGAAATCGATTATGCCCGTGAAGCGATGTCCACACAGGATATCCCTGTCCTGAAAGAAAACGAATCCAAGGGAAATTACCGTGCGATTCCTCTGCCGCAGCATTCCTCCGTGTACTTCAATTTAAATTTCGGATATGATGCGGACAAGGGGTGGGCGGATATCGCGAACAACCGCAAATTCCGTCAGGCGCTCAACTATGCGATCGACCGGAACGAGATCCTGAGCAACCTGTACCTGGACCAGGGCAAGGTATCCTACCATGTGCCGAGTGAATTGAACCTGGACAAAGCCAATGCCCTGCTCGACGAGATCGGCATGAGCAAGAAGGACGGGGAAGGATTCCGGACCAGACCGGACGGGAACAAGTTCCAGATCGACTTCGAATACGCGAAGCTGGGAACCGAATTCAGCGACTTTGTAGAAATCATCCGCCAGAACTGGGCAAGTATCGGAATCCGGGTAATCCCGAAGGAAATAGATGCCGGCCTTTGGTCGCAGAAATACAGCGCGAATCAGATTCAGGTGAGGATGCTGTGGTGCGACTTCCCGGTATGCGAAGGCAATCCGGTCATGTGGGATTGGTCCATACCGGTTCGTTCCAGTACGAAATACCAGATGTACTACAATAATTCAGGACAGTCGGGCGATGCGCCCGTAGGCGACCTTCTGGACATTTTCAAGAAGACCTTCGAACTGAAGAACGCAAAAAGCGTATCGGAAATGAGCGAAAAGTGGAAAGAAGTGAAGCAACTGCTGAGCGACTCCTGCATCTGGTTTGTTCCAGTGGAGGACGTAGTAGCGCCGGTGGTCTACTCCAACCGTATGGGGAATGTGAAAGAGGACGGCTACATGATCGTCTCCAACATGGACCTCACATACGCATACATCAAGTAGTGCAAATTTAATCCGGGAACCGGCTGTCCGCAGTGCGGCAGACATGCGTTGCGGGCGGCCGGATATGTTTCCCATGGAGGTTACGGAATGCTACGATATATCGGAAACCGGTTATTGACCCTGATTCCATTGATGTTTGCCATCTCCATCATTTCATTCAGCATTATCGAATTGCCGCCCGGGGATTATGTGACAAGATATATCTCCGATCTCGAAATGAAGGGGATGAAGATCACGCCGGAGGACACGCAGCGGCTGCGGGCAATGTACGATCTGGACAAACCGCTGCCGGCCCGCTATGCCAGCTGGATCGGGAAGATCGTCACGAAGGGGGATTTCGGGCGGTCGTTTCAGTACAACCGGCCGGTGAGCGAACTGGTCTGGGAACGGCTGGGACTGACCCTGATCATCTCCCTGATCACACTGGTGTTTACCTATGTGCTGGCGATATCGATCGGAATTTATTCGGCGGTAAAACCGAACACCTTATTTGACTATGTGTTTACGTTTTTCGGATTTGTCGGAGTGGCAATTCCCGGTTTTCTGCTGGCCATGATCGCAATGTGGATCAGTTATTCCAAATTCGGGGTATCGATTACGGGCCTGTTTTCACCCGAATATGCGGACGCCTCCTGGTCGTGGGGAAAGCTTGGCAGCCTGCTGCAAAGGATATGGGTGCCTGTTCTGGTCATCGGCTTGAGCGGTACGGCGTCCATCATCCGCATCATGCGCGGCGGAATGCTTGATGAAATAAAGAAACAGTATGTTGTCACGGCACGTGCAAAGGGAGTAAAGGAACTGAAGCTGCTGCTGAAATATCCGGTGCGGGTTGCACTGAACCCAATCATCAGCACGGTGGGCTGGGTATTGCCGGCCATCATTTCCGGAGAGAGCGTAGTAGCCATCGTATTGAATCTGCCGACCACCGGACCTTTGCTGCTCAATGCGCTGCTTAACCAGGACATGTATCTTGCGGCCAGCTTTATCCTGCTGCTGAGCGTTCTCACTGTGGTGGGCACGGTATTGTCGGATATCCTGCTTGCGCTGCTGGATCCTAGAATCAGATATCAGGGGATTTCAAAATGAATAAGACGAGCAAAGAAAAATATGACAGTGATGCCCAGTCGTTAATGACACACAAACAGCTGGTACTGCACAAATTCAAAAGGCACAGGCTTGCCATGGTATCTCTTGCCTGTCTGGTAGTTCTGTATACGCTTTGCATATTCAGCGATTTTTTCGCACCGTACGGGGCGTCGACCCGCTTTACGGCACAGTCCTCAATGCCGCCGCAGACACTGCACCTGTACGACAAGTATTCAAAGAAGTTCATAGGCCCCTTCGTCTATGGACTGAAAACGCAGAGGGATCCGAAAACATTCGAGAAAGTCTACAAGGAGGACGGGAATGAGATCATCCGGCTTCAGTTCTTCCATCACGGAGACAAATACAAGCTGTTCGGGCTGTTGACGACGGACATCCATCTGATCGGTTCGGACAAGGGGACCATATGCCTGATGGGAACGGATGCCATGGGACGCGACCTGTTATCCAGAACGTTGAACGGAGGAAGGCTATCTCTTTCCATCGGCCTGGTGGGAGTGTTCCTGAGCATGCTGCTTGGTTTGATCATGGGCGGGGTGGCCGGATTTTACGGCGGGAAGGCGGACAACATCATCATGCGTACGGTGGACCTGTTCATGTCCCTGCCGACGATCCCGCTGTGGATGGGGCTGGCGGCGGCTGTTCCCCGCAATTGGTCCACCATCCGGACCTATTTTGCCATCACGATCATCCTGTCGTTTTTCGGGTGGACCAACATTGCGCGTGTAGTCAGGGGAAAATTCCTGAGCCTCCGGGAGGAGGACTATGTACTGTCCGCACGGCTCTCGGGAGCAACGGACGCGTATATCATCCGGTCGCATCTGATCCCGTCGTTTATCAGCTACATCATTGTCAGTCTGACGCTGAGCATTCCGGGGATGATCATCGGGGAAACGACGCTGAGCTTCCTTGGGCTGGGGCTGCAGGCGCCTGCGGTAAGCTGGGGAGTGCTGCTGAAGGATGCGCAGAACTTCAGGTCCATAGCAATGATGCCATGGCTGCTGATACCGGGCATATTCGTGATCCTTACGGTGCTTTCCTTCAACTTTGTGGGAGACGGTCTGCGCGATGCCGCCGACCCTTACAGCCATTGATCCGGAACGTTTCAATTTCAAATTTATTATGCTGAAAATAATATTCTAAATGATACTGGGGGTAAAGTATGAATCAAAAGTGGAAGGTATTAGTAACCAGGTATTTTCCCGGAGATGCCATCGAACGGCTAAAGGAAAAATGCGACGTCCAATGCAACAGGCAGGTTCCTCCGATGGAAAAGGACGTATTGAAACGGCAGGTGAAGGACGTTGATATCCTTATTACGGTTGAAGATCCGATCGACAGTGAGATCATTGATAGCGCACCCAGACTCAAGGCAATTGCCGACCTTTGGGGGGGAGGGCGCAATATAGACCAGGACGCGTGCAAAAAAAGAAATATAAAGATTATTACGAGCCCAATCACAAAGAAGTGGCTCAATCACTCGGAAACGGAACATGCAATGCTTCTTTTGCTCGCTGTGACAAGACGGCTGCTGGAAGCGGATGCTTTTGTGAGGGACGGCAAGTTCAAGGAATTGGAGCAGGCTAATCGGGACATGCTTGGCGCCGGACTCAACGGCAAGACGCTGGGTATTATCGGCGGCGCATTCTGGTCGGGGGATGAAATGGTTAAACGGGCGGCTGCATTCAATATGAAAGTGCAGTACTGGGATAGAAGCCGCAGTGAATTAATGGAGAGCCTGGGCGCCGGCTACGAGGAATTTGACCATGTTTTGAAAACATCGGATTTCATAATCCTGATGGCGAACGGTTCCCAGGGCTACCTGCTCGATGCTCCGCAATTCGACAAGATGAAGCGGGGAGTCTATCTGGTTAATGTGACAAAGGGTACTTTCATCAATGAAAAGGAACTGGTAAAAGCCCTTAAGGACGGCAGAGTAGCGGGCGCCGGGCTGGACAAGCTTGAAAACGAACCGTTCCCCGTTTCCGGCTTGACAGATTTGAAAAATGTCGTACTGACTCCGCATTCCGACGGGGCTTTGCTGGAGGAACGCAATATTGTGTATGAATCGGTTGTTTCACAATGCCTCGAAATAATCGGATAAATTTGCTAAAGCAGCGCTGGAGAGGAGAATGAAAGATGAAGGTTTATGTTACTCGCGGTTTTCCCGGAGAAGGGATGGAGAGACTTAAGAAGGAATTTGATGTGGAGGTCAACAACAGTTGGCTGGCTCCTGCAAAGGAAGAAATGAAAAAGAGGATTAAAGACGCAGATATTCTAATGACTTACAATGATGCTGTTGATGCGGAGATTCTGGATGCCGCGCCGAAGCTGAAGATGATCGTTGACCACTGGGGCGGATTTGCCATGGACAAAAAGCTAATTGCGGACCGGAAAATCAAATTTCCGGAAATGCCCGGAAGTTACGGCTGGATCGTCGAAGGGGTTGCGGATATTGTCTGGGGCATGATGATAGCGGCTGGCCGCAGATTCATGGAAGGCGGGGACTTTATCCGCGAAGGGAAATTCACCCATTCGGAGCAGAGCAACCATCTGCTGCTGGGAGAAGGGCTGCAGGGAAGGACTTTTGGCATTCTTGGCGCAGGCAGGATAGGCCGTGCGGTTGCCAGGAGATCGGGCGGCTTCAATATGGATGTTGTTTATTACGACATTAAGAGAAACGACGAGATCGAGCAGTACGGTGCCAGATATGTAGACAGGGACACTTTCTTCAAGACATCGGATTACATTACCGTACATTTGTCGGATCTGGATGAAAACAGACATTATATCGGCGAGAAAGAATTCGGTATGATGAAGAAGACCGCTTATCTGATCAATACCGCCCGCGGACGCATGATCGATGAAAAAGCGATGGTGGATGCGCTCCTGAAAAAGAAGATCGCAGGCGCGGCGCTGGAAGTCTATGAATTCGAGCCCAATGTCTCCAAAGAGCTTCTGGATATGAAAAACGTATTGCTTCTGCCTCATATCGGGGGCGCATTATACAAGGAGCGGTCGCATATTTTCTCCTGTATGGTCGATGCTTGTCTTGAGTTCAAAAGCTCACTGAAATAATTCGATATCAATAGGATATTGCTCCAAATGTTCAAACGGGCTGTTCCTCCCTTGCATTCCATGCGGGGGGGAATGCCCTTGTCAAAAATATTCCGGCTGCACTATCCGGAACAAAATCTGCTGGATAAGGAACCATAAAAATGCATACCGAATACATATCCCATAACAGGTTAAGGGGATACATAGTAGCCTTCCTTTTGGCCGTAATGGCTCTTTTTGGAATTTTGACCCCGATTTCAGGGATCCTCCTCCCTCAAATCATTGCAGACTATAAAATTTCCCTTTCAACGGCCGGACTGCTGACGATTTCCCAAAATGTCGGAGGTATTCTGGCATTGGTTACAGGAAGCCTGGTGGCGGACCGGATCGGAAAACTGCGTTTGATATTGGCCGGTGTGGCTGTTCAGGCGGTTTCTTTGTATTGTATCAGGCTTTCCTTTTCCTATTTCCTTTTGCTTATCCTGTTTTTTTTCATCGGAATATGCTCCAATCTTCTTAACATGCTGATCTGTTCCTATATTTCCGAACTCTATCCCGACAGGAAAAACTTATATGTCAACCTGGTATCCACTTTTATGAGCGTGGGATGCTTTTTCGGCCCGATCTATGTGAATATTATGGCGATGCACAACACGGACTGGGAACAGGTATTTGCTTATATCGGAATATCCAATTTCATTATAATCGTTTTGTTTTTATTCTCCATATTGCTGCCGAAGCACCGGCCTGACGGTATTCAGACCTCAACAGCCGCTCCGGGCAGTCCGGCCGGCGAGCTTTTGAAGGTCCTCCGGGACAGACGGATGATTGTTATTGCGTTTATAAGCTTTTTCTACATGGGGCATCATGCGACATTTATTGCGTGGATTCCGACCTATCTGTCGGGAAACGGAGCATTCGGCAAAGGTACCATCAATTTGCTGGTTTCGATATTCTGGATATGCGTTGCTGCAGGACGCATCGGCTACGGGTTCCTATCCCCCAGGATAAAACCGTACAATTATTTCTTCACAAGCGGGCTGGCTGGAACGGCCGCCATATTGGCCGGTATGATCTGCAATTCGACTGAAGTCTGGATCCTGGCATTCATGATGCTGGGTCTTGTGACAGGAGCAGTATATCCAACTGTTATAGCACTGGCCTGTGACATCCATCCGCAGAATTCCGGCGCTGCTTCCTCCATTGTGTGTCTGGCGGCCTCGGCAGGCGGGGTGGTTTTCGGATGGCTGTTCGGCGTCATAGCGCAATACCTTTCGTATTTTTCGGCAGCCATTTCCACCATGGTCGCAACTTTGTTCCTGGTTGCCGCATTATCCTGCATCCGGAAGATGCAAGGGAAATCATAAAATTCTATTCAAAGGTGGCGGATTATTAAATGAAGTGTTTTTACAGGAGTGAAGAAAAGGAAGGGTACGTTGAAATTGTCGGCGAGAAAAGCGGATTGGATTTGATCCGGCTCGGACAGATCCGCATGCAAAAGGGCTGTGAGATCACACTGGAGTCAGGTGAATACGAGATCGGTCTTGTCATACTTTCCGGGAAATGCAATATTGAATGCAATGATCAGGTGTTTCCGAACCTGGGCATCAGGGGCAGTGTATTCACCGGCAAGCCGACAACGGTATATATCCCGAGAGATTCCCGGTATAAAGTCGCCGCATTGGGGTATGGGATGCTTGAAGTCGCCGTATGCAAGGTTAAAGCGGATAAAAAATACGAACCCTTCGCAATATATCCGCATCAGGTATCAACTGCTAACAGAGGCCGACTTAACTGGCAAAGAAAAGTCGTCGACATTATTACGAATAAATATGAAGGCAAGGTAGATAAAATCGTGCTCGGAGAGACGTACAACAAACCCGGCCAGTGGTCGGGATACCCGCCGCATAAGCACGATGCCGATAATTTGCCATTTGAAACTGCAATGGAGGAGGTATACCATTTCAGAGTGAATCCGGGGCAGGGCTTTGGAATACAGGTAATATATAATGACCAGTTTACAATAAACGAGTGCCATATTGTCAGAGACAAGGATTCAACCGCAATAAAAAACGGGTACCATCCGGTAGCATCTGCTCCGGGATATCAGGTTTATTATCTTTGGGTCATGGCAGGGAAAACCGGCCGGGGACTGGCGCCGAAAGACGATGCCAAACATGCATGGATTAAAGCAGTTGAGCAAATGCTTGACTAGCATGGGGCGGCAGAGAGCTGCCGTATGTTCCAAACAGGATGTATCGTGGGTCCGTTGGAAACATGATATAAACGCACGCGTGTGCGAATAAATGGTTCCAATTGAAAAAATATGCCGGATAGGTTAAAATAGTATCGCAATCGGTGCGGCTCATCTGTTATTCCGCGGTCATTTTCGGGACACGGAGGGAAATTCGGTGTATAAGCTCGTATTGGTCGATGATGAAAGCGACGTCAGGGAAGGGATCCTGCAGGAAATTGAATGGGAAGCCATCGGCTTTGAAGTCGTTGGAACGGCGGAAAACGGGAAGGAAGCCTACGACCTGATGGAAAGGCTTGCCCCGGACATTGTCGTCACCGATATCAAAATGCCCTTCATGGACGGACTTGTTTTATCCGAATTGGTCCGGCAGAAATACCCCGCCATCCGGATCATTATCCTGACCGGCTTCGACGAATTTGAATTCGCCCAGAAAGCCATCCGGCTCCGGGTGGACGAATATGTCCTCAAGCCTTTTTCCTCCCAGGAGCTGGTGCAGGTATTGGTAAGAATCCGGCAACGGATGGATGAGGAAGCGGCCGAAAAGAGGGACATCATGAAGCTCCGGGAGCTCTACAATGAAAGTCTTCCGGTTCTGAAAGCCAACTTTCTGACCCTTCTGATCACGAAAAAGCTGGAGGAAGGGGAAATCCTCGACAAATCGGATAAATTGGGCATCAACCTCTGTAAAAAAGGGTTTCTGGTGTCCGTGCTCCGGCTGGACCTGCCCCGGTTCAATTCGTCCGAAGAGCAGCCGGCGGGCGGTCCGGAAGAAGGGAAAGAGGCGGATAACCTGGTTGGGGACGGGGATCTGGCCCTGTTCGCGGTACTGAACATTACCGGGGAGCTGGTGGAAAAGCACGGCCTGGGAATCGTTTTCATCCATAACGGCGACATTGTTGTGATCAGCCTGAGCGAGGAAGAAGAAAGCGACGCGGTGATTGCCCGGACCCTCGACGTCCTGGAAGAGATCCGCTACTCCGTGGAAAAGTATCTGGGACTGACCGTTACGGCCGGGGTGGGTACATTTGGCAATTCTGTCGCCGGCATCAGCAATTCCTATAAGGATGCGGGCCTGGCGTTGGATTACAAGTTTCTTCTCGGCAACAACCGGATCATTCTGATCAGCGACCTGGAAGCCCGCGGTGCTAAAAAGGCCGTCTTCGATGAACTGAAGGAGGAGACCCTGGCCTGCTGCATCAAGGTGGGCGCGTTTTCGAAGGTCACAAAGCTCATCGATGCGGTTTTCAACGACCTTGCCGAAGCCGGCGCTTCCTTCAAGGAGTGCCAGGTATACCTGATGGAAATCATGACCTCCGTCCTGAAAATCGCAAAGGATTCCGATATTGACATCAACTGCATCATCGACGATACCTTCAACCTGTTCCCGGAAATCTGCCGGTTCAACAACCTGCAGGAAGCGAGGAACTGGACGCTGGGCATCTGCACCAAGGTGATGGAGATCATAGCCGGCAACCGGCAGGACAATTGCAGACAGATCGTCAGCAATGCCAGGGAATTTACCAGAACCCACTTCCATGAAAGCGACCTCACGATCAACAAGGTGTGCGGGCACCTGCACATCAGTCCGGGCTACTTCAGCACCATCTTCAAAAGAGAGACAAAATCCACTTATCTGGCTTATCTGGTTCAGCTCAGGATGGACACCGCAAAGGAGCTGCTGCGGATGACGGAACTGAAATCCTTTGAAATTGCCGAGCGGGTCGGATTTTCCGATGCCAATTATTTTAGCAACAGCTTTAAGAAATATACGGGGCTTTCTCCTTCCGAATTTAGAAATAGAAAGTGAGTAAATCGAGGTCAAGGTATTGAGAAAGAAGCGTTTTTTTAAAACCCTGACAAGGCCTTTTCGAAGGCTGCTGGACTCCCTGCGGGTAAGAAGCATCCAGTTTTTTATCTCTTCCTCCATTATGCTCATTACCCTTACGGCCATGCTTTTTGTCGGCCTCATGCTGTACAGCAAGTTCAACAAATCGGCGGAACAGAACGCCATCATCAGCACCCGGCAGGTGATCGACCAGGTCAACCTGAACCTGGACTATTATCTGCGCAGCATGATGGAAATCTCCGATTCCCTGAACGACCTGATCGACTACAAGCAGGATATCGACGAGGACAGGCTGCTGGGACAGATGAACGTGATTCTGGATACCAGGAAAGATATCGTTTCCCTCAGCATCTTTTCCCGGGACGGCCGGGTCGTGGTCGGTTCCCCTTCCTACAAGATGAAGGATGACGTGAACATCGCCATACAGGACTGGTTCAGCGAGCCGGTGAACGAGCCTGCAAACCTCTATTTTTCCTCGCCTCACGTGCAGAATATTTTTGAGAGCCAGCACAACTGGGTGGTTTCCCTCAGCAGGGAGGTCACCTTCTATAAAAGCAACGTGAAGCAGCAGGGCGTGCTGCTCGTGGACATGAATTTCAGCTCCCTCGACCAGCTTTGCCAGAAGGCGAGGCTGGGGAAAAAGGGATACATCTATCTGGTGGATTCCAGCGGAAACATTGTCTACCACCCGCAGCAGCAGCTCATCAACGCCGGCCTGAAATCGGAAAACGTAGCGGAAGTGATGAATCACATTTCCGGGATCTATTTTGATAAATTCAACGGCCAGAACCGCATGATCACGATCCAGACCGTCAATTTCTGCAGGTGGAGGATCGTAGGCATCGCCTACATGGATGAGATCGTAACTACGAAAAAGGAAATCGGCGGGTTCATCCTATGGACCTTCCTTTTCGGAACGGTGTTTGTCATTTTCATTTCTGCCTTCCTTTCGGCGAAGATCTCCCAGCCCATCAAAGCCCTTGAAAAGTCCATGAAAAAGGTGGAAGAGGGCATGCTGGACATCGACATCGAGGTGAAGGGCGAGGCGGAGGTCGCCAAGCTGGCCAGCACTTACAAGATGATGCTTACCAGGATCCGTTATCTGATGGACCAGATCGTCCTGGAGCAGGAATCCAAGCGGAACGCCGAATTTGAAGTGCTGCAGGCCCAGATCAATCCCCACTTCCTCTACAATACGCTCAATTCCGTGGTCCGCATGGTGGAAAGCGGAAAGAAGGAGGATGCGATCACCATGATCACGTCCCTCTCCAAGCTGTTCCGGATCAGCATCAGCAGGGGCCGGAACATCATCACCATCCAGGAAGAGCTGGAGCATGCCGGCCATTACCTGACCATCCAGCAGATTCGGTATAAAAACAAGTTCCGATTTGAGATCCAATCCCAGGAAGCAACGCTGCAGTGCAAAACCGTCAAGCTGATCCTGCAGCCCATCATCGAAAACGCCATCTACCACGGAATCGAACACATGGTGGGCGACGGATATATCCGGGTCACTGCGGAGGTGTCTGATGGAAAGCTGCTGCTCCAGGTGGCGGACAACGGCGCTGGAATGCGGCCGGAGGTGCTGGAAAACATCCTGTCCGTCCGGACGGAGAACAAAGAGGGCAGGGGAGTAGGGGTAAAAAACGTGCATGACCGGATACAGCTTTATTACGGCAGGGAGTACGGCCTGGAATTCGAAAGCGAAGCCGATGTGGGCACAACGGTAAAAATCCGGCTCCCCTATGAGGGGGAAGCCATCCCGGGGGAGGTGCGGAATGAAGAAAACGGCAAGCCTGCTTAGGCTGTTCCTTGTTTTTATTCTATTTATCGCGCTCTTCCTGACCGGCTGCCAGAGGAGCATCAATATCGAGGGCGCCACAAAAAACATCGCGCTCATCGTAAGGATGAACAACGGGTATTACTGGGGTTCCGTAAAACTGGGCGCCGACGCGGCGGCCAGCGAATTCGGCGTAACGGTGCGGTATACGGCTCCCGAGGACGAAGAGGACGTGGAGGGGCAGATCCGGCTGGTCAATTCGGAGCTCGATCAGAAGGTGGACGCGCTGATCCTCGCGGCAAGCGATTACAATGCGCTGGTGGAAGTGACGGAAAGAGCCGGCGGCATGCACATCCCGGTCATTATAATCGATTCGGAGGTCAATACGGACAAAATCAACAGCTATATCGCCACGGACAATTACAATGCCGGAATCAAGGCCGGGAACCAGCTGATTAAAATCCTGGGTGAAAGCGATAAAGAGAAGAAGGTTGGCATCATGAACTTCGTAAAGGGCACCAGGAATGCCGAACAGCGGGAAGAGGGCCTTTTGAAGGCGATTTCCGACCACTCCGGCGTCCGGGTC
This sequence comes from Bacillota bacterium, assembly GCA_023411575.1. GTDB lineage: Bacteria > Bacillota > Clostridia > Acetivibrionales > DTU013 > UBA1305. The sequence goes on along the minus strand of JAEYOP010000016.1, from coordinate 247,482 downwards.
GTAGCAAAGGAGTATTGCTCCTCCGATAAAAGGCTGGCGTTTGAGCTGACGAAGAAAATGATCCGTGAAAACAGCGATATCCGCGCCATCGTCGCATTGAACGCCATCTCCTCGGAAGGGGTCGCGGAAGCGGTTTCCCAGATGGACCTGGCGGGAAAGGTGAAGATCGTGGCCTTCGACAGTACGCCCAACGAGATCGATCATATGGAAAAGGGCGTCATACAGGTCCTGATTACCCAGAATCCGTTCAACATGGGGTATCTGAGCGTAAAATACGCGGTGGATGCCATCAATGGCGTAAGCATCAACAAGTATTACGATACAGGGTCCGAAATCATCAACAAGGAAAACATGTACCTGCCGGAGAACCAGAGGCTTTTATTTCCGTTTGTAAAATAGGGCAGGTGTAAAAATAGGGCAGGCCCCAAAATGGCCGGTCGGACAGGAGGCGCCATCATGAAAAGAATCCTCGCAGTACTTCTATTTGCCTGCATGCTGGGCGGGACGGCCGCCGGCTGCGGAAGCGGAGCAGGGACGCGCAGCGTGCGCATCGGCTGCGCCATCTATAAATTCGACGACACCTTCGTGACGACAGTCAGAAACTATATAGCCGAGGCCGCTGTGGGAAAAGCCGAGGTGGAAATCGTAGACAGCCAGAATTCGCAGCAGATCCAGAACGACAAGGTGGACCTGTTCATTGCGAAAAAGGTGAAGGCACTGGCCATCAACCCGGTGGACCGCACAGCGGCGGGGGTCATGCTGGAAAAGGCGAAGAAAGCCAATATTCCCATCGTTTTCTTCAATAAGGAACCGCTGGCGGACGATATGAAAAAATGGGACAAGGTTTACTACGTGGGAGCGAAGGCCGAGGAATCGGGAATCATGGAGGGAGAGCTGGTGGCCAACTATTGGAAGGCCCACCCGGAAGCCGACAAGAACCAGGACGGGATCATGCAGTATGTGATGCTGAAGGGGGAGCCCGCGCACCAGGATGCGGAGCTCCGGACGAAATACTCGGTGCAGACGGTCCAGGACGCCGGCATCGCGGTGGAAAAGCTGGCGGAGGACAATGCCAACTGGGACCGGGTGAAGGGCCAGGAAAAAATGTCGGCCTTTCTCGCAACCAATGGGGACAGGATCGAAGTGGTATTTTCCAACAATGACGACATGGCGCTGGGCGCCATCGAAGCCCTGAAAGCGGCGGGCTATTTCCGGGACGGCAGATTCATGCCGGTAGTCGGAATTGACGCGATCGCTCCGGCGCTTCAGGCGGTGAAAGAGGGCACACTTCTGGGGACGGTTCTCAATGACGGAAAGAACCAGGGCCGGGCCACCTTCAACCTCGCGCTGGCCCTGGCCCAGGGGAAGCCGATCGGCAAAGAAACCGTCGGCTATGACATCACCGACGGGAAGTATATCTGGGTACCCTATAAAAAAGTTACCCGGGAGGATATTCAGTAGGATTTTAAAGACGACAGCGCAGGATTTTATATTCTGTGTCCCGCAAACCTGAGATATTATGAAAGCACCCAGAACTATATTAAATTTCGGAGGTGCTTTCTGTGAAAAAATTCGTTTCCCTTCTTCTTGTGGCCCTGCTGCTGGTCAGCATATGCGCCGCATGTACATCGGCAGGCGGCGGAAAACCGTCCATCGGCGTAACGATCTACAAGTTTGACGACACCTTCATGACTTCCGTCCGCAACACCATCGAAGCGGAAGGAAAAGACCAGGCCAATGTGGAAATCGTGGACTGCCAGAATTCGCAGCCGACCTGCAACGACAAGATCGACATGTTCATTACCAAGAAGGTCAGTTCTCTTGCCGTCAACATGGTTGACCGTACCGCATCTGGCGTCATCATCGACAAAGCCAAGGCGAAAAACATCCCGATCGTATTCTTCAACCGTCAACCGCTGGAAGAGGATATGGCAAAGTGGGATAAGGTCTACTATGTAGGCGCCCATGCCGAGGAATCCGGCATGATGGAAGGCCAGATGCTGGTTGACTACTGGACTGCGCACAAGGAAATGGATGTAAACGGCGACGGAGTCATGCAGTACGTCATGATCAAGGGCGAGCCCGGACATCAGGATTCCGAAGCGCGTGCAAAATACTCTGTTGAGACCATCGAAAAAGCCGGGATCAAGACCGAAAAGCTGGCGGAAGACAATGCAAACTGGGACCGTGTAAAGGGACAGGAAAAGATGGCGGCTTTCCTGACCGCCAACAGCGGTAAAATCGAAGCGGTTATCGCCTGCAACGACGACATGGCCCTCGGCGCCATCGAAGCTTTGAAGGCAGCCGGATACTTCACGGGCGGCAAGTTCATGCCGGTAGTCGGCGTTGACGCCACGGCTCCCGGACTTGCAGCAATCAAGGACGGCACGCTCCTCGGAACAGCTTACAATGACGGTATAAACCAGGGGAAAGCCACATATAAGATAGCATACCTGCTTGCCAAGGGCGAAAAATTGACCAAGGAAAACGTAGGCTATGACATAGTGGACGGCAAATATGTCTGGGTACCGTACAAGGGGATTACGAAGGACAACATGAGCGAGGTTCCGCAATAAGGAACAAACGGCCGGAAACAAGGCAATCGGTTTCTTTCGATGTGAAATCCAGGGGGGCTTATGCCTCCCTGGGATTTCCTTTATAAAGCGCAATGAAATAATCCGTTCCCGTTTTTCCGGGAAAATGCCATTTCATTGTGCCTGATTGGACAAGAGTAGAAGCACAGGGGGAGTAAAATGAAAGAGAATGGGTTATTGCTTGAAATGAATCAGATTTCAAAGGAATTTCCCGGTGTAAAAGCCCTTGATAATGTAACGATCAAGCTTCGTGCAGGCACGGTGCATGCGTTGATGGGAGAAAACGGCGCCGGGAAATCCACCCTGATGAAGTGCCTTTTCGGGATTTACATACAGGATTCGGGTGAAATCATCCTGGACGGGAAAAAGGTGGAGATCAACGATTCCAAAACCGCGCTGGACCTTGGAATCTCCATGATCCATCAGGAGCTTCTGTCCGTCCCGTACCGGAGCGTCATGGAAAACATCTGGCTTGGACGGTTTCCCCTGAAGAACTTCGGGCCGATCAAGCTGGTGAATCACAAAAAGATGTACAAGGATACGGAAAAGCTGTTCCAGGACCTCAATATGGACATCGATCCCGCCGCCATCGTCAACAGGCTTTCCGTATCGAAGGTACAGTCCATGGAGATTGCAAAGGCGACGTCCATGAATGCAAAGGTCATCATCATGGATGAACCCACCTCCTCTCTGACGGAGAATGAAGTGGAACATTTGTTTCGAATCATCCGCGATTTGAAAAACCAGGGAGTCGCGATCATTTATATATCCCATAAAATCGAAGAGATCCTGCAGATTTCGGACGACGTGACGATCATGCGTGACGGCCGGTGCGTCGGGACATGGCCCTCCGGCGAGCTGACCACGGACCTGATCATTTCCAAAATGGTGGGCCGCGACCTGACCAACCGCTTTCCCGAGCGGCAGAACACGCCGTCGGAAGTGGTGCTGAAGGTGGAAAACCTGACTTCCCCCTACCCGAAGAGCTTCAAGAACGTATCCTTTGACCTGCGCAAGGGGGAAATCCTCGGCGTCGGCGGGTTGGTGGGAGCGCAGCGTACGGAGCTCATCGAGGCGATCTTCGGCCTCAGGAGCATCGAGGCCGGGCGGATTTTGCTCAACGGTCGGGAAGTGAAAATCAAAACGCCGGTGGAGGCCATCCGGCGGAAAATAGCGCTGCTGACGGAGGAACGCCGGGCCAGCGGCATTTTTCCGCTGCTGTCCGTACTGGAAAACACGGTGATCGCCAATTTATCCAGGTACATCCGGTGGCTTTTCCTGCTGGATGACCGGAAAAGACAGGACGATACCGTGAAAAGCATTGAAATGCTCCGGGTGAAGACCCCTTCCTTCAAGGCGCTGATCAAGGATTTATCCGGTGGAAACCAGCAGAAAGTGCTCTTTGCCCGATGGCTGCTGACCGATCCGGATATCCTGCTGCTGGACGAACCGACGCGGGGAATCGACGTCGGCGCCAAATTTGAAATCTATACGATCATAGCCAATTTGGCCATGCAAGGGAAAAGCATTGTCATGATCTCTTCCGAGATGCCCGAACTGATCGGCATGTCGGACCGGATCATGGTCATGTGCGAAGGAAGGCTTTCCGGCATTGTAAACGGAAAGGAAACCAACCAGGAAGAAATCATGCAGCTTGCAACCAAATTCATGGCATAGGAAAGGTGGAGATCGGATAATGGACGATTTAAGATCAATGAACGGTTCCCAAAAAGCAATTGAATTCATCAAACAAAATGCAATATTTGTAAGCCTTCTGGTGCTTGTCCTGATCATCATTGTGGTCAATCCGGCCTTTCTGAGCTTTACGGTGCTCCGGGACATTCTGATCCAGGTATCCACCAGGATCATCATCGCCCTTGGCGCCGCTATTGTCCTGATCACAGCGGGGTGCGATCTTTCCGCCGGGCGTATGGTGGGAATCGCCGCCGTTTTGTCCGGTTCCCTGCTTCAGACGCAGGAGTACGCAAGGCGGTTTTACCCCAACATGCAGGACCTTCCCTTATGGCTCCCGATTCTGGTCAGTATCGGCGCATGCTTGCTCTTCGGCCTTCTGAACGGATTTTTCGTATCCCGGTTCAGCGTTCCGCCTTTCATCGCAACGCTTGCAACCACCTGCATCCTGTACGGGGCCAATTCCCTGTACGTCAGCATCAAACCGAACGAATCCCAGCCCATCGCCGGATACCGCTCTGACTTTACCTTTTTGGGCTCCGGGTATGTTTTGGGGATTCCCGTCATCATTATAATCGCTGTTACGGTGGCCCTGATCACGTGGGTGCTGCTGAACAAGACGAGGTTTGGAAAGAACGTCTATGCGGTAGGCGGTAATGTCAACGCCGCAAAGGTGTCCGGGATCAACGTGCGCCGTACCCTGTTGGGCGTATACGCCTACGCGGGAGCGCTGTACGGACTCGCCGGCGTGCTGGAGTCAGCAAGGACCGGAGGCGCGAACAACAACTACGGCGTAGGCTACGAACTGGACGCCATTGCCGCTTCCGTGGTCGGCGGCGTTTCCCTGATGGGCGGCATCGGTACCGTGCCGGGCATTATCATCGGCGTCCTTATCTTCGGCGTATTGAATTACGGCCTGACCTTCGTCGGAATGAATCCGTACTGGCAGCAGATCATTAAGGGCGCCATCATCGTTGTGGCCGTTGCCTTCGATATCCGGAAGTATCTGACGAAAAAATAAGGGGAAGAAGGGGTATGGATTTCCGGCACAAAGCCGGGTAAAATAAGGAATAAGGACAGATCTATCCCAATATATTCCGCAACTCTGTGGAGAAAGCCTGCCTTGTGCAGGTTTTTTTCGTATGTGGATACGCTTTGCGAAGGAAGAATGGAAACGGAGAGGCAAAATGATCAAACAGTATTTGCACGACAACTGGAAAATGAAAAGGACGGACGAGCAGGAGTACCTTGAAGCAACAGTACCGGGCTCGGTTTATAGCGATCTGCTGCGGAACAACCGAATGGAAGACCCCTATTACCGCGACAATGAGACGGATGCTCTAAAGCTGATCGGAAAGGACTTTGAATATTGCACGGGCTTTGACGTATCCCGGGAATTGCTGGGCTGCGACCGGGTGCTGCTCCGGTGCGAAGGCCTCGATACCGTCGCGCAGCTATACCTGAACGGCTCTTTTATAGGGGATGCCCAAAATATGCACAGGACCTGGGAATTTGACGTCAAAGAGCATCTGCAGGAGAAGGACAACATTCTTAAAATTATATTTTACTCGCCGACGGAATTCATCAGGAACGAATACGAGAAATGTATCTCCAATGGCTCGGAGGACGCAATGAAAGGGTTTACCCACATCCGGAAGGCCCACTGCATGTTCGGATGGGACTGGGGGCCGAGGCTGCCGGATGCGGGGATATGGCGCGATATCCTGCTTTGCGGCATCTGCTGCGCGCGGCTGGAGGAGGTCTATATCACACAGGAGCACCAGGGGAATTTCGTCCATTTGAAGCTTTCCGTAAAGTCGGAAGCGGCCGACGGCAGTGGTGGGAATGCTGGGAACTTCCCCTATACGGTTCTTCTGACCTCTCCCGACGGGACAGTCCGTACATATGAGAACTCGCCCCGGGAAATAAAGGTGGAGAGCCCGGAATTGTGGTGGCCCAACGGATATGGCGGGCAGCCCCTTTATACGGTTGAAGTCGTGCTGAAGGAAAGCGGAGCGATCCTGGATACCTGGAAGCGGAGAATCGGGCTGCGTACCATGACGATGCACCGGGAAAAGGACCAATACGGCGAAAGCTTTGCCCATGAGGTCAACGGAATCCAAATCTTTGCCATGGGGGCGGATTATATCCCGGAAGACAACATCCTGAGCAGGATGAATGCGGACAGAACGCGAAAGCTTCTGAAGCAGTGCGCCGACGCCAATTTCAACGTCATCCGGGTATGGGGCGGCGGCTTCTACCCGGCGGACTATTTCTACGATATCTGCGACGAGCTGGGCTTGGTCGTCTGGCAGGATTTCATGTTTGCCTGCGGCGTATATGAGCTGTCCGAGGCTTTCGAGGACAACATCGTCAACGAATTTCGGGACAATATCCGGAGAATAAGGCACCATGCCTCTTTGGGGCTGTGGTGCGGGAATAATGAAATGGAACTGTTCGTAGACAAGGGCGTCTGGGTGACGAGACCAAAACAGAAGGCCGATTACATCAAAATGTACGAATATCTTATCCCCAGGAGCATGAAGCAGTATGATCCCAATACATTCTACTGGCCCGCCAGCCCTTCGTCGGGAGGGAGCTTCGACGATCCCAACGATGAGAGCAGGGGGGATGTGCATTACTGGGACGTATGGCATGGCGACAAACCTTTTCCCGAATATCGGAAGCATTGCTTCCGGTATGTCTCGGAGTTCGGATTCCAGGCCTTTCCGTCCCTGAAGACGGTGGAAGCCTTTACGGAACCGGAGGACCGGAATATTTTTTCCTATGTGATGGAAAAGCACCAGCGGAATAACGCCGCCAACGGGAAAATCATGAATTATCTTTCCCGGACGTTCCTGTATCCGACCGAATTCGGGACGCTTCTCTATGCTTCGCAGCTGCTGCAGGCGGAAGCCATAAAATACGGCGTGGAGCATTTCCGGCGAAACCGGGGAATCTGCATGGGCGCCGTGTACTGGCAGTTGAACGACTGCTGGCCGGTGGCGTCCTGGTCCTCCATTGATTATTACGGCCGGTGGAAGGCGTTGCACTATTATGCCCGAAGGTTTTTCGCGCCGGTTCTGCTGTCCTGCTGCGAGGAAGGTCTGCTGACCCAGGACCCCAATGTGAATGCGGAGAGTTATGCGGTCAAAAAGAGCATTCGTTTGAACGTGTCCAATGAGACAAGAGCCGATAAGCGGGTCACTGTACGATGGGCGTTGAGAAACCGCTATGCGGAAGTTCGCCGGGAAGGGGAAGCAACGCTGGAGGTTCCGGCTTTGTCCGCCGTCTGGCTGGAAGAAATCGAATTTCCGGACGCGGAGCTGTACCGGGATTATGTCAGCTATGAATTGCTGGAAGGGGGAGAGCCGGTGTCCTCCGGAACGGTGATTTTTTCCGTTCCGAAGCATTTCAAGTTTGCGGATCCCGGCTTGCGGTACAGGATGGAGCAGGACGAGATCATCCTGACCGCCGGAGCCTACGCAAAAGGCGTAGAGATTCTGAACGATTCGGACGACATGATTTTATCCGACAACTATTTTGATATGAACGCGGGGGAAAAGAGGGTGAGGATCCTTTCCGGCCAACCCGATCGTATAAAAATAAGGAGCGTATACGATATAAAATAGCTAAATTTTTATCTAGAATTAATTGAATCCTCTCAAAAAATTAGATATAATTTAATTGGAATATAGCTAAGGGATGACCGAATCATAAAAACGGAATTTATGATCCGGTCATCCCTAAAGATTGGGAGGGAATTCTATGGTCATCTCAACTACCGACATACAGAACAATTTTGGGAAATACCTGAAACTGGCCGCGTATGAGGATGTCATCATAACGAAGAACGGCAAAAAGGCGGCAAGGCTTTCCGTTTTTAAGGAAGAGGAGGACGACTGGGGCCTTCGGGAAACGGAGCAGGAATATGCGGGGGAGCGTATAAGAGTATCCTATGAGGGGTTTTTGAAACTCACGGCGAAAAGCGAGCACCGTTACGAGCTGATCGACGGGGAGGTATATTTTCTTGCCTCGCCGCTTTATCCCCATCAAAAGGCAGTTCGGGAGATACTGGGCGAGTTTGCCAACTGGTTCAGGGATAAAAAATGTGAACCGCTGACGGCGCCCTTTGACGTAACGCTGCGCAAAAGCGAAAAGAACATCTGTGTCGTGCAGCCGGATATTCTTGTGATCTGCGACAAGGAGAAAATCGACTCGAAAGGGAAATACACGGGCGTACCTTCCCTGGTCGTGGAGGTGCTGTCGGAATCCACCTCCAGCAAGGATAATATCACAAAGCTAAACCTGTATATGAGCACGGGCGTGAAGGAATACTGGCTCGTGAATACGGAAGACAGGGAGATCTATCTGTATGTTTTCGAAAGCAAGAATATCAAACGGATGATCAGCTTCAGGGGAGCAGACCGTGTGGAATCCGTCCATTTCAACGGCCTGGGCGTCGACCTGCAAAGAGTTTTTGCATAAGGTCCGCGCCGTGCTATAATGAAAGAGGAAATCTTTAAAACTTTATGGAACAGGCGGTGCAAAGGGTCATGGGCATAGTTTTCGGCATAATCGGTTCCGGATGGCGCAGCGAGTTTTATCTTCGCATTGCAAAGGCGCTGCCGGAAAGATTCACAGTTTGCGGTCTCGTAACAAGGAGTCCGGAAAAAGGCGCGGAGATCGAAAAAAACTGGGACGTCAAAACCTTTCGGTCCCTGGCGGAGCTATTGGAGGGAACTGCCCGGTGCACTCCAGGCGAGACTGGCTGCTGCTCGCCGGACTTTGTTGTAATTTCAGTTTCGAAGGATGCCGCCTATGATTTGATCCTGGAAGCCGCAAGCAAAGGGGTTCCCGTACTGGCCGAAACGCCTCCGGCCTATGACCTGGACAGGCTGATTTCTCTGAACCGGCTGGCAAAGGGCGCCCGGATCCAGGTTGCCGAGCAATACCACCTGCACCCGATGCATTCCTCCCGGATTCGGATTGCCCGGTCGGGGATTCTCGGCGAATTGTCGGAAGCGCAGGTTTCCTTTTCCCAGGGCTACCATTCTATCAGTCTGCTGCGGAAGCTCCTGGGGGTCGGATTCGAAAATGCAACCATACGCGCGTTCCAATACACCTCTCCCGTGGTTGCGGGGCCCAGTCGCAGCGGACCGCCGGAACAGGGAAAAATTGTTCCGTCCGCCCATGAATTCGCGCTGCTGGATTTCGGCGGGAAGCTCGGAGTCCATGATTTTATAAAGGACCAGCACCGTTCCTGGGTACGTTCCCAACGCATCGTCGTCCGGGGCGACCGGGGAGAACTCTTCAACAACACCGTCAAGTACCTGAAAGACTTCCGTACGCCGGTGGAATACGAACTGATACGGAAAAACGCCGGCGAGGAAGGAAATATGGAGGGCTATTGCCTGAAAGGGATCCTGGCGGGCGGGGAATGGACCTACGTCAACCAATTCCGGCCGGCGGGCTTTTCGGATGACGAGCTTGCAGTCGCGGAGTGCCTGGTCCGGATGGATCGGTACGTAAAGGGAGGACCCGGTTTTTACAGCCTGGCGGAGGCCTCCCAGGATACCTATTTATCGCTCATGATCGATAAGGCCATTGCCTGCGGGGAGAAAGTCGCCACGGAAACCCAGCCATGGGGGAGCTATGATTAAAAATCTGGTGAATAAAGTCCGGAAAAAGGACAGAAGCATCCTGCTGAAATCCTTCCTTTTGAATTCGGCGCTTGCCACGGTGATCGTTATCGCGCTGGTGCTGTCCATCTTCTTCTGGCTTCAAAGGCGAAGCCTGGAGGATATCAATTCATCCACCCGGCTTATGCTGAACAACATGAAATACAAGACGGACGAGCTGTTTAAGGGGACGAACGCCTTGGCCTACCAGCTTTTCAAGAACAATAACTGCACGGAGCTGATGATGTCCCGGGAGCGGGACGTTTCCAACGAGCAGCGGATTTCCGTCATGATCGACAACATCATGATTTCTACGCCGTACCTGCAATCGGTCTATATCTGCAACGCAAAAAAAGTCCTGATGCGCAAGGACAGGGGCTCCTATTACGATGCCGAGACGGACGGGCAGATTTTCGATCTTATCTATGCCAGCGGCATACTGGCGCCTATTCAGCGGATTGTTCCCGTTGCAAAAGGGGAAAACCTGAATTTGTTTTCAATCATATATCAGGAAGCCTATCCGAACAACAAAAGCATGGACAGCGCGGTGATAGTCAATATCAATGCGGAAAAAATGTACCGGTATATTTCTTCCCTTTCCGCCTCCGGGGACAGCAGCACGTTTGTGATCAATTCCAAAGGCGACATGCTGGCGGGCGCCGATAAAAGTATGTTCGCGAAAAACCTGTCCGGCGAGGAATATATCGATACGATCCTTCAGGATCCCTCTCCGGAAGGCGTATATTATATCACCGTAGACAAGGAAAAATTTGCGGTCAATTTTGTCCGTTCCCAGGACAACAAAATGATTTTCATCTCTGTGGACCCCTACAGGACCATCACGGCCAAGCTGAACCGGTCCAAGGACTTCATCCTTATCGTGTGCCTGCTTGTGCTGCTTATTTTGCTGATCTCCTATTTCCTGCTGACCCTGCGGATCTTCCGGCCCGTCACCCAGATCATAAACAACATCAAGGCCAATTCCGGCAGGCTGGGCCTGTCCGCCGAGAATCCCAGGGACGAGTTCCGCTATATCTCCCAAACCCTCACCGGCGTCATGGATTATATCAATATTCTGGACAAGCGGGAGAAGGACAACGTCTATATCCTTCGCAACAACTTCATCTGGGGCCTGCTAAACGAGCGGGAGAACCAGCCTTCCTATGTGGAACTGGAAAAGGAATTTGCCGCGCACAAAATTGATTTTGACCCCGGCCAGCCTTTTGCGGTCGTCGTCCTGCGGATCGACGACTACAAGAGCTATATCCGGAGCAACAGCGCGAAATCCAAGAATCTGCTTCTGTTTTCCATAGGAAATATCGCCTGTGAATTGCTTGGGGAGATCTACTCCAGTTATGCCTTCGAGACGGATTCCGACCATGAGATATTGCTGGTGAATGTGGCGGCGACGCAGATCCGGGAGTTCGAGGAAGAAATTGCGCAATACCTGAAGACCGTTGGCGAAAACGTGGAAAAATTCTTGAATACGACCATCACGGCAGGGGTCAGCGATGTATCCGAGGAAGCGGGCCAGATCGGGGTGTTATACCGGCAGGCGCTGGTTTATACAAATTACAGGCTTATCCGCGGCCCGGGCGGACTGTTCACCCGGGGAAACATACCGGGACCGGGAGGCGCATCCTGTGACAAGGAACTCAAGGATGTCGTCCAGGCCGTGAAGGACGGGAGCCGCGCCGCGTTTTCGGAGAGCTTCGGGCGGCTGCTGGAAAAGATGCAGTTGTACAATTATGAGCGGGTTGTCAAGCTGTTTACGGATCTTTACGCAGAGATCATGAAAGTGCCCGGAAATCTGAAGCTGAACGCCGGAATGAATGGGGACATGGATATCATAGGCGTATTTCGAACGATCAGCGGGATGGAAAATCCCACGGAGCTGAGGGGCTTTTTTGAAGAGCTCTTTGAACGGGTGAGCGGGCAGGTGACCTCGGCAAACCAGCTGGGGGCAAAGGACCTGATGCAAGATGCGATCCGCTATATAGAAGCCAATTACCGGGACACGCAGATTTCCGGCAACAGTGTTGCCAAACACCTTGGCCTGTCACCCCAGTATTTCAGTAAGGTATTCACGGATAATACCGGCTGCGGCTTCCCGGAATATTTGAATCGCGTGCGCCTGGAAAAAGCCAGGGAGCTTCTTTTAAATTCCGACCGGAACGCTTTCGAAATCGGGGAAATGGTGGGCTACACCAACCGGTCCTACTTCAGCACGCTCTTTAAAAAGGAATATGGCGTATCCCCCTCCAAATACAGGCTCCTGAAGGCGAAAGCGGATCAATAAATGCAACCCCCTCCAAGGCTTTTTTGAACATTTCTTAAAAATTTGAAATCCCGGAAAAGGGCATTTCGAACGTTTCTTACTTTCTTGATATTTACCGCGCCCCCCCTTTCGATTATCGTGAAGATATCATCTTTCACGACCGAAAGGGAGTCCGGCATGAGTTCATTTGCAAAAGAAATAAAGAAAAACTATGTTTTTTATCTGATGGCGCTGCCCGGGATTTTATTTCTCTTTTTATTTTCCTATCTTCCGATGCCCGGTCTGGTTCTGGCCTTCAAGAACTATAACTTCCAGGACGGGATTTTCGGCAGCCCCTGGGCCGGGTTCAAGAATTTCGAGTTTTTCTTCGGCTCCGACAAGGCCTTTAGCATTACCTTCAATACGATTTATATAAATCTTCTTTTTATCGTATTCGGCCTCGTATTTCAGATCGGCAGCGCAATCCTTATTAATGAAGTCGGCAATAAGCACTTCAAACGAACGGTTCAATCCATCCAGTTCCTCCCCTACTTCTTCTCCTGGGTAGTGGTCAGCGCCCTGATCTACAGCCTTTTTTCCGCGGAACTGGGATCGGTGAACAAAATGCTGGGCTTTTTCGGACTGGAGCCGGTGAGCTGGTACAATAATGCAAGCTACTGGCGTCCTATTCTAGTGGGTGCCAACCTCTGGAAGTTTACCGGCTACGGCGCCATCATCTACCTGTCCACCATCACGGGCATCAGCATGGAATATTATGAAGCGGCCAGGATTGACGGCGCAAGCAAGCTGCAGCAGATCAAGCATATCACTCTTCCGCTGCTGGTACCCACCGCGATCATTCTGACCCTTCTGAGCATAGGAAGAATATTCTACGGAGACTTCGGAATGATGTACAGCATTGTCAAGGGCAACGGCCTTCTGCTCCGGACAACGGAGGTCATCGATACCTACGTGTACCGTTCCATGCGGACGACAGGGGATATGTCCTTTGCTTCGGCGGTCGGGCTTTACCAGTCGGTGGCCGGCTTTATCATCGTCAGTTCCGCCAACTGGCTGTCCAAAAAATATCAGGGTACCTCCCTGTACTAGAAAAGAGGAGTCCATCGATGAAAAAGTCTCTTTCGGATAAAGCGTTTTCCTTTTCCACCTATGTAATTCTTGCAGTGATGACGCTGATTACCCTGTACCCCTTGCTTCTGGCGCTGTCGGTATCCTTCTCGGATGACCTGCTGGTGCAGAAATACGGATATTCCCTGATCCCGAGGAATTTTTCCCTGGACACCTATGTCTATATCCTGAGAGGAAACTGGATCGTCCGGTCCTATGGGGTAACCATCCTCGTCACGGTTCTCGGTACGGCCCTCAGCCTTCTGATTACGTCACTGCTGGCGTACGCGATCTCAGTGAAAACCGTCAAGTACAGGAACGGCATTGCATTATTCTGTTACTTTACGATGGTTTTCAGCGCCGGCCTGGTCCCGTGGTATATCCTCATGACAAGGTACTATAAGCTGGTGGATTCCGTCTGGGCGCTGGTGATCCCTTATCTGGTCAATCCCTTTTACATGTTCCTTATGAGGAACTATTTCCAGAGCATTCCCGAGTCCGTTTCCGAATCGGCGAAGATCGACGGGGCGAACGAGCTGAACATTTTTACCCGGATCATCCTGCCGCTTTCGGGGCCGATTATTGCCACCGTCAGCCTGTTCATCGCGCTGAGCTATTGGAACGACTGGTGGCTGAACCTTCTGCTCGTTACGGACACAAAATACTACACGCTGCAGTACCAGCTGTTCCAGATCCTCTCCAACGCCCTGTTCTTCAACAGCAGCGCCAGCCAGGGCTTTGCCGTCAATGTCAAGGTGCCGACGGAGACGATCAAAATGGCGACAACGATGGTGACCATCGGTCCGATCATCTTCCTGTATCCTTTCCTGCAAAGGTACTTTATCAAGGGCATCATGATCGGCGCGGTAAAAGGTTGAACTACAGAGAATCCCAGTTCTCTTGTGTTTCAATAAAAGTTATAATAAATTAGGAGGGCGATTTCATGAAAAACAGTTTCACAAAGGTTTTGGCATTTCTCCTGATCGCAGGACTTCTTTTCAGTCTTGCGGCATGCGGAAGCAGCAAGGAACCGGCGTCCACGGCGACCCCTTCCTCATCCGCGGTGCAGGAGGGAAGTACCCAGGCGGCTGCGCCGGCGGAGGACCCGAAGGTAACGGAGTACAAAAAGCTTGCATGGATCATGCCCGGTGAAGAGAACGCCACCTGGCGGAGCTTCATCGACAGCGAGCTGAACCCGAAGCTCAAGCAGGATATCAATGCCGAACTCGACATCACGTTCAGCCCCTGGAGCGAATATTTCAACAAGATCGATCTGGTCCTGTCCAGCGGACAGCAAATCGATATCGCCTGGCACGGACCCCAGGGCGTCCAGACCTGGTATGCCAAAAAGGCCATTCTTCCGATCGACGAACTGCTGGACAAGTACGGCACGGACCTTTTGAAGGTAAATCCCAAGGAAAAGATGAAGCACATCACCATCGACGGCAAGATCATGGCAGTTCCGACCAATACGCCCACCTCCGAGAACTTCGGGACCCTCTGCGTCCGGCAAGACCTCCTGGAGAAGGTTGGCATGTCGGATCTGAAAACAATAGAGGACGTCACCGCTTTTGCAACCAAGCTGAAGGAGCAGAACCTCAGCTCAAACCCCTTCGTAATCACCAACTGGAAACCCTATATCCGCGGGGAGCAGGGAAGCCTGTCCCTGGACTTCAGCCTCCTGAACAACTGGTTCTATGTAGATGAAAGCGCCGCGGACGACAAGGTCTACGACTATTTCGAATCCGAAGCCTTCAAAGATTTCTGCAAGGTGACGAGGGAATGGAACAAGAGCAAGCTGATCCCGGAAGACTTCCTGACGAACCAGGACGAGCTGGGCCGCATGAACGGCGGCAAGAGCGCCATCTGGACCGGCGCCGTCACAAGGGACATGGAGCAGCAGTCCAGCCTGACCGCCAACGTTCCGGAGGGCAAATACCAGGAATACCTGCTGTATCCTGAAAAGCCGAAATACATCATCACCGGCGGCAGCAACGTGTTTGTCATTCCGGCAACCAGCGCCGCGCCTGAAAAAGCCATGATGTTCCTGAACTGGGTCTACAAGAGCCAGGACAACTATGACTTCATCGTCCTGGGCACCAAGGGCGAGCACTACGATCTCACGGAAAACGGCCGTGTCAAAGTGATTGCAAAGGAATCCATGTTCTATGAATGGATGTTCCGCAACATCAACTATATGAGGTTCCCCGACAACGTCAGCGACGCAGTGGTAGACCGCATCAAGAACTGGGACAACGACGCCAAATATTCCAAGCTGTTCGGCTTCAATTTCGACCAGACCCCTGTAAAGGCCGAAGTCGCCAGGGTACAGTCGGTGGTTACCGAAAAGCTGTATCCGATCCTGTACGGCTATGTGGATTATGATACCAACATCAAGAGCGCGGTAGACGAACTGAAGAATGCCGGAATGGACAAGATCCTTGCGGAGCTCCAGAGCCAGTTCTCCAAGTACTATGCCGCAAACAAGCAATAAGGAGCAGATACACTTCCCCGTCCTGTAACAAAGACCAGGCTGCGGCAGAAAAGCTCTGCCGCAGCCTGGCTGTTTTGAACGGATGGAACGCTTTTGGTTCCGGACGGGCTATTCGATGTTTTACGAGGGAACGCCCACATACTGCACGTTTTTCGAAAAAGCCAGATAGGGCAGGTAAAAAATCGGGAAGAACAGCATAAGCAGCAACGGACCTGCGCCGCCTCTTCCGTAAGCCTTCAGGAACGCGTTGAGAGCGATGATTGCTATTACGATATCTACAACGGGGATCAGCATGAGCAGCAGCCACCAGCCGGGCTTGCCGCCGATTTTCAGCTGGATGTAGTAATTGTAGATCGGGACGATTACCGACCAGCCGGGCTGCCCGGACTTGGCCACCAGGATCCATTGACAGGCGATGTAGAAAATAGAGATTGCGAGGCAGATGATGACGTAAACTGCGGTAAAGCCGGCGAGAAACAGATTGGAAGCAGTAGATTCCATTTTGACATACCCCTTTCGACAATATTTTCTATAATAATACAAATATAGTTTATTATACAATGCAAGCATATGATTTGGCAAGCAAGCGGGCGCTCCGGGCCAAGCGGCTGCCGGGGCGGCTTTATTGACAGATGCTGTCTCCAATGCTCATAATAGGGATATCGGGCATAGAAAGCGGAAAGGACATGTGGACCATGCGGAAGGAAGTAACAGGACAGGAAAAAAGAAAACAATTGATGGAATTGCTGGGGGAGCTCCCGGATCGCCAGGAGGGGAAAGTAAAGGCGCGTCTGGTCGATGTGGAGGAGCAGGAGCTGTTCACACTGGAGAAGCTTACCCTGGAATTGAACGGGATCGAGCCGGTGCCGGCCTATTTTGTGAAGCCGAAGCCTGCGGCGGATAAAGCGGGGGGCGGCAAGCTGCCTGTAGTTCTTTTCAACCATTCCCACGGGGGCAATTATCACGTCGGAAAAGACGAGTTGCTTGCCGGTGCGTCTTATTTGAAAAAGCCCAGCTATGCGGAGGTGTTCGCAAGGGAAGGCTACGCCGTGCTCTGCATCGACGCGTGGTGCTTCGGAGAGCGCAGAGGCCGCACGGAGACGCAGATTTTCAAGGACATGCTGTGGAACGGCCGTGTCCTGTTCGGCATGATGGCCTTTGACGGCATGCGGGCGGTAGATTATCTTTTTACCCGCGACGATGTGGATTGCGGCAGGATCGCCACCGTCGGCCTGTCCATGGGCGGGACGATGGCCTGGTGGCTTTCGGCCCTTGACCCGAGAATCAAGGTTTGCGTGGACCTGTGCAGCCTGACGGATTTTCATACCCTCGCGGAAGTAAACGGCTTTGACGGCCATGGCATTTACTACTATATTCCCAGTCTTTTGAAGCATTTTTCCACGACCGACATCAATAAGCTGATCGCTCCGCGCCCGCATTTGAGCCAGAGCGGGAAGTACGACCACCTGGTTCCTTACGCGGGTGTCCTGAAAATAGACAGGGAGCTCCGGGAAGTTTACAACAGCGCCGGCGCAGGAGATGCATGGCATCTGAGGACATATCCGTGCGGCCATATGGAGACTTCCGAAATGCGGCAGGAAACGCTGGCCTTTTTGCGCAAGTGGCTGTAAAATGGGCGGCAATCCCTATTTTACTTGAAGCGGAACCCCATACCGGAGGATAGAGGCAATATGAGCAATATGAAGGAAATGATCGTAGCGCTCGACGGAAGCGGCCAGTTTCAAAGCATACAGGCGGCAGTGGACTGCATTCCCGACAATAATGAAACCAGGGTGAACATCCATGTCAAAAAAGGCGTATACCATGAGAAGGTATTCATTGATAAGCCCTTTGTCTCGCTCCTTGGCGAAGATGCGGACAACACCGTCGTCGAATACGGCGATTATGCGCTGATGAAAGGCCCGGACGGCCAGGCCATAAGGACTTTTTGGACTTACACGCTCTTTGCGGGGGGACGGGATTTCAAAGCAGAAAATCTCACGATCGTGAACAGCGCGGGCAAGGGCGACGTGGTCGGGCAGGCGGTAACCGCCTATGTGGACGGCGACAGGGCGCAGTTTGTCAACTGCAGGCTGATCGGGAACCAGGACACGCTGTTTACGGGGCCTTTGCCGCCGTATCCCCTGACGGTCAAGACCTTTGGCGGCCCGAGGGACGGGCATCCCAGGCTCAAGAGCCGTCAATACTATAAGAATTGCTATATCCGGGGCGACATCGACTTCATCTTCGGGTCGGCAACGGCTGTATTCGACGCCTGCGAGGTATTTTCAAACCGCCTGAAGCCGGGGCAGGAATCCTATATTACGGCGCCCTCCACCCCGGAAGCGGAGAAATACGGCTATGTATTCGTCAACTGCCGCCTGACCGGGGATGCGGAGCCAAAGAGCGTATACCTGGGCAGGCCGTGGAGGAATTTCGGCAAGGCGGCCTTTATCAACTGCCGGATGGGTCCCCATATTCGCGAGGAAGGCTGGCACAACTGGGATAAGCCTGAAAGCGAGAAGACGACGGAGTTTGCGGAATATAACAGCACAGGACCCGGAGGCGAAGCGGCACGGGACGGCTGCTCCTGCCGGGAAAGTTCGGCGGGCGGGCGAGTCAGCCGGGGAAATGTCACAGGCGGGCGAGTCAGTTGGGCAAAACAGCTTACGCCGGAAGAGGCGGAGTTGTATGGCATAGAGAAGGTACTTTCCGGCCAGGATGGCTGGAATCCGCAGGTCGATACAAGCCCATACCAGGTGTAAAAAGGGTTCGAACCAGGGGACATCGGAGAATCCGACTTTATAGGGGTATCCAGCCATGTCTTCATATGGCTTTTGTCTACCTTGCAACACGGCCTCATATGGTCTATAATTCTCACATGGGAGCAATCGGGGATTTCTTGCGGTTGCTGCAAAGATTATTTGTGACTAGAGGCTCCAATGATTTTTAATTCGCTGCAATACGCCGTTTTCTTATTTGCCGTTGTCGTTCTTTATTTCCTGCTGCCGCCGAAAATCCGTTGGGTTTTCCTGCTTGGCGTCAGCTACTATTTTTATACCTGCTGGAATGCAGAGTATGCCGTTTTGCTGCTGTTCTCCACTATAGTAACCTATTTCTCCGCGATCCTGCTGCATAAAGCCGGGGATAAGCGGAAAAAAGTCCTTTATATCGTAGCCTGTCTGGTCATCAACCTTGGCATTCTATTTGTCTTTAAATACTACAACTTCGTCAATGAAACCATTGCGGAGCTTTTCGGGCTGGCGGGGCTGCATTACCAGCCTTTCAGGCTTTCGCTGCTGCTGCCCGTGGGCATTTCCTTTTACACCTTCCAGTCCCTCGGGTACGTCATAGATGTCTACAAGGGCAAAGCGGAGCCGATGAAGCATTTCGGGAAATACGCGCTGTTCGTATCGTTCTTCCCGCAAATCGCCGCCGGTCCCATCGGGAGGATCGAAAGCCTCCGGCCCCAGTTGGAGGCGCGCCAGCGGTTCGACTTCGACCGGATCCGCAGCGGTCTGCTGCAGATCGGGCTCGGCCTGTTCAAAAAGCTGGTGATCGCGGACCGGCTCGCCATCCTGGTCAATACGGTCTATAACGAGCCCGGAGCCCATAATGGAATGAGCTTCGTCCTGGCGTCGGTATTTTATTCGTTCCAGATTTACTGCGATTTCAGCGGATATTCGGATATTGCCATCGGAAGCGCAAAGCTGCTGGGTATCAACCTGATGGAGAATTTCCGCAGGCCCTACCTGGCCACGACGGTGGCCGGCTTCTGGAAGCGGTGGCACATCTCGCTTACTTCGTGGTTCAAGGATTATCTCTACATTCCCCTGGGAGGCAACCGGAAAAGGCACCTGCCCAATATCCTTCTCGTGTTCCTGGCGAGCGGATTGTGGCATGGGGCAAGCCTTACCTTTGTGATCTGGGGCCTGCTGAACGGTCTTTACCAGGTTGCGGGCATCCTGACGAAGCCTTACACGGACAAGCTCAAGACTCTGCTGAGGATTACCGGCACATCGATGACCTACGGCTTCCTAAAAAGGGTGGAGAACTTTGCGCTGATTACATTTGCATGGATATTCTTCAGGGCCAACAGTGTAGGCGACCTGAAGCTGATTTTATCGAAGCTGTTCACGTGGGACATGTCCTTCTTCTCCGGTTTCAACACGGCCGGTCTTGGAATGGGACGCCCCGAGCTTATTTTATCGGTGCTCCTCCTTGTCCTGCTGATGGCATTTGAGCTGCTGCAGGAGAGAATGAGCATAGGAGCCTTCCTCAGGAAGGAGCCGCTGATTTTCCGGTGGGCGGCGTATCTGGCGGTGATCGCCATAATAATTATTTTCGGAGTATACGGGGATGCAAACAGCACACAATTCATCTACTTCAAATTCTGAAATAAAGCCGGCACGGGTCCGGGTTCTGGTAAATATCGCGAAAATCGCGGCATTTGCTCTGCTGCTGGCTGCGCTTGTCTATTTTCTGGAGGCTGCCCTGCAGACCGGCGGCAGCGTGGTGGAACGGAAACGGGCCATCGACTGGAGGCCAGCAAACAGCATCGACGTCCTGTTTATCGGCAATTCCCACGCTTATTGTACCTTCGATCCGTCCGTCCTGGAGCCCGCCCTGGGCAAGAAGGTATTTAACGCAGGCTTGCCGGACCAGAAGATCGATATGGCTTGGTATACGCTGCAGGAAATGCTGGAGAAGCAAAACCCGGAAACAATCGTGCTGGAGGCCTTTTCCTTCGGCCGGTCCAACTCGGAATACGCCGGCTTCGTTGCCAACATCGATGCCATGCGCCCCAGCCTGCTGAAATTCCAGGAGGCGTTCGAAATTTTCCCGGACAAGTACGATGCCTTCCGGATGAGCATCGGCCTTTTCAGAAGCCACGCCAATTGGAAGAAATCCGCCGTTATAAAAGATAACCTGAAATACATGCTGGGCCTCTCCCAGAAGGATTATTCCGGGTTCGACGGGTTTTATCCCCTGGAATCGAAGATGTCGGAAGAGACCATCGAAAAATACAGGGAAGGCAAGGATCTTAAATTTACCCCGGTAGTGGACGAATATTCCGCGGGATATTTCAAAAAAATAGTAAAGCTCTGCAAGGAGCGCAATATAAGGCTCATCGTCGCAATGGCGCCATTTAACGACCTGTATGTGTCCCATGTCGATTACGGCAGCTTCTACGAGGAGATGAATGAGCTGTGCCGGGATGAAGGGGTGGAGTATCTGGACTTCAATATGCTGTACAAGGAAGTCGGCTTGAACTATGACGATTTCGAGGATGCTTACCACCACGCCCAGCATATGAACATCTGGGGCGCCGAGAAGGTCAGCGCTTACCTTGCAAAGTATATGAAGGACACGGAGTAATTCAATGGAAGAGCTTACAAGCCGAAAACGGATGCCTATTTTGATCAATATCGTTCTGATGACCTTCATGGCCACCCTGCAGGGCAGTATTGTAAATGTCGCGCTGCCCGGGATGGCCGACGGGCTGGCGGTGTCGGGAGAAGCAATCGCCTGGGTAGTCACCGCCTTTCTGATTACGGTAACGGTTACCATCCTCGTTTTCGGGAAAATAGGGGATGCAATCGGAAAAACAAAGGTGTTCATGTCCGGCGTCGCCTTGTTTACCGTTGGGTCCCTGTTGTGCGGCATTGCCAATTCCCTGCCGCTGCTGATCATTGCCCGCGTGGTCCAGGGGATCGGCGCATCGGCGGCTTTTGCCACCAACCAGGGCATTATCGCGGAGACCTTCCCCAGGACGGAAAGGGGCAGGGCCCTTGGCATATCGGGCTCCTTCGTGGCCCTCGGACAGCTTGTCGGGCCGCCGCTGGGCGGTTTCTTCGTAAGCTTTGTGAGCTGGAACTATATTTTTCTCATCAACGTGCCCATCGGGATATTTGTTTACATAATGGGGACAAGAAATCTGCCGAAGGAGGCTGCCAAACCCGAGGCGCCGGCTTTGAACAGCGCTGAGGCGCCTGAGGATGCAGCCGTCGTACCGGGTGGAGGCGCACCGGCCGGGATATCCGCCGGCGTATCCACCGGCGTATCGTCCTCCGGCGGCGCATCCAACCCGCCCAACCCGTCGGAAAGAAGAAGTGCTATCCTGCGGGTGCTCAGCCAATTCGGCATTTTTAAGAATGGCGTCTTTACCTTGAGTATCCTTTGCGCACTGATTTCATTCATAGCCCTGAGCAGCTCGATGATTATCCAGCCCTTCTACCTGCAGGACGTGATGCAGTATTCGCCGGCATTGACGGGCTTCATCATGGTGGTCAATCCGCTGATCCTGCTGTTCGTGGCGCCGGCCAGCGGCCACCTGTCCGACCGGATCGGTTCGGAATTCCTGACCTTTCTGGGCCTTGCCATAACAAGCGTCGGTTTGATGATGATGTCCACCCTGACCGAGCATTCCGGCATGATAGCCCTGATTCTTTTCCTTGCGGTTATGTCGCTGGGAAGCGGCATGTTCCAATCCCCGAACACCTCCCTCATCATGTCGTCGGTCACCCCCGACAAGCTGGGCATAGCCGGAAGCCTGAACGCATTCATGCGGAACCTGGGCATGGTCATAGGCACAGCGCTTGCAACGACGCTTTTATACGGCCTGATGAGCCAGAGGCTGGGATACAGGGTGTCCGACTTTGTAAAAGGCCGGGAGGACGTATTCATTTACGGCATGAAGTACGTGTATATCGTTGCGGCCGTCATATGTGCAGTCGGTGCATTGCTGACGGCCTTCAGGCTTTACTCAAAGAGGAAAAGCAGGGGAGAAAGACTGCCGAATACTCCATAATATTAAAAGGGATTCCCGCTTATTCGGGAATCCCCCCTCAGGCTCAGCCTTCAATCCGGCCGCTGCCCTGAATTATTGCGCTACCAGTTGCCATGCCTGGTTTGTACCGCCATTATCCGTATACTGGATGATTTTCGCTCCGTCTGCGGTGGATGCGCTGGCTACGTCGATCACTTTTCCGCTGTTCTTGTTTTGCAGCTTGAAATATCCGTTCCCCTTGTCGATGATCCGCCATTTCTGGTTGGCGCCGTTGTTGTCGGTCCATTGAATAATGCTGGCGTTGTCGGCGGTGGAACCGCTGGTGACGTCCATATTTTTTCCGCTGTTGATGTTTTTGAATTCGAAATACCCGGCGCCGTCATAGGCCAGCTGCCACTTCATGCTGTTGCCGGTAGAGGCTGTCCGCTGCTCGACTGCCGCGCCGTCGGAGGTCGATGACCCCGTCACATTCAAAACCTTTCCGCTGTTCTGGTTTTTGAGCTGCCAGTTGTTCACGCTTCCGGTTATCGTTCCCGTGGCCGTATCAATCGTCAGGTTATTGCACCAGCTCATGCTCATGGAGGTTGCCGTCGGGAAAGACAGCGGGGCCCAGACATACATGGATTCGTTGACCTTGCCGCTCCACGCTCCGCCCCACCGGTCCCCGGTATAAAGGTATGTAGTGG
Source organism: Bacillota bacterium (assembly GCA_023411575.1). Classification (GTDB taxonomy): domain Bacteria; phylum Bacillota; class Clostridia; order Acetivibrionales; family DTU013; genus UBA1305. The sequence continues at coordinate 224,160 of JAEYOP010000016.1, read as the reverse complement.
TGGAGGAGCCCTGTACGGGAATGACAAACGCGGGCTGTGAATAGAAGGTGTTGCTGTCGCCGATGTTGGTCAGGGAAGACCAGCCGCTGGCGAGGCTCGACGAATAGGAATATTTGGCCTGGTTCGGCGTCCAGCCGGTGCAGCCCGAGGTCAGCAGGAAATAATAGCTGCCCCGCTTGAAGAGACACGGAGCCTCTCTCTGGGATCCGACGAACAGCTTCGTAACAAGCGTGTCGATATTCCGGTAATTTGACGTAAGCTTGTAAAGATGCAGGTCCATATTTTCATTGGAGGAGGAAATGAAATACCCCGTGCCGTCCGTATCGACAAAAACGTTACAGTCCCTCGACATATATCCGTCCTTGCCATGGTCCGTAATGCCCTGGTTTTCATAGGGGCGGAAGCTCCCCTGATAGGTGTAGCTGCCATCAACCGTGCTGCAGTAGGCGACCGCCGCTTTGGCATCGCCATAGTCGGTGCCGTTTTCCCAGTGCATCCACATGACATAGGTATTGGTGGACGCGTTGTACATGACCTTGGGCCTTTCTATCCAGCAGTAATTCAGCTCCGCCGCGGATGTTTTCGTCAGGACATCCCGGACGTAGGTCCAGCTCTTGAGATCGGAGGACCTGTAGCAGGATACGCCCAGGAAGTGGCCTGTATCGTCGCGGTTTTCCCCGAACCAGTAGTAATTACTGCCGACCTTGATCATTCCGCCCCCATGGGCTTGAATTGCCGTACCCGAGGTGGTGGCCCACTGGATGGCGTTGATAATGTTCACTGATGCGGCGCTGGCAGTTCCCGGCAGTACTGCCACGGTCAGTGCCAGAACAAGAACGAAGACCAGACAGGTGAACCTTTTTGAAGACCTTTTTCGTGACATCGACATCTACCTCCTTATTATGGAGTCCGTTTTTTCCGGACTTGTCCAGCTTCTGGACAAATTTATTCTATAATCGGCCGTCGCCGCTTGTATACTTTAAATTCTGGTTATTTATGTATTTAAAAGAGCACATGCAAAACCCCGCGGATGTAAAATTTTATCACTTATGCACTTTTTTATGATTTCCTGCTTCTCCCTCAATCGGAACCTCAATTTCCCGGGAAAATGGAAAATCGCTCATAAAAACGGATGGAACGGATATCCTAATAGTGCGTACCCTGTTCCGGCGAAATCCGTTCTATGGGCTTTGGTGAGCTATGAAAAAACTACTTCTCGGCATACTTGCATTAACCCTGTTGGATGCTGCAGCAACGGCCGCCGGCGTCCGACTGGGATATCTTGAGGAAGTGAATCCCCTTCTGTATGGCAGCATGAACCGGCACCCCTTCATAAGCAGCCTTCTGATCTGCCTCGTAACGGCGATGCTTCTCTATTTGCTCTATAAACTGCGAGCCCGGGTCAACTGGCTGAAATACGCCATGTCCGGGGTCCTGGCCATAAAATCGGCCATTGTCTGCCTTCACATCATCTACGCGCTTATGGCATGGAATGCGGGATATTTTGCCGAATCGCCTTTTACGGCTTGCTATTTTTTGCCTTGATAGGATAAAATAAATGTGGCTGCCGGACCGGGCCATGCTGCCTGCAATAAGGTACGAGGGTTGATTGACGGCCAAATATGGGGCGGGAGAAGGATTATGCTGAAAGAAAAATATGATTTTAACGACCTGTTGGATATTATGGCGAAGCTTCGCGCGGAAAACGGATGTCCCTGGGACCGGGAGCAGACCCACGAAAGCCTCCGGATCTATATGATCGAAGAAACCTACGAGGTATTGGAGGCGCTGGATGCGGGCGATACGAAGAAATTCTGCAACGAACTCGGCGACCTGCTTCTGCAAATCGTGTTCCACGCGCAGATCGCAAAAGAGAACGGCGATTTCAACATAGACGATGTCACTACGGAAATCTGCAGCAAGCTCATTTCCAGGCATCCGCACATCTTCGGCGACGTGAAGGCAGATACGCCGGATCAGGTGCTTGTGAACTGGGAAGCCATCAAAAAGAAGGAGAAAAAGCTGGAAAACCACACCGGCGTTCTGAAGGATGTGCCCTCAAACCTGCCGGCGCTGATGAGGAGCTACAAGGTACAGCAAAAGGCGGCCCAGGTCGGCTTTGACTGGGACAACATAGAGGATGTTTTCAGTAAGGTGGAGGAGGAAATCCGGGAACTGAAGGATGTATACAAGAGTAAAAATGTGGAAAGAATAACGGATGAGCTGGGGGACGCGATGTTTGCCCTCGTAAACCTGTCCAGATTTCTCAAGGTGCAGCCGGAGCTGGCTCTTACCGGTACGATCCGGAAGTTTATCGACCGGTTCGAATACATCGAGCAGCAAAGCGCAAAAGAGGGTAAAAAGCTGGAAGACATGAGCCTTGCAGAAATGGACAAGCTATGGAATGAGGCAAAGACGCAGTTGCCGGCGAAATGAAGCAGGTACAAACCAGAGGTATTTGAAAGGGAGGAAAGGAAATGAATAAGGCGGATTTAATAAAGAGCATGTCGGAAAAAGGCGATATCACCAGAGCGGATGCGGAAAAGGCTTTGAATGCCTTTATCGAGAGCGTCGAGGAGGCCCTGACCGGCGGAGACAAGGTGCAGCTGGTGGGTTTCGGTTCCTTCGAAGTCCGGGAACGCTCGGAACGTAAGGGCAGAAATCCGCAGACCAAGCAGGAGATCACCATAAAAGCATCAAAGGCTCCGGTTTTCAAGGTCGGCAAGGCGCTCCGGGACATGGTCAACGAGTAAAAGCGGTCTATAAACAGGAGACAGACGGGGCTTTGCACATCCGCCTGAGGTAGGTTTGTGTGAAGCGCTAAAGAAAAGGGTAATGGGGGTAGTATCGTGAGGATAGACAAATATCTAAAGGTATCCAGGCTTATAAAGAGGCGCACTCTGGCAAACGAAGCCTGTGAAACCGGGCATGTAACGATCAACGGCAAGGTGGCAAAGCCGGGTACCGAGGTGAAGGTCGGAGACGTGGTGGAGATCCGGTTCGGCAGCAGTCTGACGACAGTAGAAATCACGTCCGTATCGGAACACGTCACGAAAGCCGATTCCAAGGAAATGTACGTAATCAAATAATCCACTATTCAAAACATTCCGGAACGGGACAGGGAACAGTTCATGAGGCCTTGTCCTTTTCTATTGGGCGTATTCTATCGGGCCCGTCCGGCAAAGCCGGTTCACTCTGATCTGCTTTTTATCATTTTATTTCTTGTACATGCATATAATTCAGTGATGCGTAAATCAGGCAGTTTGCCGCCAAACCACCAAGGAGGGATAAAATGATCGAGGAAAAGAAAGTGCCGAAGCAAAAGGTCCAAAACCTCGTCCTTGAAAACCGGGAAAAGCTGAATATATCCGGTGTAATAGACGTGGAGAGCTTCAACGACGAATGCGTCGTCGTGGACACGGAGCTCGGCATGCTGGTGATCAAGGGGATCGACCTGCATATCAACAAATTAAATATTGACAATTCGGAACTGGGAATCGAAGGGGAAATCGTCAGCTGCGAATATTCCGAACGAGACGGCTCCAGGGGCAAGGGCGGAGGATTTCTTGCCCGCATGTTCAAATGATCGTATCGGTGAGCAGCCAGGCCTATGTTTTTTTCTGCACCATCGTCGGCGGTATGGCCATCGCGCTGGTATACGACTTTTTCCGGATATTCCGCAGAGCGGTGAAAACCGGCGGTCTGGTCACCTACGTGCAGGACCTGCTGTATTGGATCATGGCCGCCCTGATCCTGTTTTTCACCGTATATTACAGCAATGACGGGGAGCTGCGGGTCTATGTGTTCATTGGAGCCCTTCTGGGCGTGATTTTTTACGCCCTTTTGTTCAGCAGGGCGGTTATGAGCTCCTCCCTTTTTATCATCAAAATCGTGAGCTGGGTAATAAAAGGCTTGATTTTTATCCTGTCCTATCCGATAAGATTAATATGGAGGCTTCTGGCCACCCCGGCCGGCCGGCTTCTGCGAAGCTCCTGGAGAGTTGTGCGGAAAACCGGGTCCAGGGGAAGAGTGCGGTTCTCCAAATTGAAGTTTTGGGCAAAAAGCGTCCGGAACATCAGAAAAAAAATATAGAAATGCAGGAATTTTTCCGGAAACATAGAATTAATAAAGGACGAAGGAATTCAGCCAGCGATTTTTTACAAGGGATAAGGGGCATTTCAGGATGAGCAGGAAAAAGAAGTCGGGTTCCAGATTCGGCATTTTCATATTGGCGGCGATTTTCATCTATTTGTCCTACCTTGCGGTGGGACAGCAAAAGCTCATTTATGCCAAAAACCTTGAAGACAGCAAGATGGAGAGCAAGATCGCCGAAGAGCAGAAAACCAATGAAGAGCTGAAAAAAGAGAAAGAAATCATCAACAGCGACGAATACATCGAGAAGGTTGCCAGAGACAAGCTGGGCATGGTGAAAAAAAATGAACGCCTGTATGTCGATATCGGCAAATAAAATCCAGCATCTGTAAGACCCAGAACATGTAAAATTGCTCGCAATGCCTGCGAATACAGGCTTGACGAAATATTCGGCATGTTATATAATCGTATTGCTTCCTTGGACAATCACACTTCCATGATTCCCTGAATGAAACGGCAAAGCCGTTTTTATAAACGTTGTAGGAGGATTTCTTTCTGTATGCTTGTTGAGGTTGGTAATATCGTTGAGGGCAAAGTCGCCGGAATAACCAATTTCGGAGCTTTCATCCAACTCCCCGAGGGTAAGACAGGCCTTGTCCACATCTCTGAAATCGCAGAGGAATACGTCAAGGATATCAAAAACCACTTGAGAGAAAATCAGGAAGTGAAGGTGAGGGTGCTTTCGATGGAGAACGGCAAAATCAGCCTGTCGATCAAAAAAGCCATCGACCGTACCACCGCTCCCAGAATAGGCAGACCGCCCATGGAAATCGATTGGAACCGCGGCGCAGGCGAGGGATTGTCCTTTGAAGACCGTCTTTCAAAATATATGAAGGACAGCGACGAAAGAATGCACGACCTCAAGAAAAACTTTGAATCCAAGCGCGGCAGCGGGGGATACAGAAAGTCCGCCCAGTACTATTAGGGAGTATTTTCCGGAGATACAGACGCTTGCTTTTTAAAAAGCGGGATGTTATTATATTGTAGTCATGACCCCATGCCGAAGTGGCGGAACTGGCAGACGCACAGGACTTAAAATCCTGCGGAGTTAAATCCGTACCGGTTCGACCCCGGTCTTCGGCACCATGAAAATGCAAGGGTTCAGTTCAAAACTGAACTTCTTGCATTTTATTTTTTTGTGGTTTTGCGGCCATTTTGCTAACGAGGTAGAGGATGGATTATCTACTTTTGACTAAATCGGCAACCAATCTACATCTCTTACACCGGTAATCTACAAAGAGGTTATTATCCTCAGCCAGCTTCCATGGCTCCGAACAGATAGGGCAAATCGGCTTATGTTCCGAATAGTAGCGGTACAGAAAGTAATAAAAGGGCTTTTGGACTATGTTTTCAAAAGCAGTGCAGATTTTAAGCCCCAGGATAGATAAATCCGATGTGGGATTTGATAATCTCCCGTATGCGGTCCGCTCCGCAATTCCTTCCATGAACAAACGGTCACAGGCATTATATGCTTTTTGCCAGCTTAGGACAGAATAGTACTCGTCTTCCTCAAGGATTTTCGGCAGTTTATATAAAGGAACCGATTTGCCGCAATCTCCACAAACGAGAGGGGATTCATTCGTCGTATAGTCCGAGTACAGCATATACCAGCTCGGGGATTGGCATGTACAGGAGAGTTCGTAATCTGAAGATTTCCCCAATAACCGGATGGTTGGCTCATGACGACAGAGGGATAATACCTTTTCGTAGGAAGCTTTTACATAAGTGTTCGCATTTTTCATATCCAGGGAATCCGGCTCGGGCGCCAAAAGGTAAGTTACGAATTCACCCTCAGATTCTATTGTATTGCAGTCGTTCCTTAGTGTTTGACCGTTTTTGATCAAGGAACCAAAATACCAGCTCAGTTCATCAAGAAATGCTTCAAATCCATCCTCCCGCTGCTGTTCATCCGGATACAGGGCAAGCGATAGTAAATACATAATACTCCTTTAAACCTTCTCCACCCCAACCACCCCTCTTTGTACTATTATACCCCACGGCATTCCATTCTTAAAACGGTTGAAGCCGGTTTTCTTTGAAGAAGGCTATCCTCCTTACCCATTTTGTGGTATATTTGATAATAGATTAATGCCAATTTACAATATTCTCAATACAAGGGCCGGGGGACATGCAGAATGAAGAAGATTTTACCGGTACAGAGCGGCAGCCGGCTGGGGAGATCACGAATGGGACAGCTTCTATCTGCCTTTTTGACTTGACGCATTACATTACAATACAGCAGCTTTGGAGGGAGAATATGAACCGAAACCATCAAAACTTTTTTGCACTTCGCCACTATTCCAGGTCCAAACCGGTAACCTGCTCGCTGGTCAGCGGAACTCCCGAAAGCTTCTTTACCATCCGGCTTAATGATAATGTGGATTTATCCAATAACATTTTTAAAGGCGATCCCGTAATCTTCGGAAAATTCGGCAACAGCAGGGAAGTCAACGTATTCGGCGGTTTTGTACTGCGCAAGGCCGAAAACAACGAAGTGACCATATCTCCGGACATGACTTCCTATACCGTAGAAAGAAGGCATAGCATACGGTATCCCGTTTCCATACTGGGATATGTAAAGCATGGGCTGTTTCATGAGGTTTCCACTCCGGTACTGATTAAGGATATCAGCTATGACGGTGTGCGGATTTGTACGGAAGCTTCCCTTGAAATCGGAGAGTGCCTCGAAATCAATGTCTGCATCTTTAAAAACGTCATCAATATAGAAGGCGTGGTGGCCCGAAAGAGATCGCTGTACGGCCGGAACGAATACGGCGTCCAGATGACATTCCGGTATAAGAACACCATTTTCACCGTCAGGGAATACATCGACAACCTGGTGAACCAGGAAAAAAGGCTTTTGGAGAACCATTTGCTGGCTCTTTTGCCCCCGCTTTAAAAACATTTCCGGGGAATATTGTCCGGTGCGGCAGCGCTGCGGTTGCCAGATATTTAGGCTTTATCAGGGATTGTGCCGCCTATTGCAGCCGCCTTCCACTTATTGCCGAAAAATTGTTTTTTAAACCGCTTGCATTATGAGAATTACGGTGTTATACTGTAAAAGCGCGGTTGAGGCAAAGCTCTTTGCCGCCACCAATTATATATCGCGGGGTGGAGCAGTCCGGTAGCTCGTCGGGCTCATAACCCGAAGGTCGCAGGTCCGAATCCTGCCCCCGCAACCATTCAATCTCACAATCGACCTGATGTCGATTGTAGTAGAGTTTACAGAGACTGATTCAATGAAAGATTGAATCAGTCTTTGTTTATATTCAAAGTTTACATCATGTAATTTATAGTCTTTGAGAATGTACCCCTTTATCATTTCCTTGGTTATATCAACATTAACCGGATTGCTTTTTATCTCGCCAATAAGACTGTTAAGCGATTTCTTCTTGGATTCGAGCTCATCCATCTTCGTCTTCATGGATTCATGGAACATACCGTTGGCAATTGCTGTGATTATATGATCGATCTGTTTTTCTACAGCTTTCAACTCGTTAATGTATCCAGAGCAGTCCCGGTCTATTTTTCTATATTCATTCTGCATAAACTCGTATATCGTGTCAACAATGGAGTCGATCTTGTCTTCAGAAAAAATATTTTTGTATAGGACATCGAGTACAAGCTTCTCTACATATTCCCTCCCGATATTCCTCATATCGCATGCTCGCTTATTCTTCTTTGTGCTGCACTCATAATCGCTATATGGTGTTTTGCTCTGGCCGGAGATCCTTGTGTTCCCTGACATGGCATGCCCGCATTTCCCACACTTTATAATACCTGTCAAAAGGTATTGAACCTTTGCATTATTCTTACCGCCTCTGTAGCGGTTCTGATCCATCTTCTCTTTTGCCTTTTGCCATAATTCATCCTCAATAATCCGGGGGATGCCGCCCGGTATCCTGACGATCTCTTCTTCAGGCTTGTTTTTATGGCTATTCACCTTTCTTTTGGTCCTATTGAAAATGTAAACCCCGGTATATTTTTCATTGCTTAAGATAGCTGAAATGGAGTTTCTACCGAAGACCTCATCACGTTTTGACCGATAGCCATTGTCATTCAACCAGTCGATGATCATATGATAACTATCTCCGTTCACATACATTTCAAATATTTTTTTGACTGCAGCAGCTTCAAACAGATTCAACTTGTAACCCTTGTCCTTATCGATGTCATATCCCAGCGGTGGAAGGCCTCCTGTATGTCGGCACTTCAGTGCGGTTTCCTTCAATCCCTTCATGGTTTCCCGTGCGAGGTTGGCACTGTAGTATTCGGCCATGCCCTCCAGGACGGATTCCAAGATAATGGATTCCGGGCTGTCGTCCAGGTTCTCCAATATGGAGATGAGCCGGATTCCGTTTTCCTTTAGCTTTTTCTTATAGAAGGCGCTGTCATACCTGTTCCTTGAGAAGCGGTCCAGCTTGTGAACGATGATACAGTCGTAAATACCCTCGGAGCAGTCGCGGATCATTTTCTGGAAGTTCGGCCTATCATCGGTTTTAGCTGATTCTGCTTCATCAATATAGGTCCTGACTACCGTTATGCCGTTTCTTTGAGCATACTCACTTATTGCCCTTACTTGGGCGTCTATAGATTCCTCACGCTGGTTGTCACTTGAATATCTTGCATAAATTGCAGCTTTCATTTGAAACACCTCATTCATATTTTTTCATAAATGTAGACAGAAGGGAAGTTGTAAAGGTATAAGGCTGTTTTACAATCCAGGTCCCAGACGCCATTCTGCTTGGACATAAACTTAAGTTTCTGCATGAGGAACTCATGAGTCACCATGAAGCGGTCTGCCAGCTCCGGCAGGGATATGGTTCTATTGTTACTAATAGCATCCAGCAGCAGTCTGGTCGGAATAAGAAAACCCGTTGCCCATCTCATTGCCTATAATTCCTGCTTGTCCATAGTTAGTCGATCTCGGTAACACATATATTTCCGCGGTGTAATGTCGCCTATGCTAGTGTGGTAATGGCCGATCTCTTCAGCCAGAACGCACCTGTCAAGCATCATCGCATCGAATACTTTCATTAAGCATGATCATGTAATATTGCCCGTCGCAGTAATAATACCCAAGTATTGATTCTGGGAGCGGGAGGTATTCTTTGATAAACCTACATTTCTGAAGGATAATATCAAACTTCTCTGATTCAATCAAAATAGATCCCCCGATAAAGAACGTATGTTCTATATTTTAGCATAAAAAAATGTCTGCAGGAAGATCCTTAAGCAAAGAATAAAATTTTAGATAAACTATTTTTATGGGAGATATCGGAGAAATATCAATTGGTTAATGTAGGTTGATATGAAATACTACTAAATTCATAGCCATGATCCGTACTAGATGCGTTAATGCAGATGTGGATATTCTGTGTATATAAATTATCTATTAAATCATAATATGATATAGCTAAATCATAGTTATATACCTTATTTTCAAATATTGAAAACCTTAGGTACGCTCTTTTTGTCTTTTCATTTCTCTTGAGTGTTGACTTGGTTGTAAAAATATTTGTTTTAATTTTTTCCTGCGATTCCTTATCATAAGAATAAAAATCTATAGCGGAAAAAAGCCTAATAGCAGCATTGTTGCCGATATTTTCAAAATATATTTCTGTAAAGATATGTCTCTCATTTTTTGATTCAGATCCATCATTGGGTAAATAGAAAAAATTTAAAACACTCATCTTAGTTTCACAAATATTAACTGTTATATAAGGCCTATTTTTTAGTCTATATTGCTTATTATCATTTTCTTCAAACTGTATCTTTTGCTCCTTAATAATTTTATTGTTATACATTATGGTAAGACCAACGCCAGCTAGAGTTATAATACCTGACAGAATACCACCTATATAACTACCTAAAAAACTTGCCCATTCGCCATTAGTTATTGAGGAACTCATATTATTTTTAAAAATGAAATTATCAAGCACAATTGGTATCATAAAAAAAAATATGATGGAAATACCGTAAAACAATAGACGCTTCTTATTAATAATCATTTATTATTAACCTTTCACATTATATTTGATAAATTATTTAAAAATTTTGTTAACCTATTTTGTGCTTTAATATATAGATTCTCTAAATCTGTTTCCATAGTTGTGCTTCTTGTTTCAGTATTTTTATATGAATCATAAAAATACAAATGTCTTTCATAGAAGCTTTTATAACTTTTGGTAATACCTTCAAAAATATGTTCACTGAGAAGTTTATTTCCAAAGACATTAAAGAAATTTTTGAGCGCATTATTTTCTACTACAGCTTTTATTTGGTTTTCTTCAGCTGCTATTATAAAATTTACAAATTTCATTAATTTTATAAATCGATCTTCAATATTTAATATACTACCACGCATAAAAGTGTAGTTGTCGAATGCATCTTTTTTTACAAATGTGTCATCTACAAAAAATTCGATTAGTAAGCTATTTTCACTTAACAAATTGTATAAAGCTTCAGCTTTGGGCATTAAGAATATCCTATCATATACGGATTCGGGTTTATTCATCGTATTTGTATGAATTAGTTCTTTTGCCCACATATAATTAAGGCAATATAAAACAGAATCCCTTATTTCCATTTCTTGTCCACTATATAATTTTTGATTTATAAAATATTTATTATTCATATTAACTATTCTGAGAATATCTACACCGTATTTCTCAATTTCTTCTGAGACTCTCAGATTTAGTAAAAATTGTATTATTCTTATTTGGAGTAAAAAACTTTCGCTATAAATAGGATCCCAAAAAAATATATTGGAGAGGATAGTTTCTGTTGCAGGATAAAACATTTTTTCTTCTGAAATAGGATTGCCGTAAGCAAGAGCATTTAGTATTTTTGATAAACGTAAACCGACAAATTGATCATATTTTGACGATGATTCTATTACTGCAGGGATAAGATCTTGTACTTTAATAAAATACTTATTTTTAAATATTTTGAGAACTTCGTCTAATGCGATTGATAAGTCATTATTACATAGGCTTAAAAGAACTTCATCTTGTCCATCGGAGCTTAAATATTTGGTAAATTTAATTATAGAGCTATTTCTTTTTTCAATTGTAACTGTTTTATTGTCTTTTACAAAATTAATGTCTTCAATACTACTAAGATGCTCTTCCTTTATATACCTCTGATACCTTTTATCTAATAATACTGCTAAAGAGCAAGGTTTGATTATATGAATATGCTTAACAGTATAGGCACCTACTTCATTTTTACTACTATTACTTTTAATTATATTATATATATTTGTTCTGCAAGCCATCATTATCATAATATTTCCAACTTGTACATCTGAATTATTTACACATTCAATAGTATGAAGAAGCTTTTTTACAAACATTTTGTTGTATTCGATATGCTTCAAATCACAATTATCAAGTATAATAAGTAATTTTGTACGATTGTTTTTCATGCAATTTAAGCTTAGTTCACAAGTTGATACATTTTCACATATAAATTTTTGTTGCATCTCGTATATCAATAACTTTAGTGCAGTAAGTGCTAATGTGTATCCATTACTGCTTTTCCTTAAATTTTTTATGTATGCTATCTTTTCTTCATCATTGTCAATAAATGTAGTGTCGGCAATAAATGCATGGCCATTATGCTTTTCCATAAAATTAAATAAATCACAATAGAATTTATGCTTATTATCAGAAGATTGTTTAATGTTAAAATAATCTGCAACGAGATCAAAATAGTAATTTGCTAAAAATTTTTCTATAATATTCTCGACTTCTTCAACATTCGTTACAATTTCATTATTAGTAGGGAATGGTTTTTCTCTGGCATTTAGATCGATTTTTATTATTTCGTAACAAGGACTTTTTTCAATTTTCCTTTTGATTGAATGTAAAAATGTGGATTTGCCAATTCCCTTAAGTCCAGTTACAAAAATAAAATGGCTTTTATGGGTTTGGAAATAAGACATAATTTCATCTTCCTCATCAGTTAAAGGAACGTATGTTTCTTCACCTACTTCTGTATCTCGTGTTATTAAAATATTTTTATAAAATGATCTGTATGCAGTATAGATTTCATTATATGGCGTGCGATCCTGACTCTCTTTACCTTCATTAATTCTGATATAGCTATCCATTTGTCACCTCATATATGTAAAATATAGTGCGCATGTAAATAGAAGACAAAATAATATTTAAATATATTATATATTACAAAATATGACATTACAATAATTACATAAAAAAGAAGTGGCTTTTGGCCACTTTTCTTTTACTCAATATTTTTTAGTATTTCCAGAGCAATACCGTGTGCTAATAGCGGGGGTACAGCATTACCGACCTGTGTGTACTGGGGGGTCTCAAATTTTCGCCGATCTCCCCCAGTTGTACGCTTACCTTGAAAAACGAAGCTATCATCAAATGATTGGAGTCGTGCCATTTCTCTAACAGTAGGGCAACGATCGGCGGCATAGTGAACAAAATCGTCTGGCATTGTTACAATTGTATTTGATTGTGAATCCGGCTTAAGACAATCATAATTTCGCTTTTTTGTTTTAAATAATTTATCATCAGGAAATGCTTTTCTGGCATCTTCAAAGCTACCACAAGTACGGATTATCCTATATCTTTGCTTAACATCTTCATTATGATTGGATGTCTCATGGTTGGCAAGTTCAAGCAATGTGTTGTTTTGTGAAGAATACTCATCAATGCTATTAGCAGGAGAATAGATATTCCTCATGTTTGCCACTTGTGAAAACCTCTCCGGATTTAACCTTCCAGATCTGGACCATTCAGCATATGACTTTTGCTGCTTATACCATTCATTTTTAGTACCTTTATTGATCTTAATCGCACCATTTACATTACGTAATTTGTATTTACCTTGCCTGATCTGTGTGCATATATCATCGTGAGTTTTTACATATCTCGTCTGTACTTGACCTATTTCAATAGAGTTCAAGTCCTCGATGGCTTCGAATATAGTTACTTTTTCATTACTGGTTACTGTGGGCGGAATACTTTTTATCTGTTTTTGATCGTTCCTATAGCCGATGAAAGCTATTCTAGTTCTAGACTGCGGTACACCAAAATCAGAAGCATTAAGAACGAATTCATTGGATATTTTGTATAATTGAATTTTTTCTGCGATATCCTTTAGTTGACTTATTGATTTTTTATTAAAATTAGTCTCCAGTAGCTCTAGGATATTATTAACCACATCAATTGTGTTTTCGAGCATTATCTTGATGGATTCTCCTATTTTCCTCAATTCTTCTTTAACTTTGGTATTCTCTACTGCTATAATCAGTTCCTCAAGTTTTTCCCTAAAGATGTTATAAACATACTCTTCAGAAAAATTATCTGCTATTGAGTCGAAGGTATCTTTATAGTCACTATTTTTTAGCTCATTTTCATTAATCTCAACTTTTACTAAGTGGTGTAATTCATCTATCCTACTCATTCTTTTTAGCAGATTAATTGATTGACGTATTACATTTCTTTGTTTTTCCGGAATAACACTATTATTCCGGAACAGATCAACAAAATGATCATTTAGAGTATCAAAATAATGATCTCTCTCAGGCACATGGTAATGAGGTTTATTCGCCTTAATAGAAGTGAGTAAAAATTCTGTCTCATGTTTTTGCAGATTCAAGTGAGGGATCTTCTTTATTAGGTCATAACAGAGATCACTTCGATCTTGTTCAAATTTGTATTTCTGTAGATCGATCTTAATTTTTTCTAAACAAATATGTAGTGTATCTTTTATATTGCTTTTAATTTTGTCTCTATGTTCGTTAATAAAACTTTCGACGCTAGTATAAAATAAATTAAGGGAACTATAATCAACGATACCATTAATACTGTCGAGGATTCTGCGTTTGATCCTGCCATCTTCTTTAGTTAAAATGCCTTCAACATTTTCCATTATAAAATACTTGGGTTTAAACTCAGAAATTATTTTTAAGTAATAAGCAAATAAATTATCCTTCTTATCGTTCTTTTTACGTTCACCAGCTAGACTGAAGCTCTGGCAGGGAGGGCCTCCCGCAATAACATCAAGTTCACAACTGCCAGTTGCCTCAATTAATTTTAGCTTGAGCATCTCAATAAAATCATTATCTGTAATATCTTTTGTTAAGAATTTTGTATTAAGGCCAAGTTGTTCGTTATACCTAACATAATGGGTCACTTCACAAGCTGGGTTTATATCACTGCCAAGCACAAAATCAAAGACTTTATCATTATATTCAGCTTGAAGAAAGCCTTCGCTAAAACCTCCAGCACCCGCAAACAAATCAATGAATTTGTATTCTTTATAGTTCTTCATATACATGACCCCTATAATTAATTATTAAATTATATTCTAGCATAATTGAAAGAAAAAATCCAGGGATATCGAACAAATATTCTGTTACTTATTGACATGTGTTATGATATAATACGTTTTGTAAACAAATTACTTTTTTGCTCGCTAATACGGAGTGGAGGTGCTATATGGGCCAAAATATCGTTGAGTACATACGGGAAGAAGCGGTTAACGATTTATTTAATCTTAATACGTTTGATTATTGTTGGCCTGTATGGAGGGCCGAGATTATTAGGTTCGTAGGTGCTTTCACGCCAATTAACATTATTAATCTAGGCGATAAGCTTTCTGATATATTCCGCTCTACCGGAGAAAAGGGTAGAACACAATCGGAAGTATCAGGTGGTGGAACTGTATGGGAAGCATTAGTTTGTTGGTATATGAATCTCTGTCTACTTGAGAGCCAGACTGTAATAATTAAACATAAGAAGCACCTGATCCCGGAACCTGTCACTGAAGCTATAACTGTAAAATATGCTACATTCCCATCAAATACCGAATCGGATTTAATTGCGATAACTTTCCCAGATAAGGCGGAATACACGACTATGGATAAGAATGATATCGCTGTGAGGGATAATCAGGGAAATGCGATACCAACAATAATCAGGAATAACAAATTTAATTATAGTCCCATTATAAATAAATTGATGGAACGCGATTTTAATGACTGTGAAATCGGCATAATTCAATGTAAAACGAATTGGAATGATAATGCACAGATACCCATGTTATGGGATATGATTTATGCATCAAACGGATCATTTAGTAGAAATATTACAATAGGATCCTCTGCGTACTCTATAAGAAATATTCGAAAGTTCACTTATTCCTTTGTTACTGTTCCCACAACTTCAGGTAGAATAACACCTGAAAGTACTTGTGTAAAGAGGGTACAGAATATATCGGGAGGTAATTATTGGGGCCTTCCTACGCAACCATCGGTTGCTCATTCGCTAAAGGACATTTTTGGAAATAATTTTTCATCAGGATCTATAAGCGGTATAAGGGCTAGTCTTGCTAACGCTATTGCTAAGATTGATTCAATTTATTCATATTTTAGATTTTAAATATGTAATGAGGTTTTATATGGCAAAGGCTGATAAAATATTAGCAGATAAAATATTAAAGGAAGTTTATGAAGAACTTGAAATTGATGATCTAGATGAAGAAGGTAAGTACTCTAGAATTGTTGATATTGTAGATGAGCTAGAAAGAAGAAATAAGTATAATAGTTTTAATGTTAAAACTACTGGAACTATCTCAGAGAGATTATGTGAATTAGGGCTTGAAGCATCTGTGCCAGTTTTATATGGACATTTAAATAAGGATTGGAAATGGGTTGGCGATTTTTACCTAAAAGGTCAACCGTTTAATGTAATAATTTCTGTAAAAAGTTTCACTGCCAAGGAGCGACTACTTGCAAGTGGTTCTGGAAATTTACTTTCTCCGACGATAGCTTTCGGACTTTTTAATGATGTAGATGAGTGGACATATAATAGAGTTCTATCATATATGTTTAGAGGATTTTTTTCTATATACATGCCAGATGCAATGCTAGAGTCATTAGGTCAAAAATCTAAAGATATAAACAATATTTTGGGTAGACCCTTTCTAAGGGGGATAAGTACTTTTACTGATGACTTAAGGAATGCTGCAGTTGGGAAAGGTAAACATACTTTTATTGACCCTAAACGATTGTAGGAATTGCATAGTGGATAAAGCTGACTGGATAAATAATCTATTAATATGGTTCGAAAGTAACGGCCGAAATTTATATTGGAGAAATCATGATCTTAATGATTTTCAGTGGTTGATATTAGAAGTGCTTCTTAGAAGAAGTCGTGCTGAGAAGGTAAGCCAGTTGTGTCCTGTTTTTTTCAACAGATATAGTACTCCATCTGATATATATGGAACGGACATAGAAATACTTTCAAATGATATTAGAACTATAGGATATTATAAGCGTAGGGCAACTATTATAAAAGACATTGCAGAGAAAATAATAATTGATTTTCATGGAGTGGTTCCCCATGATATTGACAAATTATGTACTATTAAAAATATTGGTATATATATAGCAAATGCGTTTCTATGCTTTAAATGTAATATGCCAGTACCATGTGTTGATACTAATATAATAAGAATATTTAGTAGGTTTTATAGTATAGATGTTTATGGGGATAACAGGATAGATACTATAATTGCTGCAATAGTTAAAGAACTGATACCAATTAGCGATGCTAGGAAATTTAATTTCGCTTTACTTGATTTAGGAGGGACTATTTGTAAGCCCCAAAACCCCAACTGTAGGGTTTGCCCTATTAATTGTAAGTGTTTTAATTTTATAAATAATTGAGTACTTATTTGTTATATGATAACCTATCATTATTGCTATAATTATATTAAATGCTTTTTGATATGGGGTTAAATATGGAACAAGCAGTTTTAAAATTTAGAACAAACTCAAAACTTGAAAAACTTATTGGTAGAGAATTGATTACTAATAATACAATAGCTATTTTTGAGTTAATAAAAAACTCATATGATGCAGCAGCCAATGCAGTTGATATTATTTTCAATGATTTTATTCCGTATACAATTCTAGATAGGGGTAGTAAAATCTACTACACTATCAATAATCAATATGTTTCTAATGATACCATAGTGTCTAAAACGGGATCTTCAATTACTGTAAAAGATAATGGTATTGGTATGTCATATAATGAAGTTCAAAAATATTGGATGGAAATAGGCACAGTTCATAAGGATATAATAAAAAAGGAAAATGTAAGAAATGATTCCATAAACAAAATGTATTCTAGAGTATTAAATGGGGAAAAAGGAATAGGTAGATTTGGTACTGATAAAATCGGAGAGAAATTGCAGCTTACTGCTATTGATAGATTGTGCAAAGAAAGAACAATAGTTAATATTGATTGGGGAGCATTTGATGACTACTCAAAAATGATTCAAGACATAGAAATCGAAGGCTTTACTGAAGTTCTTAATTCAGACAAAAAACATAAGTCTGGACTAACGTTGGTAATGAGTGACTTAAGAGATGACTGGACAATTAAGGATGTCGAAGAGCTAAAAAAACAACTTAAGAAGTTTATTTCTCCATTTTCTCAGGAAAGTGAACAGTTCTCAATACGTGTCCAAATAAACAATAATTCTGAACGAATTACAAATGATTCATTTGAGTTTTCAAATACATATATTGAAGCTAGTATAAATAATTCAGGCGAATTAAAGTATAACATATATGATAGCAATGAAAATTTTAATCGAATAATATATAAAGATATTCCGAGCTTTGGGAATGCTAGATTAAAAATTCTTTATATGGATAGAGCTGCAAAAATTGCTTTTACAAAGAGAACTGGGATGCCTTCGCGTGAATATGGTAACATAAAACTTTTTCGGGATAGTTTTAGAATTTTGCCATATGGTGAGCCTAATGATGATTGGCTAGGAATTGATAATGTACATGCTCAAGCGGTTTTCCGATCATTGGGAACAAGAGATATTATTGGTTATGTTCAGATATCTAGTAATAGCAGTTATGGGTTAACAGATACATCAAACAGGCAAGGCCTAGTTGAAGATACACAAGAATATAGTGAGTTTAAAGACTTTATATGGGAATGTATTACAATATTACAAAACCATATTTTTAATCGACTTAAAACAGAATCAGAAAAACATGGGAAAGTTATCGAACAAAAAATAATTGACGCGAATATAAATACTGAACGGTTTAAAAAAGAATTACAGACAGCGATTACATCAGCCAATGTACCAAAGGAGCAGGCTAAAGGTATATTCAGGCTGATTGATAATAACGTTGGAATAATACAAAAGGATTTAAAATTAGTACATGATGCTAATAAAGAGCTAACAAAAAGGGTAAAAATATTTGAAAGAATTACAGGTAGTGAAGGCCTTTTAATTGAACTTCTTCATGTTATTAGGCATAAAGCCGCTATAATTGATGCTCAAATGCTTAGCCTCAGAAGACAATGCGAAAGGAAGAATATAAAGATAAATAATGATGTTATTGATCAAGCGTTACAAGCAATAAGTAAACTGGTTATTAGCGCATTACAAAAAGCTTCTGCCCCCAGGACAAAGAAAAAAGTTGAAATTCTTAGTGAAATAATAAATGAATCAATAGATGAAAATAAATTATTGGTATCAGAAAAAGGTATCACCATTGATAGCAAACTAAATGATAATTATCAACGTATTTTTTGCAATAGAGAAGCTATAAAGATCGTTTTTGATAATCTATTTAGTAATTCCTTTAAGGTTCTGAATCAGCTCTCGGTGAAGACCATAAATATATCTACAATTGCAAAAGGCAATTTTATCGAAATTCAATTTAAAGATAATGGGCCAGGAATAAGTGATGAGATAGCTCCATTCATTTTTAATGTTAGCTACTCGAAGACTAAAGGATCAGGCCTAGGGCTACCAACATCTCTTGATATTGTAGAAGATCATAATGGGAGTATGTCCTTGATAAAGCACGAAGATGAAGATGAAGGCGCATGTTTCTTAATTAAATTGCCTATTTATAGGGGGAATTAATATGCCGGATAAAATAACTAATATTCTTGTTATTGATGATCTGGAGGATGTCGAATCAATTTTCGAAGTATTAAAAGATGAATTAGGCTATGCGGGATATCTCGTGAACTTTGAATTTTTGCATCAAGCGCCAGACGAGAAATTTAACATAACAAAGCCTTATGATATTTTATTATTTGATTGTTATTTCCCAGGTTCTAATTTAATTAAATTTAATGACGACAAAGCTAAGAAAGCTGGCCTCTCCTTGATTGAAAAATTTAGGGGTAAGAATTTTAGAACTAAAGTAATATTTTATTCAAGTACATTCGATATAGAAAATGGTAAAACACCATTTGATGCTAAGGATTTCCTTAGTATAATTAATGAACTCAATGTATTTAGAATGGTAGATAAGAAGCCTGAAAAAATTGAGGAGGCTATAAAAGATGCGATAAATGAACTTGATGTAATTATGACCTGTATGGAGGATATATATAGGGAATACATTGATGATGATGTTACTTATGAACTAAACGGAAAAGAAATTACAATTAAAGATTTGCTTGATCAACTAAAAATCGGCGGTCCCGAATCTGAAAAGTTTAGAAAAAATGTTATTGAAAGTACTTTACTATATCTAATGAAGTTTAAATAAAGTATATTCTGTGAGGTACTTATGAATATTGCAATATACAGAAATAAGAGAAATAATGATATCAAAAAGGTATCCAAATTTGTTGATAATCTCAGGGATAAAATTCCTGCAAAAATAGATCTTACCATTCTTCAGGATTTATCAAAAGAAGATACTGTTGCTGCTATGAATAATGCAGAAATAATAATAATTTTTTCACATGGCAGTAAAGATAAAATATTTTTCTATATCTCATCAGAATATAATATTGGAGATAATGAAGGAGTTGTATTAATTAATAGACAAAACGCTAAAGTTTTCAGTCAAAAAAAGGTCATTGTATTTGCATGTGATACTGCAATAGAACTGGGCCCTTATGTTGTCGATCAGAATCAAAGTGTCTTATGCAAATCATACATAGGGTTTGCTGATACAATTGATTATGGTATATCAAATTCCGGATGTGATGTAAAGCTTTTAATTGGTTATTTTTATAAGGTATATGGAGCTGTTTTTGAAGATGTTATTGTAACTGCACTTAACAATAATTTCACTCCTTCAAAACTAACAAGATATTTTAAAGTGAGGTTAAATAAGGTAATCCGCGATTGTAAGTGTGATGGAGTTGATATTCCAGCATTTCCACAGGAAGTCTTGCCTAAAATAAACAAAATATTTGAAAAAACTTTAAATGCCATGATTGCATTAGGTGAGACCAACGAGGCTCTTTACACCACTGATGCCTCATAAATATTTTAATAAAATGGAAGTGATAATAGCGTTATGAGCTTCAAAATTTCTATTAATATAACTTAAGGACATAAAATCTTTATCATAATAGTACTTATCACAAATGGCTTGGATGTTATACATTTCATCACTGAATTCTTTTTTTATTACTGTTATTAACTCAATTCTCTTTATATTCTGGGCTATGCCATAATCTAATGCAGAGAGAGCATTACTATTAATTAATGGATCGGCTTTCCTTTTCTCATACCCTTTAATCTTTTGCCGATATACTTCAATTTTGCTATCAAGGCGCTCAATCTCAAGCTTGAAATAATTATTTAAGATTGTGGTAAAACAAAATAAATCATCTAAAAGTTGCCTATCCATTTCTTATTTCCTCTTCTGTAAAATAGTTTATTCTATAAGTATGTTATGAAAAATTAAATTTACACATATTTCCAAAAATATTTATTCTTAATTAAATTGTAATGAGTGATATTAAGTGTTTTTTACGGTTTAAAATAATATCATTGAGAAATAACGCCATTGTGTAAGATTATTGCACAATATGGCTAAATATGGTACATTAAAATAAAAAAGTGAGGGTCTTATGGACAATGAATTTAGTGAATTTTATATTTGAATAGAAATTTAGTCTGCCTGACAATAGACCTACTCTGGATGAATTAAAACAGATTCTAGCTCAGATTGAAGAAATCCCGGTAGATCAACGAAATATAGATAGATGGAGAGAAACAGTATATAAGGTATTGCACATTGGTGGACCAAAGAGAATGTTTTTTGGTTTAGATAATAGTGACTTAAATGCACTTCACAAAAAAATTCTATTAGCGTTGGAGGTTAAAAAGGATGAGTAAAGATGTCGACAAAGTAATGGAAGAGTTGGCACACGAATTAAAAATCCAATATGGATTGCCACCAGACAGACCAACAGAAAAAGAATTGCTATTAATTATTAAAGACATTGAAAGTATACCTTCCGATAAAAGGACACCAATAGTTTGGGAAAGTATTGTTCATAAACATGTAAAATTTTATGGTATGTATTTACATGAAGGTGCAGATTATAGTGACATTAATGCGTTACATAATGAAATTTTAAACCTATTAAAGGAAGGTTAAAACATGGGCGTAGAGGCTAGAGAAGATAAACTAGATGAATTAAAGGATCATTACTATAAAGGCCTTAATAATACAATTGAAAGCATAAAGAGTGAACAAATTAAAGATAATATTGCAAAAATGGTTTCAGAAATGCATCATTCTGGAGTTTTATTCTTTAATTCTTTTGAAAGAACTCTTGATGAATATAGCTTACCGGAAATAAATGTATCGAAGGATGTAATTAACAGAAAAGTTGAAGATACTGTTAATATGATAGAGACAATTTTATCACATTGGAAAACTGTTTATGCACTTTCTGATAAATATGCATTAAATCGTCCAAAGCCATCTCAAACTGCTTATGCGAGTATACAACGTGTAATAAAAAAATTTAGACCTGAAATAGTAAAGGATGTTGAAAAAGAGTTTTCTGAGTTAGAATTGCCTTTATATGGGTTCAAAAATACTAGAACTCATAGTGGATGGGCAAAAAGATCTTTATCAATTCAATTAAAAATTGGAATTCCTCTATTAATAATTACGGGTGTTTTGATTTTTCTAGTCCCTAATTTGAATGGAACTCAGTATCTATTTTTAAGAGTTATAATGGCCTTAGCTATAACACTTATAGGAGCGACAACAATCGAAGGAACAATAAATGTAGACTGGACAATGAAAACTTCTTTGACTGTTAGAGCTACAGGATGGATTGCAATATTTATTTTACTTTATTTTTTTAATCCTCCTACTGCTCCATAGAAATAGATAAAGTACATTTTTAAATAACTAACCCCGAATCAGTGGTAAATAATTGTTTTTCACAAATTTATTAAAATGTTCCTTTTATAGTTCCACCAGGGGTTATATTTCTTTTTGAGCAATTCTCCATATTCCTCAACTTTCTGGATATCTTCTTCTGGAAGGCCTGATGCGCCAAGATTGTGGTAGGCTTTTGTTTCAATTTTGGACTCTTGGCGGCTACGGATTTCAGAGCGGCATAAAAGGATAATCGAATAGATTTGCGAGTTTTTTGATCACCAGATAGTCGGTTTTCTGGGTCACCCCGTTGTGGTGCAGCCCAGCCAACGATACAACGATTTTTTCGAGTTCGTCCCGTTTGATTCTACTGGATGTGCCGGTGAAACAGAATGCCTTGTCCTTGATGGTTATGTCCGGGCGGACGGTGCAGATACCGCCGACCTGGATGGACGCCTTGAGTGCTTCTATTTCGGGCCGGTTGATATTATATGATGCGGTGATGTCAATAAATTCGCTGAAAAAAACTTTAAACAATTCCGTTCGGATTCGTCAATCCTGCCGTCCGACAATATCGAAAGAAGCAGACTGTATACTTGGTCAAAAGGGTATGTACCTGACAAATGCCCGTTTTCCTGAACCCAGAATTTCAGATCTTCTATCTCGGTATCATTAATGATGTTGTCGGCCAGAATTCCGTGCAGTATACCCTGCAGCCGCTGTATGTCCGAGGTTATCGCGTCGTAATACCCGTTTCCGGTTTTGAAGTTGTTGCAGACCCAGAGGATGTCATCAACCTCATCCTGCGAGAGATAATGATCTTCGATAGATTTCTTAATCAATGGGATCAATTCGTTACAGGGGTTGTTCTGCAGGAATTTATTGTAGAGCGTGCACCAATTGAACAATTCGTCGATCTCATCCAGATTCAGTTCCTTGTCAATGCCGATGCCTTTCAGCAACCCTTCCAGAGTATGAAGAGCCTTGTCCAACTCGCTTTTATAGGTATAAATCCGATACTCCCAAATGTCTTTGGCCATGCTTTATACCCCCCATACATTCTCTATGAGTATTTGGTAACAAATACATGCCAATGTTTCAATAATATGTAACAAAAAGAGATATTTTAACACAAGAAACATTTCATGATCGCATTATTTCTTTAAAGTTCCATCCGGATTATATTTCTTTTTGAGCAATTCAACGTATTCCTCTACTTTCCGAATATCTTCTTCCGGGAGGCCGGAGGTGTCGATATTACGGTAGGCTTTTGTTACAATTTTTTGTCCATTGGAGGATCGGGAATTGGATCGTCCAAGTAGATAGTCTATTGTGACCTGAAAGAAGTCTGCAATCTTACGCTTTATTTCGTCACTTGGCACTCTATTACCTGCCTCGTACTGAGACAATGTAGTATTGCTAATATTTAATATTTTTGAAAATTCAATTTGATTCAAATTGCTTTCTTCACGCAATTCTTTTATTCTCTTCCCTAAAATATTCTCTTCCATAACTGCCCTTTCACAATGTGTGAATATTTCAATTATAGCATGTTGCGAAACGTAATAGAGGAAAATTTACTAAACGTAAAATAGCGTATTGACTTTTACTATATGTAAAAGTATAATCGAATCATAGTTTTACTAAATGTAAAACAGGAGGTGAGATAAATTGAAATACAATCTGGCGGAAATTAGAGAAATGAAGGGCTTAACCCAGTCGGATATGGCTGAAAAGCTTGCCATCGGAATATCAACATACAATGTCTATGAAAATGGGTCTAGGAGAATTCCAAAAAGGATTGCAGAAAAAATTGCACTAATATTGGACACCGACATTGACAACATTTTTTGCCTGCAACTTTTGCAATTAGTAAAATATTAGAACGTACCGGTAAAATACAAGCAAGCTAGAGGGTGATTCTTTGAAAGCTCCAATAAAAAACTGCATTCAGATGTTGCGGACTGCTTATGCCATTAATCAACAGACCATGGCCGCAGAACTCGGGATTACCCGGACATATTTATCAAAACTGGAGAACCAGAAGTTCTCCCCAGGACCGGAGCTCATGGCCAGTATCTGCATTTATTTTTCCAAAGAACTCGGTGAGATATTCTACATCAACAGGGACGAGGGGGGTGGATATCGGTTGCCGGAAGAAAAAGAGCTGAAGCAGTACATTCATACTTTGACGGTTGATAGGAAAACCGGTGAACCGCTGTCTGAAACCATTACTCCTCATCATGAGGGACCGGAAGTCAGCGAGACGGAATCTTCTTTGCGGTTCTTCAGGGCGATGTTCGGGGATGTCAACCGGTATGTGGACGGGATGCATCGGGAGAAAGGTGCTTAGTGGAGGGAGATAAAGGCGGGGCGTTTGCTTGTTGTCTTTATTATCTCGCCGGTGCTGCGGCAGCGCTACCTGCTTATGCACATGGTTACTTTACCGAAGGGAGGTGAATGTAAAATGAAGTTTGGTATTTTGGCACGTCAGGCACGGCTGGGACTCAGGATGCAGACCAAGGAAGCGGCGGTCAGGCTGCATATTACACGCCAGACGCTTTCGAATATGGAAAACGACGAGACGGTCCCCGACCCTCAGAACGTGATCAACATGGTAAAGCTTTATAACGAGCCGTCATTACTCAATGCACACTGCCGGCTGAACTGCCCGATCGGGAAGCGGCTGAACCACATATCCTGCCGAACAAGCTGCTCAGGAATATAACGGTAATCACGGTCGGGAATATGAAGGAATCCGAGGAGCATATCAATTGTCTGAAAAACTTTGCCTACGGCAGTGTTTCCGGCAAGGGAAGGCCGCTTTTGAAAAAGGGGGCCAAGGAGATTCTCTAGGCCGAGTACCGGATCGAGACATGGGTTGAAGCTGGAAGGGTGAATTATGTAGATCAGTCTATCGCGTATGTACAAGCGTGCCACAAATAAATTTTTCAAGTGGAATATCACCAAAATGTTGGAAATATAATATAATGGAGTAGCATGATTTGTTCATAAAGGTTTTGGCTTTTTTCTATAGGCTAGAGCCTTTATTAGCATACAAAATGGAGGATGCCATATGTTAGAATGGTTATCTATTGGTGTATGTGCAGGAGCCTTTTTAACGGTATTCCTTAGTAAGATACAACAGCTTGCTAGAACTAAGGAGCATTCAGCAGATTTCTGCAGTGGAGATAAAATCATTGTAAAATACAAGGATAATAAAGGGAAATTGAACACAATTGATCTTAAGCCATGCGGTGATGAGAAGTTAATTCAATTACTTAGTGCGATAAAATCAAACAAATAGATTACTTTACAAAGGTTGGTTTTATGAATGACACACAAAGTAAGAATGATAATGCCAGCACTGTTGCAGGGATTGCCGGCGCTGGAATTGGTACGACTATAACAGCGATAGCACAATGCTTGCCAGATACGAGCAGTTTTAAAAGAGTCCTAATAATTGCTGCGCCTACAATTGCGGTTATAATAAATGCATTTGTCAAATACTTGTTGTATAAATTTAATATCCGAGAAATCACGAAAAGGATCGATAACGCATATCTGAATCTACGATGGTTTTATCAATCTCAATTAGACGATCCGGACATTACCCTCGAGCGACGTATGGAGTTAGCTAAGCAAATTAATTATTTAAATGATTTGCGCAGTGATGCGGATTTGAGGATGATCAAGGATTTAGTGATAATCAGGGAAGACAAGTTAGGATATCAGGATAAACCTGAGGATTTAAAAAAAACTCCAAAAATTTTATGATACCTTCACCCTTTGTCCTAAAGATGTCGATGACAAGTCTATATCACCGGAGTTAATATGATAATGTGAAAAATACCGTTTATGAAAACTAGCGGTTTTTTTATTTTACGCAAGAAGGTGATTCAATGAATACTGTCGAGCCGATTCGGGACATTTCTAAGGTCATGGATTTTGCAGATTATTTACGTTCCAAATGTGAAAGGGATTATGTGCTATTTATATTGAAAGTTACTCCGGTTTGCATATATTACTGATTTTCTTGGTACGAAATCAAGAATATAAGGGACAAGCAGTTCCATTGGCTCATTTCAAGTCAAGGGACACATGAGAGTATGGCCTAGTGTAGGGCTAATATTTGAGTGCCCTAAAATTTCACTTACCATCTTTGCCAGAATACCCGCTTCCAGCGCTCTTGTAGTGAAAGGGTGCCTCAAGCAGTGGGAAAATATCCTTGGCTCAATCGGTTTGTCTAAAAGAGAAAAGCAAAAACAAAATCATTGTCTTCATTTCATCTTGTGGTAATATTATATTATACTAGCCTTTATGGTTTATAGCGGGGGGTAGTACAAAATGAAAAAGCCATTGATTGCATTAATTCTTTCTGTTACATTTTTATTCTTTTGCCCATCATCTTTTGCATTGGAAGCAGAAGAGATTCCGAGCGTTCAGAATGTTTACATAACTCCGAGCCTTATTTATCCCGGTTCCATTATTTCGGTTAAGGTGGAGGTCAAAAGAATGGGGCTGGATGTTACTTCGCTGAGCTTTATTTTCGTTTCTCCGCTGGGAGATACCAAAAAAGTTGTGAATTTAGCTTATGATAAGCTTAATACTGTTTTTACCGGCAGCATGCCTGTGGATGCCAATGATGAGAAAGGGACATGGCAGCTGGATTCCGCCCTTTTTCAATATTCAAAGGACGGCAGTTCTTATCCGGGGGTTTTGTGGGCCAGAACGTTCGGCTATTCCAGTTTGATGGAGCAATTGCGCGCCAATTTTCATCCCGATCCTCAAAACATAAAGTTCAGTATAAAAGACGGTGTATTGCAGGAAATGGAATTATATAAATTTCAGAGCGACGGAAAATGGGGGTACATTAACGGAACGGGAGAAATGGTGCTTGAACCCCAATATCTTTATGCATCCGATTTTGCAGACGGATTGGCGCTTGTGGGGGGATCCGGCAATAAGTGGGGCTACATTAATCAAATGGGACAGGAGATCATCAAGCCCCAATTCGACCGGGCCTATGACTTTTCAGAAAGCTATGCCGCCGTTGAAAAGAATAAAAAGTTCGGCTATATCAATCATTCCGGGAACTTGGTTCTGGATTACAAGTATGACTATGCCGGGCCGTTTTCAGGCGGGATAGCCTGTGTAAAGATTGGCAGCAAATACGGCTTTATTAATAAGTCCGGCAAAGCTGTCATTCCGGTAATCTATGATAATGCGAAAAATTTTTCCGAAGGGTTGATTGCAGTCCAGCAAAAAGGGAAATGGGGTTACGTGGACAAAACGGGGAAAACCGTAATAAAACCGGATTTTACCAATGCGGAGCGCTTCTCTGAAAACAGGGCGGCGGTAAACGTGAATGGAAAATGGGGGTATATAGATAAGAACGGCAAGATGGCCGTATCCCCGGTATTTGATTCCGCCTCCGATTTCCACGACGGGCTGGCGGCGGTTTCCCAACGCAATAAATCGGGCTATATCGACCAGCTTGGGAATACGGTTATCCCGCTTCAATATGAAGCAATTTCACCTAACGGCTCCTCGGACTTTCGGGAAGGCGTCGCCGCTGTAAAAAAAGGCGGGAAATACGGTTTCATTGATAAGGCGAACCAAGTGAAAATTGAATTCCGGTTTGATTCAATATTAGCCCCGTTTGACAGAGGATTGGCATTGGTTGTGACAGGAGAAAAAATGGGTTATATAAACACCAGGAGCCAATTTATCTGGGCCAGGGACTTAAAGAAATAATTTGTGAGGTTTGCCATAATCCACCTTCCCGCTTTGTCTCAATCCTGCTGCCTGCTGCTTCATATGCATCGCATGAGCCGATTGCGGCGTAATATTGTCTCAAGTTTCATGTATTGAATACCGGGTTTGTATGATAAAATTTATTATGTAACCCGGAATTCGACAAAGCTTGCTTTTGTCGGACCTTTAAATGGACGAGGTGATCTTACGGCTGTTATATTCGGTTTTTTCAACAAATTTGGAGATATGCCCCTAAGGCGCAAGCTGTTTATTTGCATCATGCTTTTAATCATTCTTCCGCTTATTACTGCGGGACTTTTCCTGAACAACCAGTTCACGGACATATCCATCCGGAAATCCTGCGAAACGAACCTGCAGATCCTGAAGCAAACCCGGCAGAGCTTTGAGGACATGATAAGCGACGCCAACGATCTTTCCATAGGGATACTTAGAAACGACAATGTGCAGGCGCTGGCAAAATACAAGCTGGACAATACACAGGAGTTTAACGAGCTTTATACGGAGATCTCACGCTGGCTTGATGACGTTATAGGCTCAAAAGCGTATTTTCATTCAATCTGCCTGTATAAAGGCAATGAGATCCTGTTCCAGAAGGGCGGTCTGATAGAAGCCGAAGATCCTGCCAGTATAAAGAAGGCGGTCCAAATGAATGGCCGCGGATTCTGGACGGATGTTTACAATATTGAGGCCAATTCCGGCGCCAATACGGTTATTTCATTTTACAGAGGCATTATGGATTTCGGGATGCTGGACCGGAATATCGCCGTGGAACGCATCAGCGTGAATGAAGAAACCCTGTATGGCTTTTACAGAAACATCAACCCGTATAAGGGCGGAAAGATATTCCTGACGGATGCGGACGGCTTCGTGCTTTCCTCCTCGGATAAAGAGACAATCGGCGCCGATTTCAGCAAATATGAGCATATAAAAAAGGCATTACAGCAAAAAGAGGGGTTTTTCCTTGCAACCATTGAAAATGAAAAAAGCGTTGTGCTGCATTATACTGTCTCCGGACCCAACTGGCAGTTGATTGAGACGATTCCCCTGGAATCGTTCATGCCGGGCAAGACCGCCGTCAATATGGTAATTGTCATAGCTGTCCTGTTATGTATTCTTTTCGGCATACTCTTTTCCATCATACAGAGCATCTATCTGGTAAAGCCTTTGAGCCGGCTTCATAAGGAAATGTACAAGCTGCGGAAAGGGGATTTCCATGTCGCGCTCAATACACAAAGGAAGGATGAGATAGGGGAAATAAACCTGGGCTTCACTGAAATGGCCAGCCAGCTTGAAAAAACAATCAACGACGTGTATATCGGGAAAATCAAGCAACGCGAGGCGGAGCTCATCGCATTGGAAGCGCAGATCAATCCCCATTTCCTGTATAATACGCTGGATTCCATACACTGGCTGGCTCTCAAGAACAGGGATTACGATGTAAGCGAGCAGATCGAAGCACTTTCCGGAATTTTCAAGCACGTTCTTAACAAGGGACGGGAAATTGTCAGCGTCCGGGAAGAGATTGATTTTTTAAAGGATTATATGTTCCTGCAAAAGGCGAAATACGGGGATAGAATCACTCTGGACATCCGTGTGGAGAACGATTCCCTGGAGTATGCCACCCCCAAGCTGATCTTGCAGCCGCTGGTCGAAAATGCCATTCTTCACGGACTGGAGCAAAAGGTGGAAGGCGGCACGATCCAGGTGGATATTGCCAGGGAGGACGGTATCCTGAGGTTTGTCGTCCGTGACGACGGCAAAGGGAGCGATGAAGCTAAAATACGGAGCATGCTGGCAGACGGAGAGCAGTCAACGAATATTTTCGCCCTGAAGAACATTGATGAGCGCATTAAGCTGAGGTTTGGTGACAGCTACGGCTTAAGCTTCCACAGCAGGGAGGGAAGCGGTACGCGAGTGGAAGTCCGGCTGCCGGCGCTGAGGCAGGAAATAAGCGGGAGCTGATATCCGATGCCGGGCCGGGTCAAGGAAACAGATAAGAGGGGAGAAGCTCATGAAGCTGCTGATTGCCGACGACGACAGGCAAATTGTGGAGGGAATAAAGGAAGGAATCGACTGGAAGAGCCTCGGGATCGATGAGGTTCTTCCGGCTTTCAACGGGATAGAGGCCTTTGAATTGTTTCAATCAAGGCTTCCGGAAATGGTTATCACGGATATCAGGATGCCTGGCATGGATGGTCTGGAATTGCTGCGAAGGATGAAGGAACGGATGCCGGCGGTGAAAACGGCGATCATAAGCGGGTATTCCGATTTCGAGTATTTGAAAAAGGCTATTCAGTTCGGTACTGTGGACTATGAGCTTAAGCCGGTCAAGGTACGCAGCCTGATCCAATTGATCCGGAAAATGAAGGACGACATCATAAAAGAAAAGGTCTCTGAAGAAAACTACAATAGATATCTCGAATCACACAAGGAAAAATTCATATCGGAGCTGCTTGACGGGAGAATGTCGGACCGGAATATCATACTTGAGGGCCTGAGGCAATATTACGATTTTGACGGCAGAGGAACGCTCTTGTGCGCCGTAATGGAAATAGACCATTACCGGGCGGGGTACGTACGAAATGAGAAGTGCGCCGGTGAAAAGCCGGAGGCTTTCGTAATGGAATATATCCGGGGCTGTGGGCTCAGCCGATCCGAAACGCTGTTTCTGAAAACGGATGAGAATATTTTTACGTTTATCTTCAGAACGGTGGATTCCGCGTTGTATATGAACAGACTAAAGGACGATCTGGCAAACCGGACGGCATGCTTGAATTCCGAACTGGAAAAACAGACCGGGCTCACGGTTTCCGCCGGTATCAGCAGCGCGGGAACCGTAAACGATATACCGGCAATATACCGGCAGGCGATAGCGGCCCTGAAGGGAAAGCTCTACTCCGGCACGAGATCGGTCAATTATCCTGTGGAACCTGCCGTACAGGAGAAGAATTATTTCGTTTCGGCGATAACGGAGGAATATGTAAGAAGTCATATGCAGAATCTTGATTTTGATGCGGTTCTCTCTTCCATTCGCGATGATTTCGAGACAATAGCCCGCGAGCGTTGCTGCAATAAAAGCGGCATTGCCAATTTCTGCATGTTTCTGGTAAATATCCTTATTCCTGCAATGAGGGAAAGCCCGAACGACTTTGAGGAATATATCAACAGCCGGATGGACGGGATTGAGAATATTTCTTCGTTCGAGACCATCGGGGAATACAGGGAATTCGTCCTCGGACTATACAAGGAGGCATTCCTCCGATATTCCGACAGCAAAAAATCCAGACGGAGTATGGCTGTCCAAAAGTCGATGGACTATATCGCTAAAAACTACAATACGGATTTGACGGTGGAAATCCTCGCCCGGCGTGCCGGTAAAACACCCAACTACTTCAGCCACATCTTCAAGAAGGAATTGGGGATTTCCTTTACGGAATATGTCAATAAAATAAGGATTGAAAAGGCCAAGGAACTGATACTCCATTCCAACCTTTTGATATATGAAATCGGGGAAAGGGTCGGTTACCGCGACTACGTCTATTTTACCCAGATATTCAAAAAGAACGAAGGATATCCTCCTACCGAACTCAGAAAGGGAAATGTATAGAGGCTTGGAAAGCATATTAGAATAACTAAAGAAATCGTAGTTTTCTCCAATGGATATTCGCAGCATCAGAAAGTAGTATAGAAGTATAACACGTGTTAGCAAGCAATTTACAACTAGTATGGAGGGAAGCTATGAAAACTTCAAGAAAAATTGCCGTACTATTATCGGCATTGTTAACTTTTGCCCTGCTGCTTGCAGCATGCGGCGGGAACAGCTCCTCAAATGAACCCGGGCAATCTGCCGCAGCCGCAAGCTCCGGGACGCCTGCGGAAACACAGCAGCCTGCCGACCCGCAAACGCCCGTGGAAAAGATAAGCCTGACGGTAATGATCGCCTCAGTGGACGATAAGGTTGCTTCTGAAGAAGAGAAGATGCTCACGGAGCATTTTGCGGACAAATACGATATCAAATCAAAACAGTGGGACACAGCCAATGCGGAAAAGAATATCAAAACAACGATAGCGGCGGGCAATCCGATCGACCTGGCAATGTATTATCCTTCGGCCATGAGCACGTTCGTCGATGCGAATATGGCTCTCGACCTGACGCCTTACCTTAACGCGAACAACGGGGAATGGAGAAACTCATTTCTGGACGGCGTACTGGATGCCGGCAATTATAACGGCAAGGTGTATGCCGTACCTTATGCATCCGTTTACCCTCTTCTTGAAGTAAACAAAGACATATTGGACAAGGCGGGCATTACCATTCCCGACGGACCGTTCAACTGGGACGACTTTATGAAGGCGTGCGCAGCCATCAAGGAAAAAACCGGAATATGGCCCATCGGCATCTATAAGGACTGGGCCGGATGGGTACCGATCAACAACCTGATAAACGTCTGGTCCGACAAAGCCAAGGCGGACGAATTCAATTCAGGCGGGATTCCCTTTACGGATCCTTCCGTTGTGGCTGCCTTCGACGCATCCAAAGAGCTTTACGACAAATATGTCTACCCTGGAAAGGGCGCTCTGACAGCTACCCTGGAACAGGTCAGCGTAGCATTCAAAGCAGGGAAGATTGCCATGAAGGCGGATGTAAACATCCTTGCCTCCAAGTCCGTAATGGATTCCGGATTAAAAAACGTACAGATCGTAAGCTGGCCGCATATGGGCACTACAAATCTGGTGCTCGGCGGCAGCAACGGCTATATGATACCGGCCAACGTCGCCCATCCCGACGCCTCGGCAGAGCTGATGAAATACCTGACAAGTCCGGAGGTGCTGCAGAAGCGGGTTGACAGCGGAGCGCCCGTAACCGTCAAGGGGGTTTCGTCGTCCGATCCGAATTTCGCGCTATACTCCAAGGATACGTCGAATATTCAGGCCACGCTGATCCAGACCATCTCTCCGGAAATGACCAGCACCTTCCAGACGAAGCAGCCTTCGGATTACATCTTCAGAGGCAAAGCTGCGCTGGACGACCTTGAAAAGCTCAGGCTGGCGGCCATAAGCAAAAAGTAATACGGCGTCTGAAAAAGTCCCCGCCATTGCCGGGACACGATGGAGTAATGGCCGGAAGTACCGGGAGCGGAAGCTCCCGGTACTTCCTAAAAAAGGAGCGAATCTCGTGAAGAATCAATTTATGGAGAAACGCGGCACAGCTCATTTGAGAGCTCTTGGCGTATTATTCACGCTGCCTGCCCTCCTGTTCATAACGTTTACAACAGTGGTTCCTATTTTGTGGAACCTGGCATTGTCGTTCACTTCATGGAACGGTAATTCAAGTCTTCAGGCAGACGGCCTTGCCAACTATATGCATGCCTTTTCGGACAGCGATACCCTGCTGGGCTTCAGGAATTCGATCCTGATTTCGGCGGCCAGCACGCTGATTGCGATCCTTTCCGGCTTTATCCTTGCCTTGCTGATTTACAGGATGGGCAGGAGGGAAGGGGCGTTTTACCGCTTTGTTTTTTTTACACCCAGTATGACACCCTTTACCGTCATAGGATTGCTGTTTGTTTTCATACTGAGCCCGGATACCGGTCTTCTGAACAGCCTTCTGGGCATTTTCGGCCTGAACTCGCTTCAGCATGCATGGCTGGGAGAGCCCCAGACCGTGCTCTGGTGCATTTCCATCATCGGCGGCTGGCGGTTTACAGGGATCGTAATGATGCTGTTTTATACCGCCGTCACCTCCATTCCGCCTTCCATGTTCGAAGCCGGCAGAATAGACGGGGCCGGCTATTTCAAACAGGTAAGGATCATTATCCTGCCCCTGATAAAGCCTACTGTCCAGTTAACCGTTATGATGGTGCTGATGTGGTCGTTCAAGACCTATGACGTCGTATGGACCATGACCAAAGGCGGACCGGGCAATGTTTCAAAAACAGTGCCCATCCGGATGCTCGAGGTGGGCTTTCAATACAACCAGTTCGGATATGCGGCTGCAATAGGGGTATTGCTTACCATATTGGTTTCGGTATCCATATTGGCAGTCCAAAGGCTTACAAGGGGGGACAGGTATGAATACTAAAGCCGCTTTATTAAAGAAGCATGGGAGAGAATCCGATTTTGTCTCAAAACAAATATCCCGTATTCTTTTGATTGTACTTGTCATTATTAACATATATCCATTGCTCTTTACACTGATTACGTCATTAAAAACCGCAGATGAGTTTTACGGCGACATATGGTCGCTGCCTTCGCGCTTCTATATCGGCAATTATATCAATGCTTTTGTCCAGGGCCATATCGGAGAGTATTTTTTCAACAGCATAGCCATCGCGGCGTTCTCCCTTCTCATCGGTACGGCATTCGGCACCTTGGCGGCATATGCGCTTGCCAGGCTGAAAGTTCCGTTTGTAGAGGCCATTGTGGCGCTCCTTATCATAGTCCAGATACTGCCTACGGAGTCTGTTATAATGCCTTTGTATATATTCATGAGCAAGCTCAGGCTGATCAATATCATTTATATGCCGATTACCCTTGCCTATATCGGCTGGCTGCTGCCTGGAACCATCGTCATACTCAAGAACTTTTTCCAGACCATCCCGGTTGAATTGCTGGAATCCGCGAGAATGGACGGGAGCGGCGAGCTGAATACAATGCTTCGCATAATAATGCCTTTGACCAAAGGCGCGTTGGCTACCTGCATGGTATTGAACTTCTGCTTTGTATGGGGAGAGCTTATGTGGGCTCAGATTGCCACGCTTACTTCGGACAGGGGCATCCCGCTGACGGTCGGCCTTCTGAATTTCCAGGGCCAGTATACTACCGACTGGGGTCTTATGACGGCTGCGATATGCATGATTCTTATCCCTTTGTTTGTAACTTTTGTCTTTACGCAGAAATATTTCGTCGAGGGGTTGACCGCCGGAGCCGTAAAAGGCTGACGCACGGCAAGACAGGAGGAGACCATTTTGGCAAGTAATGAAAGCAAACGGATCAAAGCAGCACTGATGGAGAATAGAAGAATGCTGGGAAAGAACAGGGAAATTGATTTTACCCAGGAGCGCAAATCAATCGAAAGCCAGTATTCCGGTATGCCCCTGCCCGACTGCTGCACCTTCAGAAGGGGAGAATTTTGCGGTGTCGATACGGAATGGATCATGGTGGAAAATGCCCCTGCCGACAAAGCGATCCTCTATATTCACGGGGGCGGGTTTACGTGCTTTTCGATAGATTCGACCCGCTTCCTGGCGGCAGCCATTGCAAAAGCGTCCGGCATGAATGCCATTTCCATAGGCTACCGGCTTGCGCCGGAGCATCCCTATCCCGCGGCAAACGACGATTGCCTGGCGGTATACCGCGGTCTGCTGGAACTGGGCATGCCTCCGCAACGGATGGTTGTGACCGGGGAGTCGGCGGGGGGAATGCTCTCGCTTGCTGCGGTACTGGCGCTGAAAGCGTCGGGTGAACCGTTGCCGGCGGCAGTTGCCGTTATGTCGCCCCTGACCGATATGCTGCTCACAGGAGCTTCCCTCCATCAGAAGGAGGAGGCTGACCCTGTTCTGACTCCCGGTGAAATCCGGAAGACATTGATAGCATTCGCATCCGGTGAAAATCTCGGCAATCCGTGCCTATCTCCTCTTTACGGCGACTATTCGGGATTTCCGCCCTTATTGGTCCAGGTGGGAACGGACGAGATCCTGCTTTCGGATTCGATACGGCTGGCGGAAAAGGCAGGGATGGCAGGCGTGGAGGTGACGCTGAAAATCTGGGACGGCATGTTCCACGGCTTCCATTCCTTTATAGGGCAATTTCCCGAGGCGGATGAAGCAATCGGGAATATGGCCGGCTTCTTCCGGAGGATGACAAATGCCTGACGGAGCCCTCCTCTTTGAAAAAGCGGATATGAGCTTTGTATCCAGACAATGGACCGACCTTCCTTACTCACTGCAATCGGCCTCGCAGAGGCTCGACATTTTCCTTCCGGACACGGGAGACGGACCCTATCCCATCTTGCTGTGGATTCACGGCGGGGGCTGGATGAGCGGCGACAAATCGGAAAGAATTCAACTGCAGCCGCTGTGTGGGGCATTGGACAGAGGATTCGCACTGGTTCCCGTAAATTATCGGTTAAGTACGGAAGCTAAATTTCCATGCCAGATTTATGATCTCAAAACAGCCATCCGGTATATAAGGGCGAATGCCTGGAAATATTGCCTTCAGAGCGACAATATCGGTATATGGGGAGGATCGGCCGGCGGTCATCTTGCTGCGCTGGCGGCTCTTACACACAACGTTCCCGCACTTGACGGCACATGCGCGGGCTATTGCGGCGCATCAAGCCGTGTTCAGGCCGCGGCGGTCATTTCGGCCGTCACCGATCTTTACAAATTCGCAGTTGATGAAGCGGGTGGGGGCAATGCCTTGAAGACTGGATTTCCATACCCGCCTGCGGACTTTCTGTTGGGTAAATCCGTGGTAAGCGCGGTGGAAGCGGCCTATGCGGCAAGTCCGGTTGCTTATGTATCGCCGGAGGCGCCGCCTTTTTACCTTTGCCACGGTTCAAGGGACAGGATTGTCGATGCCGCTCAGAGCATCGAGTTCGCAGAAAAGCTGAGGAATGCGTCGGGGAATGCAAATGTGACGCTGTCCCTGGTCGAAGGGGCAGGCCACCACGCCGACCCTTTATTGCTGCAGCCGGAAGAGATATCGGCACAGATGGACTTTTTTGAGAAGTTTATCATGTGGAGAGACAGGTGATTCGTTCGTGCTGGAAGAGGAAAAAATAAAGAGGGTTATGGAAAATTGGTACGCCGACCTGGACAGAATGGAGCAGACCGCGTTGTGGGAGGATGGAGCTCCGGGCTTCGATCCCGGCATAGCCGGTCAGAGGCAGCCTTCGGTTGCATTCCTGCCGGTATCCGGAACCACTCCCCGGGGAGTGGTTATAATATGTGCGGGAGGCGCGTACTTATGCAAATCTTCCTATGAAGGAGGGCATGTTGCGAGGTTTATTCATGCTCATGGAATGGCTGCAGCGGTATTGGACTACAGGGTCAAGCCTTATTTGCTCCGGGATTCCCTGGCGGATGCAAACCGCTCCATACGGCTGATCAGGTCAAGGGCGGCGGAGTGGGGCATACTTCCGGATAAAATAGCGATCCTGGGGTTTTCCGCCGGAGGCCATCTCGCCGGAATGGCGGCGACGCTTTATGACCGGGGCAGCCCCCGGGCGGACGATCCGGTCGAGCGCATATCATCCCGTCCGGATGCGGCAATACAATGTTACGGATCGATTTCCCCGGCGTCGGTCCCCGGGCTGGAAGTACTGCTTGATACAGGTTACGGTGCGGAAGAGCTGGAAAGGTTCTCGCCGGATCGGAATCTGCAGCCGGATTCGCCTCCGTTTTTCATGTGGCAGACAGGCGATGATGACATTGTGCCTGCTTCTCATATCCTCAACATGGCAGGCAGGCTCTCCGATCACCGCATACCATACGAAATGCATATTTTTCCCTATGGTCCGCATGGGGCAGGTCTGGCAGACGGGAGCAATACGGATATGCCTCCCGATACGCATGTCGCACAATGGGCGGGGCTGCTTGTCAAATGGCTTGAAACGCTCGGATTTTAGTCTTGCCCTGTCCGGAGCATAATGTCACAGTAATGTTTCTTTATGTAATATTAAAACATCCTTGCTAATACAAATAAACAAGGATGTTTTATTGTGTACTTTATGCCGGAGACATTACCAAATATGAGTATATATCAATTCTTTAGAAGAATTTTTAAACGGGGTAAAAAGATAAAAGTATATGCCATTATCTTCATTTTGTTTGGCATATTATTATTATCCATAGAGGGAATCAGCAGGGAAATTTTTATCAAAGGAGATTTATTTCATTGGGATAATATCAATCCTGGCTGGAAGTCATTGCTGGAAAGCATAGGAGTAGTATTTACTACCCTGGGGTTTGGCACATTATTTTTAGAACTGGGGGAATTTACCGAATACTTTATTGAACGCTTAACGGATGTAATGATCAAGGATGGCTTTCTTGAGCATATGGATGAAACAAAGATGAAGACGTTAAGAGATAAAATTGAATCCAAGCTCTATTTTAACGGGAAAGATATAGGAACGGACAACTTTTATCATCTTGTCCATCAAGCCCTCACGAAGCTGCTTAAATCATATTATTATAAAGAATTATTGATAATAGTCGATTGCGATATAGATAGCGAGAAGCACGTCATAAATAAAAAGATACATAAGAGAATAAAAGTGGTAAACGGCATAGAAAAGGATAAAGATGGGAACTGCATTAACAAGATATTAATCCCGTTTGGCGGTGAATTTAATAAGATTGATAAGATAAAAATTGAAGATATTTATAAAATCAAGTCCGTTATTTTTAAAAAAGACCATTCCATGGATCAAAACAGTAATCAAGCCAATAAACCAATCGATTATACGAAAGAAGTTAATGATAAACTTCGGGAGGTAATTGAAAAAATAAAAGCTCAAGAAAACGAGAAGGAAAAAGAAAATACTAATGAAATTACTAACAATGATTTATATACGTTGATTTTGGACTTTGATTATGAATTCGAAGCTTGTGATTCCTGTGTAGTTGAGTTTGATGTTGAGACGACAGTTCCTATTTCGGATATTTATTACAATAATAGACTAAGTGCTCCATGCCACAACCTAACTACCGTGTATAATTTACCGAATAATGATTATACTTTAGATGGTTTCGTTTTTAGCTTTTTAAAAGATGATTATGGGGAAGCGGCCAAAATCCATAAATCATCCCATTCCATAATAATTAAGTCGTCAGGCTGGATCATGCCAGGGGAAGGCATTGTTATTTCAATGAAGCATGTATAAATATTTATTTTTGTGGAAATACTATTATATGCACAAAAGACGAAAAATATGACTATAATATAGTGGGTATATACGAAGGAGATGATCATATGACATTTGAAGGTGGAAAGAGCTAGTCAGCTTGTTTGTTCCGTTTAGAAGAGAGCTTAAAGGCTCTCTTTTTTGTTTAATGCCGTATCCCAGAGATGCCGATGGCAAGTCTATTATTTCAAATCCAATCATTTCTTCCTTAATCTAGAAAAGCTTCAAAAACTGACACAATTCTGCTTGGGTTTGTTAATAGTTTTTTCACAATTCCTTCTTAGAATTATTTCATAGCTATACTATGCGCCGAGATGAAAAATACAAGAGGAGTATGCCTAAATGTCGAGTACAGAACTGCCAAGATCAATGCAAAAGCCCTTTGATTTTCAGTTAGTATCCGGTTTTTCTATGAATCCGTCTTTATTGGCCTATGTCGCCTTTTTTCTTTTTAATTCATTAAAAATCGTCCTTTATGTTATTTTCCTTATACAACAGGTAAATATGAAAATACTGGGATACGAGTTTCTTCGGACCCTGATGATTATTGTGATTTTGTATCCATTGATCTATAAGCTGGGCTCAAAGGTCTTAATGGGGACTCTTTACATTCTGCAGACTCTTTATATCATAGTTAACTTGGGTTATTATTTTTATTTCGGAAGTTACCTCAACGTGATACAATGCATCACATTATTCCGTGAGGCATTTTCAGTGGTAGAGCAATTCGCAGTTCCGCTCAACATTAAAATGCTATTGGTTTTCATTGATTTACCCGTTTTTGTTTATATCCTTTTTGCTCTTAAAAGGCCAGAACAACGCAAAAAGAAGTCCGGTAAGCAAATGCTTGTTGTATTGCTGGCGCCTGTGCTGATTTTAGCTGCATTGGAAGGCCTTAATTATGTCAGGAATTATTCAATCGTTAACTTCCTTCAGAATCCCAGTAGGGATGCCAATGACACTCAGCTTGTAAAGGTACAGGGAACAGTGATCAACAATGTCGTAAATGTCATTCGCTATAGTGATGAAGGCAATGTAATCGACAAATTTCAATATGGAAAAGAAATCAGTTCTTCCCCTGCATCATCGTCAAAATCACAAAACCCAGATGGCAATCCAGCGCCAAACTATATCCTGATCCAGGTAGAGTCTATGGATGCCAACATCGTTAATCAAACCTACAAAGGTCAATATGTTACGCCATTCCTTCATTCTCTTGAGTCCCAGAGTATTTATTACCCCTATGCGATGAGTTATCATGGGGGCGGAGGAACCTCGGACAGTGAATTCTCTGTCCTGAACAGCATGGAGGCTCTCCAGGATTACCCGTCCCTTAAACTGAACAGCTACGAATATCCAAACTCCCTTATAAAAAGACTCGATAATGCTTCTTATACGACGATGGCTTTTCATGGAAATATCGGCGGCTTTTTCAATCGAACGGAAGCATTCCGTAAAATAGGCTATGGCAACTTTTATGATTCACAGAAAATGGAGCTTCCTGAAAAAGGATGGGGAATGCCCGACAACGAGGTATTCAGCTTCGCTTTCGACAAGCTGGAATCGGTGAGCGGTCCCTTTCTTGCCCATATTATCACGATGTCCAGTCACGGGCCTTTTACTCTCGTCAGAAGCTATTACAATAATCCGCTTTATGATGATATCGGTGATAAAACCGTTAAGGAATATTATAATTCGTTTTCTTATGTGGATGAATGTATCGGGGAGTTTGTCAGCAATGTAAGGGCGAAATATAAAAACACCTATATTATAATCTACGGGGACCATACCCCAAATATCAAGTCCCAGGTATACAGCCAGGCGGCCTTTACGATGGACGGGAGGTATTTTGAATTCGTACCCATGATGGTTCTTACTCCCGATGGCAAGGTAAGAAAGGAAACAAAAGAGGTTGCCTCCTTTCTGGATGTAGCGCCAACTGTCCTTAAGACCTCCGGCATCAGTTATGAATTCATGTCGGACGGTCAGGTGCTGACCGGAGATTCATTGGAGTCCGGGGAGCTGCCATTCAGGGGAGGCAGTTATGGAAGGCAGTTGTTGTTTAATTATGCATCTGCTACAGCCGCTCCTTGAATAAGGTACATTTATCTCTCGGCCTTATCTAAAGTGATATGTGCCATGCATATCATCTTGTGGTAATATTATATTATACTAGCCTTAATGGTTCATAGCGGGTAGTACAAAATGAAGAAGCCATCTTCTTTTTGCATTGGAAGCAGAAGAGACTCCGAGCGTTCAGAATGTTTACATAACTCCGAGCCTTATTTATCCCGGTTCCATTCTTTCGGTTAAGGCGGAGGTCAAAAGAATGGGGTTGTGTGGACAAAGCGGGGAAAACTGTAATAAAACCTGATTCTGCCAATCGGAGTGTTTCTCTGAAAATAGGGCGGCGGTAAATATGAATGGAAAATGGGGATATATAGATAAGAACGGCAAGATGGCCGTATTCGCAGTATTTGATTCCGCCTCTGATTTCCACGACGGGCTGGCAGCGGTTTCAGTTGATAATATACGACGGACCAAGGGGTACAACCATGGAAGAAAATAAGGACAAAAGATTGCCGGTAGACTTTGACAGTAAATTCCCCTTTTTTGTTGCAGATTCTATCGGAATAGAAAAAATCTCAAGCAGACTGCATAAGCATGATGCTATTGAGGTCGATCATATAGTGGAAGGTACGGGCATATATCTTATCAATGGACAATCATACCCATTTGCTAAAGGAGATATTTTTATCATCAACAAGCATGATGTCCATATGGCGTATAATGATGTGGATGTAATAATGCAGGTAATGATGTTTGCCGAGTCGCTTATTTGCCCCGATATTAAAAACGGCTGCTGGCTTGACATATTAAAGGTTTACTGGTATTTTGGCGGCGACAGGACAAACAAGGTCGACGGCTCTCAAGAGTTTCTAAAAGAACTGATTGGCCAGCTCGAATATATTAAAAGAGAATACGCCGGTAAAACGCCTTATTATCAGCAGGCAGTAATTTCCGGACTCATAAAGTTTGCAACACTATTGGGCAGGGGAAACAGCATAGAAAGCTGGTCTGATTTCCGCGACATGGTACGCGACCGGGAAAGACTCATACCGCTTCTTAACTATATTGAATCGAACCTGGATAAAAAACTTACGCTTGAGGTCATGGCTACATATGCAA
Organism: Bacillota bacterium; assembly: GCA_023411575.1. Classification (GTDB taxonomy): domain Bacteria; phylum Bacillota; class Clostridia; order Acetivibrionales; family DTU013; genus UBA1305. Next base: position 181,951 of record JAEYOP010000016.1, on the reverse strand, counting down.
ACATGAGCATTCCCAATTTCTCTCGAGTATTTAAAAGCGCCATTAGGAAAACGCCTGTTGAATACATTAATCATCTGCGTATTTTAAAAGCAGCAGAGCTTCTCACTGATACGAACATGAGCGTTCTTGATGTAGCGGGGGAATGCGGCTTTTTCACAATGTCCAATTTCATCAATGCATTTAAGAGATATACGCATAAAGCTCCTCTTCAGTTCAGAAATGAAAAGAATCCATAAGTTCAATACCAGAATATTCTCATGCGGCATATAAGGTAATGCCGTTATTTATTTTTTTGCAAAATATTGCACACACCTGCTCATTTGCGGTATGCAGAGTGTTGCAAGATTTATGGCAATAATAGCGGTTGATAAGATACAGTAATTTTTTGATGAAATATAAATAGAGCCGCAGCCATCCGGATGCTAAAATGGAACTATCAGCGGAGGTGCGGTAATGGAGCGGAAACTCGTTTTAGGTGTTGATTGCGGCAACAGTAAAACTCAGTATGTATTGGCGGATACTGAAGGTAATGTGATAAATCATATAAGAGCGGGAACAGCAAGCCACGAAAACTTTGCAGATGGTTATGCGGGAATGAAGAGAGAACTTGATCTCCAGATAGGAAGGCTAATTAAGGACGAAGGACTGGAGGCGGGGCAAATCGACTTTGCGGTCTTTGGCATGGCGGGAATAGACAGGGAGATTCAGCACCGCAATTGTTGCGATGCCATATCGGATCTCGGATTTAAAAGGTTTTTGGCATGTAATGACGCATATCTCGGTATAAAGGCCGGAAGCAGATACGAATATGGAATTTGCAGCATCAATGGCGCGGGTACAAGCTGCGCCGCAATAGACCCGCATGGCAGAAGAATCCAGATCGGCGGCCTGGGCACGACCTTCGGCGATGATGCAGGCGCTCTGCATATGGGAGAAATGGTAATAAGGAGAAGCTATGAACAGCATTTCCGCTGCGGGGAATCCACAAAAATGTCCGAAATGCTTTTCGAGAGCCTTGGGATAAGTGACAGCAGAATGCTTGTGGATGCCGTTTGCGAGAAAGTTTTTACAACAGGCGAGTTGAAGATAGATGAATTCTCAAAATTCATTTTTGCAGCCGCAGCGAAAGGCGACGTAGTGGCGCGCAAGCTTTTGAGAGATACAGGGAACAATACTGCCCAAGCAGTACTCGGGGCAATGAAGCATCTCGATTTTACGGATGCCGAAGGGATTGATATTATCCTTGCCGGAGCGTGCTATGTTAAGGCCGAAAGTCCGGAGATGTTCAATGGGTTTAAGGAAAAAATCGACGAGATCATGGACCCCAGGATAAGCTATATCATCTTAAGTGCACCCCCTGTGGCAGGGGCGGTTTCTTGGGCAATTGAAGAGTTGGCCGGCGGGATAGAACCCGGATTGAAAAATCTGGTGTGTGAAAATCTCAAACTTCTTGATGAAAGGATGATATTTACATGCAGTGGGAGTTGCTGACTTCAACGGATTTTAAAAAAGCGGTAAAGGAAACCGGTATCTGTATTCTGCCTTTAGGGGTGATGGAACGTCATGGGGATCATTTGCCGTTGGGTACGGATTTTCTCAATGCGCATTCGATTTCTGTAAGAGCAGCCGAGATTGAGCCCGCAGTCGTCTTTCCGGCCTTCTATTTCGGACAGATTTTTGAGGCGCGCTGTTTTCCCGGTACTATCGCGATTAAACCCGAATTGCTGACCGGCGTACTTGAAAGCCTGGTCGACGAAATAGGGAGAAACGGATTTGAAAAAATCATATTTTATAATTTTCACGGCGGGAGCTGGTACTGGCTGAAATATTTTCTGCAATGCCAGCTTAAGGAACAGAAACCGTATAATATCTTTATCTATAATGACAATTTTCCCGAAGGGATCAACAATATCCTTTCAACGCCCCCAGGCCACGCCTGTGAATGGGAAACCAGTATCATGCTTGTAAATTATGCGGATTTCGTCAAAATGGAGGCTATTCCCGACGAACCGTCAAATTCCCTCAACAGGCTTAGCAGCCTTACTGCTACAAACACATGCATAGACTGGTACAGCTGTTATCCGGAGCATTATGCAGGAGACGCGAGGTCCGCTTCAAAGGAGAAGGGAAAGGCCATCGTGGATATAATGGCACAAAGCCTGGCCGAGAGCATTAAGCGTGTAAAAAGCGATACATTAGTGAAAAAGCTTACCAATGAGTTCTTTGAACGTGTCGATAAAGTAGGGAGGGATTAAGAACATGAGAGCATTAAAGCTTGCAGTAATCGGTTCGGGAAGCACCTATACCCCGGAGCTTATAAACGGGTTTATTACAAGGATGGGGTGTTTGAAGCTCGACAGTGTTTACCTTATGGATATAGATGAAAACAAGCGTACAATAGTGGGGAATCTTGTAAAAAGAATATTGAAAGCCCACGGAGTGCCGGCCAGGGTGGTATTTACCGGAAGCGTAGAGGAAGCCGTTGAGGGAGCCGATTACGTTATCGGCCAGGTCAGGGTTGGCCGTCTTGAGGCAAGGGTCCTTGACGAGAAAATCCCCCTCAAATACGGACTGCTTGGACAGGAGACAACCGGGATAGGGGGATTCATGAAGGCTCTTCGAACCATACCGGTCATCATGAATGTGGCAAAGACTATGGAAAGATTGGCCCCCAATGCATGGCTCATTAACTTTTCAAACCCATCCGGTCTGATTGCACAAGCAGTGCTGAATAACAGCAGTACAAAAATGATGGGTCTGTGCAACGGTCCGATCCATATGATCCGGGCCATTGAGAAAACCCTTCCCGAGGGAACAAAAAAGTTCGATTATGATTTCATAGGCTTAAACCACCTTTCCTGGGTTACCGGGATTTATGCCGACGGTAAGGAAATTTTACAGCAAAAGCTGTCTGACCTTAGGGAAATTAACAGTCTCAGCAATATTCCCGAAGTCGTCTATGACGAGCAACTGCTCAGAAGCATGAAGGGCCTGCCGATCGGATATCTTAATTACTATAATTTCAGGGAGGAGCAGATCAAACATTGCATCGAATCACCCAAAACCCGCGGGGAAATATGCATGGAGATCGAAGAGCGGCTTCTGGAAATGTATAAGGATGAAAATCTCACTGAAAAGCCTGCTCTGCTAGACAAAAGAGGCGGCGTTCTATATTCGGAGGTAGCGGTTTCTTTGATCGATGCCATTGAAAATGACAGAGGAGATGAAATAGTAGTCGATGTGAAAAATAATGGAGCCCTTGACTTTATGGAAAAGGATGATGTCATAGAAATAAAGTGCAGAGTGGACAAAAACGGCGCGGTTCCCATAAAACCTACTTCTTTCGATAATGACTACATTAAGGGAATGATGAGAGTTGTTAAGGCATACGAAAGACTTACAGTTAAAGCAGGACTTTATGGAGATTATAATTCAGCCCTGGCCGCTCTGCTGGTCCATCCGCTTATTGGCGATTACCATAAAGCAAGGGCGGCGATGGATGAGATGATCGAAGCCAACAGGAACTTCCTGCCCCAGTTCAATGCCGGACTTTCTCAATAAGTATTGTAGCACGGTATAAAAGCTTCATATGTATGGATCACTTTTGACAGGCATCCGATATTTCCGGGATACCGGATGCAAGCTGCCAAAAGTGTTGCATAAAGCACCAGGAGACCTTTTTGGACAGCAGTCAGGTTTTGTGGATACCATGGAAACAACCATCAATTTATAAGGAGGATGTCATTATGGAAAAGAGCAAATTATCACTCAGGTTTGCCTCTGTTTGTATGATACTGATTTTATGCTTTAGTATAGCAGGGTGCTCTTCTGGAAATTCGGCTTCCGGCAGTGGAACCACTGCAGCAACGGATGTCAGCGGAACTTCAGGTGCTGTAACCACTACCGAAGCAGTGAAGCCGGTCACACTGAAACTTATAGCATGGCAGAACGAAGCAACCATCAATGCTTTGAACATGGTCACGGAGAAGGTTAAAGAGAAATACCCGAACATTTCCATGGAGGTAAACGCAGTCGACGGCTCTACCTATAGTCAGCTACAACAAACAAGACTTGCAGCCAATGATATTGACTTCATTACAAACGGGATGTACAATCCCGTTCCTGATTGGGCTAAAGGGATGGACAAGCCGGATTGGCTGAAGTTTATAGAGGCGGGCTATATATTGGATTTGACGGATCAACCCTTCCTGAGCAACTGGGACCCCGTTTCACTACGTGATGCAACGACTGTCAACGGCAAGGTGTACGGGATCGATACCGGTAAGGTAGCGTACAATGGCGTATTTTACAGCAAGGATATTTTCGACAAGTATGACCTTAAGCTCCCGAACAACTGGGAAGAGTTTATAGCCCTTTGTGAAAAGCTTAAAGCGAACGGAGTCACTCCGCTTACAGGGAGCGGGAAAAATTCAGGAGATGTGAATTTTCTTGCAAACGGTTTTATAAATGCAAACGTAAGTGACCCAGTAGCTTTTGAACAAGCACTCTGGGATGGGTCCAAAAAATATACCGATCCGGATGTAGTGGCAATATACAAGAAGCTGTATCAGTTCTTCTCCTATTACGAAAAAGATTTTACAAATGTGGATTACGCATCGGTGCCGGGAAGGTTCGTAGCCGGAAAGGCTGCCATGTATGCTGACGGGACCTGGCAGGCTGCGCAGATCTCTGCTGTGGATCCCAACTTTAAATTCGGCTATTTTGCAATCCCCGGTGACGCTACCGGAGCAGGTCCGCAGCAATTGGCCGGCAAATACGATGTTCAAATAGCGGTTGTAGCAAATTCGCCCAATAAGGACGAATGCCTGAAGTGGCTGAGCGTTCTCTCTGAAAAAGATGTTTACAGCGAATATGTGAATATCGTCGGCTTTATACCGACCATGAAGGGGATTACGATCAAAAACGAGTTTTTAAACGAACTTGCACCGCTAAATGTCAATTTCCAGAAGAACTTTGAACTGATCCAGAAGCTCCCCAAGGGGATAGGAAAATTCGGCGGTTTCATACCGACCATGTATAAAATCATAGGCGGAACGGTCAATACGCCCGAAGAATTGGCGGCAGCTTCTCAAAAAGACTGGGACGATGCAATGAAGGCATTGAAATAGCCCTGTAAAATTATGCATCAGCACTAAAGGTAGTCGCAAATGCAACTGAATGGGATTCCTGCATTAAAAGTCTGCGATGCGGGAATCTCATTCATATTAAAGATTCTCATCCGTCCTATGCCGGATTTATGGGGTAACTATATGGTGACATCAAAAACTTCATGGAAAAAGGGTGCCATAATTGGTGGAATACTTCCGGCAACCTTTCTGTTTTTGTTTATGGGATTAGGCCCATCGGTGGCTACATTCCTGCTGTCTTTCACAGATATAAGCGGCCTGCCGAATATTCCTTTCAAGTTCGTCGGCCTGGCCAATTACAAAGAATTCTTCTTTTTGCAGAATTACAGGGATACTTTGGATGCTTTAAAAAGAACGATAGTGTTTGCCCTCCTGGTGACATTTCTTCAAAACGGCGCAGGCTTGCTTGTGGCTGTAGCGCTTAACAACCGCCTCATAAGGGGCAGGAATTTTTTCAGGGCCGTCATATTTCTCCCGGTTGTTCTCGGGGTTATGGTAACGGCACTCTGCTGGAACCTGTTTTTTGGAATTGATGGCCCGGCATCGATTATATTAAAGCTTCTGGGAAGCAGCAGCGCTTTCTTTGCGGATAGGTCCATAGCATTTTATTTGGTTATTTTTTGCCAATGCTGGATGGCAATGGGCACCTCGATGGTTATTTTTCTTGCCGGTTTACAGGGTATTCCGAAAGAGCTTTATGAGGCTGGAGACATCGACGGCGCAAATAGTTGGCAAACTTTCAGCTACATTACGCTGCCCTTATTGTGGTCGACGATTAGTGTCAACGTATTATTGGCAATAATCGGTTCCTTGTCTACATTTCAAATGATATTATTCACTACCGGCGGCGATTTCGATACTTCAACCCTTGCCATGCGGATTTTCAATTCCGCTTTTGGAGTCGGAAGAAACGTCGGAGGCAGCACAGGCGTATTGAGGCAAGGCTACGCTGCCGCTCAGTCGATGGTATTGTTTGTGTTTGTGCTAGCGGCCACTTTGCTTTCTCAACACTTCATGTCCAGAAAGGAAAGGGATATATGAAGAAGAATGTATCTGTCAAGCTGATTATTTATTCCTTTATATTTTTGATGCTGCTCCTATACTTGTTTCCGCTTTTTTATGTCTTTAATACCTCGTTAAAGACCGAACCGGAATTTATAAGGAGTTCCGTTAGCCTGGCAAAATCCTTCCACATTCAAAACTTTGCTACGGCCTGGGAGAGAGCCCATTTTCAATACAATATTTTCAACAGCCTGTTTTATATGGTGACCTGTACGGCTCTTTCCATAATGCTGGCTGTACTATTGGCTTTTCCGATTGCCAGGAAGTTCTTGAAATATGGTAATTTGATTCTTGGGCTGTTTATTGCCGGCATGTTCCTGCCGGATGGCATCATTCCCCAATTCCAGCTACTCCTGAGATTGCACCTGTACAATACAAGGATAGGCTATATGCTGGGTATGATAGGGGGCGGCGGTGTGACCCTGCTTTTCTTTGTGGCATATATAAAGGGTATCCCGAAGGATTTTGACGAAGCGTCTTCAATAGATGGGTGCGGCTATTTCAGGTATATTTTTTCCATCCTGATTCCCCTGATGAAACCGGCGATTGCTTCCATGGCCATTCTGACTGCCATTGGGATTTGGAATGATGTGATACGGGCTGTCATATTCCTGTCGGATTCAAAGCTGTTTCCTATTACAAGAGGTCTTTATGTCTTTACAGGAGAGCATAACAACCAATGGACGCTGCAATCGGCCGCACTTATCATTGTAGCGGCACCCATTATCATAATTTATGTTTTCCTTCAGCGCTATATAATAGACGGCGTGCTATCCGGTGCTATTAAAGCCTAAGAGGCGGATATTCCAGAGGTTGGGGAGGAACAGATGTTAAGTAAAATTCTTATTGCACCGGATTCTTTTAAGGGGACCATGAGCTCTATTGAGGTCTGTGATCTAATTGAAAAAGGTATAAAAAACATCAGGCCGGACATAGAAACGGTAAAGGTTCCCATAGCTGACGGCGGAGAAGGTACGGTAGATGCTTTTTTGACTGCCGTTGGCGGGAAAAAGGTCTTCATAAACGCTAAAGATCCTTTTTTCAGGGATATAAAAACATTTTACGGGATATTAAAAGATAACAAGACTGCGGTAATAGAAATGGCAGCGGTTTCAGGGCTATCTTTGGTCGGGGAGCATATGGACCCGCTTATTGCTTCAACTTATGGAACCGGACAGTTAATACTTGATGCACTTAACCGTGGCTGTAAGAAAATTATTGTAGGTATAGGTGGAAGTGCTACAAATGATGGCGGAATAGGTGCGCTTGCGGCGCTCGGTGCTAGATTTATTGACACCGCCGGTTATGAGATACCCCTAAATGGCGGAGGGTTGGCTGGGTTGAGCCGGATTGACATAACAAAAGTAGACAAAAGAATAAAAGAAAGTGAGATTCTTGTAGCTTGTGATGTCAGCAATCCGCTTTATGGACCGGAGGGTGCAGCCTACGTCTATGCACCTCAAAAGGGTGCAGATGAAGTCATGGTAAAGGACCTCGACAGAAATCTCAGGCATTATGCAGCTGTAATCAAAGACATGTTTGGGATAAACGTTCAGGAGATACCCGGAACAGGGGCGGGAGGGGGACTCGGAGCGGCACTTGCAGTCTTTGCGGGCGCAGTTCTCAAATCCGGGATTAATATTATCCTGGATGCTGTATGTTTTGATGAAACTCTGCAGGGAGTAGACCTTGTAATTACCGGGGAAGGAAAGATTGATGGCCAGAGCCTGAGAGGAAAAGTACCTTTAGGCATTGCCGAAAGGACAGCACAGTATGAAATACCTGTAATTGCAATTGTGGGGAACATTGGAGATAATATAGATGATATTTATAAAAAGGGAATAAGTGCCGTATTCAGCACTATGAGAAGACCTATCCCATTTGAAATTGCAAAGGACAGCTGTAGGGATGATCTGCTCCAGACCACGGAATCTATAATCCGGTTCGCTTCAGTTCTTTAGGAAATATTGTTAATCAATGTCATATCCAGCTCCCCGCTCATTTCCTTTCACCGCCTTTCTGCGGCGCATTTTCCGGCCGCAATGCGTTTTTCCCCAGCCGCAGCGTATTTTCCAGCTTCAGGGCCTCTATTCCGGCCAGCATGACGATCCCGGTACCATGGGTGTCGTTCAGGTTCCAGGAGAGGTCATTTTTGTAATAATCCGAGGAGAAGGAAAAGCCGGAGCCCCTGCATACGCCGTAAACATTTCCCTGGGAGTCTACGGAGATCCTCGATATCGCCTTCCAGGCCCTTTCGGCAGCCTCCGTATAGGTATCCCTGTCTTCAAGCCAGCCATGCCGGACGCCCCTTGCAAATGCGTAAAGAAACATTGAAGTGCAGGAGGATTCCTGGTAGGATTCCCAGTCGGTCAAAACCTGATGCCACATGCCTTCCTCATCCTGCAGGGCCAGATATCCGGCACAAAGCTGCCGGAACATTTTCAGCAGTTCCGGCCGGTCCTTGTGGTCCGAAGGGAGCACGTCCAGCAGTTCGGCAAGGGAAAACACGGCCCATCCGTTGCCCCTGCCCCAGGATACTTCCGTCGCCCTGCCGATCTTGAAATCGAAAACATGAGACAAAATACCCTTATTCGGCCTGAAAAGGTACTTGTAATAGCACAGGAATTGGTTTGCAGCATCATCTATTACGGAGTCATCCCCCGTCAGCCGGTAGTACCTGCAGAGAAACGGCACGCTCATATACAGATCATCCGCCCATAGCGTATCCTCCGCGATCAGGCTGTAACTGTTTCTCCGGACAAAAGCGCCATCCGGAAGCCGTGGCTGCCGGTTCCGGATATAGTCGGCAACGTAATCCGCCACCTCGCGGGAGTTGCAGACAGTCGTGTGCAAGGCCAGCTCAAGCATAGTGGACGCAAAGGAACCGCAGTCGTCCAGGCAGTCCATCTCCGTCATATGGTGATGCAGTCCTGCCGCCCCATACTGGTCCTTGTCCCACAGGGCGTAGTCCAGGGTGGATGTACAGGCTTCCACATGTTCCCGGACATAATCCAGGATATCCGGATTTTTAAAGGCTTCCGCAGCAGCGATAAGGCCATACAGCGTAACGCCCAGCGGGTAGTTCCAGTTCCCGAAAAGCTGGTTTTCGCGGAACGGGCGGATCCAGGTCCCCGGCTCGTCCAGCCGCCAGCAGGTCATGCCCTTTGCGCCGGGGATCAGGCGCTCTATGGCCGGCGGGCTGTCCGGCCCGAAGACTTTCGCGTCTTTCAGCGGGCCTGCGTAAAACCATGCGCTCCTGCTCCCGTGAACGCGAACCGGAGCCTGCGGCGGGATTTCCATTCCGCTCTCTTCGTCGGTGATTTTCAGGTCAAATCCCCAGTCCTTCTCCCCGCAAAGACACGTTACAAGAATGTCGTGCCTGCCATGGGCCGCTGTAAAGCGCTTATGAAAACATCCCGACAGATCGGAAGACAGCAGTTCGCCGCCGTCCAGAAAAACCTTTATGGGTCCGGCGTTTGAACCCTGAATTGCATAGCTGCCGACATCCGCTTTCTTGAAATATACCGTGGTCCAGCCCAGTGCGGAGCATCCCTTCCGAAGGCTGTACATCCTTTTGAACTGTCCGTAGGAAAGCTCCTTTTCATGCCATTTCCAGGCAGGGAGCCATTCCAGCCCGGTCTCCTTTTTGCTGTCGCCGATCGTAGGCAGCTTGCCCACCCCGGACCCCTCTTCGCTGTCGCCGATCATGGGCAGTTTGTCCAGCTCGGCGGTCAGGGGCTTCGTATGGAGCCATCCGGACTGGCCCTCCCTCTCCGCCGACGCGATTACAAAGGCCAGGGGAAGGCTTTTCGGCGAAGTCGGCCCAAGCAGACCTCCGAAGCCGGCCGGCGTTTTGATGAAGCGCAGGACAAAGGAATTCCAGCCTCTGGTCAGCCTGACTTTTACGGGACTCCTGTAATCCCGATACCTCTCGTTGAGAATATTGGACTTGAAGACCGGCTGCTCGTTTACAAATACCATTACGGGCCCGTATGCCGTGATATTAAAATTGAAATCCGTCTCCTGGTCGCTCCAGAGCTTTGCCCAGGCATACACGAAGGTCTCGTAGGGCGCCAGGGGAGGGGACAAAGGGAAAATTTCGCCGAAGTTGAAATCATAGCGGTAATCGGCCAGCCTCCGTATGCCGTTTTTGTTATAGGCCCTGTAGACCGGAGGCTGCGGAGGGTTCTGCCCCATATAGCGGCCCGCCGTGAGCCGGACTATTTTCTCAATGTCGTTTCCGTATGTCTCGTATGCGCTTTCTTTCTCTTGTATATAGTTCTCCATGCGGCACCTGCTTTAGGAATGATCGAATCATAAATTCCGGTTCTGGAGCGGTTATTTTCCGCCCTTACTTTGTTGTCGTCAGTTGCAATAAACCAATTATTGCGCCTTCCTCCGCCTTGTAAGGACGAAAAATTCCTCGCTCAAGAATCCGGCTTTATGATTCGATCATTCCTTAAAATATTGTTATGGATCGATTGAACAAAATGATTCTATACCCTCCGGCCCCTAAAATCCATAGTGTTTTCACAATTGTAGCTCTAATGCATATCCCGTGCAATTCACTCGGCGGGCGTACATGCACATATCCTGCAAAGGTTGAGAAATAAGGAGTTTAACGATTCCGCGACGGGAATTTCGGCGACAGTTGAACCCAAAACGAAAGGTGTCTCTTTAATGACTATGGTATGCAATCCTTTCGGGACATAAAATAAATCCACAATAAAGATTATAAACAGGAATTCCAAAGGAGGTCTCTCGTTTTGAGCAATGTTGCCGCTCAGCCTGCCGCAAAGCACCAACAGCCCCTGAAAGCAGGAAAGATACCCGCAAAAACATCCAAACTGAAGCTGATCCGGAAGGATATCTGGCTTTATATCCTGCTGATCCCCGGGGCGCTTCATTTTATTGTATTCAAATACCTGCCCATGTGGGGCATCCTGATTTCCTTCCAGGATTACAATCCCTATCTGGGCTTTTTCAAAAGCCCGTGGGTGGGGTTCAAGAATTTTATCGAGTTCTTTACCAACCAGGATTTCGGTCCGCTTTTTGCCAATACGCTGATTATTTCCTTTTATAATATTCTTTTCGCCTTCCCGGCTCCGATCATCCTGGCCATCCTGCTGAACGAAGTACGCAAGCGGTGGCTGCAGCGGACGGTCCAGACGTTTATTTACATCCCGCATTTCATTTCCTGGGTTATCGTTGCCAGCCTCACCTTTACCCTGTTCAATTCCGACGGCGTGGTCAACCGGATTATCATGGCGGCAGGCGGTCAGACGGTACCGTTTTTGACAAGCGTGGATACCTTCCGGGCGATGGTGGTCGGACAGACCATCTGGAAGGAGACGGGCTTTGGGACGATCATTTACTTTGCGGCGCTGGCCGGCGTTGACATGCAGCTTTATGAAGCCGCCATCATGGACGGTGCGAACCGGTGGAAGCAGATCTGGCATATTACGCTTCCGGCGCTGAAGAGCACGGTTGTCATCCTTTTGATATTGAGGCTGGGCCATGTGCTGGACAACGGCTTCGACCAGCTCTTCCTGATGAGCAATTCCCTGAATCGAAGCGTATCCAACGTGTTCGACGTATTTGTGTATACCATGGGTATTACAAGGGGCGCTTTCAGTTATTCCACGGCGGTCGGGCTGTTTAAGGCCATCATCGGGATCGTCCTGATCTATTCGGCCAACAGGCTTGCCAAAAAAGTGGGGGAATCGGGCATTTTCTGACCGGAAAAAACCGGCAGTACGAATCGAAGCTGCATAAATACATAAATAGAGGGATGAAAGAGTATGAAAAGATCCTGGCTGTCCAAAACATTTGATGCGTTCAACGTTATTTTTCTGGTTTTCTGCTCCGTTATTACGATTCTTCCTTTCCTGTATATACTGGGCTGTTCCTTCGCATCGGAAAAGGAAATCCTGTCGAAACCGTTTTTCATTATTCCGTCGGAGTTCCATCTGGACGCGTATAAGTACATCTTCTCGTCCGGCACGCTGTTCAGGGCTTTCCTCGTCGCGGTCTTTGTTACGATTGTAGGCGCGGCGACGGCGATGTTCTTTACGCTGACCATGGCATACCCCCTGTCCAAAAAAACGCTGGTGGGCCGGAATGTCATCCTGGCGCTGGTAACCTTCACTCTTGTGTTCGGCGGCGGCATGATCCCCGGATTCCTTGTGATCAAGAGTCTTGGCATGCTTGATAAATACTGGGCCCTGATCCTTCCGGGCGCTTTGAGCACCTGGAACCTGATCGTCGTGAAAAGCTTTTTTGAAGCGCTGCCCCAGGAGCTGGAGGACTCGGCGCGGGTGGACGGCTGCAGCTCCATCGGTACCTTCATCAAGATTGTCCTTCCGTTGTCAATGCCGGTAATAGCCACCTTTACGCTGTTTTACGCCGTAGGCTACTGGAACGACTACAGAAGCTCCCTGCTTTATATGACCGACAATAGTAAATGGCCCCTTCAGCTTGTGCTGAGGCAGATCGTGCTAATGGCCAACGGCAATATCGACGGAGCCAGCTTTGATTCCAACTACACGCTGCCGCCGCTGGAAGGCGTCCGCAATGCGGTCATCGTCTTCGGAACGGTACCGATCCTGCTCGTATACCCCTTCCTGCAGAAGCATTTCGTCAAGGGAATCATGATCGGGGCCATAAAAGGATAGCAGCCCGGCGCTACAGCATCCCGGTGTTATGCCCGGGGTCCGGAGCTATCAGTAGTTGACAGGATTATCAGGGACTTTGTCCCATAAATACCCAAGGGAGGTGAAAGCATTTCTCGGAAAGGATAAGGCCTTTTGAAAGCGAACCATGGGGGATTTACAAAGAGCAAACGCAAGGTTTCCTATTTTGACATGAAAGAGGGATGAATAATGAAAAAAGTTTTATCGATCGTATTGTCACTGGTATTGATACTGTCCTTCGCATTGCAGGTGGATGCACTTAAAGCTGTCCCGGTCACAGGATTGGCGCTGGATAAGACCGGAGTTACTCTCGGAGTCGGAACTAGCTATGATTTAAAAGTTACCTTTACTCCTAAGGATACAACGCAGAAGGTTCTGCGGTTTACCACAAGCAATAAAAACGTCGCTTCTATAGACGCGGATGGAAAGATTACTGCAGTGGATGCAGGGACGGCTGTTATTACGGTTACAAGCGTGTCAAACAGTAAAGCAACGGCGAAATGCACGGTTACCGTCACAAAGCCGAAGCCCAAGGAAATCGGTATCCTTTCCATAACCTTCACCGGAACGCCGATCAAGGCGGACGATCCGAGCGTAAAGGCACTGGAAAAACTGACCGGATACAAGATCAAACTCGAGTGGATTCTGAACTCCAGCTATGAGGATCAGCTCAATACAAGGATGGCCGCAGGCAATCTGCCCGCTCTTGTCGCCATTACCGGAAAAACGGCCAGTGTAATCAGCAACTGCCGCGCAGGTGCTTTCTGGGATATTACGAAATACTACAAGAGTTATCCCAACCTGGCACAGGCAAATCCAACCGTCATGAACAACATCTCCATTGACGGAAAGTTTTATGGAATCTACAGGGCAAGGCCCCTCGGCAGGAACGGCATTTCCTACAGGAAGGACTGGCTGAGCAACGTAGGACTGTCCGAACCGAAAACAATGGATGAGCTTTACAATATGCTGAAAGCCTTCCGTACGCAGGATCCGGACAAGAACGGCAAAGTGGATACCTATGGTATGACCTGGTGCAAGTTCTTCGGACCGCTGGATCAGATCGCAACGGCATTCGGAGCGCCGAACAAATATGCCGTGGAAGGCGGAAAGATCGTGCCGGCCTTTGCGACGAAGGAATATATGGATTCCATGAAATGGATGAAAAAGCTTTATACGGAAGGTCTCATCAACAGGGATTACGCGGCGATGGAGACTTCCAACTGGACAAAGGATTTCCAGAACAGCAAATCCGGCGTGCATATCGACGTGACCGACCAGGCATGGCGCTACCAGAAGGCTTTCATCGAACAGTTAAAGATGCCGGCGGATATCGTCTGGGTAATGGGTATGCCTGCAGGACCGGAAGGAAAAAGAGTTTTCGCGACCTCGGGGCATGCCGGCTTCGTAGCGATCAGCAAGAACGGCGCTCCGACCGAGCAAGCCATGAAGGATGCATTGGCTTTCCTCGACATGACCAACTCCAAGGAAGGACAGAATATCCTGAACTGGGGCGTGGAAGGTATAAACTATGATTTGAATGAAAAGGGCGAAGCAACCAGAAGACCCTTCCCCACCGGGGATCCCAACGAGGGCTTCAACCAGTTTATGACCAACTGCGTGGACGGCCTGCTGATACCGGAAGCACTCCAGCCGGTACAGAAACGTCACCTCGAAGTACAGACCGAAAACATCCCTTATTGCATAGCCGACCCGACAGGGCCCTATACGTCCAATACGTATGCGAAAAATGGCGCACAGTTGGACCAGATGATCAATGACGCAAGGAATCAGTTCATCGCAGGGCAGTTGGATGAAGCCGGTTACAATAAAGTCATCGACCAGTGGTACGCCCAGGGCGGCCAGAAAGTCCTTGTCGAATATGCGGAGGCTTACCGTACTGCAAAGAAGTAAGCAAAAGGGTTATGAGATAAAAGGAATAAAATCCATATTGTAATTGCGTAAAACGCGAGAGCTTAACAGTTATGTCAGCCTGCTTTCCGGCATGTCTGGCATAACTGTTAATGCTGCTTTGCCGGAGGATAAACCGTGGACGTTAAAGTAAAGCGATTGAATGCAGCAGCAGGCTGCGGCGGGGGGATTACCTGGGGAGTGCCCTGGAAGAGGGGTGCACTGCAGCGGGAGGAAGAACTGGCACTATATGGACCCGGAGACGAAAGGGTCGGGATGCAGACCTGGCATACGGCCTTCTGGCCGGATGGAAGCGTAAAATGGACAGCTCATGCGGCCAGCCTCACCCAGGGAGTACAGGAGCAATATGCCGTCCGGAAGGGCGGTTCCTTTACAGGCGCCCCGGATATGGCGCTGAAGCTGCGGCATGGGGAAGAAAGCATAAGGATCGATACGGGAAAGCTTGTCTGTATCGTAGGCAAAAAAGGAAACGAGCTCATACGGAGGATCGAAAAGGACGGGCGTCTTTTATGCTCCGGAAGCCGGCTTGTCTGCATCCTGGAGGAAAGGAACAGTACAAGCGGCGTTCGGACCTATAAGGAAAAGGACTGCTATAGCGAAATCGCTTCCGTCCGAACGGAACAGGAGGGTCCGGTGCGCAGTGTGATCCGCATGGACGGAAAGCACCTCGTTCCGGGGGAAAACAGGCGTTGGCTTCCGTTTACGGTCCGCCTGTACTTTTACGCCGGCCAGGATACGGTCCGGATGGTCTATACGTCCTTTTACGACGGGAACCCGCACATGGATTTCATAAAAGGACTGGGGATCCGTTTTTTGCTTCCCCTGGAGGGGGAGCTGTACAACAGGCATGTGCGCCTGGGCGGGGAAACCGGATTTTTCTGCGATTCCCCGAAGAATCTGGATACCTGGAGAACAAGAGGGAAATATGCGGTGCTGCTGAAGCAGCAGACCGACGGGAAATATATCGGGTTCGATGACGCGGCGGATGCGGCGTTTCTCGAATTGCTGGACGAATCCGCGGTATGGGGGGATTTCAAAGTCCTTCAGGCTTCCTCGGATGGGTACGGTATTTACAAAAGGACAAGGGAGGAATGCTCCTGGCTGAAAGCCGACCAGGGCGGGCGAGCCCTGGGCCTGGTCTATGCAGGCGGCACAAACGGCGGGCTGGCGGTGGGAACGAACTATTTCTGGGAGAAATGTCCTTCTTCCTGCGAGATCACGGATATGACGACGGACGAGGGCAGGCTCACGCTGTGGTTCTGGTCGCCGGACTGCGCCGCCATGGACCTTGGGCATTACGATGTGGAAACCCATGTGCTGTCCGGGTATGAAGGCTTCCGTGAGATGAGGAGCACCCCTTACGGCATTGCAAATACAAATGAGCTTACGATAAAAGCTTTCAGCGGGACTCCTGGAAATGAAGCGCTTTCGGACCTGGCGGAACAAAACCGGACTCCCGCCATGCTGGCCTGCGAGCCGGAATATTACCATGATACGGGAGTATTCGGGATTTGGAGCCTGGTGGACAAAAGCACGCCCGCAAAAGCGAAGCTGGAAAAGGAGCTGGAGGACGGCTACCGGTTCTTCATGGATCAACTGGAACAGTGGAAATGGTACGGATATTGGAATTACGGCGACATCATGCGGGCGTATGATCCGGTCAGGCACACCTGGAGGTACGATGTGGGCGGCTTTGCCTGGAACAACAACGAATTCGACCCGAACATCTGGCTCTGGTATATGTTCCTCCGGACGGGCCGTCCGGACGTGTTCCGGATGGCGGAAGCCTTCACCCGGCATGCAAGCGAAGTGGACCAGTACCACTTCGGCGAGTATGCGGGGCTGGGCTCGCGCCACAACGTCATGCACTGGGGCTGCGGCTGCAAGGAGGCGCGGATCAGCATGGCGGCAATACACCGGTTCTATTATTACCTTACCGCGGACGAAAGGGTCGGGGACATCCTGGACGAGGTCCGGGATGCGGATTACGGTACGGTTGGCCTGGACCCGATGAGAGCTTATTTCAGCAAGGGGGAATTTCCTACCCATACGCGCCTTTCGCCCGACTGGGCGGCCTTCACCTCCAATTGGATGACGCAGTGGGAGCGTCACGAGGATAAGTCTTACAGGGACAAGATCCTCAAAGGGATTGAATGCATCGGCAGGCTGCCCCACCGCCTCTGTTCGGGTCCCACTTGCGGGTATGATCCGGCAACCGGCGAGCTGATCCACATGAGCGACGACAATTCCTCCTTCCACATGATGAACTGCTTTGGAGCGCCGGCAGTCTGGATGGAACTATCAGGACTGCTTGACTATGAACTTTGGGATTCCATGCTTGCCGAATACGGCGAATTTTATATGGCGGAGGACGGAGACAAGCTGGCGCGGAGACCCGACATGGAGGACTGCGGGAACTGGGGTTCCAGGGATACCGCGGTTTCGTTTGCCGCATTCTCCGCCCGGCTCCATGACGACAGGCAGCTGGCGTTAAAGGTGTGGAACAGCCTCCTGCACGAAGGGGTCAATAACAGCGTAACCCATTCGGAGGGCCTTGATCATATCCGTGTCGTAGACAGTAAAGCCTGTCCGCGGATCGTGAAGGAGATTCCCTGGGCGAACAGCGGGATGACCTTGAGGTTTGTTTTCATCATACAGTGCCTGGAATTGATCGGGAAATGGATTCCGGAATAAAGAACAAGGGGAAAAGACACATGAAAAACGGAGAAGAAAGCCGGCGGACCTATAAAGAGCCGGTTCTGGTAACGACCATCGATTATGGAGCCGCCGGTCCGGGCAACAAGCTGCTGCTGGGAGACCTGAACGCGGACGGGCGGATGGAAATACTGGCGGTGCAGGCGGACGGCGGGATCGACGACCGTTACGTACCGCATCAGATTCAGTGCATGACGGCTTTCGACCTGGACGGAAAGCTGCTTTGGCAGGTCGGCAGTCCGTCCCGGGAGCCGGGCGGCTTCGGCTCCGACTTTCCTGCCCAGGTCTGCGATATTGACGGGGACGGCTTCCTGGAGGTCGTCTGTGTAATGGAAAAAACACTGCGGATTTACGACGGAAGGACCGGAACCCTGAAAAGAGAACGGGCGCTGCCCGGCGAAAACGCACACGACTGCATTATTATCGCGAACCTGACAGGCAGGAGCATGCCCGGCGACATTCTGCTGAAGGACCGTTACAGGAGGCTGTGGGCCCTGGACAACGACCTGAAGTTGCTGTGGACTTTCGAGGGAAATCCCGGCCATTTCCCGTGGGCGTACGATGTCAACGGTGACGGCTTTGATGAAGTAATGGCAGGATACGACCTGCTGGATCATAATGGGAAGCTCCTATGGTCCTGCAGGGACCTGGAGGATCATGCCGACTGCATCTGGTTCGGCGATGTGGACGGGAACCCGGAGAACGGGGCCGAAGTGGTTGTCGGGGGTAGCGTCACCGTGATGTACAGCGGGCGGGGCGAAGAAATCTGGAGATACGACGGCTGCATTGAATCCCAGCATATCGCCCTCGGCAAGTTCCGCGACGACATACCCGGCATCCAGGTCGCCGGCCTCGACCGGATCGTACGCGGGGACGTCAAGCCGGCAGACGGCGGGAAGACCGCCCATTCCGGAAATCCGGCGGACGGCAGGGATGGGATGTTTCTTCTGGACGCACAGGGCAAGGAACTCTGGAAGGAAGACCGCAAAACCAATGGCTGGCTTACGATAGTGGAAACCCTGCACAATTGGGACGGAGACGGGAAAGACCACATACTGGCCTTTCGCAGGGGCGGAGGCGTCCTGCCCGCACTTTACGACGGATTTGGCAATCCGGTGGTATCCTTTCCGATGGAGGGATATGTGGTCCATGCTGATCTGATGGGAACGGGCCGGGAAAATGTGATTGTATATCAGAATGGCCTGGCTGCCGTATTCTCGGGCAGGGCCATGGATTTAAGCGTTATCCGGCCCGGGACGGCGCTGCCGCAAACCAAGCGGCTATACAGCTCCACCCTGTATCCCGGAGGAGAGCTGGAGCGGTAGGAATTGGGGCGGCAGGGGCATTGAATTATGCATGGGCAAACTGTATAATTTACCTTATACCACTTTAAGATAACGCGTTGTGCTGGTTGACTTTATGAATGCTCATGTGTTTAAAGCCTTAGAGCCTGTTAATCCGAGCAAGTACAAGCAAAATCACCGTCCTGCTCGAGCAACTATGGCCCACAGGCGAGGCACGTTTGATTTTGAACCACGGCTGAATTTACAGACTCTTAGGTTTTAAACACCAGAGCAATGAATAAAGCCAACCAGCACAACGCGCACTATCCATAGCTTTTGCCTGGCCGGTTCCGACCCGGAATTCAGCGGAGGTTCGATGAAAAAGCTGCATTCAACTGTAAAATTGAGGCTCATCCTGGTCTGCATCCTGATTGGAACGATTCCCGCCATTATTGTCGGCTCTTTTTCCTATTACAAGGCGGCGGAAGTCATCCAGGCCAAGGTGGACAGCGGCAATGCCGATGTGCTCACCCAGACGGAAATGGCGGTGGAACAACTGCTGAAAACCTCCGACCACATCCTCTGGCAGTTCATCCAGTCCCCGGCCGTCAAAGGGGCCATCGACACGGACATGAACGGAAACGAATTCCGGGTTTTCAGCAATGCCGAGGATGCGATCAACAGCCTTCCCACGTTTGACCTGGGCGTCAGCGATATCTGCCTTGCGAACCTGGAAAAGAGATGGGTCATAGACGGCAGCGGCATTTATCGGTTTGAGGATTACGGAAAGAAAACCGAGCTGAACCGCTATCTCGGCATGCCGGGATATTCCTTCTGGGTCAACGATCCGGACCGCCGGGAGCCCGAAGATCCGAGAAGCACCAAAAGCAAGGAGGATGCGGACAGTGCCGAAAGGACGGCCGCATCCGGCGGGGTAAGCCTGGTGAAAAAGTATCCGCTTTTTACTTCCGATCCCTCCGTGATCGTTGTCATGCGGATACCCTATTCGCGCCTCAGCTCCCTCATTTCAACGAACAGCCAGCTTGGCGACATTATGATCCTGGAGTCGGACGGATCGGTTATTGCCTATAATGATAAAACCATGCAGGGAAGAAATCTTTCCGACTCGCAATTGTATCAAAAAATAAAAACGGCCCAGACGCCAAACGGGAACTTTACAATAAGGATCGACAATGTTTCCTATAGCGTCAACTATATCAAGTCCTCCTATAACGACTGGATCTATTTATCCATGACCTCCCTGGAGTACGTCACCAGGGATTCGAAGGCGATCGGCTGGTTTACGTTGATCATCTGTATCGTCATCATCGCGCTTGTCATCCTGACCGGCTACATCGTCACAAACCGGATGTACAGGCCGATTTCGAAGGTGTACAACATGGTGCGCGGCATTCCGGAATTTCATGACGAAGCAAAGCAGAAGGATGAGCTGGGCCTGATCGAAGAGCGGGTCAAGTTCATCCTGAAGGACCAGGAAAGGCTCCAAAGCAAGGTCTACAGTCAACTGGAGCAACTGGAGGAGTTTTTCATCCTGAAGCTGATTCTCAATGAAATGGAAAAGGACCTCATTGAAGCCAGGCTGAAGCTTTACGGCTACACCCTCACGCCTGTGCCCATGTACGTCCTGCTGCTGAGGATCGACACCCTGGAGGGAACCCAATACAAGGACACGGACAGGGATCTGATGCTGTTTTCCGTAAACAACATGGTCGGCGAGATCCTGAACGGCGAGATCGTTCTGAAGCCCGTCGTTATCGATGATTGCCAGATCACCATACTCGGAAATGAAAACCGGCAGGAAGAGGAGCTCAGGGACTTCGCCTTCGAGGCCTCCGAGAGGATACAGCAGGTCGTGAAAAACGT
Organism: Bacillota bacterium; assembly: GCA_023411575.1. GTDB lineage: Bacteria > Bacillota > Clostridia > Acetivibrionales > DTU013 > UBA1305. The sequence continues at coordinate 161,236 of JAEYOP010000016.1, read as the reverse complement.
GCTTGGCTTTACCGTAAGCATCGGGATCAGCCGGCCTGTCCGCAATTATTCCGAAATCCACCGGGGTTATCTGGACGGGATCGAAGCGCTGAAGCAGCAAATCCTCCTCGGGTACAATGCCGTTGTTTTTTACGAGGACATCCCCGGTGTCAAAAGCCTGAAGCCCGTGTTCCCGGACGAACTGGAACAGGAACTGCTGAATGCCGTAAAAATGTGCGACGCGTCCAAAGCCCAGGATTTGTTGCACGAGTTTATCGAAAGGGTATTCCAGGTGGAAGTAAACCGGTATGAATACCAGTATGCGTTGATCCGCCTGCTGTCGGACCTGTCCATGCTGGTCAGGGAATCCGGAAATTCGCCGGATATTCTGGTCCGGCACGGAAAGTCCGTATTTGAACAGCTATTGACGCTGAAAACCGCCGGGGAGATCGAAAGCTGGCTGGGCAAGTTCGTTCTCGTCCGGGTGATCGAATGCAATAAAAAGAAAGTCACAAACCAGCACAAGAAAATTGTGGACGATACCCTGGCGATCATCCACGAGGAATACGATACCGAATTGACTCTGGAAAGCTGCGCAGCCAGGTTGAATTATCATCCGAGTTACATCCGGAGGGTGCTGAAAAACGAAGCCGGCATAGCGTTCCGGGACTATCTGGCGCTGTATCGGATGGATATGGCCAAAAAGCTCCTGATGGAAACGGATCTGAAAATATCGGACATCTCGGAAAAATTAAAATACCGAAACCCGGAAAACTTCATCCGGAGTTTTAAAAAGGTAGAGGGGATCACGCCCGGACAGTACAGGGATAAATCCAGAACTTGAATGGATGCGGGGAGGCAGTATTCCATGAGCTTAAGCAGGAACGTTTATCAAAAGGCGGTTTCCTTTTTCTGTCTGATCGCGCTGTCGGCCGGCCTGGCTGCAGGCTGCGGAACGGCAAAGGGGGCTCCGGATATGGCGGAGCTGGCCGATTCCATAGAAAAGGACAAGTCCTCGCCGGTGGTTGAATTAAAGGTTGTCCTTGGATACCAGGATGAACTGCCGCCGGAGAATCATGTGATCGTACAGGAACTGAACAAGCTGGCAAAGGCGGATATCCGGATCGAATGGACGCCCATGATTTCCTACAGCGAGAAATTTGTTGTAATGATGTATTCTAATGCGCTGCCGGATGTGATCCTGGTTCCGGATACCAAGATCGCCGCTTATGTCAATGCCGTAAATGCGGATATGTTCTGGGAAATCGGCTCCCGGTTCGGCAAATATACATACTTGAAGGAATTCAATCCGACCATGCTGAAAAATGCGTCGATTGACGGAAAGCTGTATATTATCCCAAGGGAAAGAGTGCTCAAAAGGAAAATGGCGGTCTACCGGAACGACTGGGCCAGGGAAGCCGGCCTGAACCCGCCGGACAGCATTTCCGGCCTGTATGCCATGGCAAAAGCGTTCGGCGACGGCGATTTTGATAAAAACGGCAAAAAGGATACGGTCGGATTTGCCCTGGGCACGGTCAATTCCAATGAGATCGAAGCGTTCGACGCCCTCGTCGCCGCATTCGGCGGCGTAAACAAATGGGGTCTGGCGGGCGGTAAAATCATACCGAACTTTATGACGCCGGAGTACCTGGAGACGGCGAAATGGCTCCGGCAGATGTATGCGGAAGGGTTGATAAGTCCCGACTTCGCCATAACAAAAACCACCCAGGTGGTTCCGGACCTGGTGGATCGGGAGTTAACGGGCTTGTGGCTGAGCTATTCGACGCCCACGCTGACGGATCCGCTGTTGAAAAAGAAGCAGGGCGAGGACCCAGAGCTGACCCGGTCCGATCTATTCAATTTTGCTTTCCTCAAAGGACCGGACGGGAAGGAAAGAATCGCGGCGGAGTCCGGCTTTAACGGGGGTTTTGCATTTCCGAAGCTTGAGGTGAAAAGCGAAGAAAGGCTTGAAAGCCTGCTGCAGGTGTTCGATACCATATCGAGTCCGGTAGGACAGCGGCTTATGGGGAACGGAATAGAAGGGCTTCATTACAAAGTCGTATACGGGAAATATGCGAAGATCATCAACCCGGACCTGTTCAAAAAGGATGCTATCAGTTCCATCGGCCAGTTGGGGACCATCGGAACGTATATGTATCCCTTTGCGGATGACGAGCTCGCAATGAATCTTACCCGGTCCAGGTCGGATACGAAAAATTCGGACATGATCCAGGACCCGACGACGTCCCTTTTTTCGGAGGCCTACAGTGCGAAAAAGGTAAATCTGGACAATATCCACAACGAAGCGCTGATCAATTTCATTCTCGGCCGCATAGACGAAGACCAGTTTAAAAGGGCCGTCGAACAGTGGAAAATGTCCGGCGGCGACAAGGTGATCGAGGAGTATACGGCGGCTTACTACAAGTCCGTGAAATAGGCGGATTATTGCAACCACAACGGGACATTCCGGCAGCCTGCTGCTTTCATCTCCCCAAACTTCTACACCTATAGACTCCTATCCCATCGAGTCCCAGTCCCGGCAAACGTCAAAAGCCCTGGAAGAACGATCTCCCAGGGCTTCCTGCGTTAATCGGCGATCCGAACCCCTCCGGGCTTACAGCATCAGCCGGTATATATTCGCAACATCCGTTTCGTTCAGCTTGACAAAGCCGCCGATGGTTCCCTGCCGGCCGTCGCCGTGGCAAGCGGTATGCGCCATTTTTTCGATATCCTCTTCCTTTGCGCCCAGCTCCGCAAAGTTGGACGGCATGCCGATGGATTTGAGGAATTGCTTCAGGGCCGCTATCCCCGCCTTCGCCGTTTCCTCCGGATGGGCAAAGTCCATCTGGCAGCCCCAGACCCGCACTGCAAGCTGCGCAAAGCGGTTTACGTCCTGCTTCAGGTTGTAGGTCATCCAGGCGGGCACCACCACCGCAAGCCCGGCTCCGTGAGCGCAGTCATAGACCGCGGACAGCTCATGCTCGATGTCGTGGCTTGCCCAATCCTGGGCCCTGCCGACGCCGCAGGAATTGTTGTGGGCCATCATCCCGGCCCACAGGATATTGGCGCGGGCCTCATAATTGTCGGGGTCCCGGATCACCCGCGGCGATTCGTGGACCATGGCCAGCAGCAGGCCCTCTATCATCCGGTCGGTGACTTCGACTTCCTTTGTAGTGGTGAAATACCGTTCAAACAGATGGGCCATGATGTCCGTTATTCCGCAGGCCGTCTGGTATGCCGGCAGCGTCTGTGTAAGAGCGGGATTCAATATGGAGAAGACCGGACGGAGCGCTTCGCCGGACGCGCCGCGCTTGTACATTCCGTTTTCATTCGTGATGACGGAATCGGGCGAGCCTTCGCTTCCCGCAGCCGCTATGGTCAGGATGGTCCCTAAAGGCAATGCCTTTGCGACGCTCCTGCCCTGGTAAAAATCCCAGAAATCGCCGTCATAGACCGCTCCGGCGGCAATCGCCTTGGCGGAATCGATGGCGCTCCCGCCGCCCACGGCGAGGATAAAATCAACCCTTTCCTTCCTGCACAGATCAATGCCCTGGTAGACAAGTCCGCTCCGGGGATTGGGCCTGGCGCCGCCCAGCTCGGTATACGCTATGCCCTCTTCCTCCAGGGAAGCCTTTACCCTGTCCATAAGCCCGGAACGTACCACGGAACCGCCGCCGTAATGGATCAGGACCTTGCTTCCGCCGAAGCGCTTCACGTATTTCCCGGTCTGGTTTTCCTGGTCCCTGCCGAAGGCGAAGTAAGTCGGAGAATAAAATGTAAAGTTTTCCATATTGTTTTCCCTCTCATTCCATTTATTCTATTTCTATTATAGAAGAGCCTGTAATTATTTCAAGGAGGTATATCATAGTAAGATAGTCCTATATGAAATAAGTTCTTTGCGCTATTTATTCATTGCATTCTTACATGATACGATAGGAATAGAAGAGTATCCGCAAACGCAGTTGGAAATGCCGGGGCTCTACGGGCCAAGGCGCGAGGATTCTGTCATGAAAAACAATACGATTGTGATCGGCAACGGAAAAAAAGACAATATAGAATCCCGTACCACCGCACAAGAAGCTTTCCAGGCCGGCCTGGACCTTTCCGCGGCCGTCGCCCGGGAGACAGTACAAGAGCCGGTCCATGAAAAAGACTGGGGCAATGATCCTCTGGTTCTGAACAGCCTTGAAGGGAAAATGCTGGCGGACAGAAGACTATATACCAGGGCGCTGTATATACAAAAAATAATGTGCAACACCGTACTCGACGGCAGGGGAACGGAACCCTCCCGGCTGAGGGATCGGATGGAATTCACGGTCATCGATATTTCTATGGGGGGAATCGGCATAGTCTGCGAATATGAAATCCTGACTGGAACGATCCTCCTTTTTAAAATTGTTCTGGACAATATCCCCTACGACATCAAGGGCGAGGTGGCTTACTGCTTCCGGAACGACGGCAAATACAGGGCCGGGCTGAGAGTGATAGACCGGGACAGGAGCTTTATCCGGCATTTGAAAATTCTCGTGGCGAGGCTGTCGCTGCAGAGCAAATACGGAAAAAGGACCTGAGAGTAGGATTCATAAAAAGTTCATAAATAATCTCTATTTTTGTCACATTTAACTGTTATGATTGGAGCATGAACCTTTTCATTAAACATACTCCTTGAAATACTTTTAAGCTCCGGGAAACCGGAGCTTATTTGTTCATGGGGCGTCCGGCGGAGCCGGACCGCACTGGCCGGGGAAAGCCGGACCGCGCCCGCGGTCATATGGCTTTCCCCAGTCGGCTGATTTCAGGGAGCTCCCGTTTTTCGAGCCTGCAGATATAATCCACCACCAGGCGGTTGAATTCCTCCGGCTTTTGGAAGATGGTAACATGGCCGGAATCTTTTATCACCTCAAATTCATGGTTCCGGTATTTGGTCCGTATGAGCAGCGCATCCTTGAAAAAGCAGAAATCCTTGCTGCCGGCGATGATCAGCGCCGGAATATCCGATTCGCCGATAAAATCGAAGTGGTTGCCTTCCATGACGAGCCGCCACCATTTCTTGAATTCTGCGTCGGACATCTTCAAGGTTTCCCGGACGAAAAACTTCCTGGAGTTCATGTGGATCTTTCCGGGCAGCATCAGATGCCCCATAAACCGTAGGTAGAGGTCTTTCGGGAAGATCCGGAGAAAGATCTTGTCGCTGAAGCCGTTGAACAGGGAGGACACCAGGCTGAATTTGGTCACAGGACTTGCGTATATGGCGGAGCTCACCCGGTCGGGAAATATTTCGCAGAAATACTGCTGGATGATCGTGCCGAGGGAGAGCCCCAGGATGTGGGCCTTTTTTATTCCAAGCTGGTCCATGAGCATTCTTATATGGTTTGCCACGATCTCTCCGCTGTATCTTTTTGCGGGCAGCGCTCCGGATTCTCCGTGACCGACAAGATCGAGGTTCAATACCCTGAAATGTCTGCCGAATTCGTTGAGCTGGTGCTTCCAGCATACGGTCGAACCGGCCAGCCCGTGGATCAGGATCAGCCAGGGACCGTTTTCCGGTCCCGTGACCTCATAGTGCATTTCAAAACCGCTGATGACTGTCTTCATAATGACCTCCTAAAAATAGAAGAAATGGTATTTATAAATACTATTATGGCAAACCGGCAAAACAATTGCAATAAATCCTAACTTATTTTACAAATAATCCTATTTAATATAGTTTTTCTACATAAATCGCAAAACATCTTTGCAGGAATGTTAAATGATGGTACAATTAAAAAAGGATAATTACGTAAATTATTACATTTTCGACATTATTTTTTGTTAATCAGGAGGAAAGCAAAATGAACGACTTGATCCACGGACTTTTTAAGAAAAATTTGACGGCATACCAGGAAGAAATCAACCTGTTTGTTCTGAAAGTCTGCCTGGCCGGCGGAATCCTGGGAATATTGTTTTTTTGCGGTCTCAAGCTGACAGGCATTCTCGGCAAGCTTGAGTGGCCCGGAATTTTGGGATTCGGCATTATGAGCGTCATCAATCTTTCCATACCGACGCTCTTTTATTTTGCCGTCGTGCGCAGAAAAAGGGAGAATCCCCTATTCGTAAATATATTCAAATACCTATTGATTACATGCGCCACAGTCAACTACTTCGCTTTGATTACGTATGTACCATATTATGAAATGTGGACAAGCATTTTTCTGGTCTTTTTCCTGAGTTCCTTCTATCTGGAGATCAGCTGTGTAATTTATTCCATCATCTTGTCCATCCTTGCGTGCCTTGTGGCCATACTAATCGGCAATCCATACTTCATGCCCCAGAGCGATGCATACAACGAGCTTTTGATCAGGGGCCTCGGCTTTTCCTTCGGTGCAATCTGCGCCGTAATAACGGCGGTCCTTTCCAAAAAGCTGCTTATGCGATCCTCGAAAAGCGAGTATGAGGTAACGCGGTCCCTTCGAAATATTCAGGAAATGGTGCGCAAAGCGACCGAAATTTCCGGGAATCTTTCCGATGCGGGCGCATCCATAGCGGTGCTGGCAAACCAGCAGAACGAAGCGTCCGAAGAAATTGCCCACAAATCCTCCAGCGTGCTGGAAGGGGCGACGAATACGGCAAAGAGCGTGGAAGAAAGCGCAGGGCTGGTTCAGGGGCTGGTGAACGATATCCGGTTCAGTATGGAGAAGATTTCGGCGTTGAAGGAATCCTCCATAAAGCTCCAGCAGGTGGCGAACGATGGGAGAAGCTCCATCAATGATGCTGTCAGCCGGATCGAAGGGATCAAGGAGAGCGTGTCGGCTTCCTCGGAAAGCGCCAGGGAATTGAACCTTCGGGCGAACGAAATCGACACGGTCGTGGAATACATAAGGCAGATTGCCGACCAGACCAACCTGCTTGCGCTGAACGCCTCCATCGAAGCCGCAAGGGCAGGGGAGCACGGGAAGGGCTTCGCCGTTGTTGCAAATGAGATCCGGGTCCTGGCGGAGCAGAGTCATAATTCGCTGAAGGTGATTTCGGGCACCCTGAGCCAGATCCTTTCCCATAGCCGGAATGTGGACCTCCTGATGGAGGAGAGCGTCTCCAAAGTGGATGAAGGCGTTGAAATCGTGAAGCTGTCGGATGAATATTACCGGAAGATCATTGATACGCTTACGGTCACCCTGGAGCAGTTTGCGGAAATAAGCGGACTTTCCGAAGCGCAGCTTGAAGAGTCGGGCGCTTTGAACAACTTTATCCGGACCGTGAACCATTCGGCGCATACGACATCCCAAAGCGTCGAGAGCGTAGCGGCATCGACGCAGGAGAGCTTCGCCGCCAGCGAAGAATTACTGGGGACGGCGGATCACATAAACAAGCTGGCCAACGAGCTGCTGAACACCGTCCGGATGGGAAAAGAGGCGTAGAGCGCCTCCGGTGCCGCCTTCAACAGCGAGTTTCCAAATACTCCAATAGGTTCCGATAGCACAGTCTGCCTTCCATTTTATGTGCTTGCATATTTCCAGGAGAGGATGTATAATAAAATATACATTATTACCTGGTCATAATAACAAGTAATAAAATCGAGAGGGGATTGCCATGAAAAAAGGGGTTCGCATTTCATACAGGGACGGGAAGAGAATCGCTGAAGGACTTGGCTGCTACGAGCCCAAGGTTGTTAACGACCTTAGGGAGCTTGTGAAGGGCAGTGCCCGGAATTATGGGAATAAGCCTGCTTTTAAGTTCAAGAACAAGGCGGGCGAAATAACGCATAAGACTTATATTGACCTGGATACTGAAATCGACTGCCTGGGAACGGCACTACACTCTCTCGGACTGAAGGACACCCGGATGTCCATTATAGGGGAAAACCGCTATGAATGGGGCGTCTGCTATCTTTCCGTCGTAAATGGCACGGGAGTGGCAGTGCCCCTGGACCGGCACCTGCCGGTGAATGAAATCGAAAACCTGATCAACCGGGGGCGGGTCGAGGTCCTCTTTTACAGCCCCGCCTACCATGAGGCCATGCTGGAGATCGCCGGAAGGAACGACAAGGTAAAGACCTTCATCTGCATGGAGGAAATAAGCAAGCCGACCGTCGAAAGCAACGGAGTCCGGTTCCTTGCGCTGCCCGCGCTGATTGAAAAGGGCCGGAAGCTTCTGGCGGAAGGGGACAAATCTTTTACGGAAGCGGAGATTGACCGGGAAAAAATGTCGGTTTTACTCTTCACCTCCGGGACGACAAGCATGTCCAAAGGTGTTATGCTTTCCCACACCAATCTGGCTTCCAACGTCACAAGCGTGACCAGCCTTATAAAGGTTTATCCTACGGACGTTCATCTGTCGCTGCTGCCGCTGCATCATACCTTCGAGAACACGGTCGGCCTCCTGTTCATGGTGCACGTCGGGGCCTGCATTGCCTATTGCGACGGGATAAAATATATCGCCCAGAACCTCAAGGAGTACAACGTTACCCTTCTGGTCGCGGTTCCGGCCATATTCGAGTCCATGTACCGGAAGCTGCAGGAGGCCATCTGCAAATCCGGCAAGGAAAAGCTGCTGAAGGCGCTGATCCGGGTTTCCGACCTGCTCCGGGCGGTTGGTATCGATTTGAGAAGGCAGCTCTTCCGGAGCGTATTCGAGCAGCTTGGGCCGGGGCTCAGGCTGGCGGTTTCCGGGGCGGCGGCTTTGGACAAGGAGGTCGTGACCGGCTTTGACAAGATCGGGTTCCGGCTCCTGCAGGGCTATGGCCTGACGGAGGCTTCCCCTGTTGTTGCGGCGAACAACGATTTTATCAATGTGCCCGGCACGATTGGGTATCCCATGCAGGGAATTGATGTGGCAATCGACGCGCCGGATGAAAACGGAATCGGAGAAATCATCACACGGGGACGGAATATCATGCTGGGGTATTACGAAGACCCGGCGGCGACTGCGGAGTCCTTCACGCCGGACGGATGGCTCCGCACCGGCGATATCGGAACGATTGACGAGAAGGGACTGATCCGGATCACCGGGCGCGCAAAGTCCATGATCGTTCTGACCAGCGGAAAGAAAGCGTTTCCGGAGGAATACGAAGTGCAGCTGAACAATATTCCCGGAATCAAGGATTCCTATGTGTGGGGCAATACCGCGCCGGATGGGGATGTCCAGATCTGCGCGAAGCTGGTGGTGGACCGGGAGAAGGCGGTGGAGGAGAACGGCGGGTTGCTTTCCGAAAAGGAGCTTGCCGCCCAGTTTGACGCAGCGATCCGGGAGCTTAACAAGACCATGCCCCAGTATAAGATCATCCGTTATTTTGTTATGACGGAGGAGGAACTGATCAAGGCCAACGGAATCAAAACAAAGCGGCATGCCGAGTATGAAAAGGTAAAGGCCATGCTGGAGAAAGCCGGAGTAGATATACGCAGAGTGAACGGCAGGTATATCGAAAGGCTCGGCAACCCTGCATAAAGCCGGATTTTGCCGGGCTGGCGACGGGAGGCTGCCGGTGTGCGGCTGAAGCCCGGTGCCATTTGGGCGGGTTTGGCGGTTGATTCACGAATAGGACCCTGTGGGAGGATTTCCCCCAGGGTTTGTTTTTGCCATGAACATAAGTTACGAGGAATTGTTTTTTGGGCTATTGTTACAAATTTTTATTGCATATAGTAAAAAATTTATAAAAAATGTCCAAAATGTCATGTGGTTTTCAAAACCATTCTTCGATAACATGGAATTGCGGTTTTATGTGCCATAAGACCGGTAATAAATTATTTTCTGTTTCCACTCACGGATTATTTTGGCTGAATCAAAGCACGAAGGCTGAAACAGAACTGAATATTCAAAAGGAGGGATCGTTGCGGCCCGAATTTCGCAGAAACCCCAGATAATATTATATGGAGGTGTATTATCTCATGGAGAAAAATAGAAAGATAAGCTGGATTCTTATTGCCGTCATGCTCGTCGGCCTGTTTTCCGGCATACAGCTCGTATTTCCCCAAGAGGTTGCCGCTGAGGACGCAGGAGCTGGTTCGCCGGATTCTACCACTCCCGCCGGCACCGTCTATTCAACGACATCTGTCTCCCTGACGTGGTTGCAGGACATCTTTGGAAGTAGTGTGAATACCACAGACAACAGGATTACGGTTAATGTCGATGGCAGTGTAACGGTAGCCAGCCTGGGCGGTAAAGGCAAGATTTCCAGTTCGCAGGACGGAATTGCTTTCTATAATACCGAACTGGCAGCCGGAACGCCATTCCAGATTACGGCAGACGTTCTTGTAAACAGTTTCGCTGGAGGAAATAATCAGGTTTCTTTTGGTCTGATGCTAAGAAATAACAAAGATATAGCTGGCGTAACGAGCGGCTCGTCCACCGGAAAATCCAGCTTTGTTGCAGTAGGCGCTGTCAATCAGGGAATACAAGCCTTTAGCAGAGCGAGCGATACGGCAACTTCACTGAATACAATTGCTTTTTCTGCCGTTACCCCGATAGCAAGCAATACCTATTCCTTGAAACTCACCTATACGGCAGAGGGCAAATGCTATGTGAGCTGTGGTTCCAATACGGCCGCTGTCGATGCCACCGGTTTCTTTACAAACAGCACGTTTTTTGTCGGTCTTTTTGCTGCCAGGGATACCTCTGTAACATTCTCCAACATCCAGGTTGTTACCAATGTCAGCAGCCTGACCTTGCAGCAGCCGACGAAGCGGGACTATTTGCTTGGCGAGAGCTTTGACCCGACTGGAATGTCCGTGACCGCCAACTATTCCGATGGGCCTTCGGAGACTTTGAGTTCCAGTGATTATATTATTACCGGATTTAATAACACGACCGAGGGAACCAAAACTGTAACAGTTGCATATGGAGGTCATAAGGCTTCCTTTGACATAACCATGACCAAGCTTACCTGCACGGCTCTGAGCATTGCTTATACTCCGGCAAAAACAACATATTACATAGGAGACCAGATCGATACGCTCGGTATGGTTGTAAGGGGAACCTTTAACACCGGAGCTGTCAGAACGCTTGACGTCTCCGAGTATACCATAAGCGGATTCGACACCACGACTGCCGGTAAAAAAACGGTTACTTTGGCATACTTTGAAGCGCCGCATGCCTCCGCCACATTTGATATCACAGTCCGGAATTCTGTTCTGCAGGGCATTGAAATTATGAGGCAGCCCGCGAAAGCAGCATATTATATCGGGGAAACGCTGAATCTAAGCGGGTTGGTCGTAAAAGCAGTGTATGATGATTCTAGTGTGATTCTTCAGTCCAATGAATACGAGGTGGACAGCACGGGTTTTGATACGACCACAACCGGAACAAAAACGGTTGCGATCAAGTATAAAGGATTTTCTATCAATCTTCCGCTGACGGTGCAGGCCCGGAGCTTAACCGGGATTGAGATTACAACGTTGCCCAAAACGACTTTCTATGTAGGAGAATCCTTTAACCGCACTGGGCTCGTAGTGTCGAAAGTTTTTGACAGCGGTGAAACGGAAGTTCTCGCGGAAAGCGAATATAACGTTGATTCTCTCGCCTTCAGCAGTAGTACTCCGGGCGCATGCAATATAATCATTAGACCTAATGATACTACGATTGAGGCAATATCCTATACGGTAACCGTAAGGCCGCAAACTACCTATACATGGAGCCCTGTCATTTTTGGCCAGTCCTCTTCCGCATCAAGGAATTTCATTTCGGCCACTAATCCCGGGACTATTGACGGAACAATCACTCTGACCGCTTTAGAAGGCGGCGGTAAGGTAACGGGCGCTCATGACGGTATTTCATATTATTATACCGTTATTAACGGCGCCGAGGATAACTTCGTGCTATCTGCGGACGTAAAAGTTCTTGCGTTTGCAAAGGAAACGCCGGATAACCAGGAGGCTTTCGGCCTGATGGTCCGGGATGCCATCGGAACCAACCTGGATTCTTCCGTGTTCTCATCGAACATAGCCATTGTCGGTGGATATAGGGGAGTTACAAACGGCGTTGTCCGGTCGGGCGTTACCACTTCCGCCGGTAATGTAGGCACTGTTATGGATCCTACCAACTGGGGCCTGCCAAGACCGACGACCGCGAATACCTATCCGGCCGCAAATTACCGCCTGACGCTTACCAAGACAAATACCGGCTTTACCGTCAGCCTTAACGGCAATCCTGCAACGACAAGCACGTTCTATATGCCCGCCAATTTCAACTGCCAGGATCCGAACCTGTATGTGGGCTTCTTTGTCGCAAGGCTTGCCACAATAGAAGTAAGCAATGTAAGCTTCTCAGTCAGCGCCGCGGCTACAGATGCGCCCGCAGTATTGCCTCCCCCGGTGGCAACAGCTCCGACGCTGGATATAGTATCTCTTACAGCAACTTCAAAAACGGACTATGCTTTGGAATTCGTTTCGAACGTCAATGGCACTGCAACGATCAAGCAGGATGAAACCATTATCGCCAGTGATGTACCTGTAACGGCAAATGAAACCTTTGCCCAAAATACAACAATCACAGCCGATGCTGAAACGGACTTTACCATTACACTGACGCCCGATACGTCGCAGCTACTGACATCGTATGACAGGCTCGTATCGAATTTCACAGTTGCCATGAAAATTTTTGAAACAAGCGACGGCGCAATTTATGTATCACCAACCGGCGCCAGCACCGCGACGGGAGAAAAAGCCGATCCGGTCGATCTCGATACCGCGCTGCAATTTGTCAAAGAAGGTCAGACGATATATATGCTGGGTGGAACATATAATCGTACAACAGCGGTTACAATACCCATGCAGAATGACGGCTCCGCTTCCGGTCTCAAAACTCTTTCGGCATACAATGGAGAAGCGGTTCTTATCGACTTCGGTACGATTGCTTCCGGCATCCAGATCGGAGGAAGTTACTGGCACATCACCGGTATCAACGTTACCAGATCGAACAACAACGGTATTCTGGTCGGCGGAAACAATAACATCATCGAGCGCTGCACAGTTTATGCAAATGCAAATACCGGTCTTCAGATCAGCAGATTCCTCCCTACTCTGGCGAATGCCGACTGGCCGGCCAACAACCTGATTCTCAACTGCGACGCATATGACAACAGGGATGCTTCTGAGAACAATGCCGACGGTTTTGCTGCAAAGCTTACCTGTGGCGAGGGCAATGTATTCAGAGGCTGCATAGCCCATAACAATATTGACGATGGCTGGGATTTGTATACCAAGGCTGAAACCGGGCCGATCGGTGCGGTCCTGATCGAGGATTGCATTGCCTATAATAACGGAACGCTTACCAACGGAAGAGTCGGCGCCGGGGACAAGAACGGCTTCAAGCTCGGCGGCGAGGGCATTGCCGTAGCGAATATAATCCGGAACAGCATTGCTTTCGGGAACGGAGCCGCCGGCTTCACCAGCAACAGCAATCCGGCCGTACAAGCGTATAATTGTACTTCGTATAATAATACAGGCGCCAACTTTGTATTTACAACGTCCAGTACGATAACACCGCAATTTACAGCAAATAACGTAATATCATACAGAAGCGCGTCTGGTGTCGCAGACAGTTACCCGGCCGCATTGAGGAATGGCGTCAATTATTTCTGGAACGGCACCGCTTCTGTAAATTCTTTAGGAATGGTACTCCCAAGCAGCTATTTCGCAAGCTTGACACCATCATTGCCATATCAGAGAGACGCCCAGGGAAATATTATCTGGGGGAATTTCCTCAGGCATATAACATCAAGTAATGATGGCGGAGAAACGTCTTCCGGATCAACAACCGCCGCCCCGCTGCCGCCCAGTACAAGTCCGGCGCCGACTGTGACATTGCCGGCCCCGGCACTTGACGGCAAAGGGAATGCAACGATCACCGTGCCGGCTGCAACAATACAGCAGGCGCTGACAAAAGCCACAGCCGGAGAGGATGGCATTAAAACGGTCGGCTTGATCATACCGCAGGTTCCGGGGGCTACTGCCTACAATTCGGTTTTACCGGCGAGCACGTTTAATGCGGCTTCCCTTGCACAGCGGGTTGAAGTCAGGACGGCGCTTGGCACTGTGTCCATACCCGGCAATATGCTGAACAATGCGGGACTTGGCACGGCAGATGTTTCATTGTCCATTGCTTCGGTAAATAAAGATTCCCTGTCGGCAGATATAAAAGCACAAATAGGCAACAGGCCCGTTATTGAATTAAGCGTAAGCTCGGAAGGAAAGAGCATCCGTTATGACAATCCTGATGCACCGGTAAACATATCGATCCCATACACTCCTTCCGCAGATGAATTAAAAGATCCCGAGCATATTGTTGTATGGTATATTGATGGTTCGGGCAATGCGATAGCCGTGCCGAATGGAAGGTATGACGCCGCAACCGGGACGGTTGTGTTCAGCACTACGCATTTCAGTACGTATGCCATTACATCTGCTCACGTAACCTTCAACGATCTGTCAGGTTTTAGCTGGGCAAAGAAATCCATTGAAGTGTTGGCTTCCAAAGGAGTTATAGGCGGAACCTCAGATAAAGCCTTTACACCGGCGGCGAAAATAACAAGAGCGGAATATACCGAATGGCTTGTCCGGGCACTGGGTCTGTCCGCAAAAGCGGATTCTGGATTCAGTGATGTGGAGCCTAAGGACAGCCATTACGGTGCTGTTGTTACGGCAAAGAAACTCGGTATCGTGAAAGGTACCGGAAATAACCGCTTCAACCCGGGAGCGCCGATTTCCAGACAGGAAATGTTTGTAATGGCGGCAAGAGCGCTGAGATTAACAGGCAAGCTTATTACGGGAGACATGAGCGGAAGCCTGTCAAGCTTCAGAGACAATGCTTCGGTATCCCCCTATGCGGTGAATGACATTGCTGCGTTGATCAAGAGCCGGTTGATAAAAGGCAATACTGGCGATATTAATCCCCATAATCATGCGACACGGGCGGAAGCCGCTTCATTCCTGTATGAGGTTTACAATAGAAACCGCTAAACATCTCCATTCATAAAAATCCGGCGGCAGGCCGATCGGCCCGCCGTCGGATTTTGCCATTCACGGGCGGACAGCCTGACTAGCGAAATAAAATTCTGTCAATAATAACCTCCGATGGAGTAAGAATCGGAGGTTATTTTATGGAGAACAATAGTCTGAAGCTTGAAAAAAGAAACGAGATCGGCGGCGGAAGGGGCGGAAGGCTCCGGAAGCGCGGCCAGGTGCCGGCGGTGGTCTACGGCGGGGATATGCAGGCGGTTCCCGCCCGGGTGAATGCGTCCGAACTGAAGGGCTTTATAAAGCATAACGGCCGGAATGCCGTATTCAATACGGAGTTTGCGGAAGAACACGATCTTTCCGTACTGATTAAGGATATCCAGTATGATCCGGTCAACAAGGAAATCATCCACCTGGATCTTCAGCGGATCAATCCCCAGGAGCGCGTCACGGTGGATGTCCCGGTCAGGGTCATAGGAGGCGATTCCGTGATGAGGGCCGGCAATGTCATTATGCATCAGCTCGACGCTGTGAAGGTGGAATGCCTTCCCGGCAATATCCCCAAGTATGTGGAAGCGGATATTTCGGGGCTGACGCCGGGCCACAGCTTTACGGCCGGCGATTTGAAATTTACGGATAAAATTTCATTGATCTCCCGGCCGGGCGAGATCATCGCGACCGTAAACGGGCGCGCAAAGGAGACGGAGGCCGAGCCGGAAGCGGCAGCGGGCCAGGTGCAGGCGGAAGGCCAGATGTAAAGTCGGGCGGAAAGCCAGATGGAATCCAGCCGTAAGGCCAAGGTCAGACGAAAAGCCGGCAGCAAGGACGCCTTGTCCTATACTGGGCGAGAAAATTGGGAAAGCCCCTCCGGGCTTTCCCAAAGCTCTATATACGATTTGGATGAAGCTTACTGTTTCGGTGGCAGTACAAACAATACCTTTACTGCGTTGCCTGCCTTGTATTTGTTATAGTTATAAACCGCGGTCACGCTGAAGTAATACTCGGTGCCGTCCGTCAGCGTTTTGAAGTCGCCGTTGGAGTATGGCTTTGACACATCGATGGCCGCCGAGGTGGCGTTGATATCCAGCGGCACGTTATAGAAGCCATTGGCTGGATAGGCCGGGGTAGAAGTGCTCTGCGATATTACGATCCTATATTCGGCCAACTGGGGAGAATCGATCTTGTTCCACTTGACGATCAGATTCCCGTTCTCATAGGCCGTGGTTACCGCGGGCGACGGGAAAAGGGCCGGGTTGTCATCGCCGTTGTACACCGCCTGAACGACATTGCTGGTGATGTTCTTATCATTGTATACCGCTGTCACGCTGAAGAAATATTTTTCACCCTTTATGAGGTACGGGCCGAAATCCCCGTTGCTATAGGCCGTGTTGCTCTCCAGCACCGCATAGGTTTTGCTGCGATCGGTGATCCAATACAGGGAACCGTTCTCGGGATAGTTAGGCGTGGAATCGTTTTTGGAGGCAACGATCCGGTAACCCTGCAGATTGGAAGAGTCGATCTTATTCCAGCGAAGCACCAGCCTCCCGTTCTCCTCGGAAGCGCTCAAGGTCGGCTGGACATACGACTGCGGATTTTCATTTCCGTCGTATTTGTATTGAACCGCGTTGCCCGCGACCGTCCGGTCGTTGTATACCGCAGTCACACTGAAATAGTAGGTTTCCCCTTTGGTGAGGTATTCACCGAAATCGCCGCTGTTATATTTATCCGCATTGTTGATCACCGCAAAGGTCCTGTTCCGGTCGGTGATTTTGTAAAGATAGCCGTTCTCGGGATACTTGGGCGCCGCGCTGTTCTTCGAGATAACGACCCTGTAGTTCTGCAGCTTGTCGGATGTAATCCTGCCCCATCTCACGACCAGATTCCCGTTTTCAACTACCGTATAGACCACGGGAGCCGGATACAGCTTTTCCTCCCCATTTCCCGGATAAACGCACTGAACCGCATTTCCCGCTACGGTTTTATCGTCATAGACAGCCGTAACGCTGAAGTAGTAAGCCTGGTCTTTCACAAGATATTTGCCGAAATCGCTGTTTCCGTTATAGGCGGTGCTGTTGTCAATGGTGACGCTTGTCGTATTCCTGTCCGTAATATAGGACAAATAGCCGTTGTCGGGGTAGCTGGGGGTAGAATCGTTCCGTGAAATGACGATCCGGTACCCTTTGAAATAGGAGTAGTCCAGCTTGTTCCATTTCAGAACCAGCTTGCCGTTCTCAATCGCGGAGGAAACGGTCGGGGCCGGATACAGATACTCGTCTCCATTGCCGGGATACACGTACTGGATGGTGTTACCGGTTATATTCCTGTCGTCGTAGACGGCTGTCACCGTAAAGTAGTATGCCTGGCCCTTGGTCAGATACTGGCCGAAGTCGCTCGTGCCGTTATATGCCGAGCGGTTGTCAATCACCACACTGGTGGTGTTCCTGTCCGTAAAGGAATACAGATAGCCGTTATCGGGATAATTCGGGGAGGAATCGTTCTTGGAAACAACGACCCTGTATCCTTTCAGGCTGGAGGAGTCAATCCGGTTCCACCGGAGGACAAGCTTCCAGTTCTCGATCGATGCGCTTACAACGGGAGCCGTATAGGAGGTGGGATCGCTGGGCCCGTTATATGTTTTTCTTACTGTGTCGCCGGCAACATACCGGTCTGTGTATACCGCGCTCACGCTTATATAATAGTTTTTCCCCTTCTCCAGGTACTTGCCGAAATCGCTGGTTCCGCTGTATGCCGTGCTATTGTCAATGACCGCCGAGGTTTTGTTCACGTCCGTAAAATAATAGAGGAAGCCATTTTCCGGGTAGGTCGGGGTGCTGTCGTTTTTTGAAACAATGACCATATAGCCTCTCAACAGGGAGGAACCGATCTTTTTCCACTTTACAACGAGCTTGCCGTCCTCGCTTGAGACGGATATATCCGGCTTTATATAGGAATTGTCGTCGTATGTGACTTTGCTGCCGTCCTCATAGGTTACTTTGTCCTCGTTCGTTTTGAAAGCCTTGTAAAGCAGCGTGGAGGCCTGCGCCCGGGTCAGGTTGCCCTGTGGGTTGAACACGGTCTGGCCGTTCTGGGTATACCCTTCGATAAGCCCGTGCTTTACGGAAAGGGCGATGTATTTTCTCAGGTTGGGCGAAATTTGACCGGCATCGGCAAACCGGTTTAAAATGCTTTCATCCGCCGTTTCATTCTGGAATCCCATCGCCTTGACCAGCGCTACCGCCATATCTTCCCGGACGGACGGCTGCGAGGGCTTGAAATTGTCGCCCTGCGAAGTTCTGAAGCCCGTCAGGTAGGACTTTGCCGATTCCACGTACGGATATTCCCACGCATTTTTTCCTACATCAAGAAAAGAGGGAGTATTCGGGTAGTACAGCTGAAGGTTGAGGGTCAGCACCATCATTTTGGCGAACTGGGACCGTGTTACCAGGCCGTCCGGACTGAAATAGCCGTTCCCTGTTCCCTCGATGATTTTTTTACCCAGCATCCACATGATCTGGTCGTATGCCCAGTATCCCTTTTGTACATCCTTGAAGCTGCTGGCGTTGCGGTCGTCGTTCCCGGTGGCGGAGGCGGGGATGGAAAACGATATTGCCAATAGTATGCTTATCGTAAAGGATATCAGTTTTTTAAATTTCATACCATGATCTCCTCTCAAAGTTAAATTGTGGCTACAGTAAAATAGTATCACATAAAATGGAAATTAATTTATACAGTTATATGAAGTTTGGGTAACATTTTTATTACGTTATTTTGTACAGGCTATTGACAGCAGAGGCTATCTATAATATAGTATTACCAAACAGGAACACTAAATTTGCGATGAAATTCGGAGTTATTTATGGATGCGGTAGAATTGCTGACACAATTTAACCTGACAAGGCAGGAGGCGGCCATCTACCTGACGCTGCTGACGGAAGGCGATATGAACGGATATGAGGCTGCGAAACGGACGGGCATTTCCCGGTCCAACACTTACACTTCGCTGGCCACGCTGGTGGAGAAGGGCGCCGCTTTTATCATGGAGGGGGCGGCAACCAGGTATGCTCCCGTGCCGGTGCAGGAATTCTGCAATAACAAAATCCGAAAGCTCCGCGAGACGGTTGAGGATCTGCAGAAGGCCATCCCGCAGCAGCATGGGGAAGCGGAGGGCTATATTACCATCAAGGGGCCGGAGCACATTTTCGACAAAATGCGGAACATGGTTCTGGATGCGAGAGAACGCGTGTATATCTCCGCTTCAAAGCAAATCATCGACGTGATCCTGCCCGAAATCAAAAATGGAATGGACCGGGGAATCAAGATCGTACTGATCACCGACGAGCCCCTGGACCTGAAAGGCGCAACCATTTACCCGGCCGGCAAATCGAGCCGGCAGATCAGGCTCATCGCGGATTCCGCCAATGTCCTGACGGGAGACGTGGAGGACGGCTCGAACTCCACCTGCCTGTATTCCAGGAAAAAGAACCTGATCGACCTGTTGAAGGATTCTCTGAAAAATGAAATAAAATTAATAGAGATGCAGAAAGGAAACGGAACCATATGAAAAAACCATTTGTCAATTTGGAGCAGCTTAAGGAGATCGTCGAAAAATACCCGACCCCCTTTCATTTATATGATGAAAAAGGAATCCGGGAAAATGCGAGGAAGCTCAGGGAAGCGTTTGCATGGAACAAGGGCTTCAAGGAGTACTTTGCCGTAAAGGCCACTCCAAACCCCTCGATCCTTCGAATCTTGAGGGAAGAGGGCTGCGGAGCGGACTGTTCTTCGTACACGGAACTGCTGATGTCCGATGCCGTCGGCTTCAAGGGCAGCGAAATCATGTTTTCCTCCAATGTCACGCCGAAGCAGGACTTCGCTTTGGCACGCCAGCTGAATGTAACCATTAACCTGGATGACATAACGCACATCGATTTCCTGGAGAAGGCGGCGGGCCTGCCGGAAACCATCAGCTGCCGCTACAATCCCGGCGGCGCGTTCAAGATCGGCAACCGGATCATGGACAACCCCCAGCAGGCCAAGTACGGATTTACCTACCCCCAGATGGTGGAGGGGTTTAAAACACTGATGAACAAAGGGGTAAAGAACTTCGGCATCCACGCCTTCCTCTCGAGCAACACGGTTGAAAATGAATACTATCCCGTCCTGGCAAGGACGCTTTTCGAAACAGCAGTGGAGCTGAAAAAGGAAACAGGCGCCAATATCACCTTCATCAACCTTTCCGGAGGAATCGGCATCCCGTACCGGCCGGATCAGGCCGCGCCGGATATCATGAGCATAGGGGACGGGGTGCGGAAGGCTTTTGAAGAAATCCTCGTCCCCGCAGGCCTGGGCGGGGTTTCTATTTTCACCGAACTGGGAAGATTCATGCTGGCGCCCTTCGGCTGCCTGGTTACGACGGCGATTCATGAAAAGCACATCCACAAGGAATACATCGGCGTGGATGCCTGCGCCGCGAACCTGATGCGTCCGGCCATGTACGGTGCGTATCATCATATCACCGTCATGGGAAAGGAAAAGGCGCCGCTGGACCAGGTATATGATGTGACCGGAGGCCTTTGCGAGAACAACGACAAATTTGCCATCGACCGGAATCTTCCCAGGATCGATATCGGCGACCTTCTGGTCATCCATGACACCGGCGCCCACGGATATGCGATGGGCTACAACTACAACGGCAAGCTGAGGTCTGCCGAAGTGCTTTTGAAGGAAGACGGGAGCACCGAGCTGATCCGGCGGGCGGAAACACCGGACGACTATTTTTCGACATTTGATTTTACCGGACTTTTTAAAAAGGGATAAAAAATCCGAACCATACTCCAAACCGATAGGAATAAGCGCAAAGGAGGCACTATCAGAGTGATATGCCTCCTTTGCGTTTATTCCTTCTTTAACCATGCTGACGGGCTTCCAAATACAAATCTATATCCTCAACGATGTAATCCGTCCCGGTAGTGTGCAATGCCTCGTAGCAGGAAATCCCATATCACTTTACTTTGATACATTTATTAATAAATAAATTTATATTAAAAGGCGTGGTTTAATAGGATAATTTATGACGCATTCATGTAAAAATGGTTGGACGAAGCAAATTAAAAGTTATCACCCAAGGTTCAATTAAAAAACAAAAGAAAGCCGCCTAACCGCGGATTTCTCCTTAGTCCAACAAATAAAAAGAAAATATTATAAAATTTTATAGTTAGTACCAGGATTCGACGAATTTTTCATTCTTGGATTGATATGATATAATTATCAAATAAAGAAGGGGTGTTCTGTGTATGAAAAAGTTAACTCAGAGGTTCTTCAAGGCATTATCGTCCGCATCGTATGCAGTGGCAAGTGTCAGTGTGCTTTCCTGGTGTTTCTTTTATTCTTACCAACCTGAATGCCCGGAGGAATTGGTCAAATGAAGGTGAGGGGAGTAAATCCCCTCACTTATGACTATTGTAATTATGGAATTTAATTATATAAATTTTATCGTTCTGCCTTTTATAGAATCAGTAATTTTCTTAATATTTTTTGTCAGCTTGTCGGGGAAAAGAGATTTCATCCGATCAAATAAAATCAAATGCACTATTTTCATTGTCTTTTATGTGATCCTGGGTGGCTGGGTATCATCATATCTTTTTATTGGAATTAATTCAATTATATTGTTGTTTGCGACTATTCTTATGCTGAGTTTTATTACTAAGAATAGTATATTTGATTCTACAATAATAGCAGTTATCACTGCGCTATTCTTGACAAGTACTGATATGTTTGTCTCAACTACTTATGTAGCCGTTCTAAGAGTAGATATAAACGTATTGTTGAATGATACTGTGTATTATCTCTTGTTCACAACTACCGTGAAAATTTTGCAGATTTCACTTGCTTATGTCTTATATAGATATGGAAGCCATAAATTTATTATCCGTATTTCAAAATCATATAACAGCCAATATATGTTTGCTGTAATACAACTCTTTCTAATGGCGCTTTTTATTGGCAGCATCAATTATGGAATCGGCGAAAAAGATAAATCCCTATACAATATTATGCTAGTCGCACTTTATGTACTCTCACTTGTTCTTTCCATCTTCGATATTAAGGAACGGGAGCAGATGCTGGTCATAGTAAACAAGCAAAAAACGCTTGACGAATATATCCGAAATCTGGAGGACGTAATCAATGTAATTCGCCGTGAAAAACATGACTTTATGAACCATCTCCAGACGATCTACGCCATCTGTAAACTCGGCAAGGCAAATGCGCTGGAATCCATCGACAATTATCTTAAAAGGCTGACCACGGATTTGACGGTATCCTATAAATTCTATGAAACCGGCAATGACTATATTGACGGATTGCTGGCTATCAAGAGCCATAAATGCTTTGAGAATGATATCGACTTATACGTCAATGTCGGTGCAAGATTCAATTTGGCAGAAGCAGACGAAAGTGATATTGCAGGTATCCTGGGCAATATTCTCAATAATGCTATAGAGTGTTTGCTTCCGGTGCAGGATAGCGAAGAAAAAAAGATCCAGATTGTCACCGATATGAACCAGGGAAAATTTTTACTTAAAGTGATCAATAATGGGCCTGAAATCCCAAGAAATATGATCGGCAGCATATTTGAAAAGGGGGTAACTTCGAAAGCCGACAGTGAAGAACATGGGCTGGGCCTGTTTATTGTAAGGCAGATGGTTTTAAAGAACAAAGGGGCTATCTACGTTAGCAGCGTGCAGGGAATCACAGAATTTACCGTCTCATTTAATGTCAGGGGGGCTCTGAATGCAAGCAGTAGTGAATATGTTACTGTCCAAAATAAAGGAGCATAATCCGGACCTGAATGATGCGCAGCTTCGCTCACGCAGGTATGGTATAGAGGTGTTCCTCAATGAGTTGTCGAAAACGATAATATTTGTTGTTCTGTTTACGGCGTTTTCACTGGTGGGATATTTTTTAATGGGCATGTTGATTTACTGTACTTTAAGGACTATAACCGGGGGGTATCACGCAGGATCATACTGGGCCTGTCTTGCGGTTTCGCTCGCAGGATTTGCCGTACCGATTTTCAGCGCGCAATATATTGATCCCGGTTTGACCGGAAAAACGTTGATTTTGTTGGCTGCATTGATTATAACCATTGCAATTGCGCCGGTAAGCCACAAGAACACCCCCAAAAAGACCTTGCCCAATAAGCAGAAATTCAGAATCCTGTCGATTGTGCTGGTGATTTTCTGGTCCGTTACAACTTACTGGCTGCCGGGCGCTTGGTCCGTCACTGCGGTCTTTATCATACTGACGGAAGCAATTATGCAAATCCTTGGGAAGTTGTTTAATCCTGTACTAGAAAGAGAAAATGGAGTGCGAGAAGAATGAAGATACTATACGCTGAGTTGCTTGAAAACAATGTTCAAACAAAATTGGAATCGAAGAAGCTGACAACCGGAACGTCCGAAGAATTCATCGAGGCCCTTGTGCTTTTGTGCAACGGGCTTGATGTGGATGTTCCCCTGTGGACCCACAAGGAAGAAAAAATGCTTGAAAAGAAAAATGAAGTGGTCATACCGGTTGATCCGGAAAAAAATATCGTAATGAAAATCTATACCCATACCCCATAATTTTGCATAATTCGAGGAAAAATTCAGTGAAAAAATGCTTGGAAATGTTCATTTCCAAGCATTTTTGATATAATAGCAGCAAAGCGGAGCGTCTTTGCAATTGATATTAAAGGAAGATTTTACTATAATAAAACCAGGGGGGATAATGGATGGCGGAACAGAGAACCTTCGTCGAGAGACGGAGAGGTCCCGATATCGTAATTAAAGCCGTGTGGTGGATTATCGGAATCAGCTGGCTGATGATCCTGTCGGCCTATGCAATCACCAGCAAAGCGCAGCCCCAGCTCGAAACCATCATTGAGCGCAGCCGGAACGACTCGGTAAGGAAGTATCTGGACAGAAATCTGCTGGAATATGCGCTGTATGTCCTGATAGCCAATCTTATCGTGTGCATCATCGGATTTGTTCTGAACATGCTCCGTCAGAGAAGAAAGACCGATAAAATCAGCAAATCGATTCTTGTGCTCGGCGCTATTACCATTACCTGTATCGTATGGTATTTAACCAAGTACGGCATTTAATTCCTTTCCTTGTTGGAGGCGTCTCATGAAAAAGCGGATTTTCAGACTCCTGGTGCATTTTTGCATTATTTTTGTCCTTGCAGCCGGCCTGGCGGGGGCCGGGACCAATGCGTCCGCCGCGTCAAAAAGCACCATAGCTCTCTCGGTCCGGTGGAACAAGACGCTGCAAACCGTCGACGGCTTCGGCGGCTCCTGGGCCTTTAGAAAAAGCGAGGGCATCCTGCGGCTCAAGGAGCCGGTGAGATCGCAGCTGCTGGATATGGTGTTCTCCCAGGAAAAGGGGATCGGGATCAGCATCCTGCGCCTGATGATCGGAGACGAGGGAGGCGGCAGCGCGGATATCATCGAGCCGCAGAAGGGTGTTTTCGTATGGGACGATCCCACCTGGGACAAAAAGAAGACCGATTTCGACAGGGGCCAGATCTGGCTTGCCAACGAAGCCAAAAAGCGCGGCGTGACGACGATCCTTGCCAGCGCCTGGAGCCCGCCGGCCTGGATGAAGACCAACAACAGCTACAACGGCAACGGAACGGGAGAACTGAAACCGGAATGCTACCAGGACTATGCCGACTATCTGGCGGAGTACGTACTGGGCTATAAAAAACATTTCGGTCTGGACATCCAATACCTCTCCATGCAAAACGAGCCGGACATAGCGCCGGAATATCCGGGCTGCCTCTGGTCGGCAGAGAACATTTCCAAATTCATTCGCGAGAATCTGGGACCGACCTTCAAGGCCAGGGGAGTCAAAGCCAAAATCGTCCTTCCTGAAAACGTAAACTTTTCCGAGTCCATGGCCGCGGCCATCATGAGCAATCCGCAAACGGCCGCGTATGTGGACGTGATTGCCACCCATGCTTACGGCCTCGGCTATACCGTGCCCGAATTCACGGAAATGAAAGCGACCAGAAAGCCCATCTGGCAGACGGAGTATATGGGGTCGGACAACCGGGACTACAAAAGTAACACGATTTCCGACGGCCTTCGCTACGCGGGGCTGATGGGCGAGATGTTCCGGACCACTCCCCTCAACGCCTATTTCTGGTGGTGGCCTGCGGCAAACAACGGCGCCGACGGGTCCGACCTGATCCGCCTGTGCACGGACGGCGCCGACGGGACGGCAACGGAGAACGGTCTGTTCCGGGTGTTCAAGCGGTATTATGCATTCGGCAACTATAGCCGCTTTATCCGGCCCGGCTACCAGATGGTCCGGACGGATGGCGACGCGCCGGATTATCTGCTGGTTACCTCGTATAAAGACCCGAAAACGGGCAATTTCTCAATCGTCGCGGTCAACAAGAACCTGGATGCCGTCAATATCACCCTCAAGCTGGATGGCTTCCCGGCTGGCACGACCACTCTGGTCCCGTACCGCACTTCGGCCGGTGAGAATCTGAAGAAGCTGCAGTCCGTAAAGGTTGTGAACAATACGGTCAGTGTGGAGCTTAAAGGGCAGAGCGTAACGACCTTTGTGCCCGGCAAGTATGCCCTTAAGCCGCTTGCGGACCAGAAGAACGTATTTTCCACCCTGGAAGCGGAAGAGAACGACGGGATGGCCAGGGGGCTGAAAACGGCAGCCGGTCCGGGGGACGGCAAAATGGTCGTCAACCTGCGGAACGGGAATTATATCAAATACGGCAGCATGAATTTCGGGGACGGTTCCGCGAGGGGCGACCTGAAAGCTGTCCTGTATATGAATGCGCGGGTAGCGGCGCTCCAGGACGGCATTATCGAAGTGCGGCTGGATGATCCCGTGAAGGGAAAGGTCGTTGGAAAAATGGAGGTTTACAGGATCGAGGGCGGCAGCGAATGGAGCACCGTTTCCGCTGTGATCAATACGAAAGCGCCCGGCGGCGCCCGCGGCTTCCATGACCTGTACCTCGTTTGCAAGGGCGCAAAGGGGGACCTGTTCCATATTGACTATTTTGGCTTCAGCGATATAGAAGAATAAAAAAGGCGAAGCCCGCATGCACATGGCACGCGGGCTCCTGGCGATATTGCGGCGGGAACGCCTTCTCCGCTAGTTCTTTTCGTCCGACTTTTCCGCCGGGATAATCGTACTGCCGCCGGCATTGCCGGACAGGATCATGTTCAGGTCCGCTCCCTGCGGTACAAAATAAATCTTGTCGTTATTCCCGATCACATCCTTTAAAAGCCGGAGCCTTTCCAGCTCAAAGGCCTGCGAATTGGTTTCATAAATCCGGTTCTCTTCCGCCAGCACCAGGTTCTTCCTCTTTGCGATTTCCAGGTCCACGTTGGTCTGGGCCTGCTCCTGTTTCACCTGCTCCGTCAGCTGCTTGGTCTTCTGCTCTGCGAGCTCCGAGGCCACCTTGGAGACCGCCTTTTCCTTGAGCTTGTTGGCGTATTCTTCATCCACGCCGATATCGTTGACGCCGATATCCAGCAGCGTAACGTCGAACTCGGACAATTCCGGCGTCAGCAGCTCCGTGAGCTTCTGCTGCAGCAATTCCCGGCCTTCGTTTCCGCCGGCGGTCTTGGCGGTATCCGCGCCGCCCGAGGGTTCCTCAATGCCGATCATTTCATTCAGCGTCATTCCCGTGGTAACCTGCTTGGCCACCCTCGGAACCCTTGTGCTGACAAGGGTTGACAGAGCCTTGTCATCTTTCGCTTCAGAATTGTACATTTCCCACATATGCATGACCGACTTTTTATCCCTGTTGCGGGCATAGGTGACGGATACCTTGAATTTGACCGGCTGCTTGTCTGCCGTCCACAAATCCGTATCCTCCCAGATCAGCGTCTTCGCGGATACGTCCACCTTCTGCAGGGCGGAGAACCATCCCAGGTGCGTATACCGCCCGGAGCCGACAACCGAGTCGATTGTGGCGCCGTTCCCCATCTGCAGGCCGACTTCGTTGGCATTCACCCCGGTATTCATATAACATCCGGTAAACATGGAGCATACGAATACCGATACCACCAGAATACACAAACCCCTTGCGACCCTTTTCATTCTACTCTCCATTCCGCCGCTGTCACTGGCGGCACAAGTTTTTATGGCAAACGTCTATACACTATACTGAAAGAATAGCGCAAAAGTCTATCCTGTCATCCGAATTTTTCATAACCGGATCATAACCAGAAAAAAGAAAGGTTCCTATCTTACGCTGGGATCGCTCTCAAGGGAGTATTATTCCGAAAGCTTGTCGGCGGTTTCCTTCAGTTCGCTGACGAGCGTCGCCGCCGAGGAAGTCTTGTTCAGAAATTCCCGGATGATTTTCGATGCTTCCTCCGTAGTGGCCAGCGTCTCCTGCGATACGGCGGAAATGCCGGATATGGTCTCGACGATCTTGCCGCTGGCGTCGTAAATGTCGCCGATTTTTTCATTGATCGCGCCCGCGCTGGCCTGGAATTCTTCCGCGCTTTCGCTGATGGTCCCGAGGATTTCCCCGGTCTCCAGGATCAGCCGGTTCTGCCGGTCGGACAATTCCTTCAGCGCATGGAAGGATTCGATGGAATCGCTGGTATCCTTCTGAAATGCCACAAGGATCCGGGAGATGTTTGCGGCGGAATCCCTGCTTTGTTCCGCCAGATTCCTTACTTCGTCGGCGACCACGGAAAAGCCCCTTCCGCTTTCGCCGGCCCTGGCGGCTTCGATGGCGGCATTGAGGGACAGCAGATTGGTCTGCTCCGAGATGCTGCCGATCAGGGCGGTGATTTCCTGGATTTTCGCGAAGCTTTCCTTCAGTCGCATCATCCGCTCATTCACCTGGTCCGTCGTCCTTTGGACCAGGCCGGTGTTCTCGCTGAGGACCCTCACTCTGTCCAGCCCGCCGGTGACCGTTGCCTTTGTTTCATCGGCGGCTTTTTTGATGGTCTCCGAAACGGCAAAGGTATTGGAGATTTTCTCCTGGATGGTGCCGGATAAAACGGCCTGCTCCTGGATGTTCTCCGCGGTGGACAGGGCGCCGTCGGAGATCTGGCTGATCGCCGTCTCCACCGTGCCGGATGAAGTGTTCATGTCATTTACCACAGCGCTGACCTTTACAGAGTTGTTATTGACCATTCCGGCAAGCTCCCGGAGATTCTCCATCAGGAGCGACTGCCTCTCCCGCGCTTCTTCGGCGGCCTGCAGATTCTTTTCCGCGGTATTCCTGAAGTTTGCCAGGAAGTTCACCACGATGATCAGGCCGGTCAGATAGATGACCAGGGTGCCGACCTGGAGGGTGTATTGGGTCGTATCCAGGCTCGTGTTGTACCCGTTGGCCATACGGAAGCCGATATAGGCAAGATT
Source organism: Bacillota bacterium (assembly GCA_023411575.1). Taxonomy (GTDB): domain Bacteria; phylum Bacillota; class Clostridia; order Acetivibrionales; family DTU013; genus UBA1305. Next base: position 132,933 of record JAEYOP010000016.1, on the reverse strand, counting down.
GATCAAAAAGATCACTGCCGATTCGATGATAGTAAAAAGCCGATCCGCATAAATGCAATAGGCGATAGAAACGGCATAGGCGAATATCACGGCCAGGTATTTGTCGCCGGTAAACAACACGACGCAGTAAGCGGTGAGATAGCCGTAGCAGGTGATATACCGGATCAGGCGGTTGGAAGGCCAGAGCTTGTAAGCGATTGTTGAGGCGAGGGCCAGCAGGAATATCGAGGACAGGAATGCCACCGTAAAGGCGAGGGACCGGTTGTGCTTCAGGTATTCGACCAGGAATCCGGATCCGAGGACAACGGTCAGGACCCATACGATGATGTTGGACGAATGGTTCGCCCGCTTCATAAAGCTCTGCCGTCTTTGATTCCGATCTTCCATCAGGCATTCTCCTCGCTCTATTTTCTTGTTCCTGCACAGTGCGATCCTAATTTGATTATACGGGGAAACCTCTCATTTTACAACGGAATTCGATATGTTTTGTCATGATTTTCACGAGGATGAACAGCCGAACTTTTTCCGGGTAGAAACCAATGATTATTCATTTACAAAAATCCATACATGGATAAGATAATATTACCTGTTACAATATATTCAAATTCATGCAATAAAACGTAAGTTGCTTCAATAAAACCTAAAGCAGCAGAACATTTTTAGCGAAAAAAGGATGGAAACGCGAATGTATTCTGGGAACTTTATCAAATCAGTCTTCTATAAAATGCATAACGGGTGCGCTTATCATCAGCTCCTTGTCGGCCCGGAAGGCCAGCCTGCCGACGGCGTTTTCACGGAAGCCAACGAGGCCTTCGAAAACCTGGTCGGGCTTGATCGGGATCGTATTCTTGGCGGGCGGGTTTCCGAGCTCTTCCGGGAGAAGGATAGCTGGAGGGAGCTTTATAAAAATGTCCTGGCCAATATGAGAACAGGATATTTTCAATATTTCCGGACGCAGGAGAAATGGTTTGCCGTCCGGATCGATTTTGCGGACGACGGTTTTTTCGCGCTGCTGTTCAATGATGTTACGGATCTGAAAGCAATAGAGCAGGAGCTTGTGAAGGACAAGGACGAGATAACCGCTTTATACGAGGAGCTGACGGCTACGGAGGAAGAGCTGCGCATGCAGTTTGACACGATCAATACGTACAGCAGGACCATAAAGCAAAACGAAGACAGACTGGCCAGAGCCCAGGCCATTGCACAGGTGGGCAATTGGGAGATCGATCTGGAAAGCGGGGAGGTCTGGGCTTCCGAAGAAGCCTTCCGGATATACGGCATCCCGTTCCGTTCCCACCTCCTTCCGCTGCAGCTTGTCCAGAACATTGTGGTCAAGGAAGACAGGCCCATGATGGATGAGGCGCTGAAAAAGCTGGTCGAGAAGGGGGAACCCTATGATGTCGTCTTTAAAATCATCCGGCCCGGCGACGGACTGGTGAAATCCATCCATTCCAACGCGGTCCTCGAGTTCGATTCCCGGGGGATCCCCACCAAGGTGCTTGGCGTGCTGGAGGATGTCACCGATTCGGAAAAGGCCCGTGAAATCGAACAGAAATACGGCCTGCTGTTTCATAAAATAAAGGACATCATTCTCTTCTTCAATTACGAAGGGGATATTATCGAGGCCAACCAGTCGGCGGTCAAAGCGTACGGTTACTCGTACCAGGAGCTGACCCGGATGAATGTCCGGGATTTGAGGCACCGGGATGAACGGCACCTGTTCGACGGCCAGATAAAAGAGGCGAGGGAAAAGGGGATCAGCTTTGAAACCACCCATGTGCGAAAGGACGGTTCCCCGTTTTTGGTGGACGTCAGTTCGCAGACCCTCATTCACAACGGCCAGCCGATCATTATAAGCATCATCCGGGATATTTCGGAAAGGAAGCGGAACGAGCTGCTGATCAAAAACAGCGAGAAGCGGTTCCGGGAGATTGCGGAAACCATTGACGAGGTATTCTGGATCCGGGAAGGGGATAAAACCGTCTATGTCAGCCCGGCCTATGAGGTGGTGTGGAAAAGGCCCTGCGAGGAATTGCTGAACGGAACCCATCTGCTGCTCGACACCATCCACCCGGAAGACCGGAACGGCTTCGAAGAGAGCTATGCGGAAGAACTGAGCATGCCGGGCAGCAGCAGAATCCGCGAATACCGGATCGTATGCCCCGACGGGGAGGTCCGCTGGATCCGCTCGAAAAGCTATCTGGTGAGCGACAATGACGGGAGAGCGCTCCGCAGCATCGGAATTGCACAGGATTATACAAAATTCAAGGAATATGAGGACTCGCTCAAGATCGCGAAGGAGCAGGCCGAAGCTGCAAATGCGGCGAAGAGCATGTTCCTTGCCAATATGAGCCATGAAATCCGGACGCCCATGAACGGGATGCTCGGGATGATCCAGCTGGCCCAGATATCCGACACAAAAGAAGAAAGCGACGAATGCCTGGAACTGGCGCAAAAGTCTGCGGACGCCTTATTGGCGATCATTCAGGATATCCTGGACATTACCAGGGTGGAGTCGGGCAATTTAAAGATAGAGAACAAGCCTTTTTCGATCCATGAGGTTTTGAAGGACGTGCTGGAATTGTTCAGCGCACCGGCCAAAGAGCGGAACAACCTGTTCGAAACGGCGGTGAAGCTGGATGTACCCGCGAGATTGAACGGGGACGCTTTGCGGCTAAGGCAGGTTTTATCCAACCTGATCGGCAACGCCGTGAAGTTTACTCAAAACGGGAAAATCAAGGTGACCATCGAAAGGGAGCGCCGGGGAAAGGAGAATGAGCTCCGGTTTACGGTAGAAGACACGGGAATCGGGATTTCTCCGGAAAACATCGCCAAGCTTTTCCACAGCTTCGTGCAGGTGGATTCCTCCTATAGCAAAAAATACGGCGGAACAGGGCTGGGGCTTGCGATCACCAAAGGGCTTGTCACCATGATGGGCGGAGAAATCGGGGTGGAAAGCACGGTCGGGGTCGGAAGCAAATTTTTCTTTTCCATCCCGTTTTCGGCGGACGCCCTGACCGCAAGCCAGGCGGATTTCAGGAGCGGAAAGGGTCCATTGCCTGTTCTGAGCAATCCGGGGGTGAAAATCCTGGTGGTGGAAGACGATGAGGTCAACCAGTTGGTGCTTTCGAAATTCATGAGAAACCTGGGATACTCGATTACGGTGGCCGAAAATGGCTTCAAGGCGATAGAAGCCTACCGGGAGCAAGCCTTCGATTTGATCCTGATGGATATCCAGATGCCTCTGATGGATGGATTTGAAACGACTCGAAAAATCCGGACCATGGATTTTAACAAAAAGCATGTGCCCATTATTGCTTTAACGGCGTATGCCATGAACAGCGACAGGGACCGATGCATCGGCGCCGGAATGGACGACTATGTTTCAAAGCCGCTGGATCTGGAGGTTTTGGGGTATGTCATCCGCAAATGGATAGGAGGGGCTAATTGGGATATTGGTTCTCCTTGAAACAGGGATATTCCATGTTCATTTCCTCCACATCCTCCGGGAAGACATAGCCTGCAAATTCGCAAATGAAATTTTCGGAACCAGATGATTCATTTAGGCCCTTCATCATTTTGAAGTAATCACAGTATTTGCAATCCATAATACCGACACTCCTTTGCATCAGTGTTGCATTCCGTAATGTACTAATTATAATACAATATATTCACAAATGCAAGAAGCGATATTATAAATTGCAAAATTAGTGCAAGCCTTTATGGCGGTGCTTTCCTTTGCAATTTCGGGCGGCTTGCTGTAAAATGAAAAGGAGCGGCAATGCGGCGGATGCGACAGGATAGATTTTCCATACGTTGAAGGGATACATAGAAGCATGAACATATTCAGAAAGCTGATTATCGCTTTTATCATCATTATTTTTGTCCCTTTTATGATTTCTTTTTATGTCATTCAGAAGACAGCCAGCGACCTGACCGTGAGCCAGATCTCTTCGGAAACGTCGAATTCCATTGAACTGGTATCCAACAGCATTGACAGCCTGCTCAAGAAAATGGCCTCCGTCGCCCTGTACGTCAACGATGACGAAAGCATAAAGGAACTGATCCTGCAGGAAAAGGAGGATCTGGAGACCTCCGCGCTTTCGAACCCGGAAAACAGGAACCTGAAGAGGCTTAACCGGATTAACAAATTCAACAGCTTTATCAGCAACATGGCCTTCAATATGATGGGAACCAAATGTTACATAACCATTATTACGCTATCCGGCCAAAAGTACACCAATTGGACTTATGAAGGAACCTTCTCCGATTCCTACCTGAACCGGTATATGCCCGGAAACGCCTCCGATATAAAGGCCAGTCTCAGCTGGAGGGGAATAGAGAAAAACTACATAGACGGCGAGGCCATCCTGCATCCGTATGTGATGACTCTTGTCAAAAACATTTATAATACAGCGGGGGACAAACAATACGGGACCTTTGTCATAAGTGTGCCGGAGGATGAGGTCAGCAGGCTGATGACGACGGAAAACCAGCTGCAGAAAAGAGTGATCCTGGACGAGCATATGGTGGTGGTCGCATCGACGATAAAGGAGTGGCTGAATCAGCCGTTCAAGAACATCTGCGACTGCGTATTCCCGGAAGAGCAAAAAGGTTATTTTGTGATAGACGATGCAAAGAGGGATAAATCGGTTCTTTCCTATAACACCATACGAAATTGGAAGGTTGTGGACATCAAGTCCTATGATGCCATAACCCGGCAGCTGGGGAATGTCCGAAATCGGCTGCTGATCATAAACGGCGTTTTTATATTGCTCTTCATGTGCATTTCGGCGGTGATTGCCCGGAATATTTCCAAGCCCTTGAGCAAGCTTGCCGGCCTGATGCTCAAAACCGACCTGGAGAGCCCTTACGGGGACCAGATCGGCAAAAGGAAGGACGAGGTCGGGATCCTGGAAGAAAGCTTCAACATCATGCGGAAAAACATAAAGACGCTGATGCAGGAGAACCTGGACCAGGAAAGAAAGAAAAGGGCCGCCGAGCTGAAATCCCTCCAGGCCCAGATCAGTCCCCATTTTTTGTTTAACACCCTGAATGCGGTGCGATGGGCGGCGATCAACAACAATGTCAAAAAGGCGGCGGACATGGTTCTCGCCCTGTCCAACCTCCTCCGGATGACCATCGTCAAGGGGGATGAGATGATCACCGTCGAAGAGGAGATCGAAAACCTGAAGAATTATTCGGCGATCTTTCAAATGCGGCATTCGGTTGAGTTCCAGCTTTTCTGCGACGTAGAGGAGGAAGTACGGCAGTACAGGATTCCCAAGCTTTTACTGCAGCCCCTGGTGGAGAATTCCATCATTCATGGCTTCGAAGGGATCACCTACGGGGGCGTGATCGAAATTACGGGAATGAAACAGGACGGGCTTGTCCTGCTCCGTGTCAAGGATAACGGGACGGGCCTAGACACGGACTCCGGGTTAAAGGGGGAGGACGCGGGACGGTTTAAGTTTTCGGGCATCGGGATCAAGAATGTGGATGAGCGGATCAAGCTCTATTTTGGGGAAAAATACGGCTTAAAGCTGTCGGGCGGCAAAGGGCAGGGGACTTCTGCGGAAATAGAACTGCCGGCGGAGGGCGGGAAAGAGGAGCGTTCGGATGATAAAGACGTTGATTGTGGATGACGATATTGAAATGCTTCAGGGATTGACGAATATCATTCGCTGGGAGGATTACGGCTTTACGATAGCGGGCACCGCGGAAAGCGGGCTGGATGCGTTGAACATGATATCGTCCATCCTGCCCGACGTGGTGATAACCGATATCACCATGCCGGTCATGGACGGCCTGGAATTGATCCGGGAGGCGAAAAAATTCAAGCCGGATATCAAAAGCATCATCATCAGCTGCCACGAGGACTTCAGCTTCGCAAAGGAAGCAATCCGGCTGGAGGCGGACGAGTATATCCTCAAACACACCCTGACGGAGGAGGAGCTCATCCGGGTGGTCAACAAGCTGAAGGCGAAGCTGCAGGCCGAACGGGAAAAAAGGGAATACCTGCACAAAGCGTACCGGGAGCGCAACATCAACAAGTACGTGATCCTGGAAAAGTTTTATACGGATATCATGGGCAATCATGTGGCGGACCGGGAAGAGGTCCGCAACAGGGCGGCGGTGAGCGGCATTCTGCTGCCGGCCGGAAATTTCAGGCTGGTGTCCTGCTTCGTGGACGACATGGAAGAGGTTTTACGGCAGAGCCCCATCCCGGAGGAAGAATTATTCCGGCTAAGCATTTTGAATGTTATGGAAGAAACCGTAACCGCGGAGGAAGGGATCAACGTCTTTCCCTATGGAAGGAATGCGTTCGCTTTCCTGTATTGGGACAATACGTCCGAAGTGCGGATCAAGCAGAAAATCCTCTCCCTGGCGGGGCAGATCCAGGAAAATGTGCAGTCGGTTTTGAAGTTCTGGTTATCCGTCTGCTTCAGCGGCGTGTATGGGGATATCATGGATTTGAAAAAAGCGGCGGATGAGGTGGAAGCCCTCCGCGCGGCCTATTTTTTCGAGGGCCCCGGTCATGTCATAACGGAAGGCGTGAAGTTTGCCGGCAAGAGTGCCAGCGATTTATATATGGAATTCGGGCCCGCCTTAAAAGGATTTTTGAGCATGCGGAGGCACAAGGAGCTTTCCGGGTGCATTGAGAGCCTATTCGAAAGGATTTCCGCCGAGAGGTACGCGCCCAGGGAGATCAGGACCTTGCTGAGACGGCTTTTCATCGATATGGAAGCGGCCTTTTCAAACTACGAAATCAATATGGAGCCTTTTCAAATCCGGGGCGATACCCTCGGAAGGTATAAAAAGATCACGGCCAGAGCCATGGAGTATGTTTTTGGAAAGCTGGGCGAGGCCAGAAATATTGCTTCACGCCCGGAAATCAACAAGGTCGTCGAGTATATCAATTCCCACATAAATGAAGAAATTAGCTGCGAGAGCATGGCCGGCCTGGTCAGCATGAACACCAACTATTTCAGCAGGCTGTTTAAAAATGAAGTCGGGCTGAGCTTTTCGGATTACCTGGTCAAAAGGAGAATGGAAGTCGCTACGGAGCTTCTCGGCAATTCCGCATTATCGATCGAGGAGATCGTAGAAGCGGTCGGGATTGAAAGCATAAGCTATTTTTACCGCGTCTATAAAAAGATCACGGGCAAGACGCCGGGGGATATTCGGAACAAGGCCCGCCGGTCCCAGCCTTACGGAATTTGTAATGAAAGTTGAATAACAAGTCATATCAGGACATTTCTTTTATACCGCCGCAAGTTAGAATAGAGATATAAGCTAGCTGATGAGTCGTCTCAATTTTCAGTGCAAAAGAAGGGTTGATCCAGTGAAGATAAGAAGAAAGCAGGCTTTTATCGAAAATGTTGCAGGCTATTTGTTTATCCTTCCAAGTTTTCTTGGATTTGCAGTTTTCTTCCTGTTCCCGGTGCTGTTTTCCCTGTTCCTGAGCCTGTGCAAGTGGAATCTGGCAGGGGGCTTCGCCAATATTGATTTTGTCGGGTTTGAAAACTTCAAGTCCATCATGAGGGATGTCTGGTTTACCGATTCCATGAAAAACAGCCTCATTTTTACGGCTGCAACCGTTTGCATAGGCGTGGCCGCCGCTTTGGTTCTTGCCGTCGTACTGAACAAAAGCGTATATGGCAAAAACACCCTGAGGGTATTGTTCTTTCTGCCGTATATCTCCAGCGCCGTGGCGGTGGCCATGGTGTGGTCGATTATCCTGCAGCCTACATACGGTCCCGTAAACCAGTTCCTGAAAAGCGTAGGGATACAGAACGCGCCCAACTGGCTTGCGGATGTGCACTGGGCGCTCCCGGCACTGATAGGCATGTACATCTGGCAGAACCTGGGGTACAACATCGTTGTCTATATGGCGGGCCTGACCGCAATTTCCTCCGACCTGTACGAGGCGGCGAATATTGACGGCGCCGGCCCACTGACGAAATTTTTCAAAATCACCATCCCCATGGTTTCCCCTACGACGTTTTTCCTGGTGATCATGGGCATCATCAATTCCTTCAAGGTGTTCGACCAGGTACAGGTATTGACCCAGGGCGGTCCGGGGACATCGACGACGGTGCTGGCCCTGTACATCTACCGCGAAGCGTTCCAGTTCTATGATATGGGCTTTGCCAGCGCCGCAGCCTGGGCCATGTTTGTCATCATATTCATCGTCACCATAATACAATGGATCGGCCAAAAAAGATGGGTCACTTACGATTAAAAGGGTGGGAATTATGTCAAAAGAGAAGGTTTTAAAAATATTGGCAACAATCGGCTTGTCTTTGATCGCTTTAACCATGACGCTCCCTTTTTTGTGGATGTTGTCCGCTTCGTTCAAATTTGAAATCGACGTGTTCAAATTTCCGGTGGAGTGGATCCCCAAGAAGTGGAATGCCATAAGCAATTATATGGAGGTTTGGAGTGGGCGGTACAGCTTTCCCCTGTTTTATCTGAACTCCATAAAGGTGACCATTCTGACCACGCTTGCACAGGTTACCGTTTCCGCGCTGGGCGCCTACGCCTTTTCAAAGATCCGGTTCAAATTCAGGGATGCTCTGTTCCTGGTCTATCTCAGCATGATGATGATACCGGACCAGGTGACGATTGTTCCGAAGTTCATGGTATTCCGGTGGTTCAAGCTTTTCGACACCCATCTCGGTCTGGTTCTGGTCGGCTCCTTCAGCATTTACGGGATGTTCCTGCTGAAGCAGTACATGATGTCCATCCCCGAATCCCTGTCCGAATCCGCCAGAATTGACGGGGCCGGGCACGGCAAGACTTTCCTGCGGATCATCCTGCCGATGACCAAGCCGGCGATCGTGACCCTGATCATGCTGAAATTCGTATGGACCTGGAATGATTTTCAGAATCCGCTGATCTTTTTGCAAAGCGAACACCTGTATACCATTCAGCTGGGCATGACCAAATTCATGACGGAATATGTTTCCTATTACTCCTTGATGATGGTCGCCGCGGTTTGCGCCATAATTCCCCTCCTCATCGTATTTTTGATAGGGCAGAGATACATATTGGAAGGAATGGCGATGGGGGCCGTCAAGGGCTAGTGCGCAGAGGATAACTGTGTTGGTTGGGAGGTCGAAGCTTATGGTGCCGCTCCATCAAGTTGAAGTAAATTCATCATAACCACCGGGCGGATTTTGCCGACTCCGGATGGACAGGACAGGAACCCATAAAATTCAAATATAAAAACATAGGGAGGTTTATGTATGAAAAGGGTACTCGGAATAATCGTATGCATCATGTTATTGGTCGTCTTTACGCTGCCGGCGTCAGCCATAGCGACCATCCCCGTCAAGGGCATCGCACTGGATAAGAGCAGTATTTCCATGCTTCCGGGCGAGATGGTGACACTGAAAATCACCTTGACTCCGCAGAACACCACGCAGAAATTCCTGACTTTTACGACGGACAACAAGAATGTCGCCTCCATTGACGCAACCGGCAAGATCACGGCTGTCAGCAAGGGAACAGCGACAATAACGGTGACGACCTCCAACAAAGCCGTATTTGCAAAATGCAAGGTAACCGTTACGCAGCCCGAAGCAAAGGCTGGAGCGAAGACAATAACGTTCTATACCCAGGAAGCGGTACTGAGGGATCAGAACAATGCCGTTGTCGCTGCATTTGAGGCAAAGAACCCCGATATCAAGGTTGAAGTCAAATACCCCGTAGAAAACGACAACGTGGCCTTTACCCAGAAGATCGACCTGCTGCTTTTATCCGGTGAACAGGTAGACTCCCTGCTGGAAACCTCGATCCAGAAAATGACCAGCAAGGTGGACAGGAAATTGTATCTGCCTTTGAACAGCTATCTGAAAGCGGAAAACGCGGATTACGACAAGGTATATAATGTAAGCACCAAAATCGGAGATTCCTATTATGGTCTCCCGATCGACGTAACGACCTGGTTCGTCATGATCAACAAATCAATGCTTACTGCTGCAGGATTGCCCATGCCGGACGCGAAGTGGACCTGGGACGACTACAGAGAGTATGCCAAGAAGCTTACAAAGGGCGACGGACAGAGCAAGGTTTACGGTTCCTATTTCCATACCTGGCAGAACTACGACCTGATGGGCGTATATTCGACAAAGCTGGATAATGCTTATTACAAGAAAGACGGTTCTCTCAACTTCGACGACCCCAACCTGAAGGGCTGGCTGAAATTCAGATATGACATGGAGAACGTGGATAAGACTTCCGTGCCGCTGATGGACATCAAGACCTTGAAGCTGGCATACCGGAATGAGTTCTTCGGCGGGAAAGTCGCCATGGTGCCGACCGGCTCGTGGATGCTGACAGAAATCAAGGATACTGAAAAATGGCCTCATGACTTCCAGACCGCATTCGCTCCGCTGCCTGCATGGGGCGCCAACGGAGTACCGGGATACACCTTCTCCGACACCAAGATCGCAAGTATTTCGGTTAACGCCAAATATCCCGCAGAGGCATACAAGTTCCTGAGATACTACACCACAGAGGGTGCGCACATAAGGGCAGGCGGCCTAACCGCAGAGAAAAACATGAGCGTAAGGAAGATGCTGCCGGCAATCATCGGCAACAACCCGTACAAACTCTATGATGTAAACTCCATCCTGGCGATCTTCAACGATCCCAAGCTCGTAAACAATGCTCCGATGTATGCACCGACCTACAATGCTGAAATCGACACCATGTTCGTGGCAGAATGCGAGAAATACCTGGTAGGCGGCGAAACCCTCGATCAGTGTATTGAAAACTTGAAGAAGCAAGGAAACGATATCGTTAAAAAGTATCAAAAATAAAGACTGAAAACAACTGAAAACGGTATGACAAATAAGCATGGAGCAATCCATGCTTATTTGTTTGTTTGCAAAGTTCAGCCGCATGACCACCGGCTGTTGATTTAGTTGCTTCTAACTATGACCATTTCAGCTTTGCCGCCGGAGGTGGCGGAAATGTCCGTGTAAATGTTTACGCTTCCATAGAGCGTATCCGTTCTCAATTGAGAGGTCTCAATTGTTTTTAACGTTCCGTCGCTGCCGTACAAGTAGATCAGGTAGTCATCGGTAAAATTATAGGTCCTGCTGTTGGCCCGGATCCGGTCCTTGTCCACCGCCTGGATCATGGATGCCTGCGTGTCGGGATACTTTATTTCGAGGATATTGCTAATGGCGCCATTCTGCAAGGTGACCTTGAGAACGGAACCGGCACTGATGCCGAGATCGTTTGAGGTCGTGCTGTAGGTATAATCCCTGCCGGCTATTGCAATCGTAAACTGGTACAATGGGTTATTGGGAGTCGACAAATTTTTGTATGTTTTTACCACACCAAGCTGATAATCTTTTGCAGCTATACTGTTCAGAAGAATCAAATTGATATCTTCGAAATCACCCGTCTTATTCATAAACAAGATGTCACCGGACTTTACCTTGCCTGCGGGCAAATCGCTCCAGCTCAATATTTCCGCCTGTGCGTCCACTTCGTCTTCATTGGATATGTAATTGAAAATTTTTATATTACCCGCTATTGTATTAATAGCGTTATCGTAATTGGACAAAATCTGTTTGTTGTCCTTCCGTATGGTGACCTCGCCCGGCGTCGAATAATTCAGCCCCTTCAGTGTAACGGAATCGTCGGACTGTTTTGTAAAGATGACAAGCTTGCCCTTGAATTCGGAAGGATCATTGCTGCAGTCGAAGGTATTTACGGACCCGTTCGACATCAGGAGCTTGACGGTATAAACCTGGATTCCGTAGTTTGCTTTATCATTTGTTTTGAGACTGGTGTAGTTCTTGACGAAAGCAAAGCTGGTATTATCGGAATACAATGCTTCCTGAATATCGACCACTTTGCCGTCATACCCCAGAAGCAGCGTAACACCGTCGTCGATGCTAAAGGAATTGGCTCCGTTCAATTTCGTTATATTAAAATACTTGTCCAGATCATAGGTGGTTCCATCGACCAGAATTTGCTGTGGAGTATTTTTGTTTGGAAGAATCCCTTCCAGCGTGCCGGTGACTTTATTATCGATTACCAGCACGTACTTGTTCTTGCCGGTTTTATCCGAAACCTGGTATACTACATTGAAATCCTGAATACCCGATGCTTTGATTGCTTCTCCGTTTGTAACAGTGACCGGATTTGTGCTGTGATCAACGGAGTTCCTTACAATGCTGAGGGAACCGCTTAAATCGATGCCGTCCAGTTTCGATTTTGAAACATTGGCTTTGTAGAAAACAACAGGCTTGCTGTAATTGGTGTACATTGTGCCGACGGTTAACTCCGAGGCCTCAGCCAGGGTTTTGTCGGCATCCGAAGGAACGCTTTTCCGGATATTCGTATCCAGCAGCCTGTCCAGCATTTGGGCCATTGCCCATCTCGGCACCTTCGAATCCGAAGCGAAATCCAGGCCGGAGGTAATGCCCAGGGCCTTTGCCTTTTCCAGATAGTTTTTGGGCCATATTCCTTTCAAATCGGAATCCGTATATCCAAGGATCCTGACCATGGCTGTCACCGCCTGCGAAAAGGTTACAGCGTCTTTGGGATGGAAATTCCCGTCCGTCATACCGGACATATACCCCTTGCTAAGGCACAGGTTAATGTAACCGTTGTATTCCCCGTTTGCCGGAAGATCAAAGAAAGGACTGGTGCCGTTCGTCAAATCGGCTGAATCGCCCAAACCAGCGGCGATGGCGGCGGACTTTGCAAACTGCTCCCTGGTTGTATTTGCGGCGGGCTGGAATGTGTTGCTGCCGGTATTATCCATCAAGCCAAGGGAGGTAACGCGTTCAACCGCACTATAATAAGAAGCGGTGGAGAGCACGTCCTTCGACGCGGCAAAGGCTGTTCCCGGTACAGTTAAAATTGCAAAAACGAGTAATAAAATAAAATACTTTTTCATTGAATGATTCCTCCAGTTTCTGAATTGATACGATTTGTTTGATCGGCCAGCACGTTATTCATAACGGAGCGCGTCGATCGGATTGAGCCTGGCCGCCTTCTTGGCAGGAAGGTATCCGAAGAGGATGCCTATGGCTACCGAGATTGCAAAAGCCTCCAGGACGGAAAACAGGGAAGGGGTAACCTGCAAGTCGGTGTCAAGCATCAGGGTGATCACTTTGGAAGCAATGGCGGAGAGCGCGTAGCCGAAGCCGATCCCGGCAATCCCTCCCAGCGCGCTTGTCGTCGCCGCTTCAATGACAAACTGCCGCATGATGACACGCTGCTTTGCCCCCAGGGATTTTCGAATTCCGATTTCCCGCGTCCGCTCCGAAACAGACACCAGCATGATGTTCATGATCCCGATTCCGCCCACCGCAAGCGATATTGCCGCAATGGCCGCCAGGATCGTTACCATGATATTGATCATGCTGCTCATCATATCCATCATTTCGGACATGCTCATGATGGAATAGGCGTCGTCCGTTTTATAAACATCGTACAGAGCATCCGATAGGATTGCCTTTGAGTCCGAGACATGATCCTCGGTTGGCATCTCGAATGTATAGCTTGATATGGTTCCAACCGAAGCCAGTATCGCTGCGGTGGTGTACGGCAAATATACCGCATCATCCGTTCCGCCTTCTTCACTTTCCGCCTCCTCCGCTATCACGCCGACAATCGTAAAGGTGTTTCCATTTATCTTCAGGTTTTTTCCTATGGCATTCCCGTTGAACCAGTCATTTGCTATATAGCTGCCCACAACACAAACCTTGTTGCGGTTCAGGATATCGACATATTGCAGAAAACGGCCGTCCTGGACGCTGTATTGCTTTATTCTGGCATAAGTCTCGCTGACGCCGGTCGCACTCGTTTTCTCCAGCGTTTCATTGCCGATTTTGACGCTGCCCCGGATGGTAACCGTCGGCGATACGTCCGAAAGATATCCGGGATTCTTCTCAACCAGGGCGTACATATCTTTTTCCGATATGCTGTGGGAAGAACCGGTTCCCATAATATTCACCGTCAGAAGATTCGTCCCCATGCTCTGGAATTGGGAGGTCATGTAGTTCTCCATGCCATTGCCCATGCCGACAATGACAATAACGGCGGAAACTCCGATAATGATGCCCAGCATGGTCAGCAGCGCGCGCACCTTGCTGGAAAGAATATTTTTGATGGACATCTGGAAGGTCTCGAAAAAGTTCATGCCGTTTCGACCTCCTCTTTCTCTGCCGTTATCAGCGAACCCCGTACTCCCGACGGACCGTCGTAAACCACCTTTCCGTCGTCAAGCCGGATCATTCTGTCCGCCCTGGCGGCAATCGAGTTATCGTGCGTGATCAATACGACGGTATTTCCTTCCTTGTGCAGTTCTTTAAGAAGCTGCATGACTTCGCGGCCTGTTTTTGAGTCCAGCGCCCCTGTGGGCTCATCCGCAAGAATCACCGAAGGATTGCCGGCCAGTGCGCGTGCAATCGATACGCGCTGCTGCTGGCCGCCGGAAAGCTGGTTGGGCAGGTTTTTCATTTTATCTGCGAGGCCGACGCGCTCCAATACCATTCTGGAACGCTCCTGGCGGATTTTTTTTGAGATGCCCGCATACATCATCGGTACTTCGACATTTTCCTGCGCCGTCAGCTTGGGCAAAAGATTGTACTGCTGGAAGATGAAGCCCACCATCTTATTGCGGATATCCGCAAGGGCATCGTCATCCATTTTACTTACGTCTTCCGACGCCAGCAGGTACTGGCCCGACGTTGGAACATCAAGGCAGCCGATGATGTTCATGCAGGTGGATTTCCCGGAGCCGGACTGTCCGACGATGGCCACGAATTCCCCTTTGCCTATTTTCATCGAAATGCCGTCAATGGCATGAACAATGCTGTCCCCCATTTGATACAACTTAGAAAGGTCTCTGAATTCAATCAAAGGGATCATTGCCCCGCACCCCCGTTCTGCGGGACAGGAGCGCCGGCCTGGGAGGCTGCTCCGCTCTGGGAGACTCCTTCGCCCGGTGCGGCCCCTCTGGCTCCTCCGAACAGGAAGCCTGAAGCGGAGGCTTCTTTCACTTCCGTGACAATATCGCCTTCCTGCAACCCGTCCAGAACTTCGATGTATTCATCGTCGCTGCCGCCCAGTTCCAGCTTCTTGTAGGCATATCCCGAGGGTACTTTGGGATCGGCTTTATTTGTCGGGGAGGCCGGCTCCTTTGTTTTCACAAGCACCTGGCCGTTCCTGGCCACTACGCCTACGGGAATCGAAAGGACATTTTGGAGGGACTCCACTTCGATCTTTGCATCCACATTCATCCCCGGAAGCAAATCTCCAGCGTTATCTATCCGGATTGTCACGGGATAAGAAGTGACGCCGTTCACCGTTGTTCCGTTGATATTGATCTTCGTCACAATTCCTTTATACTCCCGGATATCAGAACTGCCTGTACTATTTGCTGTTATTTTTACAGTCTGTCCCGTTTTCACCTTCCCGATGTCCAGTTCGTCAACATTTAAAACAAGCTTCAGGGAAGACAGGTCGAATATCGTACAAAGCGCTTCGCCGGCCTTTAGGGTGTCGCCTTCCTTATAGCTCTTTTCCACAATGGTTCCGGCGATCGGGGAGGTGATTGTATAATTATCCAACTGATTCTTCTTCGTTTGCAGCGAAAGCTCCGCATCCTTCAGGGAAAGGGATGAATTTTTCAGATCCGCATCCATTGTATCGCTCGCCAGAACGACAAGGAGCCGGTTTTTTTCTACCCTGTCTCCTTCCTTCACTTTCAATTCCGACACCTTGCCGGATACGGCTGCGGCCACCGTTTTTTCCTCTTTATAGGTAAATGTGCCGATGTCGCTGCTTTCAACGCCCCCGACCGAGGCGGATGCCGCCTGTGACTTGGAAAGCGCGCCCGGATTGGCTACATCGATCGTGACCTCTCTGGTCATGCTGTTTCCGTCCAATACCCGGTCCGTACTGCCGACCTTCGAAACCGTTCCCTTCAGGATTTCTCCCGAGCCATTTATCAGGACGGTTGCGCCTTGACCCTTCTGAAACCCAGCGGCATATTGGGATAGAAAGGGTAAAGTAATACTCATGACATCCACATTCCGGATGACAGCTATTGTTTGTCCGGCCTGTACGGTATCCCCGGCATCCACGTCAAGCTCAACAACGGTGCCGGCAGCATTTGACTTTATATTCAGATTGTCCTGGGTTTTTACTTTTTGCTCATAATTATTCCGGCTCTGGGCAAGGGAATTCTCCGCCTGGGCAATGCCGGAGGATACGTCGGAGCTATCGACCTTGTACAGCACGGTATCCTTTTTGACAACCTCGCCTTCCTCGAAGGGCGCGCTGAGGATGTCGCCCTCAACTAACGCTTTAATAGTGTAGGAGTCCGCGGGCTGGAGGGTTCCGCTTCCGCTGAGGGTGACCGTAATATTTCTGCGGGCGGCTTCATAAGTCGTCAAATTGCCGGCGACAGCGGAAGCCCTGTTCCCGATCAGTATTTGTGGAATGAAAATGACGGACAGCAATAATAGAATTGCTATGCCGGCAAGGATGAACCGCTTTCTTCCTTTTGATTTGCCTTTTTGTGGCTGCTTGGATGCCATAGTAAGACCCGACCTTTCTCTATCGTGTTAATGAATTTTTCAACATCATATCAGCCATAAATAAACTCAACCTAAACTGGACCACAATTGAGGAATGACCTTTTTGTGATCTTTTAAAGGTGGATAAGTTTGATGAAGGCTGTGCAGGGATGCTTTGTGCTGATGCGGGTGAGTATTTAGGGATCCCGTCTAATTTGGCAAAAACACAGTAAACGTGCTGCCTTTACCGGGTTCGCTCCGCACTTCGATCGTGCCGCCGCACAGGTCTACGATCTGTTTGACAATCGCAAGGCCGAGGCCATAGCCGGCTATGGAACGGGAAGTGTCGCCCTGATAGAATTTATCAAAAATATGGGTTTTTGTCGTTTTATTCATGCCGGCGCCATTGTCCTCAATGGTGAAACAGATGCCGCCGTTTGCCTGGGAAAGGCTTATCCGGATCAGTCCGGCCTCCTCGGAAAACTTGATGGCATTATCCAGAAGATTGAGCCAGATTTGCTGTGTCAGGTCTTCATTTCCCATGAAAACCGCCTCTTCCAGCTCCACATTCATCGCGATCCCTTTTGCCGACCACTTTGGTTCCGTCATGACAACGGCCATCCGGATTTGCTCATCCAGCCGAAACGACCCTTTCTCCGTAAGGATTTCCATGTTCTCGTATTTCGCCAGATTGAGCACATTGGTGGATAGGGCGGCAAGCCGCTCCGATTCTGCAATAATAATGCCCAGGTATTCCTGTTTTTCCTCCTCGGTCAGATTGCCCTCTTTCAACAATTTTGCGAATCCGCGGATGGATACGATGGGCGTTTTAAATTCATGGGAAAAATTATTCACGAAATCATTTCGCAGGGTCTCTATAGAGGACAGCTCCTGCGTCATTTTGTTGAAGCTCTGCGACAGTTCCTCCAGTTCACCGATGCCTTTGATATCAACCTGAACGTTAAAATCGCCTCCGGCGACCTTGTGCGTGGCGTCTATCACCTTGCGGATCGGATCCAGCGCCTTTTTGCTGAAAAATATGGTAAGCGCCGTTCCCAGAAAGATACAGAGCCCGAGCAGGACAAATAAACTGTCGTAGGGGGTACCCCTTGGCCTGTTCATGTTTTCGGGGATGGAAAAGGATAGATGGCCTGTCTTGTACAAGATCACTACGGTTAATCCGGTTAATGCCAGTGCCGCAATCATTACGGCAAAAACAAACAGGACCAGGGAGATGGTGAGACTTAATCTTTTTTTGATCGCATCCAAGCTTTTCATATTTTTTTTACCGCCTTATATCCAAGCCCCCGCACGGTTACGATTTCAAACTCCGGCCAATTGCAGAACCTGTCCCGCAGACGATTGATATGCACGTTAAGCGTGTGATCGTCGGTTTCGGACTCCATGCCCCAGATCTCATCCATGAGTTGTAAACGGGTAAATATCATGTTCGGATAGGACAGCAGCTTAAACAATAAATAAAACTCCTTTTGGGGCAGCGTATGCACCTCACTGTCGCGTGAAACAGTAAGCGCATTATAATCAAGCGATACGTCGCCGATATGGAGCATGTGCTCGCTTGCGATCTGCGCCCTGCGGAGCAATGCCCTGATGCGAAGCACCATCTCCTGTTCATCCACGGGCTTGGTCATATAGTCGTCCGTTCCGGCAAGAAAGCCCTGCCGCTTGTCCTTCGGTTCCTGCTTTGCCGTTACCATTAAAATGGGCAGGTTTTCCCATGTAAGCCGAAGCTGTCGGGTAAGCTCGTAGCCATCCATTTTGGGCATCATTAAATCAAGCACGACCAGATCCACATGCTGCTTATCCATCAGTTCAAGAGCGGCGATTCCATCCTCCGCCTGAAAGGTTTCAAAACCATTTTGACGGAGTACGGCGCACATCAGTTTTCTTATATTTATATCATCTTCCACTACCAATATCCGGAACAATTTGAACGCCTCCGTTTCTATGAGTATAACATGAAAAGTAGCATAAGAACATCAATTGAATATCAACCGCGGCAAGAAGGGGCTCCCGTCCTGCTTGACGGCGCAGCTCTTTTTGCATAGCCCTTCTCCGCTCTTCGGGCGGTTAGCATAAATTCTTCGTATTAGGCGCAAGATACGCATATGATGGACAATCAAGATCTTTTTGAGGAATTAGCCCTTAATGTGCAGATGTTTAAAAACATTTTTGAAAACGACGACACCTTTACAATAAGGTACGTCCGGAATATACGCCGTTCCGACCTGGAATGCTGTCTGCTTTTGATCGACGGAATGGTAAAAAAGGAGATCGTGGAAGAAGCGGTTGTCAAACCGATTATAAAAGGGACGGTAACCAGCCGCTTCGCCAATATTATCGAGTATCTGGAGGAGAGCCTTGTCGCCGCGAGCCGCGTCGAAAAGGCAAAGAACGTGAAGCGGCTGGTCAAAGCCATCGTCCGGGGAGATGCCGTCCTGCTGGCGGAGGGCGCTTCCGAGGCCTTGATCGTGGATTCCAAGGGCTGGAAATCCAGACCGATTACCGAGCCGGAATCGGAAAAGGTGATCCGGGGACCGAGGGAGGGCTTCACCGAGCCCTTGCTGATCAATCTTTCGCTGATCCGAAGAAAGCTGGAAACCCCCAATCTGAAATTCAAGTTTATGACCCTTGGCGTGCAGACGCAGACGAAGATTTGCGTTTGCTATCTGGAGGGCATTGTGAATCCCGGCATACTGAAAGAGCTGTACGGGAGGCTTCAAAATATCCATATGGACAGCATCCTGGACTCCGGATATATCCAGGAAATGATCTGCGATTCTCCTTTATCCCCCTTTAAAACCGTTGGGAGCACCGAACGGCCCGACGTGGTGGCGGGCAAAATACTGGAAGGCCGCGTCGCGGTGCTGGTGGACGGAACGCCTGTCGCGCTTACCGTGCCGCATCTGTTTATTGAGGACTTTCAAGCAAATGAAGATTATTATATCAATTTTTATTATTCTTCTATCGGCAGGATGCTCCGAATATTGGGCTTTATCATTTCCATCAGTATCCCGGCGGTATATGTGGCGCTCCTGACCTTTCACCAGGAAATGGTGCCGACCCCGCTTCTTCTCAGCATATCGGCGGCACGCCAGGGAGTTCCCTTTCCCACTATTGTCGAGACCATTCTTTTGCTGCTGATCTTCGAGATCCTGCGCGAAACGGGAATAAGGATGCCCTCCAATATCGGGCAGGCGTTGAGCATAGTCGGTGCGCTGGTTCTCGGGCAGGCCTCCGTGGAAGCAAAGATTGTGAGCGCTTCCGTCGTTATCGTCGTAGCCACGACCGGTATTACCGGATTAATGATTCCCAAAATCAAGAGCGTTACGATCATTATGAGGGGGATTCTTTTGCTGTTGTCCGCTTTTATTGGCCTGTACGGATTCACTTTTGGCATTGTGTGCATCCTGCTGCATTTATGTCAACTCCGCTCTTTCGGGGTACCATACCTGACGCCGGTCATTTCCTATGACCCGGAAAGCCACGTAGATACGGCAATCCGAATGCCCTGGTGGTATATGAAATTCAGGCCGGAGTTCCTGGCGGGGAAAAATTTTATCCGGCAGTCGACGGAAAGAAAGAAGACCTGACGGCATGAGAATCCAATACAAGCTCTTTTTCTGCTTATTGCTGATGGCAGCAAGCGCGGCATTCCTGCCGGGATGCTGGAACTACAAAGAAATTGACAAGCTATCTCTGGTATCGGGAGTAGGAGTGGATGAGGACGAGCAGGGAAGGTATTTGCTGACAATTGAAATCGTCGATATGCACGAAGGGGGAAAAGAGGCAAAAATGCGTTCAAAGCTGATTGAGACAAGCGGCGATACCATTTTCGACGCCGTCCGGAATTCCCTGGAAATAACCGCGTTCCGGCTTTACTGGGGCCACGTTGAAACGTGCATCATAAGCCGGAAGGTCGCCGAGGAGGACATTATTCCGGTCATTGACTGGCTGACCCGGGACTCGGAACCCAGACTAAACATCAATCTCTATGTTTCTTTTGAGAAAACAGCCAAAGAGATACTGGAAGCCCAGAGTATAACGGGGGAGATCCGATCTTATGAAATCAATGATATGCTTCAGGTGCAGAACATCCTTTCGAAAACATACGTAGTAGAGGTTTATGATTTTGTCAATTCCTTTTCCAATGAGGGAATTTCCGCGGTTCTTCCGGCGATACAGCTCGTGGAGCGGGAGCAGGGAAAGACATCGGAAATAAGCGGAATCGCGGTATTTAAAGAAGATAAGCTGATTGGGTATTTGAATGGGGACGAGGCAAAATACTTTAATTTTATCCGAAACAAAATAAAGGGCGGGGTGATCCCCTTAAATGATCAACCGGATTCAGGAGATGAAGCGAAGGATGATATAGCACTGGAAATATTCGGAAACAAGACGATCCTCGAACCGGAATATGCCGGAGGGAAAATTTCCTTTACCCTAAAGGTCAATACAAAAGTAGCGATTGATGAATTCGGGGCGGCCGGCGCCGTAATGGATGACAAAAAAATATCGGAAGTCGAAAAGAAAGCCGAAGAGCTCCTGACGGCAAATATTCAACAATTGATAAAAAAGGTGCAAAAAGAGTTTGATGCGGACATTTTCGGTTTTGGCAACAAAATATATAAAGATATGCCGTGGCTGTGGGAAAAAATAGGCGGCAGATGGAATGATATTTTCAAGGAAATAGATGTAAAAGTCGATGTGAAAGTGCATATCCAGGATACGGGACTGCTTTCCAAGGCGATTGACATCGGAGATTGATTTATGCTGAGCTTCGTCCTCACTGTATTTATCGTTATATTTTTTGTAATTGCCGATCTCGTACCCGCTTATAAGGGAAAGCAATATGGCACGCTCTGCATCTATCTGGCAATGATGGTATCTGTTGTCGTGATCAGCTTTTTGCTTGCCATCGACATAAAGATTCCCAGCCCGGCCGTTCCCCTGAAGCAGCTTGTGGACTTGATCTGGGGCACGGGAAAATAAAAAGGAGAACGCAAGGCGGAAAGGAGAAGGCGCCGGATGGGTAAAGAAGTGATTTCAGCGAAACAAGGCATAGGAATCGGGACTATTTATATAATGGGCAGTTCCCTGGTTTTAGGAGCCGGGAGCGAAGCGGAACAGAATGTCTGGCTTGCACAGCTGATTGCCCTGCTGGCGGCGGTGCCTGCTGTTTACGTCTACGCGCTGATTCTCGGGAAATACCCCGGGAAGAATCTGTTCGAGATCATCGAAACGGTTTTTCCGAAAATAATAGCCCAGATACTGATATTGCTGTATGTCTGGTACGCTTTCCATCTGGGGGCCCTGGTAATCCGGAATTTTACGGAATTCATCCATGTAATTTCCCTGCCGGAAACGCCAAAGTGCATTACCGCCATATTCATGATCCTGATGTGCATCTGGGCCGCCAAAGCGGGAGTGGAGACAATGGGAAGGTGGACCCTGTTTACGCTGCCGACCGTCATGCTGTTTATCATTATTGTCACCTTTCTCCTGGCGTCCCAATTCCATTTTGAAAACCTCAAACCCTTTTTGAATAAAGGCTTAAGCCCGGTGTTGGACAGCGCCTTTTCCGTATTTTCATTCCCTTTCGCGGAGTTGGTGATTTTCCTGTCCGTATTCTGCCACTTGAAAGAAAAGAGCACAAAGGCGATATTCAAAGCGTTCTTATGGAGCCTGCTCATCGGAGGAGGGGTGTTGATCCTGGTATCGGTACGCACCCTTATCACTTTAGGGTCGCATAATGTTTCCATCCTCTATTTCGCATCCTATGCTTCCGTTCGCCTGATAAGCATTGGCGGATTCCTGGAGAGGATCGAAGTAACCGTTTCCATCGTTTTTCTGCTTGGAGGATTTATTAAAATAAGCATCTGCCTGTATACCGCCTGCAAAGGGCTTGCCCGACTTTTCAACATCCGGGATTACCGGACCATTACAGCCCCTGTAGGGCTTCTAATGATGCTTCTGTCGGATCTGGTCTACCGCAATATAACGGAGATGTTTGAATGGGCAATAAAAACCTATAAATATTATGCCCTGCCATTTCAAGTCATTTTACCGATCCTCATTTTATGCGCCGCCAAACTCAAGACGCTTGCCAAAGACAAGTTGGAAATGAAGCGGACTTAATGGGCGGTTTGATGCTATATCAAAATTCGTAATCATTCCAGTGATCTGATCTCGCGGTTTACACACGATCCGGCCCGTTGCGGCTATCCCCCGGATTGTCGCCGAATTCCGGCATACTCATCTTCGGGGCCGGCAGGGGCTATTTGCTCCTCTTGTCGATAATACGGCTGAGTTTATTCCCGTCTGAACGGCTGATGGATCTCGTCTCAACAAAGGTGACCGTCGGCTTAATCTCCAGAGTGCTTTCAAGATGCTTTTGCAGCTTCTGCTTGAGGGTCAGGATGGAGCTGACTACATCAAAGGAGTGGATGCTTTCGGTAGCCTCCACCTGGATTTCCATGGTATCCGAGCCGTCCTTCCGGTCGAGGATGATTTGATAATGGGGCTCTACCCCTTCAATTTGAAGGAGGCATTCTTCAATCTGGGAAGGGAAGACATTGATCCCGTCAAGGATCATCATGTCGTCGGTCCGGCCGGAGACCCGCTTCATCCGGACAAGAGTTCTTCCGCATTCGCATTTTTCTTCGATAAGGGATGAAATATCGCCGGTGCGGTAGCGAATCAACGGGAAGCCCTGCTTGGTTATCGTGGTAAAGACCAGCTCACCCTCTTCTCCAAATCCGACAGGCTTCAGCGTATTGGGGTCAATCACTTCTACAATAAAGTGGTCTTCGTTAATATGTAATCCGTTTCTGCACTCGCATTCAAAGGATATCCCGGGACCAATCAGCTCAGCAAGGCCATAGTTGTCATGCGCCTTTATCCGCAATCCTTTTTCAATCTCCGAACGCAGGCTGTCGCTCCAGGCTTCGGCGCCAAACAGCCCTGTTTTGAGATTCAGGCTTTCGGGGCGGAGGCCCATCTCGTCCATCGCCTTGGAGATGCGGAGCGCATAACCGGGAGTACTGATGATGACAGTGGTTTTGTAATCTTTCATGATCTGAATCTGCCTGTTGATGTTGTCCATGGAGGAAGGAATCACCGAAGCGCCGATTTTTTCTGCTCCGTAGTGAAACCCGAGCCCGGCGGAGGTGATATTGTAATTGAAAGCGATTTGAACAAAATCGTGCTCGGTAACGCCGATAGCGGTCAGAATACGGGCGACCAGGGAAGTCCAGATCCCGATGTCGCTGCGGGTATAGCCAACGACAACCGGTTTGCCGGTAGTGCCGGAGGTGGAATGGATCCGGACGATGTCCTTCAGGGGCACGGCAAACATATCATACGGATAACTCAGGTGAAGGTCGTTTTTCGTGGTAAAGGGGAATTCCTTCAGATCTTTGACGGACTTGACCTTTTCGATGGATAGGCCGGCCTTGTCAAAGGTATGCCTGTAGAAGGCCACATTTTGATAAACCCGGTTCAGGGTAGCTTGAAGGCGTTCTACCTGAATTTGTTCCAGGTCCTCTCTCTTAAGGCATTCGTACGTCTTGTCAAAAATCATAAACTCACTCCTCACTGGGTTTCATCAATGGATTTATATTCCTTGCCGATATAGGCGCGCTGAACATCCTTGTTGTTGAGGAGTTCCGGCCCCGTGCCTTCCAGGATGAGACTTCCGGTCTCCATTACATAGCCGCGGTCCGCAATCTTCAAAATGGCTTTTGCGTTCTGTTCGACAACCAGAATCGTTTTTCCTTCTTTCCGCAACTGTACGATGCTGTTGAAAATATCTTTGATGACAAGCGGGGCAAGCCCCATCGACGGTTCGTCGAGCATGATCAGTTCGGGAAAGCTCATCAGCGCCCGTCCGATTGCAAGCATTTGCTGCTCCCCTCCGGACAGGGTGCCCGCCGCTTGGTTTTCCCGCTCCAGCAGCCGGGGAAAAAGGGAATATACCAGTTCAAACCCTTCTTTTACCCTGGCCTTCTCTCCCTTCTGATACAAGGGATACGCGCCCAGGTTCAGGTTTTCCCGGATCGTCATGCCGGAAAAGAGCTTGCGCCCTTCCGGCACCAAGGCGCAGCCCCGGGCCACAATTTCTTCCGTGCGGCGCCGGGTAATGTCGGCATCCTGGAACAAAACGCTTCCGGCTATTGGCTTGACAATTCCGGAGAGAGTATTCAAAAAGGTGGTTTTCCCTGCTCCGTTTGCGCCGATAATGGCGATGATCTCCCCACGGAATATATGCATGGAAATCCCTTTTAAAACCCGCAGATTGTTGTAGCCCGATTCCAGATTCCTTACTTTAAGCATCTTCGTCACCCAAATAGATTTTTATCACTTCACTGTTTCGCTGAATGGCATGGGGCTTGTCTTCGGCAATCTTTTTCCCGAAGTTCAGGACGACGATTTCATCCGAAATATCCATTACCAATCCCATATCGTGCTCGACCAGAAGGACAGTGATCCCTTTTTCCCGCAGCAGATGAATCCGCTTTGCCAATTCTTTTGTTTCATACATGTTCAGCCCGGAGGCCGGTTCATCCAGCAATAGAAGGGAAGGCTCGCCGGCAAAGGCCCGGGCGAATTCCACGCTGCGCTGAATCCCGAAAGGCAGGCTGGAAACCTCCTGATCCTTGTAATCGGCGATGTGCAAGGCTTCAAGGGCCTTCAGGGCCTCTTCCCGGATGGACCTTTCTTCCTTCCGGGCGGAAGGAAGCTTCAGGATAGAGGACGCAAATCCGGAATGGCTGTGGATATGCCGCCCGATCATGACATTCTCCAGGACGGTCATGTGTTTCGAAAGCCTGGGGTTCTGGAAAGTGCGGATAATCCCCTTTTCCGCGATCTGAAAAGGCAGCAGGCCGGTGATCTCCTCACCGCAAAAGAGCACCCTTCCCGAGGACGGTGAAAGAACCCCCGAAATCAGGTTGAAAAGTGTGGTTTTCCCCGCGCCGTTCGGTCCGATCACGGCCTTGATCATTCCCTTTTCCAGACCGAAGCTGACCTTATCGACGGCATGGAGCCCGCCAAAGGAGCGGTCCAGTTCATTGACTTCCAAAATCCTCATTTTATCTGCCCTTTATCTATAATTGAATCCGGCTTTATTATTCGGCCCTTCCTTAGTTTCCCGAAAATAGCCCCAAGCTGTCTCTTTAACACTCCATCCGGCGCAAACAGCAAAACGAGTATCAGAATGGAGCCGAATACCGCATCGTCATAACTGCCGAAAACACCCCGCAGCGACAGAAAAGAGAGAATCGTCCCCATCACCAGAGTTCCCCAGATATTCGACATTCCGCCGATTGCCACAATGGAGACGTAACGCACCGACTTCATAACACTGGCTTCGCCGGGACCGATGCTGCCATTGAAGTGCGTGAGAAATACTCCCGCCACTGCTGCAAATACAGCGCTGAGAATGAAAACGTTGAGCTTGTACCTGGCCGTATCCACACCCATTGCGTTGGACCCCTCTTCATTGTCATTCAGAGACCGCAGTCCGCGCCCGACCCTGGAGTGGATGAGATTGATGAGCACCAGAAGCCCCAGGGTTACAATTGCCCAGGCAATGAAATAGTTCATCACCCTGTCCTGCATTTCGCCGCTGACGCGGATTCCGGGAACAAGCCCGAAGGCGGGAATATTGGAAAGCCCGTCCGCCCCGCCGAACATCCTGGTTCCCCGTATGATGACATCGATGACCACGCCGAAGCTCATTGTCGCCATGACCAGGTAATGCCCCTTCAGCTTCAGGACCGGAATCCCTATGAAATAGGCGATGAATACCGACAGCAGGATGGCGGCGAAAAAACCTGCCCAGGGGGACAGGGAAAGGTTTTTTTCATTATAGAGGTTTTCCCCTTTCACGAGCAACCCCGTGGAGGACAGGAACCGGACAAAGGAAGACGAGGAATAAGGGATGAGATTCATCGTGGTTAAAAATGCGGAAGTATACCCGCCTATGCAAAAGAAACCGGCTTGACCGATCGACACCTGCCCGGCATAACCCATCAGCATGCAAAGCCCCAGCGCGGCCAAAACATAATAGGCCGTCATGGTAAACTGTGTCAGGTAAAAATTACTGCCTGTCAGCGAAGTAAGTACTGGGATAATGATGATGACAACAAGAAAGATCAAAAGCGGTTTATAAATTCTCCAGTTCATATCAAAACTCCCTTACGGTACGGGATTTCTTCGTTCCCAATAACCCGGTCGGCCGAATAAAGAGAACCAATAGCAGGATACAGATCGTAATGATGTTCTTGTAAGCCTCGGGAAAAACAACGATGGCAAACGATTCCAGAAGCCCGAGGATCAATCCGCCGAAAAGCGCCCCGGTGCTATTGCCGAAACCGCCGAATATGGCGACTGTGAAGCCTTTAATCGCCAGCTCCGTTCCCATTGAGTACTGAAGCTGGGTAAGCGGGGCGATGATGCAGCCTGCAAAAGCACCGATCCCTGCGCTAAGCGCAAACGACAGGTTGACAATCATCTGCGGGTTGATTCCGCAAAGGCTTGCGCCCTCGGTAGTGTCCGCACAGGCGCGCATTGCCTGCCCTGCAAGGGTATATTTGAAAAACAGCGACAGCGCAATGACGACCAATCCGGTCAAGCCCAGCACCCACAATACCTGCGGAGAAAAATGAGCGCCCAGCAGAGCGATGGAGCTTGTCTCGTTTCCGGTGAAAAAGGGAAGGGTCTTCACCTGCTCCCCCCACACCTGCAGGGCAATTTCCTTGATGATTATGGAAAGCCCTATGGTAACAACAATCATTTGAAGGACATCCGGTTTGACTTTTTTTATAAAAAGCTGCTGAAAGGAGGGCGAAGCTTTCCAAACCAGGTTCAATACAATCAGGACAATGGCGGCGGCGCCGCCGGTAACAGCAAGGAAAAGAACGGGTGCTTCAGCCTTGTTCGATAATAAGAGAGAGCAAATCAGCAGCACAGCTCCGAACGCCAGGATATTCAACTGAATCAGGCCGACCTTATTTAAGGAACGGAGAAAGGTGAATTCCATAAGGGAACCGATCAGCGCCGTCACCAATACCGCAATCGGAATAGAAGCCCAGAGCGGCAAAAAGGAATTGAAGGTATAGGCCAGCATTCCTCCCACCATGACAAATTCCCCCTGGGCAAAGTTGATGATCCCGGTGGAATTATAAATGATATTGAATCCGATTGCCACGACCACGTAGATACTGCCATAAGTAAGTCCGGAGAAAAAAAGCTGTACGAGCATCTCTGTATTCATACTGTTACCCTACGCTATCCTTGAAATGGACTAAACAAGCGGGAAGGCCAAAGCCCTCCCGCATCAGTACAAGTTAAATCCTTACTTGTAGATGGTGAATTTTCCGTCCTTCACCGTCAAAAGTTCGATAGAATCCATTGACAGGCCGTTGTGGTCGGTGCTGGACATATTGAAAACGCCGGAGGTTCCGGGTAGATTCGTTATCTTTTCCATTGCATTGGCAATAGCGTCCCCATCGGTGCTTTCAGCCTGTTCGACGGCTGTCTTCAAAAGGAGCAGGGCGTCATAGGCATAGCCGCCGAAGGCGCTTGCCTCTTCCTTATACAGAGCTTTATACTGTGTTTTATAGTTTATAAGAAGGCTCTTCTGAGGGTTGGAATCAGGCAGTTCTTCTGCAACCAGAAGGATTCCGCACGGGAAAATGATTCCTTCCGCCGCATCGCCGGCGGCTTCCACATACATGAGGTTGCCGAAACCGTGGCTCTGATAGAGCGGAATGGACAGGTTCAACTGCTTCATATTTTTGGCAACGATAGATTGGGCGGGTTCAATGGACCAGTTGATAATGGCTTCCGCACCGCTCGCGCTTAATTTTGTCAGAAGTGCGGTAAGGTCTGTGACCGTTGGGTCGTAGGATTCCTTTGCAGTGAGGGTAATTCCATATTCGGGGGCGTATTTTTCAAGCTGGGCCAGACCGCCTTTGCCGAATCCGGACAGGGAAGCCAGAACGCCTGCCTTGGTAATATTCTTCTTTTTCAGGGAATCGAAAATCCATTTGACGACAAAACTGTCCTTTTGCGGAGTTTTGAAAACATAATGGGCCTGAGGGTCTACGATCGTTTCAGCCGCCGCGCAGGAAATCAGGGGTACCTTCGATTTTTCGCAAAGGTCTTTGATCGCCATGGTTTCCCCGCTGGTGG
Source organism: Bacillota bacterium (assembly GCA_023411575.1). Lineage (GTDB taxonomy): Bacteria > Bacillota > Clostridia > Acetivibrionales > DTU013 > UBA1305. Next base: position 104,155 of record JAEYOP010000016.1, on the reverse strand, counting down.
AAGGTCCGATAATGGCGATGACGTTTTCTTCCTCAATCAATTGCTTTGCAAAGGACAAAGCGTTCTCGGATTTCCCTGCGGAATCCTTGATCACCAGTTCCACCTTTTGTCCGTTGAAACCGCCGTTTTTGTTATATTCCTCCGCCATCATTTTCAGGGTCTTTTCTTCCGGACCGCCAAGGTAGGCAGCCGGACCGGTTACGGCAAGGATCGCGCCGACTTTGATTGTCTTTGTTGAAGAGCATGACGTACCGAGCAGCAACAACAATCCCATGACTGTTATAACAGCAATACTTCTGAACCACTTTGATTTCATCTTTTCCACCTCACGAAAATAAATTTTATCAACCGATTAAAAGAAGGTTACATCGGCTTTTGACGATAAAATTTACAGACACCCGCTCCGGACTGCCACCCATTGGCAGAATCCGCCGGATAGTAAGCGAATTCCATGTCTCGCAAATAACTACAACCGAGCATGTATAGCGTAATAAGCAAAAACATCCTATCATAAAAGATATGCGTTTGCAATATGGTATAGTGAACTTTCCGCATGCCATAGAACCCACTGCACATCTTGAACAGTATATGCAAAATCAGTCGGCACGGAACTGGCACGGAATCCCTCGTGAAGGTACGCGGATGAAGCTGGAAAACGGACGAAATATGTGATAATATAGCCATAGAGTGGGAAAAAAACAGTTTCATATTTATATACGCGCGTTATTGGAGTTATTTGGAGGGCCATATGAAGAGAATATTAATGAACCTTCTTTTTTTTGTCTCATTAATTCTTCTCGCCGGATGTTCTTTTACTGGTCAGACGGAAGAAGACATTACCCTTGTGCAAACAGGGTTTCCTTCTTATGACGATCAATACGTAACAGTTGGTTTTATACAAACAGGCAAGGAATCCGATTGGCGAGATGCGAATTCGAACGATTTTTTAAACACATTTACAAAAGAAAACGGCTATGAATTAATATTCGTCAATGGGAATTCCAGTTCGGAAAGACAAGTGAAAGCAATGTACGACCTCATTCATCAAAGAGTTGATTATATAATTATTGACCCCCTCATAGAAGATGGTTGGGATGAAGTCATTCAAAAAGCCTATGACAGTCATATCCCTGTGATTGTGTCTGATCGCAATGTCAGTACAGATAGTTCACTATATACCTGCTGGATTGGTTCGGATTTTCATGCGGAAGGAATCAATGCCGTCGTATTTTTAGAAGATTATTTAGTGGAAAACAATCGCCAGGATGAACAGATCAACATTGTCATTCTGGAAGGGACAAAGGGATCCTCTGCCGAACTAGGCAGAACAGCCGGATTAAAGGAAAAAATCGCACGACATCCCAATTGGAATATCATCACCAGCAGGAGCGCTAATTTTACCCAAGGGGAAGGTCAAAGTGTTATGGAAGATATTCTTTTGGAGCAGGACGATATCGATGTTCTCATAGCAGAAAATGATAATATGATGTTTGGAGCAATGAAAGCGATGGATCGTTACGGCGTTTCTTACGGTGTCAATGGCAAAGTGATTACCATTTCCTTTGACTGTTTGTATGAAGCCTTTGAAAAAATGATAGATGGCAGTTTGCATGCATCTGTCGAATGCAATCCTTTATTAGCGGAACTTACCGAGAAAGCAATCCGCCGTCTTGAGAATGGCGAAGAGATCGAGCCTATATATTACTCCGAAGAATCCATTTATACATATAAAAATGCTGCCCGTTTTATAAATGAGAGAAGATATTAGGGGAGGTGTTTTTACGGTTAAATCCTTAAAGAAAAGAGTATTGGCTTTAATTGCTATATTTGTAGTGATCATTAATGCTGCAACCATCTACTTTAATTTCAATAACTTTGTAAATACACAAAAAAACTATAGTGTGTCCACTGCAAATACAGTTGCTAAAACCTGTGTATTGGTTATAGAAAGTGATCGTATCGAGGAATATGCGGGTACCTTGAGACGGGATTCTTCCTATTATGAAACCTGGAATAAGCTTATTGATTATCGAAATACAAACAGCAAAATTATGAAGCTTTCCCTGGTTTATTTTGCCGAAGACGGCTGTCATTATATTTTTGACACCGATCTGACAAAAAAAGGCGCTTTTCTCGGGGATTATAAGGCATACGAAACAAAACAACTCAAGCATAAAGAAGCATTAATAACCGGAAAAAATATTGGTTCCATTGTTTATCCCGATCATTTGGATGCATATACGCCAGTTCTTTCGTCTTACGATATTCCGGTCGGATATATTATTATTGGCATTTCAACCGTGGACGATGCGAAAGAACAAATCGTTTATCTTATTGAAACCATACTCATTCTATCGTTTTTAACATTGCTTTTAACCATATTATTTACCTATTTTTTAAATCGTCGTGTCATTAATCCAATCAATCTTCTTTCGGAAGCAGCTGCAAATTATTCGGAAAGTATTGATTTTCGCACAAATACCTCTTCCCTGGAGCGCCTGAAAATTAATACCGGGGACGAATTGGAACGATTATGCGATTCTATTAAGAAAATGGAGAAGGATATCCTGAATTCAGAAAATAGTTTAATCATTGCAACATGGAATAGTTACCATGATAGCATGACCCAGCTGCACAATAAAAGTTATTTGGCGGAGTCCCTTCCAAAGTTCAAACAAATGGATTCGATCGGAGTCATCTACTTTGATGTGGATAATTTAAAAGAGATGAATGACACCAATGGACATTATAGTGGTGATGAAGTCATAAAAAAAGCCGCAAGATTTCTAATAAAATATTCTACTGAACTTACTTCATGCTTTCGAATAGGAGGGGATGAATTTTTGATGATCATTGCGAACTGTTCACAAACAGACCTCATATCCCTCGTGAAAAAAATGAAAGCTGATCCGGACACAAATCTTTCAGATCCTGATAATCCGGTGCAATGTCACATTTCTATTGGCAGCTCATTTGCGGCCGGAAATATTGATATCGAAAAATTAATTAACAAAGCGGATGAAAATATGTACATCGATAAACACAGCCATCGTTAAAATCACCGCCTGGAACTAACTTGGACTATCCGGAGGAGTAGAATAGATCCTTCATGACTTGACTGACCGTGACCCTATCAGCTACACGGTGACTGTGCCTACCGGGTACAACGTCGTAAATCTGCGGGAGGATGGGCTGGCTGTATTCACGGTTAAAAAAGAGCTTCATGAAATGGGGACCACCCAAATGGAAACCATGTTTGGGCACAAGGTGACTGCATATGGATTGGAACGGACCATCTGCGACTGCATTCGCAGCCGTAATCAAATGGACATCGCTATTGTGACTGACGCCATGAAGCGTTACGCACGGCGGAGCGACAAGAATCTGAATGTGCTTATGCAGATGGCAGAGGTATTTCGCGTTACAAAGTTACTCAGAAGCTATATGGAGGTGCTTTTATGAAGACCTCGACTCAGCTAAAGGCGTTGGTACGATAATGTTATCTTCACTTTCAGTGACATTGAGGAAATCCGTGAAGAAGCTGACTACCCCGGCTACCGTATATTAATTGAAGCGGTACTAGACAAGACAAGGCAGACTATAAAGGTTGACATTACGACGGGGATTTTGTCACGCCAAGGGAAATCGAATAGAACTTCCAATTGATGTTCGAGGACAGGAGTATAAGTATTCTGGCGTATAATTTGGAAACGGTTCTCGCTGAAAAGTTCGAGTCCATCATAGCGAGGGGTCTGACCAATACCTGTATGAGGGATTTTTATGATATTTATATTCTGACTAATACACAGGGCATTGATATGAATACCTTCCGAGCTGCTCTCAGAAAAACAGCGGAAAAGCGCCATACTTCGGTGGACATAAGTGATGCCGCAGCCGTAACGGAGAGAATATTCAATAGTCCCCTCATGATTGACTTATGGGGCCGGTATCGGAAAAAATACATATATGCAGCCGATGTGACATGATAAATCAATTGCTCTTCCCACGTTAGAAACAAGCAGGCTTATTTTTCTTCCATGGAAGTCGGAATATGCCGAAGATATGCTAACATTCGCCTCAAACGAAAATGTTATTAATACTGCGGGCGGTTGGAAGCTAATTAAAGATGTCAAGAAAGCGAAAGAAAAAATTAAAGGTTATATTGAAAAGGGTTCAGACAAATGGGCGATAGCGTTAAAAACAAACAACGGCAACAAAATAGTCGGTTCTATTGGTATGCACAAAAATACATTTAAGAATTATAACCTTTCTTTTGTTTTTGGTTATTTGATTGCAGAAGAATATTGGGGGAAAGGAATTGCTACGGAAGCCTCCCAGAAATTGATGCACTATGCTTTCATTGGATTAAAATGTGATGTAATGACCGTTTTTCATAAAGTATTAAATCATCGCTCCAAGAGAGTAATTGAAAAATGTAAATTTAAGTTTAAGGGAATATATCCCAAACATAGTCAAGACAGTTTAGATTCAAATGTCTGCTATTTCTTAACACGAGATGATTATCTTAATCTATACGATGTTTCAGAACAAAATGCAGAATATGGTCACTTAGGCGATATTATCAAAAAGCATGAACAGAAAAAGCCAACGCCAAGGAGCGGCAACTCGCAAAACCAACCCAAATATGTCAAAGGCAGTCCTTACAGCATTGATAACCCTGTCAGAAGAATTGAAAACATATCATATATTAAAGAGCCAACAGGATATTTATGTGGTCAATCATGTGTAGCCATGATAACTGGTGTATCAGTTGATGAAGTCATCAAAGTCATCGGCACAGACAAAGGCACCAATAAACAGGATCTGAAAAAAGCTCTTGATTATTATGGCGTTCGTTACGCTCCAAAATCTACGAAATATGACCCAGCTGTTCCTTTGCCAAAATCATGCGTTATAAGAATGATGTTGCCGGGATATGGACACTGGGGAATATATTTTAACGGCGTTTATTATGACCCTGAATTTGGTGTCTTAGAAAAATATCATCCAAAAGATAAAATATTACAGGTATGGTAGATATTACATCGACATTAATAATCACAATAGATTCAAGCATGAATTCACAATTGAAAGCATGATTACATAGATTTTCAGATGTGTTATAATGGTTAAGATTCCTAATCCGTATAAGATTTCAGGCTTGAAGAGACACAGAATTTTTATATATTTTTGTGATTTTCTGTATATTGACTATTGACTTTAACGTCGCGTCAACCTGTATATTTTGATTGAAAGGAGGTCATGTCATGGAATTGCAAACTATTAGCCAGATGTCAAAGATGTTCAACATTTCTACCCGAACTTTGCGGTTTTATGAGCAAATCGGATTAATACAGCCAATAAGAAAAGAAGATTTTGCCTATCGCACTTATGACAATAATACTATCATTAGGTTGCAGCAGATTATTGTTTTACGCAAACTCAGAATACCTTTGAAGCAAATTGCCGATATTTTGAGAAGCGAAGATACCGCTTTAGCGATTATTACATTCCAGCAAAATCTTGCCGAAATTGAGGACGAAATTAATGCTTTGTCGACTATAAAGAGAGTCATTCAATTATTATTGGAACGACTGCACTTGCAAAGCGACGCACTGCGATTGTTGGACGATGAAAGCTTGCTGGAAATTGTAGATTCTTTGACTATCTCTAAAATCAATTTTAAGGAGGACAAGACAATGGAGGATTTGAGTAAAGCTAGCGAAAAGCTGAACCGACTGACCGACAAGGATGTACGGATTGTATATCTGCCGCCCGCAACGGTAGCATCATATCAGTATGAGGGCGAAGCACCAGAATGGCATGTTGCCAAAGTCATCGACGAGTTTGTACTTAGTCACAATCTAACGAAAATTAAACCTGATTTGAGGCATTACGGCTTCAACGCCCCCAACCCCAAGGATGAAACAGGTCATCACGGTTACGAAATGTGGGTTACCATCCCTGAAGATATGCAGGTCCCAGCTCCTCTTACCAAGAAGCATTTCCCCGGCGGTGTGTACGCCGCACACATGATACCCATTGGTGCATTCGATGAATGGGCATTGCTGTCCGGCTGGCTCGACAGGAGCGACCGATATGAGTACAATGGGAACGGCAGCCCAGATAATATGTTCGACAGCCTTGAGGAGGCGCTAAACTACGTCAATCGTCCCAGCATGCATGACGCCGACGGAGAGAAAAATCTCCAGCTTGATTTGCTCATCCCGATAAAGGAGAAATTAAAAAAGAATGAATAATCAACATAGGAGTTTTATCATACCTCATAAGCACTCGCTGTAGATAGTTAAAACAAGTCACATCTTCCTAATATGCAAATTTTCTTTGCTATAAAAGCTAGAATATTTTTAGAAACCAAAAGAGTGGCGAGGTATAAACCTTAACCACTCTTTTCAGTTATGGGCTTTAGCCTGTTGAGAATGAGCGAGTTTCTTGGGAGAGAAATGAGCCATACGAAACAATAAACCACTCGCTAAGCGGGTGTGCGACAGAAGTTATACAAAAAAGTCACCTTTCCGTTAAAATAGAGTTGTTCAAGCTGCTAAATTAACAAAAGGAAAGGTGACTTTAATGGCAAACAAAGAAAATAGCCTGGCGCATACAAAATGGATGTGCAAATACCACATTGTATTCACTCCAAAGTATAGACGAAAAATAATCTACAATCAATACAAGGAGAGTATACGGGATATACTCAAGCAGTTATGCAATTATAAGGGAGTGGAGATAGTGGAAGGGCATCTGATGCCGGACCATATTCACATGTTGGTAAGTATACCGCCAAAGATGAGTGTTTCTGGCTTTATGGGATATCTTAAGCGAAAGAGTGCGTTAATGATATTCGATAAGCATGCAAACTTAAAATACAAGTTCGGGAATCGGCACTTTGGGGCGGAAGGTTATTATGTAAGCACAGTAGGGCTTAATGAAGCGACCATTAAGAAATACATACAAGATCAAGAAAAGCAGGACATAATGGTTGATAAACTAAGTGTAAAAGAATACGAGGACCCCTTCAAGGGGTAGCTGGTAATACGTTCGTCTCTTCAGAGACGGCAAAAGTGGCAATGGCATAGTGGCTTGAACGATGTGAAAGCCAGCGTCTTTAGGCGCTGGCCGGTAACATTCCCTTATAGGGGTGGAACAAGCCACCCGTTTTACGGGTGATCTTGACTTTGAATCATAAACATTAAGGAATTGATAGCCAGCAATGCAGAGATAATGCTTAACCCCCCCTCTTTTTTGTTCCTAACCTAAACTCCCGTCAAATTCATACAATACAAGCGTAAAAGTCAGATAAAAAGAGGGTTTGATTGAAAATAAAGCTTGATTTTTTTGCGGATGTATAGTATAATTGTACTATACATGTTGTGAGGTACAACTTATGGCTTTGAACCGAAACCATCAAGTACCGTTACCCCAGCGGGGGATCGTCAAATACAAGAGCAAGGACGTAACTTACGTATACTACATTACCCGCATTTATCGCAATGAGAAGGGCAAACCGACGAACGATAGGGTCTCCATCGGGAAAATCGATGAGGAAACCGGCATGCTCATCCCGAATAGAAATTATTACGAGATTTACGCCTCTACGAATAGTCAGCCTAGCCAACCTGAAATTGAATCCATCAAAAGCTGCGGAGTTACCTATGCAATTGACGGATTGCTGAATGAACTGGGCTTGGCTGAGATCATGAGGAAAAAGTTCCCGAAGCATGCGGACCAAATCATAGCGCTGGCTGAATACATGCTCTGCGAGGGCAACGTAATGGCCTATTACGAAGATTGGCATGACGAAGTATATCCTCACGGGAACGTCAGACTCGGTTCGGCCGACATCAGCCGTATCTTCCAGGCAATCGACTACAAAAGCAGGATGGACTTTTTCAAAACATGGATCTATGCAAGGGACCCATCCGAATATATAGCCTATGATGTTACTTCCGTATCCTCCTATGCCAAAGGGATCGAGGCATTGGAATGGGGTTACAATAGGGACAAGGAGAGCCTGCCGCAGTTGAATTTCGCAATGTATTACGGTCAGCAAAGCAGGTTGCCCCTCTACTACTGTGTATATCCCGGGAGTGTGCCGGACAAGACACATCTGGGGTATATGCTCCGTAACAATGAACTGATTGGGTGCAAAAGAACGAAATATGTTATGGATAGAGGATTCTTTTCGGCGGATAACCTGCGCTTCATGACCGAAGCAGGCACCCGGTTTATCATCAGTGTGCCTAATTCAAGTTTGTTTGCCAAAGAACTGATCGACAAATACCGTAACCAGATCGTCAACCATTCCGAATGTAGGCTTGGCAAAAATCTTCCTTATGCCAAGGCTGTGATACGGGAGGACTTCGGAATGCGAGTCAAAGCACATATTTACTACAATCCGGCTAAGGCTGCAGCAGAAGAGGAAATCCTGTTCGATGAACTTGAACGGCGTGAACGTGCGTTAAGCGAAATGACCGAGCCACTCCCAAGAACCTTACATTATGACCGATATTTCAAGATCAACCGCAAGAAGGATGGTGGGGTTGGCTTTATACGCGACAACGAAAAAATCAACGCCATCATCTCCCGTCTTGGCTTTTTCATCCTTGTCGAAACAGATTTTGAGATGTCATCGCTCGAAGTCCTCATGACTTACCGCCAGAGGGACGTTGTGGAAAAGTCCTTCGACGACCTGAAAAATGAACTGGACATGAAACGCCTTCACTGCCACAGCGACGATACAATGGAGGGCAAGATATTCGTTGCCTTCTTTGCCTTAATTCTGCGTTCCTGTATGCAGAACAAGCTGCGGGCGTATCTGGATGAAACCGGCTTAACTTTTTCGTTAGTGCTGAGGGAATTACGAAAATTGAAATATGTTCATACCCACGACGGTAAAAAACTCCTGTCACCTATTACGAAAAAGCAAAGGGATATCCTAAATGTCTGCGGACTGTCCACGGACGATTTGCCTGCCTGGCTTGTATCCATTTCCGTATAGTATAATTTCCTGGGAGTTTAGGTTCCTAAAAGCCCGAAAACGCACTAAAATTTATTCATAAGAACGCCGAAAACCCGCTATTTAGCGGGTTTTCAGACAAATTGTGGCGGAGAGAGAGAGATTCGAACTCTCGGAACGGTATTAGCGTTCACACGATTTCCAGTCGTGCGCCTTAGACCAGCTCAGCCATCTCTCCGTATGACCGTATGCTCTAAAAAACAGGCACTTCCTGTGCCGCTTAACCATTTTACAACAGACAGGCCGCAATGTCAATGAAAAATCTATGGGCGGGTACATGGCAAAAGCAGACAAACTCAATGGATTTTACCGTATGGTAGTGTTATAAAATAACTGGAATAAAGTGGTCTCAAGCTCTTTTCGTATGTTCTTTTATCCTGCGCAGATACTAATATTGATATAGTGAAGAATCCAGATACGGAAAGGGGAATTGGCTTGTATAACAGTTATTTTAAGAACGGCGTGCGGATTACGCCGAATGTGCTGGTGAAAGGTGACAAGGCGTCCGTGGTCTACAAGGGGCTTCTGATGGATTCCGGGGCGGACACGGTTTATATGCATGTCGGATACGGGGACCACTGGGAAAATACGCAGGATATTCCGATGAAACGAACCGAGGAAGGCTTTGAAACGACTTTACCAATTACAAAGGATCTGCCTCTGAAGATGGCCTTCCGGGATAATGCCGATCATTGGGACAATAATTCGAGCCGGGATTATACCTTCGAGGTACAGTCAAGGCTTTAAAATTACATGTATTTGTTCATCAGGAATATGATAACCGATAAGGTGATCGGGCTCAGAAGCGTGGACATGAACACATTCTGAGCCGCATATTCCGGCTCGTTGTCGAATTCCCTGGCCAGGATGGCCGTGTTGATCGCGGTCGGCGTGGCTACGCCGATGATCAACGCTTTTGCCAGGTCGCCCTGCACCCCCAGCAGCAGGACCAGCGCAAGGCCTAAAAGCGGGGACAGGACCAACCGGATGCTGGAGGAGAGCATAACGGCCTTCAGGTTCAGCTTTGTGGTGACCTCCGCAAGCTGCACGCCGAGCGTCAACAGTGCGATCGCTATAAAACCGGAGGACAGGTAGCGCAAAGGGATTAGAATCGGTTCGGGCACGATGCAGCCGGTTACCTTGACGACGGCTACCACGGCCAGGACGTAAACGGAAGGCATCAGGAGCACGTTTTTCAGAGCCTGTCTGTAGGAGGACTTCCCCGAGCTTGCCTGAAACACGCCGAAGGTGCTGGTGGTAATATTCTGGGTCAGCATGACGAAAATCTGGGAGGTAGCGGCCAAAGCACTTCCCGGGAATACAAGATCGACGAGGGGCAGTCCGTAGTTCCCGCTGTTGAAGAACAGGAGGGAATTGCTGAATGCCTTTTTTATGCCGCGGGGGTGCCTGAGGATTCTCGAAAGGACCTCCGCAAGAATCAGCATTATGGCTTGAACCGCCACGACATAAGTGACAACGGTTCCGACGAAGGCCATCGTTACCTTGGCCTCATATATTTTCATGAATAACAGGGCCGGGATGAAGACATATATGTTTAAACGCGTGAAGGTTCTCGTATCCATCCGGAAGATCTTCTGGGTGATGAAGCCGGCGCCCACCAGCAGGAAGATCGGTAGTATGATGTTGACTAAGATGTAAATAAACGTTGACAACGGCGGTTCCTCCCAAATAGGTCGGCCTGCCGCGGATAGAGCGGCAGGCCGTTCTCGCTGTTAAGCTTCCAGCGCCTGACGGATATCTTCTATAATATCATCGATATTCTCGATGCCGATGGAAATCCGGATCATATCCGGTTCGATTCCGCACGCGAGCAACTGCTCATCCGTCAACTGGCGGTGCGTCGAGCTTGCCGGATGGAGTACCGCAGTCCGGATGTCCGCAACGTGGACAACGATTGCAGCGAGCTTCAGCTTATCCATGAATTTGACCGCCGCTTCCCTGCCGCCCTTGATCCGGAAGGAAATAACGCCGGAGCAGCCTTTGGGCAGGTATTTTTGCGCGAGTTCGTAGTACTTATCCGTTTTCAGTGTGGGGTAACTGACCGAAACGATCTTATCGTTCTTTGCCAGGTATTCGGCCACCTTTTCGGCATTGGAGCAATGGCGCTCCATCCTCAGATGGAGGGTTTCCAGCCCGAGGTTGGTCAGAAATGCATTCATCGGGCTCATGCAGTTGCCCAGGTCCCTCATGTACTGGTAGCAGGCTTTCATGATATAAGCCGCCTTACCGAAGGTTTCGGTATAGGAAATTCCGTGATAGGACGGGTCGGGCTGGGTCAGGATCGGGAACTTGCCGCTGGTCCAGTCGAAGTTGCCGGAATCGACCAATATACCGCCGACACTGGTAGCATGCCCGTCTATATATTTCGTCGTGGAATGGGTGATGATATCGGCTCCGTATTCGAAGGGCCTGAGCAGGACCGGCGTTGCAAAGGTGTTGTCGACGACCAGCGGAACGCCGTTTTTATGGGCGATGCGGGCGAATTTCTCGATATCGAGGATGCTGATTTTCGGATTGGCGATGCTCTCTCCGAAAAGCATCTTGGTATTGGGCCTGAAAGCCTTCTGAAGTTCTTCTTCCGAAGCGTCCTGGTCCACAAAGGTGACTTCGATCCCCATTTTTTTGAAGGTGACGTTCAGGAGATTGAAGGTTCCGCCGTAAATCGTGCTGGCGGAAACGATGTGGTCGCCGCATTCGCAGATGTTCATAACGGCAATGAAGGTGGCCGCCTGGCCGGAGGAAGTACACAAGGCGCCGACGCCGCCCTCCAAAGCGGTGACCTTGTCCGCCAGGGCTGCGACGGTAGGATTGCTGATGCGGGAATAAATATGGCCCTTGTCAGGCCGGTCGAAAAGCTCCGCCACGTGTTCGGTGGAATCATATCTATAGGTCGTACTCTGGCAGATCGGCACCACGCGCACCTCGCCATTGCCGGGTTTGTAGCCTTCCTGCAGGCATTTGGTCTCTATTTTCCAGTCACTCATTCGAAACACTCCTTATTACTGCGTTATTAATAAAGAATAGTACACCAATTCATGCCGTTTATCAAGATGATTTTGCCGGAATTGTCCGTAGTACGATCCGTCCGGCATGGTATCAAAAAGGGTTGGATTTTGTTATAATAAAAGAATAAATCCGGAAGGGCATCAATTATAGAAAGGAATACTGTTATGCTTCATATAGGTTGTCATTTGTCCGCATCGAGCGGTTACATGCACATGGGAAAGGAAGCGCTCGACATAGGAGCCGATACCTTTGCCTTCTTTACCCGCAATCCGAGGGGCGGCAGGGCGAAGGAAATGGATGCCGAAGATGCCGCGGCGTTTGTAAGGCTGGCGTATGAGAACCATTTCATGCCGGTCGTGGCGCACGCGCCATATACCCTGAATCCCTGCTCGGCGGATGAGCGGACAAAGGAATTTGCGCTGGAGGTCATGACGGACGACCTGCTCCGCATGGAATATACGCCCCACAATTACTACAACTTTCACCCCGGCAGTCATGTAGGCCAGGGGATTGAGGCCGGGATCGGGCTGACGGCAGGGCTGCTCAATAAGATTCTGAGACCGGAGCATACGACCCTGATCCTGCTTGAAACCATGTCCGGCAAAGGAAGCGAAATCGGCGGGACCTTTGAACAGCTTCGGCAGATCATCGACCGGGTAGAGATGAAGGAAAAGCTGGGTGTCTGCCTGGATACCTGCCATGTATACGACGCAGGGTACGACATTGTAAATGATCTGGACGGCGTCCTCGCCGAATTCGACCGGGTGATCGGGCTGGAAAGGCTCAAGGCCATCCATCTGAACGACAGCAAGAACCCGTTCGCAAGCCGGAAGGACAGGCATGAAAAAATCGGCCAGGGGGCCCTGGGGCTTCCGACGATAGTCAATATTATCAACCACCCGCTCCTGCGCAGTTTGCCATTCGTTCTGGAGACGCCAAACGAGCTGGACGGCTATGCCGAGGAGATTCGGATTTTGCGGAGCATGTATTCGGAGTAAGCATTCGGGGGACGTCTCCGATAGTATTTCATATGCGGAGGGCAAAAGTGGATCAATGGATCAGGAAGAAGCTTCAGGAGAGCGCCGACGAGGAGTATCGGAAATTCAATTCCGGGTTGCTTCCCAATGTCGGAAATATTTTGGGCGTCCGCATGCCGCTGCTTCACAAATTGGCAAAGGACATTGCGAAGGGCGACTGGCGGACCTTCCTGGAAGCGGGCGGGGAGGAGTATTTCGAGGAGATCATGCTGAAAGGTATGGTGACCGCATATGCAGATACCGATGTGGAGGAGAAGCTGCGGCTGGTTGCGGCGTTTGTTCCTAAAATCGGCAACTGGTCCGTCTGTGATAGCTTTTGCATCAGCCTGAAGCTCGCGAGGGAAAATAAGGAGCTTGTGTGGGAATTTCTGAAGCCTTATCTTTCATCCGACAGGGAGTATGAGATCCGGTTCTGCGTTGTCATGCTCCTGATCCACTATATAGATGAAAGCCATATCGGCGAGGTGCTCCGGATCATGGACGGGATCAGGCATGACGGGTATTATGTCAAAATGGCCGTGGCCTGGGCGGTTTCCATGTGCTTTGCCGCCTTTCCGGAGGAGACGATGTCCTACCTGCGGCACAATTCCCTGGACGATTTTACTTATAACAAAACACTTCAGAAAATCATCGAATCCAACCAGGTTGGAAAGGAAACGAAGGACCTGATCCGCACGATGAAAAGGAAAAGCGGGATTGGGACCGGCAAGCCGATCATTTTTGCAGAATTATAGTAAAATTCCACACTTATTCCACCAATCCCGCCGGAAAGAAGAGTAAGCTTAACCTGGATGAAAACCTTGTTGAAAGAGGAGGTTGTTGTAAACATGCAGGTGGGCAGGCTTGAAACAAAAAAGGGTAGGATGGCGGGCACTTTCTTTTTAGTTGTCCTGTTTGTCTTTCTAACAGGCGGATTTCAGGGGTTTGGCGTTTCGGTCGGGACTTTTCCGAATAAGGTTTCCGAAATTCAGGTCGATACCGTCAAAATGGCAGGCATCCCCCAGGACAGGCAGCCGAGGATCGAAATGCTGGAGGATTCCGGCGGGATTCTTCATGCCGTGTACCTGGACGAGAAGGGAAGCCTTTGCCATGGATCTCTGGGGGCGAACGGCAAGTGGTCGAACGCGGACACGATAAGTGAAAGTAAAAACCTTACGGGCCAGTACATCAGCGATTTTCATCTGATGCTGTCGCCGGAGGGCAAGCTCTGCGCATTATGGATGCAGGACCCCTCCGATTTTCATATGAGCCGGCTTGCCAACGGGAAATGGAGCGAAACCCGGGAAGAGGTGCTGGAGCAATACAAGGCGGAAAAAAAGACTGGGGCCGATCCCTTCGAATCCCTGCTGGCCCGGTTTGACGAGACCGCCACCCATGTAAGCGAATTCAAGGCCTTCTTTGACAAGCAGGGGAAACTGCATTTGTTCTGCTACCAGAAGGTCAAAGGGTGGTTTTACGATGGAAGCCAGATTACCAAGGAATACAACAAGGACGATGTTATGCTGGAGGACTCCATGGTGAAGGGGATAGGAAATGCTTTGACGGGCTTCGATGTTTTTGTCGATCCGAAGGGCATTATTCACCTGTTCTGCTGCAGCTACGACAGGATGGCGGACTCCAGGGCGGGCAAGATTACGATATCCAAGTATCTGCACAGCATTTCAAAGGACAACGGGAAGACCTGGGAGGGACCGTATGTGCTTGCAAAGGAGCTGCACAAGCCCTTCCTCGGAGGAGTAATCGCAGACGCGGAGGGCAATCTTCAGCTATTGATCAGCAACCAGGGCGAATCCAACAGCATGCCCAATGTATTCCTGGGCAGGATCACCGTACAGAATAAGGTTACCTTTGATACGTATTTCAACTTTATGGAGCTGTTGAAAAAGAAAGCGAGCTTGAACGTCCTTCTTCCGTCCTTGTACGCAATGAGCATCGATAAAGCCGGAAACAAGCATTTTTACGGCGCCGGCACCCATGTGATCCTGAAAAAGGACGGAGTGTGGCACCTGCAAAGAATACCCGTCAGCGCGGGCATTGACAAAATGCTCATGCGGAAGAACGAAAAAGTCGTATATTACGGAATTGATTACGGAAAGCAATGCTATAATTTTTATACGGAAAGGGTCAAATAGCGGGAATCGTGCCGTTCTCCACTGGAGATGGGCTGTCTGCCCGCTTCAGGAGGGCTTCTGCGAGAATCAGACGGAGCACAATATACATGGACAACCGCAGTGAGAATCCCGCAATAAACCCACGAAACTGATTGATTTCATGGACCGGGGCATGGACTACGAAGGTCGAGGCCACGGCCAGTCCGGTCAATACGACCGGAAGGAGGAAGGACGGCAGGAGCAGCCTCTTTTGGACGGGGACGCGGTAAACCAGCAGAACGGCCAGATACGGGGGAAGGGAGACAATGGAGGCGAAGGCCAGGGCTATGAGGCTCTCCTGGATTTCGTACCCCAGATTGCCGGATTGGATAAGGGTACGGATCGAGGAATTGTAAAAGAGCAAGCCCGTCAGTCCGCCGACGATGGTATAAACCGGTATCATACCGGTCCGGTAAAGGCCTGCCTTTGACGGCTGTCTGGCCGTTTGCCGGATATTCCCGCTTTTTAGCGAGAAAAGGGCAAACAGGATCACCGGGAAGGATACCGTAATGCCCCATAGGAACGAAAGAAAGCCTGTTGGTTCGTTCCCGGAGCCGCCCATATAGATCCGGAGCCCGAGAACCGTATTAAGCAGATTCCAGAGGAGCCCTCCCGTGAGTGCGGCTAATAATGCGTATAGGATGTTTCCGGCGGAAACCGTGTATTTGGAGCTGGTTCCTGCGGCGACCGAAGAATTAGCAGCAAGGAGCGACGCGTCTGTTGAAATTTGCGGCAGGACTGCGGCGCTGTCCTGTTCGGCAATACAGGCGCCATTATTTGAACCGCCGGCGGTTTCCCTCGCGCTGCCGGTATCCATAAACGGGCTGCCGTCCGCCGGAGCTTCATGTTTGAGCTCGCAAGGCACATCGGACCCGCAAGACACATCGGACCCGGCCCGGATGCTTCTGCCTTCCCTCATGGCATTCGACCCCGTAATGGAAAGGCGGATCGCCTCTTCCAGCAGCCTCCGGAAATCCGTTATGGACAGGATGCTGCTTTTGATGGCGTCGCACAGGCCGGAATTGGCCACGAGGGCCCGGATTTCATCGGAAATCAGCTGCCGCTCGGATTCGCTGGATTTTTCCGTGACAAACCGGATGATCCCCGGAATCAGCTTTTTGGACGGAAGCCCTTTGTGCCGCAGCCATTTGTAAACAAGGGTCCTGTCCCGGTCTATATAAAACTCGGCAAGCACTTTGGGAGATTCGTTGAGGTAGCGGAATATTATCTGCAACAGCTTCCCAAAGGTTATATTACTGCTGTTCATAGTTCCTCGCCATTGCATTTGCATGCGGGATTTTCTTTTTTCCATTTTACTATTTTTTGAATTTTACAGCAACCATGTACAGTTATTATGGCAGAAATATGAAATTAAGTATACAATAGATTCAGGTCTGTTTGTCTGGTTTTATACTTTTTTCACCAGGAGTCTTTATGAATTTGAATATTAAGCTACTGCTAAAGTCGAAACGGATGCGTTTATCCGCAATTGGGCTTATTGTAATCTTTGCGGTATTGGTTGCAGCATACCTGTTTTTAATGGAAGCATCTCCTGAAACGGCTGCGCCTGTGCAGATTCCCTCCGAGGCCTGGAGCCGCGATATCAGTGCCGGAACGGAGTTTGCGGCGGAGTCGCAGGCGAATGTGGACGGAACGCTGGCGAATGCCGATACTGTGCAGGCTGGAACGGAAAGCTATATCGACGGCGCGCCGGTGGGTGGGCTGGGTGCCGGCTCGATTACATGGCGGTATGACGGCAATTTCTATGACGGCAGGCTTAAAATCGGCAAAAATGAGATGGACATCGATGAAAACTGCGGCTTCTACCTGTACCAGAAGCCTCACGGGCAGGAAGCCGAAGTATGCAGGCTGGACGCCGCTTCGACCGGGCCGGATCAGGCCAGATACTATTCTCTTTTTCCGAAATCCTGGGTCGATTATTATGGGGGCAAATTCATCTGCAAGGCGAAGGTTACCCAATTCAGCCCGGTCATTCCCGGGGATTATCAGCGGAGCAGCTATCCGGTGGCAATATATTATTGGCAAATCACGAACCCGACGGATACCAAATGCGATGTGTCCATAATGCTGACCTGGGAGAATGACTTCGGCGGAATGGCGGTGGTCCCGGCCGGCGGCAGCGGCGAAAAATTCGCGGGCATCCGGCTCCTGAACGCCGCGGACGGCGAGCCGCCGGACAGGTACGGCTGTGAATTCAGCCTGGGGTGCGAAAAAGTAAAAGGCGTTAAAATAACGTATGCGTCTTCAGCAGACGTCAACGAGATAAGCGCCGATTTAGCGGAGGACGGCAGTCTGAACAACAGGACGGGCGAAGACTCCACAGGGGCGGTTTGTGTGACCGCAACCCTCGGACCCGGGCAGGTGCTGGGCTTTCCAATGGTTTTGTCGTGGGATATGCCTGTTGTCGAGAGCTTCAAGGACAATGACTGGTACAGGGAATATACAAGGTATTTTGGCAGAACGGGCACGAATTCCTGGAACATGGCCCGGGAGGCGCTGGCCAATGCAAAAGCGTGGGAGGGCCTTATCGACACCTGGCAGAAAGGAATTCTGGACAATGCAACGTATCCGGGGTGGCTGAAAACGATGCTGTTCAACGAGCTTTACTACTATTTCGCCGGAGGCACGGTGTGGGAGGCCGGAGCGGCTTCCGGCCAGCTCGACGACCCGGAGGAGGATATGTTCGGCTCGCTGGAATGCTATGATTTCCCGTATTATGGGACCTCCGACGTGCGGTTTTACGGATCGTGGGCCTTGCTGGAGCTTTGGCCCGAGATTGAAAAGCAGTGTGTGAAGCAGTTCTGCGACAGTGTTTATAACACAAGGGAGGACCGGCCGAAGGCCCTGGGGACGACAGCTCATGATTTCGGCCAGTACGGTAGGCCGTTCCAGCTCTGGAACGCTTACAACTACAGGGATTCAAGGAACTGGAAGGACCTGAATTCCAAGCTGGTGCTGATGGTTTACAGGGATTGGGCCCTCACAGGGAAAAAGGATACCGAATTCCTGAATTACTGCCGGCTCCCCGTGCAAACGGCCATGGAGAAGGTCGGAAGCCAGGACGCCAACGGCGATGGCCTGCCGGACAGCAGCGGGATCGACCAGACCTATGACAATATGTCTCTGAAAGGGGATACCGCTTACTGCGGCGGTTTGTTCCTCGCAGCCTGCGAGGCCGCCGGTGAAATGGCGAAGGCCGTAGGGGACGAAAAGCGGGCGGCTGTTTATAAAGACTGGCTGGACAAAGGACAAAAGACTTATGAAACCAAACTGTGGAACGGCAGCTACTACAACATTGACACGGGAAGCGAAAATCCGTCCCGGATCATGAGCGACCAGCTTTGCGGGCAGTGGTATTCGGTAGCCTGCGGCCTGCCGGGGATTGTTCCCGACAGCAATGCGGCGGGTTCCTTCTCCAAACTATTTGATTATAACTTTAAGAAGTTTGATGGGGGAACCCATGGCATAGTTAACGTAATGCTGCCTTCCGGCGAAATCGACACGGACAGCAGCCAGTCCTCCGAGTGTTGGGTGGGCACCAACTGGGGCGTCGTAGCTGGAATGGTGCAGCAGGGGATGACCGATGAGGCGGATGAAGTAGGCAGAAGCCTGTATGATACCATCTGGAACTCCGGCCAGCTTTGGTTCAGAACCCCGGAAGCCTGGCAAACGGGCCTGACAGGGGTCAGGTCGCCGTATTACATGCGGGCCACGGCCATTTGGGCAGTGAAGCATGCCTTTGATTTGAAGCAGTAAGCCGGCTGAAGGGATAGCAGGAGAGCCTGCATATCCCCTTCCTTTGTCTTAGCTCAACAGCCAGTTTTCAGCTTCTTCCTTCGTATCGAATACTTTAAAAATGGCGCCCTGTGATCTGCCCGTATCTGCAACCGTTCCTTTGAATCCGACTTTATCCGCTATATCCGAAGACAGTACAATTGCTGTTTTTATGCGGTAATTGGTGAGCTTTTGAAGAATATCGCCGGCTATAGCGGATTTATGCCTGAAAAAGCCTTCCGAAAGAGCGCCTTGATGCAGCAGGAGAAGATTCGTATCATTTTCTCCACACAGCGCGATCAGATCCAGGGCGTCCTGATCCGTTGACAAGGGGGCCGGAGCGGAAAAGAACTCCAGATATTCATTTCCGGCTTTCTCCAGGACGCTGTAATTGTATTTATCCATTTGTTCCTCCACTTCTTTCTCGAACAGCTCCTTCCGGATGCCCTGTACCCAGTCCAGCTCGTTTTTATAGGATGAGATTAGATTTTCGGCGATCTTGTTCCAAAGAAAAATTTCGCGGGAATTCCGGCCCGGCGCATTTCGATTGCGTCGGGCTTTTTCCTGGTGGATCAGAAGCTGGATCTTTATTTCGTTTTCGTATTTTGAAAGCAGCTCGTTCAGTTCTTCATCACTCAGTTGATCGGCCCATGCAAGCTGGATCAGGAAGGTTTTCCGCAGCTCGGGTGCTTCCGGCGCCGAAAGGACCCAGCTCTTCAATTCGGCAAGGCCTTTCTCCGTTATGGTGTAAATCTTTTTGGAAGGGGAGGCTTCCTGATGCAGGACTTCGCCCGTCGCAAGACCCTCCTCCAGCAACTGGAGCAACGTTTTATAGATTTGATTGTTGTTGCCCGACCAATACATTGCTGCGGATTCTTCAAACACCTTTTTCATTTCATAGCCGGTTAAAGGCTTCCAGCTGAGCAATCCCAAAATTGCGTATTTGATGGACATAAAGGTTCACCTCAAATATGTTACTATTAACATATGTTAATAGTAACATATAACCCTTTTGGTTGTCAATCGAAATTCACTCGCAATCTGGCATGGAATTGCTTCATATGCCTGCGCTTTTCACGGAGGCCGCAATTGCCCCGGCCAGTTTTACTGCTTCAGCGTCGTTCAGGCGATAGGAGCTTGTGTCCTTCATCGTTGGCTTCGGTTCGTGAGGCAGCAAGTCGGAAATGTGCAGATCGACCAATGCTGCCGGCTTCGCCCCCGCCATTTTTTCCAGGTTACCGGCAAGACCGGGATTTGTGTTCAGCGCGCCGCCGCTGATGGAAGCAAATGCATAAGGCTGCGGACGCCCCTTCAGATGCTTCAGATAGGCGCGAAGAGGAGACGCGGCCTTGCCCATCCATACCGGAGCGATAAAGAGGAGATGCTCATACTTTTCCAAATCAGAGGGGAGAGGCTGTACCCGTGGAGTACGGTTCAAAATCATGTCCAACAGGATGGTACCCGTCTTCCTGCTTCCTTTTTCAGAAATTTCAATCAATTCCGCTGAAAGCTCCTTTGCTGCGGCGACGGCTAATGTTTTATTGTTGCCTGTGAGCGAATAGTAAACAACTGCAATACTCATTTGATTTCCCCCCTCATTTCGCTTCGCTCGCCTGCTCAAGCGCATTTTCCACTGCCTTGAGATGCACCCTGGAGGAAATAGTCGCGCCGCTGATGACGTCCACCTGTAAAGATTGGGATTTAATCACCCGATCCAGCAAATCGTTTATGGACTGCCCTTTCCTGACCTCGGCGGTCTGCTTTTCATTTGCAAGCGCTCCCCCGATTACTTTGATTTCGCTAACGGCTCCCGACGATACGGTGACCTGGACCTTTACATTCCGGAGGCTATCCTTTGTTCCTTTATATTCTCCCGTATAAACACCGTCGTGCAGGTCTTTGAAGTCAACCTCGGAGATGGTCTGATTGAGGGCCTCCCGTCTTCCTGGCTCGAAAACAAGCATCGCGACGCCCATTCCTCCCACGATCACGACTAGAACCACCAATAATGCGATCCACACTTTCGATTTCCCCTTTCTTTGTTTGGCGTTTTTCATATAACATCAATCCTTCCTTTTAGATCTTTAAATCTTACAAAAAGCCTGCCGAGATTCCGGAAGCTGCCTGAAAGCATTGCCGCAGCCCTTTCGTGACAGATATGTTCAGGCTTTCGTCCACCAGGACCGCCTCCGCCGCCGGGCATTTTTCCAATAAGGCGAGCCCTTTTTCAAAGCCTGCGACAAACAGGACAGTGGACAATGCGTCGGCCGTCATGGCGCTTTCGGCGACGACCGTTGCGCTGATCAATCCCGATTCTGCCGGATACCCGGTCAAGGGATGGAGGATATGGTGAAACCGTTTGCCCCTTTTATCAAGGAAATACCGTTCATAGTCCCCTGAAGTGACCACCGCTTTTCCAGCTACCTCCACGACACCGATCAGACCATCCTGTCTCGGATGCCGGATGCCTACGCGCCAGGGCGTGCCGTCGGGCTTGCAGCCCAGGGTGGATACGTTTCCGCCGATGTTTGAAAAGGCGGAAAGGACGCCGTATTCTTTGAATATTTCCATAAAATGGTCGCTGGCGTAGCCTTTGCCGATGCCGCCGGGATCAAGGGACTGCCCTGCACATTTCAGGCCTGCCGTTCTTTTGGAAGGGTCCAGGCTCAAGTCGCGGTAATTTATCAGCGGAAGAAGCTTATGAATCCTGTCCTGTGCCGGGGGCTCCGACGCATGCTTATAATCCCAGAGGTCCACCAGGGGGCCGATGGTAATGTCGAACAATCCTTGTGACAGGGTGGATAGCTCAATCGCACGGCTTAATAGATTGCAGGTCTCGGAGTGGATTTCCGCGGCCTTCACTCCCGCCAGTGCGTTGATCCGGCCTATATCGCTTTCCGGCAGGAAGCGGCTCAGCAGCCGTTCCAGCCGCAGGGCCTCGGCTTCGGCAGCCTTAACCGCCTCTGAGGCACCGCTGCCGAAAGCTCTGTGAGCCATTTGGGTTCCCATGCCATAGTGTACGGTATTGACTGCGGTAGCATTATCCACGAAAATTCCTCCTTGCAAATCCACTCAAACAGGACGGCGGCTATTGCTTTTCGGTCCTGGTCAGCCCATCCAGCACAAAATCCGTCAGGTGATCCTGAAGCGCGGGGAAATATTTCAGCCCGATCTCTTCCTTGTGATAACCGATCCGGATAATGGCGCCAAAGATGGCCATGATCATTTCGCTGTCGATATCGGACCGTATTTTGCCCTCCGCCTGCCATTTTCCGACCAGCTCCAGAAAGTCGCGGTACAGGAAATCCATTGCCTGGAGCCCGTCTTCTTCCCGGAACAGCTTCTCGATTTTTCCATAGACCTCCGGGTGATACCATTGCTTCAGAATTGGATTTTCCGCCATGCCTTCCGCGTTCAGCGCAAGAAGCCGCTTGATCAGGGCTTTCGGCTTGTCGTCCAGGTCTATGGTTTCCATAATGTGCTTCATCAGTCCGGAGGTTTCCTGTTCCAGTATTTCGACAAAGAGCTTATCCTTGGAGGGATAGTAATTATAAAAGGTTCCTACGCTGAAGCCGGCCAGGGCGGTAATATCAGCTACGCCCGTATCCTTGAACCCCTTTGTTGAAAACAATTCCTTTGCGCAATCTAAGATTGCCTTCTTTTTGTCTTCCATATGTCATGTCCATCCCCATATCCTATGTGATTCATTCCTGATACAGAACAGCCGGGATTCCATTCTACAGGGCCGGGGAGTCGGCTGATCCATAATATGAATGAATAAAAAAATATTCATTCATATTATAAGCAAAAAAATATCTCCATGTCAAGCGGAATTTACAATTACTCCGCTACGGATCACGAAGGTCTTGATCATGATTCTCTGGCGATGATGGAAGTGGACGGCGGGAAATGGACCTTACTGCAATATGGGGGGGAGATAGGGAAGGGGGCATCTTGCCTTCAACTATGTCCACGCATCGGTATTACCTATGGCATAATAGGATTTCGTCAATTAATCCATATGCCTTTGCCTGCTCAGCCGTCATATAATAATCTCTTTCCATATCTTTTTTGATTTTTTCGAGCGGCTGGCCAGTAAGCCTGCTATATATCTCATTCAGCTTCTCTTTTGTTTTTTCAAGCCAGTCGCTATGGATTTTAATATCTGTGGCCTGCCCCTGCAGCCCGCCGGATATGGACGGCTGATGAATCAGTACTTCACTGTTTTTCAGCGCAAAGCGTTTCCCTTTTGTTCCTGACACCAGCAGCAAGGAGGCTGCACTCCCGGATTGGCCCACACTGATGGTGGAGACATCGCATTTGATATAGTTCATTGTGTCCATGATGGCAAACCCGTCCGTTACGGAACCCCCAGGGCTGTTAATATAGAAATGAATATCCTTATCACAGTCGGCGGATTCCAGGAAAAGCATCTGCGCTATAATCAAGCTTGCCGATTCATTCGTTACTATGCCATTAAGCATTATGATGCGGTCATTGAGCAGTCTCGAAAAAATATCATAAGAACGCTCTCCTCGAGCTGTCTGCTCGACGACTATCGGTACAAGATTACTCATATTAATCTCCATGCGCTACTTACGCAGCCATATTCGTAATTTTATTGAAATAGGAGTTGAGACGGATCACATTATTGAATTTGCTGCTTCCATACACCCTCCGGTATTTTCCCGGCATCAAGCCATAAACTCTCACAAAAGCTCTTGAAAAGGCTTCTTGAGAAGCATACTGATATTTCAGGGCGATATCGATTATGGGCTGATCTGTTTGGATAAGCTCTTCCGAAGCTTTCTCCATCCGCCGTTTGGTTATATATTTGGTGACGGATTCCCCTGTTATTTTATGAAAAAGCCGATGATAATGATATTTTGAAAGATAGGCTTTTTGGGCGAGATCGTCGAGGTTAATCCTGTCATCTAAATTTTCTTCAATATACTCCAGGGAGTCATGCACTTTTGAGTGATAATCCATATACCTTCTCCTTACTATGCGGATATCCTAATTATACACTCTGTTAAAAATTCATTCTTGATAATTTTTGCTCAAATCTATACTCTTGACAGCATTTTAGCAAAAAAACGGAAGAGCTTGTAATACGTAATGTTAAATCCCTGAATCCGCTTACTTACTGCTTGCACGGATTTCTCAAATATTCGAATAGTGGTTGAACAAAGTGCGAAATTATCTCAAAAAGTCGTTGCAATTTTTGTAATTGGTTGATATACTATCTTCTAGAAGGATAGGAGGTGGCTGATCTTGTATCGCAAGGCAATTGGACAATTATATAAATGGAAAGATAAAAAAAGTAGAAAGCCGCTTATTATCCGTGGGGCACGGCAGGTCGGGAAGACTTGGCTGATGAAGGAGTTTGGTGCAAAAGCATATAAGACCTGCGTTTATATAAGCTTTGATAACAACCGGCGGATGCACGAACTGTTTTCTGCGGATTTGAATGTGGAGCGTATCATAATCGGCCTGGAGCTATATGCAGGGCATAAAATCAATCCTTCCGAGACTCTTCTCATTTTTGATGAAATACAGGAAGTACCCAAAGCCTTGACTGCTTTGAAGTATTTTAATGAGAATGCTCCGGAGTATTCTATCATTTGCGCCGGCAGTCTGCTCGGTGTCGCGCTGCATCAGGGAACATCCTTTCCTGTCGGCAAGGTAGAGTTTATGGATTTATATCCTCTGTCCTACCAGGAATTTATGCATGCGATGGGTAGAGAACAATTCTCGCAGCTTTTGGATGATGGCGACTACGCAATGGCCACAACTTTTAAGCAAGATTATATAGAGCTTTTGAAGCAGTATTATTATGTGGGCGGGATGCCCGAAGTGGTTGCGAATTTTTCAGCCAATAAAGATTTTAACGAGGTTAGAGAAATTCAAGGACGGATATTGGATGCCTATGAGCAGGATTTTTCAAAGCACGCTCCACATGATGCGGTTCCCCGAATCAGAATGCTTTGGAACAGTATTCCTTTACAACTTACAAAAGAAAACAAAAAATTTATTTATGGTCTTATTAAAGAAGGTGCGAGGGCGAAAGAATATGAGCTTGCTTTGCTGTGGCTCACGGATTGTGGCCTTGTTCATAAAGTGAGCCGTGTAACCGCTCCTTCTCTGCCGCTCAAGGCTTATGAAGATTTAAAAGCGTTTAAGCTTTACTTGTTGGACGTCGGATTATTATCCTGTATGGTAAGGCTTCGACAGGACGTATTGCTTGATGGAGATGAATTATTCAAAGAATTCAAGGGCGCTTTAACAGAACAATATGTTCAGCAGCAATTAAAGACGCTTAAAGATATAAACACGTATTATTGGACGAATGACAGAAACAGCGCTGAGATTGATTTTCTTATTGATAACGGCAAGGCGGTAATTCCTGTAGAAGTGAAAGCAGAAGTGAATTTGCAGGCCAAAAGTTTGAAGACCTTCTGTGAAAAATTCAGCCCGGAAACTTCTGTACGTACTTCAATGGCAGATTATAAGAAGGAAGACTGGCTGGTAAATTTACCGCTGTACGCTATAGGGGGTATTGATAGGGTTTAAATCAGAAAGCGAGGCGCTTTCGATGAAATATGGGGAGAGCCAACTTAATATTGGCCCAATTACGGACTAAAAATATCTGAAAATTCAATGGCTGTCGCCTGTATGAACCGGTCATGCTGATTTCTTTTCAGCAGTTGGTCATTTGCTTTTTGGGCCCCCGCTTCGGCCTGTTTGCAGGAGGCAGCAGTTTCATCCTTATCTTTAGCGGTTAGAATCAAGCTTAATGCCCTTCAAAATACCCAGGATATATTGCTTGTTTTTTTCCGACGCTTTTTCACTAGTATTTATTGATGCTCCATAAAAGCCGTCAGAAAGAATCCTTTATATTTTTCATAATCTCATACACGGATACAGTTATATCTCCATTCTCATCCCTATAGTAAAGAACCGCATACGTATATTTATCACCTCCGGACGTCCTCCAAATACCATCCGCATATCCCGTTTTACCATCCGGAAACACGGCATCCACTACAATCAGGCCGGAAGATAAATATCCGTCCCTATCTTTAAATGAGTGGTAAACCTTTCCTTCTTCATCCGGCTTTATTTTTTGTTCGGAAACTAAAGTCCAGTTGTCCAATATATCTTTAATAGGGTCATACGGTTCTACGTCTTCCGAATCTTTTTCCCCCTGTGGTAAGGTTTTATCCATAACGGCCGTTCCTTCCTGCGGGGGAGCTTCACCTGCCGCATCCGCCCCATCCTGATGCACCTCGATAAGCCCATTCAGATATTGTTCGGCCGCTTCCTTGTCCGCTTTATTTTTATTCAGCGGCAGGTCAAATAGTAGATTCATACCCTTATATTCACTATTTGCAGTGATCTCTCCGGTATCCTCGTTAAAGTTATATGCATCTCTATCATAAAAAACCGAATTGGTGACGCATAGGTAAATCTTCCTATCGGCAAATATTTCTACATTGTCGCATTCGATCATCCTATACAGGATCCCATTCTTGACAATTTCGGAATACCCGCCTTTCATGGTGACAATATTATACTTTACCGGATTCAAGCCCTGAACCAACGGCGATACAAAGAAGGGGGGCTTCCCGTATTCGGCCGATGACGGGCCAGGCATCGGAGCACCATCTGTCCTTGCTATGGCAACAGTCGCATAAGTCTTGTCAGGATTGACATGCTCACCTTCTGCGGCAAAATCAGTAATATTTGTCCCTGATACGGTCCCAAGCAGTGTAACGGTATAATCGCCATATGTCTGAGATTCATCCAGTAGAATAGCATCGTCGCTTTCAAACGCTTTTGCAAGCTGCTTGTCTCCGTATCCTAATGCAATGTCTTTGGGCGCTAAAAACTTCCATGCCGCGAATGCTGCAACAGAACAGAATAAAAGAGCACAGATAATTATTATAAAAACCAGTATCGGCCTTATCCTTTTTGCACTCAGGGCCCCCTTCTCTTCCGCTTTCCGGATAATTCGCAAATCGAGTCCGCGATCCGGAACAAAATCGGAGTGAAGAGCCTTTTTCAGTAATATATCCAATTCGTTGTCATCCATATAAATATTCCTCCAATATTTTTCCAACCACGCTTCTTGCCTTATGCAGCCGACTTTTCACTGTTCCTTCCGGCAGATGCAAAATAACACTTATTTCCTTGAGGGGCATTTCAGCGGAATAATATAGATACACAACACTTTGATATTCTTCACGCAGTCTTTTTACAGCCTGAACAATCCGTTCTGTTTTTTCCTTTTCCAAAAGCTCTTCTTCAGGACTTTCAGCTAATTCTGCCGGATAATTGCAATAACCTGATTCCTCCCGGTAGCTTTCCACAGCCGCAATTCTATTTCTCCATGAAAATTTCCTTTTCCGGTTTTTCCATAAACGCACCGCAATAGAAAGCAGAAAGCTTTTGGGATTATTTTCTTTATTAATTTTATAGCATAGCTCTATTGCCCTTAAAAATGTGTCCTGGTATAGTTCATCTGCTTCCTCTTTATTCCGGGTCAGCTGTCTGCAAAAATTATAAATATCTTTACCATAAGAGCTTACTATATTACTAATTTCTGTTACTTCCAACTGAATTCCTCCACATGTGGTTCATATCCTTCCCCCTGTACATTGTAATAACTTAAAGAAAGGTTCACAAAATTTAAAAGCGAACCCCCATAAAAACCGACACTAAAGAGCAGTTCCTCTCTTGGGCACAAACAGGTTTGACATATCGACGCCCTCCAGTTCAAGCAGCTTTACTTTTGCTTGAACACCGCCTGCATAACCCGTCAGGCTGCCGTTTGAACCCACAACCCGGTGGCAGGGAATAATAATGGAGATAGGGTTGTGCCCGACAGCCCCGCCAACCGCCTGACCTGACATACTGTCCTTTCCCATCTTCACAGCCATCTTTTTTGCAATGTCGCCGTAGGTGATTACCTCGCCATATGGAATGTCACATAAGATGCCCCATACTCGCTGACGAAACGCTCCGCCAATAGGGGCTAACGACAATTCGGAAATGCCGGGCCTTTCGCCGGAAAAATATCTGTCCAGCCATTTTTGGGCGGCATCGAATACCGGCATGTCTCTTTTCTCTACCATTTCTTCGTGAATGGTACCGCCGTGATATTTTTGTCCTTCCAGCCACAAACCAACAAGATTATTTCCATCACATGCAAGGGTAATTGTTCCTACGGGTGACGGATAGGTTGTCCTGTAATACATTTACTACCTCCTTATAGCGTATTCCAAAGGTTGACGGTGGCATAACTGCGCCATGGCCGCCACGCTTCAGCCATTTTCAATAATTCTTTTGACGTGTAGGGCTGCAATGCTTTTTTCACGCCCGCATCGGTTTCAAGGAAAGCGTCCGGCCATTCCATCGCCCGCATAGCGATGTACTGTGCCGTCCAGCTTCCAATGCCGCGAATTGCCATCAGCTTTTTCATTTCTTCCTCCGGCTGGGCCGGGAGGTCAACATCGATTTCTTCCTGCACGATTGCCCGTGCCAGCTCATAAATCGTTTTTGCGCGCGCTGCAATCACCCCTAACCGGCCAAGATCATTTTCAATCGGCCCGTTCAAAGCAAGAATATCTTCAGGCGAGGGGAAAACATGGGTCAGGCCCTCAATTCCAGTTTGGATCGGAGTCCCATAGGTTTGGGCAATCCTTGCGGCCAATGTACTTGCGGCTTTCACGGTAATTTGCTGTCCAAGCACTGCCCGTACCGCCATTTCAAAGGCATTGAAGCAACCCGGCAAGCGAGTGCCCGGCACACAAAGTCCAGGGCGTATGTCATTCATTACCTTGAGCGTTTCATATACCGCGGCCGGGTCGCAATACAAGTCAAACAAATGCCGCACCCGTGCCAAAACTTGCGGCAATACGGGCAACAAGGTTTCGCTGACTGTGACGGCCAGGGCATTCTTTTTCGGTTTGTGGCCTACCCGCACCCAACCATACACATGCTTTTCCTCTGCGGTTGCGAAATGCACGGTACGCATATATTCGTCGTCCTTTACCCTATCAACCCCGGAAATTGCGCGTCCGGCGAGGAAGTGCAGCATTTCTTCCCAAGGATAAGGCGGGCGGTAGCCTAAAGCTAAAGTCACGTCGCCATGATGCTGTTTCTCTTCCGAAACTCGCTTTCGCAAAACCGTGGGCGAAAGGCTATATTGCTTTTTAAAAAGGTCGTTGAAGCGGCGCAAGCTCCCAAAACCGGCGGCCATTGCAACTTCGAGCACAGACAGGTTTGTGTCCGTAAGCAGGTTTTTTGCAAGGAGCAGTCTGCATGTTTGGAGATACTGAACCGGTGACACATGATATTCCGCTGTGAACACGCGCCGCAGGTGCCGGTCGGTATAACCGAGCCGTGCGGCAAGCTCGTCCAG
This sequence comes from Bacillota bacterium, assembly GCA_023411575.1. GTDB lineage: Bacteria > Bacillota > Clostridia > Acetivibrionales > DTU013 > UBA1305. The sequence goes on along the minus strand of JAEYOP010000016.1, from coordinate 74,683 downwards.
ACTTAGCCCGCTGCCGCAGTTTTCTTCCAACATTCTCGCCGCTCGATAAACCAGATTGGCAGAGGCGTCGGCGATCGAGCTTCCGGGAGCAAGTTCCGGCCTGCACAGCAAGCAAGGGCGGTACCCCGCTTGCTCTGCTTCCGCTGCGGTATGATAAAAAGTACAATTTTCAGGCTTGGGCCGCCTTGCCCGACATACCGGACGACAGTATATGCCCGTTGACGATATGCCTACAAAGAAGCGCCCGTCAAAACGCGCGTCTTTCGCCTTAAACGCCGCATACAGGCCTCTGTCGTTTTCCAGCATTGTTTTGTCTCCTTGTGCGATACTGCCTTGATTATATCATATTTTCCGCAAAAGACCGGCTGTTTTCGGACATGGTTTTTAGATCAAAAATAAACTCACAATAATTTTAAGATAATCCACTCGCTATTTCTGCAATCTGATGAGATGCATCACCATAAAATAAGCCTCCATGATAACAAACAACCATTTCTATTTTATATTGGCTTAGCTTTTTGAGCGAAACTGTAACAGCTTCCTTATCTATAACGGTAAAATCAGGGCATCTTAATTTGCTGCTTGAAACAGTCTTGATTGATGGGAAGCAGTTATTTAAATATGATTATGAAGATAAGCGGGGCGACCTGTCCGGGTTGGAAGTCCTGATGCCCACGCTGAACCTTTCTTTCCGCGGAAACGACTCGATTTTGAAGTATGCCATCTCTAATTCTGCTTTGGAGGATGAGCATCCTCTTTACCAAATGATGCGTTTTGTTTCCCGGATGCTCTGGTTCCGCAGCCTGGATGAAAACAGATATATTGGTTACAAAGCAAAAAGTAATGATTACTTGGACTTTATCTTTGAAGGGAATATGTTGAAAGAGTTTGAAATGTTTCTGCTTAAAGCAGGCCTCAAAGAAAAGTTGGTTGCAAAGCAGGACTCAGATGGTAAGATGCGTTTGTATTTTGACAGCCGTATTCCGTTGCCCTTCTTTAAGGTGGCATCTAGTGGCGCCAGAGCTTTATATACTTTTTTCTACTGGAATAAAACTGCTGCAGATGTTTCATTGATGTTTGTTGATGAATTTGATGCATTTTATCATTATGAACTGGCGGAAACTATTGTGAAGTTATTGGCGGAAATGAAAGGCTTTCAGACAATTTTGACTTCACATAATACAAATCTGCTTTCAAATCGGATTATGCACCCCGACTGCTATTTCATTCTGACCGGAAACAAACTGACGTCCTTTGCCAATGCCACCGAACGTGAATTGCGGGAAGGGCATAACCTAGAAAAGCTGTATATGAGTGGTGAGTTCGATGTCTGAGAGTAAACGAAAAAGACTCGTACTGGTGGAAGGGGCAAGGACGGACGCAAGGCTTATGGAAAAGCTGCTTGCTATTTATAATATTGATGTGAAATATGGGATTGTCTCCTATGGCACCAATATTTATACCCTTTACGGCGAGATGTTTACCGAAAACGATCCTTCAATGGTAGACCTTTTGCAAATTCTAAAGGCTCGGGAAATAGATCCAGACAAGAAGGCGATATTTGATACCCCATATTCCGATATCCTTTTGATCTTCGATTTTGATCCGCATGCACCCGATTTTTCATCTGAAAAGATTCGGCGTATGTCGGAATATTTTGTGGAATCTTCCGACATGGGAAAGCTATATCTGAACTATCCGATGGTTGAGGCATTTTACCATATGTCATCAATCCCCGATGAGCAGTACAACAATCGCTTTGCGACTTTGGAGGAGCTACAGGCAGGTACTTATAAAATGCGTGCCAACGTGGAAAACAGAAATCATGATTATACTAAATTTGCAGCCGACAGGGTTGAATGTAATATTGTCATACGGCAGAATATAGATAAGGCACGAAGCATCACACATGAAGAAAAAGTTTCAGAATACTTACCGGGACAAGCGCATATTCTGACAGCTCAGCTTGTGCTGCTCACAGAGGAACGCAAAGTTGCCGTCCTCAGCACTTGCCCTTTCTTCATCCACGATTATAATCCCAAGCTGATTCTATGATCTTTGTGGCAGATGAAAGCTAAAAAGGGATTCTAGCACATTCTTGAGCAGTGGAACAACTGCGTTGATGTGAACGATACCGTCTATATTCTCGGCGGTCTGTTTTTCCGCAATAGGGTGTCGGCTGATAACCATTATCCAATGATGGCGTGGAATGGCCTTGCTAAAATTAGAATCCATAATCACCATTTATAAAAATCACTTTAATTCGATTCTTGATAAATTGTCCGGAAATCAAAACAAAGTCATTGCAAATCCGTTGTTCATGCCTGCAATTAATGCATTTGTTTAGTTTTACGCATGGTGTATCCTTGTTCAGTCTTTTCGCATCTAAGGGTGCTGCGATTTGCCTCGTTCGGTATATAGCATCTTCCACAGTATCCACTAATTTATTGGTGCCAACTACAACTATTACCTGCTTAGGTCCATAAAGCATCGGCGCAACGCGACTTCCATTTCCGTCAATGTTAAATAATTTTCCGTCGGCAGTAATGGCATTAGTGCCGGTTATAAACGTGTCAGCATCGAAATTCTTTAAATAGAGCGCTCGCTTTTCATCTGATGTTAATCCGGACTGATACTTATCGTAGAAGGCAAAATATCCGCTTCGAAGATATTCAAAAACCCCGGTTTCCTCTAATGTGACGGAATCTCCGCAGCCGATTTTCTCTCCCTTATCAAACAATGTTGAAAGTAGTTTAAGCAGTTCTTCCGAATTTTCAACAAAGTATCCTTTCATATTGTTTCTCTGCAAATTCAAAATGGTTTTTTTAATTTTTTCATTCATGTCGGCATTAAACTCCTTTAAAGCCAAAGAAACCAACTGCAATAGCAATCGACTTCTTTCAACAATATTTTATGGAAAGTTAGGTCAAAAAAATGCAAAGCTTTTTTAAGAAAATTCTTATATGCGAAAATACAAAAGCTTGGCCTTTGAAATATCATATTTATCAATGTTTAAAGGATGTATCCAAATAAAAAGCCCAAGCCTTATTAATAGATTGAAAATCGTTAGACATACCATACAAATTTTGTCCATATTACATTGATAAATTGGAATTTGAAAGCTGCACATTATGCTGCGAAGATTAGCATAGTTATAACTCTTTTTTTAAGTAAACCATATCCACAAGCTGTATCCCGTTTTCAAACATTGGGTGGTCGTAGTTGTCTGTAAAAAAGTTATGAATCCTATGGGAAATATGAAAACCATTTTTCCCATAAAATTGCATCATAGAAGGAACATCACCCGTTCCGACAATCATGGTTTTATATTTATCTTTGTAAAATGCCCCAATATATTGAATGAGCTTGCTACCATATCCCATACCATGCCACTTTTCGTAGGTTGCTATATTTTTAAGCTCGCATGTATCGCAGCTTTCTCTTGTGACAACGCATACGCTTTTGAGCTCATTATCATACAAGGCAAACAACTCTCCACGCTCAAGATATTTGTCTATCATAGATTCCGATTCATCAGCAAGCAAAAGCAAATCAAGAAACTGCTTTTTATCTTCTTTTACAATTTTAATTTCCACAGAATACCCCCCTAAACTAATTTGGATTTATATAAATAATACGCTGTTCACTTCGGCTGGTAAATTTGAAATTTTGCAAACAACTTACTATTTCAAAACAATTTCTTTCCATTTGAAATGTTTATGCCAAGTCCACTTGCAATGCTCCCTTGCTTAAACGGATTTATTTTTTCCACCGTACCATCTCGTTTAAAATACGCTCCTGTTCCTTTGAACCAAAATGTAGCATTTGCTTTTACACATTGCTCACGAATATCCAGTACCCAACCATAATCACATTCACGAGCATTGCGCCCGCTTTCGCCGCTGACCGTAACATGTTCAATCCCATGAAGATAGGCTGACAAATCAATCGCTTCCAAAAGAGGGGAACAAGCAACAAAACGACGTTTTATCGGATAAGACAGAAACAAAGGGAGACGATAATCGGCCAAAGATTGATTCTCGACTGTGCAACCAATATTTACATTGTCATAGCCGTCACCCCAATCGGAGGGCAATGAAACGTGGAATCGGTCAATTCGTTTGGTCAAAATTAAAAAATCAATATCAGCCCTTTGTTTTATCATGCACCAAGCGTCCTTGCGCCACTCATCAGCTTCGGGCAGAAAAAAATCAGTGGCAAAACAGGTTGCAAGGATTTTATTCCCTTTAATATTGTATTCACCCTTAGTGTTTGTTCTTATAGGCCAATCAAATTTATCTGTTTTCTGTATGGTATTTTGACCGCAACGTTTCGCATGTGGTCCATAGAAATAGCAATATGTGCATCCATCACTAATTTTATAGCATCCTGTCCACGCTTCCCAATTCATGTTCTCACTCCTTCATTTTTCGTCGACAATTATATCATTACAACGAATAATAAGCTCGGTCATTCCTTCGCCGCCTATAAAAAGCATATGGGCCTCATAACCGCTTTCTGTGTGATATAGCTCCTCATAAAGCCAAGTCCTTCCCACAATGTACCCTTCCTGTTTTATAATTTCAGACGTAGCAAAAGTGATCATATTAAAATTGGTGAATCCTCCCCGTGTATCGAGCCGCATGACAACATCTTTTTTACTAACTGTAAACTCCGTCACCTCGCAATCGTGAAACCCAAACCTTTCTCTGATGATTTGAGGAATGTGCTCCGCTTGCTGTGTTTTGGAATACTCATTTAAAACCTGGTTCATTTTCTTTTTGTTCTCTTTGCTGAGAACTTTCAGCTGACTCAGAATTTCCTTGGTACAGTAACCTAGGGAGAAAACCCGCACATCTACAATTTGTTGATAAAGTTCATGAGGTAGTTTATCGACAGCTTCTTTTTTTACCCTTTCCTGAATAGAGCAAAATTCTTCTCTGCACTTTTTCTCATCGAACGGCGGACGAACATCGTACTCCGCTATCAATTTCTGAATGCGATCTTTTTCTTCGGACGACATACGATAAACCACTTTATCCTCTTTGTTTATCTCTTCCTCATTTACAAATTTATCAAGAGGCACGAGCGTGCATCCATCTTGTTCCAACATAAAACGGGGATCAACATCGTAAATCTCATGCTGTAATTTTACAAATTCTTTCTCTTTTCTTTTATAAAGCTGCAAATAGAGTGCTTCGTCATAAACATCAGCACCGTTGTTCACTTTCATACCAAAATGGAGTCCTGTCCGTTGACACAACTCATACCATTCCGTTGTTAGATACTTCATCATATTTCCTTTCATCAAATTCCTGTTTATCTGATACTCGTAATTATATCAATCCGAAGTTCAAGTGATATTGTACTATAAATGATGGAAGCAGTCGATATTTTATAACCGGATGCTTCCATCAACCGTCGTTCAAAAAGCGCCCAAAAGCCTTGCTACGCAAGGCTTTTGGGACGAATTGTGGAAAGTTGGGTCAAGAAAGATACTAAAATCTGTCTATAATAACTTTTCCAATCTCAAGACAGCTTTATTTGAGATTCCTTATTCACGGACTTAATGCCTTTAACGTAGGAGGGACCATACCAGTATTTTGATTGTCGATGGTTCCCTCCTTCTCAAGAACGAAATCGGCTCGCTCTGCAAAGTTTTGAGATTGGATTGCTCCATGAGCTCTAGGTGCGTTTTCGGAAAACTATCTTTTGCTCTATCAAATCAAATGTAACAAGCAAATTGCATTTCCATATCTGATCCGAATTCAATTCAATCATTGTGGGATAAGGCAAACCTTCCACCTGCGCAAAATTATTAACCTCTGATATATCCCTCAGCACAAGCTCCATATCACCTATTTTTAGGGGAATATCAAAAAATTGGGACGGTTTGTCTCCGATTGTTTTATCAGAGTCCGGATTAAATAAAAATGAATAATTTTTACCTGTATCCATATAAATCATTACGGGCACACCATTATATTCCGCTTCAAAAAACGGTAAATCCCGCTGTCCTTCTGTTGTGGTTTTATAAAGCGGTAGTACAACATACATATCGGAGTCCAACTTTGTGTAATCAATAGAATGACTTTTCACCCCTATTTGATGACCTTCATAGTCCAATGTTACAACTTTATCTTTAAAGTAAGCCAATCCAATGGTTCCGTTAAACTTTTTTGAAGAAAACATCGACCAGTCCGATATGCTGGTTTCTATGTTTTTATAGGTATCTCCGAATACACTGATTTCATTGACTTGGACCCGGTTTTCCCAGCCCCTATGTGAGCCGTCCCTGTTAAGTGCTTCCGCCCGATGCAATAATGTATAATCTATTTTTTTTTCCATTACATCGGTAAAAAAGATACCTGAACCACAGCCCGTATCAAACCCTAATTTAAAGGTATTATTTCCAATTGAGACGGGTATTTCCGGGCAGCTTCTTTCACCATGCCAGTTGAATGTCATTTCTCTGATTTCGTTCTCCTCATACCCTAAATCTGTAATCCATGACTTATCTGCCCAAAGAATAGAGAGATGCTGGTGTACAAAATACCCCGCAATTATTGTTAACACAGAAAGTATTAAAATTATTATGACGGATCTTCGTGCCTTTAATTTCATTTAGCGTTCCTCGTTTTATAAATTCAGTCCAGGCAGGTGATTATTTTAAGCCACAAACTTAAAACTATGCCCGCCATTTATATCTTTACTTTAAATATTGCGTGCACATATTCTTTGTATAAATTATTACACATTTTCAAGCTGATACGTTACGTATTAAGAATGTAGGTCAACATTTTACCATATAAAATAAAAAAAACCAACTGCAACAGCAATCGACTTTTTTCAACAATAACTTTGGTGAGACTGTCCGAAAAGTATGTAAAATCTACCTTTCGGGTAATAAGAATAGAGGAGCACATTTCGGAATATCTTTCCCGGATGGATGCGGAGGATGAGACTGCGTCAGATGCTCCAACAGGGGAACAGATCAGAGAAGCCATACACGAACTCACTACCCGTAAAGAAAAATGTCAAGATTATCTGCGGGAACTGCTCGAAAGCGGCGAGACCCAGCTTTTGACCACAGTGTTTACTCTAAACATGCCTTGGTAAAAGCCAGCGCTTTTTCAATCAGACCGGGCACGTTGGCGTCGTTTTTATTCCAGTCAAACCCATGATCCCCGCCGGCATATGTGACCAATTCAGCGGTCAGCCCACGCATTTTAAGGGCATTATACATATCCAGCGACTGTTGATACGGGACATCGGTGTCCTGATCGCCGTGCAGCAGTACGACTGGAGGATAATCGTCTTTGATATTGTGAATGGGGCAGTATGGCTCAATTTTCTCCCGCTCTGACTCTATGTCGTATCCACTGGCAAGGCCGGTCCATGTTCCCGTTTGGCGCGAACGTAAGTAAATAGCGAACCGATCGAAGCTGCTCACCTCTGAATGCTCATGGTCTTTTATCAATCGCTGCGCTTCCTCCGGCGATACAAGCGGTTCCCTGCAGTAATGAGGGCAGGGTTTGCCGTACCAATCGCCCAAAATATCGCCGTAACCGTAGAATGACACCAATACCTTCGGCTTTCTTTCAAACGTACCGGTCATAAGCGTAAGGTATCCGCCCGCTGACGCGCCTATAACTGCCATTTTGCTTGCATCGTAGTCAAATGCTTTGCTCCCCTCTCCCCTCACCCAATCGAGAGCGTCGCGGACGTCTTCGATAATTTTCGGGAGCTTGGTTTCAGGCGCAAGCCTGTAGTCGATGGACACTACCCAATATCCCGCATTCTTAAATGGTTCAATGGCAGCTTCCGGCATATCTCTCCGCCCGCCGAAAATCAGAGCCCCTCCGTGGATATAGACCGCCACCGGCGCACCGGCGTTCCCCGAATAAACATCACACTTGATGGAGCAATCATTTACCTTTTTGTACTCGCAAACTGTGTATGAGACAGACATGATAAAAATTCCCTTTCCTTTGGATCAACAAATATCATCCGATCATTTCGTATTATTTCATATAAATGATTAAGTACAGAATTTCCTTTGAAAATTAAGTCGCGATGCGGCTTCCGATCTCAAGTAGATTGCCTTCAGGGTCGGCGATATAAAAATTTCGTATACCAAAGGGAAAAGTTTCAGGTTTTCCTGTTAACGACTTTACTCCAAGCGCCATTAAACGCTCATATTCTCTATCAACATCTGAGAAACTCGGTAACCAAATAGCTATTTCCATTGTCAAGTTAATTCCTTTCGGAGGATAATAGGTCTCACCAATGGCTTTCGTAAAATTTTTTCGGTCATACATAAATAATGATAATGGGCCACTGTTTGTTTTAAAATCAGCAAATAGTCCAATATCCCAATCCGTTTCAAATCCCATGATGTTTTTATAAAATGAAACCATTTTTTCAATATCTTCAACAAAAAGGCATACGCCAACATTAACATTCATACCGTTCATTACTTTACCTCCATTGTAATTGATGCCATCATACCACATAAAACACAACAATAATATGCCGTGTATTTTACGAGCGTTTAAATATAAAATAACACAAGGTAGTGGGGGAAGGATAGACACAAACTTCCCTCATTTCTTCTCGCAAGGGAAAAACGAGGGAAAAGGCATTTTAGTACTTGGCAAAGACAAATAGGAATTTGTCAGCTTCGCGTTATGTTTATGCTCTTCCTATTATGATATACCGGCTTCATGCTTCATTAAGTAATTGTGTTCTTCCTTAATGAGCCTTTTTGTTTCCTCAATCGCAACCAAATCATCATTTGGTATCACAAGTGCTTTTGCGCCGCAGCAGGATTGGGTTTCTCCATCGCGAAAAGTAACTTCATAATATGGAGCCCGTTCTCCATCGGCACGAAAAACGCATCTACCGTTCTCGCAGTGTGGGAATAATTTATTAGGATTATTGTTGATATAATCTCTGATAACATTCGCAAATCTTTCCGAATAGCCTTTGCAGGCAGAAAATCGCAAGGAGAAATATAGCAAACCATCTTTTGTCTGTGTCATACCTATTTTTGCCATCTCCCTATTGTGCAAATCGTGCTTAAACACTATATAGGAGCGTTGCTTTCGCGGATAATAACCAAGCTCAGATAAATACATTACGATTTCTCGATACAGTGAACCGAGTTCATTATCAAGCGCATCCAAAAACGAATCGACCAGTTCTTGTTGTTTTTTTGTTTTCATATCGAAATCACAACCTTTCAGAATCCCTATAAATCCCTCAGCCACAATGCAGGACGAACGCCGTTTGGGTTGTGATAAACCAGACAACTCGATAAATCACCTGATCCGGATTTTTCGAATATAAAATGTCCGTCTATAAATTCCCCGCAGGGGCCTGCAATGTTTAAAGGGCCCATGTCATCTTCCTGAAGAACCTCCAGCACCACCTTGGTTTTAAATTCTGCACTGTAATTATTTCTCTTGTTCATGCTTCCATTATAACTTATTTTCTTTACTTTTGTGTCTCACCTTTTGTGAGCATTATAAATCCAATCCCTGATGGCATACCGGCAATCCCTTCAATCATACATTTGACCGAGATGATTATATGCCAGCGAAAAAAGTTATGCTCAGGATACGAAGAGATATCCACAAGCAGGATGAACGAATGTGCCTGTCGGAGCATCCTTTTGGCACAGTCAAATGGTATCACGGGGCACATTACCTGCTATGCAAGGGAAAAGAAAAGACAACAGCCGAGTTGGGGCTTAGTTTCCTTGCCTACAACTTGAAAAGAGCGATCAATCTGGTAGGAACGAGGAAATTGATAGAAGTAATGCAAGGATAGCCCCTCTTTTTTGTTCCTAAAAGCCCGAGAACGCACTAAAATTTATTCGTAGGAACGCCGAAAACCCGCTATTTAGCGGGTTTTCAGAGAAATTGTGGCGGAAGAGGAGGGATTCGAACCCTCGTGCCACTTGCGTGACAACCTGATTTCGAGTCGTTGAAATTGAGGGATCGGGGAGGATTTAGGGGCGCTTTTGAGTGCTTGGTGGAGCGGGGAAAATGGCGTCACGGTGCGGGGTTGAGGGCGATGGAACGGGCAGGGAGAGGCTTCGGGGAAAATGCTGATAAAAGAATGTTTTGCGGATATTTGTTAGCATGGTGTTAGCACCGGTCTCTTATGAAAGCATTATATCACATCGTATGGTTTGATGTCAGCGAATCGTCATAAATATCGTTTTCTCATAACGGTTAAAACGATTTTGCTTGTTTATCGTCGATTTTTGACGATAGAAAATCGCCTAGAAACCTTGATAATTCAGCGATTTAACTTGTAATCGTTATAGAATCGTTATATAATTACGATTGTAACGATACATAACGATTTCGGAGGTTTTTGTGATGAAATATGAGGAGAGCGCAACGGTTGAGCTTAAAAGCGAAGTAAATGCCGATTTAAAAAAAGAAGTTGTCGCCTTGGCCAATACCGATGGCGGAACAATTTATATAGGCATTGATAATAACGGTCAGGCGGTTGGCGTATCGAATCCGGATGAAGTGATGGCGCAGATTGGCAATATGATTCGAGATGGGATTAAGCCGGATTTAACGGCGTACACCTCCATCGAAGCGATGGACGAAGACGGCGCAAAGATTATCCGCATTACCGTTCTGCGCGGGGTGAAGCGGCCTTACCATCTTACGGATAAAGGACTGAAACCCAGCGGCGCCTTTGTCCGGCATGGGGTGTCATCCGTGCCTGCAACTGATGAAGCAATCCGTCAGATGCTGCGTGAAAGTGATGGCATGGCTTTTGATAAATCACGCTGCCTGAATCAGGATTTGACCTTTTATTATACGGAAAAATATTTTGCGGACGCGGGGCTTCCTTTTACACAGCAGAATCGCCGCACGCTCAAGCTGATAGACGCGGATGGATATTATACCAATGCGGCGCTGCTTCTGTCCGACCAATGTGAGCATAGCATCAAATGTGCTGTCTACGAAGGAACAGGAAAAACTAAGTTTAAAGCCCGCAAAGAATTTTTTGGCTCCATCCTTAAGCAAATGGACGAGGCTTATGAATATGTGAACTTGAGCAACAATCAAAACTCCACTTTTGACGGTCTTAAAAGGATTGATCATCCGGATTATCCTCCGGAGGCAATCCGTGAGGCTTTGCTTAATGCTGTCATTCATAGAGACTATGATTATTCGGGAAGCATCATCATTAACGTGTACGAGGATCGCATGGAGTTTGTGTCCATAGGGGGACTTGTTAAAGGAATAACCGTGATTGACATTATGAATGGCGTATCTCAGCCTCGCAATTCGATTATCGCTGATGTTTTTTACCGTTTGGAGTTAATTGAAAGCTACGGTACCGGTATTCGAAAAATCTTTGAAAGTTATTCGGAAACATTGCGCAAACCTGAAATACAACCTGCCCCAGCCTCCTTCGTTATTACGCTTCCGAAACTTACAGCTCATATGATCGTTCTTTCAGAAGAGGAACAGAAGCAGGAAATATTAAGGCTTATTACTGATAAAAGAGACCTGTCTCGTAAGGATATAGAGTCAAGTTTATCTATTACCAAACAACTTGCGCTCAAGCTAATAAACGAGTTACTTGAGGAAAGGAAGATCAAAAAATCCGGCATGGCGAGATCTGTCCGGTATTTTATCAGATAGAAAGTCGTCGCAAAAAGTGTAGTAGTTTATTATAAAGTCGTCGTATTTTTTTTGTTTGTATTAAGATGAAATTCATAATTCTGCCGCCCTTTGGGGCGGTTTTTTCATGCTCTGAAGGAGGTGACCATGACGGGATAGACAAGACCCACCTGTGCGGCTATGGAGAATATTATGCTGCACGGCTCCTGGTTTTTGCCGCAATTATACCACGCAACATCGGTCGGCGGCAAAAACCGCGGTGAAGCGAAGGCAGAGAAAAAGGCGCGGTGAGCGCCTTTTTCTCTGCCAAAGCGAAGCCGCCGAACGGGGAGCCGGGGTGCCCCCGGCCGCACGACCTTGCAGCCCCACCGGGGCGCAAGGTCTAGTGCGTTATACCGCCCCGACAACAGCACGATAAAAAGCCCGGCCCGCCATGTGGGGCCGGGCTTTTTGGCGGACGGGGAAACGCAGCTGCATGAGGGGACGGCATGATGGGGAGCGGCTGCGGTTCCAGCATGGCGGGGTGGTATGTGAGGCTGACGATGACCGCCGTACTCACGGCAGAAAGGAGATGCTTAAATAATGCCCTATGCGATTTTACGTTTTGAAAAGAGAAGAGGCGGACCGGCATCCGCACTGGAGAAGCACCACGAAAGAAAAAAGCAGCAGTATGCCAGTAATCCCGACATTGATACCGAGCGCTCGGAGATGAATTTTCATCTTGTGCAGCCGAGAGTGAAGTATTACGGCGAGATTCAGAACCGCATCGAAAAAGCACAGAAAGAAAATCCGAAGTGCAAGGTACGAAAGGACAGCATTAAGTTTATCGACACCATTGTTACCGCAAGTCCGGAGTTTTTTGATCGCCGTTCAGAGGAAGAAACGGAAAAATATTTTAAACATGCGTTGGAGTTTTTACAGGAGGAAGTCGGTGCGGGCAATATTTTTTCGGCGGTGGTCCATATGGATGAGCGAAATCCGCACATGCATCTGTGCTTTGTGCCGCTGACAAAAGATAAGCGCCTTTCTGACCTTGCACTGATTTGATGGACACAGAGAAAACCTCTATAATAAAAAATGGAGGGATAAAGAATGAATGGGCAAGGTAAGTATGATAAGGCATTTAAAGAACAAGTAGTATTAAGAATCTTATCAAAAGAAACAACCATCAGCAAAATGGCTGAAGAGTTAGGAGTTCACTACACATCGGTCAGGGATTGGGTCAGGAATTATAGGAGAGATGGCGAGAATGCATTTCCCGGCAGTGGTAAACTGAAACCTGAAGATGATGAGATCAGAAATTTACGCCGTCAACTGGCAGACCTCAAAGAGGAGAACGAAATCTTAAAAAAAGCGGCGGCCTACTTCGCGAAAAATCAGAAATAAAAAAGTTCAGTTTTATCCATGAACACCGCTTCCGGTTTCGGATTGCGAAGATGTGCGAGGCCTTAAATGTATCGAGAAGCGGATATTATGCATATATCAACAGACCAGAAAGCAGACGTAGCCAGGAAAACAGGACACTTCTGGAAACCATCAAAAAGATACATAAAGAAACCCGAAATGTCTATGGGGCTCCGAGGATAACAAAGTGTCTCCCTGATGATCAGAAAGCCAGTTTGGGTCGAGTGGCCAGGATAATGCGGGCAAACGGTATCAGGGCCAAGACAGTGAAGAAATATAAGGCAACGACGAATTCAAAACATAATCTACCAGTAGCTGAGAACCTGTTGAGTCAGAACTTTTCAGCAGACAGACCGAATGAGAAATGGGTGTCAGACATTACATATATCGGGACTGATGAAGGATGGCTATATCTTGCTGGAGTGATGGATCTACATGGAAGAAAGTTAGTAGGATGGTCTATGGATAGCCGAATGAAAACTGAACTGGTAAGAACTGCCTTGAAGCAGGCAATCGGAAGAACAGGCGCGTCAGCAGGATTAATGGTTCATTCTGACAGAGGCATGCCAGCAAAGAGTACCAGAAGCTGCTAAAGGAGCATGGCTTTATCTGCAGTATGAGCCGGAAGGGAAATTGCTATGATAATGCACCGATGGAATCCTTTTGGGGCAAATTGAAAATGGAATGGCTCAATGATTACAAGTTTAAGAGTAGAGACGAGGCTAAAAAGGCGGTTTTCGAATATATAGAATTGTTCTATAACAGAAACCGAATACATTCAACGAACGATTATGTTCCGCCTTTTAAACTGAAAGAACCAGCATGACAGAGGTTTGAAGAAAAACGTAGATTGAGGGATTCTCAGCGTCTACGATTGCACAGTAAGGTCACAATACGACTTGAATATACCGTCAGCCTATGCTAACATCACACAACACCCGAGAGCGGGTATTTTCTTTGGAAGGAGGGGCCTGAATGGTTACAGGTAGCCTGTTTGAGCGAAACGGTAAATATACCGCCGTGCTTAATACATATGAAAACGGCAAAAGAAAGCAAAAGTCCATTGCGCTTGGCATCCCGGTCAAGGGCAATAAACGCAAGGCACTGGAGATGCTGGAGGAATTGAAACGCTTGTACAACGGCGAGGGGATAAAGGATTTGCAGATAAAAAAAGATTCACCTCTGTTTGCCGATTTTCTTAAAGATTGGCTGAAAATCACAGCGCCTACCATTGAACGGACAATGTATCAGAGTTATGAAAGCATGATCGATGCGAGGGCGGACGGCTTCTTCCGCATGCTGGGCGTAACGCTGGCACAGGTGGAACCGTCACATATCCGTGCACTGCACGATTCAATTTTCAAGGATGGCTGCAATGCTAATACGGTCATTCATTATCATGCCATCGTCAGGAAAGCGCTGCAATATGCTGTGAAAAACGAGTTGATTTCTAAAAATCCAGCCGACATGGTTGACCGCCCTAAAATGGGGAAGTATGTTGCGGAGTATTACAATGAGGACGAGTTGGCAGTACTCTTTGAAGCGACACAGAGGGATTCCATGGCTGTGGTCATCCAGCTTGCCGCCTATTACGGCTTACGGCGCAGCGAGGTGCTGGGAATTCGCTGGAGCGCCATTGATTTTCAGAGAGGCACCATCTCCATAAACCATAAAGTAACAGAAGGCAAAGCCGGGGGACAAAAGGTGATTTACACAGAGGATAAGCTGAAAACAAAATCCAGCTTCCGTACGCTGCCGTTGATTCCCGAGGTACGGGCGCTTCTTCTGGAGACAAAGGAGCGGCAGGAGAATTACCGAAAGCTATTTAAGAAAAGCTACGATAATACCTACGCCGACTATGTTTGTGTAGACGAAATGGGCAAGCTTTTCTGCCCTAATTACATTACCGATCATTTCGGTTATCTTTTGAAGCGATATCAATTCAGGAAAATCCGCTTTCACGATTTGCGCCACTCCTGCGCCAGTTTGCTTTTAGCGCATGGCATCCCTATGAAATCTATTCAGGAGTGGCTTGGCCATTCCACGTTTGCAACCACGGCAGACACCTATTCGCACCTGGACTTCAGCTCCAAGCAGAAATCGGCAAAGGCCATCAGTGCTGCCTTTGGCAAACAGGAAGAGTTGGTAGCAGATGAGTCAGAGCGTGAGGAATCAGAAGAGGTCCAGGAAGAGGAAGAAAAACAGGGATTGGGCATGACCATGAGCATGATGTAATGGGGGGAGTAAAATGGAGCAGAATTATATGAAGTTATTAAAGGACTGCCCGGAATCGCTCTCATTGGAGCAGTTCCGGGCAGTAGCACATATTAGCAAGCGAAAGGCAAAATGGTTGCTTGAAAACGGTGTCATTCCCTGCGAGGATTCGGGTAAGCATACACACCGTTTTCAGATTAAAAAACATGATGTAGCCGATTTTCTCCGGCGGCGGGATGCGGGAGAGCTAAACAGCATTATCCCTGCCGGTGCTTTTAGTAGCAAACAGCTTCATAATACTCCGCTGCCGAACACAGATCCAGAGGAGCTTTTTTCTTTTCTGATGGATGAATGGGCTTATATGCCCGACATGCTGACCACCAAACAGGCGACAGATCTGACAGGCTATAACGACACCACCATTAACAAATGGGCGGCGGACGGAAAGATACAGGCTGTGAACTATTACGGCAAAAATCTTATATCAAAAGAATCGCTGTCCGAGTATCTTGCCAGTTATGAAGGTCAGTGTACCGTCCGTCAATCACAGAAGCATCAGGATATGATTGAATCTTTTATTGACAGAGAACAAAAAATCGGCATGGCGTTTGGTTCCATGTCGCTGTGAAGGTGCATTGAAAAATAGATCATAATGGGATTTTCCAGTTACTTTTACGATTCAAAAAATCTATGCTTTCTGTTTTAATATCGTAGAATTCTGCATCTTTATCATACACAACTTTTGAACTCAATAAATCATGATATTTACCTAAGCGAGATATTGACGTTAAGTCGCTTATAATAGACTTATATGTCGCACCGAAACCGGAGTATCTGGACAACTTTTTCAAAGCGGTCGGTTTCTTAACCGTAAAGTTAATGTTAGGTATTTTCGGTAATGTAGTTGCAATTGAACTTAGATTATAAGCGGTAATTAAAGAAGATGTCAAATTCATACTGCTGGGGGAGACTCCATAACGGTCCATTAAAAAGTGCATTTGCTTTTCAAAATCTGAAATCAGTAAATTTGCATCTGTAACATACTTTGTATTTCCTTTTTCAGATTGAATGGCATCAAGTTCTTTTAAAATATCCCTTGCTTGTACAAATTCCTTCTCTCCTTTGAGAGAATAAACTACGTCCATAAAGTTGCTTAAATCAGGATGTTTATTAATTACCCAAGCTGAAAACATCGGTAATCTCTGATGCAATATAGTAGGTTGGGTTGGTGAAAGAATACAGTTTAATGCTTTATTCGCTTTATCATTCATTGCATCTATAATGATATTTGCATGATTCTCGCGCAAAGATGAGAATCTGCTTATTACATTAACTTCATATGCATTCCTAATTGGGTGCAAAACCAAATCAAACCCAATATGTTTAGCGGCCAAAATATAAAATGTTGTGCGGAAATCCAACCAACTTAGACCAGCCAAAAATGTTGATGCTTGCTTTGAAATATGAGGTTCCTTTGTATATCCTTCATAATCTGTGAGGTTATAATTTTTATCAATAGCTTTACCCTTTGAATCAAAAATTATAGGCCTTTTGGGTTTCATTTGTACGGTAGGTTCACGGTCGATAAACTGAGAAAAAACCATTGATGATAATTTGCTATACTTCGGGATATCTACACCGCTATGTTCTTGAAGAAGCTTATAATTTAAATAATACTCACTCGAACTTAAATCCCAGGTGAACACAATATTCATTTTTAAAAGGTTAAAGAAATCTTTGAGGTTAGGATTTTCAAATGTTTTATTACGGATTTGTGGTATAAAATCATTCGTTAATTTATGTGTTTCATTAATAAGTTCCTCATAAGATTCGTCAGTTAGCTCTATTGGGTAGATATATTTAAAAAATCGCTCTCGTGCTCCTCTGAACTCAGATTTATAATCATCTAAGAAAAAAACATCATCATAAAACAATACTGTCTGAACAAATGTTTCAAAAGCTAATATATCTCCATCGATAGTGTTTTTATTCTTTACTGGGATTTCACCCATTAACCGTTGTACCGCAGTTAATGATGAATTATCTATAAGAGCATACATAATATAGCCATCCTCTTGTGTTTAATTAAAATGTTGCATTGAAAAAATGCTAATTCTGCATAAATAATAACACAAAATTTGACAAAACAAAAGAGCTTAAACCGTATAAGTCTAAACCCTAATGCTTCAAAAATGGCGGAAGAGGAGGGATTCGAACCCTCGTGCCGCTTGCGCGACAACCTGATTTCGAGTCAGGGCCGTTACAACCACTTCGATACTCTTCCGTATCTATTTGTATTGGCAGGGCGCCCTGATTAAGAGTCAGGTGCTCTACCGCTGCAAAACTACTTTTCGCGGAGCCCCGCGAAGAACTCCTTCAATATCCCGGAGCATTCCGCCTCCATCAGGCCCCATACGACATCCACCCGATGATTGAACGCCTCCACCCGGAACAGGTCGATCACCGATCCCGCCGCTCCGGCTTTCAGGTCGGACGTTCCGATGAAGAGTCTTCCGAGCCTTGCCTGGATGATGGCGCCAGCGCACATGGCACAGGGCTCGAGGGTGACATACAGGTCGCAGTCGTTCAGCCGCCATGACCCCAGCTTCTTCGAAGCTCTTTTGATTGTGGTCATTTCGGCATGGAGCGTGGAGTCGTTTTTCAACTCCTTCTCATTGTGCCCTCTGGCAAGGATCCGGCCCTCCCGAACCACCACCGCGCCTACCGGCGTTTCGCCTTTCCTCCTGGCCTTTTCCGCTTCCTTCAGGGCTTGAGCCATATACCATTCATGCTTTGGAAAAGGGCGGAAGCCCGTTTCGTGTTTCAAGTCCGTTCCTCCCGGAAAGTACAGGACGAAAATGTGCAGATATGATTATACTACAATGATTCAAAACAATCAATTGTCTTGTTCGGACATTTTTTACAACACTTTTCGGCTTTTCTGGAAACGTTCCGCTTATCTGGAAACCAGTCTGTTGCCGAGACTGTACAGCACCCTTACAGGAAGGATTATCAGATACATAATTCCCATGATCAGCAATTCGACGAACATTCCGATGTAATTTTTTAATCTTTCCATATTTCACCCGCCCCTGGCAGAAGACCGCTTTTTCCTTCGGATCTCTCGGACCTTTCGGACCATGCATTGGTAAGGTTTGTCTCATATATATCTTCGACAATATTATACGCTTTCATAAGCCGAATTATGTTAAAAATGTATTACATTTAAAAGTTCTCTGTCAAACTCTGTAAAGTCCGTTATGGTGTGCGCAACGCCCTTGTAGGACTTCAATACCCCATGGGCTTCCTTCGGGCCGATCGCCTGGATGCAGCCGATTCCGGCGTTGTATGCGGCTTCTATGCCGGATTTGGCGTCTTCGACGACGATGCACTCCCGTGCCGGCAGCCGCAGCCTTTTCGCCGCCCGGATATAAATTTCGGGGTCCGGTTTTCCCGGGAAGCTGCCGTCGTGATAAACGACCCGGTCAAATTCAAACCACCGGTCGAGATGGAAGACTTCAAAATAGAAATCCACATTCGGCCTGGAGGAAGCGGTGGCTATGGTTCTTGGGATCCCCTCGGCCGCAAGGAAATCCAGCAGGTCTTCCGCGCCGGGCGTCAGATGGATGTCCGGCCCGAGGTCACGGCACATCTGCCGGTATATTTTTTCTTTTTCCTCGCCGTAGTATTCCGCCTCTTCGTCGCTTACAGGCCTGTTGAGCAGGTATTCCAGATAATACAGGTTGGGTCTGCCGTGCA
This sequence comes from Bacillota bacterium, assembly GCA_023411575.1. Classification (GTDB taxonomy): domain Bacteria; phylum Bacillota; class Clostridia; order Acetivibrionales; family DTU013; genus UBA1305. The sequence continues at coordinate 55,646 of JAEYOP010000016.1, read as the reverse complement.
TTTGCACGAACTCCTCCGCAGAAAGCGGGTACCCTCTCAGCCGGGCGGAATATTCGCGCCAGACAAGCTCGTGCATGGGCGTATCCTGAAACAAGGTTCCGTTAAAATCAAAAATAATGCCTGAATAAGTCATAGAGCCGTTCATTCCTCCGTAATACCGATAAATCGGGTTTGCCCTGTAGAGTATATCAGATTTTATTGATACTGCGCTGATTTTTTGCAAATATTACAAAGGAAAAACAAGGAGAGTGTCGAATAGGTAAGGGAGAGGTGATGGATTCGATGAACAGTATGATCATGATGCTCCTGATTCTGGGCATAATTTACGTTGCTTTTACTTATTTGAAGGGTCCGGCGAATTCGGACAGGAACCGGAACAATCCCGGAACCGGCATGCCCTTCGGCCCGGGCGGCGGCGGGAGCGAAATGTGGCATGACAATGCGCCGGAGCTGCCGCAAAACGACGAGATGGAGATGGAGCCGGACGGCGAGGATATGGAAGTGATCCGGTATGAGGACGAAGCGGAGGAAGACGGGGAGGAGAATGCGCCGGAAAACGTACCGGATGCGGTAGCGGCAGGATCGGCCAATGCTGAAGCTGGGCCTGAAGGCCAGTCCGCACCGGCGGCATCCATGCCGGAAACGTCGGCGGGTTTCGGCACGGTCATCGTAGACTCGGAGGTTCACATAGATGCAGATATGTCACCTGGCAGTAAAGATTAGTATGAATCCTGTGGGATGACCATAAAAGTATCCATACTGCATGGCTATGGAACAAGGAGGTATTTTTTTGCTGCAACCCTATGACATGAGTCTTGAAGAATTGAAAAAATATAAACCGGAGCTTACCCGACAGCCCGATTTCCAGGAGTTCTGGAACAGAACGCTGGGAGAGTTGGCCGGGGTCGGGTTGAAATACAGTCTGGAACCGCGTGAATACCCGGCAAAGGGTGTCCGGCTTTACCGAATTTCCTTTGCCGGCTGCAACAATGCGGAAATAGAAGGCTGGTATGCCGTGCCGGAAGCGCCCGGCAAATATCCGGGAATCGTGATTTACCACGGGTATAACTGGGCCGCGGACGGAAATGTGCACGATACGGTCAATATGGCGCTGCACGGCTACGCAGTGCTGCAAATGCTGGTCAGAGGCCAGCAGGGCAACAGCTCCGACAATGTGGTTACCGCCCATGGTAATCAATCCGGCTGGATGACGAAAGGAATTCTTTCGCCGGATCAATACTATTACAGGGCCGTTTATATGGATAGCGTACGCGCGCTGGAGGTGCTGGCCTCCCTTGAAAAGGTCGATGCCGGCCGGATAGGCGTTATGGGCGGGAGCCAGGGCGGTGCGCTGACCCTTGCCGCAGCGGCGCTGTCCGATATCCCGAAGGTAGCGGTTGCGCAGTATCCTTACCTTTCCCATTTCAACAGGGCAATCGATATAGCGCCCCAGATGCCGTACAATGAAATCAACGAGTACTTCCGCAGGAATACCGATCCATGGATCGAAGAACAGGCCAAAAAGACTCTTTCCTATTTTGATATCATGAATCATGCGCAGAATATAAAGTGCCCGGTGCTTATGGCCGCGGGGCTGGTGGATGACATAACGCCGCCGTCAACGGTATTTGCCGTGTACAATCATCTGACGTGCCGGAAGGATATTGCCGTATTCCGCTATTTTGGACACGAATACCTTCCGGGTTTTGTGGAAAAGCAGCTTGGCATGATGATGAACTGCCTGCGGCCATAGTCATGCAGCGGAATCCGGGCAGGCACCGCTTTCGGGCGGAGCCGGAAATGCCGGAAAATGCCGGAATGAACAGAGAATGCAGGAACGAACATAGGGATCGTTAAAATAGAACTTCTGCAGAAGTTCTATTTTCGCCGACCCATAGCATACGAAAAAGTAGGTGTTTCGAATGGAGAGAACAATACTCGGGCGAACCGGCCTGAGGGTTACGAGATGCGGTTTCGGCGCGCTGCCGATTCAAAGGATTTCCTTTGACGAAGCGGGGGCTATTTTGAAGAAGGCATATGACAGCGGGATCAATTTTTTTGATACGGCGCGGTATTATACCGACAGCGAAGAGAAAATGGGCAAGGCGCTTTCCGATGTCCGGAAGGAGATCATCATAGCGACGAAGGGCATGGCAAAGGACAAAAAGACCTTGCTGGAAAGCCTGGAAACCAGTCTGAGGAATCTGAAGACGGACTATGTGGATATTTTTCAATTGCATAATCCCGACCACCTTCCCGACCCGGAGGATCCGGACGGCCTTTATGCCGGGCTGCTGGAGGCAAGGAAGCAGGGAAAGACCCGTTTTATCGGCATAACGAACCATGGAATTGAAAGAGCCGTGAAAGCTGCGGAATCCGGGCTTTACGACACCATTCAGTTTCCGGTCAACGCGCTGTCCGCGGAGGCCGATTTGGGCCTGATCGACATTTGCAGGGAAAAGAATGTGGGCCTTATCGCGATGAAGGCTTTATCCGGCGGGCTGCTTTCCAGGGCGGCGGTTGCCTTCGCTTTTCTGCGGCAATATGAAAATGTGGTGCCGATCTGGGGAATCCAACGGATGAAAGAGTTGGAAGAATTCCTGGAATTCGAGAAGAATCCGCCGGAACTGGATGACGATATGTGGAAGCAGATCATGGAGTACCGGACGGAGCTGGCGGGCGAATTCTGCAGAGGCTGCGGGTACTGCATGCCCTGTCCGGCCGGGATCTACATCCGCGATGCGGCGCGCATTTCGCTGCTTTTAAGCAGGGCGCCTTATCAGCCGTTTCTTCAGGAAAGCTATAAAGAAAAAATGGATCTCATTAACAACTGCATAGAATGCGGGCAGTGCAAAAGCAAGTGTCCGTACGGCCTCGACACGCCGAATCTGCTGAAGCGCGAATTGAAACGGTACACGGACTTTTACAAGGAACATGTCCATTGAGGAACAAAAAATTAGTTCCGGTTCTTCCGGTAAAAGATCGACGGTTTTACGATTTTTGCCGGAAGACGTATCGGAAGTTATTTTTCGCTTGTTCCTAAACGGCCGCCGCCAATAATTTACATAAAGTAATTGTGAATTCGGGGCAAACTAGCTGGTGAATGGAGGTGGTTTCATTGAAGTTATTGAAATTGCTCGTCACGGCAACAGTAATGGTTTGTCTCGCCTCTTCCGCGGCGCTGGCCGCTCCGGCCCAGCGGGATGTAAGAAAGGTTTTTGCGGAGCGCGATAACTGTCCCGATTTTCAAAAGGACCCGATAAAGGCCCTGGAATGCAAGAAAGAAAAGGTGCAGTCCCTTCTCCGGGAAGGAAAGATCACCAAAGAGGAAGCAGCGGAAATAACGGCAAGGCTGGATGAAAGAATTGCCAAAATAAAGGAATTCAACAAGCTGACCCTGCCGGAGAAAAAGGCCAAGCTGATGGAAAAGCACAAAGCATTCATTGAAATGAAAGTCAAGGAAGGAACGCTTTCCAGGGAAAAGGCGGACACTGCGATCAAGGAATTCAACGACAGGATTTCGAAATGGGACGGCAAAGGCTTTCCGGTGACCCACGGCGGAGGGATGAAGGAGAAGAAGCATCCTTCGGAGGACAAACCAATAAAACCACTTCAGCAATAATTCCAGAAGTCCGGTCAAAAGACCGGATTTCTGCTGTTCGGGAGCAACCGGGGAATTAGCTCCGGACGATATTAGTCCAGGTCGGTATTAGTTCCGAACGATATTAGTCCGAAAAGGTATTAGTTTCGGAAACAAATTCTTTCTTATTCCTCTCCGAATTATGCCGGGTTGATCTGCTTCGGCCGTCTGATCCGCAGAAGCCATTTTTTCCATACGATTTTCAAGGCGTTGGCGATGTAACACACGGCGTAAGACGCCGAAAGCATCAGGAAGAACAGGATGTGATACGCATACCTGTTCTCAGGTATAAAAATCATCAGAAGTCCAAGAAAGCAGGCGCCGTAAATACCGATATAGAGAATGGCATCTTTCTTGATGACTCCAATAGCCGTCCCGAGGATTCCCATCCGGATCAAAAAATAGTGCAGGAAATAGTGAGATTTGGCGACCAGCAAGCCTATGAACGATGCAGGGATGACCTGCGTGTACAGCCAGGGTTTTTCGAACAGGGACCGGAGCTTGCCTATGGTGTACCATTTGAAATACAGGACCGGCTGGCTCGTGAATCCTTCCAGGATTCTCTTTTGTGCATAGGCTGTTTCCGACACTCTTACCTTTTCGCTGAGATAATCCTGGAACAAGCCTGTCATATAAGGGTAGGTGCCTGCCAGCAACGGGTCCCCGGACCCGGTGGACAGCGGGATGAACCGATGCATTGTAATAAAATTACGCACCCACCAGGGAAGCATCAGCGCTATAACTCCCGAAGCCGTATAAGCAAAGGCTTTGAGAAGGGCCAGCCTTTCCGCCTTCTTCCAGGAAGCAAAGGCGAAAAGAAAAGGCAGAAGCAAAAGAGGGAACATGGTCGGCCGGATCAGCACGTTCACCCCGAACGCCAAGCCGGCAAGCACGCATGGGCAGGCTTTTTTATCCTGGAGGCTGACCGTTTGCAGATAGAAATAAAGAAGCATGGCAGTCAGCGAAAAAACCTCGGTCAGGATGTAGGTGGACGAAATGACGTAGGTGGGGTAGATCGCGGTAAAAAGGGCGGTAAAAAGGGCAAGGCCGTCCCGTTTGAACAACCTGCGCACAAACAGAAAAGCGAAGAGGGGGGAGAGTATGCCGCCGGCTATTACTTGCAGGATTCGGACGGCGGTTACCTGCAAGTAGGGATTTCGGATCAGGGCGTAGGCGGCCGAAAGAATCAGCGGATATCCCGGCGTGACGTAGGCATTGGGATGCCCGGATTTATGGGCCAGCGCATACCCGTAAATCCCGTCGTCAACGAGTTGCCGCGACATGATCAGGTAGTTCCTGGCATCGCCGACAAAGTTGAAATCCTGCAGCTTTGAAATCAGGAAATCGATCCGCAGAATAAGGCCGATCAGAATAAAAACGATTAAAATAGCGAGTATTGTCTTATTTTGTTTCCGATGCGTCATTATATAATCCTCTGGTAAAAGTTGAAATTAGTTTTACCAGAGAATTGTAAAAATATTTATGCTGCAGATAATGCAAAAAAGAACTGTGCCGCCAGCCTTTTTGCGCTTATCTTACCTACCGGCAACCGCTTCGCCCAGCACTTTGCCTATGGAATCGTGGATGACCAGGTCGGCCCTTCTGTCGTATGGGGTGGAGGACTTGTTGATCAATATAAGCTTTTTCCCCGTATAGTAGTCGATCAGGCCGGCGGCGGGGTAGACGGCCAGGGAAGTGCCGCCGACGATCAATACCTCCGCGTGCTGGATGGCGGCGATTGCTTTCTCCATCACATCCATGTCAAGGGACTCCTCATATAAAGTGACGTCCGGTCTGACCGGATGGCCGCACTTGCTGCACAGCGGGACTGCCCCATTATAATTCAGCACATAATCCAAATCATATTTTTCACCGCAGCCCATGCAGTAGTTCCTGAGCACAGAACCGTGCAGTTCCAGTACGTTTTTGCTGCCTGCCGCCTGATGAAGGCCGTCGATATTCTGAGTAACAACGGCTTTCAGGATACCCCTGGCTTCCAGCTCTGCCAAAGCCAGGTGGGCCTTGTTGGGCTTTGCGTCCTTATAGATCAGGTTGCTCTTGTAATAGTCGAAGAATTTTTCCATGTGGGAAAGGAAATACGAACGGCTGAGCATCACTTCGGGCGAATACCCGTATTTGGTGACCGTGCGGTAAATGCCGTCCTCGCTCCTGAAATCGGGAATATTGCTTTCGGTGGAGACGCCTGCTCCGCCGAAGAAAACAACGTGACCGCTGTTCGACAAGATTGTCCTGAGATCAGCCATATGCTCAAACTCCTTTCCCGTACCCTTCATGTACTTATCATACACCTATTATATATTTATCCTATACCTGTTGCGTACTTAAAGTATGTCACCGTCGGCTCTCAATTTCTCGATCGTTTTCAGTATCTGTTCCTGACACCGTGCAATTTCCGGGGGTTCTACAGGGTCAAGGCCGTTTATTTCATCAATGACCTGCACGGCAATCTGCTGCGACAGATTCTTGAGGACAGCAGCCTGGACTTTTCCGCCGGAGCCCTTCAACGCCTTTGCGATCACGTCGGCCTCCAGTTCGCGGAGCAGCCTTTGAAGCGATCTTTCCGGCAAGCCCGTGAGGGGTTTTTCCAGGAGCTCAGTCATCGGCGAAAGCGGTTTGGCACTTCTTATTTTATCACAATACGTTCTGATTTTATCAACCGGATTTTCCAGCTTTCCGCCATAATGCTTTTCGATTTCCGGAACAAAGTCCTCCCCAAAGAAAGAAGAAAGCTTTTCTTTTATGACATGAGGGTTTTCGCCGGCCTGGATGGACAGGATCCCTTCCAGGATCAGAAGCCGTTCCAGCAGTTGCTTCCCTCTAAAATCTCCCAGGAGGATATAATTGGTCAGGACCGTCCTCACCGTTTCCGGCTCGATCCCATCAACGACAAGCTGGATCGCTTTACGCAGAAATACGGACCCGGCGGCCGGAGTTTCCGATTCAAGCGAAAAAAGTCCGTGCTTTCTGGCTTTTTGGGAAAGCTCAAGCATTTGTTCAAGAAACACAAGGCATTCTTTTTTCTCCATATGGGAGCAGTAGAGCTTTTGACTGAAATTTGGATCAAGCATGATACGAACCTCCTTGAAATTCTCTTTATAAGCGGACGGGAACCTGCGGCGGTTTATTTTACGGAATGCGGCGGGGGTAACGCCGAACTGCCTCTTAAAAGCCCGGGTGAACACGTCCTGGGAGTTGAACCGGTACTTGTAGGCGGTGTCCGCTATGGAGCTTTCCGCCGCAAGCAATTCTGCCGAGGCTTTCAGCAGCCTTTTGTGCCGGACGTATTCCATGACCGGCTCGCCGACCAGGGACTGGAAGATCCGGTGGTAGTGGAAGGGGGAGAAATGGGCCTGGTGCGCCAGGGAATCCAGGGTGATATCATTAGTAAGATTGTTGTCTATGAACCGGATGGATTCCCCGATGCTCGCGCGATAATCCATGAATCCGCTCACCGCCTTCCCGCCTGAGATCATTATACCGGTCTTTCGCCCGTGCATCTCGATGTTTTTTGCGATACATAAAAATATCAGACTGGGATTTTATCGTCCGCAATCTGATATTGTAATTATTATAATCCGCACACTTCCTGCACCCTGCCTATGCTTTACATTCTTCTGGCGGCTTCAAAGGCCAGTTCGGAACGTTCGCATTCTTCGTCGGTCAGGGAGATCTGGTAGCAGAGAGGGCTGCCCTTCATCCTTTCGGAGGCGAAGCTCAGACCGTTCGTCCGGATATCCAGGAACGGGTGGTCAATCTGCTCCGGGTCGCCGATCAGGATGATTTTCGTGCCCTTGCCCGCCCGGGTGATGATGCCCTTGACCTGCTTGGGCGTGAGGTTCTGCGCTTCGTCGATGATGACCCACTGCTTGACGATGGAGCGTCCCCGGATGAAGGCGATGGCCTCGGCGCTGAGGACCTTCCGGTCGAACAGCTCGTCGATTTTGTCCTTCAATTCCTTCTCGCTGGTATATCGCTGGTTTTCATCGGCATCCACCAGAACCTCCAGGTTGTCGATGACCGGCCGCAGGAAGGGGGCGATTTTCTCCTGCTCGTTGCCCGGCAGAAATCCGATGTCCTCGTCCAGCTTCACGTTCGGCCGGCAGACGAGGATCTTCCGGTAGGGGGAGTTGCGCTCTCCCAGGATTTTGTGCAGGCCGACGGCCAGGGAATAGAAGGTTTTCGCCGTTCCGGCCGGCCCTTTGGCAATCACCAGCGGCGCTTTAACGGCGTCCATCATCAGCGCTTCCTGGAAGAATTTCTGGCCGGCGTTCCGGGGGGTCACGCCGAAGGGATGCTCCTGTATGAAATTCAGCGGGACGATCTCCCTGCCGTCGAAACGGGCCAGGGCGGTCTGCTTGTCGTTGGCACAGGAATGCAGGACTAAAAACTGGTTGGTTACCAGCTCCACCGGCATATTTTTATTTAAAACAGGATTGAAATTGAATACATCTTCAGGGGACAATCTGGACTTGATATAGAATTCATCGAGCTTCTGTTCCGTGGTGTAGACCTCCAGGCGTCCCTTATACTGCTCGTCGAAGACCGGGGCCTGTTCATTGAAGAAATCCTGCGCCTGAATGCCCAGTACATCCGCCTTGATCCTGGCAAAAACGTCCTTTGAAATCAGAAATACATTTTCGCCTTTTTCCTGGAGTCCCTTGCAGATTTTCAAAATCCGGTTGTCATTGACCGTCCCGACCCAGCTTTCCGGGAGCTTCGCGTCGTGGCAGTTCATTTCGATGCGGAGCGTGCCTCCATTTTCCAGCGGGACCCCCTTGTTCAGGCTTCCCTTTTCCCGCAGATCGTCCAGGATCCGGGCGGCCTGTCGAGCATTGGCGCCGAGCTCGGAATTGTCCTTCTTGAAATGGTCCAGTTCCTCCAGAACGACCTCGGGGATCACTATGGTATTGTCATCAAAGGAGAACAGGGCGAAGGGCGTGTGAAGCAGAACATTGGTATCCAGGACGAAAGTCTTTTTCGATTTCCTCATCCGTAATCACTCCCGTTTGTCTGAAATTGTCTGTCAATTCCATCATATCGTATTCAAATGCGTTAAGCAATAAAAACATATTTCATTTTAAAGCATGTCTGGTATACTGGATAGGAAGAAATTTTTAAGAGACTGTTATTTTTTTGTTAAATCTGGGACCGGCTGAAATAAAGCGGTTCTATAGAAGCGGGGATGTATATGGAGGGGAATCGGAGCAGAGTGGGACAGAGGCCCAAAGCGATCCTTTACCTGGTATTGACGGCGATTATGTGGAGTCTCGGCGGGCTGCTGATCAAGTCCGTCGATTCGAATCCGCTTGCCATCGCGGGGACCAGGAGCGCCATTTCCGCCCTTATCATCCTGATAGCCGTGGGCAAGCCGAAATTTAATTGGTCCTTTGCCCAAATCGGGGCTGCCCTCGCATATACGGCCACGGTGCTGCTTTTTGTTGCCGCGAACAAGAATACGACGGCCGCCAACGCCATACTGATCCAGTACACAGCGCCGGTATATGTGGCTTTTCTGGGCGCCTGGCTGCTGAAGGAAAAGGTGAAGCCGCTGGACTGGGCGACGATCGTGGTCGTTTTGGGCGGTATGGTGCTGTTTTTCGTGGACGACCTCAATACGGAAGGCATCTTCGGGAATGTCCTGGCTGCCGCCAGCGGCATATCCTTCGCCACCTTTGCCGTTTTCATGCGCATGCAGAAGGAAGGGTCTCCGATTGAGTCCGTCCTCCTGGGAAACATCCTGACGGCCGTGGTCGGGTTGCCGTTCCTCCTCGGAGACGCGCCGGCCCCAAAGGGCTGGCTGTACCTTGTAGTGCTTGGCGTTGTTCAACTGGGCCTGCCCTATATTTTATATTCAAAGGCGATCAAGCATGTAACCGCGCTGGAAGCGAGCATTATTCCTGTCCTTGAACCGCTGCTCAATCCGGTCTGGGTGTTTCTCCTGCTGAGAGAAGCTCCCGGCAAATGGGCCCTTGTCGGCGGGGTCATCGTGATTGCGGCGGTGACATTCCGCTGTATCGTTCCGCTGAGAAGGGTAGAATAGAGCTTTCCTGCAAATCGGCGCTTTGAATTCGCAAGGCGCTTCTTTTATGTACCTATGCGCACATAGGCCTGTCCAAGCGGGTCTGCAAGCGGGACTGAGCATTTAGCACTATGATGAAATGCCTATATTCTCCATTTTCAAAATAAGGTAAGATGGTTATTGAACGGAGGTGTCCCATTTTATGAAAAAGAAGCTTGCAGTTCTGTTGCTGCTGTTCCTGTTTGCGGTTTCCCAGGCCGCCTTTGCAGCGCCTGTGATCAATATTGGAAATGAATGTATTACCATAAAAGTGACGGAAGGGGATATGAACTATACCGTGTATGATGTGGCGTCGAAATTTTACACGGCGCCGGCCAAAATCGATAACGTTCTGTATGTCCAGGCGGACCGATTCCTGGCTTCCCTGGGCTTTACCGTACAATACGACCGGAAGACCAAAACCCTCAGCGCTGCTCTGGACAAGGATTCCCTGGCGATTACCGCCGACAAGACCAAGGCGGTGAGAAATGGAAAGCCCCTCCTTTTCACCCACCCCATGAAGGAAGTCAAGAACGCACTGATGCTGCCTTTTGAGGAATTTGTCAAAAAATATGGATTCACTACGGTGTACGATGCCAAAACCAAGCTTTATACCGCCTCGAAAAGCGTTGACTACAAGCTTGGAAACCTGTTTTTATACGATTCCTCGACCACGGGAAAACAGTTTGTCTACAGCATCACAAAAACCGGCCTTGCCGTCAAAGCCTACACGGAACTGAAAATCGGCGAGGTATATCCGTTCAACAAAAAGCTCGTCGTTTATGCCTATAATACGCAGGCCAAATACAATAGCCTGTATTTATATGAAGCGGAGAAATTCATTGAGCTCCGGACCAATTTCGATCTGGTGGACAGCTATGATTTCGGCGGCTACAAGGTTTTCTACGGCTACAATAACGAAGAGAAGCGATACCAGTTGTTCCGGTTCGACGGAACGGAACTGAAGCTGGTGGAAGGCGATTGCTACAGCCCTGTGCAGACGGTCCTGGGGGACAATATCATTGTGGGCACCTTTAATAAAAAACGGCGTTATGATATTAAAGCAATCAACAAGGACTGGACGGTGAGAATTCTGAGCGAAGGGATCGTACCCGGTACGGAGACGAAGCATCCCGGCCTGACCCTCCTCGATACGCTGGTCAGCGGCGATTGGGCCTATATGAAGGCGGTTGTCCAGGGCGACGGCGATTCGGTGTATTTCCTGGCCTATAACGGCAAGGACGTAAAGTGGATCAATGTTGAGACAAACGAGAAGAATCTGGATTTCACCCATGTAAGAGTATGCGCAGACAGGTTGTATCTGGCCTTCGACAAAAACAAGGACGGACGGCGGGAACTGCTGAAGGCGGATACTTCCACTACGGCGGCCGGATTGGACATTGCTCTGGATAAAAAGTATGAGATCACGGCGATCGAGTCCTATCTGGACCAATTGTATCTTGCGGCTAAAATTGCCAAAAAGGACAGCGGTACCGGCAAGGAGGTCAAGGGATCGTTTTGCTTCAATCCTGCGACGGCGGAAGCGAAGCAGTTGGAGTATACCCAGGCGGACGATACCGCCACAGCCTACTATCCTTTTGAAAAATCGATGGTGAACAACAGCAGGATGTACCTGCTGGCCGGCCGGAATTCACCGACGAAGGACCTATACGTCAATTACGGGAATACATGGGCCTATCCGGTTTTCGGGATCGTCGAGATCACCTCGGTGGTCAGCACGCCCCAGGGAGAGTTCCTGAATGTCAAGGATGTCGATTCCATGACCTCGCGGAACAGAAACACGGTGCTGCTGCTGGGCAGCTCCCTTAAGGTAGAGAATGTGGCGCTGGATTATACTATGAAGAATCATTTCGTGAACGGGCTGACCTTTTTGTTTTCCGGTACCAATACGGCGCCGAATACCATCGCCGGCGGCCAGAAAATCAAGGAATCCGTCAGCAGCTATTCCGGCTCGTCCAAAGAGGTGCTGACCGGTTTTTCAACGAAATACTGGGCCCCTGTCAACGGCACGGTCTATGTCAACGGCACGGAGGACGGCGGAAGCATGTCTTATGCAGTGACAAGCAAGGAGGCGAAGCCGCTTAAGAGCGGGCTGACCATCACGAAGGTGTCGGCGACCGGGAATCCGCGCCTGCTGCTGATGGCGGGCACGGACAAATCGGACGGCAGGGAGATCAAGGTTTTGTATGTGTACGATCCGGACAAGAAAACCTATTCCCTGATCAGCGCGGGGATTTCCTTCAAGGACATCATCCTTTATTAGGGGATAGCCGAGATACAACTGGGATTCTTCCTATTAGGCATATATGGCGGATAAGGCGCAATATTGCCACGAGTGCAATAAAGCGGATAGGGCCAAGTAACATGCGGGTCGGACGGGCAGACAGGACTCCGTCCTTAAGCCCTGCTCGCCCGTCCTTCTCACCGATGAGTAGATGAGAGTAAAGCGGGAGCCCCTAGAACTTTTACGCGGTTTGTGTGCAAAATTTCAGCTTTGGGCCAGGTATTTAAAGAAAGTCACGTTTTTCAGCGAGTTTCCATTCGCTTTTACACTATAATGGAATAAAATTCAAGATTATGTTAACCATTATTGACCCAAAGTTGTTTTTTTGTACACAAACCCTTCGCAAGCATAAGCTTGCTGTTCCTTTGCTTCTTGCCCACAGGAGACTTCAAAGCGATCTGCGCAGGTGCTTGCTGTAAGAAACGGTGGGGGTGCTTGTTCCGGTCCTGTTTTATGCTTCGAAGCCAAGCTGCCTGGCACGAATGTTATGAAGAACGACTGGAAAGACCCGTGAGACAGGACTTCTATGTTGAATTGTAATTTGGTGGGGGAGAGCCACTACAGGAGGTGCTTTGAAACAGGATCGGAATAAGTACCCCTACCGGCTTCATCCCTGAGGCGTTCCTTACCCCATGTTCTTTTTCCTTCTTTGCGTTCTTTCTTGATTTGCCCCACTTTTCCTTACTTCGTCCTATCCGCCTATTGTATGCTGCCAGATGTCCTGCGGTCAGTCAAAGAGGCTTTTGAGCTCGGACAGGGTCATAGAATTGGTAAAGACGCCGATGCTGTCCATGCAAACGGAGCTGAAAAGGATCATTTTAAAATAGTCCGGCTTCTCGTGATCCAGCATCCTGCTCATATCCTCGAATAATTTGGAAGCATCCGTTTTTTCACGGGGAATATAGAGCTTTACCCCGTATATGGGCAGTACCTTTTTAAAATCGCTGCCCACCCATATTTCATTCGGCACATAGGCCAGCACTTCCTCGTCCTCCTGGTCCTTTTTGCCCATCAGCAAACCTCCGAGAAGGTTCCGGCCGGAACTGGAGGCGACTTTGGAGCAGCGGTATTCCAGACCGAGGGTGCGGACGGTCTGCAGGAATTCATGGACATGGGGGCTGCGGCTCGGATAAGGCAAATTGAGCAAAGCGGTGCTCAGGCTTAAAAGGAGATCACTCCCGCCGATCAATTTGGCCAGCACATCATAATTGGCGGCAAGCTTGCTATCCCCCATGCCTGTATGCTGAAGCTCCAGCGTATATCGCGGACTGCCCGTCGAACCGGCTTTCAATTCCTTTACTTTCACATTGCTCATGGCTTCCCTCCTCCTGCATCCTGATCCAAGTATATCATTCCCCGGGGACAATTACAATTTGGCAGGGAATGGGCGTGCTTCCATCCCCTCGATTGACATTTTTCAAAAACTCATATATGTTAGAATTATACCGATAGAGTACGGGGTGTTGCGTATTTATAGTGTGAAGCAGTTCTTTTCGTCCATAACTTCAACGCTGACCTCCAGGATCATTTCCGGGTTTGGGATCATTACCATCCCCCTTCTCGTCATCCTGATCCTGAACAACTGGTATGCCATGGACATCGTATGCAACCAGGTGGCGGGCTCAAACCGGAGCATTGTGCAAATGCACAGCAGCCAGGTGGACAATATCCTGAGCAGCATGGAAAAATACCTGCACAGCATGGCCTTCCAGGACCAGAATATCGTTTATATCACTTCCGGCGCGACGACGACCATGGAAGATTATTACGCCAATCTCAGCCTGCTGATCAAATTTCAGAAGGATCTGTTCGAATACGATTATTCCAATGCCATTTTCCTTTACAAGGCCCAGGCGAAGGAGCTGATTACCGCCTCCCGGAACCAGAACGACACGGACAAAATCAACGCGAAGCTGGGAGCGCTGTTCGAGGACCCGGCGGTCCGCAAGAAGCTGACGGCGGGGTGGGAGCTGTTCAATATGGAGGGGCAGTACTTCCTGCTGAAATGGACGGATACCGGCTACGGCACCTATATCGGCATCTGGGTCAACCTGGAGGATTTGCTCAAGCCCATTCGTTTCCTGGAGTTCAAGGAAAATGAGCAGGTCATGTTCGCCACCTCGGAGGGGCTGGTGCTGACCGGAAGCAGTACCCGGCAGCCTTTAAAGCGGATCGGGGCGGAGCTTCTCCGGAGTGCCTTGAATGAAAAGGTCAAGCCCTACAGCATTCTGAAAAGCCTGGACAACGGCTCGGAATCCATGGTAGTAAGCGTCCGTTCGGGAGTATCCGGCCTCTATCTTGTCGTATTGCTCCCGGTCAATACGCTTCTGGAAAACCTGACCTTCTTCCAGCGGGTCATCTATATTACGCCGTTTGTGGCCGTGGCCTTTCTTTTCTTCTTTTTGCTGTATCTCCAGCGGTCCATCGCCTCTCCGATCAAAAAGCTGATCCGGGGAATGAAAAAAATCCAGTCGGGGGACCTGACGGCCAGGCTGAATCCGTCCCACCTGTCCGAATTCAATACGATCAACGAGGCGTTCAACGATATGGCCGATCAGATCGAATACCTGAAAAGCGATATCTATGAAGAGCAGATCCGGGCCCAAAAGGCGGAGATGAAGGAGCTGCAGGCCCAGATCTACCCCCATTTCTTCGCAAACTGCCTGAATCTGGTATATTCCCTTGCGCAGGTAAAGAACACGGAGTTGGTGCAGAAGCTGACCCTGCATTTGGTGCGGCACCTGACCTTCATGACAAGGACGAACCGCACGCTGGTGACCCTGTCCGAGGAACTGGACCACATCAACAACTATTTGAGCATCCAGAAAATACGGTTTCCAAAGGCTTTCGACTACAGCATCGATATTGAGCAGGAACTGGGGGAAATGCTGATTCCCGCCTTTATCCTCCTTCCCTTCGTGGAGAATTCCATGGAGCATGGCTTCTGCTATAGGGAAAATACGCCGTTCCGGGTCTCCGTAAAGGTTGCTTTTCTCACCGACGGCAATGAAAAATGCATTTCCATAAAAACAGAGGACAACGGACTGGGATTTTCCCCGGAAATCCTGGAGGAGCTTCAGTCCGGCAGCTACATCGGCGACGACGCGGACCAGCATATCGGGATCTGGAATGTTCAGCGCCGCTGCCAGCTGTATTACCATTCGGAGGTCCGGCTGCTCTTTTCAAACAGCCCTCAGGGCGGCGCGGTGGTTGAAATGATATTGCCAATAGCATAATTCGAATAAAGGTCGGGAGGTATGGATTTGTTTCACGTTCTGGTGGTGGATGACGAAATCTATGCGGTAAAAGGGATCATCGACGGGATCGACTGGGGCAGGCTGGAGGTTTCGGAGACCTTCGAGGCGTATAATGCCAGGGAAGCGAAGGCGATCCTCGAAAACAAACAGGTGGATCTGATGATCTGCGATATCAGCATGCCCGAGGAAAACGGCCTGGAGCTGCTGGAGTGGGCCAAGGCGCATTGCCTGGAGCCGGAGACCCTGTTTCTGACCTGCCATGCCGATTTCGATTATGCGAGAAAGGCGCTGCAACTGGGCAGCTGCGACTACCTGCTCAAGCCGGTGATTTACGAAGAAATGGAAGAGGTGCTCCGGAAAAATTTTGAGCGGATCCGGAATAAACGCAGCAACCAGAAAAACATGGAAAGCTACAAGAATTACTACAGCATCGAGGAGAAGTGGAAAAGCCTGCTGGAAAGCGGAGAGCGGCAGCAGGCCGCCGAGCTGATCGGGCAGACCCTGGCGTGGATCAAAAGCCGCAGCGACAGCCGGGAGGACAGGATCAAGATCCATCAAAGCATCCTGCAGGTCGCGGTTTATGTATTAAGGAAGAAGGGCCTGCGCCTCCAGGATCTGAAGAACCTGGAGACGGAGATGGAGGCGGATGCGAAAGGGGATGGAACCGGGGGGAACGGGGCCGACTATACCGACGAGCAGTTCAGGCAAAGGCTGGAGAGCATCGTTTCCGTATGCTGCGATGCGGTCGCCGATGAAAACAAATTCCGGGAGAACAGCATCGTGTTCGAGCTTAAAAAACATATCAAGCAGAACCTGGATAAGCGGATCTCCCGGGAGGAGCTGTCAGAGCATGTACATCTGAACGAATCCTATTTGTCGCGGCTGTTCCACCAGAAGACCGGCATGCCCCTGTCGGACTATATCCTGCAGGAGCGGATGAAAAAGGCGGGCGAGCTCATGTCGGAAACCGACGAGCCCATTTCCGAGATCGCCAATAAGCTGTGCTATGATAATTTTTCCTATTTCTCGAAAATGTTCCGGAAGGTCTATGCTATGACCCCCCAGGAGTACCGGAAAAAATACCGCGGCTGACCGGCCCGAGTCGGAACGGCTGGAAACGGCCTGATACAGGGCATAAGAAGACACAGGCACCGGATGCTTCCGTCCGGTGTTTTTTCATGCCCGGACAAAGGGGACCTGAAAAGAGGTAACAATCGTGATACTAAAAGTCACGGATTTGGTAGAGCCGGTCTGATCGGAGATTGTATAATACAAACATGGATTCCGCTATGCCGGTTATAATGAACTTTACGGGAGATACGACGAATGGACTCTATAGTAGAGGCCGGAGCGAAAGCAGCCGGCGTATTGAAAAGATCCAACCAATTTAAGGCAGTTATAAGGCATAGGGCGCTGTACTTTTTGATGCTGCCGGGAATCATTTATCTGCTGTTGAACAATTACATCCCCATGTTTGGCATTATTATCGCCTTCAAGGATTACAACGCTGTCAAGGGAATCCTGGGAAGCGACTGGTCGGGCATTAACAATTTCAAATATTTGTTTGCCACGCAGGATGCGTTCGTGATGACCCGGAACACCCTGGGATACAATGCGGTTTTTATCGTGGTCAACCTGGTCCTGGCCGTGACCATGGCGATCCTGCTGAACGAAGTCCGTTCCAGGAATGCAAAGAGGCTTTACCAGAGCGCGGTTCTGCTTCCGTACTTTCTGTCCGCGGTTATCGTGGCTTACCTGGTGTACTCTCTTTTGAACCCCGAATCCGGCCTGGTGAACCGGTCGATTCTGAGCGCCCTGGGCGTCGAGCCGATTTCCTGGTATCTCGAGCCCAAATACTGGCCGTACATTCTTATCATTACAAACGCATGGAAGAATGTAGGCTACGGAAGCATTATCTACATTTCGGCCATGACGGGGATCGACTCCCAGTATTATGAAGCCGCCACCATCGACGGCGCGACCAAATGGCAGCAGGTCAAATATATTACGATCCCGCTGCTGGTGCCGGTCATGGTAATCATGACGCTGCTTTCGGTGGGCAGGATTTTCTACTCCGATTTCGGCCTGTTCTACCAGCTTCCCATGCAGTCCGGCACGCTCCGGCCCGTCACCAATGTTATTGACACCTACGTCTATACCAGCCTGATCACCATGGGGGATATCGGAATGTCCTCCGCCGCCGGTGTGTACCAATCGGTAGTCGGTTTCATCCTGGTGCTCTGCAGTAACCTGGTCGTGCGCAAGATCAGCCCGGAAAACGCTCTTTTCTAAGGAAGGATAAGAAGATGAAAAGCGAAAAGACACACTGGCTCATACACGCAATCTTCATAATATGCTCCGCGGCAGCGATTCTGCCGCTGCTCCTGGTGATCTCCATTTCGTTTTCCAGCGAAAATGCCATCATCCGGTACGGGTATTCCTTTCTCCCGAGGGAGTTTTCCTTAAAGGCCTACCAGTTTGTATTCGGAGATCCCCACATTTTGATCCGGTCCTATTCCAATACGATTTTCGCGACCGTGGTGGGAACGCTGGCCTGCCTGACCATTACCTCCGCGCTGGCCTACCCGCTGTCCAGAAGGAGCATGCCGTACCGGAAGTTTTTTACGTTTTTCGTTGTCCTGACGATCCTTTTCAACGGAGGCCTGGTACCCTGGTACATCGTCATGAAGAATTACCTTCATTTTAACGACAACATCTGGGCCCTGGTGGTGCCGGGGCTGATGCTGAACGGTTTCAACGTCCTGATCATGCGGACCTTTTTCGCCAACACCATCCCCGCGGAGCTGCTGGAGGCGGCAAACATGGACGGCGCGGGGGAGCTGCGGATATTCCTCCGGATCGTGATCCCGCTGTCGAAGCCGGTGTACGCCACCATTGGGCTGTTTGCGACCCTGGCCTACTGGAACGACTGGTACAACAGCATGATTTTCCAGATCAAGCCGGACAATTTCAGCATCCAGTATGTTTTGCAGCGAATCCTGATCAACCTGCAGTACCTGACCCAGAGCCGAAGCAGCAACGCAAGCGCTTCCCTGGCTGCCATTCCCCAGGAGACCTCAAGGATGGCCATGGCGATTATCGCCATCGGACCCATCATCTTCGCCTATCCCTTTTTTCAGAAATATTTTATAAAGGGATTGACAATCGGCGCAATCAAGGGATAATACAGGCAAAGGCCTGATTATTAATAAATAATTTTGGAGGGAACAAAATGAAACGGTATGTATCATTAGTACTGGCGATTATTTGCATCTTCACTCTGAGTCTGGTCGGATGCGGAAGCAAAACCTCGGAAGCCGAAAATACGCCCGTCGCCGAAACTTCAGCAGCAGCCTCGACACCTGCTGACACGGCAGCTAACGACGCGGCAAATGCGGAAAGCGCCAACGCCTTGAATCTGGAGCCCGCTCACCTGCTTTTCGTTACGATGGGCGAGACCCCGAAGAACATGGATGCGGTCAACAAGGCTGCAAGCGAGTACTTAACCGGGTTGATCAACGCGACCCTGGAATATCGTCCGATTTCCTGGGGCGATTATTCCAACAAGGTAAACCTGATGTTCGCATCGGGAGAAAAATTCGACCTGATGTTCACTGCCGCGTGGATGAATGAATCCCAGTACGCTGCAAAAGGACAGATCCTGGCAGTGGATGACCTGCTGGCGAAATATGCTCCCGATTACCTGGCCACGGTTCCCCAGGATGTCCGGGAAGCCGGCTTCATCAACGGCAAGGCTTACGGCCTGACCGGCTACAAGGAATGGGCAGCCAACAAGGGCATGATTTTCCGCAAGGATATCGCGGACAAATACGGCATCAGCCCCGACACCGTCAAGACCTGGGCCGATCTGACTCCGTACCTGGAAAAGATCAAGCAGGGCGAGCCCGGAATGGTTCCGATCCAGGCAAGGTCCGCGGATTCCCCGGCAGTCGGCATGATCGACATCAATGCGTTTGACACCCTCGGCGACGGCCCCGGCGTTATCGTCAGAGCCGCAGGCGACACGAAGGTTGTAAACATGTTCGAACAGCCCGCCTTCACGGAAGCGGTAAAACTGATGAGAGACTGGTTTAAGAAGGGTTATGTCAACAAAGACGCCGCTTCTACCACCGATATGACCTATCTGGCAGTAAAAGCCGGTAAAGCAGCAAGCTACAACCAGTCCGGCAAGCCGGGCATCGCAAGCCAGGAAGCCCGCAACTGCGGTATGCCGGTCGTGTATATCCCGATGGATAAGCCGTATATGACCACCAGCGATGCTGCAAGCGCCATACTGGCAGTTCCCAGCACCTCTGCAGATCCTGCCCGTGCAATTATGTTCGCAAACCTGCTCCATAAGGACAGATACCTTGTCAACCTCCTGAACTGGGGTGTTGAAGGCCAGGACTACGTAAAGGCATCGGATAACACAATCAAGTACCCGGACGGAATGGATGCTTCCAATTCCTCCTACAACCTGAACATGAGCTGGCTGATGGGCGACATCACCCTGAACTATCTGTGGGAATCGGATGACAAGGATATCTACGAGCAGTACAAGACCTTCAACGATAGCGCAGACCGGTCCGCAGCCCTTGGCTTCAGCTTCGACTCGACTCCTGTCAAGAACGAAGTCGCCGCATACAACAACGTGAGAGACCAGTATACCGGCGCTCTTTACACCGGCTCGGTCGATCCCGACACCACCATTCCGAAGTTCATCGAAGCACTGAAAGCAGCCGGAATGGAAAAGGTCATCGCTGAAAAACAGAAACAGCTGGATGCATTCGTAACAGCCAAGAACAAATAATCGAACGGTTCCGTTGAAGTTGGTTGGCACAGATGCTTGTGCCAACCTTCTTTTATTAACGGGGCAGTATAACGGGTATTATGGGAGGCATTATGGGAAAGTTTGCGGATAAATATCTGAAGGTATGTCCCTGGGAAGTGGTGGAGGAAGGCTTTCATCCGGAATATGGGCGTGTTTCCGAGTCGATCTTCAGCCTGGGCAACGAATATATGGGAGTCAGGGGATATTTTGAAGAGGGGTATGGCGGCGACCGTCTGGTCGGCAGCTATCTGAACGGCGTCTATGAAGAAAATGTTGTGGAAAAGTCCGCCTACAAGGGCATTTCAAACCGCAACGCCTTTATGGTGAACGCCGTGGACTGGCTGTATACCCGGATCAAGCTGGACGGGGAAGAGCTGGATCTCGCCAGGTCCCATACGGAGCAGTTCCGGCGGAGGCTGGATATGAAGACGGGGGTGCTGACCAGGGAATTCCTGTGGATTACCGCTTCAGGCAAGGAAGTCAAGGTGGAGTTTACGCGATTTTTGAGCATGGTGACGGCGAAGCTGGGGTGCCAGCGGGTTTCCTTCGAGCCGGTCAACTTTTCCGGGGAGATCGAAATCAAAACGGGCCTGGATTTCTCCCCCTTTCACGAATCCATGGGCCGAAGCCTCTGGAAGTGTGTAAAACAGGATAACTCGGGCGGTGTCGCCGCCAGCCTGGGCAGGACCGAAAGAAGCGGAAATATGGTGTATGCGGCCTTTCGGATCAACTGCGAAGAGACGATGCAGGTTCAGCCCTTTGAAGACGGCAGGACCAACGGATCGGCTTTCCGGCTGGCGCTGACCCGCGGAAGGAAGACCTCCTTCGACAAGCTGGCGGTGGTCCATGCGGAAAAAAGCAGGGAGGCGGCTACGGAAAAGGTATGGGCCGACGGGGCGGAAGCGGCTGCGAAATACCTGTCGGGAAGCCTGGAGGCCGTTCTGGAGGAAAACATCCGGTATTGGGAAGAGGTCTGGAATAAATTCGATATCCGCATCGAGGGCGATCCGGACAACCAGCAGGGAATCCGGTACTGCATTTTCCAGATGCACCAGACCTACCACGGGGCGGATCCCGGCCTGAACATCGGGGCCAAGGGACTGACGGGGGAAGCCTACGGCGGGAACGCCTTCTGGGACACGGAAACCTATTGCCTGCCCTTCTACTTGTTCAATAATCCGAAAGCCGCCCGGAACCTGCTGGAGTACAGGTACAATACCCTTCCCCAGGCAACGGAACGCGCCCGGGATCTGGACTGCGAGGGAGCCTGCTACCCCATCGCCACCATCGACGGAACGGAAAGCTGCACTCTCTGGCAGCATGCGAGCCTCCAGTCCCAGCCAAGCACGGCCGTTGCATACGGGATAGAGCATTACGTCAAAATCACGGGGGATCTGGAATTCCTTTATGGAAAAGGGATCGACATGCTTGTTCAGATCTGCCGTTTCCTGGCCACAAGAGGGCAGTGGAGCCCGAGGATGGGGAAATTTGGGTATTATGGCGTCATGGGGCCCGACGAGTTCCAGATGATGGTGAACAACAATTGTTATACGAACTATATGGCGGAGAAAACCTTCGAATATACGGTGAAGGTGCTGGAAGAAGCGAAAACGGGCGATTCCGCCGCTTATGAGGCCATAGCCGTCCGACTCGGGCTGAAGGACTCCGAGACCGCCGACTGGAACCACAAGGCCGAAAATATGCGGATCCTTTATGAGGAAAGCACGGGCCTTTTCGAACAGCATGAGGGATATTTCGACCTGCCCCATATGGATATCAAAAAAATACCCGTGTCGGATTTTCCCCTTTACCATAACTGGTCCTATGACCGGATTTACCGGAACGACATGATAAAGCAGCCGGATGTGCTGATGTTCCTGTTCCTCCACAACCAGGAATTCTCCCGGGAGGTCAAACAGGCGAACTATGAGTTTTACGAGCCCCGGTGCATCCATGAATCGTCCCTTTCCCCTTCCATCCACTCCGTTTTTGCCTCCGAACTGGGGAGGCACAAGGAGGCGTTCGACTTTTTCGGGTTTGCTACCCGCATGGACCTGGACAACTATAACCGCAATACCAGGGAAGGGCTTCATACCACCTCCATCGCGGCCGCGTGGGTCAATATCGTATACGGCTTCGGCGGAATGCGGTCGGACGGGGACATGCTCCTGTTCAACCCCTCCATCCCCGAAGCATGGAAGGCTTACAGCTTCCGGGTCCTGTACCGGGGAGCCATCCTGGAAGTAAGCGTGACGAAGGAAAACACTACCTTCCGGACCATAAACGGCCTTGGGGCGGATGTGAAAATCTACGGGAAGGTACATGGGGTGGGGCCTCAGGACCTGGTTGTCCCGCTTCCTGCGGAATGGAGAGGTTAAAGAAACGGGGACGGGAGATGTCCCGGCTAAGAAGGGAGAGGCGCGAGATGTCCTGGACAATTGAAGAAAAAGGCTTCGTGAAAGAGAACGTGGAGCTGAACGGAAACAAATTTCTTTTGGGAAACGGCTATATGGGTTACCGGGGGACGATGGAGGAGTACGGCAGGGAGCGGCTGGTTGCCTGCAACCTTCTCGGCCTGTACGACAAGGTGGGAGACAAGTGGAGGGAGCCTGTAAATGCTCCGAACGGGTTCTACACCAGGCTGAGCTGCGACGGCGCGCCACTGGCGCTTCCGGGCGGGGAACCGCCGGATATTTCGGGCAGCGAACCGCTGGAGCATTCGCAATGCCTGGATATCCGCCGCGGGCTGCATCAAAGGGCTACCAGCTTCCGCACACCTGCGGGCGGGACCGTTTCCGTCGAGTCGGAAAGATTCCTCGGGCTGGCCGATGTACACCTGATGTGCATGAAATATGCCTTCCGGACCTCGCAAAAGTGTACCCTTACAATCGAGACCGGAATCGACGGCGACGTCTGGGATATCAACGGTCCCCATCTGAAGGACCTGGAGCTTGCGACGGCAGAGGACCTACTCGTGTTGAACTCCAGATCGAGTGAGCTGGATTGCCCGGTATCGGTGGCGGAGGGTATCGAGCTTGATTTTGAATGCCCTTGGCAAATCCGGACCGGGGACAAAAGGATCATAAGGGAAATGACTCTGGAGGCGCAGCCGGATAAGGTATATACACTGTACAAATATGTGACGGTCTATACGGGTAACGACGGCAAGGCGGATACTTCCGGGGCATCCACGGCAAGCTGCCGGAAAGAGAAGGAAAGAGGTTATGCGGCATTGCTGGCTGAAAACACGGAACAGTGGGACCGGCGGTGGAGCCTGTCTGACGTCCGAATCGTCGGGGATGACGAGGCGCAGTTGGCGTTAAGGTACAGCATATATCATCTGCTGTCCATAGCTCCGGCCCATTCGGACAGGATGTCGATCCCCGCCCGGGGCCTGTCGGGACAGGTATACAAGGGCGCGATCTTTTGGGACACCGAAATGTTCATGCTTCCGTTCTTTTTACATACCAGTCCCGGGATTGCCAAAAATCTGATCCGCTACCGGATACACACCCTGGACGGCGCCAGGAGGAAGGCGGCGGAGTACGGCTACCGGGGGGCCTACTATGCCTGGGAAAGCCAGGACACCGGCGACGACGCGTGCACCCATTTCAACGTGACCGACGTTTTTACCGGCAGGCCCATGAGGACCTATTTCAGAGACAAGCAGATCCATATAAGCTGCGATGTGGCGTACGGAATCTGGCAGTATTATGAGCTGACCGGCGATGAAAGCATCCTGTTTGAAGGGGGAGCCGAAGTCATCCTGGAATGCGCCCGGTTTCTGCTTTCCTACGCCTATTTCAAAAAGGACAAGAATCGGTACGAGATATTGGACGTTACCGGCCCGGACGAGTACCACGAGCGGGTGAACAACAATGCCTTCACGAGCATGATGGCCATGTACACCCTGGAAGTGGCCGAAAAGACTCTGGAACTCATGAAGAGCAAAAAAAGCGATGCTTATGTCGAGCTTATGGAGCGGCTGGATTTTGAGGCGGAGCTGGAAGGCCTCCATGAAATGAAAGAACTGTTGTACATACCCCAGCCCGACCGGAACACCCTGGTCATAGAGCAGTTCGACGGATACCACCGGCTGGAGGAGGTAAGCCTGAAGGAGCTCAAAGGGAGGATGCTCGATCCCAATGAATATCTCGGAGGAGGCATCGGACTTGCCTCGACGACGAAGATAATCAAACAGGCAGATACGGTGCTGATGCTCAACCTTTTCAAGGACCGCTATCCCCATGAGGTAAAAAAGGCCAACTGGGAGTATTACGAGCCCAGGACGGAGCACGGTTCGAGCCTCAGCCCGTGTGTTTACGCCCTCCTGGCTACGGATATAGGGAATCCCGAATGGGCCTACAAGTATTTTCTCAAGACGGCAATGATTGATCTGACGGGAGAGTCCAAGCAATATGCAGGGACGATCTATATAGGCGGCACTCATCCCGCAGCCAACGGAGGCGCTTGGATGGCGGCTGTTCTGGGCTTTGCGGGGGTTCGCGCCGGCGGCAGGACCATAACCGTCAAGCCGCAAATGCCCGAAAAGTGGGAATCCATCGCCCTGCATCTGGTTTTCCGAGGCCAGGATTTTTCGGTGGAGGTGCGAAAAAACGAAGTCCGGGTTAAAGCCTCCGCTGAAAATACGGAAGCGGTTCTGTTTGATCTCTGCGGAGAGATGAGGGAATGCGGAAGCGGGCAAGAAATACGGGAGAGCTTTTAAAAAGGGGAGTTTTTAAAAAGGCGCCCTTATGGAGCGCTTTTATAGAGGTGCGTTAAAAATGGAATTGGGGGAAATCAACGTGTTGAATAATATCAAAGGCGCCATATTCGACCTGGACGGGGTCATCGTCGATACGGCGAAATATCACTACCTGGCATGGGCCAGGCTGGCAGAGGAACTGGGCTTCGAGTTCACTTTAAAGGATAATGAGCGGTTAAAGGGCGTAAGCCGGATGAGATCCCTCGAGATCCTGCTGGAGATTGGGGACAAAAGCCTGAGTGAAGCGGAAAAAGGCCTGCTGGCGGAAAAAAAGAACAACTGGTATGTGGACTATATCCGGCAGATGGATGAATCGGAGCTTCTGAAAGGGGCCAGGGAATACATCGTCAGCCTGAAAAGCCGGGGCGTCAAGGTTGCGCTGGGCTCGGCGAGCAAAAACGCGCCGATGATCCTGGAAAACCTGAACATTGCAGGCCTTTTCGACGCCGTGATCGACGGAAACAAGGTCTCCAAAGCAAAACCCGATCCGGAGGTGTTTTCCCTCGGAGCGGTGGAACTGGGACTGGAGCCGTCGGACTGCGTCGTGTTCGAGGACGCCGAGGCAGGGGTGGAGGCGGCGAAACGCGCCGGAATGAAGGTTGTCGGAATCGGGGAAAAGGATATTTTAAAAGAGGCGGATTTTATTATCGCAGGGCTGTATGAATTGCTGAATTGAGCAGAATCCCGGTATCGCCAAGGTGCCGGGATTTTTTCATAGGATGTGGCAAATTTCTCTCAAGATATGGTACAATTTCTGTAGCAGCCTTCGTATTGCAGCCTGCCAAGGGGGGACGGAAAATGTCTGAGCATAATCTTGAAGAGATGATTCCGGCATATCTGGGAGACAAACCATATATCTTTGTCAGTTATTCGCATAAGGATTCCGAAGCGGTAAAAGAGGACCTTCGCCATATGAATTCGGAGGGATATCATATATGGTATGATGAAGGGATCGAAATCGGAAAAGACTGGCCGGACGAGCTTGCAACCGCTATTCAGAACTGCACCCAGTTCATCGTATACATAAGCGGGTATTCTATAAAAAGCGAGCATGTCAAAGATGAAATATTCTATGCGCTCAACAACAACAAGAAAATCGTTCCCATCTATCTTGAAAATACGGTGCTTCCTTCGGGGCTCGGATTGAAATTGGGCAGCAAACAGGGCATTATGAAATATCAGCTTACCGGGGAAATGTATCATGCCTACCTTGGCAAAGCCTTATACCCGGAATGCAGGGAGCGGGAGCATTTCATACCCGCTAAACATTCCGCGCCCGTCCAAAGCGGGGATAAGGACGGTGCAGGCCAGGTCCCGGATTCGTCTGTAACAGCAAATGCCAAAGATATCTCTGTTCCCGATCGCGCGGATAAAGGGAAACGACCCGATGCCGGGATAAACACCCCAAAAAGGCTCAGCCCCCGAACCATTGGATGGCTTATTGGCTCAGCCGTACTTGTTGGAATAATTACCATCGCAGTAATCATCACCGTTACCAATTTTACCCCGGATTCCGGTGTGAATCTTTCGGACAGCACATTGCAGAATACGAATACCTACGATGTTTCAAGCTCGGCCGAGCATGAAGGGAGCGCTGCGGCTTCGGATGGGACCGCGGCTGACACAACCGCAATTGATACAACTCAGGACGTTTCCGCTATTGCAGCCGGAATTTCGGACGCAATCGAAACAAACACCCTGCCAAGCCAGTCGCCGCAAGAGAGCTTAAGCGCGTTTACCCCGGATGAGACATTGGAAAAATTGCTTGCGGAGGTTGATGTCTCCGTCTCTGTCGATGAGCTTGCAGCCCAAATCCGAAAGAAAATGCCCGTTATAACGGAAGTCACCACCCTATCGGCCATTGATGCAAAAAGCAGCCGGGGTTATGCTACGTGGACGGCAAGAAAGCTAATGCTGCAAAACCGCGTAGCACAAGCGAAGTCGAAGATCCAGAATGTTCAGGACCAGAGAACGGTTCTGACAGAGAACAGGAAAAGATATAAGACCTATATCACGGAACTGGATTCATTCAAAAAAGCAGAACTTGCCACACGCACAGAGAATATAGGCAAATTGCTTCCATACATTGATGCAAAGCTCGCAGCGGGCGGTTTGAACGCGGAGGAGAAATCCCGGATCTCAAGCAAGAGGGACTATCTGGCCGAGCTAGAGAATAAAATAAAATCCATGGTACAGGAAGTGACCGGCCTCCATACCCGGTATACCGATAAAATTGCCGAAGCCGATAAACAGGATACGGCGTTTGAAACACAGCTGAAAGAGCTTAATACAACTATTTCCGAAGCGGAGAAGGAACTAAAGGGATTGGAGGCGGCGGAGGAAAAAGCAATAATCGAAAGCACGCCCAAATATTCCGGTGGTGACTAAGTAGTTGAAACCGGCAAAATTCCAGGGCGAAAGGATGCAATTAACAATAGGGCCATAAGTACGGCGGTGCACACACCAAGCCACCACGATACCGTTGGGAATACGGATGTGAGGAAAAGATATCTTTGACTGGCACACCATAATAATCCACCCAGTACGGCGATGGAAATTCCAAACTGCGCCTTTCGATGTATCCTTATCCGGCCCAATTGCAACGGAACAAAGTTTATGTTGCTGCCTGCCAGACGGATCCCCATGCTAATTATCTGAAAAAAAGCAGCAGCAATAATCAATCCAACCAAAGCCCATAAAATACACTCGCCCAGGAGAATGCGCGTCATTCCCAACGCCGGGAAACCCCTCCACCGCGCCCAACCGTTCAAAACACCGGCGATGAACGGCCAGCTTCTTTGGCTGTTTGTCAGAATTACAATCGCGTCGCCCGTTTCAGGCGCAGCATGGAAATGGCTCATCCAGCCGGTGCCCTGCCCTCCGTGCGATACCGCCGGCCCACGTTCGGTGTAGTACCCGAAACCGTAAGCATCAAACACCATGCTGTATACCCCAAGCCGATTCGCCTGCGGAGAATAAAGCTGTTCGACGCCGGAGTGCGTTAAAATCTTTTGCTCCGAAAAATGGCGCATTCCCGCGATGCAAAAGCGGGCGATGTCCTCCGCTGTTGACAGCAGTCCGCCCGATGCTCTTTCCGGGTACCGGTAGTGCGAAACCGCTTTTCCGTTCAGTGTATATCCCAGGGGAGCGGCGGCAAGGGTCCCGGCGTTCCATTCGAAGTCCGAATGGTTCATTCCGAGAGGGGCGAGAATCTCGCTTTTCATGTATTCCGCAAAGTCTCTTCCCGTAACCTCCTCAATCAGCAATTCCAGCAAATTGTACCCGACATTGGAATAGGAAAAGCCCTCTCCCGGCTTTTGAAATAAAACCGCCGATTCGGTCAAGCTTTCTTTCAGGGAAGGGGTAGGTTCCTCCGGCGCATAAAGCGAAAAAACATTCCCCAGCGGCAAACCTGCCGTGTGGCAAAGCAGCCGCCGTACGGTTACGCCATCCGGCGAATAGGGCGAATCCGGGAATTCCCAGTTCCGTATGTACTTGCCAACCGGGTCGTCAAGATTTAGCTTTCCTTCTTCCACCAGTTTCAAGACAGCCCACGCCGTAACCGATTTTGAAATCGACTGAACGCGCATCGGCATATCAGCCGTCATTTTACGGCCGGTTTCCCGGTCGGCCTCACCGTAAGCCATCGTGTATACAATTTTCCCATTCCGCACAACTGCCACCGTAACACCCGGAATCGTATATTGCCGCATTAGCTTCCGGATTCTGGAATCAAGATGTTCTGTGAATTCGTTTAAAGGCGCATCCCTGTGTACCGTCCTATCCGGCGCATACAGTCCAGCGGCGGATGCGGCAAAGAATCCAGCAGCTATGGCGACGGTTATGAGGATGCGCATGGCTCTCTTCATGATTTTTTCTGCTTATATGGCATGGAAACCGCTCCGAGAACCACGCCTATACCGGCGCCAATGCAAAGCCATAAAATTATGTTTTGAAACAGAGCACCCAGTACGACGCCAACTGCGGCGCATAAACCGATGGATGATCCCATATTCCAATAGTCCGAAACCTTGTTTTTGCTCATTGTTATCTTCTTCCTTTCATTATTTATATATTCCTTTGAATTCTTCGAAAAAACGCCTCCGTGTCGATTCTCCCGGCTATTGATACCGAATGGCAACTGCCGATTCGTTTTCATTAAAGTAAGTGCAATCCCCGCTTTGATAATGCCAGACGGACTGAATGATTTTCGGCTGCAGAATTCCGTTTACGGAATGATATTCGCGGAAATATGCCGACCACTCTGCTATCGTTTCCTTACCATCCATATCGACGGCAACGCGGTCGCTGGTCCGGAAAGCGACCAACTCTCCCGATGCGGCGAAGGTAAAAATGCCGTGTGCAGAGACCCCTTCCCATGTTATGGCTGCCTTCCCATGCGTATCATCAATTGGCTCCCATTTTACAAATTCCTGCAATGCGGCGTTTGGCACCAATAAGCATTCGGCAAGCCAGGTGACAAGACAGGCGCGATCCATGCTTTCACCGCGTTGATCGAATAACGGAACGACTTTCGCAAGCATCCCTTTCATACTGCCCCTGCCTTTTTCGTAAGAATCAAGTCCCTCGAAAGGTATGCCCGACAGAGAAGAAGAGATGAGTGCAAACCGTTCTGGCCGTTCCACCAGGTTAAGCTGCTGATAGTCGATTTTTATCGTCTTGCTTTTGGACATAACAAAATCCACATTTTTCAGGGATGCTCTCATATAGGACATTTTTGGTGTACCCAAATATCCGCAATACCGGAAATAACGCTGCACGGGCAGGGGCAGGCCTTCCATGGCCGTCTCGGTAAATATGTCCGAAACGGTCGTCGCGGTGTCAATCTTGTCTGCCATCAGCCGGCTGTATTTCGAACTGGCCGGGGAGTATGGAATTAGAAGGAACACGGCAATACCAATCACAATTAGTATTGCGAATGACAAAATCCACATTTTTTTATGCTTCCTTTTCTTCATCGTTTCGCACCTTGCTGTTTACGTTTTTTTCAAGTTTTTTGATCGCGGAGGACAAAGCCGACAGTTCCTGCGGCTCAAAACCGTAAAATACCTCCTCAATAAATTCCAACTCTGTTTTTTCACGCTGCTTCAGGTATTCTATACAGGAATCTGTCAGACTGACCCGGAGCATTCTTGCATCCCGGTCGTCCTTATTCATTAAAATAAAGCCCTGTTTTTCGAGAATTAACGCCATTTTCTTTACGTTTTGCCGTGAGCTTCCGATGCGCGCCGAGATAGCGGAAAGTGTCGGCGCTTCGTTCTCACATTTTAAAACGCCGGCAAGAAAAAGCCATTGCTTTAAGGTCAGTTGTGCGTCCAGCTTATCTCCAAGTATTTGCAGTTTATTGGATAATGTAAAGATGGTACCAAAGATATATGCCTTATCCTCCAAATTATTCATGAAATCCTCCTGTAACACAATAAAAGTAACCGGTTACTTTTATTATAGGTAATAGGTTACCTATTGTCAAGTGTTTTTTGGTGCAGGATATTTCCATCTTGTGTCGAATATTGACATGAAAGGAAGTGCCAGCTTATGAAGAAGTTGCTTGTGTTCTTCATTATCTTTTGCCTTGTTTTCACATCCATTGCAGTATCATCGTATGGCGCATCTACAAAAGTAAAAGTCAATGTTTCCCTGGAATCTATAGAATGCGTTGAAAATAACCATGTAGGCAATGAATGGGTTTATAGCTGTACTGCCAATAAGAAGAGCCTCGATGAAGGTGATGATATGGATGTTGAGACTACATCAACCGGCAAGATCATTATAGTTTGTACTGCGGAGGAAGAGGACAAATATCCAGACACAGGCTCTAAGACTTTGACAATCCCGGTAAAAAATCTTAAGGCCGGACAGAGTAAATCATACACTGCAAAGGTAACGGTGACAGAGAACAGGGGCAGATATTCCGGGAATACAGCGGTATGGGAATTCACTTTTAAGGTTGAAAGAAAATAAGCCGCTTGGAATCATCATATCATAGGTGTTCGTTGAGGATATCCAACAAGTATTCTTAACGCTATTATATGCTCCGGTATAAATATATCAAGATGGTTCTGTTAGTTAGCGGAGATTGTAGAATAATTGTATTTGATGTATAATGATGTAAATATGGTATCGAGGAGGCTGATGTCGGTGAAATGTTATAACCACCCGGACAGAGATGCAAGTGCGTCTTGTGTATACTGTGGCAAACTATTTTGCCAGGAATGCTTGATTGAAGTTAATGGTAAGATGTATTGCAAGGCTGATATCGGTAATGTTATAAAAGAGGCGAAAGAGGAAGCCGCTACCGCACGGATAGGTGCTGTGCCTGCGATCAATATCAATAATGTGAATAACAATCAGAACACAAATAACGTAGGTGGGGCAGTCGATAACTATCCTTATAAAAGTAAATGGGTAGCAGCTTTATTATGTTTCTTTCTTGGTGCGTTTGGAATTCATAGGTTTTATGTTGGAAAAATTGGTACCGGTATTATATGGCTTTTGACCGTCGGGCTGTGTGGTGTTGGTGCACTTATTGATTTCATTGTGATCCTGATCGGGGGCTTCCGCGACAAAGCTAATATGCCATTGAAATGAGATAATAAAGCCTCTGCCACGGTAGGGGTTTTTCTTTTAATTTAATAAAACTTCAAGTAAAAAGCCGCTTACTGTATTGTTACAGCCAAGCGGCTTTCGTTGGTGCGCCCAAGACGATTCGAACGTCCGGCCTGCGGTTTAGGAAACCGACGCTCTATCCTGCTGAGCTATGGGCGCATATAAAACGCAGATATCGCGTCTGCCACTATATTATAAGCAGAATCTTGATACTTGTCAAATAGATTTTAGCGCTCTGGGCGGTAGCAATAAATGGTATAATTATTTGGAATACCGATAAATTCATGATAGGACTGTTTGCCGTATGTTTACGGAGATAAAGGAGAATGCTGGGAGTGATTAAAGCTGTTGGTTTTGATATTGGGCACACTCTAATTTATTACAACAATCCATTGAACTGGAGTTCGTTGTACCGCCCCGCACTTGGACAAGTACTCAGGGACTGCGGTATGGCCTGCTCTGACTGGAAAATTGAATCGGCAATTCCCATCCTCACAAAATACAATACGCGGGTAAACTACCGGGAAACCGAAATATCTTCCGATGTTCTATTCGGCGAAATTTTCGACGCATGGTCTGAGGAGCATAGTTGTCTTGATAAAGCAAAAGAATCGTTTTATGGCTTTTTTCAGGCGGACGCCGTACCCTTCGCGGAAGCGGAGGCAGTGTTGAGCAAATTGAAATCCTTGAAGCTAAAAATTGGTGCGTTGACAGACGTCGCCTACGGAATGGACAACTGCTTTTCATTAAAGGACATTGAACCGATATCGCAGTATATTGATGTTGTGCTTACGTCCAGAGACGTAGGGTTCAGAAAGCCGAATGACGCAGGATTCCGAATGCTGCTTGAAGCATTGACTGTCCGGCCGGATGAAGTGCTTTATGTGGGGGATGAAGAGAAAGATATTGTCGGCGCCAACAAACTCGGAATTGGCTCAGCGCTTATAAACAGAGGCAATGAGGAGATCGATTTTGGACAAAAATATACTGTGCGTTCGCTTGAAGAAGTAGTAAGCATTTTATAGAGAGGGATTGAAGGACGGACAACCCGACGGAACCCCGGGAGGTTGTCCGATTGTTGGACAAAGGCGTGTAAAGCACCTCTATTGCCGCATATCTGCCACAATATACCATCAAATATTGATCGATATATATTATAGGATTTATATTCGCATGGATGCAAAAGGAGGTCAGATATATTGAGCATTTCCTCAAACTATGACTACTACAGCCAGATTGGCTCCGCGCAGATTTGGCAGAGGATGATCCAAAACGGATACGCCCAGGGCAATTCTAATGCTCAGGAAGCGATTTCGCCTGTCGGAACAGCCGGCCAGGCTTCGGCTTCCCAGAAGCCCCCGTGCCCCCTGGCTGGCCTTGTTTCCGACGGCACGATCACCTCGGAACAGGAACAGGCCATCAAGGAGGCGCTTGAAACAGCCCGGATGGCTTATGCGACCCAGGCGGGGACGCAGAATGCTTCAGGCAACACGACTTTTAGCGATCCATTGTCAAGCCTTGTCAGTTCGGGCGCCATCACGGAAGAACAGAAAGAAGCGGTTTCAGAAGCATTGAAATCCGGAATGAAGGCCAATGGAATGCGAGGCATGCCGCCACCGCCACCGGATATGATGCAGAATAACGGTTCCGATGCCTTAACGGGCATACTGGATAAACTGGTGGAATCCGGGGCGATTACATCGGAACAGCAGCAGACCATTTCGAGCCTGTTCCAGTCGGCCATCAGCGCTTATATGGCGCAGTCCGGTTCTGGCTGGGGCTTGCAGGCCAATTCCTTCGAAATGAATTTATAAGGGGTCCATTTACTGAACCGGGGGATAACCGGTGCGGGCAAAAGAAAAGCAGGCATCCATTCACGATTATATGGCGGATGTCTGCTTTTTCTGTATCTGGATACGAAGTTAGCGGGTATTTTTACGCCGGCCCCATCCCTTTTATTTTTATTATCAGGGAGCCTTCATCCAGTCGGACTTCCTTTTCCAGTAGAGGCGATTGGATACGCAATATTTCCGATAGGGTTTCACGCATAACATCAGCGCCATACTCTTGGATGGCAAAAGCCAAAGCAGGCGCCTCTGTTTCAAAATCCAAAAGCACCTTGTCCGACACGGCGAAACCGGCTTCCTTGCGTAAGAGTTGACAGTGCCGCAATATTTCCCGGTAGAGGCCTTCGGTTTTCAAAGTGTCCGTTATCTCAGTATTGACAGCAACTAGCATATTGTCCTGAGCTTTTGCTATATAATCTTTTTCTCCCGACAATAGAATAAAAAGTTCTGCCGGGAGAGGAGTTTCATATCCGGCCAGCTTAATTGCCTGATCGTCCTTATAAGCGGAAACACAGACGGCCATTTCCTCCTCTGTCAGGTTGTCACACAGGGCCTTGACCCGGTTCAGTTCGCCTTTTAGATACCTCCCTGCCAGCTTAAAATTCAGTGATAAATACTCGGTGCTAAGAGAACTGAAGTCAGGAAGATAAATAATCCTCTTGATGTTCAGTTCATCCTTGATGACGTCGGAATAGGGCATGCAAACAGATTCAAGGTCTTTGCCCAAGTACAGCAAGGACAAAGGCTGTTTTACCTTGATGTTCCTGTCATTTCTCAGTTTCAGCGCCTGGGCGATCACGGTGCGCACCTTCTCGACATTTTCGAGGATGGCTTCTTCAAAGGGAGCAGCTTTCGGGAACTCAGACAGGTGGATGGATTCCTCGGCCAAACTGTATTTCAACACCATGCTTTGCCAGATGTGTTCAGTCATAAATGGCAATATGGGAGCCATCACTTGAGCCATGCACTTTATTGCATGGAACAAAGCGTTATATGCATTTTGCTTGTCGGCATCCAGTGCGTTTTTCCAGAAGCGCTTGCGGTTTACGCGGACATACCAGTTGGAGACATCATCCACACAAAGCTCAAATTCCCGTATCAGCTCTGCGAAATTGTATTTTTCATAATGCTTCACAGCCTTGGATACAAAGGCACTGATGCGGCAATGCAGCCATCTGTCCGTCAAATCTGTGGATTCCTGCCCTGTTATGGCCGGCTTGTCAATATCCGCATAGGTTATGAAGAACGAGTAGATGTTCCAAAAGTTAAGAAGCTTCCGGCGCGCATCCTCTCCGAGATTGTAGCCGAAACGCACATCGCTTGCCATGGAAGCTCCGGCAAATAAATAGCGTATCGCATCAGACCCAATCCTTTCCGCGGCTTCGTCAAATCGGATCATGAATCCTGTCTTGGAAAATTTCGTTCCATCCTCGGCAAGCACCCAATTGTTGGTTTGTACTTTTTCATACGGCGCACGCCCTGTTATGGTAACGCTCATAAATAGCTGCGCATAAAACCACAGTCTGACCTGCTCCTGCATTTCGATGACCCATTCGGCGGGAAAGTTTTTCAGCCACTCATCCCTGTCGTCGAAGTAACCAAGCGTCGAAAATGGGACGATACCTGCATCGAGCCACACATCGCCGACTTCCGGAATACGGGAAACCTTTTCCCCGCAATGCGGGCACTGTATCTTGACGTCATCAATCCACGGCCGATGCAGTTCCGGCAGTGAGCATGCGGTTTCACCGCCGAGCTTTATGAGCTCCTCCCTTGAACCAATTACGGTAAGCCTGCCGCACATCTCGCATGGATAGAAAGGCAATGGCAGACCGTAAAATCGCTTTCGCGAAATATTCCAGTCCCCCATGTTCTGCAGCCAGTCCCTCATGCGTTTTCCGATGAAAGCCGGCTCCCATACAACCGTTTCAGCCGCCTCAAGCAGCTTTGGCCGGATGTCGTCCGTTTTTATATACCACTCCCGGACTAACCGGAATAATACCTCGGTCTTGCACCGCCAGCATACCGGATAGCTGTGGGTATATTCCTGTATCTTGAACAGTTTTTTCTGCTCATTCAGCTTCTCAAACACAAGCGATGCAGCCTGTGCAGCGGATTTTCCGCTTAAAAAACCATATTCGCCCGAGAAGACTCCGCTCTCATCGATAGGGCATATTTCCGCAAGCGAAAAGCTTTTGCCCAGTTCATAATCTTCTGCACCGCAGCCCGGAGCAATGTGGACAACGCCGCATCCTTCATTGGCATCTACCTTATCCCATGGAATGACCTTGTGGCCCAAATTTTCCTGAACGGACAAGGCAGGGAAAAAAGTCTCGTACTCAAGACCAACAAGCTCGCTGCCTTTGAGGGACTTTAAAACTTGCTTATCCCCGTCAACGTACTTAATTGCTGATTTTGCCATGATAAGCGGCCTTTCAAAGTCCGCACACCTGACAAGGACATAATCCAGCCCGGGGTTAACCGCCAAAGCCACATTCGCTGAGAGCGTCCATGGCGTCGTTGTCCAGACCAGCATATCAAAACCGGAGTTCTTTACCGGTGCGATAGCAAACACGGCGGTATGGGTTATATCCTTGTGCGAACCCGCCATTTCGTGTTCGGACAGAGAAGTGCCGCAGCGCGGGCACCATGGCATAGGACGGTATGATTTTAATATCCATCCGTTTTCATGACATATTTTCAGAAAGTGCCAGATGGCAGAGATATTTTCGTCTGTGTGGGTGAAATAGGAATTTTTCCAGTCCATCCACTGGCCAAGCCTTTTTGACTGGGTGGTAATAACGCCGGAAAAGTGCTTGATGCGGTCAACGCATTTCTTCGTGAAGTTCTCCATGCCATAGGCTTCGATATCCTTTTTATCGTGAAAACCGAGCTCTTTTTCAACTTCAACCTCCACCCACAGCCTTGTGTGTCAAAACCGTTGCGGTAGTGGCAGGAATAACCGTTCATGGCTTTATACCGCAGCACGCTATCTTTGATGCTCCGACCCCATGCATGGTGGATACCCATCGGATTATTAGCCGTTATAGGTCCGTCCAGAAAGCGGAATCGCCGGTTTGCCCTGTTTTTTTCACGAAGCTTATCAAAACATTGATGCTCCTCCCAAAAGGCAAGGATATCCTGTTCCATTTTTATAAAATCCGGTTTTGTATCGTTCGACATATTGACACGTCCTTTCAGATTTTTGTTTGATATGAATGTCTGAAGGGTCGTCAATTGCACTGGCTATGACCATAGCCCAAACACCTCCCCGCCGGGTGCAAGGCAAATAAAAAAGCCTTCCCCCATACGACTACGCACGGGACGAAAGCTGATCCTGTCTGATCGGGGCTATCGTTATACCACCCTTTACGCCATACAAGCATATGCGTTCCCCGTAACGGAGGAAATCCGTCGCAACCTACTTGGCAAGCCGTTCGGCACGCAGCTCAAGAGCGATTTTCTGAAACACCCTACCGGCGCCAGGTTTTCACTCTTCCTGGCTCACTGTGGCTTTTGGATGAAACTTACTCTCTCCATCGTCGCTTTTATGCGATTATTATATGCAGCTTTTTATAAAAAGTCAAATGTGCCTTTAAATTCCTTTACAGTACCACTCCCTGTTAAACATAAGCCCCCGTATGCCGATATACATATTGGAATATGCTTTTTCGGGGGGCTATTATGAAATTTTACATAAGCAAAAATATCAAAGCGGCCAGGAGGGCTCTTCTTCTTTTCGGATTCATGGCGGCAATCTTCATACTCGGTTTCCAGGGGGCCTATGCGATGAGCTTTACGGCATTCCCCCACAAGCCGGACACGGATACGAAAATAGAACTGGGCTGGTCCTCTGTGGCGGGAGCGGAGATGTATCAACTGACGAGAAATGACGGACATGGCAGTATAACGACTTTGTCCGGCATTCTCGTGAACGATGTGTACGATTCGCTTGCATATGTTGATACCGGCCTGGTTCCCGATAATGAATATACCTATACCGTCCGGGCGTATTCCGATACCGGCTCGGCCATCCAGTTGGACGAAAAAACGGCGGTGGCGAAAACGAGTAAAATCATCGATCCTTATGAGGTAAAGGCCGTTTATGATATCAATGCGAAAGAAGTTCTTCTGACCTGGAAAAGCTCCGCCGCAGCGACGGGCAGCACCTTGACCGACAGCAGCGGCCATACGTCGAGCAGCGGCGCGACGACGAACGCCGCCATAAAACTGGCCGGTATGGACATCAGATGGTACAGCATTCTGTCCAATAGCCCTTATGGGGCAAGCAACCCGGTAGCGGTCGGTGTTACACCGATTGACGCCCCCACGGTAACCGCCTCTATCTCAAACGGCGTCGCTATTGTATCCTGGTCGGCCTTCCCGCAAATTACACAATTTCAGCTTGAACGCTCCAAATGGAACGGTACCTCCTGGGAGGCATGGTCTATTGTAAACAGCTCCCTTTCAGGTGCCAGTGCCACCGATACGCCTCCAACCGGCGGTCAGTACCGGTACAGGATCGGTGCGAAAACCGAAAGCAGCTATTCGGGCTATAGCAATATATCGGAAACCACCAGAGGATTGCCGGCGCCGACGAACTTGACGCTGACTTATGATACCGGCACAATCACGATTTCCTGGATCAACGGGGAGGGCAGCACGGCAAGAACGCAGGTGCTGAGAAAGCTTACGGATAATTCATACTCCCAGGTCGCCATATGCGATAGCGGTGTGACTTTCTGCAAGGATACGGTGAACATGACCCCCGGGGCGATTTATACCTATCGCGTGCGGGCATATAATTCCGACTCGGATTATTCCGCCGCGGCGGAGGCCAGCATCTCGCTTACTTATCCGGCGGCTCCTTCCTCCCTGACGGCCAGCGTTGTTTCCACTTCGGCCGTTACGCTCAGTTGGACGGATAACTCCACCAATGAGACCGGGTTCAAGATTGAGCGGATGACGGATACAGGCGGTGTATTTGTACCAATCGCCACGCTTCCGGCCAATACAACCACCTATACGGACAATGCGGTTTCCACCGGAACTACGTATATCTACAGAATCCGCTCATACAATGCGCTTGGCGATTCCGCGTATACGAGCGAGGTAACGGTCAGCGCATGGGATTCCATTGCGCCGGTCTCACTGACGGTCACCCCGGTCTCCGCCTCCAGGCTGGATCTTTCCTGGGGCTATACCGGCACGGGAAATTATAATACGATCATTGAGCGCAAAACCGGGACGGACGGCACCTGGGCCGTTATCAATACCACCGCTCTCGGCGTGCTGAAATACAGCGACACCGGCCTTGCGGCCAATACCCGCTATTTTTACCGGGTCCGGAAATCCATGGGAACGGGCTCTTCGGGCCTGCCCTATCCCAACAACGACATCGGAATCGGCGCGTATACGAACCTTGGAAACCTTACCCTGACCGGCAGCGCCGCGGCCAATAATACGATTTATCTGTCGTGGTCCGGCAATTCGGGCACAGCGGACGTAATCATTGAAAGAAAAATGCCCAACGGCAGCTTCAGCGCGCTGACGACGGTCAGTTATACAACGGTGGGCTGGTACGACAATACGGGACTGGTGCCGAGCGCTTCCTATACCTACCGGATAAAGGCCAGGACCACCACCAACGAATCGGTTTATTCCAATACGATCACGGTCCAGAACCTTTATCTGGACGCTCCTTCCCAGCTTTCGGTGACGATTACGACCAATTCCGCCGTTCAGCTCAAATGGAAGGACAATTCCACCGATGAGACCGGGTTTGAAATATGGCGCTATATATACGGGGCGGGCACTTACACTTTATATGCAACCGTAGACCAAAACATAACTACCTATACGGACAACACGATCCAAAAAGGCGTGCAATATTCCTATATGGTCAGGGCATACGTGGCCACCGGTGCGCTGTATTCACCGTATTCCAACACGGCTTCCATAGGCTCCGGCCTTATAAACCCGCCGTCGGGCCTCAACTATAGCTATGTTTCCAGTACGCAGGTATTGCTGCGGTGGACGGACACCTCCGACAATGAAAACGGCTTCAA
The DNA here is from genome assembly GCA_023411575.1 of Bacillota bacterium. GTDB lineage: Bacteria > Bacillota > Clostridia > Acetivibrionales > DTU013 > UBA1305. Next base: position 16,227 of record JAEYOP010000016.1, on the reverse strand, counting down.
GGTGGAATGGAAAATCGGCGGGGATGGGGAATGGAACATTCTATCCTGGCTTGATCCCAACGTCACCGCGTATAACGTAACAAACCTCAATCCATACACAAAATACTATTTCAGGATTCGTGCCTACAGCAACAGCGGAAATTCGGATTCCCTCAGCGAGGAAATACTCGTTTCCACCGCAATACCGGCTGCGCCGTCGAACGTAGTGGCGACGGCCCTGTCGGCGTCGCAAATCAGGATTACCTGGAAGGATAACTCTGACAGCGAAGACGTATTCCGGATTATGAGGAAGCCTTCCAATGGCTATTATTACGACGTGCTGGCCGAAGTAGGGAAGAATAATACATCCTATACGGACAGCAATCTCACCGCAGGGATGCGGTATTCGTACAAGGTCGTCTCGTACAATTCCACCGGCTCGTCGGAAAGCAGCGCCGTTGAGGCCAAAACCAATACGAAGCAGACCTTTTCCGACCTGAAATCCGTATCCTGGGCAAAGGATGCCATTGAGAACCTTGCCGGCATGGGGATCATGAAGGGTGTCACCGCAACGAGCTATATGCCCAACAACACCGTGACAAAGGCGGAATTCACGGCGATGGTGGTCCGGGCCTTCGGCCTGGAAACGGCTCCCGTGGGCAGCCTTGCGGATGTGAAGTCCAATAAGTGGTATTACAAGGAGGTCATGATCGCGGAAAATCTGGGGATTATTTCAGCCGATTCAACCAACCGGTTCTACCCGGAAAAAGCGATTACCAGGGAAGAAATTGCCGTCCTGCTCTTCAAGGTCATGGAAGCGAAAGGCCAGCAACTGAAGATTCACGACAACTCCGCCCTTGAGAAGTTTACGGATAAGAACAAAATTAACCCTGCTGCAATGTCCAGCATGGCAACAATCGTCGGCGAGGGAATAATGGAGGGCGTGTCCGTCTACTCTGTGGGACCGCAGCTTACGGCAACAAGGGCGCAGGCCGCCGTACTGCTGTACAGGACAATGAACAAGATGAATGCGGTGGCCGCGCAATAATGCCTGCCGCCTTTATCATTCCATCCCCCTCATTCTCTCATTTTTCTCTTAATCCGCGAGTGCACATAAGAAGGTTTTCTCCCAGGATTTCCGCCTGCCGCAGCCTGTGCGGCTGGGAAAGGCTATCTCCCGGCTTGTCGGCCGCAGCAGCCACGCCGTTCAGCTCGCCGGGCACGCATAGAACCCCGGAGGAGAGATAAAAATTGTGGATAATGGTCAAAACGAAGCTTTGACCGCCATCCTGCCCTCTGCCGACATTATAAATACTGGTAAAATTTCTGTGGCGGGGATATAATATGTAAAGAACGCCAAGAAACTGACGTGTTGAGAATGGCCGGGAGGTATGCCCGGCATATCAAAAATTCCCCGAAAGGGAGCCTGAGAGGTGAATGTATGGCTGAAAAGAAAAACAATGCGCTGCCTGCCAGAGATGAAATTGATGTAAAATATAAGTGGAAGCTTGAGGATATATACGCAAGTGACGCCGACTGGGAAAAGGACTTCAGCAAAATCCGGCAGATGGCCGCCGACGTCGGCGCGTATAGGGGCAAGCTTGCGAAGGATATGAAAACGCTGCTGGAATGCCTCCGGGTCAGCGACGAAATGATGGCCCTCAATGACAAGCTGTTCGTCTATGCCCGGATGAGGCGGGATGAGAACAACGCGGAGCCCAAATACCAGGCGCTGACGGACCGGGCAATGGCTCTTGGAACAGAGGTCTACGCTTCCGTAGCGTTTATCGTGCCGGAGATCCTCTCCATTAACGAGGAAGTGCTGAAAAGGAGCATTGACGAAGTAGAAGGAATGGGCTTGTACCGGCAGTATTTCCATGAGCTGCTGAGGCAGAAGCAGCACATCCTGTCGGACCGGGAGGAGGAATTGCTGGCGCTTTCCGCCGAGATTTCCCATGCGCCGTCCGATATTTTCACCATGTTCAACAATGCGGACATCAAGTTCGACTTCATCAAGGATGAAAACGGCGAAGAGGTGGAAGTGACCAAAGGCCGGTATATCAAGTTCCTGGAGTCGAAGGACAGAAGGGTGAGGGAGGATGCGTTCCACGCCCTGTACAAATCCTACACCGCCATGAAAAACACGCTGGCGGCATCGTTCAACAACAACATCAAATCGGATAAATTTTACGCTACGGTGCGCAAGTACGAATCCAGCCGGAGTGCTTCCCTGGATGCGGACAATGTTCCGGTCTCCGTTTATGACAACCTGATCGACACGGTTAACAGGAACCTGCCTTTGCTCCACCGGTATCTGAGGCTCCGCAAGAAAGCGCTCAGCCTGGATGAACTGCACATGTATGATCTGTATGTGCCGATCGTTGAGGAGCCGCCGAAGAAGTACTCCTACGAGGACGCCTTGGATGTTGTGCTGAAGGGTCTGGCGCCCATGGGCTGCGGTTATCTGACCGACCTGGAGAACGCTTTCAAATCGGGCTGGATCGACGTTTACGAGAATCAGGGAAAAACCAGCGGCGCCTATTCGTGGGGCACGCACCTGACCCATCCCTATGTGTTGCTGAATTACCAGGGCACGATAAACGACGTGTTTACCCTGGCGCATGAGATGGGCCATGCACTGCATTCGTACTATACCAACAAGACACAGCCCTATATTTATTCGGAATACAAGATTTTCGTGGCAGAGGTTGCATCCACCGTCAACGAGTCGCTGCTGATCCATTATCTGCTGGCCAATACGGCAGACGGGAAAGAAAAGGCGTATCTGCTCAATCATTACCTGGAGGAGTTCCGCGGAACGCTGTTCCGGCAGACCATGTTCGCCGAGTTTGAGAAGCTCACCCATGCCATGGTGCAAAACGGAGAGGCCCTGACGGCGGAGGAGCTTTGCCGGGTTTACAGGGGTCTGAACGAGAAATATTTCGGGGCGGAAGTGACCTTGGACAGCGAAATTGATATGGAATGGTCGAGGATTCCGCATTTCTATTCCGGCTTCTATGTGTACAAATACGCGACGGGAATCTCCGCCGCCACCTCGCTTTCGCAGCAGATCCTCAGGGAAGGGACGCCGGCCGTGGAGCGGTACACGAATTTCCTGAAGAGCGGCGGTTCCGATTATCCGCTGGAGCTGCTGAAGAAGGCCGGAGTGGACCTTTCCGAGCCGAAGCCGGTAGAAGATGCGCTGAAGGTATTTGAAAACATATTGAATGAATTGGAGAAAAGCATATGACAGACCCGAGAATAGAAAAGCTGGCCCAGAATCTGGTGAATTATTCCTGCGAGGTGAAGCCGGGCGAGAAGGTGCTGATCGAGCTCAGGGGGTATGAGCTGCCCCTTGCCAAAGCCCTGGTGAATGAAGTATACAAGGCGGGCGGGCTTCCCTTCGTCACGGTCAAAAACGACGAAATCCAGCGTGCGCTGCTCAATGGCTGCACTGAGGAGCAAATAAAGCTGACGGCCGATTTCGAGCTGGCCAGGATGAAACAGATGGATGCTTACATCGGCGTCCGCGTTGCGGAAAACTCGAATGAGCTGGGGGACGTGCCCCATGAAAAAATGAAGCTTTACAACAAGCTTTTTATGGAGCCGGTCCATTCGGAGCAGCGGGTGGAGCATACCAAATGGGTGATCCTCCGGTATCCGAATCCCGCCATGGCCCAGATGGCCGAGATGTCCACGGAGGCCTTCGAGGACTTCTATTTCAATGTCTGCAATCTGGACTATTCGAAGATGTCCCTGGCAATGGACAACCTGCTGAAGGTCATGGAAGAGACGGACCGGGTCCGGATCACCGGCAAAAATACGGACCTGACCTTCTCCATCAAGGGCCTGCCCCCCAGGAAATGCGAAGGGAAGCGGAACATCCCGGACGGAGAGCTGTTCACGGCCCCGGTAAAAGATTCGGTCAACGGCGTTATCAGCTACAACACCCCGGCAAAATACCAGGGCTTCACGTATGAAAACATTGTCCTGGAATTCAAGGACGGCAAGATTATAAAAGCCACAGCCAACAATACGGAAAAAATCAATGAAATTTTTAATACGGACGAGGGCGCGCGCTATGTGGGCGAATTCTCCCTCGGCTTCAATCCCTACATCGAAAAACCGATGAAGGATACCCTTTTCGATGAAAAAATCATGGGAAGCCTGCACTTTACCCCCGGAAGCTGCTACGACGATTGCAACAACGGAAACAAGTCGGCGATCCACTGGGATCTGGTCTTTATTCAGCGGCCCGAATACGGCGGCGGAGACATCTGGTTCGACGATGTGCTGATCCGAAGGGACGGGATTTTCATACCGGAGGAGCTGCAGTGCCTCAATCCCGAGAACCTGAAATAGAACAGATCGGATGGGGCAGAGGGACAATGTACCGGTCCTCCTGTCCCGGAACCTGCCCCGTATGTGAGGTTGTATGGAGAATTGGTTTATCAGCGTCAGAGCGATCATATTGCTGTACTGCGCTATTCGGTATGTCCAGGGGGGAATGGAGAGCATTCCCCTCTCGGTTCTTCTGATATTGATCTATGTCTGCAGCAGCATGCTGGCGCACATATTCAGGAGCCTGCCGCTGAAACGGGGCCTGCTCCTGGCAAGCGCCGCAATCCTGGTTATTGCCGCGTCAACAGCAAACCCGTTGTTCCTCCTGCTGATCCCTGCGGACATCCTTGAGTTGGTTTCCGGTTTTACGGACAATGTGAACATCTGGGTTCTCTTTTTGGTGCTTCCCGGCCTGGCGGCCGCAGACAAAATGCTGGCCGAATACGGCTTGACCGCCTTGTTCTGCCTTTTGGTCTTCCTGCTGGCAAAAAGGCTTTCCGCTTCCCTCGACGCAGTAAAATCGGTCAATGAAAAATTGAAAAACAGGAACGATGAGCTGCGAGTCAGGCTTAACGCCGGCAGCGAATACGAAGCGCAGGTGCGCTATCTGTCCCAACTGGAGGAAAGGAACAGCCTTGCGCAGAAAATCCACGACAAGGTCGGGCATACGCTGGCAGGCAGCATCATCCAATTGGAAGCCGCCGCAATGATCCTTGACAGGGACCGGGAAAAAGCCGCGGGGATCCTCGGGACCGTGACGGAAAACCTCAAGGAAGGCATGGAAAGCATCCGCTCCACGCTCCGAACCATCAAGCCCGCGCCGGAGCAACTGGGCATCAATCGGCTCAAGCTGATGCTGGAGGAGTTCTCGATGAACAACCCCATCCGGACTGTTTTGGTTTACAATGGTTCGCTGGATGCCATCACGCACCTCCAGTGGAAAATTATCATGGATAATGTCAAGGAGGCGCTGACGAACGCCTTGAAGTATTCCTCCGCCACCAGCATAAATGTCCGGCTGGAGGTCATGACGAAAATCATCAAGGCGGAAGTGCACGACAACGGAAAAGGGGCCCTTTCCTTCCAAAAGGGAATGGGGCTTGCCGGTATGGAGGAAAGGACCGAGAATGCAGGCGGAAAGCTAATCCTGGACGGCTCCAACGGTTTTTCGGTGATTACGATCCTTCCGGCGGAAGAGGTGGGCTATGTCCATTAGGGTATTGATAGCGGACGACGACGCATTGATCCGGGAAGGGCTTAAAATCATCCTGCAGACGGATGACCGCTTTGAAGTGGCCGACTGTGTCGAGAACGGCCTCAAAGCCGTCGATTACTGCATGCGGGAGAAGGTGGACGTGGCGCTTCTGGACGTCAGGATGCCGGTGCTGGACGGGCTTCAGGCGGCAAGGGAGATTTCCTCGAAGACGGACGTCCGACCCCTGATTTTAACTACATTTGATGACGACAGCTTTATCATCAATGCTGTGAAAAACGGAGCAAAAGGGTATCTGCTGAAGGGCAGCCCGCCGTCCAGGATCATGGACGCCATCCGGATTGTCCACGAGGGCGGTACGGTCATGCAGGACGTTGCAATGGACATCATCAAGGGTCAGCTGTCGGCAGGCAGAAAGGGCAATATCCCGGAGGGGCTTTTTACCGACAGGGAGCTGGAGATCGTTACCCTGATCGCCAAGGGCCTTTCCAACAAGGAAATTGCCGCCACGCTTTTCATGTCGGAGGGCACCATCAAGAATTACATATCCGCCATCCTGGATAAGACCGGCCTGGAGCATCGGACCCAGATCGCCATATACTATCTCACGGGGGAGAAGGGCTAAACCGCAATTCAGGATATCATAAGAAACGGAAGGATATATTCCGCGGAATTGGCCACCACATGCCCGCAATCCGGAAGTAAACGGATTACGGCGGATGGCGTAATCCGGGAGAGCCTTTGCGCCGATGTTCCCGCATCAATGATCACATCCTCAGCCCCGTCAATAAATAAAACCGGCATGTTAAGCCGCAGCAATTGTTCGTCCCCATATACCGGCAGGTCCGGAATCGGGTTGTAGTTTTCAACGATCAGATTCATAAAATCCAGTACTTCCTTCGGGATGCTCTGTTCTCCGATAATGGAGGGATCCACCGGCACAGTTCCGTCCGGCTGCCGCGTCTGCTCCGCATTAAGAAGGAATTGCGGGCGAACTGGTGCGAGGCCGGCGGATGCGAGCAGAATCAGCCTGGAGACGCATTCCGGATAAGCTGTTGCGAATTTGAGAGCCATCCAGCCGCCGAGGGAGTTGCCGATTAAAGCGGTCCTTTCAAGGCCGAGCGCGCCAAGGACCTCCTTCATCCAGATTGCAAAAGCGTCTGAATTGAGGTCGGGTCTGTATTCCTCGCTGTTTCCGGCCTCGCCGATAATGTCGACGGCATAGACCCTGAAAGTATCGGACAGGGCCATGATTTCGGGAAACCAGAACGCGCTGTTACTGCAGGAGCCGTGTAGCAGAATAACGGGCGGATTCGACTCCTGGCCGGCTGTCAGCATAAACGTCTTTCCAAAGGTGGTCCCGACGTATTTCTGCCCGAAGGGGAATCGGCTAAGCACGCGGTTATAATAGGCCCGAACCTTGTCTCGCCCCGCCTCGGTCTTGAATACGCTGCTTTTCATGTTAAATCACTCCTTCTCATTTTGTTCTGTCAGTGAGGCAACCATGTCCATCATAGCTGCCATAAGGCGAATGTCGCCCCAGAGCGTAATACGAACCATATTTTCATGTTCGATATATTGCGACTGCATGGACGACCGTCCGTATTCCGGCGGCTTGGCGTTTAAGGCGGCTGTCAGCGTATTCATGATACGGATGGCATCCTCCTTTCCGCAGGTAATGATATCGATAACCGACGAGGCGATGACACTGCGCGCCGGCCGGTTTCCTGAACCAAGCCCTTCGTCGCCGCTGCTCTCGACAAAAACGCTTAGATCATGGCCGCTGACGCGCCAACCCTTGCCAATCTTTACTGCGCGCAGTCTGCCCTCCCGAATATATCGCTGAATGGTCTTCGGATGGATGTCCAGCATGTCTGAAATTTGCTCGACGGTGTAATAATCTTTTGTCATGATTTACTCCTTATTATTTCTTATAAGGTTATTATAAGCAATAATAAGGAGTAAGTCAAGACGCTTTTTGCGTTTTGGCCGGCAAAAGCAGCAGGTCCATAAAGGACATGATAACCTGCACGGCATAGCAGGAAAACACCGCCGGCATCATGATTGCCATTGTCCGGCTTTGAAGATGGCTATGAAGAAATGAGGCGGATGCTTATGCAGGATGTGATAATCGTCGGCGGCGGTCCAATACATCGAATACAAAAATGATCAAGAGTAAGATTGATCTCAATGAGGCAGGGTATATTATTATAACTGACGATAGTATGCAGACGAATACATCAGCAGAAATAAGTGGTAAAAGGGATTTGGGGTCATATAAGGAGGTCATAGCTTGAACCAGGATAATCCGGAAAAAAAGAATAGCAGCCTGAATGCAGTCATGGTAATCTTCGGCGGCACAGGTGACCTGACGCATAGAAAACTAATGCCTGCGCTGTATAATCTGGTGCATGATAGATTATTGCCTGAGAAATTTGCCGTAGTCGCTGTCGGCCGAAAGGAGAAGTCGGTCGAGCAATACAGGGATGAAGTGTTTGACTCCTTAAACACCTATTCGCGCAACAAAATAGAGGAGGACAATTGGAGCAGGCTGCGTGAATTGATCTACTATTTCCAGTTTGACCTTACGGACCAAAGCGGATATTCAAAACTGAAAACCTATCTTGAGGAAGTGGAGGGGAAAGCCCATACAGGCGGTAACAGGGTTTTCTATCTTGCGGTTGCTCCGGAGTATTTCGAGACTATAGTACAGGGGATCCATAGAGGGAATCTTACAAAGAACAAAGGAGCCTGGAACAGGTTAATTATTGAAAAGCCTTTCGGAAAGGATCTGGTAACCGCCAGGAGATTAAATGACAGGCTGCAGGAAGTTTTTGATGAAAGCAGCATATACAGGATTGATCATTACCTGGGCAAAGAGATGATTCAGAACATAATGGTACTAAGGTTTTGCAATTCTGTTTTTGAGTCATTATGGAGCAATAAATTTGTTGATAATATTCAAATATCCCTTACGGAGAAAAACGGAGTTGGGACGAGAAGCGGGTATTATGAGAATTCGGGCGCTATGAGGGATATGGTTCAGAACCACATAATCCAGATACTGTCTTTGGTTGCAATGGAGCCCCCGGTGAACCTGAAGACGGATTCCATCCGGACCGAGAAATTAAAGGTAATCCAGGCGATCGAGGGGTTTACCCCGGAAATGCTTCGGGATAATGTGGTTTTTGGGCAATACGGAAAAGGGTTCATTGACGGGGTATCTGTTCCCGCGTACAGGGAGGAGGAGAAAGTACCTCAAAGCTCCGTTACGGAGACTTTTGCAGCATTAAAACTCCATATAAATAATTTCAGGTGGGCCGGTACTCCGTTCTATATCCGGACCGGAAAGAGGCTGGGTTCAAAATCGGCTGAAATTGTTGTGCAGTTCAAGTCCCTCCCAAATGTACTGTACTTTAAAGACAGGCACGTGCAAGAGCCCAATCTTCTGGTAATAAGGATTCAGCCCAACGTTGGAGTATTTTTTCAGTTCAACACGAAGGACTTTTCCACCCATAACGATATCGTATCAACAAAAATGGATACAAGCTATGCCAGTCCCATTCAGGGAAATACTCCCGAAGCGTATGAGCGGCTGATCCTGGATATATTGAAAGGGGATGCGACGCTTTTCTCGAGGTGGGATGAAGTGGAAGCTTCCTGGATGTTTGCAGATAAAATCATTGAATACAGGGAGAAGAAAAAGCTGAATTTCCCTAATTATGAAGCAGGCACTATGGGGCCGGTAAAGGCCTTTGAGCTTTTGGCCAGGGATGGAAGAGAGTGGTGGAGCATATAAGGGCCCGGAAGCCTCGGGCGGCCAGACATGACTAAAGTCATATGAAACGGTGACCTTTCGTACTAACGGAGGGCCGCCGCTTTTTTTATAATATATATGTTGCAAAAAAGATTTGGATTACTGTTTTCAGGAACCGGAAGGAGTTCAGGATATGAGCATAGTAAGTATAAAGGAAGTAACAAAAAACTTTGGAGAGGTGACGGCGGTCGACAAAATGACCCTTGATATCGAAGAGGGTGAAATATTCGGGCTGCTGGGGCCCAACGGGGCGGGAAAGAGTACGGCCATCAACATGATCATCGGCCTTTTGTTCCACGATAAGGGAAGCATCTGTGTATTGGGCAGGGATGTCAAGAAGGAGGCCATGGTCACCAAGCGCAATATCGGCATCGTTCCGCAGGAGATCGCCATTTATGAGGAGCTTTCCAGCCTGGAGAACGTGAAATTCTTTGCCAGCCTGTACGGGCTGAAAGGAAGGAAGCTGGAAGAGGCCGCGATGGAAGCGTTGGACTTCGCGGGTCTGTCCGATAAAGCAAAGAGCTACCCGAAGAATTTTTCGGGCGGTATGAAAAGAAGGCTGAATATCGCCTGCGCCATCGCCCACAAGCCGAAGCTCATCATCATGGATGAGCCCACTGTCGGCATTGATCCCCAGTCCAGGAACCACATTCTGCAGTCGGTAAAGAAGCTGAATGAGCTGGGCAGCACCATCCTCTACACGAGCCATTACATGGAGGAAGTGGAGGCCATTTGCACGAGGGTCGCCATCATGGATCACGGAAAGGTCATTGCGCTGGGAACCGGCAGCGAGCTGAAAAACCTCATAAGCGACCGGAATATTGTATGGATCTCCGTCGGGGATGCCATCGGAAGGATCCGGGAGGAGGACATCCGGGAGATTCCGGGAGTCAGCGAGATCGAGATCGAGGACGACACGGTCAAAATTTCAAGCGTGCCGGAGGTCGGCAACCTGGATAAAATCATCCATTATTTTACTTCCAACCGGTTTTCCATCAAGAGCGTGGAAAGCAAAATGCCGGATCTGGAAACGGTATTTCTGTCCCTGACCGGCAGAAGACTCCGGGATTAAGGGGGGAATAGGTATGAACATCCTGCGTTTAATTGCAAAAGAATTCAAGTTGAATGTCCGAAGCTACAAAGCCAACATCATGATGGTCCTGTTCCCGATCGTCCTTATTCTGATCCTCGGAGCCGCATTTTCAGGCCAGTTCGACAGTACCATAACCCTGGGGGATATGAAGGTTCTTTACACGGAAGACGTGGGCGAGAGCAGGCATTATCTTACGGATGCCTTCAAGGAATTCAGGGAAAGCCTGACGAGGGAGTATGGCCTGGTATTTGAAAAAACCGATGACGCGGATGCCGGTATGGAAAGCGTGAAGGGCTACAAATATGCAGGGTATATTCAGGTTTCGGACGAAATGGGAGAAATCCGGTTTTATAATAATGAAAAGCACGGCGGCTACAAGTCGGTCATCCTGGAGAGCGCATTAAGCAGCTTTATCAAAACCTATGGGGCGATGGAGACCATTGCCGCCAATAAGCCGGAAGCCCTCGGAATGCCACAGATGCAGGGCCGAGGGGAGTATGTCTCCCTGAAATCCCTGAATCAGAAGCAGCAGCCCGGTTCTCTGGACTACTATGCGGTCACCATGATGACCATGATTCTCTTGTATGCCTCCCTGACAGGCCTTTGGAGCGTGAGGGAGGACATTACGCAGATGACGGCGGGAAGGATTCTTTGCGCGCCGGTTAAAAGGTACGAGTTTCTGACGGGCAAGGTCATAGGCTGTATCATGATCACCGTGGTACAGGGAGTAATTGTGGTCCTTTTCAGCAAATGGGTGCTGAAGGCGAACTGGGGAAGCGATTTGATAAGCGTCCTCCTGCTTCTGACCACCTACTCCATCATGGCGGTCAGCCTCGGCGTCGGTCTGGCTTATCTGTTCCAAAAGGCGGACGCCGCCAACGGTCTGCTCAATACCATCATCCCGGTGGTGGTGTTCCTCGGCGGGGGGTATGTGCCGCTGTCCGAAATGGGTTCGGTCTTCAACGGCATCTCGAACATTTCACCGGTAAAATGGGCCAATACAGCCTTGTTCAGACTGATCTACGACCAGGATTATTCGCAGTTTGCCACCTCCGTTCTGATCAATCTGTCGGCCGCGGCGGTATTCATCCTGATATCGGCTTTGTTTTCCAGAAAGGGGGCAGGGAAATATGCGTAATATTCTATTGATAATAAGGAATATTCTGAAGAACACGTTCCGAAAAAAGGGCAACATTATAATCTACCTGTTTCTGCCATTGCTGGGGGTATTGATTTCATTGCTGATGTACGGCAATTCCGGCCCGGCATCCCTCCGGATCGGCGTGGTCAACCGGGATACCGGAGCGTTTTCCACGGACATGATGGCGGATTTGCGAAAGGATCCCAATTTTAAAATATTCGTTTTGAAAAGCGATGAAATCACCCAAAAGCTCTTGAACATGGAAACGGACGCGGTCATCGAAATCCCGGAAGGGTTTACGGAAAGCATCTATGACGGCAGCCCGGAAAAGGTGGGGATCACCTCGGTCAAGGGGCAGGAAACAACGGTCTGGGTGCGGCAGAGGATAAACAGCTATATCGACACGCTGAACAGGCTTTCCGCCGCGTCCGGCGGGAACAGGGACGTATTCGACCACCTGTACGGGCAGTATGGGGCGAACCCGACCAAGCTCACGGCAGTAAAGCTGGAGGATAAGCTGACCGGGAGAAATATGGCGCTGACAAGCGTGGGCTTCCTCATAATGTTTGTCATGCTGGGGGCCGGATTTATCAATATGGCCATCCTGACGGAAAAGAGGGATCGGACCTACCACAGGATTTGTTCGGCGCCGGTGAGCGCCAGGCAGTACATTGCCGGCAATGCGCTGACAAGCCTGCTGGTCGTGACGCTGCAGATTTTAATTATACAGGTGACCATGAGATATCTATTGAGGATAGACACGGGAATCAGCGATATCGCCCTGTTCGGAATCCTGTTCCTCTTCGGATTCGTGGCGATTGGCATCGGACTTGTCGTTACGGCGTTCTCCAGTTCCTCCTACGTGGCGAGCACCCTCAGTACGCTGGTCATCACACCGACGTGCATGCTGGGCGGCTGCTTCTGGGATATCAACATGATGCCTGGTTTTATGCAGAAAATAGGGTATTTTGTGCCGCAGCGCTGGGCGATAAACGCCATTTACAGGCTCCAGACCGAAGGGGCGCAGAGCGACATCACCATGAACCTTCTCATATTGGCCGGATTTGCCGCGGCTTTGTTCCTTGTAGCCATCTACCGTTTTGCCCGGACCGGCAATGTCCAGAAGTTCGTGTAGTCAGGACAACCGAAAAATCAGTTCCGGTTTGTTCCTCAGTCGAACAAGGCCCGGATCTCTTCCTGGGTCATCTTCGAAAGCAGGGTTTCCCCCGGCTGGATAACGGCATCGATAAGCTCGCGCTTCTTCTCCTGGAGCGCGAGTATTTTTTCTTCAATGGTGCCCCTGGCGACCAGCTTCATGACGTAAACCGACTTTTTCTGCCCGATGCGGTAGGAACGGTCGGTGGCCTGATCCTCCACTGCAGGGTTCCACCAGGGGTCGAAGTGGATTACGGTATCGGCGCCGGTCAGGTTCAGGCCTGTGCCGCCGGCCTTGAGCGATATCAGGAATACCTTTCCGAGCCCTTCGTTGAAGGAATGGACCAGGTATCCCCTTTCCGTGACCGGGGTAGAGCCATCCAGGTACAAATGAGCGATCTTGAGGGCTTCCAGCCGCTTGCGGATGAGATGCAGCACGCCGGTAAACTGAGAGAACAGGAGGATACGGTGACCGCCTTCGATGGACTCCTGCAGGATTTCCTCCAGCAGTTGCATTTTCCCGCTTTCCCCCTCATAATTCTCAACGAACAGGGCAGGGTGGCAGCATAGCTGTCTCAACCGCGTTAAGGCGGCCAGAATTCGGATCCGGCTCTTCTCAAAGCCGGCCTCGGCGATTTCCTTGTCGATCTCGCCCTTCACATCGTGCAGGTACGCCAGATAAAGCTTCTTCTGCTCCTCCGTCAGGTCGGCCAGCATGGTATTCTCGATTTTATCGGGCAGCTCGTTCAGTACGTCCTTTTTCAGCCTCCGGAGAAGGAAGGGCCTGATCTGCCTGCTGAGGTCCGCAAGCGCCGCGCTGCCGTCCTCGCTTGACGCGGGCTGCACATATTTTTCATTAAACCGGCTATACGAGAACAAGTACCCGGGCAGCACAAAGTCAAACACCGACCACAGTTCGTACAGGTTGTTCTCCATCGGAGTGCCGGTGAGGGCAAACCGGGTTTCGGCCTTGATTTCCTTGACGGACCGGGCGTTCCTGGAAGCGGGGTTTTTGATATGCTGCGCTTCGTCCAGAATGCAGTACCGGAAGCCGTATGTCTCATACTGCTCGATATCCCTCCGGATCAGGGGATAGGAGGTAATGACCACGTCAAAATCATTTATGCGGCCGAGGATGGCGAGGCGTTCCTCCTTATTGCCGATAACGGCGCTATATTTCAGCCCGGGGGCAAATTTGTCCAGCTCGGCGCACCAGTTGAAAACCAGGGAGGTCGGGACGATGACCAGCGACGGCGCCGGACCCTTCTCGGACTTCGCGGATAAAAGCAGGGTGATCAGTTGGATGGTCTTGCCAAGGCCCATATCGTCGGCGAGGATACCGCCCAGCCGGTAGAAATCCAGGGTTTTCATCCACTTGAAGCCGAATTTCTGGTAATCCCTCAGGGTGCCTTTCAGGCCGGCGGGCAGGGGGAAGGCCATGTCTTCCGGCTCGCGGATATTCTGGACGAATTCCTTGAAGGCGGCATTCCGCTCAATGTTGTGAATGCCGGATTCGCGAATGTTCTGGTCCAGGTAGGCGGCCTTGAACCACGGTATTTCCACGAACTCCCGCTCGAACTGTTCCGGCGGCACATCCAGCTTTTCGATGAAATCGTTCAGTTGGTTGAACTCCCTGGAATCCAGGTTGATAAAGCTGCCGTTCCGGAGCTGATAATACTTTTTCTTCTTCATGAGCGCCGCCATGATCCCGGCCAGCTCCGCCCGGTCCACCCCCTCGGCGTTGAAGCCGAATTCCAGCATGTCGGTCTCGCTGTTCAGCCGGAAGCGGGCCGAAAAGGACATGGAGGCCTTCAATTTCATATTCTTCAGGTTTTCGGAATAAAAAACCGACGCATGCTCCTGCAAAAGCGGCACCTGTTTGAACACGAATTCGTAGATATTATCGTCGCCGGACAGATGGACCCTGCCGTCCTTTACCTTGAAATCCGCCATCCCGAGGATGTCCAGGATGGCCTCCTCGTTATTGATCTCGCGGATCAGGAGCTTTTCGGAAGGTCCCGCCGGTTTTGCCTGGGGCAGGAAGGGGTTCAGGGTCTGTTCGCCGTAGATAAACCGGACATCCGCCAGAATGTCCGAGCCCTCCCGGTCCAGGTAGATTTCCGCTTCGAGGGGCGTTTTTTCAATGGTAGACTGAACCTGCTCCGTGATAACAAGCTTGCCGGCTTTTTCGGCAAACGGAAGAATTTCCGATACGAACCGCTGCTTATCTTCTTCTATAAACCTCAGTTTCCGGCCTTTCTGGTACATGATGGCCAGATAAAAGGGCTTCAGGTATTCGCTCTGCTGGGGTGAAATATGGAAAATATCCTTGCCGGTATAAAAATACTCGCCGTCCTCGGTGAGGGGAAGAAGGGAACCCTCGTAATCAATGCTCAGCAGAAGGTCCTGGCCTTCGCCGGAAAGAAGGAAGCTGACCGGAATATCCTCCGTCCGGACCCGGACGGCATCCTGCTCGTTTCCCAGAATATCCGCCCGGAAGGGCGTATCGGCGTAAATTTCGAAGAAGCGCTTCAGGGAACTGTCGGTCAGACAGGCCCTGCCCTCCGGGAACAGGCCCGTATCCCGGCCCCCGCCGGAAAACCGTTCCATCAGCTTTTCCGTTTCGTAGATTTCCTTGAGCAGTTGGACCAGCTTCCAATCCCGGCCTTTGAATTCGTGCCTGGACGGGACAAAGGTGAACTTCTTTCCAAAGCTCAGCTCCAGGTTGTTTTCCATGCAATAAAGAAACCGCTTGATATCCTTCACGATATAAAGCCGGTCCTGGCCCGCCCGCAGTCGGAGCGACGGCTGGGCCGCCCTGCCGGATTCCTTCGGTTTTGCGAACACAAAAACGGGCTCCAGGTAAACCGTGGATTTAACGGCGATCTGACGGTCGCCGAAAAAGTTGAAAATGTCCTTGGCGGCCTGCCGGAAGCGCAGCTCGCGGAAAAAACCCTGGCTGTCCTTTTCCCGGATCAGCAGCAATACGGCCACCATATGCTTGCAGCAGCCCCAGCCGTCGTTGCCCGCCGGGCAGGAGCAATCCGCCTCGGAAAGCTTTCCGGCCGTATCAAACCGGAGGTGCAGCGTATACAGCTTTGTTCCGAGAACAGTAGCCGTAAAGGCGCGCTTCTCCTGGTTGAACTGCACGGACTTGATGCGGCGGTTCTTATAGTATTCCTGGCCTGCGCCGTATTCGTTTGGAAGGGTCTTTGCCCATATGCTTTCTTCCGATATATCAAACATGCTGATCTCCCGAAATGATTTAACTGCACGGTTATGGAGCCGGCGAAACCGGTCCCCGCAAAATGGACTGGTTATGCTTCCGAATCCGGATTTAAGAACCTTTTTCGCATTTGTTGGCGCCTGATCTTTTGGCGGATTTTCCGTCATACTGCGTTAAATTTTCTTGTAATAAACAGATTATTCCTGCGAAAATTTGCCTTGTCTGACGAAAAATCCGCTCAAAATCTCAGGCACCCCCAGAT
>JAEYOP010000015.1 GCA_023411575.1 Bacillota bacterium | reverse complement strand
CCTTGATATAGGCCAGCAGGCTGCGCTCCTTATCGTTTAAGCTTTCCATCCTTTTTCCCTCCCGCAATCCAAGTTTTAATGTTTTAAATTATAGCATACGGCCTCAAAAAATGCAAACATATGTTTTTCAAAGGCGTTGTTTATTATTTTTATGCGATTTACCGGATATCACTGGGCGTTCTGTTAAAAATTTTTTTGTAAAATTTCATTTTTCCACTTGTCAAGCCAATAGAAAACCGCTATTATGTTCACGTACAAAGCAAAGGACGCCTAAACACACCTGCTAAGCGTCTATCATCCTAAGGAGGAACCAAAATGATTTTTGATAAGGTAAGGGATATCCTTGCGGAGCAATTGGATATCGATGAGGATCTTATCACCCCAGACTCCTCAATCGTTGATGATCTCGGCGCAGATTCGCTGGATATCGTCGATCTCGTCATGAGCCTTGAAGACGAGTTCGATACCGAAATTCCTGACGAAGCCATCGAGAACATCAAAACGGTTGGCGACATCGTGCATTTCATCGAAGAGACCCTGGCGTAATTATCGCGGTTGAACTTATTATTTTGATGGTAGGCAACCTTTAAGTTCAACCACATGCAAGTAAGACGGCGTTATCAATTCTAGTGATAAGGCAATCTGCTGTAAACCCGCGGTACCCTTTTAAAACCCGTCTTTCACCGAAAGACGGGTTTTCTGCAATGGGCGTCTTGCTTTTTGCTATGCCAAAACGTATAATAATTGGGTATATGGCGCTTTAAGGAGGAAAATTGACAGTGGCGGATAATAAAAAGAAGCTGGTGGAGGACATCACACCAATGGATGTCGACTTTGCCAAGTGGTATACCGATATCGTCAGAAAGGCCGATCTCGCCGACTATTCCAGCGTACGCGGCTGCATGATCGTGCGCCCCTACGGCACGGCCATCTGGGAAAATATCCAAGGCCTGCTCGACGGCATGTTTAAAGAAACCGGGCACGAAAACGTCATGATGCCCATGTTCATCCCTGAAAGCCTTTTGCAGCGGGAAAAAGATCACGTAGAGGGCTTTGCGCCCGAGGTGGCGTGGGTGACCCACGGCGGTACCGAAGCGCTTACCGAGCGCCTCTGCGTACGCCCCACCTCCGAGACGCTGTTCTGCGAGCATTTTGCAAAGGTCTGCAACTCCTACCGCGATCTGCCCATGCTCTATAACCAGTGGTGCTCGGTCTGCCGGTGGGAAAAGACCACCCGCCCGTTTTTGCGCACCGCCGAATTCTGGTGGCAGGAGGGGCACACCATCCACGAAACCGCCGAGGAGGCCATGCAGGAGACCGAGCGGCAGCTCGACTGCTATGCGCGGCTGTGCGAGGAATTTCTTGCCATTCCAGTGCTCAAGGGCAGAAAGACCGATAAAGAAAAATTTGCGGGCGCCGAGCGCACCTACACGATAGAGGCCATGATGCATGACGGTAAGGCGCTGCAATCGGGCACGTCCCACTATTTTGGCGACGGCTTTACCAAGGCGTTTGATATCACGTTCCAGGGCCGCGACAACAAGCTGCAATACCCGCATCAAACCTCCTGGGGTATGTCCACCCGCATCATCGGTGCCATTATCATGACGCACGGCGACGACAACGGCCTTGTGCTGCCGCCCGCCGTCGCGCCGTGGCAGGCGGTGATTGTGCCGGTTGCCCAGCACAAGCCCGGCGTGCTTGAAGCTGCCGAGCAATTGAGGCAGCAGTTGACCGGCGTCTGCCGCGTCAAGCTAGATGCTTCCGACAATTCTCCCGGCTGGAAATTTGCCGAGTATGAGATGAAGGGCGTTCCGCTGCGTATTGAGCTTGGCCCTAAGGACATTGAGCAGGGGCAGTGCGTCGTCGTTACCCGGCACAACCGTGAGAAGCATTTTATTTCGCTTTCCGAGCTCAATGCGCAGATTCCCGTGCTGCTGCAAAAGGTGCGCGACGGCATCTACCAGCTGGCGCTTGAAAACCGCGAGAACAGAACCTTCTCAGCCACGAGCATGGAGGAGATTATGGCGTTTGCGGCCGAAAAGAGCGGCTTCTTAAAAACCATGTGGTGCGGCAGCCTTGAGTGCGAGCTGGCCATGAAGGACAGGGCCGGGCTCTCCTCCCGCTGCATGCCCTTTGAGCAGGAGCATTTGGGGGATATCTGCCCCATCTGCGGTAAAAAGGCGGACGTTATGGTCACTTGGGGAAAAGCCTATTAATTAAATTGCTGCAACCGCTGGGGGCCGGTCAATCTGACCGGCCCCCAGCTTTTTTTATACTGGAAACCACCGGCTCTGCCGGTGGAGGACCCCACGTATGCTTTAGCTTTAAGCATTGAGCGAAGCGAATGACAATAGATTGGCTCATTGTAAACAAAAGGCTTACAAAGTTCACTGCTTTAGCAGTCGCAGTGCATGTGATGCGCTTGGGGGAATTTTCAGGGCCTCTTAAGAGGCGAGCCGGCAATATGCCCTTTTAGGGCTGGTGCATACCACCAGTTCAACTGGTGGTTTTGATTTGTAGTCCGACAGCTAAAAAACAGGTGCCTTGGCGTTCTGTTTTGCGTTTGGCTGCGTTGTCCCCGCCACCTAAGCCAGCTGCCTTGGCCGTCCGACCCGCATTAAAAAAATATTCTCTCAAATACATGGGTGCTTTTGAAGTTAATCGGCTATATTTGAATAACGTTTTTCCGGCGCGGGTAGAATGAAAGGGTATGAGCTTTACCGTTACCGATTGCATCTAGGGAGGATATTGAATGCTTCGTGCCATGATTCTCGTTCTCACGCTGCTGCTTGTCACGCTGTCGGCAGCGTATCTGGGGCAGGATGAGCAGTTGACGCAGGTCTTGCGCATGGCTAAAACGCCTGTGACCAGCCTGCCTGCCGAACCCCCGGAGCCCCCTGCCAGCTCTAAGCCGCCGCCCGAATCCCAATCTCAGTCCCAATCCCAATCCGTCGCTTCGCAGAGCAGCAGCACCTCGCCCCGTTTTGTTATGGACGAGCCGCTGACCAACCCCGTCCCACCCGCCGAGGGGGGTGAACCGGATTCATCCGAGTCGTCAGGAGACTCGCTGCCCGACCCTTCGGCCCACGCCTTGCTTTATCCGGTGGATGACGAAAGTTCCGCGCCTTATGTGCACAAGCCCCCCACCGAGGATGAAAAGCTGACGGCTGCGGAGCCCTACGTCAAGGAGCTGTTTGCGCTTAAAGACCGTAACGTCCGCGCCTTTGGCGAACTGGCAGATCAAGCGCTTTCAGAATATCTGGGTATTCCGCCCGGTGAACGCGCAGCCGCGCTGCCGTCGCTGATGGAAAAATATCTGCCGCGCGCGGCTGAGATTGAGAAAGAAAGCGACACACAGTCCGAGGCTATTTTGCTCAGGATGTCGGCCGCGCTGGCTGCCATAGGCGCCGACGACTCAATTGTGCAGGACGCACGGGCGGCCTATGAGCGCTCAAAGCGGGAACAAATGTCGCATTACACCGAGCTGTTTTCGTCGCTGCCCGCCGCCTGACAAAAATGCACCGGCAAAAATTTGCCGGTGCATTTTTTAAGCCTCTCTGGGGTGCAGCGTAAAGAGAATGTTGCGGTAAAGGTCAAGGTTCTTGGCGTCGTTAATCGGCGCGTCGACCTTGATGGTCATGGCGTAAAACTTTTCATTCATCTGGTCATTGCACATGTAAAAGCGCAGCGCATGGTTTCCGCTTTCTTTATCGACAAACTCAAAATAAAACGCGTTCCAGCCGCCGTCGAATGCAATGCCCTTTTCATCCACGATCAGGTCATAGTCAAAGTCCTCAACAATATTTTTTTTGAGCCCCTCATAGTAGACGTCGGTGGTAAAAAAGCTCGCCTGCATCTGGTTGAGCTGCTCTGCAGGGTCGGTCGTATTGTACTGGGCCGCCAGATCGGCCGGTGCGGTCGTGATAACGACCGAGCCATAGACCTTATCGGTCTTGGCCTCGTGCAGGTCAAAGAGCGAGTCAAAGCCGCTGTCACCGAGCCAATTGGTATCGGTGCCGTCGGGGAAGTTTAAGCCAAAGTGCTGCTT
>JAEYOP010000060.1 GCA_023411575.1 Bacillota bacterium | reverse complement strand
ACTTGCGCTGGCTTTCGCTCACCGCTTCTTCATAGAAACGGCTGGGCAGCCATGGCGCGCTGCCGGTGTAAAAATACCAGCGGACCGCGTCGGAGCCCTGCTTGTCGAGGATCGACCAGGGATCCACGACATTTCCTTTGTGCTTGCTCATTTTCTGTCCGTCCTTGTCGTTGACGTGGCCCAGCACGATTACGTTTTTGAAGGCCGGCTCGTCAAAGAGCAGCGTCGAGATGGCAAGCAGCGTATAGAACCAGCCCCTGGTCTGGTCGATTGCTTCGCTTATGAAGTGGGCCGGATAATTCTGTTCAAACTTTTCCTTGTTTTCAAAAGGATAATGCCATTGTGCAAAGGGCATCGCACCGGAGTCAAACCAGCAGTCGATGACTTCGGAAACCCTCTTCATGTCGCCCGAGCACTTCGGACATTTCACTTGGACTTCATCGATGAACGGTTTATGCAGCTCGATATCGTCCGGCACGTTTTCACCCATTTCCTTCAGTTCGGCAATACTGCCTATCAGGTGGCGGTGTCCGCATTTACATTCCCAGATCGGCAGCGGCGTTCCCCAATACCTGGAACGACTGAGGCCCCAGTCCACAACATTCTCCAGGAAGTTGCCCATACGGCCCTCCCGGATATTATCCGGCATCCAGTTGATGCTGTTGCAGTTCTTGAGCAGCTTATCCTTTATTGCCGTCATCTTGATGAACCAGGTGTCGCGCGCATAGTAGAGAAGCGGCGTGTCGCAGCGCCAGCAGAACGGGTAGGAATGCTCGTAGTCCATTACTTTATAAAGCAGGCCTTTTGCGTTCAGTTCCTTTATAATACCCGGATCGGCATCCTTTACAAACATGCCTTTCCATGGGGTCACTTCCTCAATGAATTCGCCCTGCTCGTTGACCATCTGTACAAACGGCAGGTCGTTCGCCCTTCCGACCTTGGCGTCGTCTTCACCGAAGGCGGGCGCCGTATGCACGATTCCGGTACCGTCCGTCAGCGTTACAAAGTTGTCGCATACCACGTAGTAGGCTTTCTTTTCCGGTTTTGCAAAATCAAACAGCGGCTCGTATTCCAGGCCGAACAGCTCGCGTCCCTTGCAACTGGAAACCACGCTGAAGTCTCCCTTCAGTACGGATGGGGCAAGGGCCTGTGCGAGGATGTAGGTTTCGTCTCCACACTTCGCCCGGATATAGGTTTCGTCGGGATTGACCGTAAGAGCGACGTTGGAGGGCAGCGTCCACGGCGTAGTGGTCCAGGCCATCAGGAAAACGCCCGGTTCGCCTTTTACCTTGAATTTCACGAAGATGGAGGCTTCCTTGACATCCTTGTAGCCCTGGGCAACCTCATGGCTCGAAAGCGAGGTTCCGCAGCGCGGGCAGTACGGCACGATCTTGTGTCCCTTGTAAAGGAGGTCTTTGTCCCAGATCTGCCTCAGCGCCCACCATTCGGATTCGATATAGGTATTGTGGTAGGTTACGTACGGGTCCTCCATATCCGCCCAGAAGCCGACACGGTCGCTCATTTCCTCCCACTCTCGCTTGTATTTCCACACGCTCTCCTTGCATTTCTGGATGAACGGCTCCACTCCATATTCCTCGATCTGCGGCTTGCCGTTTATCCCCAGGAGCTTTTCCACTTCCAGTTCCACCGGAAGTCCGTGGGTATCCCAGCCGGCTTTCCGAAGGACGTCGTAGCCCTTCATGAATTTGTACCTAGGAATGATATCCTTCATACAGCGGGTCAGGATATGCCCGATATGCGGCTTGCCGTTGGCCGTCGGCGGCCCGTCATAGAAAGTGAACGTTTCGGCGCCCTTCCTGTAATCCATACTCTTTTCGAATATCCGCTTTTCCTTCCAGTACTGAAGGACTTCCTTTTCCCGTTCTACAAATTTCAGATCCGTGGATACTTTTTTGTACATAAAAACCTCTCCTTGTCGATCTTTCTACAATTGAGGGCCGGCCTTCCGCCGCCCCGGCAATAAAAAACCCCTCGCTCCCAAATACAGGGACGAGAGGATCTCAACCTCGCGCGGTACCACCCGGATTACCGCCGGACTGGTCCGACGGTCGCTTGATTCCACAGGTAACGGTGTGACCCGGCTTTTCATACTTGCGGCGATCCTCCCGGATCATTCGGGAAACGGACCGGCGCTTTCAGGAAGCGGCTCCTGGAGGATTTTCAAGGGCTGGCCCTGCAGACTCGCATCGGCCGTCTGCTCTCTGTAAGGGATTCACTCTCTACTCGTTCCATTCACAGCAATTGAATATTAAAAAGAATTATACAACACGGTTCCCCTGCTGTCAACGCCCAGCTTCCATCCGGCACAGCCGGTTACAACCGGCACGGCTGAACCGGGACAAGGGACCCTTCCCTCCGCCCCGCATCACGCCTGTTCTTCGAACATCTGCTTCAGGAGTTCCATCTGGGACATCAATAGCATTTCGCATTTCGACTTGAATATATGCAGTTTTTTCTTCATTTCTTCATATTCAAAGTTGATCTTGACGACCTCCTGGTTCGCGTCGTTGATCAGCCTCTGGGCCCTGAGCTCGGCTTCCTTTATGACGTTCTCCGCCTTCTCGTAGGCATTCTTCTTGATATCCTCCCCGGTCTGCTGCGCCACCAGCAGGGTGTTCTGCAGGGATTCCTCGATGGTCTTGTAATGCTGCAGCCCGTCGTTCAGCAGGGCAAGCTTGTCCTTTAATTCGACATTCTCCCTTATGTATGCGCTGTAGTCTTCAATAATTTTATCCAATACATCGTTTACCGCATCTTCACTGTATCCCAGCAAAGATTTCTTAAAGGTAAGATTCTGAAGATCGTTGGGGGTATAATTCATTTCAACCACCTCTTTACACTAATTTTCGGATGATAATTGCCAGCCGGTCCTTACGCGTTCTTCCTCCGACTTTTTCCAATACGGCTCTGCCCTTGCCCCGGATGCTGATGGTATCCCCCTCCCGGACCGCCTTGTCCGGGTTCTGGGATGCTTCCCAGTTTAGGTTGACCTTTCCCGCCTTGATCCATTCGGCCGACTTGCTCCTGGATATTCCGAAGGCCGGCGCACAAACGCTGTCCAGCCTTAAAGCGGCAACGGTCGTGCGGATCTCCCGCTCTTTCGGCTCGGGAGCCGACAAATTCATTATATCCACTATCGTCGTATTTACGCCAGTATTTCCCACCTTAAGAAGGTTGGAAGCAATATAATCCGCTATTTCCTCCAGGACAACGATGCTGCATTTTTCCTCTTCCACCAGGATATCGCCTGTTATTTCCCGCTTGATCCCCAGCCCCATCAGGGCCCCCAGATAATCCCGGTGCGAAAGGCTCCCCCTGGCGTTGGGACGAACTTCCAGCACCTTGAAGACCGACTCCCGGTATTCATCCCGTTCGTCCTCCTCCGTATAATCCGGGTAAAACAGGGCGATCGCCCTCTCCGCGCCGGGAAATCCTCCGAAGAATTCGTAATCGCCGCCATAAAATGCCAAAACCCTCTCGGCCAGCATGAGCTGATGAGGGTCAAGGAATTCCGTATGGGAAGGCTTGCGCACCCTGGCGGCGAATTCGGCCCTGTCCAGCAAGTGGGCGAGGACAATCCGGTCTTCCTGCCGGTCGATGGATTTCAACAATTCCTCCCTGCTGCGCATCATCCTTTAGCGAAGCAGGCTCAGAACAAGATTCCGGATCAGCCCGATCAGCAAAAACGCAACAATGGGCGAAAAGTCAAACATCATGTTCCGGCCGGCCGTAAACCGTTCGATCAGCGAACGGATCGGCGCCAAAATGGGCTCCGTCAGCCGGTACAGCAGATCGACAAGCCTGTGGTCCCGCGGTACGGGCAGCCACGATATAAAAACCCTGACCAGAATGATTATTTCGATTGCATCAAATAATAGTGCCATGAGAACGTACAGTGAGTTCATCCGTTTCCTCCGATTCGACCGGTCGATTTCTTCCGCAGCGATTGGCTATTTCACCCATGGAAAGGCTGCTCCCCTGCTTTTGAGTTCATCCTTGTAATCCCCCATGATGTCCACATTATTGGGAGCAATGAGGAAGATCCCGGCGGATACCTTCTGGATGTCGCCGTCCAAAGCGTACACGGAACCGCTGAGAAAATCGATCACTCTCTGGGCCGTCTCCTTGTTGAGGCTTTCTACATTTACGACTACCGGCTTCTTGTTCTTGAGATGGTCGCAAATCTCACGGGCGTCGTCAAAGGTTTCCGGCTGCATAATGACAACCTTGAACTGGTTGTTCGAATGAATATTGACAACCTTGCTCTGATTCTGCTGTGATTTTTTCGAAATGGAATGCAGATAGTTCGGGGTCTGGAAGGTTGATTCCTTTTCTTCTTCCTGGATTTCGTCGACAAGCTCCTCTTCCTCGGACTCCCAGCCGACGAGATTCAACATCTTGTTCAACAGGCTTGACATTTGTAGTTCCCTCCGTTTTTCTTTAGTTATGCAGCCGGCACGTTCCGCCTGACGCCTGCTGCAGCGGTAAACACCGGAAGCGCGGCTCCCGGCGGTATTTCAGCTTCGCTTTCCAAATAGGGCTGTCCCGATTCTCACCATCGTGGCGCCTTCCTCGATCGCAACCTCAAAATCGTTGCTCATGCCCATGGAGAGGCAATCCATATCTATATTATCAATATTTTCCTTCCTTATGTCAATAAGCAATTTTCTAAGGCCCGCGAACACCCACCGCACCTCTTCCGGGCTTTCCGCCAGCGGGGCGATCGTCATCAGTCCTTTTATCTTAATATTTCCCATTTCTGCCACATTGCGGATGAAGCCAAGGGCTTCCTCCGGACTTATCCCGAATTTGGTGTCCTCTGCCGCAACATTGACCTGGACCAGGGCTTCAACGACCCTCCCGGCCTTTTCCGCCCGCTTCTGAATCTCTTCCGCCAGCTCCATCCGGTCCAGGGAATGGATCATTCCGACCTTGTCGATAATGTACTTCACCTTATTCGTCTGCAAATGCCCGATCAGATGCCAGCGGAACCCTCCATCCAGTATATCGGCCTTGTCGCACAATTCCTGAACCCTGTTTTCGCCAAGATCCGCGATTCCCCATTCCAGCGCCTTCCGGATCCTGTCCGGATCCACCGTCTTACTTACGGCGATCAGCTTTACGTCCGCCGGATCCCTCCCGGCTCTCCGGGCCGCGGCGCTCATCCTTTCCCGGATCCTGTCACAGTTATTGTAAATAAAATTCAGTTCCTCGCTCATTTTTGCACAATTTCTCCTTCTATGACCCTGTCGGGATTTACTATGTAAGTGTCATAAAGATTGACGGTCTTTGTGAGTTCCTTTTCCGGGGTCCGGATGATGGCATACTCCTCATCCCGGCTGACAATGTCAACAGTCCTCTTTGCCGTGACATTTGCCTTGATGAGCATGATTTCCGCCTTTGTCCCGTCCTTGGAAAAATTCCTCAGGCACTTGACCGGCACCTTGAGCCCTTCCTCGGTCTGGCGGACGATATCGGCGTCCACCTCCCGCTCGGCCGACAATATGTCCGTGCCGCGGCTGATTCCGATGACGATGATGCACCGGCCGTTTTCCGGCTTGCCGATGAAACGGACCGTCCCCGCGGTTTCAAGATTTTTGTCGCTGATCCGCAATTGGATCCGGTCATCCGCCTTCAGGCCCTGGGTGCTCTCCGTCTTCACGACGGCGGCAATGTAAATTTCCGTCCCCTTTATAATTTTGGCGGCCGGTTTTCCGGCATGGGCCATGCCGTCGCTTTCCCGCCTCTTCTCATATTCGGCCCGGAGGCTGTCCAACTTCGAAGGGGTGAGCGTTTCCAGGTTATCCGGATTCAGCGCCTGCTCCAGTCCGTCGATCACGTAGGAAACAATCCCGGATTGATCGGACAGGACATCCACCGTGTTCATGCCAAGCTTCTTCTGCAGGCTGTCCTTCTGTTTTTTCAGGGAATTGACATAGGTGTCCGTAGAGCCCTCGCCGATGATTTCCGCCTTTTTTTCCACGATCTGTTCGATTTCGCGCCTGTACTGCCCCATGTCTTCAAAGCTGCTGCTGTTGCAGGCGGTGATCAGGTCCTGGACCTTCAGGCCGATCTCCCCGTCCAGCTTTTCCAGATCCTCCGAAAAGAAATCCGTCTTTTCCGCCTTTTCCATGCGGGCCTTGACGATCCTGGCGTTGATCGTTTCCATTTCCGCAAGCAGGGCTTCGGAGTTTTTGTTCAGGACCGTGGCGATGGAGGAAAACGCGGGGGTTTTTTCCCCCTCCGGGATTTTCGTGATGATCCTGCCGTCGAAAGGCGACGCCTTTACCAGCACTTCGTTCCGGAGAATCACCCCTTTTACGCCGACCGCCTGTTCCAGGATGCCGTTGCGGAGGATGTCGCTGGAAACCGTGCTGCCCGAAAGCCAGTTCAGGAGAGAGGGAATATAAAGCAGCATAAGCAGCAGAATCAAAAGGCTGCCGAAAGTAAGCCTTTTCAGGGAGGAACCGCCCTTTTTCGAAGGAAGCGGCCGCTTTTCTGCCTTTACCTCCTCTGCTTCCTCCTCAAATTCAAAATCCGTTTCATAAAATTTGTCTTCCGTATCTTTCCTTTTCATCTCTAAAACCTGATCAATTGTCTTTCTTTCATATATTTTAAGGCAATCATGACGCCCAGCTTGACATGTTCATAAACCAGACCACCCTGCATGTACGCGGTGTAAGGGGGCTTCAGCGGCGCGTCCGCGCTGAGCTCGATGGAGGAGCCCTGGATGAACGCTCCCGCGGCCATGATCACAGGACTGTCATACCCCGGCATGTCCCACGGCTCCGGCGTCACAAAGGCATCCACCGGCGAGCCCTTCTGAATTCCCTGACAGAAAGCGATCATGCTCTCCGGGTTGTTGAACCGGATAGCCTGAATGATGTCGCTCCGCAGTTGGTCCGGCTGCGGGGAGGTTTCGAACCCGAGCCGGTGCATCACCGCCGCGCAGAACACAGCGCCCTTGAGGCTTTCCGCCACAACGTGGGGAGCCAGGAACAGGCCCTGGAACATCAGCCTGCTGTTGCCTAGGGTAGCTCCCACCTTTTTCCCCAGCCCGGGGGTCGTCAGCCGGTATGCCGCGTTTTTGACGTACTTCGCCTTGCCGGCGATATATCCTCCCGCCGGCACCAGTCCGCCGCCCGGATTTTTGATCAGGGATCCGGCCACCAGGTCCGCTCCCGCCTCCGTGGGTTCCTCCGTCTCGACAAATTCGCCGTAACAATTGTCCACCAGCACGATGATTTCATTGCTTATTTCTTTTATCGTCTCAATAACCCTTTTTATTTCCCTTATTTTTATGGAGGGCCGCCAGCCATATCCGCGGGAGCGCTGGATCAGCACCATTTTGGTCTTTTCGCCGATTGCCGCGCGAACTCCGTTCAAGTCGACGCTCCCGTCCTCCAGGAGCTCCACCTGCTTGTAGCCGACGCCGAATTCCTTCAGGGAGCCTGCGCCCTCGCCCCGTATGCCGATTACTTCCTCCAGCGTATCGTAAGGCTTTCCCGTAGCGGAAAGCAGTTCGTCGCCCGGCCTGAGGTTTCCGTACAGCGCGACCGCCAGCGCCTGCGTCCCCGCTACGATCTGGTGCCGGACCAATGCGTCCTCGGTCTTGAAAATACTTGCGTACACGGCGTCCAGCACTTCCCTGCCCCTGTCGTCATAGCCGTAGCCCGTGGTGCCCCCGAAATGGGTGTCGCTCAAATGGTGCTCCTGCATGGCGGCGATCACTTTATACTGGTTTATTTCCCTTACCGCTTCAATTTCCCGGAACACGCCGCCGATTTCCTTTTCGACGGCCTGGGCCGTTTGGATGATGCTTTCCTCAATGCCGAAACTGTGCTTCAAATAATTCTGGTATGTAATATTCATAATTTTGGTTAAAATCCTTTCTGTCCTTCTAATTTTATCCCACAGAAGGATTCATTTCAATGTATAATTAAATTGTTGCGCCGGCGGCTTTCTAAAACCCGCCGGTATGCCCGGAATAGTAAAGGAGGCGCCCATGCGGCTGAGCATAACCGTAGCCCCGGAAGACAATGAAAAAAACGTGAAATATATTCTGAAAAGCAGGCTTTGCCTTTCGGAGCGTCTGGTCAAAAAACTGAAATATTCCGGCAGGATCTTTCTGAATTCTGTTCCGGTCCATGTCAACCTGCCCGTTCATGCCGGCGATCTCATGGAAGCCCTGGTGGATCTGGAGGAGGCCAATGAGGACATTCTTCCCGAGCCGCTGGAACTGGACATCCTCTACGAGGACGATATGCTGATTGCCGTCAATAAAGCACCGGATACGGTGGTCCATCCAACCTTCGGCCATTTGACGGGCACGGTTGCCAACGCCCTGATGCACCATCTTCTCCAAAAAAACATCAAGACCCTCATCCGGCCCGTTAGCAGGCTGGACAGGGATACCTCGGGCATAATTGTCTTCGCGTTGAACCCCTTTATCCAGGAGAAGCTTGTCCGGCAAATGCATTCCAATACTTTTATAAAAGAGTACGCCGGGATTGTCCACGGCTCCTTCGGAGAACCCGTCGGAACCATTAATCTGCCTATTGCAAGGCTTGAAGGCAGCATCATGCTCCGGCATATTTCCCCGGACGGCGCTCCTTCCGTTACCCATTACGAAGTATTGGAGCAGTTTGAGGACACCGCCTTCCTGAAGTTCCGGCTCGAAACCGGCAGAACCCACCAGATCCGGGTTCATTCACAGGCCACGGGCCACCCCCTGCTGGGCGACACCCTTTATCCCCTCGCGGAATTCGAAGGCCGCCACGAAGGTCTGATGAGCCGTCAGGCGCTTCACTCCAGGCGAACCTCCTTCCTCCATCCCTACACGAACCGGCTTCTTGAGCTGGAATCCCCGATTCCGCCGGATATGCAGGCCGCTCTGGAAATATTGAGAAAATAATCTGGTTTGATTTACACGTTTTCCATAAAATGGTATGATTAATAGGATCGGATCAAAGTATCATGCCAGCCGGGAGGAATCCATATGGAAATACTAAAGGAAAAATACTCCATTACCGAATTGAGCGAAATTCTCCAACTGACGGACCACGCCTTGCGCTTCTATGAGAAGGAGTTCGAGCTGAACATTCCGAAGGACGAACGCGGAAGGCGCTATTATACGACCGAAATGGCCAATATGATGTACAAGATCAAGGTCATGAGAAACGACGGCCTGGAGATCAAGGCCATCAAGAAACTGCTCCAGGAGGATTACCCAACCGGGGCGGCCCCGCTGCAGCCCGACAGCAATACGGTCTCGATCGCTCCCTCCCAGGACCGGAGCCATGAGCTGCTGGAGGCGTTTGTGCAGAAATTCAGCCAACAGCTTGCAGAGGAGCTTTCCATCGAAATCACCTCCGTAAAGGAATACCTCTCCCGTGAAATAAACAAAAGCAAGCTGGAGCTTGGCGCCTGCGTAGAAAACGGAATGCGCAGGCTGGAGAACAAAATGGACAAGCATTACCAGGACGTGGACAGGGCCCTGGGCAAGTGGCGGGAAAAGAACAAAAAGAACCTGTTTAAAAAGCTGTTGTTTAAACTACGCACATAAAAAACACCTCTCTCTTCAAGAGGTGTTTTTATTTATGTATGGTTTTCATCCCCGGGGATTCTCACCCTGCTTTCATCTCAAGCCGCAGCTTGTCGGCCACCATCGCGATGAATTCCGAATTGGTCGGTTTTCCTTTGCCGATGCTGACCGTATAGCCGAAAAGGGAGTCGATCGTTTCCACCTGTCCCCTGCTCCAGGCAACTTCAATGGCATGCCGGATGGCTCTTTCGACCCTGCTCGGGGTGGTGTTGTATTCGCGGGCAATAGAAGGATAAAGCTGCTTGGTGATGGAGTTGATGATATCCAGATCCTTCACCACCATCATAATCGCGTCGCGGAGATACTGGTAGCCCTTTATATGGGCCGGAACCCCGATTTCATGCATGATATTGGTGACCTCCACCTCGAGGTTCCGCTGTACGGGAGCCCGGTAGCCGGCCTTTGTTTCCATGGTGTAATCGGAACGGATAATGGCGTTGTGATTGGCATCCTTAAGCTGCCGGATCCTCGACACAAGGACATCCATATCGAACGGCTTGACAATATAATATTCCGCTCCGAGCGCGAGGGCCCTCTGGGTGATTTTGTCCTGCCCGACGGCAGAAAGGATGATAAACAAGGGACGCTTTTTCAAAGACATGGAATTCAGTCTTTCCAATACCCCCAGCCCGTCGAGGTGAGGCATGATGATATCCAGTATGGCAATATCCGGCAGCTTTGCCGTGATCAACTCGCACGCTTCATTGCCGTCTCTGGCCATTCCGATCACTTCAATATCGTTCTGGTCGTTCAGATACTCGCACAGAATGTCGCCGAACTCCTTATTGTCATCCGCAATGACGATCTGTATTTTCTTATCTACCAATCCAATTCCCCCTCCAAATTATTCAACCTTTCGTAATGACACCATTATATTTTTGTTCCCCGTTATTTTCAAGCATAATTTTTAATGTTCTGTCACATATTGCCATATGAATCCGTTTTTGGAATCCGGCTTCCCCTTGCACCCCCTTATTTCAAGCGGTTTCTACAATTTACATATAGTTACGGCATTAACAAAATTTTTTAGAAAAATGCTTTTTCATTTCCTTGTGATCTCAAACTATTTCCTGCTGAGCGATTTTTATGTAGAAATGCAGCAATGCAGCAAGCCGGGTATTATTGCGCGCTCCGCCTTGCTGCATTGCATTCAGTTTTTCCCGCCGGTATTTTTCAGCATCGCTTCGATAAAAATGCCGTATCCCCTGGTCGGATCATTGACCAGCACATGCGTTACCGCACCGATGATCTTGCCGTTCTGGATGATCGGACTTCCCGACATGCCCTGCACGATCCCTCCCGTCGCGTCCAGCAGCCGTTTATCCGTTATTTTGATGATCATCCCCTTGGAACCGTTCAAATTCTGTCTGGAAACCTTCTGTATTTCGATGGAATACTCTTCAATATCACGGCCGTTGATATTGGACAATATGGTGGCGTAGCCCTCCCGGATATCCGCCCGGACCCCCACCGGATACAGCTTCCCTTTGATCCTTCCCGAAGCGTTTGCATCCAGCTTGCCATATATGCCGATTTCACTGTTCATCCGGATTTCGCCGAGCCTCTTTCCATCCGTGAAAATGCCGCGCAGCTCGCCGGGCTCGCCCGATTTCCCCATTTTGACCCCCAGAATGCTGGATTCCAGGATCTCCCCATTGGCTACGGACATGAGCGTACCGGTGTCGATATCGGTGATGCCGTGTCCGAGGGCGCCGAATATCTTGGTGTCGGCGTCATAAAAGGTCAATGTGCCGATACCGGCCGTACTGTCCCTGACCCACAGTCCGATATGGTACTTGCTGTCCGTCGATTGGACGGGATATATGGTGGCCTCGCCGGTATATTCCTCATATTTGTAGCTTACCCGGAGAGGTCCCCCTCCGCCTGCGTCAATTTCCTCTACCAGCTCTTCGATCTTTCCGATCTCCCTGCCGTTCACTTTTGTTATGGTATACCCCGGTTTGATTCCGCTGTTTTTAACCGGATAGGCTTTCTGGCCGGAAGCGGTTTCCACGTCCGATACGGCGATGACCAGAATGCCGTCCAGCTTGAGCCGGACGCCGATCGTATTGCCGCAGGCGGCAACCTGCTTGTTCGATACGACGTCTACCTGAACCGTTTTCGCCGGAAGCAGCCCAAAAAATTTGAGGTTCAGCCGGACGCTTCCGCCCCTGTCCGAGCTGAAGGAAACCGGCCTCGACAGGCCGAATTGATTTCCGGAGGCCTCGATTGCCTTGCCATTGAGCTTGATGATGCCTTCCGTATCCGCCTTTATGCTGACCGGGAAAATGCTGTTTATATTGTAGGAATACTCTTCCCCCTCGATCAACACCATTTCGCCGGGTATTCCGAACAAAACCAGCAAATAAGCCGAGCAAACCAGTACGGACGCAGTTACTATAAAAAAGCCGAGCACTTTTCTAAAAACTGTCAGATGTCTCATTCTTCAACCTCCCGAAAGTAAGTTAACCTTTTGCAAAATCATTTATTCAAACAAATAAATGAACAGGAGGTAAATATGAATAAAAGCAAGAAAATCCGGCGTTTTAACCGGATTTCCCTGCTTTTGCTGGTCCTAGGCGCAATGAAATATTTATTTCCCGTTTTTTCGGGTAAAATATCGGTGATTCTTCGATTTTTATCCGGAATCATACGGGGAAATTGTTATTTCATTGCGCCTTATCAGGCCTTTTTTAATTTTCTTGCGTTATTAAGCATTTCTTCGGCATATTTCAGCGAGGTTTCCGAGCTTGTTTCGCCTCCGATCAGCCTGGCGATTTCCATCACGCTTCCATCTCCCGGAAGCTTTGAAACCATGGTTTTTGTGCTTTTTTCATCCGAAACCTTTTCGATCAGGAAGTGCTGGTCCGCCATACTGGCGATCTGGGCCAGGTGGGTGACGCAAAGGACCTGGTGGCCGCGGGAAAGGGTTGAAAGCTTCTCGCCCACCTTCTGCGCCGCTTTTCCGCTAATGCCGATGTCGATTTCATCGAAGATCAGGGTCGGAATGCGGTCCACATCCGCCAGGATGGTCTTTATGGCAAGCATGATCCTGGACATCTCGCCGCCGGAAGCGATCCTGGAAAGGGGCTTCAACGGCTCTCCCGCATTGGCCGAGATCAGGAATTCGACCTGGTCGAGGCCGTTGCTTCCATATTTCCTGGCCCCGGCGTCACTGGAACCGGCGTCGAACTGGATATCCGCCTTGAACCGCGCCTTTTTCATTTCCAGGTCTTCCAATTGGGCTCCGATTCTGCTTTCCAGCAGGTGCGCCGCCTTCAGCCGCTCTTCATTAAGCCTGGACGCCGCTTCGAAAAGCGCCTTTTCCAGCCCGGCCTTTTTTGTCCGCAGCGCCGCGGCCGTTTCCTCGCTTTTGGCCATCTCCTCCAGCTGTACCTCCGCATCGGAGCAATACAGGTGGATTTCCCGGATCGTCGCTCCGTATTTCCTTTTCAGCTTGTAGATCAGGTCCAGCCGATCCTCTATTTCCTCCAGCAGCGCCGGATTGAATTCGATCCCGTCGGCGTTGCCGCGAATCTCGTCCCCAATATCCTCCAACTGGTACAGGAGGTCCTGCAGGCGTTTGTGGAGCTCTCCATAGCCTTCCTCCAGCCTGGAAATGGAATTGAGCTGTAAAATGGCTTCATTGATGGAATCGGTTGCGGGTTTTCCGCCCTGGTCGCCGGAAAAAAGCAGGCTGTAGGCGGAAGCAAGCGATCCCGCGATTTTCTCCGCATTGGCAAGCAGGAGCTTTTGCTTGTTCAGCTCTTCCTCTTCGTTTTCCTTCAGTCTGGCCTTTTTGATTTCGTCGATTTGAAACCGGAGCAGGTCCATTTTCCTTTCCCGCTCGCCGGAATCCCCCGAAAGGGCTTTCAATTTTGAGCGGACTTCCCTGTACTGTTCCAGCAGCTTTGTATAATCCCCTCTTAACGAGTTGACTGCCTCGCCGCCGAAGGAGTCCAGAAGCCCGATGTGATTTTCCGTCCTTAAAAGCGATTGATTGTCATGCTGTCCATGCAGGTCGATAAGGCGCTCGCCTATGGTTTTCAGCAGCGATACGGAAACCATTTTCCCGTTGATCCGGCAGGTATTTCTTCCCGATTGGGCGATTTCCCTAGACAGGATCAGGGTATTGTCCTCTTCCGGCTCCATCCCCATTTCGTCGAAAACGTCCTGGAAGTCCTCCGGGTTGATTTGAAACACCGCTTCTACCAGCGCCTTTTCTGCGCCGGTACGGATAAGCTCCCTGGATACCCTTTCCCCGAGAATGGCGTGGATGGAATCGATAATAATGGATTTTCCCGCCCCGGTTTCCCCCGTAAGGATATTGAGCCCTTCTCCCAGTTCGATACAGACCTCATCGATCAGTGCGATATTTTGAATCTCCAGCTGCAAAAGCATACGTTCCCCCGACCTTAGGCATCGTTAAAATAGAACTTCCGCGTATAAGAAGCGGGAAGTACTATTTTAGCCGAGCCTTATTTAATCATTTTGCTCAGCTTGTTGACAAGCTCCTCTGCGATTTTTTCGGCCCTGCAGACGATCATGATGGTATCGTCGCCGGCAATGGTCCCGACGATCTCGGTCCATTTGAGGGTGTCCACGGCGGAGGCGGAAGCCTGTGCCATTCCGGGAAGGGTTTTCACTACGACGATGTTATTGGCATAATCGCAGCTGACAAAGGATTCCGTAAAAATAGTCAGGAGCCTGTTGGTGATGGTCCCTTCGGAATGGGAGATCGGAGCGTACCGGTAATGCTCGTCGTCCACCATGACCTTGATCAGCCGCAGTTCCTTGATATCCCTTGAAACCGTGGCCTGGGTCACGTCCATTCCGAGCTCTTTCAGCTTTTCAGCCAGCTCTTCCTGTGTTTCGATCTGATATTTTTCAATCAGTTCCAGAATTTTTGCATGCCTGCTGTATTTCATCTTTTTTTAGGCTCTCTCCTCTATAATAGATTTTGGTCCGGAGTATATTGAAGAAGTTCCTGGAATTCATTCTGACCAGCTTGGTGGTGTAGGCCGACCTTTTGATCTCGACGACATCGCCGCCCCTGATATCATGCCCTTCCTGCCCGTCAAGGGCCACGATGGCGTTATGCTGGAAATCCTCGTCGATCACCGCTTTGACCACGCTGTCCGCTTTGGTGACGAAAGACCTGGAATACAGGATGTGGGGACAAATCGGCGTAATCAGCAGCAGATTCGTATCCGGTTCGACGATCGGGCCTCCGGCGGACAGCGAATAGGCCGTGGACCCCGTCGGGCTTGAAATGATAAGACCGTCGCCGGGAAAGGAATCCACGAATACATCGTTCACATAGGTTTTTACATGGACGATCCTCGAAATTGCGCCCCTTGTGATCACCGCATCATTCAACGCGATGTCGTGTACGGGAGGCTCCCCTTTGCGGTGTATGACCGTCTCCAGCATCATCCTGTCGTCAATGGCGTAATGATTTCCGAATACCTGGTCGATGGCCAGATCGATATCATTCCGGTCCACTTCGGTCAGGAATCCCAGGTTTCCCAGGTTTATGCCCAGGATGGGCAGTCCTTTTTGATAGACCCGCCGGGCGACTTTCAAAAACGTGCCGTCGCCGCCGAGGCAAACGACCATATCACAGGCGTCGAACAACTCATCGCCGCGGCACGGCACACCGACGCCCGCCCGGACGGCCTGCGCTTCCTCCAGCCTTACCGTCCCGCCCCGCCTGGTCACGCTTTCCGCCAACTGCCTTGTATAAAATAAATCCGGATCCCTGTCCGTATTGGTTATGACCGCAATTCTCTTCATCCGTACCCCTTTGCATATTTATTCCCCGGCGCAGCCCCTGTCAACCGTCCGTCGGCTTCCATAACGGTGATGGAAACATAATCCTTACTAATTATACCGTATATTTATGCCGAATACAAATTGGGATCGCACCGTCAAAATCATTGCGGCAGCCCCTGAAGCAAGGATTCCTAAAGCTCGGAATGCGACATTTCGACAATGTTCCCGATAAGCGGCAATATTTCCCGAATATTTTCTCCGCCGTCCTGCAGGGATAGGTAGCACAAGTATTCGATGTTGCCCTCCGGTCCTTTAATGGGAGAGTAGGTCAGGCCCTTGAACCGGAAACCGATCCCCACCGCAAAAGCAATCACCTCTTCCACCACCTGCCGGTGCACGGCGATATCTCTTACGACGCCATGCTTGCCGACCTTGTCCCGCCCGGCTTCGAACTGGGGCTTGATAAGGCAGAGCACCTCGCCGCGCTGCTGATCCAGAAGCGCTTTTACCGCAGGCAGCACCTTGCTCAGGGATATAAAGGACACGTCAATAGAGGCAAAATCCGCCTCCATTCCGATATCCTCCGGCTTAACATACCGGATATTGGTTCTTTCCAGGTTTATTACCCTCTCGTCGTTGCGCAGTGTCCATGCCAACTGGCCGTATCCCACGTCGATTGCAACGACCTTGACCACGCCGTTCTTCAGCATGCAGTCGGTAAAGCCTCCCGTCGATGCGCCCACGTCCATGGTCCGTTTCCCGTTCAGGTCGATGCCGAAATGCCGGATCGCCTTGTCCAGCTTCAAGCCTCCCCTGCTGACAAAGGGATTCAGGTTCTCCCGCAGTTCGACCCCGGCGGTTTGCGGGTAGCTGCTGCCCGGCTTGTCCGCCCGTTCTCCGTTGACATAGACCAGCCCGGCCATGATGGAAGCCTTCGCCTTTTCACGGCTTTCGCACAGCCCTTTCTGCACCAGCAATAGATCGAGTCTTTCCTTCTCCAATTCCGTTCCTCCGACCCTGCAGCCGGCGGGGAACGCCCCGCCGTCCCGTTTCCTATCTAGTTCTAAGCATTCTGGTCATATCATGCGCCAGGGAATCCGCATCCAACCGGTACTTTTTAAAAAGCTCCTTCCGGGAACCGTGCAGAATGGGCATGTCCGGGAAGCCGAACACGGCGATCCTGCACTTCAGGCCGTTCTCGTTGATCAACTGGAGAACGCTGCTTCCAAAGCCGCCCTTTACGGAATTGTCCTCCAATGTGGCAACAACGCCAGTTTTCAGTGCGCTTTCCAGGATAAGCCTCTCGTCCAGCGGTTTGACAAACCGGGCGTTGATGACCTCCACGCTGATCCCTTTCGTTTTGAGGAGCTCCGCCGTTTCCAGCGCCGTCTCCACCATATTTCCCACCGCAAGGATGGAAATATCCGTGCCGGCGGCCAGCCGGACCCCTTTTCCCGCGCGGATATCCCCAACCGGGGCAAGCTGCCTTTTTCCCGCCCCCCTGGGGTATCTCAGGGCAATCGGCCCGTTATAGTTCAAAACCGCAAATTCCAGCAGTTTTTCAAATTCCTCGTAATCGCAAGGCGCGGCAACGGTCATGTTGGGAATATGATTCAAAAACGACAGATCATACAGCCCCTGGTGGGTCTCTCCGTCCTCGCCCACGATTCCCGCCCGGTCGATGGCCAGGACCACGTGCAGCTTTTGCAGCGCCACGTCGTGTATGATCTGATCATAGGAGCGCTGCAAAAAAGTCGAATAGACGGCGACCACCGGCTTGATCCCGGCTTTTGCCAGGCCGGCCGCAAACGTAACGGCATGCTGCTCCGCAATCCCGACGTCAAAAAACCGTTCCGGATATTTTTTCGAGAACTCCTCCAGGCCAGTCCCGATGGGCATTGCCGCTGTAATGGCGGCAAGGGCGGGTTCCGTTTCCGCCAGGCTCACCAGCTTCTTCCCGAAAATATCGGAATAGGACGGGCCATTGTTGATTTTCACCTCGCCGGTTTCAATCTCAAAGGGGGATATTCCATGAAAATCCTGGGGATTTTCTTCGGCGAACTTGTATCCCTTTCCCTTTTGCGTCCGGACGTGGACCAGAACGGGGCCTTTCTGCCTTTTGGCGCTGGTGAAGACCTTTATGAGCTCCTCCGTGTTGTGTCCGTCGATGGGACCCAGGTATTTCAGGCCAAGCTCTTCAAAAATCATCCCGGGCATCACCATGTATTTGATCGTTCCCTTTGCCCAATCCAGGGCATTTGCGGCGCTTTTGCCCACTACCGGGATTTTATTCAGCAGGGAATCCAGGTCCTCTTTTGCCTTCGAATAGATGGGCTGTGTCCGGATGTTGCTCAAATAGCGTGAAAAACCGCCCACATTTCTGCTGATGGACATTTCATTGTCATTGAGCACGATGATGAGGTTGTTGGGCGACCGCCCCGCGTCATTCAAGGCTTCAAAGGCCATTCCGCCCGTCAGTGCGCCGTCGCCGATCACGGCGATGACCGAATAATTTTCCTTTAATATGTCTCTTGCCTTTGCCATCCCAAGGGCGGCGGATATGGAGGTGCTGCTGTGGCCCGTGTCGAAACAGTCGTAGCAACTCTCGCTCTGCTTGGGAAAGCCGGATATTCCGTCCAACTGCTTCAGCGTATCGAACCGGTCCTTCCGGCCCGTAATGATTTTATGTACATAAGACTGGTGCCCCACATCCCAGATGATTTTATCCTGAGGGGTGTTGAAAACCTTATGCAGGGCAAGCGTCAGCTCCACGACGCCAAGGTTGGAGGCCAGATGCCCGCCTGTCGCAGAAACCTTTTCTATAAGAAATTGTCTGAGCTCCGCCGCCAGTTTCCTGAGCTGCTGCGGATCGAGCTTCCTGATGTCCTCCGGGAAACATATGCCGTCCAATAGGCTTTCCGATGCTTTATTCTCAATCATTTTGAAGATTTCCTTTTTCTTCTTAAAAATGAAAACTTATCTGTTATAAACTTAATAATAACACTTACCTTATAAATTATGAAATTGCTGTTCCGTATGGCGACAGATTTGCCAAGGGCCTTTCCGCCCACGGTCAGCGCCGTTATGAGGCCCGTGATCGCAAGCTCCGTCCAGGTCACCGCTTCCTGCCGGCCAATGATCCGGAAAATGATGTACGCGCCCGCTGCGCCGCTGATAATGCCGCAAATATCGCCCACCACGTCGTTGCAGACGTTCGATACCTTATCGGCATTGCGGATCAGCCGGATCGACTGCTTGGCCGCGTACAGCTTCCGCGACGCCATCGCGTGGAACGGCGTTTCGTCCGCCGCCGTAACCGCCGTGCCGATGACATCGAAGACGATATTGACCAGGATGATGAACAAAATAACCAGGAATGCAGTGATAATGTCGGCTTCCTTTAAAACGTCCGAAGAGGCCACCGTCAGGACAGCCGATATCAGGAAGGATAAGACCGTCACGGTCATGATCCATATGGAATTGCTTTTTTTTGAACCGGCAACCGTGTTCGGCCTGAATCGGACCTTCCGCTCATCCGCCGGATGCCTGTACCCGTCTTCCAAGTTGAACTCCTCCAAAAATTTCTTAGTCGCGCCGAGCCGGTCCTCCCCGGCCCTGAACAGTAAATCGGGGACATTAAAATGTCCCCTTGTGTTGTATAGAAAACCGGTGGCAATATGCTGAGTAAATTTTGCGGCTTAGGTCAGGCAGGATTTCCCCTGTTTATACTGAAATGTCGCCATAACAGCGGTTTCCCTTTAAACTCACAGTCGCCGCGTTACCGCAGGCGAGGCCTGATTACCACTTAGTCCACACTGCAATCCCCAGCATACTTCAATTTGAACAGCCTAGGAGTTTTCCTCTGCAGTCTGTCCGTTTCCTAGCCTCTTTTGCAAATAAGGTTTCGAATAGCGATAATGCGCTTGCACCGGCCAGTGCTCCCGCATCTGATCCATTATCCACCATATTCACGCAAGGCAGGCTACACTGTTCACAGCATCATACGATACCGCCTAACAGGTTTAATCCCTGCTCGTGGTCGAGGTGGCGGCACTGCATCTCCTTTTCGGGAAAGCGGCACCGGCTTTTCTTCCAAAAGTCAGGGTCTCCACGGTAGAGGGGTCAACGCCTGCATGCCATTGCAGATCGCCCCTAAACCTTAACTCCCAGCATCGACCCACCACTGGGCGTAGCAAGCCGACACAAGGAACTTCATCGATATGCCCTTAAACGGATTTTTAGGCCCGTCTTCAGAAACGGCAGTACTGACTAGAATACTGCGCCACCATGTTTTATAGCAATTATTGAAGTACCGGATTACTATTATACCATATCTGCAGACTCCATAAAAGAAGTACTGAAGTTTGATTTATAGTCAAAAGGAACAGAAAATGGCGTTATGTTTCTTTATCTGCATTATGCTCATCTGCTTTGCCCGTAATTAGGGGATGCTGGCGCTTTCCTCAATTCGTCCGGGTTTGGATGTACAGGGCCAGCTCCTTCAGGAACCACGCTTTCTCCCCGAAGCAGTCCAGCGCATCCAGCGCGGAACGGATCGTCCTGTCCAGCAACGCCTCCGCTTCGTCCACCCCGAACAGCGTCACATAGGTGGACTTGTTCGCGGCCGCATCGCTGCCTGCCGCCTTCCCCATCTGTTCCAGGCTTCCCTTCACATCCATTATGTCGTCTTTTATCTGAAACGCGAGCCCGATGTTTTCCGCGTAAATTTCAAGCATCTTGTATTCCCTGTCATTGGCCCCGGCCAATACTGCGGCGGCCAGGACGGGAGCCTTGATCAGCGCGCCGGTTTTGCACCGGTGCATATATTCGAGGGTTTCCTTTCCGATCGCGAGCCCTTCGGATTCCAGATCGACCACCTGCCCGCGGATCATCCCTTCCGCCCCCGCGCTCCGGGCAATAATCCCCATTGCCTGGATTCTTTTGTCCGGCCGGCCTTCCGCCGTTCCAGCATGGGCCAGCATCACCTCGAACGCCTTGTTCAGCAGCGCGTCCCCTGCCAGGATCGCCATGGCTTCCCCAAACACCTTGTGATTGGTAGGAATTCCTCTCCGGAAGTCGTCGTTGTCCATGGCCGGCAGGTCGTCATGAATCAGGGAATAGGTATGGATCATTTCCAGGGCGCAGGCAAACGGCAGGACATCG
This sequence comes from Bacillota bacterium, assembly GCA_023411575.1. Lineage (GTDB taxonomy): Bacteria > Bacillota > Clostridia > Acetivibrionales > DTU013 > UBA1305. The sequence continues at coordinate 111,628 of JAEYOP010000060.1, read as the reverse complement.
CGACCGTCGCCGCCCAGCATATCGCAGACCGCCAGGGCCAGCACGGGCCGCAGCCGCTTTCCTCCGGCCATCAGGCTGTATTTCATCGCCTTGCAGAGATTCGACCCAGGGCCGTCGTTTATGGTCAGATAATCATCCAATGTATTGTTTACCAGCAGGTTCCATTTCTCCATCTGTGTCTTGAATTCCATGCTTTCCTCCCGTCGCGCCATGAAAGAACCGCCTCCTGCGGATTGAGCCGCTCCTGCTCAGACCGGCATTTCCTTTTCCGTCACCGTGCCGTTTTCGCCCTCGACCAGCATCGTTATGCTCCGTTCGGCTTCATCCAGCCTTTTGCTGCAGTACTTCGTCAGTTCCACGCCCCTCTGAAAGCACGCAATGGAATCATCCAGCGTCAATTCGCCCTTTTCGAGCTTTTTCACAATTTCCTCCAGCTCCGCCAGCGCCCTTTCAAAACTTGTTCCGTTCTCGCTCATGACGTTTTATCCCCCTTGATTTCCTCAACCACGCATTCCAGCCTGCCGTCCGTCACGCGGACCTCAAGCCGGTCTCCCTTATGGACGACGGAGACCGATTTTACAAGAGTATCGTCCTTTACCGACCGGACTATACTATATCCCCTTGCCAGCGAATTCAGCGGGCTCAAGGCATCCAGCCCCGCCGCCAGGGTCCCGAGCCTGCTGCGGTACCCCGCGTTCAACGCCGTCAGGGCCTTTTGCAGGTATTTTTTCTGGACATCCAGGTGCATCCGCTCCTGGTATACCCTGTTCAGGGGCTGCCGGAACGCTACGCTTTCATTCAGGCGCTTCAGCTTCAGCCGCTCGATGGAGGTCCTCTTCAGGATTGCGTTCCGAAGCCTCATATTCAAGCCGTCAAGCCGGTTTTCCACGGCGGCTCTTTCCGGCATAACCAGCTCGGCGGCGGCCGACGGCGTTGACGCCCTTACATCCGCGACAAAATCGGAGATGGTAAAGTCCGTTTCATGGCCTACGGCGGAGATCACCGGTATCTTGGAATGATAAATGCTGCGCGCGACAATTTCCTCGTTGAAAGCCCACAATTCCTCAAGGGAACCGCCGCCCCTGGCGACGATGATCACGTCCACATTGGCGAGCTCGTTCAGCCGGCGGATGCCCGCGGCGATCTGGCCCGCGGCTCCCTCCCCCTGGACCTGCACGGGATACACCTTTATGGTGACATTGTAAAACCTTCTGCTGAGGATATTTATAATATCCCTCACCACCGCGCCGGTGGAGGAAGTGACAACCCCTATGGAACCGGGCATGTAAGGCAGCCTTCGTTTCCTGGCCTCGTCAAACAGACCTTCCTGCTGCAGTTTTGCCTTCAGCTTTTCAAATGCGACATAAAGCGCGCCGACCCCATCCGGCTGCATTTCCTCTACATACAGCTGATACTGGCCGTCTCTTTCAAAGACGGAGACATAGCCCCGCGCCAGGATCTTCATCCCGTCTTCCGGGACAAAGGGAAGAGCGGCGGCATGGGAACGGAACATGACGCACTTTATCACTGCCTTTTCATCTTTGAGCGTAAAATAAAAATGACCGGAATAATGGTTCTTGAAATTGGAGATTTCTCCCTTCACCCACAATCCGGACAGAATAATGTCCCTGGCTACCAGGTCCTTGATGTATTTATTGACTTCGGATACGGATAAGACCCTCATCGTCTTCCTGTCCAATCGCTTTTCTTCAGGATTCATCGGCGGAGGCGGACGGTCCGGCGGGTTCCTTTCCGGAATCGGCGGGTTCCCCTGCGGAATCCCCGCCTTCTGACCGGACCTTGCTCAAAATGCCGTTGACAAAGGAGCCGGCGTCTTCGCCGCTGTATTTCTTGGCAAGCTCCACGGCTTCATTGATCGACACATTCAACGGAATGTCGTTCCGGAAACAAATTTCGTATATGCTCAGGCGCATGATCGAAAGATCCACCTTCGAAATCCTTCCGATCTTCCAGCCCTTCGAATTCACTTCGATGACGTTGTCTATGGCTTCCTGCCTGCTGAAAACGCCCTCGGCCACATCGTTGATATACGCCCTGTCCTTTTCGGCAAGGGTATTCTCCTCAAAAAACCGGTTCTTCTGTTCCTCCCGGTCTTCCTTTTGTATTTCCAACTGGTATAAGAGCTTCATTGCCAGTTCCCTGGAGGCTCTGCGTCCCATCTGTCTTCCTCCCTGTCCATATGCCGCCTGAAACGGGTAATCGCATTCCGTTCACTACCCCTGAAAGGGCCACCCAACGGTCAATTCCCGGCGGTTTGCCATCCCTACCGATAGGTTCCCGGCGGTAAAACCCTATCCAGAAGATTCTTTATGTAGTCCCTGTCTTCATGGATCTGTTTGCCAATATAATACCCTACACCGGCAAAGATTGCAATAAAAAGCACTTTGAAAAATCCGAGGATCAGGATCAGAATCGCCATCAAAAAGCCGGTTCCGGCGCCAATAATGGCTCCTTTATGGTCCTCGTAGTACATTAAGATTTTCTCAAGGTTCATCCGGCACCTCCTGTTATTCTACCCTGGCTTTGTAAGTAACTCCCGAAAAAATGCTGTCCACAAGCACCTTCACATTTTTCACGGGAATTCCGGCGGCATCCTCCACCGCCTTCTTGACCCTTCCCTGCACATCCTCGGATATGGCCGGTATGCTCAAATCCGGCATCACAATGACGCGAACCTCGATTTCCACACCGTCCTCCGCCTTTTTGACCAGGGTCTTGGATTCCTTTACTCCGCCAGCCTTTTTCGAAGCGTTGATCGCGATATTTTCAATCGAATTCAGTGAAATTCGAATTTCTCCAATATTAGTATGTTTACTGACCGCTTTTTTATCCTTGTTGCTTTTCACTCCGGAGAGGAGGAACATCACGCTCAGGGCAAAGAAGAGCAGCGCTATTGCAAAGACTGCTATCCGGATGGCGGTCGCTCCCTCCGTAAAAATCTGCTCCGCTAGATACCCGGTAAAGCTGGTAAACGCGGCCGGTACGATGATGATATACATGGCTGTTGCCGATACCAGCGCCAGGCAAAAGGCGTAGATCGCCAGCAGAACTCTGAAAAAAATATTCACAGGTATACAACCCCTTTCCTTAACTGTTGTCTTTGGTTCGCATGCACAAATTTCCTTTGGAGGATGTATTTCCATTATAGAGCATTGCCAAAAAAAAATAAACCCTAATGGGTTTATTGATAAATACGTTTTTATTTCAGCTTTGTCTGATCCTCCGGGAGTTCTTTTTTGTGTTCCCTCTCCAGATTCACACCCTGTATATGTATGTTCACCTCGATGACATTCAGGCCGGTCATTTCCTCGACGGCGCTCTTGACTTTTTCCTGGATGGTCCAGGCTACCTCGGGGATGCGGTATCCGTATTCCACGATGATGAAAAGATCGATGGCCGCTTCTTTTTCGCCGACCTCCACCTTGACGCCCTTGGAAAGGTTCTTCCGGCCAAGGGCCTCGGCAATACCGCCGGCAATGCCGCCGCTCATGCCCGTGACGCCGGGGACCTCGGTTGCGGCGATTCCCGCAATGATGGCTACCACCTCGTCGGTGATCTTGATCGCACCGATCTCGTTTACAACACTCTGGCCAATTTCTTCCATAGCATACCTCCACCGGGTTTCGTTCTAGAAAACATTATAGCATCTATGGCAGGTTTAGTAAACCTCTATGCGCCGTGATCAAAACATGGTCTTGATATGGATATCCACTACGTCCACCTCGGCCTGCCGGGTCACGACATCCGTTATCTGGGCGGTCTGTGAGGTTGACAGACTCGGCGTCTTTACAACGATGTCCACGCTGCCGTCATCGGCAAAGAGGACGAAGCTGTCCGCAAAGCCCAATTTGTTGATCAGCGTTTCGATCCGCATTTCCTTGTCGGCGTTGTCCGACAGGGCTATCATCTTTTCATAGGCTTCCGCCTTGGTTTCCTTGCTGGCGTTGATGTCCTCGGTAATCGCCTTCAAAGACTCGCTGTTCTTGCTCCGGCTGGTTTCCTTCTCCATTTTCGACTCGGCAAAAAAGTCATTGGCCATTTTGGAAGCAGTTACATTTTTCTGAACCGCCGCATTATCGGAAGGTTCCTGGTCGGTCCCTGCCAGGCTCTCGTTTTCGACCTCGTTGTCAACGTATACCGCCTCGCCGAGATCGCTGCTGGTAGAAGTGGTTCCCTGCCTGTAGCTGTATTGCAGATAGCCCGCTACCACTATCATAAGTATCAACGCTAAAATTACGATCTGCTTCCTTTTAAAAACCATCATTACACTGCCCCCTTTATAAAAAGTAAAATTTTTGTTTTTTGTCCCATTCCATAGATAATATATTCATTGGATAGTTTGTTTATATCTGTTTTTTTGGAAAACCTGTCACTTTTTCCGCTGCACCACCTGTACCTTGTGGGCCGGAACATCCAGCACGACCATGACCGAACTGCGGATGCTCTCCCTCACCTCCGCGCTGTCCGCGCCTTCCGCCACGACCAGCACGCCCTTTACCTGCGGTTCGATTTTCTTCAAGAGGACCGGCTTTTTCCCGCCGTCCGCCGAGTCCTCATACGCAACTGTGCTGTCGTACTGCTCTTCGCTTACATTTCTTGTCCCGCCTTCGCTATCCTTCTCCTGGGTGCTGCTCTGGCTCCTTTTCACGTCATAGGCCGGGACATCTTCCTTGCTGACCGCGTAGGTGATCATCACATCGACCTTCCCGACGTCTTTCATTTGCGACAGCAGCGCCTTCAGCCTGGATTCGGCGTCATCGCCCGCCGTTGGAGAGCTGTCCGGGGATGCGGCCCTGGCAGCGGCTTCTTTTTCATTCCCGGCGCCCGCCGCTTCCTTCCCGTGGAACAGAGTGCTTCCGGCTATAAGAAGGACGATCCCTATAATGATCACGATCACCGTGTTTTCAATGAGCTTTTTCCGGTCCTGTCCCTCGATCTTCGCTTTCAGCTTTTTAAAAAAATCCATGCCGTCACCTCTTTGCCTGAGATATCACAATATTCTCGCTGCTTATGCCAAACACGCTGCTCATTCTCTCTTCGAGCCTCTTTTTCAATTTCGGATCAATGTTTTCCGGTATGGCTTCGCGGTCTGCTTTGTCGCCTATGGTCACCTTATCGATTTTGTTCACCGGTTTTACGGAGGTGGCCTCCATGCCGATGGTTCCATTCTCCGTAACAGATTCCCCGCCGGAGGATTCAAGCTTGCCGGATTCCTTCGGCACGATCTCAATGTAGGCCCGCTGTATCGTTCCAAAGTCCCGGGACGCATAATCCTCGTTGATCAGCACCTCCGCCCTGGCCCGGCTCACTCCCTCCACCTCTTCCGCGCTTTGCTCGATCTGCTGGATGATCTTGTCCCTGTAGACCTCGACGATCTGTTTCATCTGCGCCTTTTCCAGGACCTTGCTGTCCTTTTCGATCTGGAGCTTATCCAGGGTATTGCTGTTGGTTATCTGGAAGGCGGTGATATCGGCGTTTTTGCCCAGCACTTCCACAATCGGGCTGATAATTGCGATAATGAGAATGACTCCGGTTACCAGGCTGACATATTTCTTCATGCGGCCCGTCGGAAGCAGCATTTCAACCAGGACGATAAAGAGCACCAGCGCTACGATATGGATGACCCAATCCTTCACAAAATCAATCATTCCCGCCTCCTGCCCGCCATTTATGTGCAATCCATCCGCAATTCATCTGCATTCCTGCCTCCAATCCGCAATTTCCGGCCGGGCGGGCGCCGTCACCGGATCATGGCGCTCAGGTTGCCGGCGCTGATCAGGGCTGTGATGGAAATCAGAAACATGATTGCAACGGCGGCAGTCACGGAAAAAATCTGGAGCATGGACCCCGCGACATCGTTGATGCAGACGATGATCCTCTTTTCCGAAATCGGTTCGAACAATGCTCCCGCCGCCTTGTATAAGGCAACAAGCGCTATGATTTTCAGCAGCGGCACGACGCAGATCGCCACGATCCCGATCATCACCGCGGCCCCCGCGGCGTTTTTTATAAGCAGCGTACAGCCGATGACGGTGTCCGCCGCGTCGGAAAGGGTTTTTCCCACCACCGGGATAAAGGTGCTGATGGCGAATTTGGCGGCCTTGCTGGTTACGCCGTCGATGACGGCGCCCATGGAGCCCTGCAGGGATACGATGCCGATGAATACCGTCAGAACGATCCCCAGCCCCCATACGCCGATCTGCCGGATAAAGCCCGCCATCCTGGTCAGTTGGATTTTCTCCGAGATGTTGCTGAGGATGGTAAGAATCGTCGATAAAAAGATCAACGGAATGAATACGTTTTTAATGATCGTGGCCGTCACTTCCACCACCATCAGCATGACCGGCTGGAAAACGCCCCCGGTGGTGATGCTGCCGCCCGAAACCAGCATGGTGATCAATATGGGGATGGTAGCGACCATAAAGCCCACCATGCCGTCGATAATTTCCGTTCCAAGCCGGACGGCCGTACTAAAGCTGACAAGCAGGACGGACACAATCACGGCGTAGCAGACGTAAAACGCAATTTCGGATACGCTTTCACTTAGAAAAGCGGACTGCAGGTTTTTCAGAACGGCGCAGATGACGATCAGCACCGCCAGCTTCGCCAGGATGCCGAGATTCTGGTACAATTCCTTGAAAAGGGTCCTCAGCGCATTATTCAACAGGCTTTTAATATTGAAATCCAGTTTTCCGGCGGAAACCTCGCCGATGATCCGCGACGGATCATAGCCGTCCAGGAGGGCGAGGCTTTCCTCGTCCGCATACTTGTCCAACTCCTCCGCGATTCTTTCCGCCCCGCTTGAAGCGGACTGCTCCTGGAGGATTCTCTGTTCCACCGTCGGAGCCGTCTGCGGTTCCTCCTCCGCCACGCACACGAATCCGGCGGCGGTCATGGTTATAATTGCTGCAAACAGCGCTGTCAGTATTTTCAGGCCTCTTTTGTATGTCTTTTTCATATGTCCTCCCGGTTTACGGCATTACTTTCAGGACCAGGTCCAGCAGCGATGTAATGATCGGCACGGCCAGCGCCACTATGGTCACCTTGCCGGCCAGTTCGATTTTCGAGGCGATGGAGCCCTCCCCGGCATCCTTGCAGACCTCCGCTCCGAATTCCGTGATATAGGCTATTCCTGTAATTTTTAATACGGCGGTAAAATACACCGGTTTTATGTCCGCCCGGTCTGCAAAGCTTTCAAGCACTTCCACCACCGCCGATATCTTGGATGCCAGGAGCAGGAAGATGACGATCCCGGTGACTATACTGGCCTGAAGTGCAATTTCGGGTCTTTGCGTCCGCAGCACGATGATGATCACGGCCGCGACAATACCGATCCCAATAATCTGCAGTATCTGCATCCCAACAATCCTCCCGGACAGGCCCGCTAATTCAGCTTGAAGATCATTTTGACCGTCTCGAACAGGTTCGCGATCTCTTTGACGACCATCAGCAGCACGACGATCAGCCCGGCCAGCGTTGTCATCATGGCCTGCTCCTCCCGGCCGGACCGGATCAGCAGCTGGTTCAGTACGGCCACCAGTATCCCGATTGCTGCAATCCTGAAAATCAAATCAACCCCCATGGCTACGAACTCCTTTTCACTCATTCACAAAAGTACGATTACTACGGCGATCCCGCCCAATATGCCCAGGCTCCGGTACATTTTTTCGTTTTTTATGCGGCTTGCTTCCGCTTTCAGCTCCTGCTGCCGGATCTGCTCCAGGGCAAGCCGTATGTTTCTGACCTGCCCCTCCAGGTCCGTGCATCCGAGCATTTTGCCAAAAACCCCGAGAATTTCTTCATCCTCCGTGTTGAGGGCCGTTCTTTTGATATTTTGCCGAACGGCCTGCTCCCAGGCCTGGCTGGCGCTTATGTTCCTGTTTTTCCTCAGCAGTTCCACCGTTCCGGTGAAAAATATTCCGGTTTCGCTCCGGCATACCCTTCCGATCCTTTCAAAAGCCTCCGCTATCACATCGGAAAGGTAGGTGATCTGGTTTTCGAACATCTGAAGCATCGCCTGCAGGTCCCGGAGCTGCTGCGGCCTCCTGCGGCAATCCGCCGAAAGAATGTACCCCAGGAACGTACAGGAAAAAAGGACGACCAGGCTTCCCGCGATTTTAAACAGCATAAGAAGAAACTCCCGTTACCGATTTCATGCTGAACCCGTCGATTACCTCCAGGAGGGTTCCGGGGCCATTGGAATTGCCCAGCACAATATACCTTTCAAACACTCTTTCCTCCATCATTTTCAGGACCTCCCGCCTGCTTTGCAGCTCGGAGACATTATAGCCGTGGGCGGAGGCAATGATTTTCACCCCTGCGTTCAAAACGCCGTGGATAGCTTCCCGATCGCCCTCGTTCCCGATTTCGTCCGTAATAATGACATTGGGAGACATGGAACGGATGAGCATTGCCATGCCGATGTTTTTCGGGCATCCGTCCAGCACGTCCGTCCGGAGCCCCACGTCGTTCTGCGGGATACCGTGCAGGCACGCCGCGATTTCGGAGCGTTCGTCCACGATACCGACCTTGATGCCCCTGAAATTCGCTTTTCGATATCCATTGCTCAACGTTCGCGCTATATCCCGGAGAATAGTCGTCTTTCCGCACTGGGGCGGCGATATGATCAGTGTATTGTAGATCTCCATGCTGTTTTTGATGAGATGACCCATTACCTTGTCCGAGCATCCGATGACCTGGTTTGAAATGCGGATATTGAGGCCGGAGATGTCCTTTATGTTTTTTACGCTGCCGCCTTCAACGATCACCCGGCCCGATAATCCGACCCGGTGTCCGCCCTTTATGGTCAGGTAGCCGTTCCGGATTTCATCCTGATAGGCATAGATGGAATTTTCGCTCATCCGTTCAAGGGCTGCCAGGATGTCCTCCTGCCTTACGATGACGCTTCCTTCCGGGACAGCCGTAAGAAGGCCCTCCCGGCTTACAAACCACTCCCGGCTGTAGTTCAGGAGCATGAGCGGTTTGTCCGCCCTGAGCCGGATTTCCTCGAGGCCGTCCAGGTTTTCCGGCACCGCCCGTTCCATGATCTCTGCAAGCCTTTTTGAAAGCATCGGCAGAATATCCTTCTTCATCTGTTTCCCTCCCGGTCCCCTCGTCCTTCTCCTTGGTCTTTATAATATGTATTTGGCTTTGTCCCATTTTATGCCTGCGAAGATACGAAAAACGCGCATAAAAAAAGCAGGGGGTCGAATCCCTGCTCTTCTTTCCCTTAGGAATGGCCGAAAGCGCCTGTTTCTATTTTACGGCACCGATGCGGTTCAGCGGCCAGAACCGGAAAACCGCTTTGCCTTCGATCTGGCTGCGGTCGATCAGGCCGAAGGTCCTGCTGTCCTTGCTGACCTCCCTGTTGTCGCCGAATACCAGGTATTTGTCCTTCGGAATCTTCTCCACCGGGAACGAAAAATCCCGGACGAAGGTTTCCCCTTTCACGTAAGGCTCGTCCAGGACTGTGCCATTGACATAGACCTTTCCGTCCTTTATATCCACCGTATCTCCGGGAACCCCTATGACCCGCTTGACCAGCCGGATATTGGTCTTCGCTTCGACCGGCTTGAAAATTTCCGAAACGTCTGTCAGAAAGATTTTTACACGGTCAATATAATTGGCCGGATACTGGTCTTCCACAAAAACGATAATATCCTTCCGGGCGGGCTCCTTAAAAAAGTAGCTGATCTTTTCCACGAGCAGGTGCTGACCTTCCATAAGGGTATCCTGCATGGATGTCTGCCTGACCTGGGTGGTAGCGAAAACGATCGTATTCAGGAGCAGTACCAGAATAAAAGCCGCTGCAAATACGATGATCCATTCCCAGATTTCCCTAAGAACCTTTTTTCCCACTGACATGTCAACACCCCTGTTATGCTGTTTCAGCCGTCTCCTTGGGGATCGTTGAACCCGTTCAGGCTTCAGCCGACCCCTTGCTGTAAAAAAGGCAGGTCGCCTGTCGCCAAGGACCTACCTTTCCAAAAGCTCCATTTTATTGTTCCGTATCGTCGTCCTCGTCGTCATCGCAGTCTGCGCACTCTTCACAATCGCAGGTCCATTCGATCTCTATTTCCTTTTTGCAATGCGGACAGGCAATAGAATCCTCGTTGATGTCGGAAGCTTCCAGCGTAATGCTTTTCCCGCAGTGAGGGCAATCGAATTCCGCTACGGCATCGTCGTCCTCATCGTCCTCTTCCTCATCCTCGTCGTCACTGCATTCATCGCATTCGTACTCTTCGTCATAAAGAATGCTTTCAATCTCGGCCAGGTCTTCGTCCATTTCATCCACCTGCTCGCTGAGCTGTTCCTGCACCTCTTCCACGTCATCGACGGCGATGGCCACATCTTCCAATACATCTATTATAGCCTTCAGAAGCTTTCCTTCATTGGTAGAATCACTGATCTGCATCCCTTCCGCAAGTCCTTTAAGGTAAGCGACCCTCTCCTTCAGGTAATTCATAAAATTCCTCCATTTCTAGTATTGCATCCTGTCCTTGCACTCATCTAAGTAATATTCCCGCCGCTTTTCCGATTTATTCGGTACGCAGCCGGTTAAGCCCTCTCCAGGTATTCTCCCGTCCTGGTGTCGATCCGGATCACATCTCCCTGGTTGATAAAGAGCGGCACCTTTACCGTCGCCCCTGTTTCAAGAATAGCCGGTTTGGTAGCTCCGGTAGCCGTATCGCCCTTGAAGCCGGGTTCCGTTTCCGTAATTTCAAGCTCGACAAAGGTCGGAGGCTCGATTCCGAACACATTTCCCTTAAAAGAAAGGATCTTTACGACCATGTTTTCCTTGACGAACTTGAACGTGTCGCCGATGGTACCCTTGCTGATGGGCATCTGCTCGAAGGTTTCCGTATCCATGAAGTAGAACAGGTCGCCATCGTTGTAAAGATACTGCATGTCCTTCCTCTCGATGTGGGCCTTGGGCATCTTGTCGGTCGGATTGAAGGTTCTTTCAACGGTCGCGCCCGTTATGATGTTCTTCAGTCTGGTCCGGACAAAGGCCGCGCCCTTTCCAGGCTTGACATGCTGGAACTCGTCCACCCTGAACACCTGTCCGTCGAGCTCGAATGTTGCGCCGTTCCTAAATTCGCCTGCTGTTATCATAAATAATCCCTCCGTTAATTCCCGTACATTTTCGTATCAATTTATAAGGATCCTGCACTGTTTTTCCCCTTTGACAACGAGTACTCACTAATATTAAATGAAAACAACCTGCATTTCAAGAAAAATTTTCTTTCCTTTCCTGCAAAACCTCCTACAGGACGGTAAATTCCTTCGGAGCAGTCGTAAGAATACGGGCCGAATCCCCGTTTACGACCACCATGTCCTCGATCCGGACGCCGCCGAGGCCGGGGACATAGATGCCGGGCTCCACCGTGACCACCATTCCGTCCCGGAGTTCCACCGTCCCCCGCATGGAGAGCATCGGTTCCTCGTGGATCTCCAGGCCGACTCCATGGCCCAGTCCGTGGCCGAAATTGTCGCCGTGGCCGGCCTCCGTTATCGCGGCTCTGGCGACGGCGTCGGCATCCTTTCCTAGAATGCCCTGTCTCACGGCCGCTATACCCTTAAGCTGCGCATCCAGTACGATCCTGTATATTTTTTCTAGTTCCCTGTCCGGCTTGCCGAGAAAAACGGTTCTGGTAATATCCGAACAATAGCCCTTGTATAAAACGCCATAATCCATGGTGATCACATCGCCGGCTTCAATCTTTTTCTCAGACGCTACGCCGTGGGGCATGGACGCTCTCTTCCCGGAGGCGACGATCGTCTCGAAGGAAGGCCCCGTGGCTCCCTGACGCCGCATGAAATATTCCATCTCCGCCGCCAGCTCCACTTCTGCGACCCCGGGCTTGATGAATCCGAGGATATGGGCGTAAACGTCGTCCGCGATCCGGACCGCCTCTTTAATCCGTTCAATTTCGGATTCATCCTTGGTTCTGCGCAGCTCCTCAATTACCCCATCCAAGGGGGTAAACGCGCTCACCTTCAGCTTCCCGGCGAATTCCGCCTGTTCCTTACAGGTAAGGTGTCCTTCTTCAAAGGAAAGCTTCTCGACCTTTTCCTTCTCGACCAGGTCGTTGAGTTCGCCGATGTTGTTCCCGATGTACTGGACGATTTCATACTCCGGAGCCTGGGCCGCCGCCTGCTCCACATACCTGAAATCGGTAAGCAGAACGGCTCTTTGGCCGGAGATGAACAGGCACGCGGAGCTTCCGGTAAAGCCGGACAGATAAAGATAGTTCTCCCGCTTCGTCACCAGCACCGCGTCCGTATTTTTCAACTTCATTTTCTTTCGAAGTTCAAGCAGTCTTTTCTTATAGGGCTCTGCCATTTAAACGATCCTCCAGGTCCTTATGGATATAGGCCTCAAAGCAGGGAGGCCGCCCTGAGTGCGACGATATAGCTCTGTGGTCCGAACCCGCTGATTTGTCCCGTGCAGACCGGAGCGATCACGGACTTGCTTCGGAACTCCTCCCGGGCGTGGATGTTAGACAGATGCACCTCGATGCAGGGCAGTTCCACGGCTTTGACCGCATCCCTTATTGCAATACTGTAGTGAGTGTATGCGCCGGGATTGAGGATCAGAACGTCGTAGTTCCCCCTTGCTTCATGGATCTTGTCGATGATCTCCCCCTCGTGATTCGTCTGGAGGAAATCCACCTCCATGTCCAGAAGCTGCGCTTCCCGGTTCACATCCGCCGCGATTTCCGCAAGGGTCGCCGTGCCGTACACATCTTTCTCCCGGGTGCCCAGAAGGTTCAGGTTCGGCCCGTTTACAACCAGTATCTTTTTCGCCATGCTGTTCTTTCCCTTCCGTTCAATCCCGTCCTATTCGTGCCTCGGTCTTCTCTTGACGAGAACCGCCGCCTTTGTGATCGCCGCAACGACGTCCACCTCGAACTGCTGCCCGAGCGCGTTGATTTTGGAATAAAGCTCTCCCTTTTCCGTGACAATGTATTTCGGAGGCAGATCGTTCAACGCGATGGCTGCAATGTCCAAAAGGCATTTTTCACAGGTGCACATGTTTATGTCCGTCAGCACATCCTTCATCTGATTAAAGACGATTTCTTCCATATAGTTTTTGATTTGCGGCATTTCTTTATCCTCCTCTTTCTTAATCGTTTATGAAATAAATGTTTTGTTAAAGCCTTCCCAGATACCAATTCAGCAGATCCCAGCCCCACAGGACCGTTATAAAGGCGCCGGCCACCAGGAACGGACCGAAGGGAATCGTGTCCTTCCCTTTCCTGAGCTTTGTCAGGATCAGGAACAGGCTGACCAGCCCGGCGGACACAACTCCGATGAAAAGTGCGGTGAGGCAAAGCTTCCAGCCCAGGAACAGCCCGATGGGCGCCATCAACTTCACATCGCCCATTCCCATCGCTTCATCGGAACCGTAAATCAGGCCTCCGACCAGGGCCACCACCAGCAGGAAACCCGAAGCGGAAAAAAATCCGATCACCGGCGTCCACCATTCCGGGCCTCCGTATATTTCCGGCAGCGGCCGGATGCAGTGGTAAACCACCAGCGCGATGCCTCCGATAATCCCGGCAATCACCAAACCGTCGGGAATAATCCTATGATCGTAATCAATGAACAGCACCGCAACCAGCAGGGTCATCAAATAGGAAAAAGCAATAAAAGGCACCGTGAATCCGTATTTGGCAAACAAGGCCGCAAAAATGGCCGCGGTCAGCAGCTCCACAAAAGGATATCTCGGCGAGATCCTTTCACCGCAATGCCTGCAGCGGCCCTTCAAAAACAGGTAGCTCAGCACGGGCACCAGATCCGGCGCCGTCAGCCTTTTACCGCAGCCCGTGCACGCGGACGGGGGCGATACGATGGATTTTCCCAGCGGTATGCGGTATATCAGCACATTTACAAACGACCCCATGACCAGCCCGAACAACATAACGATGATATAAAATAGTACCATACTACATTAATTCTCCAATTTCGGATAAAATCCTCTTATCTCTCCAAATAATTTAAGAAATCTGCCGCCAGGTCCTCCAGAATACTCTTCGGAACCGTCCGCCCCGTCCAGATCTCAAATGCCCGAATGCCCTGGTAAAAAAGCATTCCGGCGCCATTGGCCGTTTTACAGCCGCAGGCCTGCGCCTTTTTCAGCAGCAGCGTCTGCGCCGGGTTGTAAATCGCATCGTATACGATCTGGTCGTCCCGGAACGAAAGGCCGCTTTCTACCGGGCAGCCGCCGACATCGGGATGCATCCCGGCGGAGGTCGTATTGACCAGGATATCGCATTCCAGCAGCATGCGCCTTGCTTCCGGCGAGCCCGCTTCCGCGGCAAACGCCGTCCGGGCCGCCCGCCCCCTCTGCTCCATCACCCTGTTTACCCCGGAGGCCAGTTCCACCGCTTTGGATTCCGTCCGGTTGACAATGCAAACAGACGCGGCGCCCTCCAGCGCTATTTTTACAGACAGCGCCCGGGCTGTTCCCCCGGCTCCGAGGATGCAGACCCTTCTCCCGTTAAAGCATGCCCCCGTCTGCTCTTCGAAGGCCCGGACAAAGCCGTCCGCATCCGTGTTAAAGGCATAGAGGCGGCCATCGGCTATTTTTATCGTATTGGCTGCGCCCAGCAGTTCCACTTCCTCGCTGAGCTCGTCGGCCAGCCCGATCACCTCGTTTTTATAAGGGATCGTCACGTTAAATCCGCAGAAGCCGACCGCCTTCAGCCCTCTTACCGCCTCCCCCAGTTCCCCGGGGGAAACCTTCAGGGGCAGGTAAACGCCGTTGATGCCCATGGCGGTAAAAAGGCTGTTTTGCAGGACGGGAGAGACCGTATGGGCGACCGGATTGCCGATCAGTCCCGTCAACAGGGTGGTTCCGTTTACTCTCATATCGAGGTGCATTGCAATACTCCCGGTGTTATGAATTCGCTCTATTATGAATTCTTTTTCTTTGTTAAGCTTTCAGCATACCTTTTCAGGACCTTCTTCTCAAAAATCCGCTTGAACTGGACCAGCGTGCCTTCCCGCCGGTCAATCGGCGTCACCAGGATCGTAAACATGCCCACCCGGTTTCCGCCGTATACATCGGTAAAGATCTGATCGCCGACAACCGCAATGTTCTTGTTTTTAAAGTCCATCATCCTGGCCGCCTTCTCGAAGGCCCGGGTGCCGGGTTTGACAGCCCTGTGGACGGCGTACAGCTTCAGCCTGTCGTTGAAACGGACCACCCTTTTCTTCGACGCGTTGGAGACGATGCAAAGCTTGAAGCCGGCCGCCTTCATTTCCCCGACCCACTGGACGGCCCTGTCGTCGGCGTCCGCAACGTGGTTCGGCACCAGCGTATTATCAATGTCCAAGATCAAGCCCTTTATGTTGTTTTTGTCCAACAGCTCCGTATTGATATCCCTTATGCTGTCTACAGCAAGGGACGGATAAAACTTCTCGATCATCGGTTCCTCCCGGTATTGTCCTGTCCTTTTGTCCTGCCATTAGTATTTCCGGCTGTTCCTTAGATATATCGCAAAAAAGATTTGGATTAATCATAGCAAATAAGTGCAGCCGTGGCAATAAAAGCGCCTGAAAAACACCGGCCTTAATTCAGGTGCCTGCTGATCTTCCCGAAGGTTTCCGTCATTTCGCTGATGCAGCCCTTCGCAAGATCGGCCTTTGCGATGTTTTCCGCGGACAGGGCGCTTGCTTCCTCCGCGCTTGCGGTGACTTCCTCGCTTACGGCGGAGATTTCATTTATGCTTTCCACCAGCTTGTCGTTGGCGCCAAGGATTTTTCCGATCTTGTCGTTTACCTTGTTGACATTGGTTTGAACGCCGGCCATCTTTTCGCGGATATCGGCGAAAATTCCCTTTGTCCTGGATACCAGCTGCTGCTGCTCGTCAATCATCTTCTTCAGCTGGACGACGGCGTCAACGGACATTTCCGCCTGCCGGTTCAACTCATTGACGATGGCGGCGATGTTGTTGGTGGACTCCTTGCTCTGCGCCGCAAGCTTGCGGATTTCATCCGCCACCACGGCAAAGCCCTTGCCCGTTTCGCCGGCCCTGGCGCTCTCAATTGCCGCGTTCAGCGACAAAAGGTTGGTCTGTTCGGATATGCCGGCAATCAGGCCGGTAATGGCGCTGATGGAATCGGCTTTTGTCCGGAGCTCCATCATGAGCCGGTACGCGCTGTCGCTGCTGTCATTGGCCGTTACGGACTTGAGGCTCAGCTCGTCCACGATGCTCATTCCCTCGTCCAGGGCCAGGGAGGTGTCCTGTGCGATCCGCTCCATCCCCTCCGAATCCCTGGAGGTATCCATGATCAGATTCTGGATGTCGTGTGTCAGAACGGACTGGGTCTGGATATTGGACGCGGTGTCCGACGATCCCCGCTCGATCTCGTGTACGGCGTTTGAAGCAATATTGGTGGCATCCGTGAGCTCCGTAATAATTTTATGGATCTCCGTGCAGTTTTTGTTCAGGATGGAGGTGGTGCTCAGTACATCCGCAAGGATTTCTTCCTGCTTCTGCTTTTCGATCCGGGTATCCTGGAGCTTTTCATCGCTGAATTTGTTGGAGATGGTCGTCGCGCCCACCAGGGAGAAGCCGAACAAAAGGACCGCCGCCATCTGTATGAGGTAGTTTGTCGAGGAGGTCGCGTCCCAGAGACCCAGGCCGACGATATAATAGACGATCTTTATGACGTTGATGGCCAATGCCGCGCTGCAGCTAATTATGATGAATCTCAGATCGAAGTAGAGGAAATAGGCCAGCAGGATGGGAAACATATAGGTGAAAACAAGGAGTTTTTCCGGAGTAGCGGTGAACATGACGAAGGTATAGAGAATAAAATACCCGACGAGAGTTAAATATTTTACATAAAGGTTCCGGTTGTTCCTGACATACAGGATGGTCGCCAGCACCATCGGCACCAGCATGATCAAAAGCATTTCGACAATGTACAGGATCGTCTTTGTCCCCTTGAAGTATTCCAGGGTATAGCCCAGGATCAGAAATAGATCGATAATCCAATTCGCGGTCAATACAAACAGGTTCACCCTTCTGGAATTCACTGCAGTCGTCTCCATTTAGCTTCCCTCCGTATAAAATTGATCAAAAATATAAAAATTCCCAAGTAATATTATATTATTATTAGCAGAAATAAGGAAGATGAAAACGAAATAAGTATTATTCTGCCGCTGAAATAGTTCTGGATTTTTTTGAAAAAAAGTTGCATAATAGTAAAAAGGTTTTTATGTAAGCTTTCTATAATAGTAGATTTTATTTGAGATAGGAGAGGATATAGAATGTCCCAGCAGACCAGCATCCAGAAGACGCAGCAGCCCAAGGCAAAGCCGGATCAGACGAAGCTCGGCTTCGGCCAGTATTTTTCGGACCACATGTTTATTTTTGACTATACCAGCGGAAAGGGCTGGCATGATGCCAGGATCGTCCCTTACGGCCCGCTGCAGCTGGACCCGTCCACCATGGTGTTCCATTACGGGCAGGCAATCTTTGAAGGATTGAAGGCGTACAAGGCGAAAGACGGCAGGATTCTTCTTTTCAGGCCTGATATGAATATGAAGCGGATCAATCTGTCGAACGAGAGGATGTCCATCCCGCCGATCGATGAAGAAGCCGCGGTGGAAGCGGTAAAGACCCTTGTGGGCATTGACAGGGACTGGATTCCCACCGAGCCGGGCACTTCCCTTTACATCCGTCCGTTCATCATCGCTACGGACCCCTACCTCGGCGTGCGGGCTTCCAACACCTACAAGTTCATGATCATCCTGTCCCCCAGCGGCGCTTATTATCCCACGGGACTGAACCCCGTCAAGATCATGATAGAAAATGACTACGTGCGCGCCGTCAAAGGCGGCACCGGTTTTGCAAAAACTCCCGGCAACTATGCCGCAAGCCTGAAGGCCCAGGAGGTTGCCCATGAAAAGGGCTATGTCCAGGTTCTCTGGCTGGACGGCGTTGAGCGAAAATATATTGAAGAAGTGGGCTCCATGAACGTATTCTTCAAACTCGGCGACGAAGTGGTCACCCCGTCCCTCGACGGCAGCATCCTGCCCGGCATCACGAGGAATTCCGTCATCCACCTGCTCAAGCACTGGGGAGTAAAGGTTACGGAGAGGAAGCTGACCGTTCAGGAGCTGTTCGACGCTCATGCAAACGGCAAACTGACGGAGGCCTTCGGCACGGGAACCGCCGCTGTCATCTCCCCCATCGGCGAGCTCAACTGGAACGGCAGCGTGATCAAGCTGACCGACGGCAGGATCGGCGACCTTTCCGCCCGGCTGTATGATACCATTACGGGGATACAGAACGGCGTCGTGGAAGATGAGTTCCACTGGATGGTTGAAGTGAAGTAGGAATATTTTGAAAGATCGGAAATAGAATTCATAAGGAAACGCTGGAACAAGGGCTGAACGCCGATGGCAATAACCGCTGCCGCCCTCCTTACCGCTTTGGTGCTTGTTGTGATCCTGGTACGGCCGTCAAGGGTGGTTTACATCAAGCTGGCCTCTGTTCCCGCAATCTGTGCGGCATTTATTCTCGGCCTTGTGCTGCTGTCCGATACGGCGGTGCAAGCGGCGGTAAACGGTTTAAAGCTCTGGGCGGGCATCGTGGTCCCCTCCCTGTTTCCCTTTTTCGTTGCCGCAGAGGTTTTGAACTCCACAGGCTTCATACGGGTCTCCGGCATTCTGCTGGAGCCCGTCATGAGGCCTTTTTTCAATGTGCCGGGCTGCGGTTCCTTCGCCCTGGCAATGGGCGTCACCAGCGGCTACCCGGTAGGAGCCAAAATCGTCTGCGATTTTCGAAGCCGCGGCGACCTGACCCGGACGGAGGCGGAAAGGCTGCTCGCCTTCACCAACAATTCCGGCCCCCTGTTCATCATCGGGGCCGTCGGGACGGGCATGTACGGCTCGCCTCGGCTGGGGCTGCTTCTACTGGCCTGCCACTTCTGCGCCTGCATTACCGTGGGATTCCTGTTCCGCTTTTATAAGGCAGGCGGAAAGGAATCCAGGGGTGGAAAAGAAAACGGAAAGCCCCCCGCAGCAAGGCTGTTCAAGGAAATTCGGGCCATGGCCCGGGATGGGACTTCCTTCAAGGGAACCAATATCGGCACGATCATAGGGGAGTCCGTAAAGAATTCGGTGAATACCATCCTGGCTATAGGCGGATTTATCCTGCTCTTTTCCGTAATCATCAGCTTTCTCACCGAAACCGGAGTTATTGGAGGGGCCGCGAAGCTGCTCTCCCCGCTGCTTTCTCCGCTTGGCCTGGAAAAAGACATTACCGCCGGGGTACTGAGCGGCTTTTTCGAAATAACGACGGGTTCAAGCCTGATCAGCAAGGCTGCTTCCATCCCCGCCGCCCTGAAGCTTCCCGCGGCGAGCCTCGTCATCGGCTGGGCCGGTTTGTCCGTCCATTTTCAGGTGCTGAGCATAGCGTCCAAAACAGACGTCAGCATGCGTCCTTATTTGCTGGGAAAACTGCTTCAGGGAATTATAGCGGCATTTTATACATGGATTTGTTTAAGAATTTTCGGATTAGAGATGATTATAAAAGAACCGGTATTGAGCGGCAGCCTGTTCACTCCCGCAGCTTGGCTCAAAATGCTTGGGTCTTCCGTTCTGACGCTGACGGTCCTGCTGTGCGTTTTTGCCTTGCTGGCGCTGGCCGGCCGTTATCGGACCGGCAGGAAACCTGCACGAACCCGGGGACGCTAGAAAAAGCTGCGATAGGTGCGATAATTATTTATTATGTAAGCCGAATGCTTATTTAAGCTCCTGCCTGTCCAGCTTGATCACTTCAAGCGTATCGTTGAGAATCTCTTCCACCTTGTTCAAAACGCCGTCCGCATATTCCTTCGTTCCCAGGCGGATCTCCCGGGCGTTCTTCTGGGCGCTCGAAATGATTTCGTTCGCCTGCTCGTACGCTTTTTTGGTGATCTCATGCTCATCCACCAGGGAAGCGATTTTCCCCTCGGCTTCCTTGAGCATGTTGCTTGCTTCCTTCTGGGCTTCCAGCAGGATTCTCTGGCGCTCCTCCTTCACCCATTTCGCCTGCTTGATATCGTCCGGAAGCTTCAGCCGCACTTCTTTGATGATTTCAAGGATCTCTTCCTTATCGACCAGGCATTTACCCGAAAATGGAACGCTTACACTCTTTTCTACCAGGTCCTCCAGAGTCTCCAATATCGCAAGAATTTCCATAGTTAACCCCCTAAACGCCCTGTTTGCAGGTCAGTTTTTGTATAATACGGTCCTGTATGCATTCCGGAACCAATCCGTCAATTCTGCCGCCGTTTCTGGCAATCTCCTTTACCGCGCTGGAACTGAGGTAGGAATAGTTCACGCTTGTCATCATGAACAGGGTTTCCATATCCGGCTCCAGGTTTTTATTCAGGAGGGCCATCTGAAATTCATACTCAAAATCGGACATTGCCCTCAGGCCCTTTATGACTGTCTTGGCGCCCACCTGCTTGACAAAGTCGGCTAAAAGCCCCGAAAAGCCTGTCACTTCAATATCTTCCCGTTCCCCGAGGGCGCACCGGATCAGCTCGATCCTCTCCGCCACGGAAAACGCCGGTTTTTTGCTCTCATTGCTGCCGACGGCCACGATCAGTCTGTCGCAGATCCGCGCCGCCCTGAAAATGATATCAAGATGTCCGTTTGTAACCGGGTCGAAGCTGCCGGGATAAACAAATACCATTTTCTACTGCTCCTTTTTGCGGGCGATATAAATAGTAATTGCCGTATCGCCGTATTTTCTGGAATCGACTGCCTCCAGCCTTCCGCAGGTTTCGGGCAGGCTGTCGGAAATGCTGTGCTCGGCTACAAGGATGCCATCGTCCCTTATTATATCATTATTCATCAATATTTTTAACGTATCTTGAATAAAATTTTTATTATAAGGGGGATCCAGCAAAACCAGATCGAATTTTTCCCCTCCCGCATACAACCTCCCAAGCCCTGCGGCGAAGTCGGCAGCGAATACCTCCGCCCTGTCCGCGAGCCTTGTGTGGACCAGGTTCTCTTTTATAACCTTGCAGCATTCCGGGCTTTTGTCGAAAAAGAATGCTTTTTCAGCCCCCCTGCTGAGGGCTTCTATCCCGAGGCTGCCCGTTCCCGCAAACAGGTCGAGCACACAGGCTCCCTCCAGGCGGGAGACAATAATATTGAAGATCGAGCCCTTCACCTTGTCCGTGGTCGGCCTGGTGGTCATCCCCTTTATGGTTTTAAGCTTCAGCCCTCCGGCTGACCCTGAAATAACCCTTAACATGCCCTTTTCTCCATTCCGTTTGTCCCTCGGAGCCAAGTGAAAATGAGCTTCGTTTCACTTGGCTCTCAATTCATGCTGATTGCGCCCGCAATCCCCGCGAACCGTTCCCGGGCCGCCAGCCCGAGAAGCTTGTTTTCCGGGCTCTGCAGAAGCTTGTCCTTTTCCTTGAGCAACAATGCGGCTTCCTGCGCTTTTTTCAAAATATCCATATCCCTGTAAAGGTTGGCGATCTTCATATCCGGGATGCCATGCTGCCGTGTGCCGAAGAAATCGCCGGGGCCTCTTAATTCCAGGTCCTTCTCCGAAATCACAAAACCGTCCGAGGTCTTCTCCATGACCTTCATTCTCTCCCCTGCCACCTCGGACCGGCTTTCATTGAACAGCACACAGTAGGACTGGTGCTCCCCTCTTCCCACCCGGCCCCTCAGCTGGTGGAGCTGGGCCAGGCCGAACCGTTCCGCATTTTCCACCACCATCAGCGAAGCGTTCGGCACATTGACGCCTACTTCAATGACGGTGGTCGAAACCAGGATGTCCGTTTCTCCGGCGGCAAACCCGGCCATCGCCGCGTCTTTTTCCACCGCCTTCATTTTGCCGTGAATCAACGCCACCCTCAAATCACTGAACACCTTGCGGGCAAGCTCGTCCGCGTGGTTGGCGGCCGATTTGGCCTCCACCGTGTCCGATTCCTCCACCAGGGGACAGACGATATAGACCTGGCGGCCTTCCATCACCTGCTTGCGGATAAATTTATTGATCCTTTCCCGCATTCCGGCATCGACGGCATAGGTTTCAACCTTCTTCCGTCCCGGAGGAAGCTCGTCGATGATCGAAATATCCAGATCGCCGTACAGGATCAGCGCGAGGGTCCTGGGAATCGGCGTCGCCGTCATGACGATCATGTCGGGATTCTCGCCCTTCCTCGACAGGGCGGCCCGCTGCCTCACCCCGAAACGGTGCTGCTCGTCCGTCACGACAAGTCCGAGGCGTTTGAAAACCACCTTGTCCTCCAGAAGCGCATGGGTGCCGATTACAATATCGACATTCCCCTCCCGGATCTCCTCCAGCAGTTCCTTCGAGGCTTTCGCCCCGGTGCTGCCGGTAAGGAGCGCCGTACGGATGCCGACGGCTTCCAGCATATGCGCCATGGAACGGAAATGCTGTTCCGCCAGGATTTCCGTCGGCACCATCATTGCGCCCTGGTACCCGCTTTTTACCGCTTTGACAAGGGCCAGGACCGCAACGACCGTCTTGCCGGAACCCACGTCTCCCTGGACCAGCCGGTTCATGACCCTGCCGCTTTCCATATCCCGCTCGATTTCCGCGAATACCCTGGCCTGGGCGTTGGTCAGCCTGAAGGGCAGCGTGCCCGCAAATTTTTTCACTTCCGGGCCTGCGCCGAACCGTATGCCCTTTTCCACCGTGTCGGTGGCCTTTCGGCTCAGCAGCGCCAGCTGGAGGAGCAGCAATTCTTCAAAAACAAGCCTTTCCCTGGCTTTCAGAAAAGCCTCGTCGCTTTCCGGGTAATGGATGTTGGCGATGGCGGATTTCGAATCCTTCAGGCCGTACTTTTCAAGGGTCCACGCGGGCAAGACCTCCCCAATTCCGCCCCCCGCATATTCCAATGCGCTTCGGATCACGGCCCGGATCGCGTTCTGCGTCAAATTGCCCGTCGCCGGATAAACCGGCACGATCCTGCAGGTACGGACCGGGCCCTTTTCCTCATCGGCCTTCTCGTAAACCGGGTTGAGCACCTCGAAGGTCCTCTTCCGGGTCACGGCCCCGTAAAAAATATACCGTTCGCCGGGCTTCAAACTGTTTTTCAGGTAGGGCTGGTTAAACCAGATCCCACGGATCAGGCCGGTTTCGTCCCGGATGTCGCCACGGCTTATATGAAGGCCCTTTCTGGGCCTGGACTCGGCGATTTTGGAGACGATGGCCCCTTCAAAGGAACATTGCTCGCCGTCCTGGAGTTCCGCAATCTTTTTCAGCTTGCTTCGGTCCTCATAATCCCTCGGGAAATGCAGGATGGCGTCTCCCACCGTATGGATGTCCAGCTTTTTAAAAAGGGCCGCCTTGGCCTCGCCGACGCCTTTCAAATACTGCAGCGGTTTTTTGAGCAGGTTGGACGGGCTTTCGTTCATCGTTCCATTCTCCCATTTTTCCGGTATTCTTTTTAATTGTAATATATTGTCTCTTTCATTACCATATCTATTTTTGGGTCATGCACCAATAAAAGGCTCGGGAATATAGTGATACTAACAGACCTTTTTCAGGGGGAGCCCGCTTATGAGGATAATGGTATTGAAAATGCCCCGGTTTTTCGGAAGCCTGATCAAAAAAGTTCTACGGATGGGCTGAAGTGACACGATGCCCCATGAACCAAAACGACATAAAAAAAGCGTTCCAACGCCTTTTTTATGTCGCTTTGACATCTGCTGCGGTTCGCAGCCCTTTTTTCATTCAACTGCACGTACACGGTTTACCGGCATCCTGTTCGAGTCCGTGATTATATGGCTCTTTTAACCTTGTTTGAACGCAGGCATCTGGAACAAACGTGGATGGATTTCGGAGTGCCGCCTTCCAGTACTCTGACTTTTTTTACATTGGGCTTCCAGAACCGGTTGGTCCTTCTTACCGAGTGGCTGACGTTGTTGCCGTACACGGTATCCTTGCTGCAAATATCGCATTTTGCCATCTATATCACACCTCCTTCAAACTGGAGCTATTATCCCACAAAGCATAACTATTTTAACACATAAACTCCAAAATTCGCAAGGCTTTTTTTAGGGAATCGTACGAATCATACGAAAAAGGGTTACCAGGGTGATAATTCCCCATTTGATCCAATCCTGCGGATTCTCTTAGGGAATTATCAGCTGGGTGATAATTCCCCGTTTGATCCGATCCTCAGGATTCTTTCAGGGGATTCTCACCTTGCTACGGTCCTGGCGGTCCGCACGCAGTTCCTGCCTGTTTTCTTGGCCTCATAGAGGGCGTCGTCGGCGCATTTGACCAACTCGCCCTCCGTCAGCATATACTCGTCGATCGCAGATACGCCGAAGCTGGCGGTGATGGAAACCGTAATCAGATTATCCTTGATAAGGTGCTGGGCTATCCTCTCCCGCAGGGCTTCCACCTTGTCGTAGGCTTCCTGGAGGCTCGTCCTCGGGAACAGGATGATGAACTCCTCTCCTCCGAAACGCGCCATGATGTCATTTTTGCGGAGGGTGGACGAAACGGTCTCCACAATGGAAATCAGCACCTTGTCTCCAAAAAGGTGACCGTAGGTGTCGTTGAATTTCTTGAAATTGTCGATATCGAAAATCGCCAGGGACAGGGAATAATTTTCTTTTTTGGCGTTCCGGAAATCGACCTCCAGCCGCTCCTGGAAGTACTGGCGGTTGTAAACCCCGGTGAGCCCGTCCTTTCTGGCCAACTCCGTCATCCGGTTGTACAACTCGGCATTCTCCATGACGATACCGACCTGCTGGGCGATGATGCTCAGGAGCCGCAGATTGTCCTCGTCAAACGCGTTGCTGTAGGTATGCTCCACCAATACCAGTCCGAATTTTCCCGTCTTCGTATTCAACGGAAGGCAGATCAGGGAATGAACATCCCTCCCTGCCGTAAAGCGGTATTGGGCCGGATTCACAAAGTTCTCCAGGAGGTTTTCCCCGTTGTTCAGCGCATTGAGCAGCACTCCGTTGTTGATATTGTCCTTCATGACCGCCAAGTCGCCCGTATTGCTGATGTTTGTCGTATGCAGCTTCAAACGGTTCGTTCTTTCGTCATAGAGGAGGATCGTGGAATAGCTTACGCCCATAACGCCCAGGATAATGTCGTTGAGGTATCGGAGCAATTCCTTGATGTCCAGGATCGAACCGATAGCCCGGCTTATCTGCTGCAGCGTATAGAATTCGGCTATGCTGTCCGACAGCTTCTTGTTCGTCTTCTCCAGCTTGTCGTTGGCGGATTTCAATTCCCCGTACTGCTGCTTTATTTCGTTCTGGGCCTCCTCCAACTGGTCGTATTTCTCCTCCAACTGCTCCATCAGGTACCTGTTTTCAATATCATGTTCGATGCCGTCCTTGTAAATGAACCCGACCATAATGACAAAAAGCAGGAACAGCGCATAATAAATACCCGTGTTGGATAGGTCCGTATACAGCTCCATCTCTTGTATGGCTCCGTTTGACAGCCGCTGCAGGTCTCTGACCAGCAAAAGGGCAATATGCATTGCAAGGGAGCCGCTCCAGAGGTAAAACCCCGGTTTCAGGCCCCGGATCAGGCCCGTGATCATGATGGGGATCAGGATAATGACAATCAGCCATACTCCGATGTTGGAGTAGATTACAACAAGCGACAGCAGGAAAAGGGAAATAATTTTTTCCGTATAGAAGATGGCCCTGTTTTCAAGGATGCCCGTATGCAGGAAGTACTGCCGGACCAGGTTGACCAGATAAATCAGGACGCACAGGCCTATGCTCAGGTACAGCGTGCTTTTTTGCGAAGGCTCCGTCAGGAAGGACGGTCTGGTAAAAAAGAGGTTTCTGATGAAATAAATGCCGGTCCCCAGGATAAGATACGCCCAGGTCACCATCATATAGATGCTTTCATATCTTCTGTATTTGCCGTATATCATATCTTCGGCAGTTTTCATTCCTTCGCCCCCAACTATCCTTCTGTGATCCGGTTTTAGTTCTTCCAGTAGATCTCGATGACGTCGCCGGACTGGATGATATCCGTAAAAGCGGCCTGCCGGCCGTTCAATCGGAGCATGATCGTCCCCTGGGGTTTTGACAGATCAAAGTCGATATAATTGAAGATGTCCACAAAAATGTACTGCGTTCTGTCGTCTTTGAGCAAAACGGATTTTCCGTTGACCGTCACCTGCATTCCGGCATTCTGGTGTACCGGTTCCCGGAACAGTTCGGGCTTTTCCGGTGCCGGAACGGCAGGCTCCTGAAGCGCTTCCGACGCCGTTTGGGCGTTCGGACTCCCCGATGCGTTCGAATCTATCCGGACAGTCCCCTCCGCCGCAAGATCAGCGCCCTTCCACTTCTGTTCCTTCTCGGGAGGCAGAGCCGTGACGCATTTGACCATATCGCCGTTCTTCAGTCTGTAGTCCATATCCTGGACGTCATTTCCATTCACGGTAACGCTGCCGTCCGCACCATCCATACCCCCGGCTTCCAACAGATCCCGAAGAGTAACGATCTGCGAGATGAACACCTCGTCTCCGTCCTGGATCAGGGTGTCCTTCGAAGCGGCGCTCCCGTTCACCAGGATAATCGTGCTGATGTCCACAGGGTTTCCGTTCAGGCGGACGGTTCCGCTGCTGTAACCGGACGGCGCCAGTTCATAGGCTTTAACGGAAGCATCTTTTCCATCCTCGGCGGGAATGACTGTCACATTATCTCCAAAGGCTATGGGCGTATCAATGCTGGCCGGTTTTCCGTTGACCGCGATTTCCGCCGCCTTGCCGAATTCGCCGCGGACTTGCCGTTTTTCTCCGTTTACGTAATAGGTCAGACCCTTGCCGGTACGGCCTATGAGCTGACTGGCGTCAAAGCCGAACAGGATCAGGGCGTCCGCCACCGTCAGCTTCTTGGAATTGAAAAGCTTGATCTTGCGGTCGTTTACGGTAACCGTCAGAAAATCCTTGCCGCCGTACATCTGCGCCGTTACCGCAATGCCGTAGGGCGTGATGGATTCGGGGCCGTAGAGCTTTTTATCGTTGAATTTGATGTCGCGTATGACATCCCTCCCCCGGACCACCACCCGGTCGGTGGGAAGCTCGATCTGCGCGGCGATCATATCCGTCAGCCGCGGGATGCGGGAACCGCCGCCCACGAGGAAAATGGCGTTGGGGGCCTTGTGGTTGAATTCGAGAATTTTCTTGGAAATGGTAGAGGCCAGAAGCTGCAAGGTGCTCTCAATGACGTTCAGGACCTCGTTGGGGCTCACGGTATGCTTGATTTTCAAAATATCCGTAAAAGCGATCTTGTCCCTGCCGGAGGAAAGGGCGATCTTGATTTTTTCGCCGGTGTTGAAATCCACCAGGTAATGCTGCGAGATTTTTTCCGTAATTTCATCGCCCGCCACCGGCACCATGGCATAGCCGATCACGCTGCCATCCTTAGTGAGCGCGATATCCGAAGTGCCGGCGCCGATGTCCACCAGCGCAAGATTCAGGAGCCGCAGGTCGGGCGGGATGGTCACATTGATGGCCGCAATCGGCTCAAGCGTAAGGCTTGACACTTCAAGCCCGACCTTGCCCATAACCGTATAGAGGCTGTCCACTACGATCAACGGGAGGAAGGTGGCTAAAATATCCGCTCCGACGGTCTTCCCTTTATGGCCCGTCAGCCGGGAAATTACATATCCGTTCAGATAATAGTTGATTACACTGTAGCCTACGCAGTAAAACTGGGTCTTGTCCTCCGCGGCGGCTTCCTCGTCCAGGATCATCTGGGCCCGCTGGATGCCCTCTATTTCAAGGCTGCTGATAAATTCCGCATCGATTTCCCGGCCCGGCTCCAGGTTCTTGTCCACCCGCACCTGGCAGGTCTTCAACACCCTGCCGGCGGCCGCAATGGCCACCTTCTTGAGCTTCATGCCGAGCCTTGCTTCCAGCTTCTCCTTAGCTGCTGCGGCGGCCGCAGCGACCTGCTCTATATCATGGATCTGGCCGTCGAGCATGGCTCTGTTCTTGTGCTCCACGACTTCGGTCGCAATCACCCTGAAGCAGCTTTCCTCCTGCACGCCGACAACGCCCACCACCGTGCGTGTTCCGATGTCAAGGGCAAAAACGGGATCGTTCGTGATTGCTCCTGGGAGGGCTTCTTGTGCAAGCTTTCTTTCAACCGGTTTTGCAAAAGAGGACGGCTCGCTTTCGGCAAGGCTGATCACCCTGCCCTTTTTGCTCCCGGCGCTTTTTTTCCTGCCGGCGGCTTTTCCCGCGCTTCTGCCCGTTTCCCCGATTCTGTCCGCTTTGCCTTTTTCAGAGTGCATACGCTCACAGCTCCCCTGCATTTAAGAAAATAATCCAAATAGTATTTATTCGACAATAAATACGCAATTCCTTCTTATCTTCCGTTTTTCAGGCCATATTTGCAGTACTCCCGGATGCCGCATTCTTCACAGGCGGGTTTCCTGGCGTTGCAGACAGCCCTTCCGTGAAAAACCAGCTGGTGGCAGAAACGGCCCCAGCTTTCTACCGGGACGACCTTCATCAGGTCGTATTCGATTTTCTCCGGGTCCTGGTTTTCCGTCAGCCCGATCCGGTTGGACAGCCGTTTGGCATGGGTATCCACCACAACCCCGGATACGCCGAAGCAATCGTTCAGCACGAGATTGGCGGTTTTCCTGCCCACGCCCGGCAGCTTGAGCAGGTCCTCCATATTGGACGGCACCTTTCCGCCGAAATCGCGGATCAGCATCTGGCAGGCGCCGATGATGTTTTTCGCCTTGTTGTGATAGAAGCCGGTAGATTTGATATCCTGCTCCAGCTCTTTCAGATCGGCGTTTGCAAAGTCTTCCACCGTCCTGTACTTCTGGTAGAGGTCCTTTGTAACAATATTGACGCGCGCGTCCGTGCACTGCGCCGCAAGCTGCGTCGCGATCATCAGCTGCAGCGGATCGCGGTATTCCAGGGAACAGTCGGCCTCAGGATACATTTTTTCGAATTGCTCCAGGATTTTCAACACTCTCTGTTTTGTTGTCATTATCCGTTCCTCTTTCGTATCGCATGCAAATAGAGGTCCTCATATTTTTTTGCGGATACGCCCCATGAAAAATCTGTTTTCAGCGCTCTTACAATCAATTTGTCCCATTCGCCGGGTTTGTCATAATACAGCCGCAGCGCCCTTTCGATGGCATAGAGCATTTCCTCCGAGGAAAAATTGGCGAAGGAGAAGCCGTTGCCGTTTTCGGGGTCCGCGTCGTAGTCGGTGATCGTTTCCGCAAGCCCGCCCGTCGCGCGGACGATGGGGATCGTTCCATACCGCAGGCTGATGATCTGGCCCAGGCCGCAGGGTTCGAACCGGGACGGCATGAGGAACATATCGCAGCCGGCATAGATCTGCTGCGCCAGATGGGCGTTGAAGCCGATATGGATGGCGATTTTCCCGGGATATTGGGCGGCGATCCTCCGGAACTGGTCCTGGTAATAGTCGTCGCCCGCCCCTAGCAGGATGAACTGGAGGTCCTTCCGCAGGATATCGTCGATCTCCTCTATAATGAGGTTCAGGCCCTTTTGGCCGGAAAGCCTGGATATCAGGCCGATCACGGGCACATCCGACACCGGCAGCCCCATTTCCTTCTGCAGGGCGTATTTGTTTTCCTTTTTGTCCTGAAAGGTGTCCGCGTCGAAATTCTTTGCGATGGCCTTGTCCGTCGCCGGATTGAATTCTTCATAGCTGATTCCGTTCAAAATGCCGTACAGGTCCTCCGAACGCCTGGACAGCAGGCCCTCCAGCCTTTCCCCGTACTGCGGGGTCTGGATCTCGCGGGCATACACCGCACTGACCGTATTGATGACGTCCGAATAGACCAGTCCGGTTTTCATAAAGCTGAACATCCCGTAAAATTCGGCTTTGTCCGCATTGAAAAACGTATAGTCGTGATTGAGCAGCTTTATGGCATCGCTTGAGAAATTGCCCTGGTATTCCAGATTGTGAATCGTGTAGACGGTGGAAATGGTTTTGTAAAAATCCAGATAGGCATACTCTTCCTTTAACAAAAGGCAAAGAGGCCCGGTATGCCAGTCGTTGCAATGGAGGATGTCCGGCTTGAAGCCGATCAGCGGCAGCATCTGCAGGACCGCCCTGCAAAAGAAGACGAATCTTTCTCCGTCGTCAAAGTGGCCGTAGATGCCGTCCCGGTCAAAATACCGGTAACTGTCCGTAAAATAGTAGGTCAGGTTTCTCTTCCGGTTCTTGATCTTGTAAGGCAGCTCGGTTTTCCGGATCACGCAGGTTTCTGTCCGGTTTTCGATTTGTACCGGAAAATCGGCTACATATTCGAAATCCGCCTTGATCAATTTGTACTTCGGCATGACGACCCGGACATCGTGTCCAAGCTCGGCCAGCGCCTTTGGGAGCGACCCCGCCACATCGGCCAGTCCGCCGGTCTTTGCGAAGGGGGACGCCTCTGCGGAGACAAACAATATTTTCAATTTATTCTGTTCCATGCTCAACCTCCCTGAACAAAATCACAGGGGCCCTTGAGCCCCCGAATGGTATTAATAGTATTCCACAATAAAGTATACCGAAACAAACAATTGTTTTGAAGCTGCGTTTCCATACTCGCGAGCCTGTGCTCAAAGAACCCTGGCGATGCGTTCCAGCGCCCAGTCGATCTCTTCTCTGGTGATGACCAGCGGCGGCGTGAACCGGATCGTCTGTTCATGGGTTTCCTTGCACAGCAGGCCCAGTTCCATTAGTTTCTCACAGTAGGACCTGGCCCTGCCCCATTCCCTTTTGATCTCCACGCCGATCATCAGCCCTTTTGCCCGGATTTCCCTTACTGCCTTGGAATCTATTTTACGAAGACCCTCTGCGAAATATTCCCCCAGTTCCTTCGAACGTTGGGGAAGCCTTTCGTCCAGCAGCACGTCGAGGGCCGCAATGGCAACCGCCGCGGCCAGCGGATTCCCGCCGAAGGTGGAGCCGTGATCCCCCGGTGAAAAAACATCCATTACTTCCCGGTCCGCCAATACGGCCGACACGGGATAAACGCCCCCGCCCATGGCCTTGCCCAGCATCAGGATGTCGGGCCTCGCGTCCTCGTGTTCAAAGGCAAACATTTTCCCGGTTCTTCCGAAGCCGGTCTGGATTTCATCAAACAGCAGAAGGATATTATTCTCCTTCGTGATTTTGCGCACCTCCGCCAGGTATCCCTGAGGTGGGATAATGACTCCGCCCTCGCCCTGGATCGGCTCCAGCAGAAAGGCGATCGTGTTTTCGGTGATTGCTTCCCGCAAGGCGTCCGCATTGCCGTATTCGATGATCCGGAAGCCTGGGGTATAAGGTCCGAAGCCAGAACGGTACTGCTCCTCGGAGGAGAAGCTGATGATGGTGATGGTGCGGCCGTGGAAATTGTTGCCGCAAACGAGGATCTCGCCTTTATTCTCCGGCACGCCGCGGGTTTTGTACGCCCATTTCCTCGCCGCCTTCAGAGCCGTCTCCACGGCTTCCGAACCGGTATTCATCGGCAGCGCCTTTTCAAAGCCGGCCACCCTGCACAATTTTTCGAGGAAATCCCCCATTTTATCGTTGTGAAACGCCCTTGAGGTGATGGTGATCCTGCCCGCCTGCTCCAGGAGGGCGTTTATGATCCTGGGGTGCCTGTGGCCCTGGTTGAGGGAGGAGTAGGCCGCAAGCATGTCCATATATTTTTTGCCTTCTACATCCTGCACCCAGACACCCTCGCCGTATTCCAGTACGATCGGAAGAGGATTGTAGTTGTGGGCGCTCCATTCCTGCACCTGATTGATCTGATCTCCCATATTCTTCATAAATGCCTCCATCTGCTGACTGCCGTCGAAAAATATCCCACAGGACAATATTATAACACTTTATTCAAAGAAAATTTTTCGGTTAGCGATAATTTTCTCTCTGAAAATAATCGCTTTGTAGAAAAATTTTCTTACATCAGCGGTGTTTCAACGCGGCGGGAGATATGCTCGCCGCCTGAAGAGCAAATCGGTACCCACCACCCATAGAGGTGGGGGACATCTTGCGCCTCGTTATATTCTACAAATCCGCTTAAGGCAACACCTCCGGGCGGGGCACGGGGACAGGCTGCTGCCCCGTTCCTGCCCGGAGGTGTCGTCGTGCCGCCTCAGGGAATCAGCCAAAATACCTTACGCCGGCTTCGAACAGCTTCTGGTCCTTCTCTCCCGGCACATTCACGCACACGTTCGTCCCTTTTCTTTCCGAATGCCCCATTTTGCCCAATACCCTTCCATCCGGGCTTGTGATCCCCTCCACCGCAAACAGGGAGCCGTTCGGGTTGAACCGGATGTCGTAGGTCGCGAAACCCTCCGCATCCACATACTGCGTAGCGATCTGGCCGTTCTCCGCCAGTGCTTTAATCTCCTCTTCAGATGCGACAAATCTGCCCTCTCCGTGGGATACCGCAATCGTATGCAGATCGCCGACGTTTACATTGTTGAACCAGGGTGATTTGTTCGATGCGATCCTGGTCCGCACCATGCAGGACACATGCCGTCCGATGGAATTGAAGGTCAGGGTCGGGCTGTCGGGTTTGATATCCCGGATTTCCCCGTACGGCACCAGCCCAAGCTTGATCAGGGCCTGGAAGCCGTTGCAGATGCCCAGGATCAAGCCGTCCCTCCTGTTCAGAAGCTCCATGACGGCCTGGCTGATATAGGGATTCCGAAAGGCGGTGGCAATGAATTTGCCGGAGCCCTCGGGTTCGTCGCCCGCGCTGAAGCCGCCCGGGAACATGATGATCTGGCTCTTTGAAATCTTTTCCGTCATGACGCGGATGGTTTCCACGATGTTTTGAGGCGTCAGGTTCTTTACCACAAATACATCCGCGATGCCGCCCGCATTTTCGAAGGCCCTGGCGGAATCATACTCGCAGTTCGTTCCTGGGAATACGGGGATGAAAACCCTGGGCTTCGCAAGGGACGGAGCTTTCGCCTTTCTTGCGCCGCAAGCCGTTCCAGTCTTTTCCTTCGGATCATAGCGGAAGGTTTCCATCTCCGCATCCTTCTGTTCTAATTTGGTCGGGAAAATCTTTTCCAGGGGCTGCTGCCATTTTTCCAGAAGCTTGTCCAATTCGACAACAGCTCCTGCTCCCGCCCCTAAAACGCGGATATCCCTGCTCTCGGTCGTTCTTCCGATGATCCTGTATTTAAGGCCGCCAAACAACTTCTCCACATTTTCGCCGGCTTCCGCCTCCAGGATCAAAGTACCGTATAACGGCCTGAAATATTCGTTTTCATCGTCAAAACTCATAAGATTGATGCCAAGCATGTTGCCGAAGCACATCCTGCTAATCGTCTCCGCTATGCCTCCCTGCCTTACGGAATGAGCGGATAAAAGCTTTCCTGCCGCAGCAAGCTCATATACCCTGCTATAGTTCCTGTCCAATTGTTCAAAGTCCGGCAGCAGATCGGCATCTTTGTCCAGCTCAAGCAAAACGACAGTGCTTCCGGCCTTCTTGAATTCCGCCGAGAGAACCGACCCGGCTTCGGAAGCCGTTACCGCAAAGGCAACCAGCGTCGGCGGCACGTTCAGGTCCTTGAAGGTGCCGGACATGCTGTCCTTTCCGCCGATGGCGGGGATGCCGAGCTTCATTTGGGCGTAATAGGCGCCAAGCAGCGCGCTGAAGGGCTTGCCCCAGCGGACCGGCTCCCTTCCGGGCTTCTCGAAGTATTCCTGCAGGGTGAGCCTGCATTTGCGGTAATCGCCGCCCATTGCCGCAATTCGCGCAACTGCCTCCACAACGGCGTATACCGACCCGTGGAACGGGCTCCATGCGGAAAGGACGGGATTGAAGCCGTGGGACATCAGCGTGCAGGTGTCCGTATTTCCCTCCAGCACCGGCAGCTTGGCTGCCATGCCTTCCGCCGGGCTGAGCTGGTATTTGCCGCCGAAGGGCATCAGGACCGTCCCGGCTCCGATGGTGCTGTCGAACCGTTCCACCAGCCCTTTCTGGCTGCACACGTCCAGACGTTCCATATTTGAATACCATTTGTTTTCAAGTTCCTCTGCCGCATTTGCCGGGTCGCCTGAAGCTTTCCCGGAATCCCTGCAACCGCTTGCTTCCGGGATATCCCTTCTGCCGCCCAGCGGACTCAATTCCTTCACCGGGGAGCTCACCCGGATATCCGTATTTTGTTTCACTCCATTCGTATCGAGGAATTCCCTGGAGATATCGACAATTGTCTTTCCCCTCCAGATCATCCGGAGCCTGCCGGTATCCGTAACCACCGCGACCTGAGTCGCTTCGAGGTTCTCTTCGGCAGCGGCCTCTATAAACCGCTCCTCGTCCTCCTTCGCCACGACGACGGCCATTCTTTCCTGGGATTCGGAAATGGCAAGCTCCGTGCCGTCCAGGCCCTCATATTTTTTCGGCACCCTGTCCAGGTCTATGTCCAGTCCTTCCGCAAGCTCGCCGATTGCCACCGATACGCCGCCGGCGCCGAAATCGTTGCACTTCTTTATCATGCGGCTGACAGCGGAGTTCCGAAACAGCCTCTGAATCTTCCTTTCCGTCGGCGGATTTCCCTTCTGGACCTCCGCTCCGCACGTCAGCAGCGACTGTTCGTCATGCTCCTTTGAGGAACCCGTCGCCCCGCCGCAGCCGTCCCGGCCTGTCCTGCCGCCAAGCAAAATGATGCTGTCGCCGGCTTCAGGCCGGATTCTCACCACGTTCCTCTTCGGCGCTGCGCCGATGACGGCCCCGATCTCCATCCGCTTCGCTACATATCCCTCGTCGTAGATCTCAGTTACCTGGCCGGTGGCCAGCCCGATCTGGTTTCCGTAGGAGCTGTATCCCGCGGCTGCGCCCGTGGTGATCTTCCTCTGGGGAAGCTTGCCGGGAAGGGTGTCCTTGACCTTGGTACGCGGATCGCCGCTGCCCGTCACCCGCATCGCCTGGTACACATAGGACCTGCCGGACAGGGGATCCCGGATCGCTCCGCCAAGACAGGTCGCCGCTCCGCCGAAGGGCTCGATTTCCGTAGGATGGTTATGGGTTTCGTTCTTGAACATGACCAACCATTCCTCTTCCGCCCCGTTTACCTTCGCATTTACCACGATGCTGCAGGCGTTGATCTCGTCCGACGCGTCCAGGTCCTCCAGCTTTCCGCGCTTTTTCAATTCCTTCATGGCAATGGTCGCCAGGTCCATCAGGCAGATGTCCTTCTCCCTGTTTTCATAAACATATTTCCGCGATGCGGCATATTGCCCGTATACCGAGCTCATCAATTCCTTGTAAGGCCCGTCTTCAAACTCCACCGATCCGATTCTCGTCAGGAAGGTCGTGTGCCGGCAGTGATCCGACCAGTAGGTGTCGATCAGCCGGATTTCGGTCAGGGTGGGATCCCTGCGCTCCGTTTCCGCAAAATAGCGTCGGCAGAACTCCAGATCCTCCGGGGACATCGCCATGGCAAGCTCATTCTGCAGCGCGGTCAGCTCGTCCGTTCCCATTTTGCAGAAGCCCTCCAGCCTGGAAACCTCCTCCGGATAGACCAGCTCTACATCAAGGTTCTCCGGCTTTTCCAGCATGGCCTCATGGCTGTCCACCGGGTTGATGCAGTATTTGCGGACCTTGCCGAAGTCCTCGTCCGAAACCTCCCCTTTCAGGACGATGAGCTTGGCCGCCTTGCACCGCGGCCTTTCGCCCAGGGTCAGGAACTGGATGCACTGGGATGCGGAATCCGCCCGCTGGTCGTATTGGCCCGGAAGGTATTCGACGGCAAAGCCCTTTTCGTCTTCCGCAAATTCGATCGTTTCCTCATAAAGCTCATCCACCGGCGGCTCGGAAAAAATGACAAAGCGGGATGCGGCATACTCCTCCTCCGAAAGATCCGTTATATCATACCGGTTAATGATCCGGACGTCCCGGAGGCCGGAAATTCCAAGATTGCTCTTCAAATCCCGGAACAGCCCCTGGGCTTCCACGTCATATCCCTTTTTCTTTTCTGCGAAAATGCGCCTGACCGTGCTTCTTTGATCCGTTTCCTTCATAATTATTCCTCTTTCCCGGCGCCTGCCCTCGTTTCCTCCGGCGGTTTTACCGTTCTATTTTCTTCAATATGGTATTTTTTAAGCTTCACAAGCTCATTATATAATGATATAATCCATTAATAAAATTAATATATTTAATATCGACCATTAGGTACGCTTATGGATATTAATTTCGAACTATACAAAATCTTTTATACCGTAGCCAAAGCCGGCAGCTTTTCCTCCGCCGCAAGGGCCCTCTTTATTTCCCAGTCCGCCGTGAGCCAGTCGATCAAGAGCCTGGAGGAAAAAACCGGCTGCGCCTTGTTTATCCGCGGTCCGAAAAACATTCAGCTCACCGACGCGGGCAAAATGCTTTTCAGCCATGTCGAGCAGGCCTACAGCCTCCTGAAGGCGGCGGAGGGCAAAATGCTTGAAATGCAGTCCCTGGGCTTCGGCGAGATAAAAATCGGGGTGGGCGATACGATTCTGCGATATCTCCTGACACCATTCCTGCAGCAGTTCATTCGAACCTACCCGAAAATCAAGATCCAGATCATCAACCGGACCTCCCCCGGAATCATCGAATCCCTGAGGAAGGGGGCCGTCGATTTCGGCATTGTAACGCTGCCCGTGGGGGAAAACGATATCGAAACAGTGGAATTCCGGGAGGTGGAGGATGTTTTCATCACTTCCGCGCAGTTCGAGGAATATCGCGATAAGCCCGTTTCTCTGGAGGCGCTTTCAAAAATGCCGCTGCTGCTGCTTCAGAAGGATAGCTCCACCAGGCGAAATCTGGATGAAGTCTTCGCCCGGAAGGGAATTGACATTGTGCCGGAAATCGAGCTGGAAAGCATGGAACTGCTGGCCGAATTCGCCCGGATCGGCCTTGGCATCGCCCACGTCCTGAAGGAAAGCGCCGCCGCGCTTATCGAAAGCGGAGAGCTTTTCATTATAAAGCCGGATGAACCGATCCCGCTCCGGAAGCTGGGTGTCGCCAAGCTTAAAAACGTTCCTCTGTCAGCGGCTTCGGGAGAATTTGTCGCAATGCTGGAAAATGCCCGTCCTTCCTCTGCCCTGCCATGATTCCCCGCTGCTGCCGGATTCGTGTTCTTCGCTTTGATTCCTCTTCCCCTGCCTGGATTCATGTCTCCCGCCATGTTTCTGTTAGGATTCATTTCTACCATGCTCCCCCTTTCCCATCAGGATTCATTCGTTTTTTTTACGCTTTTTTGACATTCTGTTTTTCGCCGCCGCAAGCTTCCTTTATTTGCACAAGCCTTTATGCTATGATGGACTCAGAAAGACCAGCCAATTTTGGAACAAACGAAAGACAAAAAATAATGCAAGCATAGGAAAGGGATGATAATCATGTCCGACCAGATTAAGCAAATAGCCTCCCGGATAAAGGATTTGCGTGAAATTGCCGGGCTCTCCATTGAGACGCTTGCCGCAGAGCTTGGCGTACCGGCGGAAACCTACCGCGAATACGAAGGCGGCAGCATTGACATACCTGTCGGCTTCCTTTATGAACTGGCAAATAAATTCCATGTCGAACTGACCGCCATTTTGACAGGCGAAGACCCGAAGCTCCACACCTATTGCCTCGTGAGAAAAGGCAAGGGAGTCAGCGTCGATAGGAGAAACCCATATAAATACCTCAGTCTCGCCTACAACTTTGCGAATAAGAAAGCGGAGCCCTTCAGCGTCACCGTCGTGCCTTCCGCCGAGGATGCGCCGATCCATCTGAGTTCGCACCCGGGCCAGGAGTTCAATTTCGTCCTGGAAGGCACTTTGATGATTTACATCGACGGTCACCAGCTCATATTGAACGAGGGCGATTCCCTTTACTTTGATTCCGGCTGCAATCACGGTATGAAAGCGATCGGAGACAAAGAAGCAAGGTTCCTGGCAATCATTTTCTAAGATTGCGCAAAAATAAATATTTTATTAACAGAGGTTGCTAATATGCTTGAGAAATTTTTATCCAGACAGGAATTCGATTCCTATGAGGATTTTTACGAAGACTTTAAAATCAATGTGCCGGGTGATTTTAATTTCGCCTATGACGTAGTGGATGATATCGCTTCCGCAACGCCGGACAGGACGGCGATGGTATGGTGCGACGACAAAGGCTCGGAAGCCATTTTCACCTTTGCACAGATAAAATACTACAGCGACAAGGCTGCCAATTTCTTTAAAAGCGTGGGCATCAAAAAGGGCGATCCGGTCATGCTGATCCTGAAAAGGCGCTATGAATTCTGGTTCTGCCTGCTTGGCCTCCACAAGCTCGGAGCCATCTGCATCCCGGCTACCCACCTGCTTACTCCGAAGGATATCGCATACCGGTGCAACGCCGCCGATATAAAGATGATCGTATTGGTTCCGGAGGATTTGGTGATCAAGCATGTCGAAGAGGCGCTGCCGAAGTCTCCCACCCTCGTGTTGAAAGCGCTTGTGGGCGAATCCCGGGAAGGCTGGCTCAACCTGACGGAAGAGCTGGAAAAGGCCAGCGCCGATTTTTCCCGTCCTTCCGGAGCGGACGCAACGTCCAACGGCGATATCATGCTGTTGTATTTCACCTCCGGTACCACGGGAATGCCTAAAATGGTACAGCACAATTTCACCTATCCCCTGGGCCATATCCTGACCGCAAAATACTGGCAGAAGGTAGCGGACGGCGGCCTTCACCTGACGGTTGCCGATACGGGCTGGGCCAAGGCCATGTGGGGCAAGATATATGGGCAATGGATCAGCGGAGCGGCCGTATTTGTCTATGATTACGACAAATTCGTACCGAAGGACCTGCTGGATGTCATCGTCAAGCACAAGGTAACCTCCTTCTGCGCTCCGCCGACGATCTACCGGTTCTTTATCAAGGAAGACCTTACGAAGTTCGACCTCAGCAACCTCAAGCACTGCTCCATCGCAGGCGAACCGCTGAATCCCGAGGTTTACAACCAGTTCCTGAAAGTCACCGGAATGAAGCTGATGGAAGGGTACGGCCAGACAGAGCTTACCGTTACGGTCGCCACCTACCCCTGGATGGAGCCGAAGCCGGGGTCCATGGGCAAACCCGCTCCGGGCTATGACATCGACCTTCTCGATGAGAACGGCAATTCCTGCGATGTGGGCGAAGAAGGACAACTGGTCATCCATACCGATAAGCGCAAGCCCTTCGGCATGTTCGACGGCTATTACAGGGACAAGGACCTGACGAACAAGGTCTGGCATGACGATATTTATTATACCGGCGACATGGCCTGGAAAGATGAAGACGGATATTACTGGTTTGTCGGCCGGGCCGACGACCTGATCAAGAGCTCCGGATACCGCATCGGGCCTTTCGAAGTCGAAAGCGCGCTCCTGGAGCACCCGGCCGTTCTGGAATGTGCCATCACCGCCGTTCCCGACCCGGACCGGGGACAGATCGTCAAGGCTACCGTCGTTCTTTCCAAGAACTACACCGCCGGTGAAGCCCTTGTCAAGGAATTGCAGGATCACGTCAAGAGAGTGACTGCTCCGTACAAGTATCCCAGAATCATCGAGTTCGTACCGGAGCTGCCAAAGACCATCAGCGGCAAAATCCGCCGCGTCGAGATCCGCGAGCACGACACGGATAAATAGCATGAACTTGGTTTTCAAAATGAGAGGATAGCAGAAAAGAAAGTAGTAAATCTGCTATCCTCTTTTTTCGAAAAGAAAAAAGCCCTGAAAGAGCATTTCTCTAGCAAGGCGTTTTGTAGTCTTTCTTCATGATATTTCACCTAAACCACAGATAATCGTAGTATGCCTTCAGTAGCATTTGCTGCTCTATCTTTTATGACGTGGATTGCACTTGGTCCATACTTGCAGTCAAAATAGCCCACTCCTTCGCCTTCCTGTCGATCTCTTTTATAAAGGCATCTTTCCCATCGGTATATTGGGCAGAGTTATGCTTGTATTTCCCTGCCAATTCCCTTTTCAATGCTTCATAGTGTCTTGCTTCATCGGGATGAGCATTCATGTAATCCCTGAACCTCAAATGCCGCGTAATTTCCGGGTTTCCCGATTGATAAACATGTACGTGATGGGTTCTATGATTTATGCCTTTGATAAAATACCGGCGACCGCTGATCCCCCACTCTTCACGCGGAATATATCCAAGTTTCTGCATCCGGTTACTGTAATCGTTGATCCTGAGAATATCTTTAACCTCAACTAATATATCGATGATTGGCTTGGCATATATACCTGTTATAGCTGTACTGCCGATATGGTGTATTTTGACGACCTCATCTCCAAAAACAGAAGAAAGCACTGCAGCTTCCTTACTGAATTCCGTTTTCCATAAAGGATTATGCGGAACTACTTCCATGCTCCTCATTTGATTATCTCTTACTCTTAATTCGCCTGTTTTTGAATTAACCGATAGAAAGCGGTTTCTTTCGGCAATCAGCGTATTACAAGCACATTGGATGTCATATCCCAAATTGCCCAGCCAGATTTTATTGGCTTCCGTTTCAGCAAGTACCGGAGCCTGTCTGATTTCCAAGGCTTTTTTCAAGGCAGCGGTCCACTTGTCGGTATAATTATCGATTGCCCATAGTGCCGCAAGGGACTTCCCGGTAACATTACTTGTTCTGAGCCAGTGAATGGACTGACTTATAAGAAAAAGCCAATCCATGGAATGGATATTTTCACTGGTCATTTGTGCATAATGCTGCACCGTATTTATCATATGATTGACTTGCGACACCATCTCTTCATCATCCGGATAGGGAAACTGATTTTTCATATCTGTCCCGAATACCAGAAACCCTTTATCCAGCAAACCTTGTAACGAAAACCCTGACAGCGAATATTTCCGGGTCAGTTTGTCTTTTGATGTGCCCCAGTAGATGACGTTTGACTCAATGTCGTTTTTAATCGCTGCCTTTGAGATAATCTCCCCTTCTAAGACGGATAATATCGGATGCTTCATACTTCTAAGCTCCTGTCGTAGTGAAGAAAGCCTTTGGAAGTCTTCTTCCGTTATTGCTTTATCAATGATTGCGAAAAAATCCAAATCACTGTAGCCAATGTGGAAATCATCGTATGTTGCTGAACCGTAGCAATATACGGATAATACACTATTGTCCAATAATGCATTGATTTTAGCTGCAAATATTATCCCATCAACGTTGCCATCGTAATGGTATTCCTCATTCTTCAGAATATAATAGATGAAATCCCTGACCTGACCGTCAAGGCTCATCCGGTAAAGTTTATTTGGGCCATCATCCATATCACCCTGATAATAAAGCCAGTTCCGGCTGATATATCCCACTGAAATATCCCTTCATAATTGCATATATTACCGATAACGGAAAACATAATGTTTTACTCAGCTACGGTCAATTGAGTGCCTATTTTTTTCCGTTATATAGACAATTGCTAAGCTATAAAGTCCTGATGCTAAAGTTAACAGAAACTGCAGAATCTCAAAAATGAACTTGACCGAACTGCTTTCTTCAAATTTTACTAAAAAGTAATTTAGTATATTGGCAGGTATACTCACAATCAAACAAACCATAATAATGGAGAACAGATTTTCTGTTAATATTCTCCATGATTTTTTGAATAATTCCACAAGGGTAATCTTTGATCCACCTGACATATTCATAACTCCTCCATGATTGGAAAATACAGTGGGAGGTATATTTTATTCCAACAAGTTCTGCGCGCCGTGCCGCAATCTAGGCTTTAAACTCTTCATCCCGCTGAAAGCCACCCACTGCGACGCGGCATAATCTCTTTCTGTCTCTGGTATCTACTGCAAAAAACCATCCAAATATTTGATATTATACCAATGTATTCGGTATGCATTTTGGAATTCCTTCAAATTTCAGAAACATTCTTGTAAATTGTCCCTATAGGCTCTAAATCACCGGTGAGCAGGACGGCGTGCAGCATTAGAAGCCCCGCGCAATTGAATGAAAGAGTAACGAATGGTATAATGTGAGCAAGAAATTACCATAGAAGTTTGGGAACTGCGGGCTATTTTATATAGCACTCACTCTCTGAGGGGGATGCGGCGTCTGCGGACGCCTCATGCGGTCTGCCGAAACACTCTTGCTCCCGCAATCGCATTTCTCTGCTCGCGAAAAGCCATCGTGCCGCATGGAGGCACTTGGCTTTTGGGGAACGGACGGACGGAAAGCGACGGTTAAGACGTGGCTCATCGGGCCAAGTTGGCCCGATGTCGCTTCAAAATATAACGGATCTGAGGATGTTTATGAAAACAGAACGCCTTTTATCTATTGTGATTTAT
The DNA here is from genome assembly GCA_023411575.1 of Bacillota bacterium. Taxonomy (GTDB): domain Bacteria; phylum Bacillota; class Clostridia; order Acetivibrionales; family DTU013; genus UBA1305. The sequence continues at coordinate 69,329 of JAEYOP010000060.1, read as the reverse complement.
CTTCTAAATAATGATACTGTCAGTGCAGCGAAATTAGCTGAGCGTTTTGAAGTTTCCAAGCGTACTATTTTACGAGATATTGAACAAATCTCATTGGCTGGAATCCCGATAAAATCACTCCCCGGTGTGAGCGGCGGTTACTCAATTATGGAGGGCTACAAGATAGACGGGCAGTTAATCAATACCGAAGATCAGTCGTCTATTGTAACCGCTCTTAAAGGTTTTCTCACCGCATATGATAATAGCCGTTACAATGGAGTATTGGAGAAAATTTCATCAATTCTACCCAAGCAGCAAAACCAACATATTTTTCTCGACTTTGGCGCTTCCGGGGAAAATGATGAAACTCAAATAAAGCTGAAAACCTTTGAAAAAGCAATCTCTGATAAAAAGGCTATTCAGATTTCATATGTGAACGCTTTAGGCGAAAGTTCAAGTCGCCTTGTGGAACCGATTGCACTTAATTACCATTGGTATGCATGGTATTTGCTGGCTTATTGCCAGACAAAGCAGGATTATCGAGTATTCAAATTGGCGCGTATCTGTGAGTATGAAACGACAAGAACATCCTTTACAAAAGAACACGATGACCCTGTTATTTTATTGGAGCGCGCCTTTCAAGGAAACGGACGTAAGGGCTTGGATGTTACCCTCTTATGCAAGGCGGACATAAAGGTGCAGATATGCGAATATCTCGGAGGGACGATAACGAAAACACTTGAAAACGGCGATTTTATTATGCAGATGTACGTGCTTGAAGATGAACGGATGTGGTTTGCCATGTTATTGAGTTTTGGAAATAATGTCACGGTATTGGAACCCGAAGAATTGAAGACCAGACTTACCGAAACCGCTAAAAATATTTTAACGCTCTACAAAGAACAGTGACATACAGGTGTCACCGTTCTTGTGTTAAGATTAGCACATCAAAATATGAGAGGTGTGCTTATCATGGTTTTTTACGAGAAAAGAAGTATTGGCTATTGCGGGTTAGCTTGCGTATTGTGTAGCAATAAGGAATGTTCCGGTTGTACCGTCGGGATTGCAAACGGCGGCGATTGCTCCGCTGGAAAATGCGCTGCGGGAAAAGCCATTGACGGGTGCTATGCTTGCTCCGATTATGCTTCCTGCACCGAAAGTATGCCTCATGGCAAACGCAATCAGGCGTTCAATCGGTACGCTCAGGAATTTGGGCCTGACGCGCTGATTGACCGCCTGCGTGTGAATTACGAAAACGGGATTACATATCACACGCCGGACAAAACCCCCGGGGATTATGATGTTCTGGAAACCGAGAATGAAATCTTTCAGCTATTACGATATGGACGCAGCGATCCATACGCAAAATGCCCGGAGTTTGATACCGAACATTTTCATCTACGGCAGGTATGCGAGGAAGATGCGGAAGATTTACTCTGCTTTTACGGTGACCTGAGTGGATGGATGTTCAATGGAAACACTTGGTGTAATGGCATTTTTGCCTCCACCCACGCAACAGTTGAAGAAATGCGCAAGTGTATCCGCTCCTGGCTGGATGAATACAAAAACAAGTTTTACATCAGATTGTCCGTGATCGACAAGGCGGCGGGAAAGCCTATTGGCACAATAGAAGTATTCGATAACTTGGACAGGGCTAAGCGTGGAGCTGCCTTGCACATCGACCTCTCTGCCCCTTATGAGACGCAGGCGTGTATCACGGAGCTGCTTGCCCTTGCGGACAAGGAGTTTTTTCGACTTTTCGGTTTCAAATACTTAATCGTATGGGCAGCTCCTGATGCGAAGGAACGGATTGCGGCGTTGCGTTCCGCTGAATATAAATTATTCGAGTCGGAAACTCGCGAGCATTATTACACGAAAGAGAGTTCTGTTTAAGTGGATAAAACAACGGAACAAATTCTACAAAGGCGTATGCACGGGCTGTATCTATCACGCAAATGCGAAGATATTTCCGAGCTTTCGCGTGAGCTTCTTGGATTGCATTGCTGGTTTCATCGCAATGTAGCCTTTTCTGCGCTCATTCGTGGTGCGGAGCTGGCGGGCTGGAAGCACACGCTCACTAAAACGTGGATTCATCATGCGCTGCACGGGGTGGCCTCCGATGACTTGCCGACGCAGCTTGCACTCAATTCGGGCGGGTGGCGCTGGGGAAAACAATATAAGGAAATAGCCGACAAGGTTATAAGCCTACTGGAGGACGGCGTTTATTCCCGTGCTGAAATGCGCCTGATATTTGCGGATGAATATGACAGGCAGACAATCGACAGAGCATTGTCCCCGTGGGGTGGTGTTTTTTGCGAATTGGCGCGGCTTGGCAAGGTCGCTTTCCGTGATATGACCAGCCGTGATTTCGATTTGATAGATGCCGAACCAACGCAGACGTTCGGCGAGGTGTTGCCCGAACTATTCCGAAGGTTCCTTGCCGCCTATGGCCCCGCGACCCTCGCGGACGCGTCATGGTTCTTTGGATTGCAAAAAGAGAGAAAAAAGGAACTGTTCGCGCTTAATCTGGACGAGTATTCGCGGTTTGAATACAACAAAGGCGTCTATTATTACATAGACAATAACGCGGATATGGGCGATATTCCCGAATTAACGCTGCTGTCTGGATTCGACCCGCTAATCGTGTCGTACATGGAACGCGGTGCAGTGCTGCCGCCGGAATATAAAAAAGCGGTCATCATGAAATCGGGTATATGCCTCCCCACAATTGCAGTAAACGGGCAAGTGGCAGGGCTTTGGAATATTAAGAATCGTGAATCCGTCGTTGAGTTTTTCACGGAGCAACCCAAACGAATAAAAGACACCTCGTTTGATTTGATTGAGAGTATCCGCTGGCAGACTACGGGAATAATATAACGAGAGAACGGATACCTCAGTCAACCGGATAACCAGAATAAATAAAATAACCCGGATGGTACAATATCCGCCATCCGGGTTCGCCTTGCTGCATTATGCTATTGGGTTACAGTCCAACTTTCTATTTTGCCTACACGATCTCCGCCAGTTTGCCAAGCAAAGCGTTGCTTCTTTCAATGAACTTCGTCATTGCTTCAGGCTCTAGCTGCTTGTGGCTCATCATCGCCAGGTCGTATACCTGCTGGCAGATCAGGTTTGCGTCATCCTTTTTAGCTTCATTGCCTGCAAGCTTGACCACGGCTTTGATCAATGCATTGTTGCTGTTGAGCACGAGAGTCTGCTCGTCTGGGAACATGCCTCTCATGTCCATGCCGCCCATTCCGTACATCCTGCTCATTTCCTGCATTCTGCGCGAATATTCCGACAGCAGGATCATGCCCGGCACGCCGGCGCTCTTCAGGGCTTCGACCTGTACCTTGAGCTTGTCGTTTCCAAGGGCTTCCTTGAAGATCTTCTCCAGCTCTTTTGCCAGTTCCGCCTTGTCCTCCCCCGCGCTCTCGTCCTTCATGCTTTCCGAAAGATCCGAGTCGATGCGGCTGAACTTGATGTTGTTCTCCTTCATTTCGAGGAACTGGATGAAATGATTGTCGATCATCGTATTGAGGATTACAGCTTCCATATCGTGTTCGCCGAACATCCGGATATACTGTGCCTGCTGCTTTTCATCCGTAACATAGAACACCTTGTCCTTGTTCTTTTCGCTGTTCCTCTCCAGGTAATCCTTCTGGGTAACGTAATCCCCGCGGGTGGTCTTGAAGATGACGATATCCTTTACTTTGTCGAAGAACTTTTCTTCCCGGATGCAGCCGTATTTTACAAAGGGATTGATGTCATCCCAGTATTTGTTGTAGTTTTCACGGTCGTTCTCAAAGATCGAAGTCAACTTGTCCGCCACCTTCTTGGTAATATGGGCGGATATCTTCGAAACGTAGCCGTCGTTCTGCAAGAAGCTCCTTGAAACGTTCAGCGGCAGGTCCGGACAATCGATCACGCCCTTGAGCAGCATCAGGAATTCCGGAATCACTTCCTTTATATTGTCCGCCACAAAGACCTGGTTGTAATAAAGCTTGATCTGTCCTTCAATCGTTTCGAACTCATGCTTGAGCTTCGGGAAATACAGTATGCCCTTGAGGTTGAACGGATAGTCCATATTCAGATGGATCCAGAACAGCGGATCGTTGAAATCGTGGAACACTTTTTTGTAAAATTCCTTGTACTCGTCGTCCGTACAATCCTTGGGCGCCTTCAGCCACAACGGATGTGTGTCGTTAAGCGGTTTTTCCTGTTCATCCGCTTCGTCCTCTTCAAAGTCCGGTTCCTTATCGGCATCGGCTTCTTCGGAAGCCTCGCTCTTGATTTCCTTGGCAGCGGCGTCAACGGCATCCTGGATTTTCTTTTTCTTCTTTTCTTCCTTCTTCGCGGCATCTTCAAGCTTCTTTGCCGTATCCTCCAGGAATATTTCAATCGGCAGGAACGAACAATATTTCTCCAGGATCTCCCTCATCTTGTAATAGTCCAGGAATTCCAGGGAATCCTCCGCCAGGTACAGGGTGACCGTCGTTCCTCTTTCATTGCGGTCGGAATCGTCCATTTCGTATTCCGTTCCGCCCGAGCTTGTCCACCGGACCGCGCCGGCTCCGTCCTGCCAGGAAAGCGTATCGATGCTGACCTTTTCCGAAACCATGAACGCCGAATAGAAGCCAAGTCCGAAATGGCCTATGATCTGGCTGCTTTCATCGGCTTTGTCCTTGTATTTTTCCAGAAAATCGACGGCGCCGGAAAAAGCGATCTGGTTGATGTACTTTTTCACTTCCTCCTCCGTCATTCCGATTCCATTGTCGATCACCCGGATTGTTTTCTCTTCCTTGTTAATAACGACGCGGATATAGAATTTCTCATCGTCCCGCAGGCTTGCCTCCCCGATGGATACCAGCTTCCTCAGCTTGATGATGGCATCGTTGGCATTGGATACGAGCTCCCGGATAAAAATGTCCTTTTCGGAATACAGCCATTTCTTTATAATCGGTAAAATATTCTCGGTATGTATGGAAATATTTCCATTCTCGTGTGCCATACTATTCCCTCCTGATCGAATCATTTTCATTTGCTTTGCTGATGCAGAAATTCCCCTTTTGTTTACAATACCAATAATTATATTACAACTGTGATACTTTTTTTGTCAAGACAAATTTAGCACTCTCTTAATGAGAGTGCTAACAATTTTATTTCCAGCCCTGTTTATTTCATTCTCAGGATAACAATATGACGGCCGGATAAGATAAGCATCCTGCCAAACAGCTTTTTCAGCGTTTCACGCAGTTCTGCGGCAGGCTCTGAAAAACAGAACCCGTATTCAAATTCGCATACCTCGCTGCTGATGTAGTGGGTCACATAGCCCTGGAGGCAATAATTCGTCCCCTCCAGCTGAAAGCGGATTTCCAGGATCAGCTGCCGGTCGGCGGGCAGCTTCAGCGAAGAAACAAACCGTAGTCCGCCCGGGCTGATATCCAGTATCCGGACCCTCGCAGATCCGGTACAGACTGTCCTCGCTCCAACCCGCACAATACCGGCAGTACCGTATAGCGGCTCCTCCGGACCGATCCGGAGATATTTTCTGGAATAACTGCGACCTTCCAATTCATCACCTGCCGCAAGGCATTATTCTTACTTTCCCTGCAGCGGAATCATTCTACCATATTTTTACATTGTCATCAATATATTTCTCCAGCAAACTCTCATATTCCCTGCGGACTGCGGCAACCACCGGATTCTCAGAAGAATTCAGGACTCTGTCGTCTATGGAGGCTATAGGCAGTACCTTGATCGGCGTACCGGACAGGAAAGCGCCCTCCACCCGGTCAAGCCCGTCTTCGCCGAGAAGCTGCTCGACCACTTCATAGCCCGCCTTCCTGCAAGCTTCGAAAACATACTTCCTGGTTATTCCCCTCAGCACGTATTCGCCCGGCGCGGTGAAAATCCTGCCGTCCCTGACGAAAAACACATTGGACCGGCTGCCCTCCGTAACAAATCCGTGGGCATCCACCAGAAGGACCTCGAAAAAACCGCCCTCTTTCATTTTCGCGTTTGCGGCATCCCGGTAATTCTGGTTCAGCAGCTTTGCATTCGGGTTGTTCCGCTCCAGCCGGATCAAACCCGTCCGGACGCCCGCATCCGCTATCTCCTTCGAGGGATAATAGCTTTTTATGATATAGGTCAGAATGCTTTGCCGGCCATCCTTTTCGAAAAATATGATCTTGATGTTGCAGAATTCCTCGGCATTGGCCCGGACCAGCTTTTTGATGCCGTCCTTGAGCATATCCGTCGTAAACGTCGTGGGTTTGCCGATATTTTCGAAGGTTTTCCGGATTCTTTCCAGGTGGTCCTCGAAAAACAGCGGAATCCCCCTGACGATCCGGATCACCTCGTAAACCGGCCGGTTCGCATAAGCATCGACCAGGGTCGGTCCGGCAGCATCCTTTACGGTTCCGTCCAATATATAATACAGGCCTGCATTGTCATCCATCCGCATCATCCCTCATTCCTAAATATATAACAAATATAACGCAAGAATGGAAACTGTTCAACCCTGTAAATTGTCTAATAGACCGAATTGTATCTTTTGATCGCTTTTGAAAGATTCTTTTCATTTTTTCGCTCCGCCAGCCTCAGGGACTGATTGTGCTTGCTTTCGATGAAGCGAAGCTCCTTTTTCAGCTTTTTATAGCTCTCCAGGCGGGCCGCCGGCATCGAACCGTTCCGTATCGCCTCGCTGACGGCGCAGCCGGGTTCGTTTTCGTGGCTGCAGTCCTTGAACCGGCACTGCAGGCCAAGGCTTTCCACGTCCTCAAAGGCGCCCTGCAGGCCGCTGTCGCTTTCCCAGAGCTGGAGCTCCCGCATGCCGGGCGTATCGATGATCATCCCGCCCCAGGACAGCTTGACCAAATTCCGGAAAGTCGTGGTATGCCGGCCGCGGGAGTCGTCCTCGCGGATCTCCCGGGTTTCCATGACTTCCTCCCCGGCAAGCAGGTTGGTCAGCGTAGATTTGCCGACGCCGGAAGAGCCGAGAACGGCGACTGTTTTACCCGCACCAAGAAATTCTCGGATTTCCTCCACCCCTTCTCCCGTTACGGCGCTGGTGGCAATGACCGGAACACCGGGAGCCACCGCTTCCACCTCCCTGACCCGGGAATCGGCATCCGGGCACAGATCCTTTTTGCTCAGGACAATCACCGGCATGGCCCCGCTTTCCCACGCCATTGTAAGATACCGTTCGATCTTGCGCAGATTGAAATCAAAATTTAAGGAATTGACGATCAACACAAAATCAAAATTTGCAGCGACCACCTGCTCTTGGGTCAGGGCGCCGGCAACCTTCCTTGAGAATTTACTCCTTCTTGGCAGTACTGCTTGAATCACCGCCCTGCTCCCGGCCTGCACAGCGTCTATGACTACCCAGTCGCCAACGGTGGGATAGGAATCATATCCTTCCGCCCCGTACCGGAACTTGCCGGAGACTTCACCGTAAACCTCACCGCCTTCCGTTACCAGCTTGTACAGGCCTTTTTGTTCCATAACCACCCTTGCCGGCGCCTGTCCCTTTCCGTCCAACCGGCTGCTGTCGGCCGATTTCTCCCTTCCGGTCAATTGGTCGAAAGCTGCCGCCCACTTGTCGTTCCATCCGAATTCGATTAAATTCATTCCATATCCTCGCTTCTTTTCAGTACACTTTTTTCCATTGAGCTCCTCTATCATTGAGCTTCTTTTGCAGCAAGCTTCTTTTTCCGCTAAGCCGTCCTCGGCAAGATTGCGGCCCTTGTTACCCTTCCGCCATCAAAAGCATGCTTCTGCTGTTCAGTACCTTCCGGATACTGTCTTCCGAAAGGTGGTACTGCTGCATCAGCTCCTGCACCGTACTGCCTTCTTCGTACATCCGGCAGATTTCGGTATTCCTCGCCTTAATCATCAACCTGGTACCGTTGATGGCGCCCCAGCCCGCCCTGGTGTTTTCCTGCCGCGGTATATACAGCAGTTCGCCTTGCACGTAGCTTTGAAGCTGTTCCAAAAGAGATTGCGGCAATACGTCTTTACCATTTATATATTTCATTGCTATAAGCCTCCACCTGTTTGTTGTTTACAAATACAAAAAACTCCACGAGGCTTAAAACCTTCGTGGAGTTCAAACGGGCATAAAAAAAGCACGATAACCATACCATGCCTGCTTTCCCGTGACTATTTTCTTGGCTAAAGGTTCATCCTAATGTTTCGCTGGAAAATGAACGCAAACAGAAGTCCGACAAAAAGACGGCTCCCATTCGACAAAACATTTTCCGGCAGCTATTCAGTTAGACTGCATCCACCTCGGACACGTTTACGTTATATACTGCAGACATCAAAACAACTCCTTTCGCAAAGATGTATTTCATAAGTAATTTCATTATAAAGCAGTTATCTTCTTCCAGTCAAGGAGAAAATATTTTTATAATTATTCTTTCGGCAGCAGGATTTCCTTTAAACCATAAAAATCGCAAATCCTGGGTTCCAGTCCGGGACGCCTTCCGTACCGGTCAAGATGGACCGGCCTCATGCCCAGCTTCATGGGCGCGGTATAATCGTTTTCGAAGTCATCCCCGACAAACACGACCTGTCCGGGAGATACGCCGGCTAACTCCACCGCTTTTGCATAAATGGCGGGATGCGGCTTCCTCCAGCCTTCCGCCACGGAAGTCACTACAAATTTAAAGTACTTTCTCAGATCATGGATTTCCAGTAATTCTTCAATTCCATTTATAATCATGAAGTTCGATACGACGCCCATTTTGAACTGTCCTGACAAATCCGCCAGCGTATCGCGGACATCTTCCTTCACGTAGCTCCCTGCCTTATAATTCCGCCAGTAATTGTCATACAGCTTTCCCGTAACCGGCTCTACCATTTCATATGGCAGATCCGGCAGGCTGATTTTCACTATATGCAGGTACCTGCCGCGCATTTCATAATCCGCATACTCTGGAATTCTTGCGGAGAGCTCCTCCCTGGCCAAAAGATAATACCGGAAGAATTCGTCAAAATCGCCCCAGAGCTCCTCCACCCCGGAGCCTTCATACGCCCAGGCGGCGTAATCCCGCAAGGCAGGCAGCTTATGAAGGTCGATAAGGGTTTCCATGCAATCGAAAAAAAGATATTCCGGCTTGTTCAAAAGGTTCACTCCCCCAAATGCCCGATCTTGCGAGGCTGCGAGGTTAGGCACTGTTCCCGCAAGGTTTGGCTTGTTGCGGCCATATAGGTGTATTATAATGGATGAAAGGGCATAATTCAATCCGGAGGCAGCCATCATGGGTGTAGTAAAGGACTTTAAAAATATCACCAACTGGGACGAGCTTTTCGACATGACCAACGAATACCTGACCTTTCTGCTGGAACAGGACAAGGTAACGCATGACATGGTGATCAAGACGACCCACGATATCATCAAAAACGCAGGGTACAATTACTCCTACGACGACGTGGAAAAAGAATACTACAGCGGATATTAACCATCGGCGCCGGTCGGGGCTGCGGCCCAGTATATGGCTCCGGTATACGAACTGTACATGTGGGCCTGCATACAGACCTGTACGCGGGGACCTGCATACGGTCTGTACACGGGGACCAGTATACGAGCCTGTATACTGGTAAGGCAGCTATTCCTGCCCCCTTACTCGCCCGGGTACTTCAGCCCCCATTGTGCACGGATGCCATCCATGATCCTCATAAGGGATATCGTATCCTCCAACGGCATTATTTCGCTTTCCGGCCTGCCGTCTCTCAGGCATTTCATGGCTTCGGCCGCTTCATGGGCATAGCCGTTTGAGAGATACGGTACCTTCAATATCTCCGTTTTCCCTTCCTTACAGATTTCAAGAGAACTGGCATGCCAGAATTCCGATATCTTTATATAACCGTCCGTTCCCAGCACGTATGCGTCATTGGGGATATGGGTCCTGACCGCTGCGGATAAAACGGCCATTTTTCCGCCTTCGTAGGTAAGTGTAAAGGAACATTGCTCATCCACGCCGGTTACTCCCATATGGGCCGACGCAGTCACTTTATCCGGCTTTGTGCCGAGCAGCATAGCGGCAAAGGACAGCGGATAAATTCCCACGTCCAGCAGCGCACCGCCGCCCAGTTCGGGATTAAACAGCCTTCCCTCCGGATTCAGGTCGGTCCGGAACCCGAAGTCCGCCTTGATCATCCGGATTTCGCCGATGACGCCCGAACCCAGCAATTCCCGCAGCTTTGCAACGGCAGGCAAATACCGGGTCCACATGGCCTCCATCAAAAATACTTTCCTTTCCCGGGCGATATCCGCCAACTGCTGCGCCTGCGAAGCATTAATGGTAAACGGCTTTTCGCACAGTACAGCCTTCCCTGCCTCCAGGCACATCCGGGAATCCTCGAAATGGAAAGCGTGGGGAGTTCCGACATAAATAATCTCCACGTCCGGATCATTTGCCACTTCCGCATAGCTCCCATAGGAACGTTTGGCGCCGTATTTCGCGGCATACCCGGCCGCTCTTGCGGCATCCCTGGAGCCGACCGCCCACAGTTCGGCGTCTTCCAGGCATTTCAAGGACTCGACGAATTTGCTTGCGATACCGCCTGCCCCTATAATTCCCCACTTGATTTTCTTCATATCGTTCCGCTCCTTGTTTCGTATCGTGCGGACCTTGCGGTCTTCGTTTCCATTATACCATTTCCGGGAAAAAGTTCATCCATTTTCATTGGACAGAACAAGGACATTTTCTCCGGCTTCTTTGGCGGATGCCTTCGTATGCTCCACAATCCCGATGATTTTTTGGTGCGCCTGTTTGGCCCCCATCACAAGAAACGGCCTGCCGATGCCGGTCAAACCGAACCTGCGGGAGACAAATCCCCCAATCTGCATGGGAAAATTAACGGAGGGGGACATATTGGAAAAAACAATCCTTTCAGAAAAGCCGTAATCCTTGCACAGAATACGGATCACATTCGCCAGCGCCGGAATAACAAGCTTTGACGGCCCCCTTCCCAGTGTAAAAACACGGTTGCCCTCCTCATCCGTTCCACGGAGGATCATCCTGCCGAAATCCCTGCTTGTCAGCTTGTCAAACAATTCGGTTTCAAGGATTTCCCGCTTTGTCGGGATCCGGTCCGCCGGCAGCCTTTTCAGATGGATGGCCGCAGCAAGGGAGGACGAATGGGTCCCTGCATAACAGTTGTATATGAAGATCATCGCATCACCTGAAAATAGTATTGGAGCATTGATCGTAAATTAGTCTTGAAGAGCATCTGGAAGTATAACCCTTCGTCCGAAACAGGAAGAATCGAGCCATTTGTTAGTTCAATATACTATGATTTTTACTAAATCTAGACTTTTATTGCTGTGCTTATACTATCATATTGACTCATCAGGGCAAACTAATATATGATGTTCTTGTTGGTCGATATGACTAATAAATTCACAAAACAATGCTCTTCCTTTATGTAAAATGCACATAATATTTAGGTATTTTTATCGCGCTTGATTCGACTTTTTCTATATGCTATTTTTCGGAGGTGGAATATTTTGAGCAGGAACGGCATATCTTCCTTTTTTAAGCGCAACGCCGTAGCGTATCTGTTTTTGTTGCCATGGCTCATAGGCTTCTTTGTTCTTACGTTGTATCCAATGCTGCATTCTCTTTATCTCGGTTTTACCGACTACGACTTTACGAAACCGGATTCTACGAAATTGATCGGTTTTGGCAATTACATCAAGATGTTCGGCTCGGCTTTCGGCATTCAGGATTTTACAGCGGCAACGGGCGAAGCCATGCGTGTGGATCCGTATTATCTCAAATCGCTCTCGGTTACGTTTACCTACGTGTTCGTGTCCGTTCCGATCAAGCTGGTCTTTGCGCTGTTCATTGCGATGCTCATGAGTCAAAAGCTCCGCTTTATTCCATTCTACCGCGCCGTATACTATATTCCGACTTTGCTCGGCGGCTCAGTGGCGATCGCGGTGCTGTGGCGCAAGCTGTTTGAAAAGAACGGCCTGCTCAACGGCATTCTGGCCGGTTTTGGATTCACGGACCTGCCCGGCTGGATAACCAACCCGAAATACGCGCTGTCAACATTGATTTTGCTTACGGTCTGGCAGTTTGGTTCAAGTATGATCATCTTCCTGGCCGGACTGAAGCAGATACCCCTCGAATATTACGAGGCGGCAAGTATCGACGGGGCGAGCAAAGTAAAGCAATTCTTCGCCATAACAATCCCCGCGCTCTCGCCCATCATATTGTTCAACCTCATAATGCAGATGATTTCGGCGTTCCAGGCATTCACGCAAGCATACATCATCGGAGGCGGCAAGGGCGGCGTAATGAACTCCACGCTGTTTTACACCCTTTACCTCTACATTCAGGGCTGGACGTACCATGAGATGGGATACGCCTCGGCTATGGCATGGGTATTGCTCTTGATTATCGGCGTCCTTACCGCCATAATCTTTAAGACCTCAAATACCTGGGTATCGTACGGAAGCGGCGAATGACCCCCCTTAAATTTATTCTAGCGAGGTGTTGTTTTTGAAAAGAAGATCCAATCCCCTGTTTTTTAAGATACTCACCCATATTTTTATCATCGTCCTTGGCGTTGCCATGCTCTATCCGGTTATCTGGATGGTGTCCAGCTCGTTTAAGCCCAACAACATGATCTTCAGCGACACGAGCCTTATTCCGAAAGCGTTCACCCTCGACAACTACGCCAAAGGCTGGAAGGGCTATGCCGGCGTATCCTTCGGAAGCTTCTTCGCAAACTCGCTGTTCCTGTGCGTGGTCGCTATCGTCGCCAACCTGGCCACCTGCTCCATGGCGGCTTACGCATTCGGACGGCTCAAATTTACGGGAAGGAAAGTATGGTTTGCGATCATGATGATCACGCTCATGCTTCCCGGACATGTGACGCTTGTACCGCGCTATATCTTGTTCAACACGTTTGGCTGGGTCGGCTCTTATCTGCCGATCATCGTACCGAAATTTCTTGCCACGGATGCATTTTTTGTATTCCTGCTCGTGCAGTTCATACGCGGACTGCCCAAGGATCTGGACGAAGCGGCCATTATAGACGGCTGCGGGAAAATCGGAATATACTTCCGCATAGTAATCCCCCTTGCGGCTCCCGCGCTGATCACGACCGCACTGTTTACCTTCCTGTGGACATGGGATGATTTCTTCAACCACCTGCTGTACCTCACGAAGCCGGAAACCTTCACCGTTTCCCGGGCGCTGCGTACGTTCGTGGGCGACGCGGGCGCCGTATCCAACTGGGGCGGAGCGCTCGCCATGGCGACGCTGTCCATGATTCCCTGCTTTGTGCTGTTTTTCTCGCTCCAGAAGTATTTTGTCCAGGGCATTGCCACATCCGGCATTAAGGGATAGGTTGCATGGGGGATTCCCCTGTAATATACAAATATATTAAATAGGAGGTTATCTAAATGAAAAGAATTCTCAGCGTAATCCTGGCCACAGCAATGCTGCTATTCGTCCTCGCCGCGTGCGGCAGCGCCAATGAGCCGGCTCCGACTGCCACCGCGGCGCCGTCCGATTCGGCCCCCGCGGCGACAGAGACGGCTCCGGCGGACGCAGCGCGTCCCGATGGGCTTCCCGCATATACGGGCGGACCCGCGGAACTCCGTTTCGGCTGGTGGGGCAACGATGACCGCGCCAAAATGACCAATGATGTCATCACTAAGTTTATGGAAGCCTATCCTGAAATAAAGGTTACCGGGGAACCCAACGGAGGTACCTCCGACCATTTCGCCATTATCGATACACAGCTCCAGAGCAATAACGCCCCCGACCTCATCCAGTTCGGCGGCAACTATCCCGACTACAAGCAGTATCTGCAGCCCGTGAACGATTATCTCGGCAAGCAGCTTATGATCAACACGCCCGAGACATTTGACCAGACTGCCCTCGTTCCCGCTACCATCGACGGAAGCCTCTACTGCGTGAGCCTTGGAACCAACGCCCTTGTGCTCGCTTACAACAAAACAATGATCGAGGCGGCAGGCGTCGCGCTTCCGAAAGACAATATGACCTGGGACGAGATGACCGCCTATGGAAAAGAGCTGAAAGCCAAGCTGCCCGCGGGGGTGTTCCCGTTTGTCGACAACAGTACGAACACGGCCAACTATCTGAGTTATTTCTATACCCAGCAGGGCACAGCGCTCTGGACCAATGATGAAGGCGGCAAATCCTATGCAACCGTGGATTCCGCTAAGAAGTGGCTGCAGCTTTGGGCGGATATGCGGACCGATGGGTTGATCCCGGATGCCGATACGACCGCCACTTATGCCGAGTCCGGCGCGGACAGCTCCGCCCTGGTGGCAGGCAAGGCTGCGATCGGTTTGATCTGGAGCAACCAGGTTGCGGCGTATCAATCCGCCATGACAGATGTCCTTGGGGCGACAACACTGCCCAAGGGCGGGGAGAAATCCTATCAGATCCAGATGAGCCAGTACATCGGAATAAACAAGAACAGCAAGAACCTTGAAGCCGCAGCATTATTTGTCAACTTCTTCGTCACAAGCCCCGAAGCCGGCGCGATCCTCGGTACAAACCGCGGCGTGCCCTGCTCGCCCGTGGTGCGCCAGGCCATATCCGCAAGCGCCACGCCTGCCGACGCGGCAGTATACCACATTTACGACGTAGTTGCCGACAGGACCATCCCGCAAGGGCCCAACCTGCCGAACGACCAGGAATTTGTAAGCGAGCTGCAGTTGCTCGGGCAGAATGTAGCATACGGCAAGGTGACGGTCGATCAGGGCGCAGCCGATTTGCAGGCGCTCATAGAGCGAATGATCACCAAAAAGTAATGATATGATCTTAGGGGTGTCGTACCGGATCCATCAAAGGGCGGCACCCTCTTCCCCATTTTTGCTTCCGCAGCGCTTTATGCGGGAGAAACAAGGCCTTTTGCAAGCAACCGGAGATGAAAATGAAAAGGGTAATTGACAGAGAAAATTTAGTAAAACGCCACAATCCAATATTGACGGAAACGGATCTTGAAAGCCCTATTTCGCTGGGCAACGGCAACTTTGCTTTTACAGCCGATATAACGGGTCTTCAGACGCTGGGTGCCGAATACGCCGCCGCGAATGCGCCTTTGTGCACCATGTCGCAGTGGGGCTGGCATACGGAGCCGAACCGTAACGGCGGCCGGTATACGTTAGCCGATCTGCAAATGACGGAATACAGCGCCAATGGGAAAAGGTCCCTTTACGCTGTGGAACGCAAGCCCGGCAACGAGGAAGTTTACGATTGGCTGCGCCATAACCCCCATAAATTCAATTTGGCAAAAATAGCCCTAAGCTATGACGGCAAGGCGATAACCGCCGCCGACGTTTCAGATATCCGGCAGGAGTTGGATTTATACTCCGGGGTACTTTCCAGCAGCTTCAAGGTATTCGGCAAAAAAGTCGCCGTTGTTACGGTTTGCGCCCAAAGCGCCGACATTGTCGGCTTCTCCATAATTTGTGAGGCGGACGGCAGGTTCAAGGCGGAAATATCCTTCCCCTACGCTTCCCATAAAATAACGGGAAGCGACTGGGAAAACGCCGACGGGCATACGACGGAAATAAATGAAAATATCATTTGCCGCAACCTTGACAACGATCACTATTTCATCAGGATATACGATAACGCTCTTTTTGAGCGCACTGCGAAACACACCTTCGCCGCCACGCTTGAAAGCGGTATAACCGAGTTCGCATTCGGCTTTTTCAAGAATGACGCCGACCTGCGAAATACCGCAGATTGGACCTTCGGCAAAGTAATCGCGGACGCCCGCGACGGCTGGCGGGCCTATTGGCAAAACGGCGGCGCGGCCGATTTCTCCCATTGCAAGGAGCCGCAGGCTTTTGAACTGGAGCGGCGTGTTGTGCTTTCGCAATATCTGACCGCCGTACACTCGGCGGGCAGCCTGCCGCCACAAGAAACAGGGCTTATGTGCAACAGCTGGTACGGGAAGTTCCATTTGGAGATGCATTTTTTGCACAGCGCGCAGTTCGCCTTGTGGGGGCGCGGCGAGCTGCTGGAAAGAAGCCTGGACTGGTATTTTGAGATTTTGGAAAAAGCAAAAGAGAATGCCGCGCGGAACGGTTTTAAAGGGGCGCGCTGGCCGAAAATGACCTCTTACGAGGGCTGGGACAGCCCGTCGTCTATAGCAACGCTGTTAATATGGCAGCAGCCGCATATAATCTATATGCTGGAATTGCTGCGCAGTACGAAACAAGGCAAAGAACGGGATGCGTTTACGGAAAAGTACTGGCCGCTGGTAAAAGAAACGGCCGACTTTATGGCAAGCTTTGCTTGGTTTAACGAAAAAACCGGCAAGTATGACCTGCCTATGCCGCTGATCCCCGCGCAAGAGGAGCACAAGCCGGAAATCACCAAAAATCCCACATTTGAATTGTGTTACTGGCGTTTCGGCCTTGACACCGCCGTTTTGTGGGCGGAAGAAATGGGTCATGACTGCGCCGGATGGGCAAAGGTGTGGGGAAACCTCGCCGGCCTGCCGACCGGTGACGGTTTGTATCTGGCCCATGAAAACTGTCCCGACACTTTCGGGAAATTTAACCGGGACCACCCTTCCATGCTTTACGGTTACGGATTTATCCCGCGGGATTATGCGAATCCCGGCATTATGTCCGAAACTTTTGATAAAGTCAAACGGTGCTGGGATTTTTCGTCAACCTGGGGGTGGGACTTTGCATATATGGCTATGACACTGGCAATGTTAGGCAGGCGCGAAGAAGCTATTGACATGCTTCTTATGGAAACTGCAAAAAACAGCTATGTCGCCAGCGGCAACAATTACCAGAAAGGGCGTACCGATTTGCCGCTGTATTTGCCGGGTAACGGCTCGTTGTTGTTTGCCGTGGCGGTTATGCTTGCGGGCGGCGGCTTTCCGCAAAACGGACTCTGGGATATTGACTTTGAAGGTATTTCGTTTTCCGTATGAGTTATTGTTGCTTATTGCGTACTTTTTGCTTGATGATGCGCAGTTTTTTCCGGTATTTCAGCGGCGTGGTTTCCGTATACTTTTTGAAAACACGCTCGAAGTAGGTCACACTGTTATACCCCAGGCTTTCGGAGATATCGGCTACGCTCAGGTCGTTCTGCTCCAAAAGCTGCTGTGCTTTCTTTACGCAATGGATATTTACGTAGTCCTGTACGGTAAACCCCGTGACCTCTTTGAAAATGCGGCAGAGATAGCTTTTGCTTATGAAAAAGCGGCGGCTTATGTCGTCCAGCGATTTTACCCTGACCTCGCCTTGTGTGATGAAGGCCGCAATTTCGTTGATCATTCGATGCTTCGCTTTGTCGGACATGGAAAGGTTCTGCGGAATAAACCCGTCGCAATGGAAACGACGGACAAAAAGCAGTATTTCCGTTATTTTCATCATGATAAGAACGGAGTAGTTGTCCAGCTTTTTTTCCGCTTCCTCCACAATATCGTTGAAGCGGCGTTCTATCCAGGCCTGGGTTTGCTCGTCCAGCTCCAGTACGCAGGAATACCTGGCAAAAAACTCCGCCAGGCTCATGCCGCTGATGTTGCGGAAAAAGGAGGAAAAGGGTTCGGCATTCAGCTCGATCAAAAAGCGGTCGTGAAAATTTTTATCCAGTTCGCTGGTTTTGTGTATGTGCATGGAATCGATGAGGACAAGACTGCCTTTGCGGACGCGGTACGTTTTGTTTTCAATAAAATAATACCGTTCGCCGTTGAACATATAATAAATTTCAAATTCGGGGTGAAAGTGCATGTCCTGCATGACAAGTCCTTCGCTGCGGACCACCCGTTCCAGCGTTATGCCGTCAAGCACGCATTCGAATACGGTTCTGTTCATAAAGCCTCCCCAACCGGTTCATAAACACTATTGCCTTTAACCACCAGCTTTAACCACTAACTTTAAAGAAAGGTGATCTGCTATGAAAAAAAAGGAAATCGGCAATCTTAAAATCGCCTATATAGGCGGCGGCTCGCGTGCCTGGGCATGGACGTTCATGACGGACCTTGCGCTGGACAAGGACGCGGGCGGTGAAATCCGCCTTTATGATATAGACCGCGAAGCGGCCCGCCATAATCAGACCATCGGCGGCAGCCTGCCGGGAAATTGGCGCTATGCCGCCTGCGAAACCCTGCCGGAAGCGCTTGACGGCGTTGATTTTGTAATCATCTCCATCCTTCCCGGCACCTTTGCGGAAATGCGTTCTGACGTCCATCTCCCGGAAAGACTGGGGGTTTACCAGTCCGTCGGCGATACGACCGGCCCCGGCGGTATCATACGCGCCATGCGCACCCTGCCCATGTTCGCGGAGTTTGCGGAAGCGATCCGCAGTTACGCGCCGGATGCGTGGGTCATAAACTATACCAACCCCCTGGCGCTTTGCCTAAGGACATTATACCACGTTTTCCCCGAAATAAAAGCCCTCGGGTGCTGCCATGAGGTTTTTGGAACCCAGGAGCTTCTGGCGGCCATGGTCGCGCACAAACTGGGCATGGACGGCGTAAAAAGGCATGACATAGAGGTCAATGTTTTGGGGCTGAATCATTTTACCTGGTTCAGCAAGGCTTCCTACAAAGGCTATGACCTTATGGACATGTACCGCGGGTTTTCGGAGGAATTCTACGAAACGGGGTTCAACAGCAGCGAGGCGGACTTGCCGGATCAATGCTTCACGTGCACACACCGGGTTAAGTTTGATTTGTTTAAACGGTTCGGTTGGATTGCGGCGGCAGGCGACAGGCATCTGGCGGAATTCATGCCCGGCGGCGAGTATCTGAAAGACGTGGAAACGGCGCGGCGCTGGGGTTTTTACCTTACAACCGCGGACTGGCGCGAGGACGACTTGAAGCGCAGGCTTGAAAAAAGCGCCAAACTTGTTTCCGGTGAAATTAAAATGCCCCTGCGCTCTTCCGGCGAAGAAGGCGTGGCGATCCTGAAAGCGCTCAGCGGCGCGGGAAGAATGGTCAGCAACGTAAATCTGCCCAATTACGGCGGACAAATAGCCAACCTGCCCAAAGAAACCGTCGTGGAAACCAACGCCGTCTTTTCGCTGGACGACGTTCGGCCCGTCCACGCAGGCGCTCTTTCGGACGGCGTCTTTAAGCTTACTGCGCCGCATGCCGAGAACCAGGCCGTTATACTGAACGCGGCGCTAAACTGCGACAGAAACAGTCTTTACGAGGCTTTCGAGCGGGACCCCCTTTTGTACAGACGGATAAGCGGTATAAAGCTGCGCACCCTGGCTGACGATATGATAAAAAACACCTTAAACTATTTGCCGAGAGGGTGGAAGTAAAATGCATACAAGCAAAATCCAAATACGCGACCCCTTCATATTGAAATACGCCAACCAATACTATATGTTCGGTTCTACCGACAAGAACATCTGGCACGGCCCGGGTACGGGTTTTGACGTATACGTAAGCAGCAGCCTTGAGGATTGGAGCGGCCCCATACCCGCGTTCCGGCCCCCCGAAGGGTTTTGGGGAACGGACAACTTTTGGGCGCCTGAAGTTTACGAGTACAGCGGCGCGTTTTATATGTTCGCTTCCTTCATCGGAAAGGGCTACAAGCGCGGCACGGCGATACTGAGAGCGGAAAGGCCCGAAGGCCCCTATCACCCCCACTCTCAAGGCGCGGTGACGCCTAAGGACTGGATGTGCCTGGACGGAACGTTCTATGTCGATAAGGATAGAAAGCCCTGGATCGTCTTTTGCCACGAGTGGGTGCAAATAGGCGACGGAACGGTGTGTGCGGCGCGCCTTTCGGATGACCTGACAAAAATCATAACCGAGCCTGTAACCTTGTTCCACTCGACGGATGCATATTGGAGCACCGAAGTATACTCCCCGAGCAATAATATACGCGGCTTCGTCACGGACGGCTGCAATATGTACCGCATGAAAAACGGGAAACTGCTGCTATTATGGTCCTGCATGGGAAAACAAGGCTATTGCATAGCCTACGCCGTTTCGGCCACAGGTGAAATAGAGGGACCGTGGAAGCAAGCCGATAAACCCCTTTTCGACAAGGACGGCGGTCACGGCATGATTTTCCCCTCCTATGACGGCCGGCTGTTGCTTTCCATCCATTCCCCCAACGACACGCCGAACGAACGGGCGCTTTTTGCGGAGCTCAAGGAAACCGAGGAAGGGTTGGAAGTTGTACGTTGAGAAGGAAAAATTGTCACCGGATGTAACAATGAAAAAAATTTTTAAAAGGCTCCATTAAGGGCCTTTTATTTTTATGCGATATATGGGGTATTCACAGATTGATCGACAAAGCGGAATTTATCCCTCTCTTTTAATTGCATAATAAACGCAATGCTGTAATCTACCCTGATAAACCATATCTTCTTCTTGATCTATTTGTTTCATTCCGCATTTTTCCATCACCCTAATACTTGGTTTGTTGGTTTCGAAAGCTCCTGTGATGACCTCATTGAATCCTCTTGAGAATATATCTTCAATGACTGCTTTTAGCACTTCTGTTGCATAACCATTATTATGATAATCCGGATGAATGACATAACCCAATTCGATCTTAACTGTATCTTTATAGACATCGTTTACCCAGCCAATTAGTTGATTATTCTTATAAACACCAAATTCATAATGGTCCCCTGAATAAGAAAGCTTCTGAATTTTCTTAAACATGGAGATCGCTTCATCTCTAGTGTTAAAATCAGGAATTACGTAGGATTCCTTAACCTTCTCATTCATTAACAATAGTACCATATCCTCTTGATCTTCATCAGAATAAGGTTTTATCACTAATCTTTCTGTTGTTATCATAAACTCCTCCATAAATTGCATTCCAACCAACAGATAAATTCTGTTTGTCTCCATGATGTAATAAACTATGAATTCATAATACCACGCCTTTCCACATAACAAAAGACATACCTTCCCCTTGGCGGAAAAGCATGTCTTGTCTGAAGCCTGTTAATTACGCTACCCCGATTATGATAAACATCCCATTTTTTATGGTATAATGCGGTATAAGCGCGGTGTTGACTCCATTCCTATTTTATGATCAGCTTCTGGCCTACGTAAAGCATATTCGGATTAGTAATCCCGTTTCTTCGTATGATCTCCTGCATTGGCACATTGTATCTGGCAGCTATCAGCCACAGACTCTCACCGGGCATAACGGTATGAATGATTTGTACAGGTATTTTCAAGATTTGTCCGGGATAAATGTTATTTACATTCGTTATGCTGTTAAGAGAAGCGATGGCATCCACTGTAGTATTATTCGCTTGTGCAATTCGATATAGAGTATCTCCCGGCCTGACTGTATATTGAATATAGCCGGCTTCAACTATCTGAGGGACCCATATTTTTTGCCCGATATAAAGAATTGCATTGATATCAAGCAGATTGAGCAAAACCAGATACTGTACTGATGTATTAAATTGTGTAGCAATTTTGCTGAGTGTATCCCCTGCCTGAATAACATATTGAACCTTGAGAAGGGCGTCCGAGCTTATCAGGTAGCAGGCGCCATCATAGCTTTGGACAACCATTCGGTCTCCGCCGAGCATGAGCAGTGCGAATTGATATTTGCCGTTCGGCACAAGCTGGTAGGGCAGAAACTCCTTTAATAGCGCGCCTGTTGCCGTACTGAACACCTTTATTTTATTGTTTTTGTCCACAAATATCTGGCTGTCTGTCAGAATGGGCCTCTGCCTGGTAATCCTCTACTACGTATATGGTATCGTTCACCATTGCCGCAGGCTGCCTGCCTGGAATCGGATCGTAACCACGGCTCCGGTTTAGATCAAAGTTCACCGGAACATACATCGTATTGGACGGAACCCGTCCTTCCATGTACCAGTTGTTTTTCTGGGTTTCCGTATACCCGTATTCCTCCGTTACTCTAGTCCCTATCATGCTGCGTCTCCAAAATAGATTGCTTTCTGTACTATTCTATTTTTGAAAAGCCTTGCATGTTCCTGTCTCTTCTTTATGCAGTAAATTCTCGTGAATTCAAAAAAACAGAAATCCTACAAGCCTTAAGCTTATAGGATTTCTGTTGGAGCCAATTGCCGGATTCGAACCGGCGACCGCTGGTTGTTCGTAAGGTAGTATGTTTAACCCTTCGAAATCGACAGGTTTAAACGTATGATACCTGATTAATTCTTACACCCATTTTTATCGCATGTAATTGCTTTGCTCGTATTCTGCCAATGATCGCTGATCTTTGTTGTGTCTACTCCGCAGCCAGTTTTGCCACCTTTGACACCCGCATGGACTTCTCCTGTCGGAATGTGTTCTACAGCCATTGTTTTTCCCTCCTTTTATTATTTTTTTGTATATTAAGGCATTTCGCCATTATTGCATATTTACCTATTCATCCAACATCAGCTTTTTCTTTGAATTTCTGAGCTTGCGGATTTCCTCCCGTTCAATGGATTGAATACTTTTCTCTGGCACCGGCAGGTCTTCCGGAAGGGTGGCCCCCATTTCAATAATGGCTTTACGGATTTTTTCACCGACCTCGTAATGGGTATTATTTGCAGCTTCCACTGTAGAAACCTCATCCCGCTTCAGCTTTTCTTCGGTCTGCGAAATTCTGAACAAATTAGCAATCAGCTCTGTGCTACCCATATAATCAAGGATTTTATCGTTTTTCTTCAAGCCTTTTCTCGTATGAATATCGGAGACCGTCATGCCGCCATAGAGCCCCATGTATCCAGCGTTCTGAAAGATTGCAAATTCCTCGTCGGTAATAACTCCGGCATTATGTGCTGCTTCGGCAAGGAGCTGATTCCATTGTTTGATATTACCGCGAGCAACTAATCTTTTGTTGTTTTCGTCAAGCTGATTAAAGGCATCTTGGACTTCCTGACGTCGTGTCTGTATAGCAAAATAAGTTTGACCCAGCGCGATGATTTCTTTTCGGGGATCACCGTTTTGAACAATCAAGTAACAAGCATATCTTGTGAGTTCAAAATCGACAATTTGCTTTTTCGCATTTTTAGGCATCATTATCGTTTTCCTGACGTCAGGAAAATGATCAGAGACTGAAAATCCACTGTTTTTACATGCCAGAATTGCGCGGTCAATTACCTTTTGGAAATTTTCCCATTTACTATACTGCAATACTTCAGCAAGCTCACGCGCATACCAAAATTCTGCTCCGTTTTCACGAATGTGCTTGATACCTTCAAATGTTTTATATTCCTCGGCATTTAAATTCGACATTTTCAATCCTCCCTTAAAAAAATAAACTATAGAATCCTCTCGCTTAAAATTTTATTGAATGACACGATATCGAATTCCGCCAACGAACTCGAACCTTATTTTTCCGAGGTCATCTTCCCGAGCATAAACGCAGAATCATTCTGAAAATCAATCGTGATGGCTTTGCAATGCTTCTCTATGCTTTTCAAGCAACGCCGCGGTAAAATCTCGACCTTTTGCTACTTGGTCAGTACCTCCAAGTGCATCAAAAATGCTACTTACTTTTCTTAAACATGATGACATCAGATCGACAGTAATGTTATCTAAATCAATACTGGCAATGGTTTTAAGTTGTGGTCTTGGAGAGTTAGATAATCTTAACGCAACTTCCATTGCCAAATAAAACCTCAAATTATTAATATCCGATTTACTAAGTGTACATGAATCAGATTTAAGAAAAGATTCAGTCTTTCTAGCTATTGAAATACATTTAAGATATATTTCGATCGGATAATTGACATTAAATATTTTATTATATGCCTCATCTTCTTTTAGCAAACTGGATGGCCTTGCTCTTGCGTCACTAGGATCAAACAAGGCACATGATAATACTGCTTGTGCCAAATATGCTATACTGATAATATCTTTAATTGGCTTCCCCTGATTCTTATAGAAATTTTTCCTTCTATCGTAAAAAAGTCCATGTTCATGTAGATATTCTTCTATATCTCGGTGGATTTTATCGGTCGCTCTTAATGATGCTGGAGGAATAGCAGTCTGACTATTCGTAGCTTTTATAACTCTATCTCTGCTTGATTCAACTTCGGGAACAATAACCCTCACAAGGATATTGCGTTTCTCTTCAACGATAGAAAAATCAACATTGGAAAAATGTTTGTAAATTTCAGTTGATGTTTGTAAACCATTTACTACCTCTGGATCCTCGATGGTAAGCGTTTTTCCACTAAGAGTGGCTTTTCCTGATATTATTGATATGCCGTTATTTAACCACCAAAAATCTTCTTGATTAGGATTATTGAGGGTAAATGATATGTATTCATTAACATCTGTTTTGCCTTGATAATCTCTTACGTTACCTTCGAATATTGCTTTTTTCAGTTTACCATATTCATCTGTAATAAATGAATAATAATCTTTTAAATTAACTAAACAAACAAAGCCGACCTGACCCGTGGATATTGGATTTTCTGACAACTTCAATTGATGCGCTCTGCTTGGTGACTTCCTTGCAAGGGATAATAATTTACTGGCGCCAACAAATTCGAAAGTAGTATTACATGGATTAAAGAAAGATGCTACTGTTTCTTTAAGAATGTCAACTTTTCTCGAGACATTAGGATGTACCTCTGTCGCTTTACTTGCGTAATAAATTGAAATTGATAATTCCGGAAATTTTGACGTTAATGCAATATACGTTTTTCTAAAATCTTCTATTTTATCAAGAAGTTTTTTTATATATACCTGCTTGAGACTATGTATGGATTTATTTAAATCGAGTAAATCTCTCATTGAACTTATAAGTTTCTCAATTGCAGATTCACTAAATCCTGTAACATTTTTTGATTGTATAATTATCAATTCAAGCCTTACATTCCTTTTTAAATTTGCCAAATCGGAATCGTCATTAAATAATGAATCATTGACAAAAAAGTAAATAGAATCAATCCCTCCATCTCCCCCATTATCCACAATTCCATCTTCAATTTCTTCATATGTAAGATCATAGTCCTTTAAAATCTGTTCCGCAGAAAATATTTCAAAAAAGTCTGATTCCGGAATACCGTTCCCAATTTCTATTTTTTTCTGATTTAGCAATTGGTCAATTAGAATGAGGTCATTACTCATTTATAAACCTCCTACAAATTCTGAGAATAATTGGATGAAATATTATGAGCATATTATACCATATTTTTCATGTTTGGAGATATAACACAATAATTTTGTCGAAATAATTACGAATTTGCGACAAGTTCCTGTGCGACAACCTTTATCGGCTCTCTCTAACTTTTCACCGATTCCATAACCAGATCCGCTTCCACACGCTTTTCGATCATGCCAGCCGGCTTCTGGTCAATCCGCTTGTTGTACTTGCCGGCAGCTGTCTCAACCTGCTCGGCGTATTCGTTCCGCTGTAGGATATCCTCCCGAATTCGGTCCTCCAGGAGCGTCCGGATCTCCCCCTTCGGCTGCTCTTTCAACCTGGTATCCCCCGGGATGATCTTCCCGTCACCGTGCTGCAACATCTTCCACTCCAGCCAGTTAATGAATTGAGATGTGGTCATAGAGTTTAGTTCTACACCTGGGACGGATACGCAATGCATACGGACACCCCTACCACCTGGTTCCCTAAGTTCATTGAAAAATGCAATAAATGCATTGCCGGAAGAGACCATCTGACGCCGAAAAAAAAGAGAATTTATTCCTACCAAAAATGAAATTCCACGCTCTCAGGCATACTTCGGCAACTCTCCTGCTTCATGCCGGTATTAACGTCAAGGCTGTGGGATCACGTCTCGGACATTCATAACTCTCCACTACCAACCGATACCTCCACGCTTTGGCCTCAGCAGACAAGGTGGCAGCGGATACCATGCAGACGGTGTTCAAGAAATCCAGTTCACCTAAAAATCAAATAAGCGCCAAAACTGTTTTTTGACCTATTCCCGAAGAAAATCGAAAACCCCGCAAGCTTTGAGCCTGTGGGGTTTTGCCTGGAGCCAATTGCCGGATTCGAACCGGCGACCTGCTCATTACGAATGAGCTGCTCTACCGACTGAGCCAAATTGGCGATTTTGATTTTTTCGTGCAAGGAGAATTATACTCTAAAACCGAGAAAAAAACAAGGGCGAAATTTTTAACTCCTAATTTCTATGTGCTGTCAAATCCTATTAATTTCTTGCATCGTTAACATAATTTGTATATAATTCTGTTTGTAATTAAAATTTATCTCAGAAAGGGAACAATATGTCGGAGCAGAAGGAAAATGGCAATGCCCTTGAATTCGGAAATGAAGCGGATTCAACCCTTCCAGGGACTGATCCGGTTAATCCAATTACCCCGGTTAATGGTATTGATCAGAGTGCATATCCGGTAAACCTTTCAGAAGACAGTAAGCAAGAGGAACCGACGGATCGGGAAAGTCAAAACCCGCCGGAAGCTCAGGATGCACAGGAAGATCAAACAGCGCCGGAAGAGAATCAGCAAGATGATCAGGGAGTGCAGCAAGACCAAGACACACAGGAGGAGCAAGAAGCACAAGAGGACCAGGAAGGCATCTGCAAAAGCTGCGGCAGTACCTCGGTGGTCGAAGGCTACTCCATTCCGCTTTGTAAGGAATGCAGGGAAAAATATGCCCGTCGCCCCATACCGGCCGCCATTAAAATATTCGCCAGCATTATTATCGCCATCCTGATCTTTTCCCTGGTCTCCTTTCCGAAGTCCCTGAATGCCGGTATTGCCTTTGAACGGGGTCAGCGGGCGGAAAATGCAAAGAAATACGCCACCGCTGCAAAAGAATATGAAAAGGTAGTCGAAATTTTCCCCAATTCCTTTATTGCCGCCGGGAAATTATTTATCGCCTATGTTGAAAACCAGCAATTCGAAAAGGCGGAAGAGGCATTTTCCAGGATTGCCGGCAAGGAAAGCAGCGACTCCGTTGAAACAAAGATTATCGACCAGGCAAATGCCGCCATTGCCGTTCTCGATAAATATAGCAGCACAAGCCAGGACCTGATCGACATCCTGAAGACGGAAAACGCCACGCTGCCGGCACTGGAAGAAAAACTCAAGCAATACACCCTTAAAGCCCCTTCCGATTTTTTCGGGCATTATTATCTTGCGGAAATCCTGTTTGAACTGGGAAACTATGAGGCTGCCAAATCCTCTTATCTCACTGCTGTTGAGCTGAGCCCGGATTTTGATTTTTTAAGATTGGGCGCGGCGGCCGCATACCGGCAAACCGGCGAATACGACAAGGCCGTTGCCCAATGCAACGCTATTCTGGAAAAGAATCAGGAGAGCTCGGATGCGTATGCTTCCTTGTGCAAAATCGACCTGAAGCGTCATCAGTACGAAGAAGCGCTGGAGTCGGCCAAAAAAGCCTGTTTTTACGACGAGGAGAACAGTAATGCCTTCTCCGCTCTCGTGCTGTCCTATCATTTTAACGGGATGACTGCGGAAAGAGATGCCAATCTGGCGGTTTTAAAGAAAATGGATGAATATTATTACAAATACGCTGCGGAAATTATCAACGGACAATCAAATCTGTTTGATTAGGAGGAACAACCCATGTTTATCCCTGGTTTTATCATATCGATCCTGACCTTTCCCGGAGTCATCGTACATGAGCTCGCCCATCAGCTTTTCTGCCGGCTGTCCAATGTAGCCGTCATCGACGTATGTTATTTTCGGGTCGGCAATCCGGCCGGGTATGTTCAGCATGAAATCCCCAAAAAAGCATACCAGAACGTATTGATAGGGATCGGTCCATTTATCGTAAACACGTTGCTCGGAGCAATTATCTCCATGCCGGCCGCCATACAGATCATCAAATTCAAGGATTATTCCAATTTTTTGTACCTGTTTCTGACCTGGCTTGGCGTATCCATTGTCATGCACTCCTTCCCCAGCATAGCGGATGCCAAATCCGTCTGGAATTCCCTTTGGAAAAAGGAAACCAGCCTATTCCTGAAAATCGTCGGAACGCCGCTGGTCTGCATCCTGTTTGTCTGTTCCATCGGGTCCTTTGCCTGGCTGGATTTGATTTTCGGAATCGCAGTGGCCGTTTTCATACCGAATGTGCTTATATCGATTTTAGCCTGATCGATTTTTGACTGGTTTCCTGACTGATCTCAACCTGACGGACTTCAGCCTGATCACCCGTTGGAAATCAGTCTGGCCGCCATTGCCCCGGCCTGGAATTTGGCTTTTTCCTCGTCAATGGTTTTCAGTTCGCGATTTTCCATAAGGATATTCCCGTCCACAAGCACGGTATCGACATCGCTGCCCTGTGCGGAATAGACCACGGCGGAAAGGGGATTGTTCAAAGGATAAAAGTGCGGTTTGTCCACATCCAGCAAAAGGAGGTCCGCTTTCATTCCGACTTTTATCCTGCCCGTTTCATTGCCGAAGCCAAGGGCTTTCGCGCCATTGGCCGTAGCCATCGCGAGAGCCTGTCCGGCTGTGACCAGCTCCGGATTCTGCGCCGCCCCCTTGTGGATCAGGGCGGCAAGATGCATCTCCTCGAACATGTTGAGATTGTTGTTGCTGGCAACGCCGTCGGTTCCCAGGGCGACATTGATTCCTGCCGCCAGCATTCCCGGTATCGGAGCGATCCCGCTGCCAAGTTTGAGATTGCTTGTCGGGTTATGGGCGGCCGTTACGTTAAAATTCTTCAGCAATTCAATATCCCTCTCGGAAACATGAACCAGATGCGCTCCAATCACGGGCGCGTCAAATATTCCCGATTCCGCGCTGATCTCAACCGGCGACTTCCCATAGCGGGCAAAGCTGTCGTCCCGCTCCTTCCTGGTTTCAAGCAAATGGATGTGTATGCCCGTCTTCAACTCCCGGGCGAGCGCAGCCGCTTTTTCAAGGGATTCAATATCAAACAGGTAGGTGGAATGAACCTCAATATAGACCTTGAGCCTTCCGTTCGCCTTACCATTCCATGCTTTGAAATAGCTCCGGCACTCCTCGAATGCGTCGATTGCCTTCAAGCCGCCTTCCGTATGGAAATCCACCGGGCTCCTGGACAGGTTGACGCGCATTCCGGTCTCTTCGGCGGCCTTGGCTGCCCAGTCCATGTGCAGGTACATGTCCGCAAAGGCCGTAGTCCCGGACCTTATCATCTCGGCCGCGCCAAGCATGGTGCCCCAATACACGTCCTCATCCGTCATTTTGGCTTCTATGGGGAAAATTCGGTCAAATAGCCATTTGTGCAGCGGCAAATCATCCGCGGTATTCCGCATGACCGTCATGCCGCAATGGGTGTGGGCGTTCACCATGCCGGGCATGGCCAGCCTCCTGCTGCCGCTGATCTTCTTATCGGCCTTGAAGGAAACCGGAGCTTGACCGTGCTGTACGATGAACGTAATAATCCCGTCTGCGATGCCGATATCCGCATTCTTTACGAATTCCACAGGACGGTCTGATGTTAAAATGTCAATGTCTTCTATCAAAATATTCATTTGCTCTCTCCAATAATTCTGTAGCATATGTTATTTGTCTTTATTTTATATTACTATTTTTTACCCTTTTTGGGTATAGCCAAACTTTCTGAGCGAAAGAATCGACAAAAGAGACCGTCCCTGATCGAATTTTATTTGATCAGAGGCGGTCCCTTCCGACTGCTTTTATAGGATAGGTTGGCTGTCTATTTTATCATATCGAGGATCTGCTTTTTCAGAGGCAGTATTTCCTTTAGCTTTGCGATGATTTGCGATTTAAGGTCGATTATGTTGTTCAAGGCTGCTGTCGCTTTGGCTTCGTCTCTCTCCTTGATTGCGGCCCTCAAAGTTACCCATTCCGCCTTCTTGCTTTCGCGCAGCTTCTGGATATCGGCATGAAGGGCTTTCACCTGGGCACGGACCGGTTCCACTTTTGCCTTGAGCTCCGCCAGAATCTTTTTTGCCTCTTCCGGGTCCTTGTCCTTCAACGATGCTTTCAGGCTGCTCCAGGCGCTTTTGATGGACTCGTTGGACGCTCTGACCTGGGCCCACAAATCCTTGCATTCCGTTCTCAGCTTGTTCAGCTCTGTATACAGGTCAATCAGCTTTCCTTTAAATGCCTTTACATCCGATTTTGCAATTTTGTCGTCCTTGCCCTCGGAAGCCGCTGTTGCCGCATCTTTTATACCGTCGGCGGCGATATTGCTTTCGATTGCTTTTTGAATGTCCCCGGATGCAGCAGGCGTGTCAGACGCCGTTGTTCCGGCGGCAGCCGCGAAAGAGGAAACGGACAAGGAAACGAGCAAAGTGACAATAGTAATAACAGATATTAACTTTTTCATAGTAGCATCTCCCTCAAAATTTTTTATTCAACTGCTTTGGGATTTTCCACTGAGGATTTTTTTACATGGCTGCAATCATTTTTATATCTTCGATCACAGTCTTCAACAGGTCGATTCTGGACTCCTGTATTTTTATGATGTTCTGCTGCGCCTGCTTATAGGCCGTCAGGTCCCTGCCGGTCCTGGCCTCCTTGAGCTTGATGTTTTCCGCTTCAATATCCCCGATGGAGTTTTCCAGCAGCTTCTTGTCGGCGGATAATTTGGCGGCGGCCTGCTTCAGTTCCTTGATCTGTTCATTGGTCAGGCTGTCCTTGTTTTGCAGTAATTGCTTTATTTTTGCCTTGGCTTTTTTATAAACGGTGTTGGATTTCTCCTTCAACTGAAGGATCTGCTCCCGGTTGTCCTTGATTTCCTCCAGACCCGGTTTTGTCTCTGCCGCCCATTCCTTGGCGTTTTTCACCTTCTGGGCCAATCGGACTCCCACGTTCCGGCTGCCTGCCGCCAGCGTCGTTTTGGCCGCAGCCGGTACAACTGGCGCTGATTCACCGGCATATGCGATTGTTCCGCCTGACAGAAAGCAGGCAATAATTAAAATAGAAAGCAGCTTCCTGATCATTCCGCGTCCTCCTTGCCGGTTAATTCGTCACCGCTTACGTCTTCCAGCCGGTTTATGCTTGTAAACAATGCATCCAGTTCCTTTTCCAGTTCCTTCATCACTTCTCCGTTATCCTCGCCCGATACGGTATTTCCCGACTCTGCGACCACTCCGGTACTCTTCCCGCCTGCTGAACCGGCCTTCCCTGCAACAACCCCGGCCTTTCCATCGACTGCCTGTATACCAGCTTCCGTAGACGCTCCGGCCTCCCCGCCGCCGGCTTCGTCTGCCGTCGCAGCTTTATTTCCCGCTCCTTCGCCATCCCTCTGCGTACGGGTACTCTCACTGCTCGCCTGCATGGCCGCTTCTCCATCGGACGGGGCTTGGGTGCCGGCATCCCGCGAAATTGCCGTCTGCCGGCTGCCACCTGCTTCATCTGCAGTCTGAAGCGTGTTTGAGCATGCCGTCATGGCCAGCAGGAAAATGCCGATCAGCAGAATCAGGTAAGGGATGCGTCTCATTCCGTGCTCCTTTCGTCTTTAATCTGTGTCTGCATCGTTTACTTTAGTTCCAGATTAAAGGATAAGTGTAAAATAAAAATCCTGCCAAATGTAAACAGTTTGTAAACGTTTGGAGGACCGGAAAACGGACAGCTTCATTTCGGCAGTTCGAAAACCATCTCGGTTCCGGCGCCGGGCCTGCTTATTGCCCGGATTGCTCCGCCGTGCAGCTCGACCAGGCTTTTCACGATATTGAGCCCCAGCCCCGTTCCTCCCTGCGATCCCTGCCGTGACTTGTCCACCCGGTAGAATTTTTCGAATATATACGGCAGTTCCTCTTCCGGGATGCCGATCCCGGAGTCCTTCACCGAAAAGCAGATGGTTTGCGGGCTTTCCGTTACGGTTATTGCGATCGTTCCTTCCTCCCGGTTGTATTGGACCGCATTCCCGATCAAATTGACGAGAACCTGCCGGATTTTATCCTCATCAGCGAACACTTCGATGTTTTCCCCGCACGCAACGGTACAGGAAATCGATTTTTCAGCCATCAGCGCATTTGCAGCGTCCAGGACGGATTCGACCAACCGCTTCGCGTTTATCCGCAGCTTGTTCAATTTCATGCTGCCGGACTGAAGCTTTGCCAGTTGGAGAATTTCCCCCGTCATCCTGGTCAGCCGGGTGGTTTCCTCATGGATAATCAGCAGGTATTTCCTATAGTTTTCCGGTTTGACGAGGCCGTCCAGCATCCCTTCTACAAACCCGTTGATCGAAGTCAGCGGAGTTCTCAGGTCATGGGAGACGTTGGCGATGAATTCCCGCCGCATTTTTTCCGTAGCGGCCAGCTGCTTTTTCATAAAATTGAAGGATTGCGCCAGCATGCCGATCTCATCCCGGTCCTTGATCAAAATATCCTCCGTGTTTTCGCCTTCCGCCAGCTTTCTGGCGGCCGCCTCCATTTTTTTGATCGGCCTGGAGATCCGCAGGGAGTTAAAATAAATCACGACGGCGCTGACCAGGATGGCGGTAATCGCAATGATCCAGAGGATGAGGTTCATTTGGGCGATGTTATCCGTTATATGGCTTACGGGTGAGAATAACAGGATGGCGCCTTCGATCCCGTCGGCCGTTTTCCACGGGATGCCCGTAAATACGACTTCCATCTGGAACCGGGCGGAATACTGCCTGTGGCGGAATACCGTCTGCCCGTCCACTATTTTGCCCAGGTCCTCCAGCAAAAAATTCTCATCCAGGTTTTCGCCGATTTCAAGCGTGTCCGGCGATGCCAGGGCCTTTTTATCCACCCGCACAAGATAGATCTTGGCATCCGTGACCGTTCCCAGCGAATTCAGGGCGATCTGCAGATTGCCGTCGGAAATCCGGCCCGATTCCAGGTCCTGGGCCAGTTGATTGATCTGATAGGCAGCCCGTAAAAGAGTCCTGTTCTTTTCCTCAAAGATATAGCTGCCGTAAATATGGGAAATCAGGATGGAAAGGGCCGTAATGGCGGCTATGATAATGGCCAGATAGGTTGTCAGGAGTTTTCGGAATATCGATGTGAACACTATCGTACCTCTAGCTTGTATCCGACGCCCCAGACGGTTTTGATGCTCCAGGACGCGCCGGTATCGTTGAGCTTCTCCCGCAGGCTTTTGATATGTACGTCCACCGTCCTGGTATCCCCGGTAAATTCATAATTCCATACCTTTTCCAGGAGCTGGTCCCTTGAAAAAACAATATTCCTGTTCTTCAGCAGGAAATACAGCAATTGCACTTCCTTCGGCTTCAGTTCCACCGGCTCCCCGCCGTTGGTCACTTCGTACCGGTTCATATCAATCACAAGCTTGTCCACGCTCAGAACATTTTCCAGGGAATCCCGCCGCGGGGCGTCGACGGCGTGTGCCGGCTTGTCCCGGAGCCTTGCATGGATTCTCGCAATGACTTCCTTCGGCTGGAAAGGTTTGACGATATAATCGTCCGCCCCCATTTCGAAGCCCTGTATCTTGTCGTCGATATCGTCGCGGGCCGTCAGCAGGATAATGGGGATGGCGCTTTTGGCTTTTACCATTTTGCACACTTCCCAACCGTTGATGAGGGGCAGCATGACATCCAGCAAAATCAGATCGATATTCTCCCGTTTCACAAGATCCAGCGCAGAACTGCCGTCATGGCAGAAAATAAGCCGGAATCCGGCATCGGACAGGTATAGGTCCAGTACCTCGCAAATATTCTTATCATCATCGACGACCAGGATGGTTTTCTCCGCCAATTGAATTCGCCCCCTCTTCTCATTTTACGCAACTATCTTTGAAATGGCAATGAAAATCAAAGATCACCGGGATAAGCGAACTAAAAAAACCGATCGGGCCGGCATAAAAGAAAAGAAACCACCCGATTCGGGGCAGTCTCTTGAATTTCCATAAGGAAAGCCTGTTTTTGGGGCCGGCCGGGACTCAGGTGCCGCTCTGCCAGGAAGAAAGGTACTTGACCTGCTCTTCGGTCAGCTCATCAATGGAAATGCCCATGGAGGCCAGCTTCAGCTTTGCGATCTCCTGGTCCACCTCTGTCGGAAGCAGATACACCTTATTTTCCATCTTCTCCGCGTTCTTTACGATGTACTCCGCGCCGAGGGCCTGATTGGCGAAGCTCATGTCCATTACCACCGCCGGATGTCCCTCCGCGGCGGCCAGGTTCAGAAGCCTGCCTTCCGCCAGCAGGAACACCTTGCGTCCGTCCTTCAATGTATATTCCTCTACGAAGTCGCGGACTGTCCTCTTGGAAGCGGACAGCTTCTCGATGGCGCTGATATTGATCTCGTCGTTGAAATGGCCGGAATTGGCGATGATAACGCCGTCCTTAGCCAGCTTGATATGCTTTTCGTCCACTACGTTCAGATCGCCGGTCACCGTAATGATGATATCGGCAAAGCTCATTGCGTCTTCCAGCTTCATGACCCGGAAGCCTTCCATAACCGCTTCGATGGCCTTGATCGGGTCCACTTCCGTAACGGTCACGTTGGCGCCCATTCCCTTGGCCCTCATGGCGAGACCCTTGCCGCACCAGCCATAGCCGCATACTACAAAGTTCTTGCCGGACAACAGGATATTTGTCGCCCTCTGCAAGCCGTCCAGCGTGCTTTGGCCCGTACCGTACCGGTTGTCGAACAGATGCTTCGTATCGGACTCATTCACCGCAACGATCGGAATCTGCAGCGCCTTGTCCTTCTCCATGCTCTTGAGGCGAATTACGCCCGTCGTCGTTTCTTCCGTGCCGCCGATGACATTTTTCAAGTAGGTATCGCTGTAATTAGAGTGAAGTAATCCGACGAGGTCGCAGCCGTCGTCCTGGGTCATGTCGGGGCCGTGCTCGATTGCAGCCAGAAGGTGCTTGTAATAAGTATCCCTGTCTTCGCCCTTTATTGCAAATACGGGTACGCCGTAATCGACAACCAGCGATGCAGCAACGTCGTCCTGTGTGGACAGCGGATTCGATGCACACAGCACTATATTCGCGCCGCCTTCCTTCAACGTCCGGATCAGGTTTGCCGTCTCTGTAGTGACATGAAGACAGCAGGACATCTTCTTCCCTGCCAGGGGTTTCTCCTTCGCGAACCTTTCCCGGATCATTTTCAGCACGGGCATCTGGTTATCGGCCCATTCGATCCTCAATTTGCCTTTCGGCGCCAACGCTTTGTCCTTAATATCACACTTTACCATTTCCTATTTCCCTCCAAAATTCTCTTTATATCGATTTTCAAACTCTTCCATCGTATAGCTGTGTTCCGTAGCTCCCTTGTGCTCGACCGCATATACGGCCGAAATGCTGGCATACCGTCCTGCCCTCTCCAGCCCCGCTCCTTCGAAATACCCCTTGAGAAGGCCGGCCCTGTAGGCGTCCCCCGCCCCCGTCGGATCAACGATCGCGCAGGGTTTTGCGGCGGGCGCACGCACCTCTTCCTTTTTGCTCTTGAGCATGGACCCTTTTTCGCCCATGGTTATGACCACCAGTTCCACCCTGTCCAGTATTTCCTTCATGGTCAATCCGGTCTTCCTGGTCATCATTTCGTACTCATATTCGTTGAAAATGGCGATCCTGGCTCCCATGATCCCGCGCGCAAGCGCTTCTGCGGACAATCTGGGAATCTGCATGCCCGAATCATACAGATAGGGTACCCCGATTTCCTGCAATTCATTAGTCCACCGGACCATAGCGGCCGGCTCCGTCGGCGCGATCACCACCATGGATACGTCCTTCATCGAAATATCGTGCATGCTGATTTCCGGGTCAAAGGCCATTGCTCCCGGGTAAAAGCCCGTGATCTGGTTGTTGGCGAGGTCGGTGTTTATAAAGCAGGACGCGGTGAAATCGTCTTCCTTCACCCGGATCAAGCCCGTCCCCACGCCATTTTCCTCGAGCCATCTTCTGTAGCCGTCGAAGTCGCTTCCGACCGTGCCCACGATTTCCGGCTTTTGTCCCGTCAGCGCCAGGCTGTATGAAATATTGGGCGCTGTTCCGCCCCTTACCTTCTTCAGGCTTTTTACAAGAAAACTGATATTGAGCTCCTGGATTTTTTCCGGTACGATCTGCTCGCTGAA
Source organism: Bacillota bacterium (assembly GCA_023411575.1). Taxonomy (GTDB): domain Bacteria; phylum Bacillota; class Clostridia; order Acetivibrionales; family DTU013; genus UBA1305. Next base: position 33,440 of record JAEYOP010000060.1, on the reverse strand, counting down.
ATACCCCGGGAAATCCATGATATGGTCGAAAGCGATCGACCCGGCCACAAGGATCCTGCCCATGTTCCACTCTCCTGACATCCTATTTTTCTATTTCTGCGCCGTCATGATGAATATGCTTTCGTCGTTCTTTCTCGCCCCGCCCTTTTTCCCCGCCGTATCGAAGGAAATGTTCCGGAAGCCGCATTTGACGAACCATTCCTTTACGTCGTTCTGGGAAAAGCCCTGCCAGACGTCATGCATCCTTTCCTTGAACTCCCTGTTCCCGTGTTCCCTCAGGTCGGCCAGAAATACGCTCCCGCCGGGCTTGAGAATCCTGCGCATTTCCCTTATGGCCATCATCGGCTCCTCCAGGTGATGGAGGAACATGTTGGCGCAAACCAGGTCGATGCTTTCATCCTCCAGCGGAAGATCGCAGCCGTCCGCCTTGATGGTCCGGATGTTTCCGAGCCCTTCCTGCGCCGCCTTCCGGCCCAGCTCCTTCAGCATTTCCCCTGAAATGTCCACGGCAATCACCTGCTCCACCTTGGGGGAAACAGCCCGTGATAAGTACCCGTCGCCGGCTCCGAGGTCGACCAGGGTCATTTCGGGCTTCAGCAGCTTCGCGTCCAGAAGCTCCTTTATCACCGAATCGTCGAAGTAGCCGCTCCGCATGCTCTCCCACTCCGGCGCCACCCGGTCGAAAAATTCCCTGGCGTCGCTGTCGCTGGACGAGTATTGCTGCGAATCGCCGGAAGAGAGCCACTGTACAAGCGCCTGTCTGCTGAAGCGCCATTCCCTTCCTATTTTCCTCGCGGGTACCTTTTCTTCCTTCAGCAGCTTGATAAATGTCTTTATGCTGACATTAAACAATTCGGCTGCCTCTTCCATGTTCAGAATTTCCTTTTCCATCGTACGGTCTCCATAAAAAAAGAAGATAATGCTATTATATCCCAATAAAACAACATTATCAACCTTCATTTTCAATTATATTCAACACATTTACAGTTTTATTATAACCAAATTCACTTTAATTCGTCGGCCATTTCCCGATCAGCCGGATCACCAGGGCGGTAAATTTCCGTTCCGCCTGTTTTGCCGTCTCCATTACTTCCTGGTGGTTCAGCCCATTCTGAAGGCCCGCCGCCATATTCGTGATGCAGGAGATCCCCATGACCTTCATGCTCGAATGCCTTGCAACAACAACCTCCGGAACCGTAGACATGCCGACCGCGTCCGCGCCGAGCATTCTTGCGGCCCGCACTTCCGCCGGCGTTTCAAACATGGGACCCTGGGTAAAGCAGTAAATTCCCTGCTTCAGCTCGACTTTTTCCTCCCTGGCCGCTTCCGCCGCCAGTTTCACAAGCTCCCCGTCATACGCATTGCACATATCCGGGAATCTTGTTCCGAATTCCTCCATGTTCTTTCCCCGTAAGGGCGAGGGTGCAAAAAAGCTGATATGGTCCGTGATGGCCATCAGATCCCCCGGCCTGAAAGCCGGATTCGCGCCGCCCGCCGCATTCGTCACCAGCAGGTTGCCGATCCCGAGAAGCTTGAATACCCGGATGTGGAATACCACCTGGGAAATCTCGTAGCCCTCGTAATAATGGAACCGGCCTTTCATCACCAGCACCTTTTTCCCGCCCACCGTTCCGAATACCAACTTGCCCGCATGGCTCGCGACCGTTGTCTGCGGAAAGCCTGGAATGTCCCTGTAGTCCAGTTCCAGCGGATTTTCAACCGCATCGGCCAGCGGGCCGAGTCCAGATCCCAGAATAATTCCGATCTGCGGAACTTCGCCGATTTTTCCCTTGATGTATTCGGCCGCTTTTAAAATCGTGTCCATATTCTTCGTCACCCTCTCTTTATCTCTTCTGCCCGGCAGGACCTGTTTCCCGGCTCCCGGCAAGGTCCGCTACTTCACAGCAAGGTCCGCTACTTCACAGCAAGGTCTGCTACTTTGCAGCATGATTCGTCACATAGCGAGATCTACCTGGATTTCAGCCACTTTTCCGTCCTTTATGATCACCGTCATTACCTGATACCCGTTGCAATTGTAGCCCCGGCAGCCGTTTTCCTCCTTATTGTCCGCCTCCCCGTAAAGCTCGGTGAGCCTGGCCTCGCTGTCGCCGACCTTCAGGCCCCTTGGCGTCGGATAGTCCGGGCTTGTTACATTAATGGAATATACGGAATCCTCCACCATATACACCTGCGTATTATCGGCAAAAAACAGGGTTTTCGCCTGAAGTCCGTCATATTCCTCGGTCTCTTCCTTTTCGGGCTTTTGCGGCAACACGCCCATCAGTTCGTCATAGGACATTTCCAGCTTGACCCCTCCGAGCTGCAAATCGCCGGGCGTTACGGAGTTTTCTCCGCCAAGGCTGTTTCCATAGCTTTCCCTCGTGGTCCTTTCACTCATGGCCACGTATTCCAGCTTCTCTTTATTCTGCTCCATCCATTCCTTTTGATCCGCGGCTTTGATGTGCATGACAATATAGCTGTCCCCATCGACACGCACATACCAGCTTTCCGTATCGCCTATGGTTATCTGCTTCCCAATCCAGCCGTCCCTGTATGTAAAATCGGTAATCGTACCGCTGTCGCCCGCCAGCTTGGCATAGTACGCTTCCTCCTTCCCATCGTTCAGGATGCCGCAGGTGGTGAGCTCAACCTTGTCGTTGCCGGTTAAAATGGTGTATTCCGAGCCGTCCTCCGACTGATCCACCGCTTTCCAGTCCTGTGGAATGTCGAACCAGAAATCGAATATTTCATTCCTGGCGGTTTTGTACTCACTGTCATAGGTCGGGTAAAACTTGATTTCCCCGTCAAGCGTCTTCGCCGCGCTCCCCTTAGCGGCAGCATCGCTTGCCGTACCGGCGGCCGCAGTACTTTCGCCGACGGTGGACGCCGGTTTTGCGGAGCATCCCGCAAGCAGCGCGAACAGGGCAATGGCAATAATTATTTTTTTCATGGGTAAACAACCTTCTTCATCTTCTGAAATTCAGTTCCACCGTTATTTTACCATATTCAAACCGGATAGGACAGGGGGACGGGTTCCTTGCCCCAAACTTTTTGCCAGCTTTTTTGCCGGCTGAGCCAAAAAGGAAAAAAAGAAAATAAGTATGAAAAAAAAGGTTTGTGATTGACTAGTCCGGCATGAAGTCATATAATAGTAAAAGAAACGGAAACAAAACGCGGGGGATTAACTCAGCGGGAGAGTGCTACCTTCACACGGTAGAAGTCACTGGTTCGAATCCAGTATTCCCCACCAAAACTTATAGTTTAACCGGAAAGCCCTTCTTGCAAGGGCTTTTTGCTTAGGAACAAGCGAAAAATAACTTCCGGTAAATTTTCCGGCAAAAATCGTAGAACCGCCGATCTTTTGCCGGAAGAACCGGAACTAATTTTTCGGTTGTTTCTAAGTGTTGAAAATATTACCCAAAATGGGAGGCCGGCAAATGGACATCCAGAAAATACTTTCGGCGGTGGACCACACCCTTCTTTCACAAACCGCCACATGGGAACAGATAAAAAAGCTCTGCGACGAAGGCATGGAATATAAAACCGCTTCCGTCTGCATTCCGCCGTCTTTTGTCAAGAGGGCGAAAGAATATGTTGGAAACAGGCTTGGCCTCTGCACGGTGATCGGATTTCCCAACGGATATTCCACCACCGCCGCAAAGGTTTTTGAAACCCGGGACGCCATAGCCAACGGCGCCGATGAAATCGATATGGTCATCGATCTCGGCGATGTGAAGGATAAGCGGTACGATGCCGTTTCGGACGAAATCAAAAGTGTCCGGGCCGCCTGCGGGGACAAGATTCTGAAAGTGATCATCGAGACCTGCCTGCTGACGGAGGAGGAAAAAATCCGGATGTGCGAAATCGTCACGGAGGCAGGCGCAGATTTCATCAAGACCTCGACGGGCTTTTCCACCGGCGGCGCCAATGAAGCGGACCTGCAGCTCTTTGCGGCAAACATCGGCAAAAATGTCCGGATCAAGGCGGCGGGCGGAATCAAGAGCCTGGAAACCGCGGAGCAGTTTATGGAAGCAGGCGCCTCAAGGCTCGGTACAAGCTCCATCGTGAAGCTTGTCGCCGGCAGGGACGCACAGGGGATATTAGGCAGGAAGCTGTCTTAAAAGGATATATGCCTCATTGATATCCCTCAAATGGATATACTTCTAGTTGATAGCCTTAAATTGGTATGCCCTAAAAGGAAGGAGGGTCTTCTCGATGGATGCAAAGGAACTGGTGGCTCTCGCCTATGAAGCAAGAACCCGTTCTTATTCGCCCTATTCCCATTTTGCCGTCGGTGCCGCTCTGCTTGCAAAAAGCGGGAAGGTTTATCTCGGCTGCAATATCGAAAACGCGGCCTTCTCCCCGACCAATTGCGCTGAAAGAACCGCTTTCTTTAAGGCGATCTCGGAAGGCGAACAGGAGTTTGAAGCAATTGCCATCGCGGGAGGTCCCACGGACGGAAGGCCCTATGACGACTATTGCACCCCTTGCGGCGTGTGCCGCCAGGTGATGATGGAGTTTTGCAGCCCGGCCGCTTTCCGGGTGATCCTTTCAAAGAGCGTGGAGGAATTCAGGACCTATACTTTGCAGGAATTGCTGCCCCTTGGCTTCGGGCCGGACAATCTGGGAAGGTGAATTTATATGAGAATGGTTGATATGATAGCTCGAAAAAAGGCCGGACTTGAATTGTCCGCCGAGGAGATCGGGTTTGCGGTAAAGGGCTTTACAGCCGGTGAAATAGCGGATTATCAAATGTCCGCGTTTTTAATGGCGGTTTGCTTCCAGGGGATGACGGACCGGGAAACCGTGTTGCTGACGGAGCATATGGCCCATTCCGGCGATATGGTCGATCTGTCGGAAATAGAAGGAATCAAGGTGGACAAACACAGCACCGGCGGCGTGGGAGATAAAACCACTCTCGTCGTCGCTCCGATTGCCGCCGCCTGCGGCGTCCGCGTCGCCAAAATGTCCGGCCGGGGACTCGGCCATACGGGAGGAACCATCGACAAGCTGGAATCCATCCCGGGCTTCAATGTCTCGATCCCCAGAGAAGACTTTATCCGTATCGTGAAAAGAACAGGGCTCTGCGTCACAGGACAATCGGGCAATCTCGCCCCGGCAGACAAAAAAATATACGCTTTGCGGGATGTCACCGCCACCGTCGATTGCATCCCCCTTATCGCCTCCAGCATCATGAGCAAAAAGCTGGCAGCCGGCGCGGATTGCATCCTGCTGGATGTCAAAACGGGCAGCGGCGCCTTTATGAAGTCGGTCGAAGAGGCCGTGAGCCTGGCAAAAGTCATGGTTGGCATAGGCTGGGGCGCAGGCAGGAAGTGCGCCGCGCTTGTGACGGATATGGACATTCCTCTCGGATACGCCATTGGGAATTCCCTTGAGGTCATTGAAGCCGTCGATACCCTGAAAGGAAAAGGTCCTCGGGATTTCACGGACTGCTGCCTGGACCTTGCCGCCAATCTGCTGGAACTGGCAGGCAAAGGAAGCTTCGCCCAATGCATGGACCGGGTGAAAGCCGCCGTCGCCGGCGGAGCCGCTTTTGAAAAGCTCTGTGAAATGGTCGAAGCCCAGGGAGGCGATGCCGGTGTGATCCGGGACACCTCCCGATTCAAAACGGCAGCGGTGGTCCATGAGGTAAGGTCCCCATCCGGCGGATATATCGCTTTCATGGACACCGAAGCCATTGGCATTGCGTCCATGATGCTCGGGGCAGGCCGGGAAACCAAGGATAGCCCTGTGGATTATCAGGCAGGCATATTGCTGCGAAAAAAGACAGGAGATTACGTCAACCAAGGCGAACCATTGGCGTTATTTCATACTTCGGATGGGAAGCTTGTCGCGAATGCACAAGAACATTTCCTTGCCGCATTGAAAATATCGGACGCCGTGCCCGCTCCCAAACCCCTTGTATATGCCAAGGTCGAAAGGGATAAGGTGATCACGTATTGACCAGCACTATTTTCTTCTGCTCGTCGCAGATAACGGATTTCTTTTTCCCGTCCACGAACGTGTTTAATACAATCCGGCCTTCCCATAAATCCACCATGTGGCGCAGGGTCTCATTGGCATAATTCAGCTCCAGGTCCCTGCCGTCATGTACATGCTCCAGCAGAAGCGTATTCTCCTTCTGGATAAAGTCCTCCACCCGGATCAGGGGAATGCCGCCCATCCCTGCATTATTGGCAATCGTATCGCGGATTTTCATCCATCCGTCCTCATCCGCCACTTCGGACACCACATATTCGTTTCCGTCCTTTTCAAATTCATACAGGTGCATTTCATTGCAAAGCTCTTTTGTCAGGTACCTCCGTATGAAAGAAGAATCCCGTTCGATCTCACGTACTTCGAAGATCTTTTCCGGGTTGCCGGGATTTTTCGCAAAAATATCCTCGAACATCTTGAAGCCCAGGTAATACGGGTTTATGCCGCCCTCATGGTTTTTTACCACCTGGTTGTGCCTTCTGAGAAATTCGATATGCATCTGCTGCGGAAGGTCGATCCTTTTCAGGATGGCATAATGCCAATAGCTGGCCCAGCCTTCATTCATGATCTTGGTTTCAATCTGCGGGACAAAATACAGGGTTTCTTCCCGGACAATGTCTAGGAGATCCCGTTCCCATTTCTCAAGCCTTCCATAGTCCGCCACAAATTTCAGCAGGTCCTCCTCTGGCTGCAGCGGTACGCGCCTCAGGTCAGGCTCGACATAAGCCTTGCGCCGCGGCTCTTCCAGGAGCGGGAAATCGCTCTCGCTTTTCCGGTTTGCCTCCTGAAGCCGTTTCAACTGGTCTTCCGCGTTCAGCTTCTTTTCACCGATGGTCCTGGCACATTGGTACCGCAGCGCATGGGCGGCGTTCAGCATTTTTTCCACCCTGGCATAGCCGATGCTGGGATCACTGATATAGGAACGAACCCTTCCCGCATGGTTTTTAAACAGCTCGACCGTATGCTCGGCCCTGGTTCCGGCCTTGAACAGCCTGTTGTTCCGAAAGAAGTCGTTATGCCCGTAAACGTGGGCCATAGTGAGCACTTGAAGCAGGAGCGTATTGTCCTTCATCAGATAGGCAATGCACGGATTGGAGTTGATGACCATTTCGTACGGCAGCCCCGACAAATTATACTTATTGAGCGTCCTGATCCGTTCGTACGCCTTGCCGAAGCTCCAATGCGGGTAATGGGAAGGCATGCCGGTGTATGCTTCGTACGAAGTCATGGCTTCATAGCTTATCAGTTCAAATTCCTGATCGTAAAAACGGAGCCCGCTTTCAACCGCCGCTTCTTCTATCCGGGCATTCCACCACTCCAGCTCTCCCAGGCTATAGTCCGACATATCGAATCCCTTTCCTACACTTGCTCTCCGTCTTTTTCCAGAAGCCTTTTCAGGCCCGCCACAATATCTTCTTTTTTGGTGATGGTGACAATAACGAAATTGTCCGCCTTGATATTTTTCAAATACTCGGATTTCACGGTGCTGCCGACATAATAATAGCCCGGCACGATCTCCCCGTACCCGAAAAGGTTGCAAACCCCGCATAAACGGGCCGCCAGCTCCACCGCCCTTTTGTTGTCCTCCGTCCAGTTGTCGCCGTCGCTGCAATGAAAGGCATAGATGTTCCAATTGGCCGGATTGTACCGCTGCTCGATGATTTCCAGGGCTTTTTCGTAGCCGCTGCTGATGTAGGTTCCGCCCGACTCTCCCTTGTGGAAGAATTCCAATTCACCTACTTCTTTTGCTGTAGTGGTGTGGGCGATAAAAACAATCTCAATGTGGGAATAGCGAAGCCTCAGAAATTGATACAGCAGAAAATAAAAGCTCCTGGCCATATACTTTTTGGTTTGGTCCATGGAGCCCGAGACATCCATGATGCAGATCACCACTGCGTTAAAGTCCTTCCGGTGGGTCTCTTTGAGCCTCCGGTACCGCAGGTCGTCCTCCGTAAACGGGAAGCGTCCGCCGGCATCGGCCGCCGCGCCGGGTGCTTTGGCTGTTTCGGATGCTTCCGCTGCTTTAGCTGTCTCAGCAGCATCACTCTCTTCAGCCGCTTTGATCGCCTCCGCTGCCGCTTCCTCTTCCTCACCGGCTTCCCGGCTTATTTCCTCGATGCTTCTTTTATAAGCCTGCTTTCTCTTGATCTTTTCCACCGCCGATTTCCTTTTGGCCAAACGGGGCGGAATGCCTTTTTTTTGATATCCCAGATTCCGAAAGCCCCTTTCGGCGTCCAGTTCGGAAAGCTTTTTCCGGTCGATGTCGGGCAGCTTCAGGTCGTCGAACAGATAATTCACGAGCTCCTCCACCGTGATTTCCGTCTCGTAAATGTCCTCGCCTTCCTGGTTCCCCGCGCCTCCCGCCCCGGCGCTTTTCCCCTCGAGGTCTTCCCCGATCACGTCGCCGCGCTTTTCGTCTCCGTCGCCGGTCGCCGCCCCGCGGATGTTCTTGCCGTATATGAAGCTGTATTCCTTGATGCCCCGAATCGGAATCCGGATTTTCTTGCTCCCGCTCTGTCCGATGATGCTTTCCTCTGAAATAATGCTGCCGATATTCTTTTTGATGGATTCCTCCACAAGCTCCTTGTGCCTGCGCCGGTCCTCCGCGGTACGCTCGGTGCCGCCCGGATCGTAATCCCTGATTACCGCCATACCATTCCTCCCGGTCTCAATCCTTCCACAGGTTGTTCGCCCCATATTTAAGAACGACGTTGCAGCAGTGGTCGCAGTAGCCGTTGCGCTTCATTTCCTCGACCATTGCGTTATACTTTCTGTCCTGCTCCTCATCTCTCACCTTTGCCTTCGTCACAATCCTGCTGAGTTCCTTTACGGAAGCGGTCAGCTTCTTTTCGATTGCTTCCTTCAGGGGCTCATAGCTGTTATAATCCAGCTTTCCGCCATTTCTCAGGACAAAAAACATGTAGGCGGTCACATCTCCCCGGAAGCCTTTCGCAGAAGCCTCCGTAATACCGATTTGCTCCTCGATGGACCGCATGAATTTTTCGTCGGGCTCCAGCTCCTCTCCCGTATTCTGATCCTTGATCCGGGTCTTGTTGATAAAGGCCTCCGCATGGTCCAGATAATTGTTGAACAGGCTCTCCGCCTGCTCCCGGTATCCGTAGATAAAGGCTTTCGTGACTTCCTTCTCGAGGATTTTATTGTATTCCTTTTTGATGGAGTCCTGGACAAACCGGATGTACTTGTTCTTTTCCTCTTCGCTGATCGAAAGCTCCCGCACCGCTTTCACCACCGTCTCCATGACCGAGATCGGATTGATGCAGTCGTATTCGGATTCGGACAGGGCCGTATCCAGGACCTTCATGACAAACCGGGTCGAAATGCCCGTCATGCCTTCCCTGAAGGCCTCCTCCCGGAGTTCCAGGATGTCGATCTTCCGGGTCATCCCCTTTTCCACGATTTCTTCCCCGTTATAGATTTTCAGCTTCGTCACCAGGTCCACCTTCGAGGACGGCGCAAGCCTCGTGAGGATCGCGAACATGGAGGCGACCTCTATGGTATGGGGCGCTATATGAGCCTTGAACCTGCTCTTGCGCAAAATTTTCTCGTAGATTTTCATTTCCTCGTTCAATTCGAGGCAGTAGGGGATCTCGATCTTGACGATCCGGTCCAGGATCGCCTCGTTGGTGTGGTCCGACTTGAATTTGTTCCATTCCGCTTCGTTGGAATGGGCCAGAATCACGCCGTCGAAGTAGACCATCGGACCTTTCCCCGGCGACGGGATCGATTTTTCCTGCGTTGCGGTAATCATCGTATGCAGGTATTCCGTTTCATTCTTGAACACCTCGATGAATTCTACGATTCCCCTGTTTCCGACGTTGAAAGCGCCGTTGAGGGACAAAACCCGGGGATCGTCCTCGGGATACAGGTCGATTTTGGAGATGTCCACGCTCCCGATCAGGACACTGGTATCCTGGTTATTCGGGTCCACCGGCGGCACAACGCCGACCCCTTTCCTGGAGCGAATGGAAAATCCGACCTGCTCTACCGGAAAGCTTTCATATTCGCCCCTGTATTCATTTTTCAGCCGGTAGCGGCAAACCGGACAAAGGTCACCTTCTATTCTTGTGCCGAGGATCCGTTCAAATTCCTGGCGCAAATGTTTTGGTACCAGATGGAGCGGTTCCTCCTTCATGGGGCAGCCCTTCAGCGCATAGATTTCCCGGCTGCCCTCTAGCGCCTTTTTCAGCGCCTCCATCAGGGACGACTTGCCCGAACCCACCGGTCCCACCATGTACAGGACCTGCCTGGATTCCTCCCCCGCCATGGAGGCGGAATGGAAATACCTTACGATTTTCATGATGGTTTTATCAATTCCGTAAAAATCCTCGAAAAATTTGTACCGTTTGATCAGATCGTTTCCGTAAAGCCTTCTCAACCGCGGATGCTCGTCGGTTTTCACAACCTCCACCCCGGCGCCGCTGATAAGGCTGTAAAGCCTCTGATGCGAAAGCATCGCCAGATCCGGTTCCTTCTTCACCAACTCCGCGTAATCCAGGAAGGTGCCTTCAAAATGCCTGGCTGCCCGTTCCTGCCGGTCCCTGTATATGATCCCGGAAATATCTCCCTCACTCATCCCGTCAGCCTCCCCCAGCTATCTACACGCCACATTTTATTATATTAGCCGGTGCATGCTAAAATTCCATGGGGACTGGCCGCAGAATCACAGTATGCTATGCCGGACGAGGGCTGGTCCGGACCTGTTCCAGTATTTATGCAAGGAATGGGGAAAGCCCCGATGGTATAATGGAATTAATTCAATGCGTTGTGCCAGTTGATTTTATGAATGGAACCTGTGTTTTTAAAGGAGCGCTGTTGCCGGATGAGCCGCTTTGACCGAATAATAGCCCCCCCTGCCGCAAATGGAATCGGAAAACCACGGAAGCTTGCCGCGGCAGTGTTTGGGCTGGCAGCCGGTCTTTTGCTGTTCCTTTTCACCCTTTCGATCTTTCTTGAAAATACCGTCTTCAACGAAGCGTTTTACAAATCCGCCTTCCAGCGGCTTGGAACCTATGAGCAGGTCGCGGAGCTGGCGGGAGCACCGGCAAAGGAACTTACGGCCAAAATGGCGGGGGCCTCCGTGCCGGCGTTTGCGGCGGACACTTCCCTGGAAACTCTTGTGGAGGAGAACGTGAGCGGCGAAATGGTGCGCCTGAACACAGACGCCTTGCTAAGCGGCCTTCTTCGGTATGTCCGGGGTGAAACAGACTCGCTACCCGACCTTTACCTGTCCGTCTCCGACGCCCTGACGAACATCAATTTGCAGGCGCTGCTCATGTGTCTTGGAGAGAGCCGTGTGACAAATCTTCTCCAGCAGATCGCCCTGGTCCGGTTTCTCCTGGTGCATCTATCCGCTCTGCTGCTTTTTCTTTTGCCTTTATTACTGGTGCTCTTGTCCGGGAAATCCCTGGAGTTCTTCTATCGATGGCTACGAAGCACAGCCTTCTTCTATTGCCTGTTCGGCTTTGTCGCTGCTTTGCTGCTGCAATTCGCCCACTCCCTCCTGCTCGGGCCTCTGATGGGCGGTATTGCTTCAACCCATCCCTCCCTGGCGGAGTTGATTGCTCTTCATATCCGCTACTTTGTTCACTTTTTGACTATGCTGTTTTTGCTTCCGGGCTCCGCTTTTTATGCCGCGGTTGGCGCAATGGGCCGGCTTCCCGCATTCGGCGGCAAAAGTGGGAGTTGCAGCGCATTTGAAATGAGACAGATAGGCTATATAGAGTTCCTGCGGAGAACGACGAACTATGCCCTGCCAGAGTCAAACGAATTGTATCGGGACAGATTATGCCAAGTCCTGCTCCTTTCAACGAGCATCCTCCTTGCTGGAGTCCTCTTGTTCTCTTCCGTCCGGCTTGCGGAGGAGGACTTTCTTGACCGCTATCCCGGTCAGTCCCTATCCTTTCTTTGGGAAGGAAACACGCTGAGCAAAGCAATAGATGCGAGAGACAGCGTTGTTTGCCTGCTGGAAGTCCATGTGACGGACGGGAGCGCCAAACCCGCAGCAGATGTGAAATTGACTTTGGATCCGGCCAATTCCGATACACAATCCGCAGACGCACACCTCATTGAAGGAATTACGGATCAGAATGGGACCGCTGTATTCCTGCTGGACAAGGGTTCTTACACCTTAACAACAGCGGATAGTTTGACGGCGGAGGCACCTGCTGCGGATATGCCTACTACAGATATGCCGGCTGCAAATATGCCTACTGCGGATATGCCAGCCGCAAGTACGCCGACTACAGATGTAGGGGTTCCGAATACATCTGCCACCGACACGCCGGCGGCGATTTCCATCCTGGCCTCCACAGACCCCGAAACGCCAGCACCGTCCCATGTCCTGACGCCAGCCTATACCTTTGACCTGGAGACACCAGGGAAGTCCGTGCTGGATATAAACACGTCCGATTTCACAGGTGCTTCCCTGCAATACATGCCGTGACCGGCCCCGCGCAGGACATCAGGCGGCTTACTCCTGGTTTTCCAACCCCGTTCCGCCTTATCCGCTTTCTCTTTGTCCTGTGTGCACTTTTGAAGAGCTCTTATATCTATTTTCTGAAATCATCTGCCTGATGGTGGTTTCGTCTGGCGACCATACGGTTCCACCGCATAATCTCGTTGTTGTGCGTACCATCGTATTTTTCCATCACTTTAGCCCACTGTTTCGTCACACGGATACCGTCGCCATCCAAATCGTCTCCCGCCAGGATCTCGAATAACTTTGTTTTATCAAAATGCCAGCGCAGCCAGTCAAGGGAATGGAAGGAATAGAAATCCGGCCACCATTTTTCTTCCAATTGTTTGGGCACTTTCCCTTCAAACTCCTTGTCCGGCCCCCACATTACAAGCCCGAATTGCCCGTCCGGCCTGATCAAATGGGCGATATAATCCGCTAAAAATGTATCCGATGTACCATAAAATTGAAAGGAGTTTATGCAGACAACCGCATCAAAAAAGCCATCTGCATAGGGCATAGCATGAACATCGGAGTGAATTGGGAAAACCAAATTCTGCACAGAGGCTTCCCTTATGCGTTTCCAGTTATCGCTCGCAGAAATCCATAAATCTGTAGCAAACACGGTCACTCCGAACTCTTTGGCAAGAAATATCGAGCTAAGCGCTTTACCGCAACCCAGGTCCAGAATCCTCATGCCGGGTTTCAGTTCCATAATCCGGGACAATGACTCGACAAGCCAGAGACATTGGCAGCCCATTTTGTTTTCAAATACCCATTCCGGGTCATATTTAGCGGCAAGAGGGTACTTATCATCCATTAACAATTTCATCTTTTCTTCGTGCGTCATTATAAACCACCTTATACTAATTATACTAATTATACTCATTAGGCTGTATGTACATATTTTCCCATAATTTCATCAGGCAAATAGATTATGAAGCAACAAAGTAAACCATCCCCCAAAACTGAACTCACAACTTTTCCATCAAGTTGAGTATCAAAGACCGCTTCCCAAAAGATTTTTGTGTGTCCGAGACTACAATTGCATATAGTCTTTGAAACAGCACCTTCTTTATGTAAAATGGATTTCCGGGCAAATTGGCAATGGCAAGCAAAGTACCTTTTTTTATCTGGTTCCGTTTCCCTTAAGTATTTTTGGGTTTCACACGGAATAGCAACAGCCTTAATCGTATTATTATCTCTTGCACCATATAAAAGATATGGTTGTTCCTTGATAAACTGCAACACAGATTCATCAATTGGTTGTCCATGAAATAATTCTCCTGATTTTGCGGCATGAGTAAATCCAGCAAGGTTTTCCCTCTGCATCGCACAACAAAAAGCATCAATATCATTATACTGTAAAAATCCCATTTTTCTTGGCCAAGTGTTTTAATCGCTTCTTCCTTAAGCGTTTCCATAACGTTTACTTTGTCATAAGGTATCTGATTAATCCCAGACATTATACTAGTTTCACTCATAAAACCATCTCCTTTTTTAATAGTATATAGCATTAAATATGACATCCGTGAGTCATATTATTGTTTTTTATCACGTCCAAATTTTTTTTAGAAAACGTCATTTCTTATCTTGTCCGGCTTTTGAAAACGCAAATAACCGTTGTTCATAGTAAGGCTTGAAGCCCAATCTTGCATATATCCTGTGCACGTTAAAGCCGCAACGCAATGTAACAACCCCGGCACCTTTTGATTGCAGGTCTCGCAGCGCTTTGGGACATACTGCGGAAGCTGCACCCCGATTTCTGTATTCCTTGGTTGTGGAGACGAACTCCAGCGACGCACTTTTGCCGTTTGAAATCGTTGCTGCGGTGGACACCGGCTTTCCGTCATACATCCACCCCTTTACCATAATATTTTTCTAGGATAGCACGAATCAGGAGCGGAAAATGAACATTTTCCATCATCTTTCGCGCGGCTTTTCATACACGGGGGTGAACCATTCCATCTGGCAATAGGTTCCGTCATACGCAGACGTGTCTATCCTTTCAAAGTAAAGCTTGTTATGGCCGGAATCGTATTTTGCATTCTTGTCGTTCACAAACGCTACAATCGCATTATACATTCCGCGTGCGATATCGGCATTTATGTCGTAGTAGTGATGCTGGCCGATATAATGAAACCTCGCGCAAAGGGATGTTTCGAATGTATCGCTTTCAAGCTCTGCCGGAATATTCTTCAATTCATTGACTTGTATACTCGGAAGGTAATAGGAAAAATCCGTACCTTTGGGGATTCTCGTCAGTCCAATATAAACGTCACGGTTTAAGGGTTTTTTAATGGAAAGCCGATCCTTATGCCAGAAGTCTTTTGCCACGATTGGCGGCAATTCAACAGAGTTGCCGTACGGTATCGGATGCCGCCTGCCTATCACATGGAATTGGGGAACCATTACAATTTCCGGCCCGAACAAGACGCCATCAGCAAGCTTGTTTGATTCAAAAAGTTGAAAGGGGGGCGTCACTTTTACGATCCGACCCGTTTTGCGAAGTTCGCCCGGCGTCAGGCCAAACTCCCGCTTAAACGCCCGGATGTAAGACTGTTCGTACTCAAAGCCATATTCATTGGCTATATCCAGCACATTAAGGTCAGTTTTCAGAAGCGTTTCCAAACTTGCCGACAATCTTCGCGAACGAATATAGCCGGATAACGGCACCCCGAAGGCAAACCTGAAAATCCGCTGCAAATGGACGGAGGATATGGAAAGCAAAAACGCCAGATGATCGATATCCTGTGTTTCGTTCAGACGTTCTTCAATCGTTGAAAGCAGCTTTGATAATAATATGAAGGGCTTCATTCGTAACCTTCCTTACGTTTCCTATGGGTCTGCGCATGGGCTGTTCCTGCCGGTTGCGCAAAAAAGGCCATCCATCCGGACGACCCTTTTATGTGCTCCATTTTGTACTCAACCTTCCGTTCCATTCTTCCGCTCGCGGCCGGTGTTACTTCACCTGCGGCAGCTTCTCCATACTCTTTTTAACCTCTGCCTCCGAGTATTCCACATCCATCATGGAGCCGCTGAAATACATGTCATAGGAGGTCATATCGAAATAGCCGTGTCCGCTGAGGTTGAAGAGAATCACCTTTTCCTCGCCCGCTTCCTTGGCTTTCAGCGCTTCCTCGATCGCCGCCTTGATGGCGTGGGAGGATTCCGGCGCCGGCACGATGCCTTCCGTTCTCGCAAACAGAACCCCCGCGTCAAATACCTGCTTTTGCCCGTAAGCAACCGCTTCGATCAGTCCGTCATGATAAAGCTGGCTGACGATGGCGGAATCGCCATGGTAACGAAGACCGCCCGCGTGGATGCCTGCCGGGGTGAAATCATGACCAAGGGTATACATTTTTGCGATAGGCGCCATCTTTGCGGTATCGCCGTAATCGTATGCGAAAACGCCCTTCGTGAGGGTCGGGCAGGCTGACGGCTCAGCAGCCAGCGCCCTTATCTTCGTTCCCTTGAACTTATCCTGGAGGAACGGGAAGGAAATACCTGCAAAGTTCGAGCCACCGCCGCAGCAGGCAATGACAACATCCGGATACTCGTCGATCTTCTCCAACTGCTTTTTAGCTTCCTGGCCGATGACGGTCTGGTGCAGGCAGACATGGTTCAGAACGCTTCCGAGAGCATAGTTCGTATCGTCATGGGTCGCAGCGTCTTCCACTGCTTCGCTGATTGCTATTCCAAGGCTTCCGGTCGAATCGGGATCCCTTTCAAGGATCATTCTGCCGGAATTGGTGAGGGTGCTCGGGCTAGCCGTCACACTTGCGCCGAAGGTCTGCATGAAGGAGCGCCTGTAGGGCTTTTGCTGGTAGCTGACCTTGACCATGTAAACCGTACATTCCAGGCCAAAATGATTACAGGCCATGCTCAGCGCGCTTCCCCACTGTCCTGCTCCGGTTTCGGTAGCCAGCCTCTTGATGCCGGCCTGCTTGTTGTAATAGGCCTGCGCCAGGGCGGAATTAAGCTTGTGGCTGCCGGTGGCATTCACACCTTCGTATTTATAATAAATTCTTGCGGGAGTATCCAGTAATTTTTCAAGAGCCTGGGCCCTGTACAAAGGCGACGGCCTCCACTGCCTATACATGTCGCGGACTTCGTCCGGAATCTCGATGTACCGTTCGGCAGACATTTCCTGCCCAATCAGCGTATCGGGAAAAATAGCCTTCATCTCTTCCGGAGCCAGCAGCTGGTTCGTAAAGGGGCTGTAATACGGCATGGGCTTGTTAGGCATATCCGCCACTACATTGTACCAATACTTTGGAATTTCAGACTCTTCAAGCAGAACCTTGACAACGTCATTCTTTCTCGTCTTGCTCATCTTTCTCATCTCTCCTCGTCTTATTATCTTTTAAAAAACAGATGTGTTAAAAATATTCTATCTCAAAGCACCATAAAATGCAACCATAAGTTCTCTTTCCATTCGCCCCTTTCTCCGCTGTTTCAGCAGCTTTGGCTGTTTTCCCCTGTTAATTCCTTTTCTGCTGTTTCCGGCGCTTTTCTCTCTTTTCTCTTTTTCTCCGTTATCTCCTGTTTTGCCATCTTCTCATTCGCCGTCCCCTTCTCCGCTGCTGCCTTCTCCTCCGCCGGTCCCTCCACCGTTTCCTCCGTCTTCTCCCACCCCGGTGTCATCCGCCCCGGCGTCTCCCCCTTCGCTTCCCGTTTCAGCATCCTTTTTCTCGCTTTTTGTGCCGTATCGCTTCACAACAAGGGTGATCCCCTTTGCTTCGGCATCTCTGACTATTGAAGCAAGCAGCTTTTCATTGGCTTCCGACAATGGATTCTGCGGAATCACCAGCAGCAATTCCCTGCTTTTTATGTCGGCCGGGTCGATCACAATCTTCTCGCCTCCCCACGGTTCCTTCTGTCCTTTGAAGCCGGCAAGCTCCCTGGTATAGCTCTTCAGCAGCTTTTCCGCGTTATCCCCTTTTTGATAAGTAGCGGCGGTCATGTCCATACTCTTGATCATAACAGCCTTCCCACCGGAATATTTTGCAATTACGGGAAAATTTGAAGGAAGGTTTGCGCCGAAGATCGTCCTTACTTTCCTGCCTCTTTGAAAATTCGTAAGGGACCAGAGATCCTCCGTACCTTCCGATCCGTCCAGTACGCCGGAGGTCTCGTCGCCGCCCATCCAGGCCTTCACCGTCGCTCTCTGGGTAATCTCCACATCGGGCAGGAATGGAACCGGCAGCGGCAAATGGATTTTATACTGCACGACAAGGTCAATTTTCTCGTTTCTATCCGAAAGGAAGGAGGACTGGCTGAAATCAAGCCCATCAAAGCCTCCTTCCACATTCAGAAGCTTCAGCCGCTCGCCGGCGTCTTTCACCTGGTCCGTAACGAGGTATTTTTTCATATAAAGCTTCAAGACCGGGATGAATAATTGGGTTTTGGCATCTTCAAACGCTCCGCCGGCAATAAAGCAGGCTATACTCTTCAATTCCTTCAACGGGTCCGAAGCTGCTGCTTCCACACTATTGACCAACTCTTCAAAGTCTTCGCCCGCATCCTTTATATTTCCGATGCTGTCATCGATGCCCTGAAGTCCTTGCTCAAGGCCGCTTTTCATACTCTTCAGGCTGTCGAAAGCATCAAAAACAGTTTCCATCTGGCCCCTGAACTGCTCCGCATTGTCGTTGATGCCGTTGCGCGCGGAATCATGCAGGTCCCTGAGCCCGCTGATGTGATATATGTAGCAGGAGGAGGCTATTTCGGAAGCCGCTTCCTTTATTGCGTGGTCTATGATGACATACGTGTAGACCGTTTTGATCAGGAATACCACCGTCAAAAAAGCGCACAGCAAGACAGGCAGCACAAGAGCCGCTTCCAGGGTCATAGCCCCCTTGCCGCCCTTGAACGCGGCTCCCTTTTTCCTTTTTAGAAACGACCCACATTTGTTCATTTATATCCCTCATATAGGAGAACCTTGAATAGATATCGTCCGTCTGTTGTTTTAACTGTTCTTTGAATAAATGGTTGGGTAATAAAAAGATACTTCATCGATACTTCCGCTTCGATCCGAACATAAGTCGCGCATTCTGCCATTTTAAACCCGCTTTTTGCTTTGCCGATATTCAGTTGGATCAGGTCCTCTATTCTGTTCAGCTTTTTTTCTTCGCTCATTGTCAGCAAAAACAGCCTGAGATAGTCGTGATAATTGAAATACAGCCTTTTGTCGGTCTCCGGCGTAGAGTCCGACGGCAGCCCTATGTCCAGCTGCCAGTCCCCCTTCATTTTGTAAATCGGCACGGATTTTCCGGCCATAAGGTTCTGCAGATCGATCAGGGCTTCCCCCATCCCCCAGCCTGCCATAATGAGATTGGAAAGGATGGGAATGCCCGCTCCTCCCGTCCACCAGCCCGCCACTGCGGTTGCAATACCGGAAGCCATCGTTTTCTTTTTTGCGTCGGTGTAAACATGAAGAGTGTTCAAGCCGAACCGCACCAGCAGTATTTCGCCCCTGGTCATGATATTGTTGGCTTTCTGCGAAGCGTTCCCATGTAGAATGTATTCGACTTCGCTATCATAGAAAGTGGTCAGCCCGGACTTCTCCACCCCGTGGAGGTCCGTATCCTTAACCGTCCCATCCCCCTGCTGTATTTCCGGCACGGAGTTTTTAAACGTCCCCATGATATATTCGTTTATGTAGATATTATCCCTCAGGTCCTTTGCTTTCTCCGAAGCCATTTTCCCAATATCCGCCACAAACCCGAGGGCATTTTCCTGGAACATGCCCTCCTCATCGTACAAATCCGCCTCACGGTCCACTTCTTCCAGATCGCCGCCGTATTCCACCCCGGCCGTTTTCCTTCCGGAAGCAGCTTCGTCCTCCCGGCTCCTTCCGGTGAATCGGGCATCCTCCTGTGCGTAATCCGGTGTGATCCTCTTCGTAAACGACGGCAAATCTTCCTTATCAATCCCGGTCGTGGTATAATCGACGTCCTTCAAAATCTTTTCCACAATGAAATTCCGGATGGCGTCCGCCTTGCCCTTCCTCGGATCGTCTTTCTTGTCCCCCTTTTCCGGCTTCGAATAATTGTACTGGATATTGATATAGCTTTTGATGGCATCTAGAAGGTCGGCCGGCAGGCCCGCTTCCGAAGAAGCGGCTTCTATCGTACTGCGTGCGGCATCCAGCTTCCCTGCAACATCCTTGAGCAGGGAGCTGTTATCTCCCACATCCTTCAACATGGCCTCCGCCTTTTGCCCTTCCAGAATCAACGCCTTGAGCCTGTCCAGCTCATTCTGCGTATCCTCCCCGAAATTTTCCGAAAGCTCTCCCGGCTCGCCGCCGAAATGTTCCTTCAGGTAAGCTTCCAGATCGGTAATGGCCGCCTGGGCCAGCTTCCCTTTTTCAATGATTTGCTGTATTTCATTCACCGCATTGTCATTGGCTTTTATAAAATCCCCGGTGAGGGAATAGCGCAGCTCATTCCAAACCGTCTGCATCCCGCTGTTTGTATCGGAATACTCCTGCTGCAGAGACAAACGCTCCGCTCTGAGGCTTTCCAAAGATGTCCTTGTTTGTTCTGCCGCACTTTCCGTGGCGCTTCCAGCACCGTTTTCAGTTCCGGTTCCGCTCCCGGCGGTGCTTTCAACATCACTTCCCGTATTATTGCCGGCGCCACTGCTGTCTTCCTTCTCCCTCGTATTTTCCTTCGCCTCCGCTTCCTGCCGCCTCAATTGTTCCTCCAGCGCGCTGATGCTGCTGTCAATTGAATCCAACCTGCTCCTTGCAGAGGACAGCTCGGCTGCAAGGGAGTTGAAGCTGGCGAATGCCGATTCCCAGCTGCCTCCGAGGTTGAACCCGTTGATGTATTTCTCCCCCGGATTCTCCGAGCCCGAGCCGTCCACGCTTTTCTTAAGCTTTTGCTGGGATTTGTCCATCCGGCCCAATAACTTGTCGATACCGACTTTCTTCTTATAGGCCTCCGACATTTTACCGATGTCCTTCATCGCGGACAGTTTCCCGACAAAGCCTTCCACAATCTCCGTCGGAGCCCGGTATTTCATATACTCCAGGATCTGTTCCTTCGCCACGCTGTTCTCGCTCAGGTTGAAAACCGGCGTAACGCGGACTGCCTCGATCCGGAAGCCGAACAAATCTGTTTTTCCGTTGTAATACTCCTCCTCGTCCGGAATGGAAAGATTGCAGGTCAAGTATTCTTCAAAGCGGTCCTGCAGCGAATCCGTGCCGTCCGCCGGCATCGCAAACAGCCCGTAGCCCTCCTTCAGCCTGCTTCCATAATCAGCCAGAAGCGAACTCGCTGCGGCTTCGGCAGCGCTTTTGACAATGGCGCGTCCTGCGCTTATCCGGGAAATATCCACTAAAATTCCTGCGAGCGCCAATACGGCCAACAGGATAATAGCCGAAAAAATACTGATTTGACCCGAGCTGCGGTTCCGGTGCAAGCTGATCCCCCCGATTACTCCAGAAATTGATCCATTCTGCTTTTGATCCGGTTCATGGCGCCCCTTGCCTTATCGCCCAGATTTTTAAGCTCCGGATTGTTTTTTTCAAGTTCCTTTTCCAGGTCTATCATGAAATCCGTGTTGCGGATGAGTTCAACCGGCTCGTCAAGCATGGAGCTGCCTTTGGCGCTGATAGTAACCGAACCGCTTCCCCCGAACAGCCTCAAGAATCTGCCCAGCGGCACCTCGTAGCTTTTGGTGATGCCGACGACCATTTTCCTGCATACGGCATAATCCTGGACCTCTGCATGGATAGTGGTATCGGCGGGCTTCAGCAATTCTCCCTTCCCGGCAAGGGAAGCCGCGTACTCCTCAATTTTCTCAAGGCAGGCATCGCCGTCGCTGTCATAAATCCTTCTGTACAGCTTGATTTTTTCAAAGCTGCCGCCGGATATGCCTCCCGTGCCGATTTCCCCGATTCCCGAGGACCAGACCACCGCTCCGTCCGCGGCAGCCGTTACGGCGGCGGACTGTATTACCGCCCTTTGATAAAGCAGGAGGCCCATATAAATAACAGCCGCAATGCTAAGAATGACGACCGGCACAATAATGGAAGCCTCGACGGTAATACTTCCCCTATTCCCGGCGTCTTCGACAGGAGTCTTCCTTGTCATTCGAATTTCCTCTCACAGAGTATGAAATATGCGAAAAATATTAACCATATTTTTCCATTCCTTTGATATGATACACCATAATCTGGCAAAAGAAAAGAATTTATTTGGAATTATTTGTTCTTTTTGAATTTAGCGCTATGGCGTAGAAAGGATATCTTCCAGTTACTTTGTCTTTTTTCATATGATTGAACAAATAGACCTGCCCAATCACATCATAATTCCATGCGGACCCGTTGCCCGTTTCATTTTCGGACCTTTTTACATTGGCCGTGTCAAAATGGATTTTTTTGAACAGCTGTTTCGGCGGCATTCCGGCCGCTTCGGGAAGCATGCCGGCAATATCCGCGCTTTTGAGGTATTCAAAGCATTGATCGACGAACCTCTGACCGGAGCGCTTTTCAAACAGCTCCGGAAGCGTGCCGGAAGGATCGGAAGAAAGGAAGTCCAGTCGCAGCAGTTCGCGAAACAGGGCATATGCCTCTCCTTCCAGAAAACCGGAGACAAATCCGTCCAATAAGACATACTGCTCCCTGACTCCGGTCTGACCGCCGGCATTCCCTTCTTTCAGGCAATGGAAATAAAAATCCTCATAAAACCGGAAAGGCGAATCAAACGCCGTTTTTATAACATAGTCCAGGGAATGGAAAAACCTTGCGCTGTTGTAATACTTCTCGACCAGCTCTGCAATTCCTTTGAGTATAATCAGTTCAGCATAGCTGATATAGGTATTGGCTAGGACCTCATAGGGCGGAAAATCACTGAACAGATAACCATGAGCCGGTGCAAGCTCCCTCATCCGCGTGCCCTTTAAAAATTTGAGAAAGCCAAGCTGCAACTGGTCCGCGCCGGCGCCATAGACTTTATTGAACGAGTCTCCGAAGGAATGATAGTCCTCAAACGGAAGACCGGCGATCAAATCCGTATGGATATGAACCCTCCGGGACGCATAAATCCTTCCGAGATTGGAAAACAAGCGTTCCAGATCCGTTTTCCTGCTGACCGCCTTCAACGCTTTTTCATTCACGGTCTGTACGCCCGCCTCTATCTGGAAAAGCCCCTCCGGCGCATCCGAAAGCATTTGCAGCAGCGTTTCATCAAAAAGGTCCGCTCCGACTTCAAAATGAACATTGCAACCGATCCCTTCGCCGTTCGAGCGTCTCGCCCTTGCATCCATCTCAAGGATATGCCCGATAATGGCCTGCGCCCGTTCCCTGTGGCAGTTAAACGTCCGGTCCACGAATTTGATCTGCTTCGCGCCGGCTTCCATAAGCCTGTCCAGTTCTGCGAACACCCTCTCAAGGGCGAAATGCCTCGTGCCGGCGGTTGCTGATGAGAGACAGTAGCTGCAGGAATAGGGGCATCCTCTGGAGGCTTCGAAATATACGATCCGGTTCGGAATGGTAGATAACATTTCATCCGTATAGGGGGAAGGAATAGCGTCGAGGGAACCGACGCAGGCCGGAGGAGTCACGACAGTCCTGTCCCCCATCCTCCATGCGAGCCCATCGATGTCGTTGAAGTCATCAGACCTTGACTTTCCGGTCAGGCCCGCTTTTTCAACCGTTTGAAGCAGCTTCGGAAAGGATTCCTCCCCTTCCCCGGCCAATATAAAATCGATAAAAGGATATTGGTTCAGCAGCTCTTTCGCATCATAGGAGACTTCGGGGCCGCCGAGAAGGATCGAGGTCTCCGGGAGCAGCTTTTTAAGGCTTGAAGCCAGCTTCACCACAGAACCGATATTCCAGATATAGCAGGAAAACGCAGCAACATCGGGCTTATAAGTATATATTGACGTAAGGACGTCATTTATATTTTCGTTCACCGTATGCTCCAGAACCCGTACTTCTCCGCACTGCTTGCCACAGGCTGCTTTCAGGTACCATGGGGCCAGGGACGCATGGATGAACTTTGAATTCAAGGCGATAATAGCGGTCTTCATAACCCTATTATACCCGTTCAGCTTGTAATCGTGAATACAAAAGATAAAAAGCGATAACCGTTTCAAACCGTTACCGCCCATTTCATCCTCTTTTTATAAGTTCCCCTACACGCCTACGGCTCCGCTGCCGCTGATGCCCTCCGTCCCGGCAAAAATACCTTCCCGCATCATTCTTCCCCAGGCTTTCATGACCTGCGCGAAATAATCAAACCAGTTTTTCTTCCTTACATCGGAAACGACCGTCAAGTTGGACACTGCCAGGGTTTCGCGGTTTATCCCGAATTCCACGTATCCCGTCTCCATCCCCGCGAATACGGGAGCTTTCAGCGTTTGCGGGACATATTCCTTTATTTCAAGCATCTCCCGCTCGCCTTGGCTTAGCGGCAGGGTCACGCTTTGCCCGACCACAAGCCCCACCGTCGGCTTTATTCCCCGGTAGACCTCCGCATTTGCATACACCTCCCCGGCCTTCAGATAGGTATACAGCTTGTAGTTTTCAAAGGAGTAATCGAGCAACGCCTTCGTCGCGTTCGCTCTGGCGCTCCTTGTCGGCGAACCGAGCACGACGGAAATAAGGCGCATATTATCTCGGACCGCCGATGTAATCAAGCACCTTCCCGCTTTTCCCGTATATCCCGTTTTCACGCCGTCCACTCCGGGATAAACACCGAGGAGCTCATTGGTATTGTACAGGCTGAACCCGGGTATATTGGAATCACAGGTGGACACAATGCCGGCGAAAATCGGGTTTTTCATGGCATACCTGGTGATGATGGCCATGTCGTATGCCGTAGAATACTGATTGCTGGCGTCCAATCCGTGGGGCGTGACGAAATTGGAATCCGCAGCCCCTATTGCCCTGGCCTTTTGATTCATCCTCACGGCGAAATTCTCCACCGTCCCGCCGATATGCTCCGCAACCGCTATCGCGGCATCATTGGCAGAATTCATCAGCATTGCATACAAGAGCTCCTTCAAGGTATACTCCTGCCCTTCCTGCAGCCCGATTACGGATCCGCCGATTCCCGCCGCCTTTCTGCTGATTGTCACGACATCCTCCAACTTTCCGTTTTCCAATGCGACAATGGCCGTCATGATTTTCGTCGTACTGGCAATGGAACGCTTTGCCGTTGCATTTTTGGAATACAGAACGCGGCCGCTGGACGTTTCCAGCACGACTGCCGCCAGCGCATTGATTACGGGCGGCTTCGCATCCTTTACCACCTTGTCGGAAATCACCGGCTGGAGTATTTTCGTTTCCAACTCGTCATCCGCCAGGACAGGCTGAAAAAGAGTACTCAATGCAAAGACCAGAAGAAAACCCTTTACTTTTTTATACCAATTCAGTATTATCATCTCCAGAACCAAATTTCCAATTGAATGGGAAATCCGCATAGTAGTGGTCTGTAACATCTAAAACGTATATTACGGACCACTAGAATAATATGAAGCTTTCCAGCTAAAATATGTTATGCCGGTAATGCTATTCAGCCGATAATATATATGAGAAGATATTTTCAGGGAGGTGTGGAGAATGAGTGAGCTTGTAGTATACAGCGATGAGTTTGTGAAGATAACGATCGAAAACCACGATGTACTGCTGGAGACATTCCAAAAAGGCTTTCCCATGGAAAAGCTCTCCACCTTTCTGTCCAAGCATCCGGAAATCGGCCTTACCAACGCGACCGCCGTCCGGAATGCCATCGGCACGGCTCCGGCAAAGCCGCAGAAAATCGGAGAGGTCAAGGAACGGATCCATCTGGAGATCGCGCCCTCCGGCCTGACGATCACGGTGTCCTTCAACCTTCCCGAGGAGGAGCTCACCCCTGCTTCGAGGGAAAAGCTCCTGCAGGAAGTGAATTCGCTCCTGTCCCGAAACGGAATTGTTTTCGGCGTCAATACCGGTCCCCTGCTTGGAGAGCTCAAGCCGGGCATTCCTTATACCATTGCCCAGGGAATACCCGCCACCGACGGCGCGGATGCCGTAATCCGCATGTACGAATTGATGGAAGCCAAGCCCGAGATCCGGCAGGACGGCAGCGCCGATTATTACGACCTCAAGCTGATCAACCGGGTCAAGCCCGGCGACTGGCTGGGCGAGCGGATCGAAGCGACCGACGGCGCGCCCGGGAAAACCGTCAAGGGGGAAATCCTCCATCCGGTCAAGGGACGGACCGCCATGCTGGATTACGATAAAAATTCCGTAACGGAAGTATCCACCGCGGAAAAAACCGTCCTCTTTTCACGCCTGAGCGGCGCAGTCAATTACACCAACGGCAGGATAAGCGTTTCCAACCATCTTGAAATCAACGGGGACGTGGGCGTCGGCACCGGAAATGTCAAATTCGACGGCTACCTTACCGTAAAAGGAACCGTCAACGACGGATTTTCCGTCCAGGCGACAAAGGACATTGAGATCAACAGCGAATTGGGCCTCGGCAGTGTCAAGAGCATTATCAGCACCGGAGGCAGTATTTATATAAAAGGGGGAATTTCATCCAAGGAAATCGTTGAAATCCAGGCGGCAAAAGACGTTTTTATAAAATTTGTCGATAACGCCCACATAACATGCGGCAGAACCGCCCATATAGGGTATTATGCCCTTAACAGCAACATAACCGCAAAAGAAGTGGTCTTTGACGCCTCCAACGGCCAGGTCATCGGGGGCCGCATCACGGCGGAGGTCCGGGTGGTGGTCCCCCTCGCGGGTTCCGAAGTGGAACGGAAAACCACCATCGAGGTAACCGGTTTTCACAGGCAGTCCTATATCGACAAGCTGGACGAGGTTTTTCACCTGATCGGCAGCAAAAAAGTCGAGCAGCAGAAGCTGAAGGCGGCAGTTCCCGGGGGCAAACCGGGACCGGGCGGTTCGGGGGCGTCTTCCTCCGGCTCATCCGACATGCTGTTCCTGCTCAAGGAAGAAATAAAGGCGCTGGAAGAGGAGCGGAAAAGCATCGCCAGCTACCTGAAGGCCCATGGAGACGGGGAGGTCAGCATAACAAAACGCGTCTATCCCCACTGCTATGTCATCCTGAAGGGAATTCCGGCGGAGATTCCGTACGGCACCACAGCCATTACGTTTTACACAAAGGAAAATGAAATAAAAACTTTATGATTACGATAAGGATACCACCATGTATAAAAACATTTTGATCATTTCCTCCGATATCACGGGGCACGGCCACAAAAGCATCACCGAATCCCTTCTGGAGCAGTTCCGGAATCATCCCGGAATAAAGGTAAAGGTCATCGAGGGATTCGCACTGAACGGAGTTCTGGGGATTCGAGTGGGTAAAATGTACGGCCCCATCACCCGCGCTTCAAAAGAAACCTGGAAGCTGATCTGGGACATCACGGAAAAGAAGCCTTCCCTGATGATCGAATTCGGAGAAGCTACCATCCATGACCGTTTCGTAAAAATTCTCAATGAGGTGAAGCCGGATGTCATCCTTACGATCCATCCGAATTACAACGCCTCCATCACCAATATCCTGGAAAAAATCAATTCCACTATACCGGTATTTGCCGTCGTTGCGGATCCGGTGTCGATCTCGGCCTTGTGGTGCAATCCCAAAGCGACCTATACCCTGTGCCCGACGGAAGAAGCCAGGGAGTCCTGCCTGAAAAACAACGTGCCGGAGGAGCGCATAAGAGTGTTCGGTTTCCCGGTAAGACAGCGTTTTTACCGGCATTTGCAGACCGGGGACGGAATCCATTATACGGACCGGGCCATGGAAAACTATGTTCCGGAATATCCGCTGCAGTTCCTGATCATGAGCGGCGGCGAAGGCTCCGGGAACATGAGCCGGTATGCCAGGATCCTGCTGAAAAACTTCGATTGCAGGGTGAAACTGCTGTGCGGCAGGAACAAGCTGTTAAAAAAGCGGCTGGAACACACGCTTCTTGAAAAATATGCGGACAGGGTCGAAGTGTTGGGCTTCACCGAGAATGTCCAGGATCTGATGCTTGCGTCCGACGTCATTCTGGCGCGGGCCAGCCCGAACACCATGACGGAAGCAATCATGTGCAATATCCCCCTTGTCATCACCGGAGCGCTGCCCGGCCAGGAGGAAGGGAACCCCGGCTATGCTGAAAAGCACGGGCTTGGAGTGATCTGTACAGAGCCCTCTTCCCTGAAAACGGTTATTGCCGGCCTGCTGGCAAATAATTTTGAAAAGCTGATGCAGATTAAAAAGGCGCAGGCCCGGTACCGCAATCCGAACAGCGCCAG
Source organism: Bacillota bacterium (assembly GCA_023411575.1). Classification (GTDB taxonomy): domain Bacteria; phylum Bacillota; class Clostridia; order Acetivibrionales; family DTU013; genus UBA1305. The sequence goes on along the minus strand of JAEYOP010000060.1, from coordinate 5,694 downwards.
AGACATCGTGGAGTTCATACTGAGGCACTAAACAGGCTTCGCACAGCAAAGCGGGACGTTTCCTTTCGAAACGCCCCGCTTTTTATCTTTCATCCTATGAATCCATTTCTATTCCACGTCGTTGGTAAGCTTCAGCTTTTCCAGCAGGTAGAAGATCAGGCTGAGCACCATGCCAACCACTGTACCAAGGGCCATCCCTTTGAGCGGTACGGAGTTGATGTCGATGGAGATTCCGCTGAGACCTACGATAAATACCACGGAAGTAAGGATCAGATTCTTCGATTTGCTGTAATCCACCTTTGCTTCCACGATCATCCGGATACCGGAAGCCGCAATCATACCGAAGAGCAGTATCGTGATACCACCCATGACCGCAGTCGGTATGCTGGAAATGATTCCGGACAGCTTGCCGATAAAGGCCACGATGATGGAGATCACTGCTGCGCCGCCGATGACCCATACGCTGTAAACCCTGGTGACCGCCATGACGCCCATGTTTTCACCGTAAGTGGTGGTCGGGCAGGAGCCGGTGAAACCGGAAAGCATGGTGGAAAGTCCGTCGCCGAGCAGGGACCGGTGAAGTCCTGGATCCTTGATCAGGTCTCTTTCTACGATCTTTCCCGTTACGAACAGATGTCCGATATGCTCGGAGATAACGACGAGAGCAGCCGGAGCGATAACCAGCATCGCGTTGATATCAAATACGGGAAGGGTGAACTGAGGCAGAGCAAGCCAGTGGGCCTCTGTTACGGAGGTATAATTAACGGCGCCCATCAGCAGAGCCACAACGTATCCGACAATAACAGCCATCAATACCGGAATGACTCCCAGGAATCCCCTGAAGATAAGGCTTCCGAATACGACTACAGCCAGCGTGATCAGCGCGATGGTAATATTGGTCATGTTGAACGCTCCGTCACTGTTCGGCAGCAAGCCTGCGTTGGAGGCTGCGGTACTGGCCAGCTCCAGTCCGATCAGCGCCACGATCGGGCCCATGGTTGCGGGAGGAAGTACGATATCCAGCCATTTTGTCCCTACCCGGCCAATAATGAGAGCGGTGACTGCAAAAATGAGACCGCATAAAATAAACCCGCCCAATGCCTTTGAAAAATTCAGCTGAACATCGGAGGAGCTTGTGATGACCGCATAAGTAGGTGCCAGGAACGCGAAGCTTGAACCCAGGAATGCCGGAGCCTTGCCCTTGCAGAGAAACAGGTAGATCAGAGTCCCGATACCGTTCATCAGCAGTACGAGCGCCGGATCAATCACCTGCTGACCGGCATAGGAGTTGAACAAATACGGAACCAGTACCGAAGCTCCAAACATGGCGAACAAATGCTGAAAGCTTAGCGGCAGACCTTCCAGAAACGGAACCTTTTCTTCGACTTGAATGATCTTCCTTTGCATTACTTCTTCCTCCCAAAAAGTATTTATGTGAAACAGCTTCCCCGCTGTTTGACATCGGAACGCCATCCTCGGCCGATACCGTGCCGCGCATATAAAAAAGCTTCTTACCAAGGCAGTAAGAAGCGCAATCACATCATTGCACAAATACCTTTACTAGCCTCTCGGGACTAATTTAAAAGTAACGGTCCTTCAATTTTCGTTTCATAGTATATCACACTGAAAATTTGAAGTCTACATAAAATTCGACAATTTTTAAATTCTTTGCCCTCTCCTTTCCCTCTTTTTTTAAGCCATATCTTTCAAGTTATAAAGCAACCCTTTTTTGACACAATAATTATCGAGGAGGTGATTAAATGGCAAACAACAGCAGGAATACTACTTCGTTCGACAAGATGAAATATGAAATAGCCAATCAGGTTGGCGTCAACCTGAAGCAGGGCTATAACGGAGACATTGCATCAAGGGATGCAGGCAAAATCGGCGGCAATATCGTAAAGAAGGTATTCGAGTCCTATACGGGAAACAACTACGATGTCAATAAGAAGTAAATAGTATAACAAACAAAACAGCAGGCGGTTCAACCACCTGCTGTTTTGTTTGTTATAAAAAAAATTTCCTACATAAAGCTGGAAGACGTCTGTATCTTGCTTACTTCCTGTTTTGCCGTGTTGATTTCCTGCTGGCTTGCGGCCTGGGTCGTATACCATCCCTTCTGGGACATCAGGTCGAACAGGTTCTTCTGATGCTGGAAGGTCCTGTTCAAAAGGCCGGCAGCATCGTTTCTCAAATTCTGGTCCGCGCTTTCCAGGATCAGGTTGGTCAATGAAGAAGCGCAGAGCTTATGTTCGTTCAAAAGTACTGTTGTGATTTCCTTGTCACCGAAGCTTTTCATCTGTTTCCCTCCTTATTGGACTGCGGTTGTATTGATGTGCTTGATTAATGTCTTCAGATCGTCCTGGTGCTCTTTTGCCATACTCTGGCACAAGCCTTTCACCTGGGCGTCCGTTGCGGTTTCGGCGCAATACTGGAGCAGCTTGACCGAATTTTCGGCCATTTTGATATTGTCCTGGACAAGCATCAGTTCCTTGATTGTTAATGCCATATTATCCCTCCTTTGAATTATTCCTCAGATAGCATGTGCATATTCGACGGTAATATTCCAGAAATCGAATTATTTGCATTTTCAAAATAACCCAGAAAATGAAATGCTGTGGTATAATAGGGAGGATGATTACAGAGGTGGTACATATGAAAAAGACTTTACTCCGACTCCAAAAGAAGATAATCCTGCATCTGCGGCCTACAACCGTGATCGTGCTCAGCTTTTTCCTGCTGATAATGGCAGGTACCCTGCTGCTGCTCCTTCCTGCCTCCACCAGGAGCGGACAGAGCGCCACCTTTGTCGAGGCCCTGTTCACCGCCACTTCAGCCGCCTGCGTCACCGGCCTGGTCGTTGTGGATACCTGGCAGTACTGGTCCCTCTTCGGGCAGATCGTCATCCTGTCGCTGATCCAGGTCGGAGCCTTCGGGATCATCACCTTCACCACCTTCTTTTCCTCCCTGCTCGGCAGGAAAATGAGGCTTCGCAGCATGATCCTCGCCCAGGAATCCATCAACACCTTCACCCTGGAAGGGGTCATGAAGCTGGTCAAAAGAGTGGTATTGATCACCCTTCTTATTGAAGCCGCCGGCGCTTTGCTGCTTTCCTCCCGGTTCGTCCCGCAGTACGGCCTGAAAGGCTTCTACCTGGGCGTATTCCATTCCATCTCCTCTTTCTGCGACGCCGGCTTCGATCTGATGAGCATATCCGGCGGGGGACAATTTCTCAGCCTGACCCAGTACAACGATGATCCGGTGGTCCTGTACACCGTTTCGCTGCTTATTATTATAGGAAGCCTGGGCTTCATTGTCTGGAAGGATCTCTTCGACTACAGGAAAACCAAGGCGCTTATGCTCCATAGCAAGCTTGTCCTCAGCATGTCCGCGTTTCTGATCCTATCCGGCTCCCTCCTGTTTTTTCTTTTTGAATCCGGCAACCGGTCCAGCATGGGCGGGATGGATTTAGCCGGCAGAATAAATGCATCCATCTTCCAGGCCATCACCACCAGGACCGCCGGCTACAATTCCATCGATCTGAACGGCATCACCGATATCTCCAAACTGCTGTCGATCCTGCTGATGTTTATCGGAGCGGCGCCGGGCTCCACCGCCGGCGGCATAAAGGTCACCACCTTCGGAATCCTGGTGTTCGCCGTTATTTCACAGATAAAAGGGTCCGATGAAATCATCATTTTCAGAAGACGCGTTGCCTATACCACGGTAAGCAAGGCCCTGGCCATTTTTGGCCTCAGCGCCGCCCTGATTTTCATCGTTTCCGCGGTCATTCACCTGATCGAAAACCAGCAGATTCTGGACATTCTTTTTGAAGTAACCTCCGCCTTCGGAACCGTCGGCCAGACCACAGGGCTGACGCCGGACCTCCATCTGTCGAGCAAGCTCCTGCTTGTCCTCATGATGTTCCTGGGCCGGGTCGGGCCCGTTACCTTTGCCCTTGCGTTAACCATAAGGTCCCACAAAAACACTTCGGACCTCGTATATCCCGAAGGCAGGGTCATAGTCGGCTAAGGGCGGGACTATTTCAACGGTCTCCGGGGCTGCGTAAAGAAGGCCTTCAGGTCTTGCTGGCTTTCCTTCGACGAAACCGCAATTATACAATCCCCCTTCTGCAGTACGGTGTACCCGTTGGGAATGAAGACCTCCTCATCCCGGATCACCGACACCAGGATGCATTCCCTGGGAAGGTCGATTTCCTTGAGGCTTTTATTGCAGGCGGGAGATACCTCCGAGATTTCAATTTCGCTGAGGGTGATCTTTCCGTTTTTCAGCATCATCAGCGTTTTCATCCCGGCATAATCCACCTCCTGCTCGATCAGGTCGGCAATGATGGAAGTGCTGCTGACTGCCGTGTCAACGCCCAGCTTCTGGAACACCTCGATGTTTTTCGGGTTGTTGACGCGGGAAATGGTTCGTTTGATCCCGAAATTGGTCTTGGCCAGCTGGCAGGCGATCAGGTTGTCTTCGTCCCGGCCGGTTACGGCGATCAGCACGTCCGCCTTTGCGGCATCCACTTCCTCCAGCTTGTCGATCGTGGTGCCGTCCCCGTTGCAGACAGCGATATTCAACTGGTTTGCCAGCTTTTCGCACAATTCCTTTTGCGGTTCGACCACCGTTACCTCATGCTTGTAGGACAAAAGCGTCTTCGCCAGATAATACCCGACTTTTCCGCCGCCCACAATAATAATGTACATTGCTTCCACTCTCCTCCCAAAGACGGATTACCTGGCTCCGGAGCTCCTTCGGCCGCTCCTCGAACCTGTTTCGTATCTGGGGGTGCCTGAGATTTTGAGCGGATTTTTCGTCAGGCAAGGCAAATTTTCGCAGGAATAATCTGTTTATTCCAAGAAAATTTAACGCAGTATGACGGAAAATCCGCCAAAAGATCAGGTGCCAACAGATACGAAACAGGTTCTTAATGCGTCTGATTGGCCATCACCAGGACATCGTCCTTGCCCAGTCTCATTTTGGAATCGGGAAAACGAAACGTGCCGTTTTGCATAACTCCGAAAATGAAGCTGTTCTTCCCTATTTTTACTGCGCCCAGCTTTTTCCCCACATACTCGCTTTTCACCGGTTCCCGCTTGAAGGTAAACGCCTCTCCCGCAATGGTATGGTGGGAAGTATTCGTTTCGCCGAGAATTTTGGAACGGATCACATCCACCGTCAGATTGGTAGGGCATATGGTATCCAAGCCGAAATGGTGGAATACCTGCTCGCGTTCCGGATTATAGATCCTCGCGATGACTCTTGGCACCTTGAAAATCTCTTTTGCCACCTGACAGGCCATGATATTCACATTATCGTCCGGAGTCACCGCCGCAAAAGCGTCGGCGCTTTCCACCCCGGCCTGCTTCAGCACATCCTGGTCGATGGGCACGCCGGTGACCATTATCCCGCTGAAATCATGCCTCATCAGCTTAAAAGCATTTTTATCGCTGTCTACAATCACAACGTCGTGTCCGTCGTCCGACAGGACCTGCGCAAATTTGGAGCCCACCTTGCCGCATCCTATAATGATGATGTTCATCCGTTCCGTCCCCCATTCTCTAGTAGACACGGGCGTTGCCGCCCATGCCCCTATACAAAACCGTACGTGCCCTATTAAGGCATACGGCTTTTCACAACATATTCTTCACCTATAGAATAAACTAACCTTGATCGTCGGTTCGA
>JAEYOP010000025.1 GCA_023411575.1 Bacillota bacterium | reverse complement strand
ATGCAAGTGAGTTAGATAGTGAAACAGAAGAAGCTTATAAGGTGTTAGTTGACACTGTTACTGGGCTTGGATTTAAACGTCACGCCGTAGCTGAATTACAAAAGATAATAGGTAGATGTATGGATTGTAGAATTGACGATATAGACAAAATAAATGATGAAATTATCACAACGTCTAGCAATTTAGCGACTAGTTTTGTAACTGGTGATGAAATTGATTACTTTGGTAAAAAGATGGATATGATAAGAGCAAAAATAGAAAGCAGAAGAAATCCCGATGGCACTTATGGTATAAAACCAAAGTGGGATTGCTTAAAAGATTATTTCACATATCAAAATGGCGAGTTGACATTGTATTGTGCTAGAAAGAAAAAGGGCAAATCTGTGATAGCATTAAATGAAACCCTAGAAAAATCCAAATCTGGTCTTAGTGTGGTATACTTTGATACTGAAATGAAGGACGAACTTTTTTACACCCGATTGTGTTCTCATTCAACAGGAATCCCCGAAGATAAAATAAAGGCTGGATGTTTGAGTCCCGAAGAAAACAAAATCTATAATGATACTTATGAGTGGCTAAAAAGTTTACCTATTATACATGAATATAATCCAAATTGGACTAAAGAAATGATAGTTACACAAGCTAAGTTATTGAGAAACAAAGGGAAGTGTGACCTGTTTATCTATGACTACATAAAAGAAAATTCAAAAAAAGACTTAAACGCTTCAGATAGGTCAAGAGAACTAGGTAAATGGGCAGATACAATAAAAAACGGTATATGTGGAGCTTTAGATATTCCTGGTATTGCATTTGCTCAATTGGGCAAGAATATGGACATTGCAAATTCAGATGAGATAGGTAGATATGTCACAACTGGAATTACTTGGGATATTAAAACAAATGAAGAAATTTGCAAACATGGCAGAGAATGCGGAAATATGAAGATGAAAATAGACTTTAATAGAATTGGAAAATGTCATGACGAAGATGATGAAGAAGACTATTTAGACTTTAGCTTCATAGGAGAGATTCTTACAATTCAAGAAACAAAAGCACAACATGTAAAAGAGCCAGAAACTCCATTTGAAGAGGAACAATAATATGGAATGTATTTATGATTGCAGAGACTTAATCAAAGATAAACTAAAAAATAGCAAAGATGAAGTTGTTAAAGTCTTAGAAAAATTAGGTTGCCATCATATAAATTCAAATTTTGGGGAAACGGAAATTAGATGTGCCTTACCTAATGGGGATAATGTTACGAGTGTAAGTGTTTTACTTTGTGACAACATGACAACTACTATTTTCACAAAAAACATAACTGGAGATATATTTTCTCTTGTTAGGTATGTCTTGAATTGTAATTTTGATTCTTCTTTGAGGTGGTTATGTGGTGTCTTAGATATCGAGTTTAATGGCGAATACATAGAAGTAAAAAAGCATCCTACGATTGTGGCTATAGAAGAAGCTATCAGACGTAACAAGCCTAGAGAAGAAATTACTCATGAGATATTAAATCCTAGCTTTCTGAAAATGTTCAAAAAAGGATATGTTCAAGAATGGGTTGACGAAGAAATATCAATTGAAATTCAAGAAAAGTATGGGATTTGCATAGATGAAAAGGACATGAGATGGGTAATTCCAATTTATGATGAAAACAACAATTTAATCACTTGTAAAGGACGTACTTACTTGCCTAATTATGAAATTATGGGGGAAGTTAAATACTGGCATTACAAAAGGTTAGGTCGAGGTAAAAACGACATCTTATTTGGATTAAACTTTCATAAAGAAATAATAAAAGAAAAACGAGAGGTTATCTTATTTGAAGGCGAGAAATCAGTAATGAAGGCTGAAGGCTATGGTTTTGATTGGGCGGTATCAGTTGGTAAAAACGGCATTAACCCTAATTTAGTCCGTAAGATTTTAGCCCTTCATTGCAACGTTGTAATAGCCTTTGACAAAGGCATTGAGAGAAACAAGATTATAAAAGAAGCAAAAAAGCTAACAATGTTCACAAATGTAGACATTATATTTGACTACGAAAATTTGTTAGAAGATAAAGATGCACCTGTCGATAAAGGTAAGGAAGTATGGGAGGTGTTATACAATAATAAGCAAAGGGTGAGATAATGAAAAATTATACGTGGATACATCTACATACAATGCTATCAAACGGAGTAACAAACATTGATAGTATTACAGATTTTAAGGATTATATATTAAAGGCTGAAGAACTAGGAATGAAAGCCATCGCTTTTACTGAACATGGCAATATATTTCAATGGTATAAAAAGAAACTGACTTGTGAAGAACATGGATTAAAGTATATTCATGGCATTGAAGCATATATAACAAAAACACTTGATGAAAAAGTAAGAGATAATTACCATGTGTGTTTGTATGCTCTAAACTATGAAGGATTTAAAGAAATAAATAGGATGTCATCTAAATCTTTTAAAGCTGACCATAAATATTATAGTCCTAGATTTACATTTGAAGAATTAATGAATACATCTGATAATATAGCAATCTCAACAGCTTGTTTAGGTGGCATACTTAATAGTGGTGATGATGAATTAGAAAATAGGTTTATTGATTTTCTTAGTAAAAATAAGCATAGATGTTTTGTAGAAATTCAACATCATATGGTAGAAAGTCAACGTGTTTTAAATGAGAAGATATATCAAATACATAAAAAGTATGATATTCCTATGATAGTAGGTACAGACACCCATGCTTTAAACGAAACTCATATCAAAGGCAGAAAGATACTTCAAAAAGCTAAAAACATTCATTTTGATAATGAAGACGGATGGGACTTAAAAGCTAATAGTTACGATGAGGTTTTAAAGTGTTTTGAATATCATGCAAAAACAATCCCAATAGAAGAAATTAAAATAGCTTTAGAAAATACAAATGTATTAGCCGATATGGTAGAAGAATATACGATTGATAAGAGTTATAAATATCCTAGACTTTGGGATGACTCATTAAACACACTACGAAGAAAGGTTATGGAGGGAATCAAAAAAAGAGGAGTAGATAAACTTCCTAACTATAATGAATACATAGAAAGAATTAAGCATGAGTTAAATGCCTATATTCACAATGATGCGATAGACTTTATGTTGCTTATGGAAGATATTATTGATTGGTGTATCAAACAAGAGATTTATGTTGGATATGGCAGAGGTAGTTGTAATGGGTCTGTTATAGCATATCTGTTAGGTATTACAGAAATGGACAGTATTAAACACAATCTCAACTTTGAAAGATTTATGAATACTGAAAGGGTATCTCTTAGCGATATTGATACCGACTTTCCACCATCAAGAAGAGATGAAGTTAAAGATTATATTTTTTCTAAAACAGGATTATATTGTTGTGATATTATAACATTTAACACAATAGCTTTAAAAGGTGCTATCCGAGATGTCGGTAGAGCTTTAGAAATGCCATTATCAGAAGTAGATGATATTTGTAAAAACATAGAGATAGACGAAGAAAAATTAAGAAAAAAATACAAAGAGTTATTTGAGTACGTTGATATTATTAATGGTACGATAGTGTCCGTAGGCTCTCATCCTTGTGGAACAGTAGTTAGTCCTCATGATGTAGAAGAAGCGTTTGGTACATTCACAACTTCAACTTCAAACTATCCTATTAGCCAAATTAACATGAAAGAAATTGATTCATTAAACTATGTAAAACTAGACTTGTTAGGGTTAGACTCAATTGAATTAATTAATGATGCTTGTAAATTAGCCAATATAGAAAGGCTTACGCCAGATAATGTGGATGATAAGGATATTAATGTATGGAAAAGTATAAGAGATGATACTACACAGATTTTTCAATGGGAGGGTGGAACTGGCGATAATTATATTAAAAAACTATTATCAGATGACACACTAGATTCATTTAGAAAAATAAATCCCAACTTAAACCTTATAGATTTACTAAGTATAGGGAATAGTGCGATTAGACCTGCTGGAGCTTCATATCGAGATGAATTAGGCAATGGTAAACCTAGAGATACAGGATTTGATGTATTAAATGATTTTTTATCAAATACATACTCTTTCCTCGTTTTCCAAGAGCAAATTATCCAATTCTTAAATAAATATTGTGGGTTTACAATGGGTGAGGCTGACACGGTAAGGCGTGGTTTCGCAAAGAAAACTGGTACTGAACAATTCATACCTAGAATTAAACAAGGATTTACAGAGACTATGACAACTGTTTATGGGAAAACAAAAGAAGACTCTGAAAAAGCTATTGTTGCATTTATTCAAGTTATAGAAGATGCTAGTTCATATCTGTTCTCATTAAACCATTCACAACCATATTCATACACTGGTTATATTGCTGGATATTTAAGATATTATTATCCACTAGAATTTCTTACAACAGCATTAAATATAAATAGAGACAAAGAAGATAAAACAAAAAAACTGATAGAATACGCAGGTAAAATTGGAGTATCAGTAAAAAGTCCAAAGTTTAGGTATTCAAAGGGAGATTACTTTTTCGATAAAGAAACGAATAGCATATATGTAGGCATAGGCTCGATTAAACATCTCAATTCCCAAATTGGCGAAGATTTATATAAACTAAAAGATAACAAATACGATTCATTTGTAGACTTACTACAAGATATTAAATCACAAACGACACTTAATAGCCGTCAACAAGATATATTAATCAAAATAGGCTTCTTTTCTGAATTTGGCAGTATCAAAAAGTTAGTGTCTATTGTAGAAGTTTTTAATAAGTGGTATGAGAAAAAATCAATCTCAAAAACCAAAATATCTGAATTAGGACTTGATGAAATTGATTTATCTCAATATGCTACAGACATATCTGAGAAAACAGGCAAGACAACAAATACATATAAAAACCTAGATTGGCTAAGTCTTGTAAATCATATAGTGGCTAAAGTTCCAAACACAGAATATAAGCTAGGCGAACTAATTAAAATTCAAAGCGAAATACTAGGTTATATTAACTATGTGGACAGCAGTATTGATAGGAGATATGTAGTAGTTACAAATCTTGATACAAAATATTCTCCAAAATTTGATGCTTACTGTATTAACAATGGTAAAACGCAAGAGATGAGAGTTAGGAAAACTAAAAAGTATAATGACAAATCAGTAAAGACGAGTTTCAAAGACACGCCTATTCAGAATGGAGATATTATTTATATGAAATCGTGCAAAAAAGAACAGGCACAAAAAAAGGTAGATGATGAATGGATAATTGTAGATGGAAAGTTTAACTGGTGGATTAATGATTATATTAAAGTTAATATATAAGGGGTGACGCATGAAAACATTTGGTACACCAAAATTTACAGATAAACAAAGAGATGTATTGCTGAAATCAATTGTGTTTCTTGTAGATACGAATGAAAAGAAAAATCAGCACATAACGGAAAACTACTTTGACAAACATAATATCCCATATATAAAACACAATTTAAAATATGGAGACTATTCTTTCATGATACCGAAAAACGAAGAATTGGGTATAATGACCGATATCACATTTGAAAATGAGATAGTAATAGAAAGAAAAGGCTCACTTGATGAGTTGGCTGGAAACTTCACAAAAGGTCGGGAGCGAATAGAAAAAGAATTTTCAATTTCAAAAGCTAAAATGCTATTGGTAATTGAGGGCAAATACCATGATATATGTACTCAAAATTATAAAAGTGGTTATAACAAGCGTTCATTTTTAGCAACACTACATACCTTCTATGAGAGATACAACGTACCATTTGTATTCGTAGAAAAAGAAGATATAGGCAAATTCATTTATTGTACGATGTATTATCATTTAAGAGAGCTGTTAGAGGGGTGATTAAATGTTAGAAATAACAAAAAGCAGTAATTACATAATATCTACTTACGATGTAAAAATGGTTATTGGTAGTGGAGAGACTGAAGAGGAAGCATTAAAAAATTACATAGAATGTGCTGAAGAAGTGCTAGAGAAAACAAAAATAGCCATAGTTAATCTTGAGAAAAACATAAATGAAGCAAAATCAAAAATTAACAATAAAATATAACAAATTAATATTGACACACAATTTAGACTATGCTATTATTAAGACAGGTAATACATAGTCTATTTTTATAGAGAGGAAGTGATAACTTGAGAAAACACAAATACCTGTCTGATATAGGGTTAGACATTAAAAACACCCCTTATGGTTGGTGCGAGGATGTTGGGGACAAAAGAGAAAGAGTTTGGCAAGGAGAGAGATATACATACGGGTTTGACCAAAGAGAAACATGGTCGTTTGATTTAACACTTATTTGTTTCATATATGAAAGGCTAAAAATGTATGACGAGATAACCAATGGTATTATCAACAAAGATTTTCACATATTTAATTATAATGATTCTGAATACACACAACAACAATTAATTGACATTGTACTTGATAAGTGCAGAAAATACTTACTCGGCGAAGACGACAATCTTGAAAATATAAACGACGTTTCAGATGTTTTTGACATATTAAAGCTAATTTGGAGAAGTTTGTGGTGGTAAAATGCTTATAAAATATTCGTTTTATTTAAAGTGAGAAAAGAGGTGAAAATATGAGATTGTATAGAGATGAGTTTGTAAAGCTAATAAAATCAATGCCTATAGATATGAGTTTTGATATAGTAGAGATTGAAACGCCTCAATGTGGAGAAAAGAGGTATTCTTTAGATATTCGGTCTGGTTGGTGGGGTAAATCCATTGATAGTCAACAGATTGAAGGTTAAATAAAACCTTGATTTTAATGTGATTTTAAAAGTAAAAAATAATAAAAAGGGGATTTTGTATGAATGAAATAAAAATCAATTCAGATTACATGACTAGAACAAACAAAGACGAAGATGGTTATTTTAATATGTTTGATGGTACAAAATATCAAAGAGTAGATTCGTTGTGGGAAGATAAATTCAGCTGTGTGATACATATGTATGCTTTAAGTGATACAACAGATGGGGAAGGAGATTTACTAGGATATAATGACGCACTATTCTTTAGAGCCGTAATATACAACGAGGATAAAAAGGAGTATTTTGTTACGACAGGCAGACCACTTGATAATATCAATAGTTGGGGTAGTAGTATAGGATTTCAAATAAGAATGTTTAAAGACCAATCTATGATGTTGATTATGGAACGACCAGTAAGCGTAAGACAGACTTGTAGTGATTTAGAAATTAGATAGAATCGTGATTTTATTAAAAACACATAAAGGAGAATGGAAAATGAGATGTGTAGGAGAGTTTAAGAATGACAGGACTTGTGATATATGTGAAATTGTTTTAAGTGGGACACATGCCGAGTGCATAAAACTTCACAAAGAGAGAGTTTCTGTCGCTAAAGAATTGAGTAAGATTAAAAAGTATTGTCCTTACTTAAAAACTTGTTATGACGAGTATCAACCATTTGACGCTTGTAATAAAGATGATAAAGCGTATGGTAGATTTGCACCATTATGTAATGTGTGTTTGGAGTGTAGTCAATATATAAAATAAAAAATAACAAATGAGAGGTGAGAAATGTTTAAATTTGGAGACCATAAAGTACATATTAATAAAGATGAAGAATTTCGCTTGGCTAGGGGGAACGGCAAGAGTAAAACATCAATGATTATCTTATTAGAACATTTGAAAAATAAGTACCCAGAAGATAAAGAAACCATTGAGTGTTTTATTGAATTAGTAAAGCAAATGTAATTAAAATCAAAATTTTAATTAAAGTATAAGATTATGAGAAAGGATGTTGCTCAATGAAAATTAATAATGATGGATTGGAAGAATTATATAGAGGGTTATATAAAGAATGTATTGAAACTATAATTTGGTTGATGTGTACAAAAATGGATGACGAGTTGAAAATTAAACATATTGAAAAACTATTATTGGAATACGGAATTGTAAAATGAAAATTTAAAGGGAGTTGATTAAGATATTGTTTAAAAAGAAAACTTTATACGAGAAAGCTGAAGAAAATAAGAATAAACTTGTACGCAAGTTTGTAAAACGTCTATATAAAGAAGCCGTACACAATATAAATTTTGCAATAGAAAACGGAATCAAAACTACCAACGCAAGAACATTTCCTAGATACATGAGTTTAATAAGAGAGCGTTCAGACGAACAGGAGGAAATTTACAACAGGATTAGCGAATTACTAAAGAAGAAATATGGCAAACAAATAGAAACAGAAATTGTTCCTACTGGATATATGTGCAGTTATCGCAGTTTAGAAATAAAGATTGTCAAATAAAAAAGAAGTGAGGTGAGATAATGAAGTTTTACTATATAAATAATATGGGAGATGAAGGTGTTTTTCAAGAAAGTAACCTAGTAAAAGCTATATATACGGCATGGAATATTGAAGCAGAATTGTGGTTATTAAATGACGATGTAAAAAAATTAAAACTAAACGAAGTGTTCCAACATGGAAAACTAATCTTTTCTCCACATGATGATAATGAATTGAATAGTGAATTATTGGAGGAATATGGCTACAAAATGGTTGACGGAGAAAAATATAGAGAAATAGTAAATATTAATACCGGTCAAATCGAAAGATATGATTGGTCTGAAGTAAGACAGTTATTTTAAAAAAGGAGTGAGACTATGACCGTCCAAGAAAAATTAGACAGACTGGCAAATATGAAACGAGAAATTGCAGAAATTGAGGAAGATATTAGATGTGGAAAACAATTAGAGTTAAACAAATTCTTAAATGACACTGTAGGCAATTATGTAAGATTTAAATTTGATGAAACTGACGATGTTTTTCTTATGGTGGATGAACGTAGGGGTGGAAGCGTAAAAGGAAGTGGGATTGTATTCTATCCAAACGATGGATTTGAAACAGTAGAAAATCAGTTCTTTATAGTTGATATTGATTCTGGGTTTAAAGTCTTAGGTAAAGAGGAATGGATGATTATTATAAACAATAAAACAATGAGCTGTATAACAAATTTATGTAAATAAAAGGAATATTTTAACTAAAAAATAACAAATTAAAGGAGAATACATATGGAAAATTTTAAAGTTAGATTTTTGAAATATGATGAACCAGAAAGTTTTATTATTGGAAAAGTTTATGAAGTTAATAACGGGGAGATTACAGATGAAACGGATTATATTTTTAATGTATGGTCTCATCAAGGAAAAGGGAGTGGATTTAAAGCTTTTAAATCATGGTTTGAAGATAATGAATGTGAGGTCGAATTGGTAAAAGAAGAATTTACAAAGTCAGATTTAAAAGATGGCATGGTACTTACATATAGAAATGGCGAGAAAAGATTATTGTTCTTAGGAAACTTATATGATACAAACGACTCAAGTTTATTAAAGTCGTTAGGCAGTATTAATAAGTATGGAGAGTCGTTAACCAATTATATTGGTGAAGGATTGGATATTATAAAAGTAGAATATATGGGCGAAATCCTATGGGAAAGAGAAAAAGAATATATGACACTAGAAGAAGCCTATAAAACAGGAAAGAAGTTCAAAAGGAAAGGTATAAATTGGTGGTATACTGACCCAATGGAAGTATTATCAAACTTTGTATCAGAAACAGGCAAAAATATGTTTGAAGTGCTAGAACTTAAAGAGTTTGAAATCGAGGAATCCTAAACCCATTGACTATCAATGGACGGATTTTAGAATATGGAAATAAAATGAAGATTTTAAAAGGGGATACGGACATGACGTTAAAAGAAGAGTTAAAAAACATAAATCTTAGAAAAGAGTATTTAGAAAAGGAAATTCAAAAAGAAAAAGAGGCAAACGTAAGTAAGATGATTGAAAGTTTGCGAAACAAATATATCTTGTTTGAATACGAAGGACAAACGAGCTTTGCATATGTTTTAGATATTGACGGGTTTGAATTAGAGATAAACACTTTCAGATTTACAGGGTTTGAATTACGGTCAGAAATAAGTGATTATGTGAATACAAGTAGTAGATATTTTGATATTGATTCGTTAAAAATATTGACTAAAGATGAGTTTGATAGAATTGCGATTTCATGTTTTGAAAAATATATTTTAAATAAGATGGATAAATAAAAGGGGTAAGAGTATGAGTAAAGTGTTAATGAAAAATAATGAACCATATTTTATTGATTGTGTTTATGACTTACATCAAGTAGTAGATGATGATACATATGACGTTATTGTGGAATTGATAGAAGATGAAAAAGAAATTCAATGTGGAAGATGTGATTTGGTACACCCAGAAGATGTTGAAGATTACGAAGATGAATACGAGGATTGTAAGGCAACATTGACTAAGACATATGATTTGCTAGAAGAAATAAAAGATAACAAATTTGATGATTCAAGTATCAATGAAAAGATAAAAGATATTATGAGAGATATTAAGTGGGATTTACGATAATTTATTATGAATAGGAGATGTAATTATGGAAAGATTAAATTGGTTAAATAACGGAGATTTAGAACTTGCGTTGCGTGGATTGAAAGCATTTGAAAGAAAAGATGATTTAATTATATTACATTTTGGAAACAATGAAACTTATACACTTGCTTTATGTGACGATTTAGGTAGTAAGGCGTTAAACCTTTTGAGAAGTCATAATATAACAGAAGTAGTTAAAGGTTAAATAAAAAACTAAATAAAAGTAATCTTTTAAAAAGAGTGAGGATATGAAGAACAAAACTATTTTAAAGAAAAAACAAATGAAGAAAATAAGTAAAGATACGTATAATCTTGATTATTCATTTTGTATATGGATTATTGAGCGATTAAAATATTTAAAAGAGTATAAGGGTGGTTATCCAACAGCACTTGAAAGTGCGGAAAATTGGGATAATGTTTTATAAGAAATGATTGATGGTTTTCAAGATTATTTAAATCACGACTTATGTCCATTAACCAAAGATGATGAAGGTGAAAAATTACATAAGTCATTAGATTTATTTAAAGAATATTTTTCACATTTATGGATTTGAAATATATAGATAAAATAATGGTTCTATCAATAGAAAAGGAGATGAAATATGAAAGAGGATTTAAAAACTGGAATGATATTCAAAAGTGAAACACATCCGCAATTTGATTTTGTTATTGACTTTGTTAATTATCTTAGATGTCAAGACGATGAATATGGTTCAGTGATTTGTTGGCATCTTATAAATGACGAAGCGTTTAAAGATTTTGTGTGTAAAAAGAAAGGCTATAAGAATATGAAAGAGTTGCTAAAGAAAACAAACACGTTTCCATATGCTTATGCTGGTGAAGGTATGCCGAAATCAATTAAGGCTAGAATCAAGAAATACAATATGAAGTATATTGGAATGAGCGATGACGAAGTTATTGTTTATAGAGACAACGTAGATGAATATTCTAGTGGGTTTAAGAAGTAGTTAAAATGGAAAGTTTAATTAAAAAAGAGGAGACTAATAATTACTCCTCTATAACGAATTAGATTGTAGTAAAAGATATTTTGTATTCTTTCAAAAATGGAGTAAGGTCGGTGACAATTACGTCGCTAGTAAAGCCATAAGATTTTAATAGTTGTTGTATTTCTTGAACTTTAGCATTCATTAGGTCTGCATCCAATGTCTTTGAAATTTTGATAACGTGAGGGTCTTGGTTAAAATTAATATAAAAATCATAACCGTTTCCCACATAAATAGAATCATCGGCGTAGCCATGTATTGATACTGAAATATCATGGAGCTGTTTCTTTAATTCATCTAGTTTCATGAATATATTTCCTTTCTTAAGTATTTCAAGATTATTCTTGATAAATTAATTATACTGCAATTTAAAATTAATATATAGATAAAAATAGGACAATAAAATCTGATTGGATAAATCATAGATTTTAAGAGGTGTATATGACTATTTTTGAATTAGGATGTTTATGGTGGTATGAGGGGTCTTGTGTAAGTGAAGATTTAGAAAATATTTACTATGACAAAACATATATGACTGAAGAATGTATAGGATTTTTACGTGAGGATTATATAGAACACATTATAGATATGAAATCAAGATTGTTGGCATATGTAGATGAAAACAAAGACAACAAAATGTATAAGTATATATTTCACATGAGTTATAGAGACACGTTGACTATGTATGAAAAAGTATTCAACAGTTAAAAAGTTATTTAAAATAAAACATAATAAAATCGATAGGAGAAACAATAATGACATGTATTGCTGGAATTAAAGATAAGGATAGAGTATGGATTGGTGCTGATAGTTTCGGTAGCACAAATTCATATGGAATAGTATATAACAACAAAAAGGTGTTTAAACTAAAAGATAACAAAAATATGTTGATAGGATATACTACGTCGTTTAGAATGGGCGACTTGCTAGAATATTCAAAAGGGCTGATTGATGAAATGTCTTTATTAAAAAATGAAATTATTGATAGAGAATACATAGTGACAAAAATAATCCCTAGAATAAGCAGATTATTTGCAGATAACAAATTTGAAACAAATGATAGAGGTGAAGCATCTGGAGGAGATTTTTTACTAGCTAATAATACAGATTTATATTTAGTACAAGACGACTATTCAGTGGTCGAGCCAAAAGAAGGGTTTATATCATGTGGAAGTGGAATGTATTTTGCATTAAGTAGTATGTATACAACTCAAAATACTGATATGTCACCTGTGGAAAGAATCAAACTAGCATTAGAAACGGCTGAACATTTCCAAATCAATGTAAGACGACCATTTGTAATTATGAACACACTTGATGATGAAGTGATTGTAATTGAATAATTGTTGATAAAAGAGTTATTTTATCAATAGAAAATAACAAATAAGAATTTGAAAGGGTGATTAGCGTGAAAGTAATTTTATATAAAAGGAGATACGGAGTACACAGGTTTGTAAAAGAGTGTGAAGTTCCAGTAAGTTTTAATAAAGTATATATTAAAGAGGATGTTATCAACGAAGATTTGTTGTTAGACTTGTTGCCTAAAAATTGGCTACCAGTTGAACCTAGAGAAATATTATTAACCATATCAGATAAAGAGGGTTGTGGAACGGGTCAAAGAGGCTTAAATAGATTTTTACCATGGGCTAAGTATTTTGATAGTTATGTCATTGAGTTACAAGAAGATTAGAATAAAATCCAAAATTGTTTAAGGTTTTAAAATAAGAATTTGAAAGGTTAGGTGATAGATATGGCTTATAAATGCAAAGAATCATTTTTAGTGCCTAAATGTGATGATGACGGATTTACTATTGAGAATGAGTATAAAGAGGTAAAAGACGGAAGTATATGGCTATTTGATAGAGACCCATGGAGAGTATGTGGTGGAGAAATAAGGCTAACTAATGAAGATGGGGACTTTGAGTGGTTAGAAATATCAGAAGAAAGCTTTAAGAGGTATTTTGAATCGGTAAATGAATAAAATCCAAAATTGTTTAAGGTTTTAAAATAAGAATTTGTTGAGGAGTGAAAGGTATGGAAATGAGCGAGGCAGAATTTTTGTATTGGGAAGATGTTGTTTATTACAAAGAAAAAGGATATTCAGACGAAGAAGCGAAAGAATTGGCTTCTAAACAAATCCAAAATTGAAAGGATGAAAATAATGAAAGCAAGTGAGTTAGTTAAAAAACTGCAAGACACTATCAAACAATTTGGTGATTTAGAGGTAACAAATGAGAGTGACAGCATAATAACTGGTGTAAGTACAGAATTAGTTATCATAGGTGAAGCAACGTCACATTTTTGTTTAGATGAAAGTTTTATTGATGTTAATGAATTTAAACATTGTGTAGACTTTCACATGGCAAATGGAATGAGTGAAGAAGAAGCAAGAAAAGCTGCTTTTGGGGATTTAGAAGATTAATAAAATCAGAGTTTGGAAAGGGTGCTTGTTTTGGATAATGGCAAAGAATTTCTTTACAATCAACTTATTAAACTTGGAGATATGATGGGAGATGGACTACATCATGAGCCTAATGGCAAATGGATTGAAAGAGAATATAAGAAAACTTTAAAACTACTTGGTATAAAAAGCACAAATAACACAAGAAACACAGAAAACATTGATAGCTTCATGGTTGAAAGATGTAATAAAGAAAAATGTAAATGTGGTGGGGCACTTAAACAAGTAAGAAGAGGCTCATTTATAGCTAAGTGTAGTATATGCGGTGAAAAGTATAGATTAGGGCAAAGAAAGAAATAAAATATAAGTTTGGATGTGATGAAATGAAAAAATGCAAAGTCATTATTAGTACATCTTTTACAGAAGAAGGAGTGTTAAATGACCATGATGAAGCAGTATTTAATAACCTAGGAATAGAGGGTTACAAGGGAATGATTACAGCAAATATTATAAAGAACCTAGAAGAGATGGGAGAAAACATAGATATATTAAAAATACAAGTATGTCTAACAGTAGAAGAAGAATAAATCTGATTACAATAAATCGAGCATTTTAAAGGGAGTGAGATAGAATGATAAAAATGGTTGAGTATTTAGAGCATTATGTTCCAATGGAATGTTGTACGGTTAATAGATTGGGCGAAGTGGATGATTGTGAAATACCGTGTGGTGATTGTTGTGGAGAATGTGAGTCGTGGATTATTACTAAAATATTTGATGAATATACAAAGCTTACAAATAAAATACATATAAAAACTTATAAACATGATTATGTAAAGATAGGAACAAAAATTATGATTAAAAGCAATAAAAATATAACAAAAATAAAAGAGTTTGTTGAGTTTGAGGAAGATACATTTGGTCAAGGAAATTATTTATTTTTAATGGAAGATGGAAGTCAATTGTATCGTAGAGAATTTGAAATATTGGAGGACGAATAAGATGATTGTAATAGGGTATCAAGGAATAGGTAAATCAACTTTAGCTGGGAAGAATAACAAGTACATAGATTTAGAAAGTTCTAACTTTTGGGTGAATGAAAGACGTGGAGATGATTGGGCTGAAGTATATGGTAACATTGCAGAACATCTATCTAAACAAGGATATGTAGTGTTTACGTCTTCACATGAAGTAGTTAGGAATAGACTTAAAAATTCTGATGAAAGAGTTGTTGTTGCATTTCCCTGTGTGGACTTAAAAAATAAGTGGATATCAAAATTAAAGGAAAGATATAATTCATCAAAATCAGATAAAAACTATAAGGCTTACATAAACGCCGAAGATAGATATGAAGAAAATATTCAAGAATTAATGATGGAGTGCTTTGACTTGGGATATTTTGATTGTATAGTCATAAACGAGATTGAGTATGACTTAGAAATGTTGATAAATCAAGCTTTGTAAAGTTGAAAATCTTAATAAAATATGTCTTTTATAAGGAGTGAGTGGGAATTATATGTATAAACAATATGATAAAATGAAACAACTTCAACAAGAAATGTTTAGATTAAATGCACTTTATGAAGAAAGAATGTCGGAATTAAAATCAACTGACGAGGTTTTGTTAAAACTAAAAGACAGAACAAAAAATGTACTAAAACAATTACATGAAATAGACAGGGAAGATGGTCGTGTAAGAATAAGGTCTTCGGATGGACATATATTGATTTGTGGAGAAGAAACTAATGACAAAGGAGAATTAAGTTAAAATTCAGATTTTATCAAAATCGAAGGAAGGAGAATATCTAATGACGGCAAATCAAATAGTGAAAAGAATGTTATTACTTAGAGGCAATGAAACGTCCATGTTGGACATAAACACTCAGATGATGTTCGATGAAATACTTATAGAATTGGTTGAAATAGAAAACAACATAAGGTGGTGCAGTAATAAAAATTGTAAATGCCACCCAGAATCAAAAATTAAGAGTTTGATTCAAAACGAAGAAATATATAGGTTTTTAAATGCAGAAAAATTATGGGATGATATTTATAATCTCGTAAATGCTGAATATAAACCAATAACGGTATTTGACTTAGGGTTAGTTCAATAAATCAAACATTTTAAAGTAAAAAATAACAAATGAAAGGTGGTTATAAATGAAAGAATATGCTTATTCTACACATACAAAAGAAGGTAGATTTTTAAAAGTACCAGTCATGAAAGATTGTGTTGACGCTATATTAACTAGACATGAACAGGATTTAAATAGAATTGCTTATTTAGAAAATGAAATAGCAAAGTTAAAAAGTGAAACATATAAAGATGATGAATTACAAAAAGCAAAAGAAAAAGTAAAGGTAATGGAAGAGGATTATTACAGGGGCTTCCCTATAAGTAAAGAGGAAGAAGCTAAAATTAACGAATGGAAAGAAAATCATGACAAAGAAAAGCATGGGTTAATAACGACAGAGGATAAGCTACGAGCTGGTGGATGTATTGGTGGAAGATATACATATAAGTTTGTACCAACAAGTATAGGTACAATTGGCTATGTTGTGTGTGATAAGTGTGGCGAAGAATTTACCTTTAATGAGTTATTTTAGTCTCTGTATCTATTGGCTATCAAAGGCTAAAATTCCAATAAAACAACTGTTTTAAAGTGATTAGAAAGGAGAAAGTTATGAGTAGTTTAAAAGGTGTATATAGAAATAACAATAATGAAAATATACATATCATGATTGAAAGAGATTATAAGAAAAAGGATACTGTAGATTTTTTCTACTTTATGTGTAGTAAGACTGGTGGAGGAAATTTACTAAAAGAAGATTTAAAGCGTTATTGGACTAAGATAAAATAAACGTTTTATTAAAAGTCAAAAAAAGAGGTGAGTTAGTGGCTATATGTAAAGTATGTAATAAGAGTCTTGATGTTCAAGTGCTTGAAAGTGAAGAAAAAATTACTTGCTTAGAATGTAGAGTAAAGAATAGAAAATTTGAAGAAATTGACGCTTATGTTGATTTTAACAAAGAATATTCATGTGTGTGGGTTGAAAGCATTGATAGTCAAGAGCTAGATTTTCAAAAAGTACAATAAAATGAGTATTTTAACATATGGAAGGAGAAAAAATAATGGATGAATATATAAAAAAATCAAAAGGGCAAAGGATGTTTGAGAATAAAACAAAACCAATATCTTATGTTATAAATGATGAAATTTATAACTCTATATATCAATATGGAATGATGACTATGTTAAATAGTTTATATGTAAACAAAGCTATAGACGAGGAAACATTAAAGGCGTTTCTAAAATATGATAGTAAGACAATTAGAGATTCCGTAGCCTTGATTATAAATGACGAGTTTTAAATCTATTTAAAAGCTATATTTTATAGCCGAAAGGAGAATGTAAATGAAATTAAAAGAGTTTAAGATGTTTATAAATAACTTTGATGAAAGTTATGATGATTTTAATATAGACCTAACCTATTGTAAGTCATTGAGCGAAAAAGAGTTAAAAGACATGATTTACCCATATCCATATTTAAATACACCAATTTCATTTGAAACGTCTGATTATGACATTGGATATAGCGATAAGGAAATATGTTTGTTTTTTCATGATTGTAATTAAAGCTATAATTTATTAAAATAAATAATAATAGAAAAGAGGATGTATAAATGGAAAATAGAAGAGACGTAGTATTAGAAAACATAGGGTGTGTAAAAGTAAATTATGAGGGAATTCCAATTGTTTGTAGTAGTAATATTGAAGATACTTATGAGTTTATTAAACAAAACAAAAATTGTTTCATTGTTCAATTCACTGAAGACAACAAAGATATTATGAATAGATTTCTGAGCTTACTATCAAAAGGAGAAATCATGGCTGAACTAAAGATTTAAGATTAAAATAGGACTTTTAACGTAATAGAAAGGAGAAGAAATATATGAAAGAAATTATTAAACTGGCAATTAAAAATTACATTACTGCGTTAGTTGTTTTAATGTTATTTGTGAGTACAGTAGCTATAATCCATACAGGTATAGTACTTTTAGTGCTATGGTACGCCTTTTTGATTTTCATTGTAGGAGAAGTTATAGTGTTCGTACTAAATAAAATAATCAAATACATAACTAACAATAAAAAATAACAAATAACAGTTTACAAACCTATCACTCTAATGTATAATTAAAATATAACAAAATCATAAAGGAGTGATGCAATGCTATTATCAAAACCGAAAAAGATTGTACTAGCAATGTTGGTGCTTGTAACATGGTCAACGTTAGTGCAATCTGTATCTGCTAATGATTATAGGGACGAAGAAGAAATTAATCAAATCGCAATGGACAGATACAACATAGAAGAATCGAAAGAGAAATACATAGAAATCGAATGTGAGTTATCGTATTACACGACTTTAAATTGCGAAAATGGATATGGTGCAATTGATGCACAGGGTAATAAGTTAAAGTTTGGTACTATAGCTACACCTAGAAGTGTACCACTAGGCACAGAATTTGAATTTGATGTATTCGATGGTGTTAGATTTATAGGAACAGATAGGGGTTCAACTAAACATATTAGAATTACTAAAGATGGGATTTATAGAATTGACGTTTGCATTGAACGAAATAAGGGTGAATCTGATAGTGAATATTGGAATCGTGTTAATGCTTTAGGTAAGACTAAAACAAAAGGTAAGATGTACATAGAGGAGTAATAGTATGCAAAAGGGTGATAGGTTTTTAAATTGTTTTACTTTAGAATTATATACATATAGTGGTGTAGATAAGATAGGTAATATTGTATTAATTAATTCAGATAATGAAGAGAGACATATAGGAGAAAGATATTTTGACGCTAAATATATTCCATATTCAGAAATAGATTATCTACAACTAAAAAATAACAAAGTGAAAAATAAGAGAGGTATATCATGCGAAAAAGATACCGACGATTTAGAGTAAAGTATCAAGGCGAAACCGACATCATAGCTGACACTCAAGAGGATGCTGTAGAAAAAATGAATCGTATTCTTGATAGAATTAGCGATGTATATGAAGTATGTAATGACGAAAATGAAATTTATGATATAGAAAGCGAGGGATTGTGATGTTTACTGTTTATGATAAGAAATTATTTGATGAGAAGCAAATTACTAGAGAAGTTAAAGTTTATGATATTGCGTATGAAAAGAGTGGATATCCGTTATTCCTAATCAAAGATAATGGTCAATGGTTAAAACGGTCAGCTAAACACTTTTTAACATATGAAGAAGTGTATGGCAATTTTATAGATTAGGGGTGATGATATGTGGTTTAGATATAGTTGTTATTTAGATGGAGTGTTTGTATTTAAAGGGGCAACATCAGTATCAGACGAAAGCCTTGTGGTTAAAAGAGCAAAGGAAACATGGGGAGATAAATACGAGATTAGGGATATAGAAAAAATTTGTTAAGGAGATGAAATAATGCAAATTCGCAAAAGAGATGGTAGAATTAAAGATTTTTCATATGAAAGAATTACTAAGGCAATTTTAATGGCTACTAATGATGTTTATGGTGATAAGGCTATTAACATCAAGCCTATTTTAGACGACGTTCAAACGAAGATTAACGAGTATAATAAGGATATTATTGATATTGAAAAAGTGCAAGATATCATTCTTAGTGTTTTGTATAAACATGATAGAAAAATACATAAGGCTTATAAAAATTATAGGGAAGAAAGAAATTTGGCTAGAGAAAGTGTAATTGATAGAGAAATAGAAGAACTATTAACTGGTTGTAGCGAGTACTGGCGAAAAGAAAACTCAAATAAAAATGCAACACTTGTTACAACCCAAAGGGATTACTTGGCTGGAATTGTAAGCAAAGATATTTCAAGAAGAAAACTGATTCCAAAAGAAATAATTAAGGGGCATGACGAGGGTATTTTACATTTTCATGACATGGATTACTTTGCACAAAAAACTCTTACCAACTGTGAGTTAATTAATTTAGAAGATATGTTGCAAAATGGCACAGTGATAAATGGGATACTGATTGAAAAACCACATAGATTTTTGACCGCCATGACCATTGCAACACAAATCATTACAGCGGTTACTTCATCTACTTACGGTGGAGCTACTATCACATTAACACACCTAGCACCATTCGTTAGAAGTAGTTATGATATTTTCATCAAAAGACACTTAAATAGAGGGTTGTCTCAAGAGCAAGCAGAGATGTTTGCTAAAGAGGATTTGCAAAAAGAAATTGAAGACGGTGTTCAAACATTCAACTATCAAATCAACAGCATGAGTAACACAAACGGACAATCTCCATTTCTCAGTGTTTTCATGTATTTAAGTGAAGATAAAGAATACACAAAAGAGATTGCGATGATTACAGAAGAATTTTTCAAACAAAGAATTTTAGGGTTAAAAAATGAACAAGGTGTATATGTAACACAAGCATTTCCAAAATTATTATATGTGTTAGAAGAAAGAAACATAAATGAAGATGGAGATTATTATTGGTTAACGAGATTGGGTGCAGAATGTACAGCAAAACGATTTGTACCAGACTACATATCAGAGAAAAAAATGTTTGAATATAAGGAAGGAAATTGTTTTCCATGTATGTCATGCCGTAGTTTTTTATCTCCTTGGAAAGATGAAAACGGGAAGTATAAATTCTATAGCCGTTTTAATCAAGGTGTAGTGACTTTGAATCTGGTAGATGTGGCTTTATCTTCTAAAAAAGACATGAGTAAGTTTTGGGAACTATTAGCTGAAAGAAGTAACTTATGCCACAAAGCGTTGTTATGCAGGCATGAAAGATTAGAAGGAACTTTGTCAGATGTAGCACCTATTCTATGGCAACACGGAGCATTTGCTAGACTTAAAAAAGGTGAAAAAATTGATAAGTTACTTCATGGTGGGTTTTCTTCGATATCTTTAGGATACGTTGGTATTTATGAAATGACAAAGTATATGATAGGCGAATCTCATACAACCGAAAAAGGCAAAAAGTTTGCAAAAGACGTTATGAAATATCTCAATAATAGGATTGATGAGTGGAAAAAAGAAGATGATATTGGATACGCATTGTATTCTGTTCCCCAAGAATCTACCACTTATAGATTTGCAAAGCTATTACAAAAGAGATTTGGAATTATAGATGGGATTACAGATAAAGACTATATAACAAACAGTTACCACGTTGTAGTAACCGAAGAAATTGATGCCTTTAGTAAATTAAAATTTGAGGGGGAATTTCAAAAACTATCACTTGGAGGGATGATAAGCTATATTGAAGCTGATAATTTAACGCAAAATATAGATGCAGTAATGCAAGTTATTAAATGTATCTATGACAACACCATGTATGCTGAAATAAATATTAAATCAGACTATTGTATGAAGTGTGGCTATGATGGTGAGTTGAAGATAGATGATAATATGGAATGGTATTGTCCTAACTGTGATAACACTGATACAACCATGATGAATGTGACTAGGCGTACATGTGGTTATATTGGAACTAACTTCTGGAATAAGGGTCGGACACAGGAAATCAAAGAAAGATATGTTCATCTGGGTGATAAAGAATTGAGGTGTTTTAGTTGAGATATGCCTCTATTAGAAGTATGGATATAACAAATGGCGATGGAATTAGAGTGTCAATATTTTTGCAAGGATGTAAGTTTAGATGCAAAGGATGTTGGAATGAGTCGACATGGGATTTTAATGGTGGGAAAGAACTTACTAAAGATGTAGAAAATAAATTTATTGAATTGGCTAAACAAAGTTATATTACAGGAGTTTCAATTTTAGGTGGTGAACCTTTTAATCAGCCACCTAAAGAAATTCTTTCATTACTAAAAAATATCAAAATCAAGGTCAATAAACCAATATACTTATGGACTGGATATGAGTTTGAATCAATACCAATTGAATACATAGAGTGTTTGGATTATTTAGATATGCTTGTAACTGGTAGATTTATAGAAGAATTAAAAGACTTGAAATTGCTTTATAGGGGAAGTAGCAATCAAATCATACTCAGAAAGGAAGGTATGACTTGGAAGAAGAATGGAGAGATATAAATATACATAATGGCATATTTCAGGTTAGCAATTTAGGAAGAGTTAAAAAACTTGAACACACAATACTTAAGTCAGATGGGAGAACTCAGAAATGTAAGGAGCATATGCTAAAAATAACAAACAACATAAGAAGTGGTAGACCATGCGTAGACCTTAGATATATGAATAAAAGATTTAATGTTAAAGTTTACAGATTAGTAGCCGAGGCATTTGTATACAATAACGACCCGATTAATAAGACATGCGTAAATCACATAGATGGAAATGTTGAAAATTGCAACGCAAACAACCTAGAATGGTGTAGTTATTCAGAAAACCTAAAACATTCATACGACTATTTAAATAGACCTATAAACAAAGCAAAACAATATAAACGGAATGTAATAAGTACAAACAAAATAACCAACAAAACTGTGGAGTACGAAAGCATAGAAGAAACAAGCAGAAATACTGGAGTTTCATGTACTCAAATAAGAAGAATAGCAACAAGAGAGTGTGTGAATAAAGTATACATATTTGAAATACCAAGTCTAATTAACGAAAAAGAAATACTTTAAAAGTTTTATTTTATTGGGAAAGGAGAATGGATATGGACTATATTATCAAAACTGACGACTTACAAAATCATAAAGAAAAAATTGAAATATATTTAGAAATGATGTTTGACAGTTTATATGAAGATGGAGAAATTGATAATCCTGTACAATTTAAAGTTGAAACAGTAAATAATTAAAATTCATGTTTTATTAAAAATGAGGTGATGTGATGAGTATTATAAACGATTTAGCTAAAATACAAGTCAAAAAAGATATTGACAAGATTTCTAGTACAATATATGGACTACTAGAGGATAACGAAGAACTTAGAGAACGACTGAATGAATACTCTAAAGATGAAGAAATTCAGAAGTTGAAGCTTCAAATAAAAGAATATAGGAATCACAGTTTACAACAATTAACCGATAAAGAGTTGGAATTAGACAAAGATTTTCGTAACAAACATTACAATGATAAAGCCTGTGGAAATGGAAATGACTTCTCTTATAGGTTGATAGGAACGGGGATTGGTACAGTCATAGAAATAACCTGTAATAAATGTGGTGAAACAAAAGACATTACAGATAATGAAAGTTGGTGATAATATGAAGCAAGTCACGTTACAAAGTGAAAGTCTAAACGGAATTATGACATTAACTACAGATTTTATCAACGCTAATATACTACCTAAATATAACAAAATCAAAATAAAAACTAAGCAATTTGATGACTATTGGCAAAGCACAATTTACTACGAATAAAATATCAGCCACGATGGATTTCGTGTTACAAGTCATGGCTAAGAAAGGGATAACAACATGGGCAAAAAGAAAGATAATAATGTATTTAAAATAACCTGTTTTCAAGACGAAGGAGAAGTTACAGGAAGTTGTATGCAAGTTGAAGTTGATGGAGTAAAGATACTCTTAGATTTCGGAGGGTATCAAGATTCAAGATATACATTAGATAAAATACTTCAGAAAAACAGTAGTAAACGTGGCTTAGACCTATCTACCATTGATGGTATAATTCTTAGCCACAGCCATCTTTGACCACACTATGAGCATACCTTTATGTGGAAAACAAGAGTGTGGATTTAATGGAAAAATCATAGCTACAGCACTTACTTCTGAATTAGTACATCATATTCTTAGAGACGCAACAAAAATACATATCAATGATGTGAAGAAATATAACTATCTCAATGGTAAACACTTAGAACCATTATACACTGAAGAAGATTGTGAACATGCTTTATCAATGATTCAAGGATACTCTTATAATCAGATAATTAAACTTAGCAATACAGTAGACGTAGAACTTTATCCATCTGGGCATATGGCTGGAAGTGCTTTAATCTATTTAACCCATCATGGAGAATATAAAGACACACATTTAATGTATTGTCCAGATATGTACTTAGGGGATTTTTCTAGAAGTTATACTAAGGCAATAATTAAAAAATGTTACAAGAGCCAATGTGTAATCCTTGAAAGTACCTATGGAGATAAATCAAATCACCCTAAAACATCCCCAAAAGATTATCTTGAACAAGTGATTTTAGAACAAGTGATTAAAGATAAAAAACAATTATTCATTCCAACATTTAGTATGCAACGGTCAACTCAAATAGTTAAATTGTTAGATGAGATTTACAAAACAAATGAAGTTATTAGAAAGGCTAGGATTCCAATTTATAACTGCGGGAAGTTAACTAAACTATGTCACGAAACAATTGGTAAAAATGAACATAAAGAGTTTTATGATGATGAATGGAATGAAGATAGAGATATATTTAATAATCCTATTTGTAAGTTTATAACAGAACCAAAAGGTGTTGAACATTTTATATTAAACAATCAACCTAAAATCACATTATCAAGTGCTGGTTCATGTGACGCTGGTTTTAGCAATATGATTATGGAAAACCTTGTAGGCAATAAAACAGTGAAAATATTAGGTTGTGGCTACATATTTAAAGATAGTGTGCTAGACCGAGTAATAAATAACAAATCGAAAGTAACAATCAATGGAATGGGAAAAACTAAAAGGTGTGAGTTTTTGGGAATTATTTCTAATCTTAGTGGGCATGTGGATTTAGAAAACAATATCAAATGGGCTACTAAATATTTCGACCAAAGAGTATTAAAGAAAGTGTTAATTGTTCATGGTGATAAAACTGCAAGGGAGAATTTGAAACGAGAGTTAAAATTACGAATGAAAGATAAAGATATAATTATCCCTACTTATGGGCAAATAATTAAAATTTGAGGTGACTAACATTAGAAAAAGAGAAGATTGTATAGGAGAAAAATACAATAAGTTAACAATTATACAGATAGATGAAGAGAGAAATTTAATAGAGCTTAAAAGATATAAAAATAACGAAATAAAAAACAAAAGAAGTTGTTATTATTTATGTCAGTGCGAATGTGGTCATGTAATATCAGTATTGCGAGATTGGTTAGTAAGAGGAAATACAAAAACTTGTGGATATTGTGATTCTGATATAAAAAAGGATTATACTAAAAAAGAAAATAAATATGAACTTTTTGATGACTATGGAATATGTTACATGAATAATAATAATAAACAGTGTTTTTTCGACATCGAGGAATACGAAAAACTCAAAGGACACTCATGGACTCAAGGTAAAACAGGATATGCCGAAGCACGAATTAAAGGAAAATTAATACATATGCATAGATTAATAATGGAAGAAACAGACTCTAAAATATTAATTGACTACTCAAATAATAATACTTTAGATAATCGAAAATTTAATCTAAGACGAAGCAATAAAAGCAAAAATGGAATGAACAGAGAAAAGCCTCCTTCTAATAATAAAACAGGAATAATTGGAGTATCATTAACTAGAAACAATACGTACAGAGTATACATAACCAATAATCACAAATGGATAGGGCTTGGTAATTATTTAGATAAAGAAGAAGCCATAAAGGTGAGATTACAAGCTGAGAAAGAATATTTTAAAGAATTTGCCCCACAAATACATTTATTTGAACAATATGGGATTGAGGTGTGACTTATGAAATTACCTAGTCGAAACAAGAAATCAGATAACATCACTAAAATTAAGTGTCCTTATTGTAAGCACGAATATAGTAAAGATGAAGAAGTCGAAGAGGATTGTTATACATTTAAAAATACAAAAATACATATATGTCGTGAATGTGGGAACGAATTTATAAATACCATAACAAAAGATATAGAGTACAAATACAATGGTAAATGCAAAAGAAAGGACGGCAAAAGTGATTGAAACAATATTAATAGCAATTATATGTTCAGTATTAATATATAGATGTTACAAAATGGAAGTGGAAGTATTTAATTATAAAGTGAAACATAACGAATTAGCTAATATAGTACAAAATAATGCAATTGTATTAAACACAGTGGTAGACGAAGTTAATCAAGTAATAGATGATTGTTATGAAGAAAGAGGAGATATTGTAGATGAAGATTAGAGTTAAATATATGAATGATGTTGAAAGATTAAGTAGAATTGCAATAGGAGATTACATAGATGTTAGATGTGCAAGTAAAGAAGATATTGTTATGAAACAAGGTGAATTTAAACTTGTTCCTTTAGGGTTTGCAATGGAATTACCAAAAGGATATGAAGCTCATGTAGTACCACGTAGTAGCACATTCAAAAACTTTGGAATCATTCAAACTAACCATTGTGGCATAATTGACGAATCATATAATGGAGATAACGATTATTGGTTTTATCCAGCATATGCACTTAGAGACACTGTAATCAAATTCAATGATAGAATCGGGCAGTTTAGAATTGTGGAGAAAATGCCATCTGTAGAGTTTGAAGAAGTTGAAGTATTGGGTAATCAAGACCGAGGTGGTCATGGTAGTACGGGAATAAGATAACAGTAAAATATAACAAATATACTATTGATTTATAATGGTCAATAGTATATACTATAAATTAGAAAGGAGAGAAAATAATGAAAAATAAGTTATTCATATTGGCTGGACAATCGGCTTCTGGCAAAACTACAATAGAAAAACTACTATATGATAAGATAACACAACAAGGATTGCCAATCAAAAGACTAATTTCTAATACTACACGAAAAGCAAGAAAAGGGGAACAACAAGGCGTAGACTATAATTTTTCAACTCTACATGACTTTGATTTATCATATAAAAATAACGAAATAGCCGAATATAACTCATTTAGGATTGACAGTGTAAAAGAAAACTGGATATATTTCACTAAGAAATCTGATATTGATTTAATGAATAGTAGCATGTTAGCCATCAAAGAACCAATCGGCATTTCACAACTAAGACAACAATATAAGGATGAGATTGTAGTTTTCTACATCACTTGCCCCGACGAAATCAGAAAAGAAAGATACATAAGCCGAGGTGCTACCGTAGACGATGTAGATAGTAGATTTACTAGAGATTATGACACCTTTAAACATTTTAAATATAACTATGAAATTGTTAATGATGGCTCACATTCACTTAAAGGCTGTGCTAGTTTAATTCTTAGTTTAATGAAGGGAGAAATGGGTATTGAGTAAAGTTAAGTTATATATAGATGTAGACAACACAATAATTCCCACCAACGAAATTCTTCCTATGATGTATGAAGAAATCACAAGCATTAAGCCTAGTGCTTATAAGACAAAGGATTGGAATTGCCGAGATGTTTTTGATAATCCCGATAAAGAAATTATACATAAGTTATTTGAAATGGAAAGATTTTTTGAATTAGCAAGACCATATAAGCGTTGTTTGAGAACTGTATTTAACCTATCAAAATACTACGACATCTATTTTGTAAGCGTTGGTAGTGTAGAAAATCTAAGACTAAAACGTGAGTGGCTAAAAGAAAATTTTCCATTCGTACCAGAAGAAAACTTTATATTATTAGAGCAAATAGGAAAAGCACATTCAATAGATAAATCATGTTGCGTAGGTGGTGTAATTATAGACGATAATCTGTCGGCTTTATTAAGCACAGTAGATTGTTTACGCATAATGTACCAACCTTACGGAGACATACTATCTTGGCAACAAGGGCATGAATCACTATTAGAGAAACAAGAAATCCATAAAGTAGCAACAGAGTGGAATGAAGAATTAGAAGATTATCTTATTGAATATGCAAATTACTTAGAAAGGTAGTGATTAAAATTAAAGATATATTTAGTGCTAGTAAAGTAGAAGATATTGAGTTAGAAATTGATATTTTTGTAAAATCATACGCTAAGTGTTTAATGTATTTCAAACGTGACCCAATGCCTACATATAAAAATGGCAAATACTATTTGAATGTTGAATATGAATTGCGTGACCACCAAATCATGAAAGGTGTGAAGTAATGCATAAGTTTGTTTCTACCTTTGATTGTGGAGGAAATACAAGAATAAATCCAAGAGATAACCAAAAATTTTCTGTGATGATGGACGAAAACAATATAACGGCTACTAAGTGTTGCATAGTCACACTAGATGAAGCTACCGTAATCCAAAACAAATATAGAATTATGTCTGTGCATTTCAATAATAATGTGGAGAAGTATGGTTTGAAAGGAATTGTTTTTAAAGACACACATATGCTCAGAAAGGTATTGGAAAAGATACATAGTGAAGAATTATAAACTAAAATATAACGAAAGAGTGATTGAATGAATAAAACAAAATGGTTAGCGATTCCAAACAAGTATGTAGAAGATGAAGAAAAGAATGAGAAAGAAGAATGTACACACTTAGAGTTTAGCCAAGATACATATGATATTTATTTTAACGGAAATATTGTTGAAGACGATGGCGTAATATTTGAGACTATTATTGATGATATGAAAAATAGAGAAGGAAATTTTACAGAGCTAAATATTCATCTTAATAGTTATGGTGGAAGTTTGACAGCTACGCTTTCCGTAATGGCACAAATTGAGGAATTGCAAAATGAAGGAATTGTGGTCAACGGGTTTGCTAAGACAAAATGTATGAGTGGAGCGTGTATGATTTTACTATGTTGCACTAATAGATATGCTAGGAAGTACAGCAGATTGATGTATCATCCGCCTTTGCTTACATCTAATGAATATTTAAGTGTAGCGGATTTAAAGGATTTGATTAGCATTATAGAAAATGACTGGGTGCATATGAAAAAACAACTACTCGAAAAAACCAAACTTACAGAAAAACGTATTAACAAGATATTTAAAGACGCCGAAGATTTTAGTATGACAGTAGAAGAAGCTATTGAATATGGATTTATTGATGAAATGATGTAATACATAGTTTAAAAGTGGAATCTTATTTAAACTGAAAGGATGTGACAAAATTGCACAAGGTATTAACAGGTGTATCATTTAATGGACGTGTCAAAGGAATGATATGTAAAGTAGTAAATTATGATGATGTTAGTGGTTTATACATCTACATCAACAACTTAGGAAACTACGGATATTCAACTAAAGACTATATAATTAAAAATCAAATTTAATGAAGAGAGAGGATAAGAAAATGAAATTTTATGAGTTTAACGACGCTCCCTATTACGCACTAATCTGTGCAAAAACAGAGGAAGATGCCTTACAACATTACGACGAAGTGGTTTGTGACATAGATGATGACTGCTTTCCAAACGAAATTACTGAAGAAGACGTGAGAACAAGATTACTACAATTAGAAGAAAATGTAGATGATTACAAAGAAGCCTTGTACGATTTAACTTGTGCCATAAAAAATGAATCCACAACGTTAATATTAATCGACGGCTCACTTGTTTAGAAACTATAATAAAAAATATTAAATTAAAAGGAGAAGATGAAAATGAGTCAAGTAATTTCAAAAGGAAATAGAGAATATGTAACAATTAAAATTGACACCAATATGTTAGCTGAAATGTTTGAAGACATACATGGAGAATATTTCAAAATCAAAAACAAGAAACATTTTGCAATAGATATTGCCAATGACATAGCAGAACACTTAATGAATGAGGGATTAGAGGCTGTTGTAGAAAACTTTGCTGATAGTGGAAGTGTAAGTATCAAAGAGATAGAAAATGAAGAATAGACAGTTATTTTAAAATTTTAGTTTTATTAAAAAAGAAAGAGGTGAATAAGTGAGTTATTCAAATTCAAGAGATAATGTTTTTATCAACACGGATAAAAGGATTTTCTACATTCAAGACGGAATAGACAATGAAACTATTTCAAAGATAAATTATTGGTTGTTATGGCTATTAGAAGAGGACGAATCCAAAGAGCAATCTCAAAAGAGTTATGAAAGAAAGCCAATCAAAATATACATAAATTCAAACGGTGGTTATGTAGATGATATGTGGTCTTTAGTAGACATTATATTAAACTCAAAAACTCAGATTGATACATATTGTACAGGATATGCACATAGCTGTGGCTTATTTATATTTTTAAGTGGCAAAAACAGATATATAACAAAACACACAAACATGGTGTATCATCAAATGTCAAATTATTTAAATGGAGCATATCAAAAAATAAAAGAGAGTTTTGATAATCTTAGTATTAGCCAGAAACAAGTTGAAGAATACATGATTGAAAGAACAAAATTCACACAAGATAAATTAACAGAAATTAGAGAAAAGAAGTTAGATTATAAGATGTTTTATGATGAATTACTAGAATTAGGGGTTGCAACAGGAATTATAGAGAGTTTTTAAATTTAGAGGTCTTGACTATCAAGGCTTTCAAAAATGAAAAACCTATTAAAATGTAAGTTTTATTTAAAGTGAGGTGGGGTTATGAAAGATGAAGTATTAAGCTTTATTGAAAAAGAAATAACTAGGTTAGAAAATTTAGATACTGAAAAAGAGGAGTATCTAGGGAAAGACCATGTGATTTATTTAGAAGGATTGGCTAGAGGGCAATACATATCTTATATGAAAATAAGAAATCTCATTAAAAATGGATTATAAAACAGCGATTTTATAATTAAAAAATAACAAAAGGAGAATGACATGATAAGAGTATTAAGCTATACAAAAAATCCAATTACACACATCGGTAAGATTGCTGGAGTTTGTTATAACTCTGATATTGATGATGATGTTAAAAACTACAATAGAGGAATTAAAAACTTAGAGGATAATCATGGCAGAGTATTTGAGTACGCAGATGTAACACTTGAAATTGATGGTTACTCAGCTAGAGCAATTAGAGAACTCTATACTCATATTATAGGTACATCTAGGTTACAAGCATCAACTAGATATATAACCTATAATAGCGATAATTTTCAGTATTACGTTCCAACTTCACTATACGCAAATGAAGACGCTTTATATACATATGTAGATACTATGGATACCATTTTAGAAAACTACAATTCATTATTACAATTAGGAATTACAAAAGAAGATTCAGCCAACATACTTCCTTTAGGACTATTTAGCAAAATCGTATTAAAGATTAATTTAAGAGCATTGATTCATTTGGCTGAAATGAGATTGTGCAAAAGGGCATATGAAGAGATTAGGGGTATGATAAGAGAAATCATGGGCGAAGTTGGGGATTTAGATAATGAGTGGGGTTATTTAATGGTCAAGTACATGGAACCAAAATGTAAAACCTGTACTGAAAAAGCAAATTGCCCAAATGGTAAGGCAAATGAGTAGACGTAGTAAAAAGGTTTTTGCTGAAGGGATACAGTTTGATAGTGAAACAGAATATGACTTCTATCTAAAACTTAAACAAGCAAAGAAGAAAAAACAAATTAAAGATTTTAAAGTTAATCCCACATTTACTCTTGTGGAAAGTTTTGAAACAGATTTCCCAAATCAACACAAAAACAGTAAAGAGGAAGCAATAGAATACATAGTAGATTACGGAATATGGTCTAATCTGGGTGATTACTATTTAGTAGATACAAAAGGAAGTGGCTATTCATCGGTTGAGATTGAAGCAAGGAATAAGCGAAAATTATTATTATCACAAAACCCTCATATACCTATATATTTTATTTCTAAGTTGCCTTTATATCTAGGTGGAGAATTTGTATGTGTCAATCCTAAAAACGATTTTTACACTAAAATAAAGGGAAAATACACTAAGCTAAACCCAAAGAAGAAAAAGGGTGGCAAGACTAAAAAAGTACAATGGGGAATAAGTGATTGGGAGAAATACTTTGAATTTGAATTAATAGATGGACTTTTCTATGTTTGGAAAAAGACATTAAAAGCAAAATAAGCTGTACGGATGAAAGGAGTGAATATTATTAAAGAGCAATCAAAGATTAAATATGAAGATGTGCTAAAACGTGGAGTGAATAAATATATGGATAGTATTATGGATACATATGAAAGTTTAGACAAAGATTCAAAACAAATCATAGACACATTATTAAAGAGACACTATACTAATTAGTGTCTCTTGTTTTTATTTATGAGGATTGGTGCATGACAATGTCACATAATAGTAAGGGGTTCAAGTCCCCTCATCTCCATAAGATAAGATCCTCGAGCTTCATGTATTTTAGTTCGGGGATTTTATTATGGGTAAAGAATATAGGGGGGATATGATGAAAAAAGGAATAGGTATTTTA
>JAEYOP010000054.1 GCA_023411575.1 Bacillota bacterium | reverse complement strand
AAGTTCACTGCTTTAGCAGTCGCAGTGCATGTGCTGCGCTTGGGGGAATTTTCAGGGCCTCTTAAGAGGCGTGCCGGTAATATGCCCTTTCAGGGCTGGTGCATACCGCCAGTTCAACTGGTGGTTTTGATTTATTAGTGCAGATAAGCAATCTGCCGGTTCCGTTATTACAAAAGGCATGGCAAAACCTCTGGCGATGTCGCGAGTCAATGTGTTTACACAATAGTCAATAGCTCTTTTTAGCTTGCGAAAACAAAGATAAAAAAGGGACGTCCCCAATCTCAAACAGGCGGCCGTTTAAATATTGCAGGTGCTCGGCCGCATCGCCCGCCGAAAATTTCAGCCGGTAGGCGTACAGCGCCTGAAACTTAAAGCCGGTTCCCTTGTTTTGCTGCGCGGTGCCATATTTCGTGTCGCCCAGCAGCGGATGGCCGAGACTGCTCATCTGAGCGCGTATCTGGTGGGTACGCCCGGTCAGCAGCTCAATTTCCAGCAACGAAAAACGGTCGTTTTGCTTAATCGTGCGGTATTTGGTCACTGCGGTTTTAGCGCCCGGGCGCGGGGATGAAAACACCTCGACACGGTTTTGCGCTTCATCCTTTAACAGATAGCTTTTAACCGTCCCGGCCAGGGGCGATAGATGGCCGTGCACCGCGCAAAGGTAATATTTTTCGACCAAACGGTCACGGATCAGCGTATTGACCACCCTGAGCGTGGCGGCGTTTTTTGCGGCGATGACAATGCCGCCGGTGTTGCGGTCGATGCGGTTGCACAAAGCGGGAGCAAAGCTGTTTTCAGCGGCGGGGTCATATTCTTTTTTTTCGTAGAGATAGCGCTGGATGCGCGCGATCAACGTGTCACGCGCACCGGCATCATCCTCATGCACCACCAGCCCCGCCTCCTTGTCGACAAGCAGAATATTTTCATCCTCATAGACCACGGAGAGTCTTTGCTGCGCAGCCATAAAGGCGAACGCCGAGCCCTCGTCCGGCGGAAAAAATTCGTCGTTGATATACAGCGTCACCGTATCGCCGGCGGTCAGCACCGTAGCGTTTTCGGCCCTTTTATTATTGACCTTGATGCGCTTAATCCGAATGTAGCGCTGCAGCAGCGAGGCGGGCAGCGCCGGTGAGACCTTTTTTACAAACCTGTCCAGCCGCTGCCCGGCGTCGTTTTCATTTATGACAAAAGCTTTCATTTTATCCTCACATTAATAGAGATGGGTGCTGCGGTGGCATAAACAGACACAGTTCTGTTGAGAAACGCCTATTAGGAAAACAGCCTGACCCAGTCGCAGCAGGCGATGGGCCGTTGCGCATTTTCTCAGTATAATAACCGTCTTGCGGCTATTATACCATGCGCGCAAGCGAATGGTATAATTTGCGCATCAAAAGGCGGTTGTCCCGTCAAGGGACGAGCCGTTGCGCATTTTCCCGGTATAATAGCCGTCTTGCGGCTATTATACCACAAGGACGGCTGCTGCTGCCAGATAGCGCGGACGAAATATTCATTTATGCCACAGCGTGATTGGCTCTTTAAATTACCGATTTTTTAGGCTATAATATCTTAAAGATATCATTTTGTTTGGTTTTTCTTGTTTTTGGCGATCTCAGAAAGGCTAAGGAGGGGATGGATTGTCTCAGGTGCATACCGGGCATCGCGAACGGCTGCGTGAGCGGCTGGAGCACGATGGGCTGGACGGTTTTCAGCCGCATGAGATTCTCGAGCTGATTTTATTTTACGCCATTCCGCGGGCCGATACCAATCCCATTGCGCATCGGCTGCTCCGGCATTTTGGGTCGCTTTCAGCCGTG
Organism: Bacillota bacterium; assembly: GCA_023411575.1. Taxonomy (GTDB): domain Bacteria; phylum Bacillota; class Clostridia; order Acetivibrionales; family DTU013; genus UBA1305. The sequence goes on along the minus strand of JAEYOP010000054.1, from coordinate 5,894 downwards.
CTCGAAGCGCCGCGTAGTGAGTTGATGAAGGTCGAGGGCATTGGCGCAGCCAGCGCAACGCTGCTTTCGATGATTCCGGCAATCGCCCGTCGCTATCTGGTCGATAAGAACGATACCGGCGCCGTGCTTGACACGCCGCAAAAGCTGGGCGAGTTTATACATCCGTATTTTGTCGGGATTAATAACGAACAGCTGTATCTGATTTGTCTGGATAAAAAGCGAAAGCTGTTAAACTGTACGCTGCTGGCTGAGGGTTCTCTTGGCAAGGTGTCGGTGGATATGCGGTTGATTATAGAAACGGTGGTACGCTGCTCGGCCTCGTCGGTGGCGCTGGCACACAACCACACGCAGGGCTTCGCGCTGCCCTCAAACGACGATATTCGCGTGACCAGCCGTATCGCCGAGGCGCTTAAAATCCTTTCGGTCGATGTGGTTGACCATATTATTGTAGCACGGGACGACTATGTTTCGTTCGCACAGTCCGGGCTGCTCATCAAATAGCGCGGTATAAGCGGACGATTCCGATGAGAATGACCCGACGTTAATACGTCTGACCAATGCGGCGGTATAGCCCAATATTTCCGGCGGCGCGCTCCTGTTTTCCGTTGTCTGAGTTATGCTCGGTTTTTTGGGCCTATCGGTTTTGCGACGCACCTGACGGCATGCTTTTAATGAAGGCATTTGTGCAGGATGACCGCAATTTAACGATAATTTTTGATTAACAGCAAATATCAAACGGGGTGTTCGATATGGTTTTGGAGAATTTTGACACAGTGCTTAGAATAGCCAAGGCTGCCGCGCGTACCCGGCGGGTCGCGGTTGCGGGCGCTGCCGATGCACATGTGATTGAGGCGGTAATGGAGGCCAAAAACCTCGGTATCGCCGAGCCGGTGCTGATTGGTGATAAAGCTAAAATTAGTGCGCTGCTCGTCGCGCACGGTGCGGACGCTGACAAATTTTCGATCGTCGACGCGCAGTCACCGGTTCAATGCGGCGAAACAGCGGTGGCGCAGGTTAAAGCGGGCAGCGCCGATTTTATCATGAAGGGCATGGTCGAGACCCGCGACGTTCTAAAGCCGCTGGTTAAAAAAGAAAACCAGCTCAACACCGGCAGAACAATGTCCCATGTCGGGTTTTTCGAGATTCCGGACGCCAAAAAGTTAATGGTCATCACCGACGGCGGCATGCTGATTAATCCGACGCTGGCCGAAAAACGTGATATTATTAACAACGCGGTGTCGCTGCTCTGTGCCATCGGCTATAAAAAGCCAAGCGTTGCGGTGCTGTGCGCCGTTGAGACGGTTGATCCTAAAATGGTCGAGACCACCGACGCGCAGGTGCTGGTTGAGATGAACCGCGCGGGGGAGATCCCAAACTGTACCGTAGTCGGCCCTATTTCTTACGATCTGGTCATGAGCCGTGAAATTGCGCGGATCAAGCACTACGACTGTCCGCACTGCGGCGATTTTGATATTCTGGTCACGCCGACAATGGCCTGCGGCAATATTCTGGCCAAGAGCTGGATTCTCACAGCGGGCGCCGATATGGCGGGGTTGATCGTTGGGGCTAAGGCGCCGGTGGTGCTTAATTCGCGCGGCTCCTCGGCCACCGAAAAGCTGTATTCCATGGCGCTCGCCGCCATTGCTTCACCCGAATAGACTAAAAGGGGGAATACTTTAAATGCGCTATAAGATTCTGGCCATCAATCCGGGCTCCACTTCGACCAAGATTGCCGTCTATGAGGATGAGCGCGAAGTGTGGTCGCGCAGCATTTTGCATTCCACTGAGGATCTTTTAAATTACCACCGCCTGTTTGACCAACTGCTGATGCGCTATGAAAAGATTGTGGATACCATCACGAGCCACGATATTCCGATGGCCAATTTGTCCGCGGTCGTGGGACGGGGCGGACTGCTGCCGCCGGTCAAATCCGGCGCTTATAGAATCAACCGCGATATGCTTCTTCAGCTTGAGGAAGCGCCGGTGCTTGAGCACGCGGCGAACCTTGGTGCGCCGCTGGCCTTCCGTGTGGCGGAGCAGCTTGGAATTCCCGCGTATATTTATGATCCTGTCACCGTTGACGAGATGATCGATGTTGTGCGCATTACCGGGCGCAAAAGCATTAAACGCTTCGGCAAGGGGCATAACCTGAATATGCGTGCCGCCGCGCTGCGTTATGCCCGCGAAAACGGCTTGGATTATCATCAGCTTAATCTTGTGGTGACCCATCTGGGCGGGGGCATTACGGCGTCGCTGCACAGTCAGGGAAGAATCATTGACATGATTTCGGACGACGAGGGGGCTTTTTCACCCGAGCGCGCCGGCGGCCTGCCGATTCAAAAGTTGATCGGAGAATGTATGCAGGGCGGCGTCACCTATGCTGAGATGATGCGCAGAGTGCAGCGGCTGGGCGGCATGATGGATCATCTTGTAACGACCGATCTGCGCGAGGTGGAGCACCGTATTCTGGAAGGGGACCAATACGCTAAGCTGGTTTATGACGCGATGGCGCTCAACGTCTCAAAGGATATTGCAAGGCTGAGCACAGTCGTGAACGGCCGGGTGGATGCCATTATTTTAACAGGCGGTATTGCGTATTCGCGGTTATTCACGGCTCAGATAACCGAGCGGGTTAAATGGATTGCCCCTGTAAAAATTCTTGCCGGAGAAAACGAAATGGAAGCTTTGGCGCACGGGGCGCTGCGAGTGCTGCGGGGTGAGGAACAGGCGCATACCTACACCTTTCAGCCGTTAGAAAATAGCTGAAATCGCCATCGACAGGGAGGAAGAACCATGTTTATTAAGCAGTTGAGCGTGATCATTGAGAATAAAAAAGGCGCGCTGGCCGACTGGGCGACGCTGATGGCGGCAAACAATATTGATCTGATCGCATCTACGCTTGTGGACACCGGCGAAACGGGAACCCTGCGTGCGGTGGTCAGCGACGCCGACGCCGCTTTAGAGCTGCTGCGCAAGGCGCGCTATGCCGTCACCATCACCGATGTGTTTGCCATTCCTCTTTTTGATCACCCCGGCGCGCTGGCCGAGCTTCTGGAGCTGCTGCGCGACAATAATATCTGCGTGGAATACCTTTACTCCTTTATGCGCCAGCTTGAGGGGGACGGGGTCGTTGTTATCCGCACCAACCTGCCCGGCGCCGCCTGCGCATTGTTTGATGAGCATCATGTCCCGATGATTTCTCCGGCGCAGTTGATGACGAAAAAGGCAAAATGATCTCGTTACCACTGCCCTCCATTATTTCAGCTTCTTAATATTTAGCATTATATATGAAAGGGTGATCGGTTTGAACCGTGCGAACCTGATGGACGCGCTTAAGGCACAGGGTGCGGACATAGATGGTGTTATGGAGCGCTTTCTGCGGGATGAGGCGCTTTATGTCGATTGCTTTGAAGAATTTATGCTGGATGAAAATTTTAAGGCGCTGGGAAAAGCGATCATGGTTCAGGATCATTCCCAAGCCTTTGAATACGCGCATGCGTTGAAGGGCGTGGCAGGCAATCTTGGATTATTGCCGCTATACCGCGCCGCCAACAATATTGTCAGCGCTCTCAGGGCAAAGGAATATGATACGCTCGATACACTGTATCAAACCGTAGTTGCTGGTCGCGATTTATTTGCGTCTTTATTACTGTGATAATTTTATACATCCTTTTGATCTGATGTGTAATAATATCAGAAATAGTATTGACAAATTTCGATTTAACCACTATAATATGCAAGTGCCTGCAAAATGGTCATGGAGAGATGGCTGAGCTGGTCTAAGGCGCACGACTGGAAATCGTGTGAACGTTAATCCGTTCCGAGGGTTCGAATCCCTCTCTCTCCGCCATAAGAAACCGCATGAACATAACGTTTGTGCGGTTTTTTCTTTTGTTCAAAAATAATCCGGAACATAGTTATTATCATGCCCGAAAAGCAAAAAAGACGCCTATTTGTCGCCGCAATAGCTGAAAACAACTAAAAACAGCGGTAAATAACTCGTACTAATTGAAAATTAGTATCATACTATGATGGGTTTATTACGCAGATATGCGTTCGTTATCACACAATTAATATAGCTCTGAAGTGTCAATTCTGGGCGGCGGAAGAACCGCCGCCCACTATATAAAAAATATCATAGTGTAATAAGGGCGCTTACAGCTTGACCGCTGTAAGCGCCCGAAGCGTTTTAAAGGCCTCTTTAAATATATATTATTCTTTAAATAAATTTTGAGGAGGCTTAAAAATGGATGAAAGTACAATCACCGCGTTCAATAACCCAAAGTATGCAACCAGAGGTATCGCGGCAGAATTACCGCCTGAGCTACAGCTTAGTCTTTGGTGTATGATTGCCGACCTACGTCGCTGTGGGATGCCATTGGACTACTTACAGGTGTTCAAACTCGATACTATCAGTATAGGAGAACAATCCTTGCAGCAAATTACCCACACGCAGGAAGTCCCGCCATACAAAAATACGGTCACTGTCAGGATTGAAGTCCCTGTCGGTGGCCGTAAAGTATTTTGTATTGATGACGGAACACATTCTACAATGCTGTTTGCGGAGGAATATTAGACTATGAGCAAATCAGGAAAAAATGATATTCTAAAGCAGCTCTATCATGGCGACATATGTCCGGTTGAATCGTCGCCCTCTAATAATCCGGCTTATGCCAATGCCTCATTAAAGTTAATTGCTGCTATTCATGAGCTGGAAAAGATCATCCCATCTGATCAGCACTTTTTGTTGGAGAATTTGCAGGAATGGTATAGCGAGCAAAATATGATAGAGCTTGAAGCTGCCTTTGAGCAGGGGTTCCGGCTTGGAGCTCAATTAATGATGGCGACGCAGGAAAGCAATATCTCTGTCGAAATTATTGCAGGGGAAAAACATGGGCGATGATTTAATAAACTATAAACAGTAATATTGCCGTTTATAAAAATTGCGCTGGCGTTTGCAGCTTTATGGCTGCAAACGCCAGCGCCGTTTTCATATTACCCGATAAATATAACGAATAAGGAGGTAAAAATGATTGAAGTCCAAAACTGGTCGGATGTTCTAGCGTTGGAGAAGCAGATTGATAATGATTTGTATATTTACATTGAGGCACGCTTTCGCACTCTTCACCAGAGCTATTGCGCCTCAGAAAACATCTGCCTGTCGCTTTCAGAATTCAGCTTGGCAGATTACGGCGCAATAGTTCTGGTTCAATCGTACGAAGAGCTTAAGCCTCTGATAGTTGAAACAGCATGGATCCAATCCTTAAAGGACTATGATCTCTTCGTTGCATTGGTACCGGTCAATAACAGCACTTGCAAAGAATATTTAATTCCACACGCGCTCATGACGCCAAAGCAAATAGAAGAATTTAAAGAGGAGTACTGCTTATGATTATCCAAAAGGCTTCGATCAAAAATGAGGCTATTTATGCGGATGATAAGACGCACTTATATTTAATCCGCAGGGTGTGGGATGCCAACCAACCATCAGCGGCAATTATTATGATGTCGCCTTCAGCTATTGCCAATGAGATTGCGACCGATATGAGCGGTATGTATATACTCCAAAATTGTTGTAAGCTGGGGATTGGTTCGGTGTCTATCATGAATCTGTATTCTCAACTTAAAGGCGGTATTTACGGCACAAACGGTGAGAACGATCTCATCATTAATAAATCATGCAAGGACTGCGATAAAATTATCCTCGCCTATGGAACCGGTTGCCAGACTAAACAGGTGGCAAAGCGGATAGGGGAGCTATATCTGCTTCTAAAGCCCTACGCCCAAAAGCTTTATCAAATTGCCTCCGAAAATGGAGCCGGTTATCATCCTCTTGGCGCGGCTGTGCGCCATAAGTGGATATTAAAGCCCTTTACGCTTCCGCAGGACAATGC
>JAEYOP010000073.1 GCA_023411575.1 Bacillota bacterium | reverse complement strand
ACTGAGTACACAACCAATAAAACAACATTCAAGGCAGACAACCGGCCCCTTGGACGCATTAAAATCTGCCTTGAATGGACGTTTTGAAAGAAGGTCAAACAATATGATTTATGCTAATTATCCAGATATGGTTAATGTGGCTCTTTGCAGTCAGCTTTTAGGATGCGGCAAAACAAAAGTGTATCAGCTGGTAGCACGTGGGGAGCTTTCTGTTTTTCGGATAGGGCGCAAAATGCTGATTCCGAAAGCAGATATTATTAAGCTGATAGAAAATCGCCTACACCAATCTAGCAATGTACCAAGCAGCGTGATATGATAACTATATCAACAATACGCTGCCATAATAGAAAGGAGTTCAATATGATAACAGGCAGCGTACAAATTAAAAAAGGTTATTTTTACATAGTGGTCAATTTCACCGATGAGTGCGGCAAGCGCAAGCAAAAATGGATTCCAACAGGATTAACTGAAAAAGGCAACAAAAGAGCTGCTAATGCGCTATTGGCACAGACATTGCAAGAATATCAGGGCGGCGCGCTAACTTTCTCTAAAGAAATACCTTTTGCTGACTGGATGGAACAATGGTTATCCAGCGTTAAAGAAAGTGTTAGAGAAAATACTTATGATTCCTACCGTATGCAGGTTCAGTCAGGAATCATCCCCTATTTTAAAGAGCATCCCATTTCTTTGCAAAAGCTGAGTGTTAAGGAACTGAGAAATTACTATAATTTTAAGCTGCAAACTTGTTCGCCAAGAACGGTCAAAAAACATCGTTCAAATATCCAGATGGCGTTAGAAATGGCTCGACAAGACAGGTTAATCCCTTATAATCCCAACAGCGATATTAAAATATCCAGCAGCAAAGAAGCCCCTTTTACACAAAGTTATTATGATGTAGCTACGCTTGCTAAACTTGTAGAAGCCGCACAGGGCGACCCATTAGAAGCAGTTGTGGTGCTGACCTCTACATACGGCTTGAGGCGAAGCGAGGTTTTGGGGCTAACGTGGCAATCAGTCGATTTCTCTAACAACCTTTTAAGAATCTTTAGAACGGCTGTATCAACATCTGAGGGCGTACTGTATCAAGAGCGTACCAAGAATAAAACAAGCCGCAGGGTCTTGCCGATTTCGCTTGAAATAAGCAACTATCTGCTGACGCTCTACAACCATCAGCAGCGCATGAAAAAGGTTTTTGGGAACAGCTATATTGAGAACGATTTGATTTGCAAGCGCGACAACGGTGAACCGCTAAAACCCTCTTATGTTTCAGAGCATTTTCAAGAGTTGTTGAAAAGCTGCGCACTTCCTCGGATACGATTTCATGATTTAAGGCATTCGGCGGCTACGGCGCTTATTAACATGGGGTTCTCGATGAAAGAGGTTTCTGAGTGGCTAGGGCATAGTGATATATCAACCACCATGAACATTTATGCGCATGTATTGGACAAAACAAAAGTCAGTATGGCGGCTGGTTTAAGCTCATCCATCATGAAAAAAAGCAATGAAAATACAGACCTCGTTAGAACTGCCGTTAGAACTGACGCAATTTAAGCGGAATTACAGGAGCAGAATTCGTGCAAACAAAAATAAAAAAGCCTTAGAAATCGCTTAAATAAGCCAATTCTAAGACCTTTTGATTGGTGCGGATAAGAGGACTTGAACCTCCACCGAGTTGCCCCGACTAGAACCTGAATCTGGTAACACGGGCGGTGATTAACCAGTTGCACTGATACGGGGCTAGTGGAGTATGCTTTTGTACCGCATCCAGCCGGTACTCGTTGAGGATGGAGAAAAAAAGTCTGTTATGGCGGCTCATAATGGCCTTTTGATCAGGCGCTTTGGGGGTTTCGCAAAAGTGCTTGACGCATCTCACGTGTACTGTAGGACGCTTGGCAGTGTATACGGGTTTTAGACGTATAAGCTTAGTACAATTTTTATGAGGGTTTGGGCATAGAAAGCCGTATCTTCACGGCAAACACGCAAACCCGGCAGAACCGCTAGGAGAGAAAATACAAGGTAGAGCATCCCATTCGAATAAAAATGTAGGCGGGGCAGCTATTAACTGCCCCGCCTACGAAATTTCAGCTTTCTTATTTCTTTTCGTTCACAGCAATCCAGATTTCACAGGTGTAGTCCGGATTGGACACATCGGCTGAGGGGTAGACTTCAAGCTCTGCGCCGCTGCCGTATTCGTAGTTGCTCCGGGGGAAGAACTCGGTGCAAATCTGCTGGTAGGTTTTTTTGAAGGCGTCGGGCATCCTGCCTTTGCACTGGAAGACCGCGTAGGTGTATGCGGGAATCTCCACAAGCTCCAGCGCTTCTCCGCCGAGCGGCGCGCCGTTGTACTCCGCGCCGATGGCGTAGGGGAAGCTGGAATCCGCCATCTCCCCCGAGAAGCAGATGCCCAGCACGCCGCCCAGATTGTCAAAACAGGCATATTTACAAATGTCCTCTATGGTGCCGTCCTTGCTGCACGCGCTCCAGAAGGCCGAAATATCCTCTGTGGCGGTATCCCCCTGAGGCTTGGTGACCTGCTTTTTCTTGCAGATGATCCTGAGTGCGTCTTTTTTCTCGATTCTGTAGTCCATTGTACTGCCTCCCGATAAAATCAGTTTTACGGACAGTCTGAAAAAAGATTTGATTGTGCCGCCCCGGCGCGCTTTGGTTGGGGTAATACCGTGAAACCGGAAGAACGCGCGGGAGAAGCTCTCGGGGGTATCATAGCCGTACTTGAGCGCGATATCGATAATCTTATCGCCGGAGCGCATCAAATCTTCGGCCGCCAGCGTCAAACGGCGCATGCGGATATAGTCGCCGAGCGAAAAACCGCAGAGCATGCCAAACATCCGCTGGAAATGAAAGGCGGACGAATAGGCCTGCTTCGCCACCGCCTCATAGTCGATCTCCTCGGTCAAATGTGCTTCGATATAATCAAGGGAACGCTGTATCCCCGTAATCCAATCCATCTTCAAACCTCCTTCCGTAACAAGATTCTATCAGATATCATCCCACTGCTCCTGACTTTCCCTGCGGCGTGATGATAGGGCATTCCGGTGAGGATGCCTGCCCAATGTTTCTATGTGATACCCTTAAACGCTGGATTTTATTTTCTCCCTGAAAGGAAGAGCACAGAGCCTTTTGTGTAGGTTTCTACATCGCTAAACCCGGCTGCTTCAAAAAAAGATGACAATTCCCTGGGGCTATACACCTTTACATCGCCTGACTTGGAAAACGGAAAAACCACCGTGTTTGCAAGCCACCGTATCACAGGGGTGAAAAACGGTTCAGCCATGTAAACCATTCCGTTTTTCTTTAAAACCCGCATGCATTCACCCGCAAAGCCACGCGGGTCTTCAAAATGGTGGAATGCGCAGGATACCGTGATGATGTGCATACTTTCGTTTTCAAAGCAGAGGGGAACACACGGCTGCACCGCAAAAGTGCAGTCCGGGTGGCGCTCTCTGGCGACGGCAACCATATTTTCGGACAAATCCACGCCGAATGCATGAATGCTTGCTTTCTTAGAAAGCTCCCCCAGCAGCGACCCGTTGCCGCAGGCAACGTCCAGAACGCTGTCTCCGTCACGAAAGATCACCCGCTTGATCAACTCCGCTTTATGTGGTCTTGTGTAGTTACCCTCAGGCGAGGTGTCGTATCCTGCCGCCATCTGGTCGTATGTCTTTTTAGAACGCTCGGTTCGTTTTCCCATGTCAATCGCTCCTGCAAATTGAATTTTCCCGCTAATGAAAGAAAAGTTTATGTTTACAGCATAAGCAGATAGAGGTCTTTCTCGGTGTCATAGACAAAGCCGCAAGACAGAAGCACGCCGCAAGAAGCCTGGTTCTCTGTCTCGGGCTGCACAACAATCCGTTTTGCGTCCTTGTGCGTCTTAATTTTCTCAATCAGTATAAGCACGATTTTCTTTCCAAAGCCTTTACCGATACAATCGGTCTCGCCAATCATATAATCGATGCTGTATGAGCCTCCCATAGCCGTATAGCCCGCCCATGGCTCATCGCTATCGGCACAAGCGTAATACTGGCAGAATC
>JAEYOP010000018.1 GCA_023411575.1 Bacillota bacterium | reverse complement strand
CGGTTCTGGAGCGGTTATTTTCCGCCCTTACTTCGTTGTCGTCAGTTGCAATAAAACAATTATTGCGCCTTCCTCCGCCTTGTAAGGACGAAAAATCCCTCGCTCAAGAATCCGTTTTTATGATTCGGTCATTCCTTAACAAAGTAAATTATACATGATTTGTTTCAACCCGTAAAGTTACGCGCCCACCCGGGTAGCTAATAGTCACTTTGCCGCACCGGGCGAGCATGGGGCCCATGAAGATGATGGAGGAGCGCATTTCCGCGGCCAGCTCCACCGGAATCTGGGTTTCTCTGATAAGGGAGGAATCAATTGTTATGACGTCCTGTTCGATCGTCGCCTTGCAGCCGATCTTCCTTAATATTTCTATCATTACCTCCACATCTCTGAGTCTGGGACAATTTTTGATTACACTTGTTCCGCCGTTGAGCAAAGATGCCGCCAGAATTGGCAAAACAGCATTTTTGGAGCCCTCAACCACTATCTCGCCGCTGAGCCTGGCGCCACCGGCAACAACAAATCTGCTCATAAAAACACCTCGCACCATAATATTTTATGCGAGGCGGATTTAATGTGTTCAGATTCTTTCGTAGTTGGAATATCGCGAGATATTGAGGAGAATGCCCACCTCCACCATGAAGAATAGAAGGGAGGTTCCCCCGGAACTGAAGAACGGGAGCGAAACTCCTGTAGGCGGAACCGTATTGGTGACGACGGCGATGTTGAAAAGGCTCTGTACGGCGATCAATGCGGTAATCCCTGTCGCTACCAGGCAGCCGTACGTGTCGGGTGCATGGACCGCGATCTTGATGCCCCGCCAGATGAAAATCATAAAAAGCAGCAGGACGGCCGCCACCCCGATGTAGCCCAGCTCTTCCGCAAGAATGGCAAAAATGTAGTCGTTGTGCGGCTCGGGAATATAGAGAAACTTCTGCATGCTCTGGCCCAGCCCCCTGCCGAACAATCCGCCCGATCCGATGGCATAAAGGGACTGGATCGTCTGCCAGCCTTCACCCTTGGGATTGCTCCACGGGTTCAGGTAGGAATTGATACGCGGCGTCATGTAGTCCGTGAAGGAGATGACGGCCACCAGCACCGCAAGCACCGGCGCGGCCAGGAGGAGGAAGTGCTTGATTTTCGCTCCCGCCACAAAAAGGATGATCACGGCAATGGAAATCATGATGATCGTTGCGCTCAGATGAGTCTCCCGCAGAAGCAGCAGCGCGATCAGGCCAATGACGAAGAGATAGGGCAACAAATCCCCGAACAGGGTCTCAAGGGGTTTTTTCCGCTTGGAAAGATAATACGCCAGATACAGGATCAGCGCCATCTTTGCCATTTCGGAGGGCTGGAACGGAACGGAGCCGAAATAGATCCATCTCCAGGAGCCGTTTATTTCGCGCCCGATCCCCGGAATGAGCACCGCCACAAGCAGCACGAGACTGGCCCCCATCAGCGCCAGGACCGTCTTCCTGCCGAATTTGCGGTAGTCGTAATTGGCTGCGAGCAGCATCAGCACAACCCCTGCAAAGGCAAATTTCAGCTGCTTTTTAATATAAAAGTAAATATCGCCGTACTCCTTCTGGGCTGTCGGCGCGCTGGCGCTGAATACCATTACCAGCCCCAGCGAAAGCAGGATCAGCACTGTTATGAAAAGCCAGAAATCAAACGGCTTTTTCTCCTTCATCTACAAACCTCCGTAACTCCCATTTTTATCCTGTAACTTCCTGCGGCTTCCGGCCGTCAGAAAAACCGGAACCGGAGCGTCGCAAAGCCTATAAGGCACAGTATGACCGTAATCAGCCAGAATACCGTAACCACCTTGGTTTCCTTCCACCCCGACAATTCAAAGTGGTGATGCAGCGGAGCCATTTTAAAGACCCGCTTGCCCCTCATCTTGAAGGAGGTCACCTGAATGAAGACGGACAGGCTTTCCACCGCATAGATCGCCCCGACGACCAGGAGAATCCACGGCATCTTCATCACGACCGCCGCGGCTCCCACCACCCCGCCGAGCGCCATGGACCCCGTATCGCCCATGATGACCTTCGCCGGGTAACTGTTGAAGGCGAGAAAGCCGAGGCAGCCGCCCGCCGTAATGGAGCAGAGGAGCTTTACCACATCCCATTCGTTCCGCACCATCGCAACGATCGTAAAGAAAACCGTTACGATCAGTGTCACTCCGGCCGCCAGGCCGTCCACCCCATCCGTAAAATTCACCGAGTTGACGATCAGGTACATGGTGGCTATGATCAACGGGATAAACAGCCATATGGGCAGCTCCACCACAGCGTCCACGCCCAGGAACGGAATGATCATCCCCGTGCCCAGGGACGGGGTGAATGCGACGTAAAAGGCGAACGCCGTGGAGACCAGAAACTGGCCGGCCGTTTTCTGCCTCGGGTTTAATCCGTCCTTGTTCTTTTTGATGACCTTGATCAGGTCGTCCACCAGGCCGATGGCCGAGAAGCTCAGGGTCACGAGCAAAAGCGGCACGATTTCCGGAACCTTCGGCGCAAAATAAAGCGTGACCAGGATCATCGGAAGAATGAAAATCAGGCCTCCGATCGTCGGGATGCCCATCTTTTTCAGATGGGTCGCCGGGCCGTCGTCCCGGATGGTCTGGCCGAATTTCAAGCGCCGGAGCATGGGTATGACGACCGGTCCCGTTATGAGCGAAAGCAGGAATGTAACGGCAAAGGCCAGTACCTGCGGTGATGTAAAAAAGTTGATCTCCAAATTCATTCCCCCGTATATTGTATTTCAATTCCTTCGTTCGACCCCCGGGATCATCCGGCAAACCGGATGATCCGGTCAACTCGGCTCGCCGGATTAACCGGGTACCGATTAATCCGGCTCCTTCAGCAGCTCCCGGACCACTTCCCGCTCATCGAAACAGATGGTCCTGTCGTGGAAGATCTGGTAGGTCTCGTGACCCTTCCCCGCCAGCACCAGCACGTCCCCCGGGCCTGCGCCGCGGATGGCGTGCCGGATCGCCTCGCGCCTGTCTCTGATGCATGTATATTTCCCGCCGGTCGCTTTTATGCCTTCCTCGATCTGCCGGAGGATGGAATCCGGCTCCTCCGTCCTTGGGTTATCGGACGTGAGGACCGTATAATCCGCCAGCCGGCCCGAGATGGCGCCCATCATGGGCCGCTTGGCCCTGTCCCGGTCTCCTCCGCAGCCGAAGATGCACACAACCCGCCCGGCGGCGTAATCCCGGACCGTTGCCAGAATGTTCTCCAGGCTGTCCGGCGTATGAGCATAATCTATTATAACACTGAAATCCCGTCCTGTATCCACCGATTCGGCCCTGCCCGGCACCTGCACGGATGCGAGCCCCGCCTCCACGGCCTCCCGGGATGTTCCCAGCAGGCCGCTCACGCCAGCCGCCGCCAGTGCGTTGTAAACGCTGAACCCGCCCGGGATGTTCACCCGGAGCCGGCCGCCGTACCAGGGCGACGCGATGGAAAACTCCACGTGCCGCGGCATTTTAACGATGTCGTAAGCCCGGATGTCCGCTTTTTCACGGATGCCAAAGGTCATGACGCCGCATTCCGCCTCTTCCATGACCTTGCCCGCATATTCGCTGTCCAGGTTGACAAGGCCCCTCCTGCACATTTTAAAAAGCCTGCACTTGGCCTGCAGGTACTCCTCCATCGACGCGTGCTCCTTCTGTCCGATATGGTCCCGGCTCAGGTTGGTGAACACGCCGGTGTCGAATTCGCAGGCGGCCACCCTCTGCAGCGCGAGCCCCTGCGAGGAAACCTCCATCGCCACGTCCTCCACGCCTTCCTGCGACATTTGCGAGAACAGCATCTGAAGCTCCAGGGACTCCGGGGTCGTGCGCTCCGAGTGCACTTCCCGCCCGCCGATCTTCGTCCCCAGGGTTCCGATCAGCCCGGTTTTCCTGCCCGCCGCCTCCTGGATGGCCTTTATCATAAAGGTGGTTGTCGTTTTGCCCTTTGTGCCCGTTACGCCGATCAGCCGGAACCTCCCCGAAGGGTGGCCGTAAAACCGGTCCGAAACCTGCGCCAGCGCCTTGCGCGTATCCTCCGTCCGGAGGACCGGCACCCCTTCCGGCGCAAGAATTTCCTTTTGCGCGATCAACGCCGCGGCGCCGTTTTTCAGCGCCTCCTCCGCGTAATCGTGCCCGTCGGTGGTCATTCCGTCTATACAGACAAATACGTTCCCCTCTTCCACTTTTCTCGAATCGTACGCAACGCCGTTTATCTCGATGTTCCCTTCGCCCTTCGCATTTGTAATATCGAGTCCTCCGACCAATTCAGCCAACAACATGTCTGACCTCCTGGATTCCGGCCTGCGTCTCCGGGATTTATTCGATATTGTCAATGTTCCTGAAGGATACCTCTACCACCCTGCCCTTTTCCAGCATCGTGCCTTCCGGATATTCCTGCCGGAAGACCACGCCCTTGCCGCTTACCCTGATGTTCAGCCCGATCCGGTTCATGGCGTCGATGGCTTCCGACATGGACTTGTTCTTCAGGTCGGGCATGGCTACGGTGACCTCCTGCTCCGGCTTGTAGGTATACAGGATCACCATGGATTTTTCGGGGACCAGGGCGTCCGGTTTGGGCGTCTGTTCCATTACAATGCTCTTATTATTTCCATTTCCTTCTATTCTATAATTCAATCCGGCTTTCTTCAGTTGATTTACCGCATCCTCCACCGTCGCCTTGCGGACCTCCGGCACCAGGACCTCCTTCGTCATGGCCTTCAAGTCCTCCTCCGTATATTTTCTTTCCACCTGCAGATAGTTCAGCACATCCTCCATGATCTTCCCCGCCGTAGGCGCCGCAATTTGCCCACCCATATAAGACTCGCCCTTGGGGTCGAAAAGCACCACGAGGGTGATGATCTGCGGGTCGTCGGCCGGAGCAAAGCCACAGAAGGAAGCAATATGCACATCCTTCTGGGTGGTTTCGGAGGTGCCGGTCTTGCCGGCGATCCTGTAGCCTTTGACGTAGGCGCCGTTTCCTGTGCCGTTCGGCGTGGAGACGACGCTTTCCAGCAGGCTCCGCACGGTATCGGAGGTTTGCTGCGAAAGGACGGTCCGGACCACCTCCGGCTCAAATTTCTTCACAATGTTCCCTTCCGAATCGGTCAGTTCCTTGACCAGCCTCGGCTTCATGAGCTTGCCGCCGTTCACCACCGCCGTGTAGGCCGTGGCAAGCTGGATGGGCGTGATGGTGAAGCGCTGTCCGAAGGAGGCCACCGCCATATCGATTTCCTTTTTGTTTGCCTGGAAGATGGACTTGCTTTCCCCTTTCAGGTCGATACCGGTTTTGTCGTTGAAGCCGAAGGCTCTGACATATCCGTAGAATCGGCTGATCCCAAGGCTTTGCGCCACCTTTACGAAGGCCGGGTTGCAGGAATTGACCACCGCTTCCCGGAAGGTCTCCGTGCCGTGTTCCCTTCCCTTTCTCCAGCAATAGATCGGCTTCGGCCAGCCCGCTACCTTGATGGGCATATCGTTGGTGATGGTTTCCGGGGTCACCAGACCTTCTTCCAGGCCTGCGGAGGTCGTAATGGTCTTGAAGGTGGAGCCCGGCTCGTAGGTATCGGAAATTGCCTTGTCGCGCCATACCGTCTTGCTCAGGATATTGACGGATTTGGTGCTGCCTGCGACCCAGTTTGCTATATCCTCCTGCGCGATGCTCTCCGGCAGGTTTTTCGGCAGCGCGTACGGATTGTTCAGGTCATAGTCCGGTTTGGATACCAGGGCGAGAATGTCTCCGGTTTTCGGATCCAGCACGATCGCTACGCCGCCCTGCTTGACCTTGTAGTCCTCGATGGCCTTCTCCAGCGTTTTCGACGCCAGGTACTGGATGGTTTGATCAATGGTCAGCACGACGTTGAGGCCGTCCTGGGCGTCGATCCTCTTTTCGGTGTCCGAAGGCACCGCCCTGCCTT
The DNA here is from genome assembly GCA_023411575.1 of Bacillota bacterium. Classification (GTDB taxonomy): domain Bacteria; phylum Bacillota; class Clostridia; order Acetivibrionales; family DTU013; genus UBA1305. Next base: position 67,408 of record JAEYOP010000018.1, on the reverse strand, counting down.
TGGCGTCCACTTCGCTGAGGATCTTCCCCGGCACGCCCTTCAGGTATTTTTCCATCACGTCTTCGACGCCGCCCATCAGCCCCTGGTTGTCGTCGCCTGTAAATCCAAGCACGTGGGAAAGCAGGTTGCTGTTGGGGTAGTATCTTTTGGAATCTTCATCGATATTGATCCCGCGTACGTTTTTGGCGGAAATCCATTTTCGGACTCCATCCTCGGTCGCCTCATCGACCTTTCTCTTGATGGTGACATAATTGGTTTTTTTGGTGATCAGCCGCTTGATCTCATTCCGGTCCATGGAAAGCAGGGGCGCCAGCCCGTCGGCGATCTCGTCCGCCGTCAGCTTGGCATTCTTGGTGCCGATCTCGTTGGGGTTGCAGGTGATCGTGGCCACCTGGACGCTGATCGCAAGCTTCTTGCCGTTCCGGTCGAAGATCGTGCCCCGGATGGGGCTGATGGTCCTGCCGGTATTCTGCTGCTTGTAGGCTTTTTTCTGGAGTTCGGTGCCCTGCACGAACTGGATGTAGGCCAGCCTTCCCATGAGGACCACGACAATCAGCGCGAAAACGGCAAGCATGAAGAGCAATCTTTTTTTTATGCCAAGACTTGGAGCAGCCAAATCCATTCCCCCCTGCAATTCCTGAATAAACATTCCCTGTGGCGGAAGACCGTTCTGTAATAAAAAAGACCATAGACCATGCAAAAAATTCTTTTTACACTATCCACAGTCTATTCATTTCTTTTGTTTACGTAGGACATATCCCTCTCCAGCGCGGCGGCGACCTTGGGCATCGTTACTCGAAAAGCCTGATCAGTCCGGACAATTTGTAGATGAACGCCTTGAGGAGATTGCCGCTTCCGATTGCCGCCCCGTCCTGCGTATTCATTACAACCGTGTAATCCGTTCTGGGAACCTTTATGTACACGATCTGGTTTTTATCCGGCTTCTGCATGCCAAGCCTGGTTTCCGCGATTTCCTTTATTTCGGCAAGATCCGTCCCGGTTTCGATTTCGACCTTCAGGATCGAATTTGCATTCCGAAGCTCATTGTAGGTTGCTTCTTTCTGGCTGATATTATAGCTTAACTGGGTAATCAGCGCAAACCGGTACATGACCGCAAGAGTCGCAACAAATACGGCAAGGACGGACAATACCAGCTTAAGCTTGGATTTACGGTTATCCTTGTATTGTTTTTTCGCCTTCAGTACGGAGTTCTGCTCGTACACATCATAGTGGGTCCGCCTTGTCTCCGGAACCTCCGTCTGAAGCTGCCTGGCAGCCGAACCCTGTACATATTCGTAATCCTTTTGTATCAATTGTATTCACCTCGGCATTGATTTATGCACTACGGAAAGCAAAGCCCCGGGAGCGCCCGGCCCTTCAAAGCAATACCGGGGACCGGCCTTGCGGGGAGTCCCCGGTAACAAACTCATCTGTTGTCTTGTCTTTCGTGATCTTGTCTTGTTTTTCTTTTGTGTTCTGAAGCTTCCGTTTTTTCCGGTATTCCTCTTTTGTATTTTCCTCTTTCGTGCAATGCTGGGGTTTTAATTCGTACAGTCCCTTTTTGCCTTGGTGTTTTTTAAAATTTCTTCTTTGGTGTTTTTGCTTTCTTCCTTTGTACCTGCTAGCTTTCTTCTTTCGTGTCTGTCGGTTTTCATCCTTCGTATTTTGGGTTTTCTTCCTTCGTGTCTCCTTCTTTCTTCCTTTGCCTCTTCCGTGCTTGTCCAATGTATATCATAGATTTAATCTTTGGTTGCCATGTCTTTAAAGCTTTTGCGCCGTTCTCAGCTTGGCGCTCCTTGCTCTCGGGTTCTGTTCCAGTTCCTCTTCCGAAGGGAGCACCGGCTTCCTGGTAAGCACCTTCAGTTCCGGCTTCTTCCCGCATACGCACACCGGAAACGACGGCGGGCAGGTGCAGGGTTTTTCTCTTCGTTGGAACTCGGTTTTCACGATCCGGTCCTCCAGGGAGTGGAAGGTGATGACGCTCAGCCTTCCTCCCGGCTTCAGGATCTGCACCGCGCCGTCCAGCGCTTCCTTCAGCGCTCCAAGCTCGTCGTTCACCGCGATCCGCAGCGCCTGGAAGGTCCTTTTTGCGGGGTGCGGCCCCTCCCGTCTCGCCGGCGCCGGTATTGCCGCCTTTATGATCTCGACCAGTTGTCCGGTCGTCTCAAGCTTTCTTTCGCTTCTTGCTTTTATAATGAAGGAAGCGATTCTGGCTGCCCAGTTTTCTTCCCCGTATTCCCGTATGATATCCTTGATCGCCCTTTCGTCATAGGTATTGACGATGGTTGCCGCATCCAGACGGCTTGTCCTGTCCATTCGCATGTCCAGCGGCGAATCCTGCTGGTAGCTGAAGCCGCGCTCCGCTTCGTCGAGTTGGTGCGATGACACCCCGATATCGAGCAGGATGCCGTCTACCCCGTTTATTCCATGATCTTTGAGCAACCGGGCCATATTCCGGAAATTTCCCCTTATCAGAACGAGCCCGGCGGTTCCCTGGATCTTTTTTAGCCTTTCTCCCGAAACCTCAAGGGCGAAACCGTCCTGGTCCATTCCGACCAGGGTACCCTTGTCCAGCTTTTTGAGGATCTCGGAGGAATGTCCCGCCCCCCCGAGGGTACCGTCCAGGTAAACCCCGTCGCTTTTTATATTCAAACTTTCTATGCATTCGTCCAGCAGAACCGGTCTGTGCCTGAAATCCATCCATTTCCTCCCGGCAACCCGCCGCAAGCCCTAAAGGAAGAGCTTCTTCATGGTATCCTTGAGAGATTTGCGGTCGAAGGATTCCTTCCTGCTATAATTTTCCCAGGTGGACTTATTCCATACCTCGGCCCTGGATCCTACACCGATGATCGTGATGTCCTTTTCGAGGTTCGCATAGATTCTCAACTCTGGCGGCACCAGGATGCGTGCGTTTTTATCCAATTCACACAGGGCGGCGCTGGAATAAAACCATCTTCGGAAATCCTGCGCATCATCGTCCGATTCCTGCAGTTCGTCCAGCTTGGCGCACATTTTTTGCCACTGTTCCATAGAGAAGATGAAAAGGCAATCCTCCGTTGCCTTTGTGAGCATCAGCTTCGACAGTCCATCCTCCCGGAAGGCAGCAGGAATAATCACCCTGCCTTTCGGATCTATCGTATGCTGATGCGTCCCATAGAACAATGATTTTTCACCTCTTACCGTTCAACTTCATCCACTTTGCACCACTTTGGACCAATTTGAACCACTTGTCTCTATTTTAAAGCATATTGCCGTTCATTTCAAGAGATAAATGGAATTTTTTTCGAAAGATAGGTATAAGGTCCTATGGAAAATCACCCACGGGAACATTCTCCGCCCAATTGCGGCCAAATAATCAACCCCCCGGCCTAGCCAGGGGTTTTTCTTTTACGGGCAATAGATGATGATGACCCGTTCACGGGTGGGAGACCGTACCAACGCCCTTTAGGCGTGGCTTGTAGTAAAGGGTATTGTTGATTGCCCGCATACAAAAAGGGACCGCTTCCGGCAGGGAGAACCGGAAAACGTCCCTTTTCTTCAAGATTTGCTGTATGTGGTTCTTGTTTGCTGATGTGGTTCTTGTTTGCTAATGTGGTTCTTGAGCCTGGGTGCTGCTAACCTTTAATCCCTGTTAAAGCAATTCCCTCGACAAAGTACTTCTGAACGGTCGTAAAGAGGATAATTACAGGTATTATTGCGATGCAGATACCCGCCATCTGAAGCGAGGTATCCGTTGTGTATTCATTTTGAAAGGATTTCAGCCCGACAGGTACTACCTGCCTTTCCAGCGGCGTGATGAATACAAATGCGTTTACAAAATCATTCCAGGACCAAATAAAGCTGAATAAAGCCATTGTCAGCATGGCCGGTATGGATAATGGAATGATGATTTTGTAATATATCTTAAAATGGGAGCAGCCGTCAATCACCGCCGCTTCCGAAAGCTCCGCCGGGATCCCTAAAAAGAACTGCCTTAGAAGGAATACAAAAAAGACTCCGAATACGGAAGGGATTATAAGTGCCAAAAGGGAGTTGATCAGGTGCATCTCTTTATATAATAAATATCTTGCAACAATGGTTGTATCCGATGTAACCATCATGGCTGACATCAGTACCATGAATAAGGTGTCTCTGCCTCGGAATCTCAGTTTGGCAAAAGCATAAGCCGCCATCGAAACTACAGTCCCCTTCAAAACGATCACACTTACCGCAACAATGACAGAATTCAAAAACCATTTGAAATAATAAGGATGTTCAAAAATTTCTTTATAATTGTTCAGGTTGACTTTTCTCGGATCCAAAAAGAGCGGGTTGGTAAAGGCATCCGCCGAATACTTGAAGGATGCGAAAATCATCATGATAAAAGGCAAAATCATCAGGGCTGACAGAATCAGCATAAGGACGGTTAAAATAGTTCGATTCGCGCTGCTCCGGTAACTGTGGCTTTTTAATAATGTACCCATTTTTTCTGCCCTTTCCATTGAATCATTGTGATAACCAGGATAATAAAAAACAAAATGATTGCCTGCGCCGATGCGACGCTGAACCGGCTGTATTCGAACGCCTCCTGATAGATGTTAAGCACTGCGACCCTGGAAGCATCCCCGGGTCCTCCGTTTGTCATCGTAAAAACCAGTGCGTAATTCTGAAACGAATTAATGATACTGGTTACGATCATCGCAAAGATCGTTGGGGTTATCGCCGGCAATGTTATTTTGAAAAACTGGACGACTTTGGATGCTCCGTCCACATCCGCCGATTCGTACAATTCTCTTGGTACATTATTGATCGCCGCCATGTAAACAACCATCTGAAAGGCTACATCACGCCAAATTGAAACGCCGGCCAGTGTCGGCAGCGCAGTATTCACACCTAAATGCCACATCGGCGGCTGCTCTATCCCTACTGATTTCAAGAAGGTATTGACCACGCCGCCAAAGGGGTCCAGAAGAATTCCCCACAAAATCGTAACCGCTACGATATTCGTCACATAGGGTATAAAAATCATTGTGCGGATAGCCGACTTCAAATAAAGCGCCCTGGTCAGCAGCAAAGCCAGAAGAATAGCGAGAACATTCAGGGCAGGAACATAATAAACCGTATAGAGCAAAGACCTTCCATAAGATGTCATGGCAACAGGGTCTTTGAATATATTGATATAATTTTCGAATCCTATGAATCTCATAGCGTCCGTATCGGCAAAGCCGCTTATTGAGTTGAGATTCAAAACGCTTATAACAAAGGCGGAAAGAATCGGTATTACGTCAAAAATAAGAAACCCTATGATGAAAGGCGCAAGGAATAAAAGTACTACGCTGAACTGATCCTTATCCAGAGACTGTTTTCTCTTACCTATTGAATCCATCTAGATTACCCCGTATTTGCTGCAAAGTTTGTTTTCTGTCGGAACAGCCTTGAGGAGGCTGTTCCGACAATCTTTCCGTTCAAATCACTTATTCTGTTTCAATTTCATGATTTCTGCATCGGCCTGTTCCTTGATGCTCTTGCAGACATCCTCAGCCGATTTTTGGCCCAGATAATACAGCTGAACCTCTTTCACTATAATCGCTTTATACTGGGCGGGAATGGAACCGGTAATTTTTTCAGGTCTGAAGCCTAAACCGTTATTAATAAGCGCATTATAAAGGTCTTCCGCTGTGACGCTCCCGCCTGAATCCTTTGCGCCCTGCTCGAAAAGCTTGAGAAAATCGTCCTTGTCAAAATCAGCAAGCGCAGGGATTTCATTTGTATACTTGTACTGGTTTTCTCCGATAAAGGTAGCCAGCCGGAATGCATTATCCTTGTTTTTGGCGTTTTTATTGATTTGAACAAACCCGATGGCGCCTACGTTATTCTTTGAGCTGGCATCTGGAACTGGGACCTGAGTAATGCCGTAATCCCAGTCTCTTGGATATTTTACCCGGTCGGACAGCTGGGAAAGTAGCCAGGACCCGCAGAATTGCATCGCATAGTTTCCTGACACAAAGCTTTCCGCGGGCAGTTTTTTGGAAGACTGTTCCGCAAAGCTGGGCTGGACCTTCAATGTATTTCCAAGACTTCCATAAAATTTGATGGAATCAATGAATGCAGGATCATCAAAATTGCTGGTGCCATCCGGCTTATATCCGTTCACGCCTTTTTGGTTTGCCAGTATGTAGTTGTTGGCATCAAACGTATTCATGAAGGAACCGTAAATCTTTTTTTCGGGATTGGTTAATTTCTTCGCGGTTTCAACATACTGGTCCCAGGTCCAGTACCCCTTGGGATAAGGCACCTTTGCGTCATCAAAGATTTTTTTGTTATAGAAAACCGCCCAGTAGCTGGGAGAACCGGGAATACCATACACCTGCCCGCTGAATTTCAACAGGTATTTCCCATACTTGGTATTCAGATCATATTGATAGTTTTTGGCAAAATCACTCAATTCAAGTAACGACTTGTTCAAAACGTATTTTGTATGGTCAATCTGATTTCCAACAAAAAATACATCGAACGTATCTCCGGACATCAGGGCAATGTCAACCTTTCTCATATAGTCTGCCCCGTCTCCCGTAACCGGAAGTACATTCACCTTGATGCCGGTGGCTTTTGTAAAATCGTTATATAAAGGGCCGAAAAGGGAATCCCTGGTCCTTTGGTTATACGCCAATACGTTTACTTCTCCATTGCGGTCAGCAACAACAATGGTGCATTTCGCAGAAATCTTTTGGTTGCTTTGGGAATGGACCGTGATTGTCGCCTTGCCCGGATTTACACCGACAATTTTACCGCTTTTGGTAACCATGGCTACATCGGAATCGCTGGTGGAAAAGGTCAGCAGTTTTTGTGTCGTATTGGCAGGGGTAAGCGTTATATTCAAGGTATAGGTCTGGCCAGGCTTCATATTGATGCTTTTGCTGTCCAGCTTAATTCCGGTGACCGGTACTGACGTAATTGCATAGGAAGGGAGAACGAAAGATAAAATAACAAAGAGACTCAATATCAATGCGAATAGCTTTTTCATGGAATCCTCCTTCAAATTTATTGATGAGCCTGGGAAAATAAGGATGTTGTTGCTTCTCACCAATGTTATGATGTATCATTGATTTCATAATTCAATTGAACCATGAATTTGCACCTCCTTCAAGAATCAGTTGATCCATCAGTTGAATGAGACCCTTTCCGCCTTGAGAGCAAATATTCTTAAAATGGCTGTAAGCATGCTTCTATTGTAGCAACGGGAAAAAAGAGAATGAACGGGTCATTTTTTGTATTTCTTTAGTTTTTTTTGATTGTTGAAAATCCATATGGAAAACTCCCAGGCAATGTTATAAAATTTTTATATCAAACCACTGCATAAAGAAGGGAATGACATGGGCGACCTTTACAAAATAATGATCGTAGATGATGAGTTTCTGGTTTGTGACGGTTTAATGACCTTTCAATGGAATGAGCTTGGCTTTGAAGCGGTTTGTTCCGCTTCCAACGGCGAAGAGGCGCTTGAACGGATGGAGGCCTCCCAGGCCGATGTCGTGCTTACGGATATCAAAATGCCCTTTGTAGATGGTCTGGAACTCAGTAAAAGATTAAGCAGCGATTATCCTCACATTAAAATCGTATTGCTTACAGGCTATAAGGAATTTGATTACGCCAAAAAGGCAATCAGCGCAGGCATCAGCGAATATCTTTTAAAGCCTGTCAACTTGCAGGAATTGAAAAGCCTTTTCCTGCGGTTGAAAAAGGAACTGGACGAAAGGAAAAAGATTCCCGCTCTGATCAACAGCTATAAGAAACAAATCAATGAAAGCCTTCCCCTGGCTGCGGAAAATTTTCTCAAAGGCATACTGGAAGAAAGAATCTACGACTACGCGGAAATAGAAGAAAAAATAAATTTGCTGGAATTGAATTTAACTTACGATTATTTTGCGTGTATGATACTGCAAGCCGATAGTATTTCGGAACTGTGGAAGCAGCCCGGAATGCGCAACTGCGTACATGATCTTTTTTCCGAAATCTGCAGGCACCTGAAAATAAATAATTTGGGATACGCTTATATCAGCCGCAATTATGAATTTATAATCCTGCTGAACTTCAACCTGCCGGATAAATTTGAAACGCCCTATGAATTTATCATACATCAGTCCGAAGAAATTTCGGGGATTGTCCGGCGTCATTCCGGCAGTCTGCCTGTCCGCTCCAGCAGGATCAGCACAGGTAATATCTACAAAAGCATTCTTTTTGCGGCAAGCTCTTATAAGCAGGCCGAAATCAGCCTGAAACGGAAGTTCTTTGACGAATCCCAGGAATTCTTTTATGCCTGGAAGGACAAATCCTCGCTGATTAATGCTTTTTTTGAATATCCCTATGAATCGGAAAACCAGCTGCTTAACGCGCTCATGGAAGGGGATGCGAAAAAAAGCGCTTCCGGCTTCCGGGCTTTCTGGGAAGCGTTTGACCCTGCGCTGCGCCACCTGGAACCCGAAACCATCCAGAATTATGCCCTCCAGTTGCTGAACATCATTGACAGACGGTTGAGCAAGCACAAGACCTCTCTGGGTGAAATCATCAACATCTATCCCCCGTTTTTATCCTTCATCAACGCCTTCCGGTCCCACAACGAGCTTGAAATCGCGCTTTCCGGGGTAATTTCCAGGGTTGCTGCCGGCCTCGGCAGCCTGAACAGCAAATCCAGGTCCTCCTCCTATCCCTGCATACTAAAAGCGAAAAAGTTTATAGAAGAGCACTATAACGAAAAAATCACGCTGAATCAAACGGCTGAATCTGTTTTTTTAAATCCAAGCTATTTCAGCATACTGTTTAAAAAAGAGACCGGTTCGAATTTTGTGGATTATTTGAAGGAATTCAGGATAACCAAAGCCATCGAGCTTCTGAACCGGGTGGATTTAAAAATATATGAAATCGGTCGCCTGGTAGGGTATGAGGACCCTACCTATTTTACAAATACCTTTAAAAACTTCACCGGTATAACGCCCCTGGAATATAAGCGGAAGCTGCCGGGCGAATAATGTTTTATGGAGAACCGTATGATATTCCAATATTTGATCCCCGTGAAAATAAAATCAATCTTTCAAAAAATAACCCGAAACCCAAGTATCCGATACCGGCTCTTTTTTTATTCCGTTTTTCTTGCATTGTTTGTATTTATTACATTTTCCCTGGCATCCTATAATTACTTTACAAAGTCCCTGGTAGAAAAGCAGGTGGAATATTATAAAAGCTCCATAAAGCTGTCCAATGAGTATTTAAACGATAATTTTCTCAACATGGACGATTGTTTGAAAAAAATAAATAACAGTACAGTCATTACCGACGCCGTATCTTTGCCCTTCGACAGCCGCAATTATGAATTGATCAACCGAAGTCTTTATAATATAAGCGCCGAGTTGTCAAAAATATTTATTCTTCAAAATTACATTGACCAGATTTTTTTCCTTGGGTCAAACGACATGTCCTATATATTCAAGCTGGACAAGCAGGGCTGGTATTTGGGCGACGACTTCAATTTCAACGATTTCTGCAGGCAGTACCCACTCCTTAGCCGGGATTCAGAGGATAATACTCCCTTTTTGTATCGCAAAGCCCCTTCCTCTTCAGTTGACATGACGGACGCACAAATCGTTTCCCTGGTTGACGGCAATCTGACCTATGTTAAAAAGCTGATCAATGCCGATAAAACAACAAAGGGAATTGTTATCATTACGTTTAAATACGAATTGTTCTCGGATCTCTTTTCCAGTTTTGATCAGCCCGCCAACCTGTATTTGCTGGATAACAACAGGCAGGTGATCTGGTCCAACAACGGTGGCAGCGCCGCCCTATCCGGTCAATTTGACGAGCGCCTCATGGACGGCCTTCCGTATTCTTATGAAACGATCCATGGAATAAAGATGCTGAAAACATATTATCATCTGTTGCCATACCAGTATCGCATGATCATACAGATACCGCTTTCGGAGGTCTTCGCGAACAATCGCCACCCAAACCCATATCTCTACATCTTCGGCTTTAGCATCCCCTGTATCCTTTTTATTCTGTTTTTTTCCTATTATTCCGCCAGAAAAATAGCTATTCCCCTGCACGCTCTGGCAGATACGCTGATGTATAACAGCCGCCCCATGCAAGAACAGCCCAAGACCATAGGGTATTTCTTTTTAAAGGATTCCAGCTTCAGAACAAGATTGTTTATCCATTTTCTGTTTACCATCATCATACCGGCACTTGCTTTTACCCTGTCCACCGCCAACGGATATTACCATCTTTACTATGATAAAGTCACCAGCCTGACGGTCAATACGATCTCCCAGGTGAAGAAATATGTAGATTACAATTTTAACAGCTTCAACAACATCACAAAGGAATTGATTTACAGCAACGACTTCCAGGATGCATGGCCCGGCCTCGAAAGCGACAGAATTCCCGAACCCGGCTATTCTGTTATCCGTGACATGTTTTCGGATTTTAAGCGTTCCAGAAATGAATTTTATTCTCTGAACCTTTATAACCGAAAAGGCGAGAATATTTATTCGGATATCTATTTGGACACAGCCGCCATTACTGCTCTGGATGTCAGCTATAAAGACAAATTGGACAATAGTATAGGAGAGCTTGTTTTCCTTGGAAAAATCAGCAACTATCATAACCGTTCTGTTTTGGTCTTTGCCCGCAAAGCCGGCAGTCTCAAGTCCCTTCAGTTCGATTTCGGCTATGCGGTCTTCTTTATTGATCAGAGCTATCTCAACAGTGTTTTCCGCATTCCGGAACAGGAGATTTCCAATTTCATCCTCCTCATGGATGGAAATTCAAACGTCATCTCGTCCGATGAAACCGCAGAAACCTCAGTTATTCTTCAATCGGAGGATTTTTTATCCGAAATTGTTAAAAAGGAAGCCGGAAGCTTTTCACTGTCTTCAGAAAACCGCTCCTATCTGGTCGTCAATACTGTTTCTTCTGATTTCAATTTTAATATCGTAGGAGTTATTCCGGTTTCACAGCTCCGATCCATCCTATTCCCAATTTTCATGTATAGTGTATTCATCTTGATTCTTTATATCGTTCTTCTCCTTTTCATTTCAACCCTTATCACTTCCTCAATGGCTAAGCCGCTAAAAAAGCTCCTGTTTTTCATTAAGGGCTCCTCTGCCGACCCTGACATAAATACAAAAAGGAAGGATGAAATCGCCGTTCTGTTTCAGGAATTCAACAAGCTCATGCTGGAAAACTACCAATCCAAGCTTCGCGAAAGTGATCTCAAGCTGCTTGAAAAGGAAGCGCAGCTAAAAGCCTTGCAGCAGCAAATCAATCCGCATTTTCTATATAATACGCTGGAAGCTATCAATTGGATGGCATATAAAAAAGGAGCAGAGGATATTTGCAATATGGTTACCGCTCTGGGCAGCTTTTTCAGGGGCAGTATCAGTAAGGGAAAGGATCAGGTTACCTTCCGGGAAGAAATCGAACACCTGAAAAGCTATATCTACATTCAGGAAATCTGCAATCACGACCGGATTGAAATCAAACAGCAATTTGAAGACAGCATACTGGAATGCCGGACTATAAAGCTCATTTTACAGCCTATTGTGGAGAACGCCATCAAGCATGGTTTTGAAAATATCCGGCATAAAGGAATTGTCACTGTCAGAGGATTTATTGAAACAAACCGGGTTACTATTGAAATTTCCGATAACGGCACCGGCATGTCAAAAGAAAGAATAAACGAGCTGATGACACAGTTGACTTCGGAAACCGGTGACGACAACAGCAGCAGCATCGGCTTATCCAATGTTTATCGGCGCATCAGGCTGTATTTCGGCGATCAGGCCGCCTTTAGCATAGAAAGCCGTGAAAATATCGGAACAATGGTCCGGATTGTTTTACCGGTCCTGACCGGTAGCTGAGTCATGCATTGAGAAGAGCAATTCCGCAAGCATAAATTCTTATCAAATCCAGTAAAGGAGGTTTTAGAAATTGAAGACGGAAAGCAACAGAACAAATCAATTTAAAACAGATGTCCGGCAATGGGCCGTCAGGATGTGTGATTCCGTTATAAAACGGGATCCGGTTTTGCCTGAACACTGGTCCTATGATTATGGTGTTGTCTTTAAAGGGATGGAGCAGGTATGGTTAATGACGGGAAACATCGATTACTACAATTATATTAAGAGAAATATGGATCAGTTCCTCGACAACGACGGAAATATAAAAACCTATTCTCCGGGCGAATATAATATTGACCATATCAATAATGGAAAGCTGCTTTTACTCCTATATAAACAAACCGGAGAAATGAAGTACAAAAAGGCCGCCTATCTTTTACGAAGCCAACTGGACACTCATCCGAGAACCAGTGAGGGCGGCTTCTGGCATAAGGCCATATATCCCCATCAGATGTGGCTGGACGGGCTGTACATGGGTGCGCCGTTTTACGCTGAGTTTGCAGAACTTTTTCATGAGCCTGGGGCATTTGATGATGTTGCAAACCAATTCATTCTGATGAACAGGCATGGGAGAGAGCCCAAAACAGGCTTGCTCTACCATGGATGGGACGAGAGCAGAGAGCAAAAATGGGCCAATAAGGAAACCGGCGTATCCCCTAATTTCTGGGGACGTTCCTTGGGGTGGTTCTCAATGGCAATTATGGATACTTTGGACTTCCTCCCTGAAAGCCATAAGGACCGCAAAGAAATGATCGATATAGTGAAGGGCATTATCGGGGCAATCCTTTCCGTCCAAGACCAGTCAACGGGATTATGGTACCAGGTACTGGATCAAGGCGCACGAAAAGGAAATTACCTGGAAGCCTCTGCATCCTGCATGTTTTTGTATGCCATAATAAAAGCAGTCAGAAAAGGATATATGGGCGATGAGAATATTGAAGCCGCAATGAAAGCATACAAGGGAATAGGAAATCATTTCGTGGAAGTAGACTCGCTGGGTGATGTCAATCTTAAAAGTACTTGCATGGTTGCAGGCTTGGGTGGTATCCCCTATAGAGACGGCACTTATGATTATTATATCAATGCACCTGTGAAATATAACGATTTAAAAGGCATTGGGGCGTTTATCCTGGGCTGTTCGGAAATTGAAAATTATTTTATGGGAAATAATGGCCATATCAGGGGGCAATCATATGATTCTGGGAATAAGAGCACATGACTTCGGAAAATTGTCTGTCGAAGAATTAGCGGAGAAAATTTCGGCAAAAGGGCTTCGCTGCACTCAGCTTGCCTTGTCCAAAGCAGTTGCGGGAATACAGGCCGGGCCGGGATTTCTGGCTTCGGAACTTGCAAACCAAATAAGAGAGGCTTTCGCCCGTAAAAATGTACAAATTGCTGTTCTCGGCTGCTATATCAATCCCATCCATCCTGATCCCGCCGAGAGAAGGAACCAGATTGCGCTATTTAAAGAACACCTCCGGTACGTCCGGGAGTTCGGCTGCAGCATGGTTGCTACAGAGACGGGGCATGTGGAACCGCATGAGCGGGAAAGTGCTTTCAGGATTCTCACAGATACTGTAAAAGAGCTTGTATCAGAGGCGGAAAAGTTTGATGCCGTGGTCGGAATTGAAGGCGGAGGGCAAGATACGATCGGTTCCCCTGAGTGGATGAAACGCCTGTTGGATTCGATTCCTTCCGATCATCTGCAAGTAGTGTTTGATCCTGTGAATCTGATTCCAGAAGAAGATTACCACCGGCAGGACGAGATGATGCGAAAAGCTTTCGACCTTTTTGGAGACAGGATTGCAGCCATCCACGCGAAGGATTTTAAAATGGAAAACAACCGTATAAAGGTAATTGATACGATCGGCGACGGTCTGCTGAACTATGATCTGCTTTTAAAGCTGGTTAAGACCCGGAAAAACCCTATTCCTGTTTCGATGGAATCCACTCGCCCCGAAACCGTGGACCGGAGTATCCGGTTTATCCGTGATCTGTATCGGCAGTGCTGACCGGATGGATACCGGCCCAAAAAAAGAAGGTGGGGATTGATATGAAAAAATATGCGGAAGACGATCTCGTGAACTGGAATATTGTGACCCCGGAATCGGTCGGAATTCCATCGGAATCCGTACTGGGATTCATAGACGAATTAGAGCAGGAAGATCTCTGCATGCATGGATTTATCCTGCTCAAGGGCGGCAAGGTTTTTGCCGAGGGCTATTATGCCCCATTTGACGCGGATTTCCCGCATCGGATGTACTCCGTAGGAAAAAGCTTCACCTCTGTTGCAATCGGAATATTACAGGAAGAGGGAAAGTTATCGCTTGACGACCGTATTTGCGATTATTTTCCCGATAAGCTTCCCCCCGAAGGGGTCCATCCGTATATCCGGGAGACTACCATAAAGGATATGCTTTGTATGGCCTCCCCCCACAAGTTTACCACATATAAGCAGATGTCCTGTGAGGATTGGGTCAGAACCTTTTTTGCGGTGCATCCGGTTCGTTATCCGGGTACCAGCTTTGCCTACGATACTTCATCCACTCACGTATTATCCGCACTCGTAGAAAGATTAAGCGGAATGTCGCTGCTCGACTACCTAAGATGCAGCTTATTGAATGAACTCGGCTGTTCGGAAAACATCAAATGGCTCACCTGTCCTTTGGGGATTTGCCAGGGAGGTTCGGGACTGATCTGTACCTTAAGAGATGTGGCGAAAGTTGCCTACACTTGCATGCATAATGGAAGATTTCGAGGCAAGCAGCTCATTCCGGAAAAATTTATCACGGAAGCAACGGCAAAACAGATCGATACCTGTTTGCAGCCTGCTGTCGAGGAACGGCAAGGGTACGGGTATCAGTTCTGGAGATGCAGGAATAACGGATTTGCATTATATGGCATAGGCGGGCAGCTGGCTATATGTTTGCCCGATCATGACTTCATCCTCGCAACCGAAGGAGATACCACGGCCAATCCCAATGGCGTCCAGGCTATCTATCAAGCTCTTTGGCATCAGCTTCTACCGTTTCTGCACGGTAAAGAAAACAAGCCCTTGATGGAAGCTCCTGTTATGGCGGAAAGACTAAGGGATAAAATAACCCGGCTTGCAGTGAAGCCGGAGAAGGATTTATCCCTTGTTCACTTCCCTTCCTCCTAGCTAATCGGAAAGCTCGGAATATTCAAAGAAATCAAAATCCGCCGGCTTCGAGGACCCGTCCAGGTCCTGGCAGCACAGCCCCGCAAAAGCGCCGGTGAAATTGCTGGTGGTTCCATAGTCGTCGGAAAGCTTGCTGGCATCATAAACCTCGCCTATGGGCTTCCATGCCTGTCCGTCCGCCGAGTAGAAAAACCGGAGCTCTTCCTCCCTCACTTCCACCTTTAAATAAATGCGTTTCCACCCTTCCACCGGGACAAGCAGCTCCTGGGACTGGTAAAAGACGCCCTCATCACAATTCAGGATTCCTATGGCCTTGCCGAGCTTTTCGTCGCGGCTGACTTTCAAATAATAAAAGTTGTTCACATCGTAAAGGCAGACCAGTCCCGCCATCTGGTTGTAATTGTCCGGCTCGAACTCCATGCAGGTGGAAGCCGCATAGGAAAACGCCTGCTGGCGCCTTGCCACAAGCGCCTGCGTAAAACGGGAGTTCAACGACTCCTTCCCCTTCAGCCTTAAATACCCGGGCCTTTCCTTCAGGGTAAGAATATCCTCTCCCAACGGAATGCGAAGGGACTGGAAATGAATATTCAACTTTTCCGAATCAAAATCATCCCGCAGGGGCCCCGGTTCCCACGGGCATTCCGGAAGGCCCGGCGCCTTCACTGCAAGCTTCGGCCTATTCCCGCCATCCTCGGTCCTCAGCCATCCGTCCTCGGTCCAGGTCACCTTTTGGATTGCCGTTTCACGCCCCAGCACGCATCTCCCCGATTTCTTCAAGGGTCTCGCGCACAGGTGCGCCATATACCATTGCCCATCCCGGGTTTCCACGATATCGGCATGCCCCGAACGCCTCAACTCAGCATCCGGATGACCCACGGACGTCAATATGGGATTGGTCGGATCGATCTCATAGGGACCGTCTATCTTCTTCGACCTCGCCACCGTCACCGCATGGCCATCTCCTGTTCCGCCTTCCGCCGTCAGCAGGTAGTAATACCCGTTCCGCTTGTACAGATGGGGGCCTTCCGTCACGCCAAGCGCAGAGCCTTTGAAGATATTCTTCACCGGACCGGTCATCCGCTTTTCCTTTTCCGAATATTCCTGGAGGACAATGCCGCCAAAGCGTTCCCGGCCTCCTCCTCCGCCCCTGTGGTCCCAATACATGTTTACCAGCCATTTGCGGCCGTCGTCGTCATGGAACAGGGACGGATCGAACCCGCTGCTGTTCAGGTAGACGGGATCCGACCATTCTCCCTCGATGTCGGTAGCCGTGACCAGATAATTATGGCAATCCTTGAAGGTACCTTTGATATTTTTCAAGTCCGAGTACACCAGGTAAAATACGCCGTTATGCCAGGTGAGGCAGGGCGCCCACACTCCCCCCGAGCACAGGTTTCCCTTCATGTCCAGCTGGGAAAGGCGGCTCAGCGGCCTGGTCAGGAGCCTCCAGTGCGCAAGGTCCCTCGAATGATGGATCTGTACGCCGGGAAACCATTGGAACGTGGAATTCGCAATATAGTAATCCTCCCCCACCCGGATAATGGATGGGTCGGGGTTGAACCCCTTCAGGATCGGATTCCGGATGAACTGCATACTCATACTCAAGCAAAACTCCCCCTTGATTAAATCAATTTGATCTTCCAGCCGTCTTCGCCCCGCAGGACGTTCTCCACACTGTACTGTTCCGCTTCCTCCGCCGTAAACTTTTTCGACCATCCCACCCGGCTGCCCGGCGTGCTTCCGGGGCCTGTACATCCATATTCGGCATACAGCACTGTTTGCTCGCATTCCGGCTTCTGCCAGTTGTCCCAGCCCTCTTCCCGGATGTGCTCTCCCATATGGCAGCGGATAAATACGGTTTTCGCAAAATTCCGCCATGGCCTGCCAAGGTAAACGGATCGCGGCAGCGCTTCCCCGGTCAGTCTGCACTCCATAAACACATATCCGAACGCCTGCCCCTCCGGCGTCGAGGCTGCCGTTATCCAGCCGCAGGCATCCGCCCCCGGATCGTCGGAGACAATCTCACACCGGCGGAATACGGCCGCAGCGGAACCGAAAATAAAATCCACCTCTCCTTTGATCCGGCAGTTCTCGTAATATTGCCTGCTGCTCCTCCTGGGCTGTCCCTCTCTCGGTCCCCCGAACTTCTTCACGGCCAAAGGATAGGGCGGCAAAGGGCCGGTAAAAAGGGTGTCCTGATGGCCCAGCAGCCTGCAGTTTCGAAAAACGGCCCGGTCGCCGTCCACATAGGCAGCGATCGCCTGCCCTACCCGGCTTCCGGGTCCGGCTGAATTTTCAATCGTCAGATTTTCTGCAGTGAAATCGTTCCCACCCGCAAAGAGCGTATAGGTCCAGAAGGTGTTGATCGGTTCTCCGGAGGCATCCGTCATGGCCGCATAATCACCATGGGTCAGGACGGTAAGCTCCGCGCTCTCCCCGATCAGGGAGATATTGGACTTTGTTATGGCTACCTTTTCCCGGTAAATCCCGTTTTTTATATAAATCCGGGTTTTGTCCGTGCTTTCGTCCGGGACGGCGTCCACTGCCGCCTGAACCGTCCGGAAATCACCCTTCCCATCCGCCGCTACCGTTATCATTCCCGCACCTCCCGGGGCAGGCTCACATTGGTCCCATTGCTGATCTCGAAGGCCGGCCCTGTTTGGTTCCGGATCCGTACGCGGTCGAAGGAAAGCTCCTTCACGTTGCAGCAGATAAAGCCTCTGCCGCTCATGGGTTCCAGGTCGCTCATCATTGCAGGCAGGCCGGGCTCGGCATTTTCCGCCAGCTCTACCGTAATGTCCGACAGGATGACCTCCTCGATGGGCATCTCCGGCAAGCCATAGATAAAACCGGCGCAAGCACGGACCTGCCGTGCCGTAATATTGCTGAAATGAATCCCTCGGAAGGCCGGAGTCCCTTCATTGACAGGGTATGCGCTTTTATCCCACACATACCGGTCCTTCCCTTTCGGACCGCAAAAATAGAACAGGTGCAAGACAATGGGACAGAGGACCGATTTCATGACGAGATTGTCCACCCTTATATCTTCGACAATGCCGCCCCGTCCCCGCCTGGATTTCATGCGGATTCCCCTGTCGGTTCCTTCGAATACGCAGTTGCTGATCACCACATTTCGTATCCCGCCGCTCATTTCGCTGCCGATGACGACGCCTCCATGGCCGTGAACCAGGATGCAGTTGGTGATGGTAATGTTTTCGCAGGGTATTTTTTCCGGGCAGTCCTCCACCCCGGATTTTATGGTAATGCAATCATCCCCCACATCCACATGGCAGTTGGAAATATGGACGTTCCTGCAGGATTCGGGATTGATGCCGTCCGTATTGGGCGAATCCGGCGGATTTTGTATCGTGATATTCTGTATGGTGACATTTTCACACAGCAGAGGATGAACCGTCCAACTCGGTGAACAGACAAGCTTGACGCCCTCGATCCGTACGCCCTTGCAGTTCACAAAATGGATCAGCCTGGGTCTTGGATACCGGAGCCCGTCGGAAAATACCAGACCCCACCAGGCATCGCCCTGGCCGTCCAGCGTACCGTATCCGCTGATAGATACATTCTCCAGGTTTTCCCCGAAAACCTGCGGTGAATATACCTCGCGCTCCACCCCTTCCCAGCGCGTATGCACCAGCGGATAGTCCCGTTCCTCTCTGGAAAAGCGGATCACCGCACCGGGTTCCAGGTAGAGGCAAATATTGCTCTTCAAATGGATGGCCCCCGTGAAGTAAATACCGGCGGGAACGTACACAGTGCCGCCCCCTTCCCCGGCACAGGCGTCGATTGCCCTGCGGAACGCTTCCGTGCACAAGGCCGGACTGTCCCGAAGTATTTCCCTTTCCTCTGCACCAATCGGTAAGGCGCCGTACTCTTTTATATTTGCTATCATGTTGTTTTCCCTCTATGCTTCCGATTCACTTTGTTTCCCATTTATTTTGCTTCCGATTCATTTCTATTTCCGGTCTATTTCCGCAGCAGCCTCTACCGGCCCGAAACGCCGGAATCCCGGTTCGCAGCAAGCTTTTCCACCTGCGTGGCTGCAAGAATGAACGCGCCGATCCCCTTTAAATCATTCCGCTTTATCCGTTCATGGATATAATAATCGTAGGTTCCGTCTCTGTAGGGATCGCCTCCCAAGCCCGCTACCTCGCAGGTACCTGTCAAGCTTACCAGTCCGTCGGCATCCGTTTCCACAAACCGGTCAAGAATACCCCCGAACCCACGTATAGCTACTTCCCCTTCCTCGCGTCCGATATAGCCCATTGCCGCCGCTTTCGCAATCCCATAGACAAACATGCAGGATGCGGACGCCTCGGGATAGTTCCCCGGGCTGCCGCCCCTGTCCAGCACCTGGTACCAGAGTCCGGTTTCCTTGTCCTGCACCCGCCCGACTGCGGAAATCAACTCCTTCAGGAGCTCTACAATCCCTCCCCTGTCCTTGTGTTCCGTCGGTAAAAAATCCAGCACATCCGCCACGGCCATCATGAACCAGCCTTCTGCCCTTCCCCAGAAATTCGGTGAACAGCCGGTCTCCGGATTCGACCATTTCTGCCCGCGGCTTTCATCCCATCCATGATAGTACAGGCCGGTCCCGGGATCCCTGGCGTGCCCGGCTATCAGCAGGATTTGCTTTGCCGCGTCGTCAAAATCCGCCGACCCGCCGAACAAGCGGGCAAACTCGGCATAAAAAGGCACTCCCATATAAATACCGTCAAGCCACATCTGGCGGGGATAGATTTTTTTGTGCCAGAAGCCGCCCTCCGTTGTTCGGGGATGGCCCTCCAACTGCCTGCGCAGAGTCTCCGCCGCCTTCCTGTAACGCTCCTGGCCGGTTTGCCGGTAAAGCAGCAGGAGGATTTTGCCGTTGTTGACATAGTCGATGTTGTACTCCTCCATGCTATAGCCTTTTATCGCTCCGTCCGGCCCAACGTATTCATCCATGTTCCTCTTGATATAGTCCAAATATTTCCGGTCTCCGCTTGCAAGCCAGACCTGCTCCATCCCCTTGAAAACCACGCCGTAATCATAGGACCACCGGAACGGCAAAATCGGATCTCTTGCCATAACGGAATCCGACATGCGGGCAGACCAGCTTAAACTTGATTTACTCAACCCATCAGAATACATTTTGTTCTCCATCCTTCTTCAGTCCTTCCCTATCCTCTCCTGCCGTTTTCCCCAATTGCTCCTGCAGCTTCCTCGGTCCTATAGCCATTTCTCCAGAAAATCCAGCGCTGCGGCGCGCATTTCGGCCGTTTCATAGTGTCCGGTGCTGTAGTTGTTCATCCGCCATTCCCCAACGCCTTCACAGCCGGCGTAAACGTTCTTCATTTCATTATCGATTTTTTCGAACCCGGCCGCAGGGGTCAAAACATCGTATATCCCATTCATGCTCAGGTGAGGCCTCGGTGCGACCAACGCATTGATCCGGGCCGTTGTGAAGTGCTTCAGCAGTCTGGGGACATAATAGTAGAACCCATGGCAGTCGAGGCCGTTCAGTTCCAGCAAGGTATGGAAATCCGCCATGCTGCACATGTCGATGCATACCTTGATCCTTGTATCCAGCGCCGCAAGCCACCAGGACTTGGTGCCGCCCATGGAAATTCCCAGCGTGGCGATGCGGTCCGGGTCGATATCCTCCCGGGTAAAGAGGTAATCAATCGCCCGGATGCTGTCAAACAGCATCATTCCCCACAAAACCTGCCCGTTCCAGTACATGCTCTTGAAGATTTGCGTCTCCGTACGCCCTCTTCTTTCTCCGAAGGCCCAGGCATCGATGCTGAGAACGGCATATCCCCGGGCAGTCAGCGCTTCGCCATAGCAGGGCGTACTCAAATAGCTGGCTCCTTGAAGCAGTTCCCGGTTTCCCCGCATATAATCTCCGCCATGGGGGTGGTTGTAAAGAATAACCGGGATTTTGCCGGAGGTCTTCCGGGGTTTTGCAAACCAGGCCGGAACAGACTCGATTCCGTTCAGCTCCAGCACCAGCTTTTCCAGCGTATACGCCGCGTACTCCTCAACGGAGACAGTTTTTGCGCGAATTCTCTCCGGCCCGAAATCCGGGAGTTCTCCCAACAGGGAAAAAAGCTTTCCCCGCTCCTTTTCCTGCTGTATTGCAATTGCATTTAACCCATTCATATGCTTGCTCCTCAAGCGCCATTTTCTGAAAAAGACGGGTCCCGGCTTTTCTTCCGGAACCCATCCTGTTTCCGACCCATTTCCCTGTTGCCCGGATCGTCAATTGATCTATTTCCTCGTTGCCTGGTAATCGGCAAACTGTTTCTGCAGTTCCGTGAAATATTTCTCCCAGCCTGCATTATCCAGTTCCTTCTTGGCCGTTTCAAAACCCTTGTCGTAGCTGATCAGGCCAGCCAGCATCGGATAAACCCTTTCCTGCCAGGTCGCATCGATTTTCGCCTTTTCGGTCTTGATCGGATCCAGATTGGTCGAGAAGCCGAGCCATTTGCTGGCGACCGCGTTATCATCCCAGTGCTTGTAGGTTTCGATATAATCGTCGGGGATATTGCTTTCAAATACAGGGAATTTGATGTTGAACAGCATCCAGTTGTAGAAGAAATCCGTTTTAGTAGTTCTTTCCACCTTATCCCCCACCATTTTATAATCCTTGTCCTTTACGCCGTAGACAAACAGGTTGTATTGGTCCGCACCCTTTTGCATGTAGTTGACAAGCTTGACGACCGCCTCTGCGTTCTTGCTGTAGGACGGAACCATGAAAGCGGTGCTTTCGTATGCGGTTTTGAACTTGGGTGCCGTGGGATTGAAAATATATTCTTTTGTCGCAGCGGTCGGAACATTCTGCTTCAGCCTTGGTTCGTTTTCAATCTTCGTTGTTCCGCAGGTACCGCGGAACCATAAGTATTTTCCGGTTTCAAAGGGATTCGTCGTTTTATTCGTCAGGATGTCCTTGGGAATCAAGCCCTTCTTGTAGAGCCGGTTCATGAAATCCACGTGGGCTTTGAACACATCGGAACCCAGAACAGGCAGCAGGGTTCCGTCCGTTTCGTCCGCCATTACGCCGTTGATGCTGTAGGAGGTCGTATACAGCTTATCCGTGTAGCCTCTCATGTATTCTTCCATATTGTAATCCGTAGTTGCGTACATATCCGGATGCTTTGCCTTGGCCAGGTCGGCAAACTTCTCCAGGTCGGCGATCGAAGTGATCTCGGACATTCCCACCTCTTCCAGGATGTCCTGCCGGACGCAGATCGAGTAAAAGCTCGAGCTGGTCGGCTTGCCGCCTACGGGAAGTGCGTAGAGCTTCCCATCGAACGTATAGTTCTCGAAAGCTTCCTTGTCCATGTTGGCTTTCAGATCCGGAGCGTACTTGTCCACCAGCTCCGTAAGATCGTACACCATCTTTTTCTGGACATCCTGGTTCAGCCAGTTGTGATCGGTCATTGCCATGTCGAAAGGTTCGCCGGCCGCGATCATCATATCCACTTTCTGGCCAGGGCCATAAGCAGACCAGGGAAGGAACTGGACCTCCAATTCAAGGTTCAGGTCTTTTTTCAACTGATCTTTCAGTTCATTGGACAGGTATTCCTTCATTCTGGGATTCTCATCCGCCAGATAAAGGAACGTTACCTTGAGCGGGTCTGCCGAAACAGCCGCTGTGCTTTCTGCCGGTGCTGCGCTCTCCGTGGAGGGCGCCCCCGTCTCAGCCGCGGTATCCTTCGGGGTGTTGCTTCTGCCGCAGCCGGAAAATACCGAAAGCAGCACAATTAAGGAAAGTACGGCGATAAAAATTCTCGTTCGCATGAATATTCCTCCTCAAATCATTATACATCATCGTCAAATACAAAGAACCTTCTATTATCAGGAACTTCTGCGGTTTCCGCCTATCCGCCGGCGCCTTCCGGGATCTGCGGCTCCTGCAGGGTTCCGAATAACCTAAACCGGAACTGCTCGAACAGTGTTTTAGCGTTTCAGTTTTTGAGCTTTTCAGCCTTTAATGCCGCCAACGACAATCCCCTTTGCAAAGTACTTCTGGATAAAGGGGAACAAAAGGACAATCGGCCCGATGGTAACGCAGGTCAGTGCCATTTTTATGGTTTCCAGCGGAACCGAAATCCGGTAGCCCAGCGTCTGGGAATTCATTGCCGCAAATTCCGCATTCGTCAGCATCGTGTACAGGAAATACTGCAAAGGATAAAATTCCTGTTTGCTGATGAACATCAGCGCCATATAAAAATCATTCCAGTATCCCAGCGCATAAAACAACGCTACGGTGATCAAGCCGACCCGGGCGACCGGGACGACGATGGTGGTAAAGATCCGTGCATGCCCCGCCCCGTCGATTTTTGCCGCCTCCGAAAGCTCGACGGGCACGGCGCTGAAAAAATTGCGGATCAGGAAGACGTAAAACAGATTCATCAGGCAGGGAACAATGAGGGCATACACCTTATTGGACAGGTGATAGTACCGGGTCAGTACAATAAACCAGGGAAGGATGCCTGCCGAAAACACCATCGGAATATAGGCCAGCATTGCGAGTATGTTTCGGTGCTTGAACGTCTTGACGGAAGCGGCGTAGGCATACATGGAGGTAACCAGCATGGATGCGGCCGTCCCCACCGCGGTTACAAACAGGGTCACGCCATACCCCCTTAAAAGCTTATCCCCCAGCGCGACAGCAATGTATTCGTAGGCGCTCAGGCTGAAAGCCCTGGGTATGATGGAATAACCGTATTTAATGACTTCCGTTTCCTTTGTCAGCGAAACGCCCAGGGTGATCAAAAGGGGAAACAGGCACAACGCCGTAAATATGGAAATAAAAGCATACATAAAGCCAATCGTCAGTTTATCGCCCGCAGACTCTTTCATGGTCCGGCCTCCTAGAATATTTTGTAGTCCTTGTCAAACCGCCCTGCAAAGTAATTCGATCCCATGACCAGCAGGAACCCGAAGAGGGATTGGTAAAGCCCGACGGCGGAAGCCATGGAAAATTCTCCGTTTTTGACGGCCGACCGATAGACATAGGAATCAATCACGTCTGTGGTGGAGAAAAGCATGGGGTTCATGCTCGTCGCACCCATAATCATTCCGAGATCCCCGTAAAAGATCCTTCCTACCGCCAGCAGGGTCAGGATGATAATTGTCGGCTTCAGCTGCGGCAGAGAAATATACCGGATTTTCTGGAACCGGGTGGCGCCGTCGACCACCGCCGATTCATAATAGGCGGGGTCCAGGTTCGTCAGGACGGCAAAGTAGACGATGGAGCTGTACCCGGCCCCCTTCCATATGTTTTCAAAGCTAAGTATGAACGGCCAGTACAATGGCTCCGCATTGAAGTCGATCCTCTCGAGCCCGAGGGAGGCGATAAACTGGTTGAACGCCCCCTTGTCGTAGTCCAGTATGGTCATGAAGATACCTCCCAGCACTACCCACGACAGAAAATTGGGCAGAAAGGTGATCGATTGGGTAATTTTTATGAACACTTTTGATTTGATCTCGTTGAACATGATACCCAGGGTTACGGCGAAAACCGTTCCGAAAAAGATAAACATGGAGTTCAGGACCAGCGTGTTTCTTGTTGCCCTCCAGGCGCTGTCAAAGCTGGAGAAAAAGTAATTGAAGTTGTCGAAGCCCACCCAGGGGCTTCCATAAATACCATCCTGGAAATTGTAATTCTTGAAGACAAGAACAAGTCCCGATAGTGGGACATAGCAGAACAGAAGGAGAAATATCAGGCCCGGCAGTGCAAAAAGGTACAGCGTGCCGTTTTCGATAAAATATTTTCTTAGCCGGGGCAGAATGCCCGGTCCGTTTTTTATTGCTGCCCGATCCTGCCATTTAAGTTGATCCGTTTTTGAAAACATCCCTGCGGCGACCTCCGGTAGAATTATTGTGCAACCGGTTCCGGTTTGACCCCGAACCCATTTTCATTCTGCCATCCGACCCGTTTTCCCTCAATATCAATTTTTTGAAATCCTATCAAATAATCGAAAAACAGCCCTATCAAAGATTTGCTATTCTATCGATCCTTCTTATCCTTCCGTACCGGAAGTCCCTTGCGTTTAACCGGTTTCCGGCGACCCGGCCCGCGGGACGGTCCGTTTTTTCCAGTAAAATATGCCAGGACCTGCACAGAATACCGCATTGATTGCGGCCCCAATTCGGTGTACTATAGTACTGTAGCCTTTTTCCTCAAGTCTTTCTTAAAAGGACGAAACCCATGAAACTAAGACATGTCAACGCCCTTACCCGAAACGTTGTTTATCTGAAATTCTTTTTTGGCATGATCGGAGTCGCCGCGCTTTCCATTATCGTGCTTTCTTCCTCCCTGTTCTTCTGGTTCCGGGACAAGACGATCAAAGATATCGAATCCGCCAATCATATGGCTTTGTCCAATATCAGCATCCTGATGGCCAACTACCTGAGTTCGGCGGAACGGATCGTCACCCAGCTTTACCAAAGCCCCTATGTCATACAGCTCATTAATACCAACAATACCGAATGGAACAACAATATGATCGTCGCCGCCAACAGCACGGTGAATGTCATCTCGGCCAACCTGTTCATCGATTCCATTTATGTATACGGGAAAAACGGCCTGCTGCTAAAAGCCTCCAACTCCACGATCCCGGAAGAGTATGAAGCGTATTTTCAAAAGCTGATCAATACGGAAAGGCCGGTTCAGGCCATACCACTTGTATTGAAGCGCAACGCAAAAGAAAATTTAAACGTCGTTTCCTTCTTTTATGGAGAAAAAGCATACGGCAATAAAAATTTTGACGATGCCGTGCTGGTAAACATCAATATGGATATGATTCAATCCAAAATATTTCCCGGTCCGCTGGAAGGCAGCCAGGAAATTTTCATCATGGACCCGTCCGGCAGAATCCTTCTGGATAATGATATGGCCAAGTTCTGTAGCAATGTGTCGGAGCTGGATTATGTCCAAAAAATCTTGAAGGAAAATGCCAAAAGCGGAAGCTTTACCACCATGCTGCAGCATCGCAGGTATACGGTAAATTATTTATACTCTTCCGAAGGGAAGTATTATGTGGTGCATGTGCTCGAATATGGACAGAGTGTGCGGCAACTGACCTTTGTCCGAAACATCATCATCGGGCTGAGCATCTTTCTACTCCTGTGCGTACTGGTAATTTCCCTGCAGGTATCCTACCGGATCTACACCCCCATCGACAATATCTTCAAAAATATCCGCAGCATGTTTCTTGAGCCCGCCCAGAACACGTCCCGAATGAACGAGCTCCAGATTGTTTCTAATGCGACCCAAAAGATTATTGAAAAGATGAACAATTATGAGCGGGAACAGGAAAACAGGGACATCCGAAAGCTTCTCAACCAGGCCGGCGACAAGCCCGACGGCAGCGAATACGCACAGGTCCTGCAAAAGGTCCATTTGTACGCCCCTCTGCAAAATCCCTACTGCGTCATCGTCCTTAGAATATGCGGCTTTAAAAACCTTGAGCTGAGCAATACCGCCGGCGCGCTGGAGTTCCAGGCCGCCTCCACCGGCAACATCGCTTCCGAATACCTGAATAACCGCTTCACCTGCCGCATGGTGGAAGTGGACAGCGAACATGTGGCGCTTATCACGGCGGAAAAGGGCGAGCCGGGCTCCGAAAGCCTCTCCGTCAGCAGTATCAAACCACTTTTAGCCGAGGCCAGCGATACCATATACCGCATGCTCAATCTCGAAGTCACTATTGGCATCAGCCCTATGGACAGCAGTCCGGAACGGCTGGGACAGAAATATAAGGCCGCCCTTCAGGCTACAAACTACCGCCTGTTCCTCGGCAGACAGGCGATTATCGACGAAAGCGGCATTATTGCGGAGGATAAGCGCGGCGGACTGGATGATTCCGTTGAACAGCTTTTAGCCGCCGTAAAAAAGCAGTCCCGGGAAAACTATGCAGAAAGCTTCAAAAAGGTTTTCGGCATGCTGCAAAGCATGAAATATGAAATCTCCCTGCATATCCTTACCCAGACGGCCATACGCATCATGAAGGCATCCGATATCGCCCGGACGGACGACTCCGTGACCGGAGCCCCCAATTATGCGGACGTCGGCAACCAGCTCCTTCAACTGGAGGACCCGTCCGAGGCGGAAGAATGGTTCCTGCAATTGTTTGAAAACGTATCGGAAAAGCTGTCCGTGATCCAGAACGCCAATGTGTATGATATTACGGCAAAGGCGCTGGATTACATCCAGAGGAATTACTTCAATCCGGATGTAACCGCGTCATTCATGGCAGATAAGCTCTCCATTTCCCCTTCCTATTTCAGCAGGATTTTCCGGGAGCATACGGGTACGAGTTTCCCGGATTTCATCAACAATGTGCGGCTCGAAAAATCCAAGGAACTGCTAATGCAGAACCTGAACCAGGATATCGCACAGATCGGGGAAAAGGTGGGCTACAGCAACGCCTCCTATTACACCGCCGCCTTTAAGAAAAAGTATGGGGTCACTCCGTCCAAATTCAAGCTGAATGTGCTTTCAAACAGCAACCGGGAAGAATAGGAATCTCCCGGCAGCTCATTTCCCTATACGGACCGGGAAGAGGTATCTGTACCCGGTGCCTCTGTATGGAATATAAAAAGTTACCAATCTTCGAAAAAAACATTACTTTTGCCGTGGTAAGATAGGTTTAGTCGATAAAACCCTGCGCAGGTGATTTTCATGGACAAATGGCCAAAATCAATTAAGGGGTGACCGAATCATAAAAACGGATTCTTGAGCGAGGGATTTTTCGTCCTTACAAGGCGGAGGAGGGCGCAATAATTGTTTTATTGCAACCGACGACAACGAAGTAAGGGCGGAAAATAACCGCTCAAGAACCGGAATTTATGATTCGGCCATCACTAAAGGAGGATGAAAACTTGAAAAGGTTCGTTAGCGCATTCCTTTGCTGCATAATGGTAATATCACTGGTGGCCTGCGGATCCGGGACCGGGTCCGATAAACCGGCAGAATCCACGGCTGCTTCCTCAGAGCCCGCTGCTTCGACTGCCGACACCTCTGCGGCCGCTTCCTCTTCAACAGCTGCCGCGTCCGACGTCACTCTTACCGTAATGGTACCGACCAGACCGACAAACGGTGAGGACATTTATGTCGACGTTCTGCCGAAGCTGATCCAGGAGAAGTTTCCGAACATAAAGATCCAGGTGGACCAGCTTCCGACCGATCAATACAAATCAACGGTAAAAATGAAATTTGCAAGCGGACAGGGACCCGATCTCTTCACCTGGTGGGCAAGCAAACAGGCGGAACCCCTCGTAAAAGCCGGATATGTCCGGGATCTGTCCGGCAAGGAATATCTGAAGAATTTCAACCCGGTTATCGTTTCTTCTTTCGCCTTTGACGGCAAAACCTATGCGATTCCGATCGGGCTGAGCTTCCTGACCACCTGGTACAACAAGGATCAATTCGCCAAAGCAGGAATTGACAAGCTTCCGACAAACTGGGAGGAATTCACGGCCGCCTGTGAAAAGCTGAAAAAAGCAGGCTTCACTCCTATAACAGCCGGGGACAAGGACGCTTTCGTAATCCAGTTCGCCATGTATCAGATCGGCGCTTCCGTAGTATACGGCGATGATATGGATTTCGACAAAAAGCTCTTTACCGGCGAAACGAAATTTACGGATCCCAAATGGGTGGAAACCGTCGCCAAAATGGCGGAGCTCTACCAAAAAGGATATGTGATCAAGGATTCCCTGGGACTTTCCCAGCAGCAGAGCCGGCAGGCCTTTATAGACGGCAAGGCGGCTATGATCTTCGACGGCAGCTTCGGCTTCGTTCAATTGACGACGGAAGGGGCGGAAAAATTTGAACGGGGCATGTTCTGCGTTCCTTCCAACGAACCGGGCAAGCAATTTGTTTCAAACCTGACTCCTGCCGTCGGCTTGCATGTCAATGCAAGCTCCAAATATCCCGAAGCAATCGATTCCGTAATAGACTACTGGTTTACCAAGGACACTCCCCTGTTCACCGAGTGGGTCAAGCGGAACGAGAACATTTCCGCCTATAACGGAATTACCGACTCCAGACCCCTTATCTCGGAATATCTCGAAAGATATAAGGACAATCCCAAGATTTACAACCTGAACAATGCCTGGACGGAAGGCGTAAGCGATGCAATGTGCACCAAGTTCCAGGAAGTCATCGCCGGCGGCGCAAAACCGCAGGACGTGGTCGACGTCATGCAGTCCAAGCATGATCAGCTTACAAAAAAGTAGTCTCGGGCGTGCTGAATAAGGTCGGAGGATGAAAGCTCCTTAAAACGCGGGGCATATGCACAAGAGGCTGTATAACGCCTGGTGCAGGTGCCCCGCTCCTCTTGCTCAGCTATGCCCGGACGGAATGAAAAAGACTATTCGGACGGGGTTGCAAAATAATATGAGCACAAGCAAAAAGCGTATTTTGTATCTATTTGTAGTTCCTGCGTTTGTAATCTACCTTACCTTTTGGATCATGCCCGTAATCATGTCCTACTATTATGGATTGACGGACTGGACAGGCATCGGGGACTATCAGTTTGTCGGCTTTCAAAACCTGAAAATATTGTGGAACGACGGAACACTGGTAAAGACGCTGAAAAACACCGTCATATATGCCGTTTATGCAGTGGTATGGGGAAATTTGCAGGCATTGGCGCTTGCGTTGATCCTGAACGTCAATTTGAAAATGAAAGGCTTTTTCAGAACGATCTTTTATATTCCGGCGCTCTTCAGCACCATTGTCATCGGTTTTATCTGGAGCTATGTCTATGCCCCCCAGTACGGAATGATTCATGAGCTATTCAGTCTGATCGGCATGGGCGAACAGGCGCCCAACCTGCTGGGCAAAGCCTCTACTGCCCTGATTGCGGTGGCTTTTGTCGAAAGGTGGAAAACAACAGGCACCATGACCATCATTTACCTCGCCGGGCTGCAGGATATCCCGGAGGAAGTGATTGAATCCGCAAGAATGGATGGGTGCAGGGGCTGGCAGCTGATCCGCTACGTAAAAATCCCCATGCTGGCAAATACGATTACCATCAATACAATGCTGGGGCTCATTTCGGGGTTCAAGGCTTTCGATTATATCTTCACCCTGACCCACGGGGGACCCGGAAGTTCTACCTCGACCTTGATGTACGCCGTGTACAAGATGGCGTTCATAGAAAATCAGTACGGCGTTGCGGAAGCGCTTGCTGCAGTTGCATTCCTGCTGATTCTTACTGTTTCGGTGGTTACTCTTACATTGATGAAAAAGAAGGAGATTGAAGCATAATGGCTCGAAACATACCGCTCCTGGAAAAGTCGCTGAAAAAAGAAATTCTCCTAAGCGCCGCCATATTCATTTTCTTTGCCGTGTGGCTTTCGCCCCTTCTGATTGCGCTGTCCGGTTCCTTCCGAACGCCTGAAAATTCAGATCCTTATATGAAATTATTCAGCCAGATTTCGCTGGAAAGCTACAAGGTTGCGTTCAAAAAAATGGGCTATTTCAGAGCGCTGATGAATAGTGTAATTATTACGGGCTCAAGCGTATGCATCCTTGTTTTCATAGTGACCCTCGCGGGTTATGCGATTGCAAGGCTGAAGAGTAAACTCGGCTCCTTCCTGCAGGTGTTTTTTATGGCCGGCATGATTGTATCCGCTCAAATGTCGATTATCCCCATGTTTAAAATTGTCAACACCCTGGGCTTTTCCAATACGAAGCTTGCGCCGATCGCCCTCTATACGGCGTGCTCCATCAGCTTTTCCGTATTCCTGAGCATTAATTTCGTGAAATCAAGCGTCCCCTACGCACTGGAAGAGTCCGCCACAATTGATGGGGCGGGAACACTGCGGACCTTCCTTACGATCGTTGTCCCGCTTATAAAGCCGGCCATCACGGCCATCATCATTACTCAGGGAGTACCGATCTGGAACGACTTCTTCTTTTCCATGCTCTTCCTGTCCGCCGCGACCCAGAAGACGCTTCCCCTCGTAATGCTGAACTTCATAGGCGATATGGAAAATGCGACCCAGTGGAACCAACTGTTTTCGGCCTGCTATTTAAGCGCCCTGCCCATCCTTCTGGCCTATGCCTTCCTGCAGAGATACTTTATCGGGGGCCTGACCACCGGCGCGGTCAAGGGTTGAAAACAGCGTAAAAGCAGCAGGAGAAGCGAACAAAACGGCGGTTGGTAACTTTTTACCGATGAATATGCTATAATCAACTTGTGAGGCAGCATGATGAGAGTTAAAAACAGCATTCAGACAAAATTAACCATATGTATCCTGGCAGTCTCCCTATTGCCTGCCCTGCTGCTGTTTCTGCTCACCCTGCACAACAATTCCCAGTTCTACAAGCAGCAGATTACAAACGCTTCGGAAGTTACGATTGAAAAGCAGGCCATGACAATCAACAACATCTTCAGCAATGTTGAAAAAATGCTAGATACCATGCTGTACAACGGAATTACGTCCGAAAATGATATTCAGTTGATCGCCAAGTCCGAGCTGGGCGGTGCTCCCCCCTCCCAGTACCAGAGGCTGATGAACAGCAGAAAAGTCATAAGTATCGGAGAGTCCTTTGTTTACAATAATGACTATATTGAGGCCGTATTACTGTATATTCCTGACAAGCATCTGTATTCCTATAACAAGAGCTATAAAACGGAATTGGGCATGGAGGATTTTGCCGAACAAAACAAGTGGTTTGTAAACTCAAAGAACCCTTATGTTTCCATCCAGATCATCAATCCGGGCAAGCTGAGCGGAAGCGATAAATACATCATCATCTCCAAAAATGTATCCGACCTGCAAAACGGCAAGGTGATCGGGATGCTCTCCATCGTGATCAATACGGGCATGCTGAAAAACATAAACAGCGGCAGCCTGCCCTGGGACAGCATCTGTGTAATGGACAGCGCGGGAAAGGTTCTGTTCGGCGACGACAGCATCTTCTTCCGCGAAGACGTGTTGAAGCAGATCCTCAGTTCAAATATGGGACACATCACAAAGGGCGGTTCGAACGACATATTCCTTTACAGCACGCTGAACGTAAACAACTGGAAGATTGTTTCCCAGGTTTCCATGGAATCCTACGACAGAGTATTTATGCATAATGTAACCTATTTGATCATCATTATGTTTCTGTGCATAATCGGCGTCCTGTTCCTGTTGTATGTCCTGTCCAGGATTTTTACCCGGCCCGTTATCAATTTGAGCAGAATCATGCTCAATACGATGCCGGATACAGCCTCAATCCATTCAAAATATCTCCGGCGGGATGATGAAATCGGCATACTATATAAGCGGTTCGGAGAAATGATAGAGAAAATGAACGCCCTAATCCAGGACAAATATCTGAATGAGATCGCGCTTCTCAAATCAAAAATGAAGAACCTGGTTGCCCAAATCAACTCGCATTTTGTTTTCAACACGCTTGAAAACATCAACGGCCTTGCGGAAATCGAAGAGATCGAAAACATCTCGGTCATGTCAAAATCCCTGGGGGACATGCTGAGATACAGCATTGACTGCGAGGAGGATATCGTACCGCTGAAATCGGAAATCGAGCAGATCGGCAAATATATCGGAATACAGGAAATCCGGTTCGGAAAGAAAATCCATTACCAGGTTGACATGGAAAAGGAAATGCTGGAGCATCCCGTATTAAAATTTATGCTCCAGCCCATTGTGGAAAATGCGATCGAGCACGGCCTCCTTGCTCGGGAAAACGAATGGCAGCTGGTTATATCTGCAAAAGCTCAGAATTCCAGGCTGAGGGTCACAGTCAGGGACAACGGGATTGGAATCCAGGAAAGCAAGCTGATTCAAGTCCGGGAAACCATTGCCTCCGGTGAAATAAGAGAGAAAACAGAGGGTCGGCATCATGATATCGGTCTTGCCAATATCAACAAAAGAATCCGACTTTTATTCGGCGCCGATTTCGGGCTCAATATAGAAAGCGGTCCGGACGGGACAAGGGTATACGCGGATTTACCGCTATAAACGGGAGGTACGGATACTATGTACAGCTATATCGCCGTTGACGATGAAGCGATCATTCGCGAGGGTCTTGTAAAGAAAATCAACAAGCTGGACATGGGGCTTGTCTGCAAGGGTCAGGCAGCCAATGGCGCTGAAGGGCTCAAACTGATCGAGTCGGCAAACCCGGATATCGTTATTACCGATATGAAAATGCCGGAGATGGACGGCATGGGTTTCCTGGACCACCTGGCGGCAGCCTACCCGGATAAAAAGGTAATCGTCCTCAGCAGCTACCGGGATTTCGAATATTTGAATTCCGCCATTGAAAACGGTGTGGTCGGATATGTTCTCAAGCCCTTTTCCGCCGAAGAAATACGCAAACAGCTGAACAAGGCAATCAGCCTGATCAACCGGCAGCAGAACATGAATGCCCAGGTCGGCTATATGAAGGAACACATCAGTGCTTTCGAAAAGCGCCAGAGTAACAGGAAACTGCTCGATTGCATCATTCACACTGCAGAAGCGGAAATTTCAAACTCTACGGAATCCAAAGAATATAGCGGGGTCCGGAAATTCAAGCTGATTACGGTGAAAACCAACGCCCCCTCCCTTCTTCCGGCGCTTGAAAGGCTGTGTGAGGGGGAATCGCACGGAATCGGCACCGTGCCGCTTGAGGACGAATCGCAGAAGTATTGCTATTTTATTCTGCTGATGGATTACCATGACCACGAGCGGATTCTGGAGAGCTTTGCACAGGAGCTTGCCCTGCGAATCCTGGCGGATAACACCGGTTTTGTACAGTATCTCTGCATCAGCGACAGCTGCGGTGCCATAAATGAGGTCCACAATCTATACAGGAGCTGCATGGACAGCTTCGGGAAAGTCCGCCTGTCGGAAAGGCAGGTCAAACTGAAGCCGGTAAAACAAAGTATGGAAAGAATCCATTCCGAGGATCAGATCAAAGCTGTTTTCGCGAGCCTGCGCTATTCCCCGGACGAACTGCATGAATCGCTGAACCGTTTTTTTGATGAATTGGAGAAAAGCAACGTGCCCTTCGAGGTATTGCACGAGGAGTGCTGCAGCCTGATCAGGCTGGTGAACGGGTACGCCCTGCAATATGATGCGGCGACGGAAGATATCCCCGCTTTGTTTTATGACCGGTACTTGTTTGAAACAACCATTGACCGGATCAAAAGAGAACTCTCCGGCTACATTTCCCTGATTTTCACTACTTTGAAAAACTCCTGCCAGAGCCAGGAACGCCTGATCGAGCAGATTAAGAACTATCTGGACACCAATTACGGCTCAAAAATCACACTGGAGTTCATAGCATCGAACTACTTCATCAACCCGTCCTATTGCAGCTATTTATTCAAACTAAAAACAGGGGAAAGCTTCAATGATTATCTGACAAGAATCCGTATGGCCAAGGCGATGAACTTCCTGTCGGAGAGCAAAATGAGCATTGAGGAGATCACCAAAGAAGTGGGCTACCGAAACCCCAAATATTTTTTCAGAATATTCAAGCAATACAACGGCTTGACACCGACAGAGTACCGGAACGGAAAGAAAGCAAAATAACAGGTAAGGAGAAAATCAACATGCCCGATAAATTTCCAAACGGCGTATACCCCACTATGCTTACCCCTTTTACGGACGATAACAAGGTTGACTATGAATCCCTGGGCAGACTGACCGAATGGTATATCCGCTGCAGTGTGTCCGGCTTGTTCGCTGTTTGCCAGTCCAGTGAGATGTTTTTTCTGTCAGACGAAGAGAGAACCGGAATCACCAGGTTTGTAAAAGAAAAGGCGAATGGACGCGTACCTGTCATTGCATCCGGACATATTTCCGATTCCATTGAGTCGCAGGCTAAGGAACTGAAGGACATCGCATCGGCGGGAGCGGATTGTCTCATTCTGCTGACAAACCGCCTTGCAAAGCAGGACGAAAGCGACGATACCTGGCTTGAGAACCTGAAAAAGCTTCTCGCCCTGCTTCCTGAAGAAGTGCCGCTGGGTTTTTACGAATGTCCCTTTCCCTATAAAAGGCTTATTTCGCCGAAGCTGCTGAAATGGTGTGCAGATACGGGCAGGTTCCATTTTATCAAGGATACCAGCTGTGATATCGACAATATGAACGCTAAGCTAGAAGCGATCAAAGGGACACAGTTAAAGCTTTTCAACGCAAATTCGGCGACTCTCCTGCAATCGCTCAAAGCCGGTGCGTCAGGCTTCAGCGGAGTGATGGCCGGATTTCAAGCCGACCTGTATTCCTGGGTTTGCGGCAACTTTGGCAAAGAGCCCGCAAAGGCGGAACAGGTAAGCGATTTTCTAAGCGTCACCGCACTGCTGGAGCGCCAGATTTATCCGATAAACGCCAAATACTATCAAAAGCTCATCGGGAATTTTACCGGCCTCCGTGCCAGAACAAGACCGACGTCCGATCTGAATTCCACGGCAAAGCTGGAAGTGGAGCAGCATACCCGTCTGAGCGAAAAATTCCGCAGCGAGATGGGGCTCCTTCCGCTTGTTCAATACATCGTTTCATCTACGCTGTAAACGCCGCCCTTTTTCGTTGGAAATTCCAATAGCCCGCCATCCGCTTTTCGGATCCGGCAGACATTGCCCGCCAGGGACCGGACCACTGCTTTGGCGAGCTTTCCGCCTTTCCATTCCAGGTCCACCTCAAAGCCTCCGCGTGCTCTCAGGCCGGTCATATGCCCTTCCGCCCACTTCGACGGCAGCGCCGGCAGGAATACGAGCTCCCCGCCGTGGCTCTGGAGCAGCATCTCCGCAATTCCGGCCGTCCCGCCGAAATTGCCGTCGATCTGGAACGGAGGATGGTTGTCCAGAAGGTTGGGCAGCGTGGACTTTGTCAGCAGCGCCAGTACATTTTCATAGGCTTTTTCCGAATCCTGCAGCCTGGCCCACATATTGATGATCCATGCCCTGCTCCAGCCCGTATGTCCCCCTCCGTTCGCAAGCCTTCTTTCCAGCGTGACCCTCGCGGCCTTTGCCAGTTCGGGGGTCCCGGTCACGGAGATCTGACTGCCGGGGATCAGGGCAAACAACTGGGAGATGTGCCTGTGCCCCGGCTCCGGTTCTTCGTAGTCCTCCGCCCACTCCATGATCTGTCCGTATTTGCCGATTTCAGGCCTGGGAAGCCTGTCCCGGGTCTTTTTCAACACATAGCGGAAGTCCTGGTCGATATCCAGTATGGCCGCCGCTTCGATGCAATCGGTAAAAAGCTCGTACAAAATCTGGCTGTCCATGGACGGTCCCATGCACAAATGGCCCTTTTCCCCGTCCGGCATCTGAAAGGTGTTCTCCGGAGATACGGAGGGGCACGTTACCAGCTGTCCCTTTCCGTTTTCCATCAGAAAATCCAGAAAAAACTCCGCGGCTTCCCTCAGAATAGGGTAAGCTTTGTGGAGGAATGCCCTGTCCCTCCCGAAATCATAATGCTCCCAAAGGTGCAGGCACAGCCAGGCGGCCCCCATGGGCCATTGGGTGGCGGGCATGTACAGGTCCTGGGGCGCGCAGTCGCCGAAAATATCCGTATTGTGGTGCGCTACAAACCCTCTGCAGCCATACATGCGATCTGCGACCTCCCGGCCCGACCACCTCATTCTTTCGATCAGATCGAAAAGAGGGATATGGCATTCGGATAGATTGCATACTTCCGCCGGCCAATAATTCATCTGGGTATTGATGTTTATGGTGTATTTGCTGTCCCAGGCCGGCAGCATGTCCTGATTCCAGATGCCCTGCAGGTTTGCCGCCATGCCCCCGGGCCTGCTGCAGGAAATCAAAAGATATCTTCCGTATTGGAAATAGAGTGCGATCAACTCCGGGTCCTCCCCGCCTTCCTGGAGCCTCCGGAGCCGCTCGCCCGTCGGAAGCTCCGCCAGCGGGTGCTTTTCCTCTTTGCTTCCCAGTTGGAAACCCACTCTTGAGAAAATTCTCCGGTATTCCCTGATATGTTCTTTTTTCAAAGTGGCATAATTCACCATTGACGCTTTCCGGATCACATCCCTGCACCAGTCCTCGGGATCCTCCCAGTAATAGACGGTCCTGCCTGTAAGCAGCAGGGTAATGCAATCCGCATCCTCCACCACCACTCTGTCGCCAATGGAGAACACACGGCCTCCTTCCGCCATAACCTTCAACAGGGCGCGGAACTGCGCGCCGCCTTCGCCGCCGCATGCTCCCCGGAGCATCAGCATGTTTCCGCCCAATACGTCCGTCCGTTCATAGCATTTCCCCCTGTAAAGCCCCACGGACAGGGAAATCCGGGCAGGCTTGTCCGCCGTCAGCCGGATCGCCATACACTTATGAACGGCGCTTGCAAACATCTCCCTGGAAAAGCAGACATCCCCGCTCCGATAGCAGACACGCGCCACCGCTTCCTCGATATCCAGCTCCCTCCGATAGTCCTGCACCCCGTTTTCATGCCCGTAAAAACGGATCCGCAGATCCCCGAGCGGTTCATAGTGGCCTTCGCTGAACGGCGTGGCAAACATCGCCAGGTCCGTAAGGCGCTCGGCCTCCCGGACTTTGTTATGAAGCAGCATATCCCGGATTTCCGGCAGGTATTTCTGCGCATCGGGATTGATTCTCTGCTTTTTCGTGCCATACCAGACCGTATCTTCATTCAGTTGAATGAGCTCTTCCTCCGCTCCGCCGAAAACCATGCCGCCCAGGCTTCCGTTTCCCACAGGCAGGGCTTCGTTCCAGTCCTTCGCCGGCCTGTCATACCATATTTTTAGATGAGCTCTGTCCCTGTCATTCATACTTCACTATCCCTCCAGCACAACATAAATTTTAAAATGCCCGCGATGGCGCAAGCGAAACAAAAAAGGCGGCGCAGGGGAAATCCTTCTGCCGCACCGCCTCGTATGGCCGATTTTACTGGGAACTGTTGAAGATGGCTTTCTTTCGCCGCATGGAAACGCTCAACAGGATGCCTACATTTAGAAAGTTGGTTATCAGCGAGCTTCCCCCCTGGCTTACAAAGGGAAGCGGTATGCCCGTGACCGGGAGCACGCCTATGCACATGCCTATGTTCTCAATGAAGTGGAAGCCGAACATCGCGGTTATGCAGATGACCGCAAAGGAGCCGTAAGGATCCCGGGAATTCATTGCAATGTAGATGCAGCGCAGCAGCAGGAAGAATATGAGGACAATGACGAATATCGCGCCGATAAAGCCCAGTTCTTCCCCTATTACGGAAAAGATGAAATCCGTCTGCTTTTCCGGTACGCTGTAACTGCTTACCAGCGGGCTGCTGTTTTGCGTCTGAAGACCGTGGAACAGGCCCTTTCCGAACATTTGCCCGGAGCCGATGGTCATCTTGGACCGGTACACCTGCAGGCCCTTGCCCTGCAAATCCAGTTCGGGATATAGAAAGGTAAGGATTCTGTTTTTAATATGGGGATATTTGGCCGGGATCACGAAAAACCATAAAACAGGGGCCAGCGCAAGCATGGAGCCCAATGCTATGAAAAAATACCGGTACGGGATGCCATAGACAAACAGCATTATGATGAAAGCGAAAATGAAAACCAGTGCCGTGCCGACATCCCGCTGCAGCAGGATCAATCCGATGGGAAGGCCGGTATAGAGCAGCAGCTTGACCACGTTTTTGCCGGTTTCCTGGCCTTCCTTCAGGCGCTCGAAAAACACCGGTATTACCACGGCAAACGCCACCTTTGCCAGCTCGGACGGCTGAAACCTGTTGATCACGGGCACGGGCAGCCAGCTTTTGCTGCCGTTTACCTCCTTACCGATAATCAGGACGAGAACAAGCAGGATAATACTGACAACATACAATAGTATCCCCAGGGTTTTGAAATCCTTATAATCGATGGCGCAAATGGTGATGCAGAGAACAACGCCGATGGACAGGCAGATCAGCTGCTTGAGCCAGGTGCCGGTCATCGCTGCTTCCCCGATGGCACTGCGCAAAACGATTATGCCGATGACCGACAATGTCATAATTGCCGCGAAAAGCAAATAATCGAATTGCTTCAAATAATTTGTGCCCTTGGTCTTCTCCACAAAATACATTTTTCCCACCCGAATACGACCGATCCGTTTTTCCTTGGTATAACCCCGTCAGCCTGCCGGTTCGGCATGCCGCATCTTACTGAATGCCCGTCCTGCAAAAATGTTTCTGGAAAATCACAATCAGCTTGTCCAACCGGAGGCTGGTCTCATAAATCTCGGCAAAACCCGCTCCCGAATCCATCAAATGTTCCAATTCCGCTTTGATCTCTTCGATCTCGGCTTTTACCTGCTGCAAATCCACTATTCCCTACTCCTTACTCTCCGCCGCGTCCTCCGCGGCGCTTTCCGGTCCGGCAGTTTCCTCCATGTCAGGCTCCTTCTGCAGTTCTTCCGAAGCCTTCTCCGGACTCCCCTTCGCTGTGTCTTCGCTGTCGGCTTTCGCGTCCGCATCCGCTTCCGCACTTGCAGCGGAATGCTCCGCATTTTCTTCTTCCTTCATCTTCATCAGCACGGAGCCATACCGGCTTTGTCCCAGATCCGCCGGCTCTTCTTCTTCCGTCTTTTTCTGCTTTAGACGTCCTCTAATGAAAATAGTTGCAAACACCAGCACCAGCAGTACGGAAAGAAGCTGCGAGACCCTGACGCTCCCAAGCATGAGGCTGTCTGTTCTCAGGCCCTCGATAACCGCCCGGCCGATCCCGTACAGGATCAGGTACAGGAAAAGCACTTCCCCCTGGACTTTCTTCCTCTTTCGAAAGACGGCGAGAAACAGGAAAAGGGCAAAGTCCCACAGCGATTCATAGAAAAAGGTGGGATGCGCGCCGTATTTGGTCAGATCCAGCGTCCGGCCCAGGCTGCCCAGGTAGCTGTTGACGATATCGCCGTTCATGCGCCACGGCAGATTCGTCGGCGAGCCGAAGGCTTCCTGGTTCACAAAGTTGCCCCAGCGTCCTATGGCCTGTCCCAGCGCAAGATAGGGCACGCCGAAATCCAGAAGCCGCAGGACCGGAATTTTTTTGTGTCTTGCCACAAAAAACACCGCGATGAAAGCGCCGATCACGCCGCCGTAAACCGCGAGCCCTCCGTTTCTCGTCATGAAAATGCTCAGGAGATCGTCCTTGAATTCGTTCCAGCTGAACGCCACATAATAAAGCCTGGCTCCAATGATTGCCGCGGGAGCGCAGAAAAGTACGAGATCAAGGATATCGTCCGGCTTGATGTCATATTTTTGAGAATCTCTTGTTGCCAGAAGAACTGCAACCAGAAACGCAGCTGCAATAATAATGCCGTACCAGTAGATTTTTATTCCGAACACCTGAAACGCCCAATTGTTGATGGTAAAGTCCCATCCCAAGCCCGGAAACTGCACATTCATTTTGTACCCCTCCTATGCGGGTCTGATCACTGAAAGAGCGAGGCGATTGCTATCAAAATGCTCTTCAAAAACCCTCTTTACATATTCAAATGTAATTTTATCATATACCTCCAAATAGTCAAACATATTCACACCTTTAAAGTAGACGGAAATGAACGTATGGGATATCCTCTCCACGGAGTTGAACCTTCTCATGTACCGGCCGAGCATGGACCGGCGGAGTCTTTCATAGGCGGTCTCGTCCAGTCCGTTCCTTTTTGTTTCCTCCACCATCCGGCAGAACCGATCCTTCACCTTCTCCGGGTCGGGCGATTCGCCGCCCAGTATGGAAAAAGCATATCCGGGCTCAATGGTATAATCGAAATCGAAGGAAGAATTCAGCAGTCCTTCGCTGTAAAGCTGCTCGTAAAAGCCGGAGCTTCTGCCCGCAAGCATATCCAGAAGCAGCTTCACGGCCACTTCACGCATCAGTGCGTTCCTGCCTGTGCCCTCAAACCCGTGGTCCTTGTAACCCATCTGGAAGATCGGGACCGATACCGCCAGCGCCTGTTCGACATAGCTTTTATTCAAGGCCTCCGGCTCGTCCTGCAGTATTCGTTTTATTTCCGGCCGCGCATCCTTCTTTTCCAGGACGGCCTCCACCCTGCCGAAAACGCTTTCCGGCTCCACGTCCCCCACGACGAGAATCGCCATATTGGACGGATGGTAAAAGGTATTGTAGCACTTATAGAGCAAATCCCGGTTGATTTTGCTGATGCTTTCAACCGTACCGGCGATGTCGATCCGGACGGGCAATTTGCTGTAGAAGGCGCCGAGGAGGTTGAAAAACGCCCTCCAGCCGGGATCGTCCTGGTACATCATGATCTCCTGGCCGATGATCCCTTTTTCCTTTTCCACGCTCTCTTCTGTAATATAGGGGTTCTGGACATACTGGAGCAGCAGGTCCAGATTCTCCTCGAACCGGTCCGTGCAGGAGAACAGGTAGACCGTCTGGTTGAAACTCGTATAGGCGTTCGGATTGGAGCCGAGCCGGGCGAATTTGTCCATCACGCTGCCGTCCTTCTGCTCGAAAAGCTTGTGCTCCAGGAAATGGGCAATTCCGTCCGGCACCGCCGTCGCCTGGCTTTCCCCCGGTATGACGAATTCGTTGTCCGTCGAACCGTAATGGGTGGAAAAGGTGGCGTATTTCTTGGAATAACCCTTCCGTGGTATGACAAAAGCCTTCAGGCCGCTGCTGTGCCGGTACTGGTACAGGGTTTCCCCGGCTTTTTCGAAATCGATCCGATCTATTTTCATTGTTCCGACTCCTTTCCCTGCTCCTGGTCCTTTTGCGGCTGCTCCGCTTCCTGACCTTTTTGCGGCTCTGTTCCCGGGCCCTTTTGCTGCTCCGGCGCCGTCAGGAAGTATACCGTATCCAGTTCAATGCCCGCAGCCACTGCCGTCACCTCATCCCGGGTGACTGCCTTCAGCTTCCGGATCACATCGTCGAAATTGTCGTTGGTACCGGAAACCGACTGGCTGAGATAAAAATCCACAATACTCATCTGGCTGTCGCCAAGGGATTTCATTCCTGTTTCCATGGTTTTCAGCGTCGCCTCGATCTCCTGCTCCGTGATGTTGCCGCTGCGGATTTCCTCCAGCTGCTTCAGGATGATCTCCAGGGCTTTTTCCCTGTTTTTGAACTCGATCCCGCTGCTGACCACCATCAGGCCCTTGAATTTCTCCAGCCTCGAATAGGAGTAATAGGCCAGGCTGGCCTTCTCCCGGACATTCTGGAAGAGCTTCGAATGGATCCCTCCCCCCAGGATGCCGCTATACACCATCAGCGCGGGAAATTCGACGCTATCCGGGGCCACATTGGTCCGAAAGCCCAGGCACAGCTTTCCCTGGGTGATGTTCATGGTTTCGCTCACCTGCCGGACCTGGATCCCCTTCTTCCGGGTAAAGCCGCTGACAAGGGGTTTCAATTCCCGCCGCACCAGGCCGGACATCCGTTTCTTCACATACTCCGCCTGGTCGTCGCTGATGTTTCCCGCCAGGTATACCTGCATCGGGAAGGTTTCCAGGACCTTCCGATAATGCTCCGAGAGAATCGAGGACGTAATCGGTTCCAAATCCTCCTTCAGGCCGTAATCATAAATGCCGAAGGGCTCGCCGCTGCAAACCTCTTCGAGGCAGCGCTCCACGCTGTACTGCATTTTGTCGTTGACCCGGCTTTCGATCAATTGGCGCAGCTTCTCCTTTTCCTGGGCCAGGATATCCTCCCGGAACCGGTTGTTTTCAAGAACCGGCCGGGTGACGATGCTGAAAAGCAGATCAAACGCCGCGGTGAAAGAGTCCGTCCCATCCGGGATATATTCCCGGGAAAGGAATTCCGTATAAAACTGGATAATATGCCGCTCGCCCTTTTTCGTAACGCCGCAGTCGAAGGAGGCTCCGTAGAGCATTTCCAACCGCATCGAAATGTCCCTGAAGGTGGGGTACGGCTCGCAGCCCCGCCTCATGACCGCCGGCAGCAGGGCGTTTTTCGTTGCGTGGTCCCTGGTCAGATTGTCCAGGAAGAAAAAATTGATACTGCTGGTTTTGAATTTCTCCGCATCGATCCTGAAAACGTCAATACCGTTGAAAGAGGCTATTTTGAAGGCCTTTTCGGCAACTGAAACATTCTCCATCTGTTCCTTCCTTTCGATGATGTCTGTCATCCCTTATTTAAATCCGTTCAATTCATCACTATTAGTATAATAAATACCGTATGGAATATTCAATATCTGGAAGAAATAAAGACGCGGCGGAAGGGGCATACTATAGTGCCGGGGGCGACTGGAGGAAATTGTATGAGATACAGCTCCGCAAGGAGATACCCGATCACACGGATGAAAAAAGAGCTGCAGGTGAAAAACCAGGAACGGGTCCTGGACATCAGCCTCGGGACGGCGGCCGGCATCCTGGCGCTTGCGTTTGCCGGAGGGATGTTCTGGGGATATGTAGGCGGTAAGAGCTTCTCAAAAAGATAATCGTTAAAAAAATGGCGTCTGCATCCGATAATGTTGGTAATAAGGTACCAGTATACA
Organism: Bacillota bacterium; assembly: GCA_023411575.1. Taxonomy (GTDB): domain Bacteria; phylum Bacillota; class Clostridia; order Acetivibrionales; family DTU013; genus UBA1305. The sequence goes on along the minus strand of JAEYOP010000018.1, from coordinate 23,888 downwards.
TTCCGGAGGGATAGAAGATGCCGATACAGTTGCAGGAACCTGCCAGCTTGCTTTCTACAATAGTTGCGCTATGTTTTTCCTTTTGCGTTCCCGTAATTGCCCTGTGGTTCAGGAAGGCGGAAAGCCTGCCCAAATTGCTGGGGTTTTCTTTCATCCCGGTGTTTCTGCTGGTTCTGTTGTCCCTGCTGGTATCCGATTATGCCCTTTCGGCAGCTTTGTGGCAAATGGCGGAGCCCATGCTCCTGCTTTTGTTCATTCTGGTACTGGCGACGGTAAAGGAAAAAGGGAACAACCTCCCTGCCAAATCCGGCCTGCTGCTGATTCCGGCCGTTTTGCTGCTCCTGCCGGTGCTTTGGCCCGCAAGCCGCACCCTTCTCTCCCTGGCTCTGACCGCCTCCGCCATTACTGTTGCCGGCTCGGTGGCCGTTCTGTATCTGCTCAAGGATAAAAAAGGGGACCTCAACCTGCTTTTCTGGGCGATGCTGCCTTTTTTGGCTTCCGGCATTGCGCAATACTACCTGACCTCCGGGATACTGGCTTTCTCGGTTCCTCTCCTGAAGAGCGGCACCTATATCGTTTTACTCGTGTATTTTTACCGCGCGTTTTTGGTTTCCCAGATCGTCAAGATCGGCGAGGCTGAAAAAAAGCTTGCCGCAATCAACCGTTCGATTGAATACGAAGTAAAGAAGAGAATGCTGGAGATCGAAAGGGTCAACCAGAACCTTGTGAACATCGCCAAGACCGACTCCATGTCCAAGGTCCTGAACAAGGTCGCCCTGCTGGATTCCATCGAAAAGCTGATCCTTTCCAAGCCGGGAAGCGAATTCTCCATCGTAATGTTCGATATCGACAACTTCAAATCCATCAACGATACCCTGGGCCATCTTACCGGGGACAAATGCATTAAGCTGCTCGCCGCTTCCGCCCGGAACAACATCCGGGACATCGACCTCGTCGGCCGGTACGGCGGGGACGAATTCGTCATCATCCTGCCCGGCACGGCCGCAAACCAGGCGGTCATGGTCGCCGAACGCTTCCGCAAGCGGGTCGACGCGACGGACTCGCCCCATTTCACCATCTCCATCGGCATCGCCACCTATCCCTCCGACGGCACGGATGTAAAATCCCTGATCGAGGCCGCCGACGAGGGCCTGTACCGCTCCAAGCGGAAAGGCCGGAATGCCGTTTCCCACCGGAATTTTTACTGATTCTTTTTTCCTGAAACATCGGATTTATATGAGTTTCGTGCCCTTATACAAAACCGGTATTGCCGCTGCTATAAGGATCATGCCCATAAAAGCGGGTGCGGCATGACCAAGGGATACATAGATTTGACCCCCAATGACAGGCCCCATTATTCTTGCCAAAGATTGAATCGACTGGCTGCCTCCCTGAACCCTTCCTTGTTCACCCGAATCGACGGACTTGGAGACCATCCCATTGAACGAAGGCCCAAAGATCGAATCGCCAAAGCCAAATATGAACATTCCGGCGATAAGAAGCGGATAAAAGGAGAACAAAGCCGATGCCGCAATAAACCCGTAGCCTGTAATCTCCGAAACCATTCCGAGAATTGCTATCTGCGCGTCACTAAGCTTTATCAGGAGCCTTGGCATTATGAAGCCTTGCGAGATAATGTCCTGGACGCCCATAATGGAAAACATAAGTCCGATTAGTGCAGGCTCCCAATGGAACGTATCTACCGTAAATTGTGAAAAAACCGCCTGTAAAGAGCCGTTGGGTATCCAAAGCAGGAACGCCGAGACAAGCAGCCTTTTTAAGTTTTTTATGGAAAGGACGTTTGCAAGCTGTGTAAAGGGATTCAGTCTTACAAAGGTAATCTTTTTCAGCCTATTATTCCGGTTAAGGCTCTCAGGCATATATAGGCTTCCATACACAAAATTTATTAAAGTTATTATTGCTCCAAAATACAGGGGTACGGAATAGCCAAACCCGGCAAGCAATCCGCCCAGAGTAGGACCGATGGCGGAGCCCGCGCCCGCAACCGCACTCACCCACCCAAAGTATTTGGTTCGCTGTTCTCTGGGAGTGATGTCTGCAAAATAGGCGAAGATCGTGCCTATGCTCCCGCCTGTTATCCCCTCTATTATGCGCCCGGCAAATAGTACCCACAGAGCTCCTCCTATGCCAAAAACGAAGTACCCGGCTGCGGAACCCAAAAGGCATACCAGGAGCAACGGACGACGGCCGTATCGGTCGCTCAAAGCGCCAAGTCCGGGGGCCGCAAAAAGCACGCAGACTGCATAAACAGAGGTTAGCAGCGTAACAACTATAGCTTGCTCTCCCGGATTGCTTATATAAGGCCGCACTAAGAATGGGACGACCGGTGCTATGATACTGAAGCCTATTCCGCAAAGAAACACGGACATAAGACCGAATAGCAAAGCCTTTTTATCTACGGTTTGTTCTATGTTCTGTTCGTTATGTGATCGAAATGTGAACACTGAAATTCTCCCCTCAAAAGCTATGGTTTTGATTCCTCGGAAACATATTTATCCTATCATCACTTTGTTTCCTTGTCAACAATATAGCAGCAATAAAAAAGCAGCCTTTTCTCAATAGAGTTGGGCTGCCCGTGGTTTCATTTTCCTTATTTAAATTTATTCCGACTTAAAATCGACGCCCAGTTTCTTTATTTCTGCATCCAAATGCCTGCTATATTTTTCCACGAAGCGAAGCATACTATCAAATTGTTCCTCGGTTACCTGCTCAATCACGGCTTTATCCCGCTCTCGAAACCCTTGGTGCAGTTCCTCGTGAACATTATAGATTGCCTGCCCTTGTTCCGTAAGCCTGAAATAGATTTCCTTCTTATTCTCCGGCTTCTGGTAGCTTTCAAGGACACCCTTTTTTATGAGCTTCCTGGTCATTTTGCTTATGGCGCCCCTGGTCATGTAAAAGGACTCCGCAAGTTTTGTCACGTTGGAATCCGCATTTTTCCCAATGTATTCGATGCAATGCACTTCGGAAGACTTATAATCCTCAAAACGGTCTTTCATCGTAAAATTGTTAAGCCAGACCATCTTGTTGTATAAGTCCCTGAAACCCATTATGACCTGTTCCTCTTTGTTCATGACCCGTTCTTCTCTGTTCATGGCCTGTCCTCCCGCCCGTCGGTGCCTTAGCAACATTATATTTCTATTTCAACTGCTTATCAAGTCAGATTCCGGGTCCATCGCGACCATAGCAGCCCGGCGGAAGCAAAAAGAAACAGCACAAAGCTGTTCAGGGCAAATACCGCGGCGTAATTCAGGCTTCCGGTTATGACGGCCGTACATCCCATACCGGCGAGCTTGCCGACGTTGGTAAAAATATCGTTCGTCCCGGATACCCGGGCCATGAAGCTTTTTTCCGTTATAGCCTGAAACCGCGCGGCAAGCAGAATCCCGCACAAGGCAATGCATGTGCCTTCCACGAACTGCAGGGCAAGCACCCCGGCATATACGGCAATACGGGCATAAAGCGCCCAGATTACCGCTACAATGCACAAGCCCCCGTAGAACAGCGTTCCCCCGCTCCTCTTGCAGCGGTTCCCCAGGAAATCGGCCAAAAACATGGCGACCAGATTGGTCCCGTAATAAATGGTGATCATCATACTCCATCCCCTGGCGTTCACCCGGAGTACATCGAAGGCATAGGGATAAAACGAAAGATTGGCGGAAATCGTGCAGAAGCCTGTTATGAAGCCTATGATCAGCAGGCTTTTCAGATTCGGCGTTGAAACGCTGTATTCCAGGCCCTTCCGGAGTTCCGAAACCAGCCCCTGCTTTCCGGCCGACCTGGTGGAACGCGATACGGTCTTTCGCCCCGCAAGCCCGACGAACCCGGCCAAACCGGCCACGATGCCGGCCGCAATACCGGCTCCCGTACCCGCCCTTTTCCCCGTCCGTCCCTCCCTGCCGTACAGAATGCCCGCCCCCAGGGTCAAAAAGCCCGAAAGCAGGCAGCAGAAAGCGTCAAAGAGAATTGCCGGCGCGGGACCGAATACATCCGTAAGCACCCCCGCGGCCAGCGGCCCGACAACATAGGCTGCGCCCGACACCCCTGTAAGAAGGGAATTTGCTTTCAGAGCGCCTTCCCTTCCGGTCATTCCGAGGATGAATTTCCTTCTGGAAGGATTGTAGAAAATATCGAACAGGGAAAGCAGAATCAAAAGCAAATAGAGCTGGCTGACACTATCCGCAAACAAAAACAACGGTACTGCCAGGACCCGGGTAAAGTCCGTGAGGATCAGGAGCCGTTTTTCATCGATCCTGTCGCCGAGCACGCCGGCAAAGGGGGATAAAAAGACGCTCGGAAGTGTGGATACTGCAATTCCGAGCGCCGCCTGCATGCCGGAGCCGGTGAGCTTGAAGATCAGGATGGTGACCGCGATAAACCGGAAGGAATCGCCAAGACTGGAGATTCCCTGGCTCGCCAGATAATAGGAAAAAGCCGCCGCCCTTCTGCCCTGCATCCCTTCCACCCCGGAATTCAGCATATACTAAGATGTTATTCCATCGGAAGCCGTTTATGCCAGGATGTTATTCCGTCCGGGGCCGTTTATGCAGGGCGGCGGCCAATATGCGCCGCGGAAGCCGGTGTTCAGGAGCCTTTCTCGACGAGGTGCGACATCGGCTTGTAGTCGCTTATGCCCATATACCGCACATCCACGCTATTTCCTCTGGTTACCGTTATCCAGGATTTCACCACCGCGCCGTCCATCCCCTCCAGCAGCTGCTTCTGGTTTCCGCTGCCAAGCCCGGGATTGAGCCGGTATTGAACCGGAGCCTTCCGGATTTCCACCACCTCATGCCGCCATTCGACGGAAGGCGCGGGCCTGCTCCCGTAAAAGGCCATGTAGAGGACATTGTCAATTCCCTGGGCCCAGATCATGATCTCCGAGCCCGTATTGTTCAAAAACCGGATGTCCTTCGATCCGTAGGACACCGTCGCATCCTGCCCATACGGCACGTACGGCACAGGCATGCTGTGGTTGTGGCGCTCTACAATCTTGAGGTTCGACAGGACGGCTACGTTGTAAAGGGTGGAAGCGATCTTGCAGACGCCGCCTCCGATCGTCGTTGTAAGCGTAGTACCGATATAAGTGGGTCCCTTTTCAAAGCCCTTGTCCTCCGTATAGGGGCCTATCGCGTTGTTCTGGGAAAATACGGCGCCGGGCTTGATCACGATCCCCGCCAGCAGGCTTGCCGCAAGATGGACATTATACTCCTCGCCGGGCAGCGGGTCCTTCAGCACCGTTCTGTAACCGCCCAGCAGGACATTCGTGTCGTTGCGCAGCCGGGCTTTGAGGAATTCCCGGTCCTTTTGCCAGGGCAGGCGGTCTTCCGGCCCGGAAACCAGGTCCGTGCTGATCCCCCTCCTTATTATGCCCTCCGTACCGGAAACTTCGGCGGAATCGCCATCCAGCGGCTTCGTAACCGCCGATCCGGCAGCGGGCGCGGCAGTACAGCTTCCCGCCGTCGCCATAAAAGGCGAAAGAGCAGCAAGTAAAGCGATAGTAATCATTTTGCCAATTCGTTGTCTTGTCATGAAAATAGTATCTGCGGGGTATTGAAAAATAACCCGCGAAGATTATTCCAGTAATAATTGAAGGCTCCGCTTCATATTGTCTCAATGAAAGGCTGGTTCACACAAATGGGAATAAAACACGGAGGCGGCAAAAATATGGTGGTGTTTCTTGCTCTTTTCGGAATGGTCTGCTGGGGAATCGCACCGGTTTTTGCCAAGATTGCGCTGAAAAACATCGATCCGGTGGCCGGACTCGTCCTGCGCACCATCTTTGCGGCCAGTGTCGTATCGGGCTGGGTCATCATCAGCGGAAGCTTTTCCAAGGTGAGCAGCATACCGGCCAGCGCCTGGTGGCTGATCGGAATCGAGGCCCTGCTGGCGACGCTGGTAGGCGACCTCGCCTATTACGCGGCATTGAAAAAGGGCGATGTTTCACTGGTCACCATCATCATGTCCAGCTCGCCTCTGATCACCATCTTGTGCGCCGTTTTGTTCCTGGGGGAGCAAATCACCCTGATCCGATTGGTCGGGGCCGGCCTGGTGATTGCGGGGATCATTCTGATTGTTTGAATATCAGCCCCCCAGCACCCGGATATAGTCCACCCTGGGATCTATCGTGCCTTGCAGTTGGCACCGCTGCTCCTTCAGGAGCTTTATGTAATCGACCATGCCGGGGGTGATCCTCTCTCCCATGCAAATGACAGGGATCCCCGGCGGATAGGCCATAACCATCTCACCGGCGATTTCTCCCGCGGCGTCCTCCAGCCGGACGGACTTTTTCGCATTGTAAAAGGCATCCCGCGGCGATACGATCATTTCAGGATTTTCCGGCATCAACACTTCGGAGGCAGGCGCATCCGCGGCCTTGGCGGAGGATAGATCCCGCAGGGCGTTCACCAGCGCCTCCAGATCCTCCTCCCGGTCTCCCAGCGATACGATCGCCAGGATATTGTACAGGTCGGACATCTCGACCTGGATATTATACTTTTCCCGCAGGATGGCTTCCACCTGGTACCCGGTATATCCAAGCCTCCCGACATGGATGCCGAGCTTTGTCTCGTCAAAGTCGGCGCAGCCGGCCGTTCCGGCCAGTTCCCGGCCAAAGGCGTACAGGCCGTCGACCCCATTGATCTCGTTCCTTGCCCGGCGGGCCAGCCCCAGCGCCTCCTCCAGGAGTTCGGCCCCATTCACGGCCAGCTGTTTTCTGGCAATATCCAGCGAACACATCAGCAGATAAGACGCGCTGGAGGTAAAGGTCAACCCCAGGGACTGCTTGATCCTATCCTGGGAGATGAGCCCTCCCCGGGACAGCAGGACGGAACTTTGAGTAAGCGATCCCCCGGTCTTGTGGATGCTGGCCGCGCTCATATCCGCCCCGACCTCCATGGCGGTCAGGGGAAAATCGTCGTGGAACGACATGTGAGCGCCGTGGGCCTCGTCCACCAATACCGCCATGCCGTGCATGTGGGCAACGCGGACAATGGATTTGAGGTCCGAAGTCATCCCATAATAGGTCGGGTTTATGACAAACACGGCCCTGGCATGCGGATTCTGGCGAATAGCCTTTTTCACGCTTTCCACCGAGACGCCCATGGCAATGCCCAGCTCCGTATTGATTTCCGGCTGGATGTACACAGGCATGGCGCCGCTCAGGATGATGCCCCCTATGGTGGATTTGTGGGCGTTCCTGGGGAGGATAATCCTGCTGCCCGGCTCGCAGGCGCTCAGGATCATGGTCTGCACGCCGGAGGTGGTGCCGTTTACGAGGAACCAGGACTGCTCCGCCCCAAAGGCGTGCGCCATCAGCTTTTGGGCCTCCAGGATGACTCCCGTGGGATTGTTGGCGTAATCGAGATCCTCCATGCCGTTCACATCCATCCGAAGCGCCGTTTCGCCGATATAGGCGGCCAATTCCCGCAGCCCTCTTCCCTGCTTGTGTCCCGGAACATGAAAAGGAACGACCTGGTCCTCAATATATTTTTTCACCGCATCAAACAGCGGCGTTCTATTCTGGTTGATTCGCACCCGTCCATCACCCTAAATGCAGCGTCCGGCTCATCGCCGGGCAGCCCACGGCAAATTCATCCGTGTATTATATGGCGGTTGAAATGCCGCATGTGCATATCCAACCCACCATTCCCCCGCAGCCTACTGGTCGATATTCCCGTTTGCGAAAATACAGCGGAACTTCGCGGCCAGAACCAGAAGAGCGGCCAGTCCGAAGGCAGAGGAAACATAAAAGGTTATATGGGTGGAAAAGGCATTGGCAAAATATCCGCCCAGATTGGTATAGAGGATGATGGGGATGAGCTTGACCAGAGAGTTGAAGGCAATATATTCGTTTCTCTTTTCGGGTACGGAAAAGCCCATAAGCATCGAAATCTCCAGGAACCAGGAGGCATTGATGATCCCCGACAGGAAAATGAGGAACAGGTACAGGTAGTAATTCCCGCAAAATGCCATGCTGAGGGGCAGCAGCATGTTGATGACGGTAAAAAAGACGAAGCCCCAGAGTTTCCCGACTTTTTCACATATTCTCCCCACGATGAAAGAAAATAAAGAGGAGGAAAGAACGGTCATAATGCCGATGATCCCTGTCAACTGGTCGGAACCGGCCTCCCCGCCGAAGCGTTCGATTCCGGTAACGGTGTACAGCCCACCGACAAACAGGAAGCCGTAATACAACAGGATGAAGATCATGTACCACCGGAAGGACCGGTCCCTGACCGGGAGCATAAGGATATTTTTCAGATGCTTCGACGGCCTTACGATGTTGGTTTCGTTATAGGAGGCCTGCTTTATCCGGGTGATAAAAAAGAAGGAAATGAACCAGAAAACGAAGCACATGGCCAGCAAAGCGGCAAAATTCTTCGGAAAGGCGAAGCCGGCCAGGATGGCCGTTACACCGAGGCTGGCAAAGAAGCCGACGATCCTGCTGACCGATTCCCGGATCCCCATGGCGCTGGTGAATTTATCCGGCGCAAGGGCATGGCCGATCATCTCCTGCCAGTAGATGGACCCGGCTCCCCATACGAAGTAAAAAAGGGTGAATGCCGCCAGGAATGCCGGCACGATCAGGGTGCCGGAGCCGCTCAAAAAAACGACCACAAGGAGGATGGGAAGGAGCATCACCCGCTGGGCGAATCCGAAAAGGACCGCCGCCCTTTTTTTGTTTTTGACCCTTCCCGAATAGAAGCTCATAATAAACGGGCCAAGGGAAAAGGAAAAATTCGCGATGAAAACGGGAAGGTTCAGGATCATCTCATTGTCTGTAAAATGCTTCAAATAGGCAACGATGATGATTGCGGGTACAAATCCGGCAAAGCCCACCTGGAAGAAGGTCGCGTCCAGTATATTCATCAGGGAATTGTGCTTGTGATTCTTCTCCAATTCGTAACGGTACAAATCCTGCGACATGGCACCCGCCCTTTATCATCCTGTAATCCCATCTATTTAAACATTTTACACGAAAAGGGCCGGACAGGAAATGGACAAAATTATACTGATGTCGGAAAAAGGCCGCCCTTTCGGACAGCCTTTTCATTCAAGCAGCTATTATTCGTATCTCAGGGATTCGATCGGATCCAGGTCGGCCGCGCGTTTCGCCGGATAGACTCCGAATATCAGTCCGAGGGCTACCGATCCCAGGAAGGCCATGGTAATGACCTTGATATCGACAATCGGCGGGATCTTGATCAGGGAGGAAATGATGCCTCCGGCGATGATGCCCAGCAGTATGCCGATCAATCCGCTGATGCCCGTCATAATGATGGACTCGGTGATGAACTGGACGATGATGTCCTTCTTCTGCGCGCCAAGCGCCTTTCGGATGCCGATTTCCCGGATTCGCTCCGTAACCGAAACCAACAGGATGTTGATAATGCCGATACCGCCCACGATCAGCGTAATAATGGCAATTACCAGCAGCACGGAGGAAATCACGCCCAGCACGTCCGAAAATGCCTTCTGCATGTCGGCGGAATTGGAGGCGATGTAAACATCGTCGCTGTTGTGCTTCATTTCCAGCGTATTGACGATCCTCTTTCCCACCTCGCGCAGCTTGCTCTTATCCACCAGCGACACCATTATGCTTTCCAGCCTTTCGCTGTTGGGATAAATGGATTGGGCGGTGGTAATGGGCATGTAGAGGATGGCCGGAATCAGATCGCTGCTGTACATGCTGCCGAATAAATCGTCCCCGGTTTTGATCACGCCGATGATTTTCAAACTCACGTTGCTGCCGGCGGAAGTTTTCAAGGTGACGGTTTCACCGACCACATTCTGCCCTTCCTTGAAAAACTTCTTTACAAAGGACTCGTCTACTATGACCACCTTGTTCTGGGACGTAATGTCAAAATCATTGACAAACCGGCCGAAGGCCATTTCAATCAGGTCGAAATTCTTATACTGGGAGGAGACGGCAAAAATCATGGCATCCTTTGTTTTGCTGCCCACCCGGACCTGACCGCCCTTTTGCTGGTAAGTGGCAATATTCTTGATCTCCGGGGCGGCCTTCTTTATGGTCTCCATGTCCTCCAGCCTCAGCCAGTCCTTTTTATCGACGTTCATTTCCTTGTAGCCTATGGATATGGTATTCGCGCCGATCTTTTCAAACTGGCTGTTCATATAGGATTCTGCCGCCGTGCCCAGCGCCATGATCGTGATGACCGAAAATACGCCCATGATGATTCCGATCATGGTCAGGATCGAACGCAGCTTGTTTGCTCTCAGGCTGTCAAAAGCCTGCTTGAAGCTTTCGGAAAAATTCATCAGATCAACCTCTATTCTTTGCTGTCGGTTTTGACGCGCAGTCCGTCCCTGTAAGAAGGCTGCGGATCCAGGACTACCACGTCCCCCGCCTGGAGTCCGTCCAGAATTTCCACGCTCATATCCGAATTGATGCCTACCGTGACCTTTTTCTGCTGCATGGTCATCGTCTTCTGATCTACGACAAACACCATGTTGTTGTCATCCTTGTCCGGCGTGATTGCCTCCATCGGAGCCAATACGGCATCCGGCTTATTCACCGTCGAGATTTCGCAGGTGACATTGAGGCCCGGCTTCAGCACGCCGTCCGAACCGCTTACGGAGATCAGCACCTCGATCACCGTTTCATTCCCGCTTGTTGTGGCGTTGGATACGGCAACGGGAGAAATGCTTTTGACCGTTCCGTCAATTTCTTTGTCCTTGTCGATGGCTTCGCCGGTGATCCGGACTTTTTGTCCCACCGCCACATTTTTGATGTCGTACTCTTTTACTTTCGCCCTGATCTGAAGGTTGTCGGGATCAATTATGGTGTAAACCGGCTGCATGCTGCTCGTATAAGCCCCTTCTTCCGCACTGAGGCTGGCAATTACACCGTCCATGGGGCTTGCGCATTCCGCCTTGATGGTGCTGATCTTCTTTTCCAGGTCCGCGATCTGAAGGTCCGTTGCCTTCAAGTTTTCTTCCGAAGTGCTTTTGGAATTCTTCCGGTTCTCCACCGCCGAATTGTATGCCAGCTTGGCATTCTCCAGGCCGTTTATTCCGGAACCCGCTTCATTAAAGGACTTTTCGGACATGTCCAGCTCGGATTTGGAAATGGCGTTGGACGCGTATAACGCCTTGTTGTCCTCATAGGTCTTTTTTGCGTCGTTGTAGCTGCGTTCCGCCGCCTTCAGGTTGTTTGCCGCCCTTTCGACCTCGGCGTCAAGCGCCTTTGAATTGGCGGAGAGCTGTTGGGTCGTCCGGTTTATTTTCAACGTCTCCAATTGGGAATTCAGCGCGTCCAGATCAAGCTCCAGCAACTGCTGGCCCTTCGTGACCTCTTGCCCTTCCTCCGCCAGCACTTTCTTCACCTTGAGGGGAGTATCCAGGTAAAGCTCGGTCTTATCCACCTCTTCAACTTTCCCGTCGGAAGAGATATAGGACGAAATGGCTCCTTTTTCGATGGTCGCCGTTTTCGCCAGCACCGCGCTGCCCCCTCCGAAGGTGGAGGACGAACCGGTGGCCTGCAGGATTCCGGCCACGATCAGTCCTATTGTAACAATTGCTACCACAACACCAATGATTATTTTTCTATTCATCTTAATCCTCCAAAATGTCCGTTCTGCAAAAGCCGTCCCTGTTACATCATGCCCTGCGTAGCAATTGCGCTGACTATGGCGATGATAACGCTGATCACAAATACGGAAGCCACTGCAATATAAACATAGCTCTTTTTGACCTTGCTGACGGCTGCCAGACCTATAGCCATAACAACATAGTACCAGATCGAGAAAATATCAATGCTTTTCAAAAGCGCGTAAACAACAGTCCCCACGGAATCCTTGGATACCAGCGTCGCCAGGCTGGTCAGCGTAGGATCCACATGAAGGCTTCCGGTAAAGGTGGCAGCAACCAACGCAATCAGCATATATGCCGCCGATATTACAGAAGCATAACCCGTTACGGACAAATACGCCTTGAACTTGCCCTGGCCGCCCATGATCTTCAGGATGGCGAACAGGACCAGCGTAATCACGAGCCACATGATGGCGGCCGCAATCGGGGTCGAGATCAGACCGGTTATCATGGACTGGGGCAGGCTGGCTTCAATCATTTCCGGGGTCATCGTAACCCCCAGGGACTCCATGTAATCGATCTGCGCAAGGGACGCGTTCCGAAGCATATCCTGGTACAGCGGCATGTGCGTAAGATAAAGGGCGTCCAGGGAAACCAGGGACAAGATCAGCCCCAAAAGAATACGCGGCTTTTCCGCCAGGCAGGCCATCAATTTACCCGGAGACGTAAATACCCAAAGGATTCTCTTCAAAAGACCGGGCTGCTCGTGGACCGCTTCTTCATTAACAAGATTCATCTGAACTTCCGACATACTATCAACCTCTTTCTATAAAATTTATACCGCTTCCTGCGCTTTCCGCTCCCGGATCAGGTCCAGTGCGTCAACGGGATGCTTAACGATCTCGTCCGTGGTCAGCAGGCCGTCCCGGAACCGGACGATCCTCCTGGTATGCTGGGCGATGTCCGGCTCGTGGGTGACCAGCACGATGGTGACCCCTTCCCGGTTCAGCCCCTGGAATACCGCCATGATATCTTCGCCGGACGCCGTATCCAGGTTGCCGGTGGGCTCGTCTGCCAGGATGATGGCGGGATTGTTCACCAGTGCCCGCGCAATCGCCACCCTCTGCTTCTGTCCGCCGGACAGCTCATTGGGCTTGTGGTCCATTCTCTCCGCCAGGCTTACCCTTTCCAGCGCCTCGATGGCCTTGCTCCGGCGTTCCTTTTTGCCCACCCCGGCATAGATCATCGGCAGCTCTATATTCTGAAGCGCCGTAATCCTCGGAAGAAGGTTGAAGGACTGAAAGACGAAGCCGATTTTCCGGTTCCGGATTTTCGCCAGTTCGATGTCGTCCAGGCTTGAGATGGCTACGCCGTCCAACTCGTAATGGCCGCTGGTGGACCGGTCGAGGCAGCCGACGATGTTCATGAGGGTCGACTTGCCCGAACCGGAAGGGCCCATGATGGATACGAATTCGCCCTTGCCGATATCCAGATTCACATTTTTCAGGGCCTCCACTTCGATTTTTCCCGTGCTGTAAATCTTCCCGAGGCCTTCCATTTTGATTATCATCCAATTACCACCTTTAAAAGACATTCCCCGCAGGTTCCCGCAGAATAAAAAACTCATGACAATATACGGAAAAGGATGGATTATGTCTTATAAATTTATTGAAAATATAAATATTTTCCCAACCCGCCGATCTCAACAAATCCTGGGCAGCTGCTCCCTTTGGAGCATATCCAGGATACGGCTGCCTCCCGCGATTGTTTCAATATACACTCTCCCGGCCTGGCCCGCCGTGACGTCGCCGATGATGCAGGCATCCCGGCCGTAGTCATTGGCTTTTAAAGCCTCCAGGGCGCGTCCCGCCTCCGCCGGGTCAACGATGACCACCATTTTGCCCTCGTTGGCCATATAGAGCGGGTCCAGTCCGAGCATGCTGCAAATTCCAGCCGTTTCTTCCCGGATCGGAAGCGCATCTTCCAGGAGCTTCATGCCCACTCCGCTCTGCTGGGCAATTTCGTTCAACGTGGTCGCAAGCCCTCCCCTGGTGGGGTCCCGCAATACATGCACGCCGGGCGCTGCGTCCAGCAACTGCCGGACCATCCCCGCCAGCGGCGCGCAGTCGCTTTTGACAGTGGTCCGGATGCCGAGCTGTTCCCGCTCCAGCAGGATGGCGCAGCCGTGGTCCCCGAGATTTCCGGTCACGAGGATTTTATCGCCGGGCTTTGCGTTGTGGCCCGAGATATCCACGCCCTCCGGGATCAGCCCTATGCCCGAGGTGTTGATGAAAAGCTTGTCGGCAGCCCCTTTGGGGACCACCTTCGTGTCTCCCGTAACGATGAGCACTCCGCTTTCCCTTGCGGTTTCCGCCATGGAGGCCGCAATTTCCTCCAACTGCTCCATCGGGAACCCTTCTTCAATAATAAAGCCGCAGCTCAGATACTTGGGGATGGCCCCGGAGGCGGACAAATCGTTCACCGTTCCGCAGACCGCCAGCTTGCCGATATTTCCGCCCCGGAAAAAAAGCGGGCTGATCACGTAGGAGTCCGTCGAAAATGCCAGCCGGCCGGCCGGCACGTAAAATCGCGCGCCGTCGTCCCCTTCCTTCAGCAGGTCGTTGGACAGGTGCCTGGCGAACACTTTTTCAATCAGTTCGTGCATCGGCTTTCCGCCGCTGCCATGGGCCAATGTAACCGTATGATTCATTTTGAATTTCTTCTCCCATAGATCTTATTCGCTTGTTTCTTGCTAAAAACCGGATTGCCTTCTCGCGCCTCGTGCAGGTTGGCTCTATTCATGCTCCATATCATGCCCCATAGCGGTAATAAGCCGCGCAGGTTCCTTCAGAGGAGACCATGCAGGCTCCCACCGGCGAATCCGGTGTACAAGCCTTGCCGAAATGGGTGCATTTATCGGGCGTCACCCTGCCCGTCAGCACCAACGGACACAAACAACCGGCCGGCTCCCTGCCGGTTTCTTCGCGGAGTCCGAACGCTTTCCACGCGTCAAATCCCGCATACTTCTCCCGGACGGCAAGCCCGGAGCCGGGTATGTTCCCGAGGCCCCTCCATACGGCGTCGCACGGTTCAAAAACCTCATACAGCTTGTTCAGGGCAATCGTATTTCCTTCCGAACGCACCACTCTTTTATATTCATTCTCAATTCGATTCTCTTTGTTCCGGATCAGACCGGTGAGGGTAATCAACCCATGCAAAACGTCAAGGGGCTCAAACCCGGTCACTACGCCAGGTACGCCGTATTTTCCGGCAATCTCGTCAAACAGGCTCGTGCCTGTTATGGTACTTACATTCCCGGGGTAGAGGAAACCGCCGATGCCTGCTTCCCGGTCGCCTGCAATGATTTCCAGCGCCTGCGGCATTGTTTTGTTGGCGGACAGCAGGAAATAATTCGTCAGGCCCTCCTCCGCGGCCCGGAGAACCGTCAGCGCACACACGGGCGCAGTAGTTTCAAAACCGACCGACAGGAACACTATTTTTTTGTCCGGGTTGTCCGCGGCAATGCCCACGGCGTCCAGGGGGGAGTAAACCACCCGGATATCAGCGCCGTTTTGCTTCTCCAACGTCAGGGAAGAGGAACTTCCCGGCACCTTCATCAAATCGCCGAAGGTAGCAAGGATCACCTCTTCGCGCCTTGCGAGCCAAAGCGCCGCGTCAATATAGGACACCGGCGTCACACAGACGGGGCAGCCCGGTCCGGAAACCAGCCGGATGCTTTTGGGCAGCAGCGACCGGATGCCGTACCGGAAAATGGACATGGTATGGGTTCCGCAGACCTCCATGATGGAAACCGGCTCCCCTTCCAGGCTTTTCAGCCGGTCGGCCAGCATCCTTGCCGCCGCCGGGTCCCTGAACCCGTCCAGAATTTTTTGCAGCTCATGCATTGGTAACATCCCTCAATTCATTGAAAAGCCGGATGGTATCCAGCGCCTCTTCCTCATCGACGACCTGTATGGCGCAGCCCGCATGGATCAGCACATAATCGCCGATTTTGACGTTCTCCAGCAGTTCGATGGAAATGCTTCTCTCCGCTCCCATGATCTCCGCTATTGCGTCCTTGCCCTCCAGCTTTACGATCCTGCCCGGTACTCCCAAGCACATTATCATCACTCCAATTCGATCCAGCCATTCTTTGAACAGCTTTCAGTAAATCATTTTATCAGATATTCGAACAGCGTGCCATAGCAATAACAGCCTGTCCGAGAGAAATACCGCCGTCGTTTGCAGGCACCTTCCTATGGATATAAACCTTGAAACCCTGCATTTCCAACTTGTTCATGCATGTTGCCAGCAGCAGCATGTTTTGAAATACCCCGCCGCTGAGGACTACCCTGTCCGGTCCTTTTTCCTTTCGGATGCGGCAGCATACCTCCTCCACCATACAGGCGACGGTTCCGTGAAATCGGCCGGATATGGCGCTTTGGGCTGTTCCCGCAGAAACATCGTCCATGATTTCCCCGATCATTTCCCTGAAACCGATCGTATATAGTCCTTCCTTCTTCTGGAGGCTGTACCGGTAAGAAGCCCCTGTTTTGCCTGCCGCCGCATGTTCCAGCTCGATTGCCGCCTGCCCTTCGAACCGGTTCACCAGCCGGATCCCGGCAAGGGCGGCCACCGCGTCGAACAGCCGGCCCATGCTGGAGGTCAGCGGACTGTTGAAGCTCTTTTCCAGCATTCCTTTCAGGAACAGCCGTTTCTCCTCTTCAACGCCCTTCAGGCAGGTCAGGTCATACCCGGCCTGGTACAGGCACGCGGCCGCGGCCCTCCAGGGTTCCCGGACGGCGGCCTCGCTGCCCGGAAGCCTGAAATATTCCAGGTGGGCGGCACGTCCAAAATGGCCGCAGTCCCCTGTAAAAAATTCGCCGCCCCAGATCGCGCCGTCTTCGCCATACCCGGTTCCATCAAAAGCAACTCCTATTACTTCCCCGGAAAGGTTATTTTCCGCCATGCATGCGGCAATGTGGGCATGATGGTGCTGGACTGGCACTTTCACCATATTGTCCAGCGTCTGCGCATATTGGGTGGAAAGATAGCCCGGATGCAGGTCATGGGCCACAACGGCGGGGGCTATGTCAAAGAGCTCTTTATAATGCCGTATGCCGTCTTCAAAGGACTGGAGGGTTTCCACATTTTCGAGGTCGCCGATATGGGGGCTTATAAAAAAGCGGTTTCCCTTCGTCAGGCAAAACGTATTTTTGAGTTCGCCGCCCACTGCCAGCACGGACGGCGGGTTTGCGGGCAGGATGACCCTGTCGGCCAGGACCGGCGCCGGGGCATAGCCTCTCGAACGCCGGATCGGGTATACCCCGTCCCGGAAGCTCCGCACCACGGAATCATCGGTTCTGGTCCGAATCGGCCTGTTATTCGTCAGAAAATAATCCGCTATCCCGCCAAGTCTTTCGTACGCATCGGAGTCCTTGTAGCAAATAGGCTCGTCGCTTTTATTGCCGCTGGTCATCACCAGGATTTCCGGGCAGCAGGAGGGTTTTTCCCGTTCTTTGAAAAACAAAAGCAAATGGACCGGCGTGTAGGGAAGCATGATGCCCAGGCTGGAATTGCCCGGCGCAAGCTGCTCCGGCAGCTCCGCGTCCGCCTTTTTGGGGAGCAGGACGATGGGGCTTGCCGCGGATTGCAGCAGGCGGCGTTCGCTTTCGTTGATTTCGCAGTATTTGCCGGCTGTTTCCAGATCCCTTGCCATCAGCGCGAATGGCTTTTCATCACGGTATTTCCTTCTCCTCAGCTCCGCCACGGCCTCCCGGTCCAGTGCGCTGCATACGAGGTGGTACCCGCCCAGCCCTTTTACCGCCAGGATTTTGCCGGCCGCAAGCAGCTCCGCCGCCATCCCGGCCGGGTCTCTTCCCGCCGCGGCATTCCTGCCCGCGGCTTCCGCGCCCTTCGCATCCGTCAACGTCAGCTCCGGGCCGCAGTCGCAGCAGCATAGCGGCTGCGCGTGATAGCGCCTGTCGGCGGGGTCCCCGTACTGCGCCCCGCAGACGGGACACATCGCAAAATCCGCCATAGTGGTATTATGCCGGTCGTAGGGCACTCCGCATACAATTGTAAATCGCGGTCCGCAATTGGTGCAATTGATGAAAGGATAACGATAGCGGCGGTCCGCAGGGTCGAACAACTCCTCCCTGCAATCCGCGCAGGTCGAAAGATCGGGTGAAATCAACGTATTCAAGCTTTCCCCGGAAACGCTGGCCTGAATTGAAAATTCGCCGTACCCGGCAGGCTCCAGCTTTTCCTTTCGAACCGTTTCAATGACCGCCAGGGCCGGGGCATCCGAAACCAGCCTCGAAACGAACAACTCCAGCGCGTCCGCGGCGCCTTCGACCTCGATCCGGACGCCGTCGGTCGTATTGGTTACCATGCCCGTCAGCGCCAGGCTGTTTGCCAGCTTATAAACAAAAGGCCGGAAGCCTACGCCCTGTACGATGCCGTTGACTTCGAGCCTATATCTTTCAGGTTTCATTCCGTTCAAAATACTCCTCCGCGGTTTGAACATCGCGCTTTATCTGCCCCGCAAGCTCTTCGCCGCTTTTGAATTTTTTCTCGTTGCGCAGCTTTTTCAGGAAAAACACCTCAATGCTGCTTTTGTAAATATCCTTGTCAAAGCGGAGAATATGCGTCTCCGCACTGATCCTTTCAACGTCCCCGAAGGTCGGATTCCGCCCGATGTTCGTGAGGCTGCTGTAAAATTCGCCGTTATACAGCGTTTTCGTGATGTAAACGCCGTTATGGGGCATGATCAGATAATCCTCCGGCTGCAGATTCGCCGTCGGGAAGCCTATCCTGCGGCCCACGCGCCGTCCGTCCAGCACCTCCCCGGTGATGGAATAATGCCGGCCGAGCAGCTTGAAAACATTCTCCATGTCCCCTTTGGCAACCAGCTCCCGGATCAGGGTGCTGCTTACAATCTCACTGCCGATTTGGATCGGAGGAATGATAATCGTCCTGTAGTTGTACTTTTTGCCAAGCTCCTTCAAAAGGGCCACATCGCCCTGGCCCATATAGCCGAACCGGTAATTGAAGCCCGCCACCAGCAGCCCCGCGCCGAGCTTGTCCAGCAGGACCTCCTTGACGAAGCACTCCGGCTTCATCCGGGACAAATGCTCGTCAAACTCGTCAAAGCAGACGTAATCCAGCGCCGTGTCGTTCAACAGCCGGAGCTTTTTTCCCACCGTCGTGAGCAGCGGCGTAAAAAGCTTCTTTCGGAGGATGTTTTCAGGATGCTTGGTAAAGGTGTATATCATGGATTCCAGGCAATTCATCCTGGCTTCGTTGATCAGCGTGTTCACCAGTGCCATATGGCCGACGTGCAGCCCGTCAAAATTCCCAAGCCCTATTGCGGTGGATCGCCTGGCAAATCGGACCGAATCGGCTCCATAGATCGCTTTCATGGATTTCCGCCCCCGTTCATGTCAATAAAGGAACAACCGAAAATCCGCTCCCGGAATCACTTTTCGCCTGTTCCGAAAAACATCTTTTTTCCTTTCAGGATCAACCCGCTTTCGTCCGGCGTCCCTTCCCCGATTGCGACAAACCTGCCCTGGGAATCGTACACCCTGACCAGCCGGTTTCCTTTCCCCCGGACGGCCGGAAGCCCTTCTGCCAGCGGCCCTTCAACCGGTGGCTCCCCGCTTTGCGGCCCTTCCGCCGGCAGCCTTACCGCCATCCCGTTCATGAATTTCTTTTCCGAACCGGCATCCAGCCGAATCCCGGGCATCCCGGCAAAAACGCTGTCAATCCCCTGCAAAGCCGTCTGCAAAGTACCCTCGCTCCGCTTTTGGGCAAGCTCCTCCAGCGTATACGAATCAGCTATGTCAAAGGGCCCTGCTTTTCGGCGAAGCAGAAACGACATATGGCCTCCGCACCCGAGCCGCTCCCCGATATCCGCGCAAAGGGTCCGGATATAGGTCCCTTTTGAGCAATGGACATCCAGCAGCACTTTCACGCCGTCGGATCGGTCGATCTCCAGGACCTCCGCCGAAAACACCCGTACCTCGCGAGGCTGGCGTTCCGCCTCCTGCCCGCTCCTGGCCAGCTCATACATTCGCCGGCCGTTCACCTTCAGGGCCGAATACATCGGGGGCAGTTGATTATATATACCTATAAATGACCGGACTGAAACGACAATTTCTTCGTCCGTGCAGGCAGGCACTGTCCGCCGGACAATCTCCCCCGCCGAATCCTGGGTATCGGTAGCAATGCCGAGAGTCAGCTCCGCACGGTAGTGCTTGTCCTTGTCCATCAAAAACTCGATGGCCTTCGTCGCTTTCCCGGCACAGACCGGAAGAACGCCCACCGCCAGGGGGTCCAGCGTTCCGGCATGTCCTATTTTCCGGGTCCCCAGCAGGCCCCGCAGGTGCGCCACCACATCAAACGAAGTCATGCCCGGCGGCTTCAATACATTTAGTATTCCGTCCATATCAAAGAATTTCCTTAATATCCTTCAGCAGTCTGTTTTTTGCGTTCTCCAGCTCTCCGTCCGTGGTGTATCCGGCGGCTTTTTTATGACCGCCGCCCTTGTACAGGCTTGCGATCGCCGACACGTCGAAGGTGGTGTTGGACCGCAGGTTCACCTTGATTTCACCGCTGTCCCATTGCCGGAGCATAGCGGCGACCTCCACCCCGCGGATGTTCCTTGCGGTATTGATGATGCCGTCGCAATCCTCTTCCTTCGCACCGGTCCCGCGGATCAGCTCCCTGGGCAGCGCCATTACGGCAATCCTGCCGTTCTCATACAATTCCAGCGTGTCAATGGCAGCGGCGGTCAATTTGACTTTTTCAAAGGAGGTCGTATCAAATATCCTCTGGGTGACGGCGGCAACCTCCACTCCGGCCCGGAGAAGCTCCGCCGTGATTTCATGCGTGCGGGGCGTCGTGTTGCTGTAGCGGAAGCCGCCCGTATCCGTGGCAATCGCCACATATAGACAGGTTGCAATATCCTTCCCGGGCTTTATGCCCAGCATATCCAGCAGCTTGTATATGATCTCCCCCGCCGCCGAGGCCTTCGTGTCCACAAAATCGTGGACGGCAAACCCCGTATTGGTGGGATGATGATCCATATTGGCCGTGACCTTTGCGCCCTCGAAAAGAAAAGACCGCTCTCCAAGCCTGCCCAGATCTCCGCAGTCTATGGCGACCGCCAGATCGAAAGAACCGCCGCCGCCCTTGTACAGGACCGCCAGCTCCGAACCGGGCAGAAAACCGTATATATAGGGGATCTCCTCTTCCAGGAATACCTTCACCTTTTTCCCGATTCCGGAAAGCGCAAGGGCAAGGGCAAAGGAAGCCCCCAGTGCGTCGCCGTCTGCCGCAACATGAGGCAGTAAGGCGATGGTCCCGGCCCCGGTAATTGCATTTGCTATCTTATCCAGCATGAGCTCCCCCTATTTGCCGTTTACCGTATCATTGATCAGCTTGGTGATATAAACGCCGCGTTCGATGGAATCGTCCAGCTCAAACAGCAGCTCGGGCGAGTAGCGGAGCTGGAGCCTGTGGCCCACCTCCCGCCGGATAAAGCCCGCCGCGCTTTTTAAGCCTTCAATGGCGTTCTTTTTATCCGCCTCGTTTCCAAATACGCTTATGAATACCTTTGCATAGCGCAGATCCCTGGTGACCTCCGCCGACGTGACGCTGATCATTTTCGGCAGCCTCGGGTCCTTCAGCTCGCTCTGGATGATCGCGCTGATCTCTTTTTTCATTTCTTCGGAAATCCGATTTGTTCTATCCATATTATCACTCTCCCTGTCCCGCTGGTTCCGGACCTTCTTCAGCTCCGCAGCCTGCTTGTCCCGCTTTGATTCCCGGTTCCGCATTCTGCCCGGGTATTAAGACAGGCCGGACGGACGGTATAACCGCCGCCCAGCCTGTTATAAGTTCCATTTCCTTCCGGATCGCCCGCCTCTTACCGCTTGACCTCTTCCATCTGGAACGATTCAATCACGTCGCCTTCCTTAATGTCGTTGAACCGGTCAATGGACAGGCCGCATTCAAAGCTCTGCAGCACTTCCTTCGCATCGTCCTTGAAGCGCTTGAGGGAACCCAGCTTGCCTTCGTGGATCACAATTCCGTCCCGGATCACGCGGACATCCGAATTCCTTGTGATCTTTCCGTCCGTTACATAGCAGCCCGCAATCGTTCCGACGCCGGAAACCTTGAATATCTGCCTGATTTCAGTATGCCCCAATACCACCTCTTTAAACGTGGGTTCCAGCATCCCCTTCATCGCCGCCTGCACATCCTCGATGGCATTGTATATGATCTTGTAGAGCCGGACATCGACGCCCATGTTCGCGGCCACCTCCGTCACGTTCGGTCCCGGCCTTACGTTGAAGCCGATGATGATGGCGTTGGAAACTCCGGCCAGTGTCACGTCGGACTCCGTAATGGCGCCGACGCCGCCGTGGATGATATTGACCCGGACTTCGTCGTTGGTCAGCTTCTCCAGCGATTGCTTGACGGCTTCCACAGAACCCTGCACATCGGCCTTGACAATAATGTTCAGATCCTTGACCTTGCCTTCCTTGATCTGCTTGAACAGATCGTCCAGCGAGACCCTCGAAGTCGCCCGCATCTGCTCTTCCTTCTGCTTGAGCTTTCTCTTTTCGGCCAACTGCCTTGCGATCTTCTCATCCTTGATGGCGTAGAACAGCTCGCCTGCTTCCGGAACATCCGGCAAGCCGAGGATTTCCACCGGGGTGGAGGGTCCTGCGCTCTTGACGTTGTTGCCTTTGTCGTCAACCATGGCCCTGATTCTGCCTACGGTGGTACCCGTGACAATGGAATCGCCCACATTGAGCGTACCTCTCTGTACCAGCACCGTTGCAAGCGGACCCCTGTTCTTATCCAGCTTCGCCTCGACAACGGTACCTTTGGCCTGTTTGTCGGGATCCGCCTTCAGCTCAAGCACATCCGCCGCAAGGAGGACCATTTCCAGCAGGTGGTCGATGTTTTCCCGCTTTTTGGCGGAAACGTTGACGCAGATGACATCGCCGCCCCATTCTTCCGAAACGAGGCCGTGCTGTGTCAGCTCCTGCTTGACTCTCTCCGGATTGGCTCCGGGCTTGTCGATTTTATTGATGGCCACGATGATGGATACATTGGCGGCTTTTGCATGGTTAATGGCCTCAATGGTCTGGGGCATGACGCCGTCGTCGGCCGCAACCACCAGGATGGCGATATCCGTTACCTGGGCGCCTCTTGCCCTCATGGCGGTGAATGCTTCATGACCGGGGGTATCGAGGAACGTTATGTTCCTTCCGTTGATCTTGACCGTATACGCGCCTATGTGCTGCGTAATGCCGCCGGCTTCGCCCTCCATTACATGGGTGGAGCGGATGGCATCCAGCAGGGAGGTCTTTCCATGGTCAACATGACCCATGACCACCACTACCGGCGGCCTTGGAGCCAGTTTGTCCGGATCCTCCTGCTCCGTATCGTCGAAAAGGATATCCTCTTCATTGATGACCGTTGCTTTCTCCGTTTTTACCCCGAATTCCTCGGCAACAATGGTGGCCGTATCAAAATCGACTTCCTGGTTCAAGGTCGCCATCATGCCGTATACCATGAGCTTTTTGATCACTTCCGTCGAAGTCTTTTTCAATGCCTCCGCCAGCTCCTTGACCGTAATGCTTTCGGGAATCGTGATGGATGTCAGCACCGCCCTTTGCGGGATGTGCTTGGCAGGAACCTCGCGGTCTTTTCTCAGCCGGCTCTGTTTTTTCTTCTTTGCATCCGTATCATCATAAAATTCGTTCAGGATGAAGTCCTCGGAAAGCACCTCGGAAACGCCCTTCTTTTCGGAAAGGCCTATATTGGTCGGCTTGAACCGCTTCGTTCCCTTCACGGGCGCGGCAGCCTTCGGAGCGTCCTTTTTCTGTTCTCTCTTGACATCCTTATCCTGGTCCTTATTGCTGAATTCGCGCCGGATTTCACTCCTTTGCGAGCCAAGTTCCTCTTTTTGCGCCAGGGTCAGGTCCGGCTTCGGTATATCCAGAGGCCTGCCGCCGCCCGGACGGTATCCGCCGCCCTGGGGCCGGTTGCCATACTGGGGCCTGTCACCTTGAGGCCGATTGCCGTATTGCGGCCGGTCACCCTGGGGCCTGTTGCCATATTGCGGCCGGTCGCCGTACTGGGGCCGGTCACCCTGCGGCCTATTGCCGTATTGCGGCCGGTCGCCGTACTGGGGCCTATCGCCCTGCGGCCTGTTGCCATATTGCGGCCGGTCGCCGTACTGGGGCCTATCGCCCTGCGGCCTATTGCCGTATTGCGGCCGGTCGCCGTAC
>JAEYOP010000004.1 GCA_023411575.1 Bacillota bacterium | reverse complement strand
ATGCCAAGGGCAACAACAACACCCGTAAGCTTTTCAGCCGACAAGGCGTTGACACAAGTCAGACACTGCAGCATGTAATCATCGGCGGCGGATCTACGGTTGCAACTTGTACAGTGAAAAAGACGGACAACAAGATTCCGAATGGAACACTGTATTACACCAAGGTCGGTACAGATATCACAAATTGCCTGACGGCAAACAAAAATACGCGGCAGAGCGAAAACTATTACGACTACAGCACCGGTTACACCCTGTCCACCACGGATGACCTGAACACGCCCGGCGTGAAAACCATCACGGCCAGCTATGTGCCTGGCTATGGTCTAGCCCCGCTGACAACTACATTTGATATTACTGTTGCAAACATGACCCTGGATCAAACAGCATTGACCATGCAAGTGGGTGATGCACCGGTAACATTAGTTGCAACAGTAACGCCAGTGGGCGCGGTTTATAAAAGCCTCACGTGGACGTCAAGCAATACGAATGTAGCAACTGTTACTAATGGAGCAATAACTGCGTTAGCAGTGGGAACTGTAACGATTACCGCCAGAACAGATGAAGGACTCGCCGCAACCTGTGTAGTGACTGTAAATGCAACTACATCCGCGGGTGCATCATTCAAAGTCGTTGCTGCTGTACCAAATGCTTCTAAAAAGACGGCAAAGCCAATAGCAACTGCGTTTGGGCTTTTGATTCCTTTGCTGGCTTATAAGAAATATGGATTCATGTAGTAGTCGCGGAAGCATAGCCTGAAGGGCGTAAGCTGAAGATCTGTAATCCCGCCCCCCCCAATCCCGGAAAGGAACTGCCGCCAAAGTTCGAAGCAGTTCCTTTCCGGGAAAAAATGATAGGATTTTAAACAAAATGCCCGGACTGTCTCGTTGTTTGAAAGAGCCAACCTGTCTATAATTAAATCAAGAAAAAGAGAAAAACAGAAAGAAAAACTAAAAAATGAAAGAAAATAAAATAATAGGAGGTTTTTTATGAAAAAGGTAATCG
Source organism: Bacillota bacterium (assembly GCA_023411575.1). Lineage (GTDB taxonomy): Bacteria > Bacillota > Clostridia > Acetivibrionales > DTU013 > UBA1305. The sequence continues at coordinate 55,934 of JAEYOP010000004.1, read as the reverse complement.
CATTGATAGTGAGTCTTGTATTGGTTCTGTCTATTGCAATCCCGGTTTCAGCGCTTACGTCCGTTCCTGTAAAGGGAATCAAGCTGGACAGCGGCAAAGTCGCTCTGAATGTCGGCCAGACCTACACGTTGAAAGTTACCTTTACACCGGCGAACACAACACAAAAATTATTGACTTATGCTACGGAAAACAAGAGAATTGCCAAGGTGGATGCACAAGGAAACATAAAAGCAATTGCCAAAGGAAGTACGACGATTACAGTCTTTTCTTCGAATAAAAATGTATTTGCAAAATGTACTGTGGAGGTTTCACAGCCCACGGTTACGGTTTACTCCTCCCATGACTCGACCGTTATAAACTCCGGCATCAAGGCATTCCAGGAAAAGACCGGCATCAAGGTCGATTTAGTTGCAGCGGGTTCGGGCGAACTTCTTAAGAGGATCGAATCGGAAAGCGCAAACCCGCTCGGAGACGTTATATGGGGCGGCGGAGTTGATTCTCTGAGCTCATATAATAAATTCTACGAAAAGTATGTTTCATCCGAAACGAAAGCCATCCCACCGGCGTATTTTGACAAAGAAGGCTATTGGTCAGGGGTATCTCCTCTGCCTATGATCATTATGTATAACAAGAACCGCATACAGGAAAAGGACCTTCCTACCGGATGGGAAGATCTGACTCAGGGAAAATACAGGGGTATCATTGCATATGCCGATCCTGCAAAGTCCGGTTCCGCATACACGATCATGTGTACAATGCTTACTGCTTTTGGCAAGGACGACGGAAAAGGATGGGATTTCATAAAGAAATTTGTTGCCAACCTCGACGGCAAACTGGTCGGAAGTTCTACCGGGGTATATAAAGGAGTTGCCGACGGGGAATACACACTGGGCCTTACCCTTGAAAACGAAGCGCTCAAGTACCAGAGAGCAGGCTCTCCTGTAGGAGTTATTTATCCGAAGGAAGGTACGTCTTCCGTTCCGGATGGAATCGCAATCATCAAGGGTGCAAAGAATCTGGATAATGCAAAAGCTTTTGTGGATTTTGTCCTCGGCAAGGATTGCCAGTCCATGATGGCCACGCAAAACGGCAGAAGACCTTCCAGAAATGATGTTGATCCGCCGTCCGGATCCTTGGCTCTTTCAAAAATCCCGATGGTAAATTATGACTTCGCTTGGGCATCCTCCTCCAAGACAGATATAATGGCAAAGTGGAAGAATATAATCATCGGCAAATAAAATTGCGGCATAACTAACAAAATGATAGGAAGATAACTGAAGAGGGCATTGATGAAATGTCCTCTTCTCATCAAACAAACTTCTGGGGGTTCTGATATGAGTCATAATGTAACGATACGCGATGTAGTAAAACGATTTGAGGATTTTACGGCAGTAAACAAGGTTAATATCTCCATAGAAAAGGGGGAGTTTTTTACTCTGCTGGGACCGTCCGGATGTGGAAAGACAACTTTGCTTCGCATGATTGCCGGCTTTCATAAAATTGACGATGGCGAGATCCGGTTTGACGAAGAACGGATCAACGATGTGGATGCGCACAAGAGGGACATCGGCATGGTATTCCAGAATTACGCCATCTTTCCCCACATGACTGTGGAAGAAAATGTGGCTTACGGCTTAAAAGCAAAGAAATTTCCGAGAGCCGATATCGCCAGAAAGACAAAAGAAGCACTGGACCTGGTTCAGATCGGCGCACTTGCCAAGCGCAAGCCTTCCGAACTTTCCGGCGGTCAGCAGCAGCGTGTCGCTCTTGCCCGTGCATTCGTCATCGAGCCGAGCGTTCTGCTGATGGATGAACCGCTGTCAAATCTGGACGCGAAACTTAGAGTGCAAATGCGCACCATAATAAAGAAACTGCAGAAGAGACTGGATATCACAACCGTCTATGTAACCCATGACCAGGAAGAGGCTCTTGCGATTTCCGACAAGATCGCCGTCATGAAGGATGGAAATATCATGCAGATCGGTACTCCGGAAGGGATCTACAAGAAACCGGAGAACGAATTTGTCGCCGGATTTATCGGAACATCCAATTTCCTGGAGGGGGAAGTGGTATCCCAAGCCAATGATTTAACAGCATGCATCAAAATGAAATCGGGCACAATGTTTGAAATCGCCCTGAAGAAGAGATACAGCGGAAGTGTTAAGATTTCCATAAGGCCGGAAGAATTCCGGATCACGGAAAACCCAAAGTTCGCAATACCCGGAAAGATCTTGATTAGTACCTTCCTTGGAGACTTTGTCAATTACGAAGTACTATTACAGGACGGCAGTACGGTAGAAGTGAATGAATATACGAAGGATATTGCCAATGTCAGGTCAAGCGGACAGGATGTCCTTTTGAGCTTTATTCCTGAAAAAATCAGTATATTTGACAAGGACGGAACGGAGGCTATCGTATGAGTGGCATGAGGGAAAAGAAAAGATCTGCTTTTAAATTTGATTTCTGGGCAGGTATTAAGCTTATTACGGTTGTTTTCCTGCTGCTCTTTCTGGTATATCCGCTATCCAAACTGGTCATCAACAGCTTTACGCCTCAAGAGGGCACTGGGTTTACTTTGCAGAACTTTGCGGATTTTTTCAAATTAAAATATTACTATTCTACCCTCGGGCATAGTATCATCTGCTGCCTTTCCGCTACGGCAGCTGCGATTATAATCGGGGTGCCGCTGGCGTATGCCATGACCAGGTACAACGTTCTGGGCAAAAAGCTCATTAATATTCTTATCATTATGTCACTGATGTCGCCTCCTTTCATCGGCGCTTATTCCTGGATCGTACTTCTGGGCCGCAGCGGCAGCGTCACCAGATTTTTTGAAAGCATCGGCATCATAACTCCTACGATTTATGGATATTTTGGGATCGTCCTGGTCTTTTCCCTGAAATTCTTTCCATACGTTTATTTGTTCGTTTCAGGGGCGATGTCGAGCATTGACCGTTCTCTTGAAGAAGCGGCGGAGAACCTGGGCTCCAATAAAGTAAGACGTTTTTTCACCATCACGATGCCTGTTGTGATGCCATCGCTGGCAGCAGGAGCTATCATGGTATTCATGGCTTCCATTGCCGACTTCGGTACTCCCATGCTGATTGGAGAAGGGTACAAGGTCCTCCCTGTTCTGGTATACGAGGAGTATATGAGCGAAATGGGCGGTAATGCGAATATGGCTAGTTCTTTGAGTATAATTGTCATTTTGGTCACGACTATTGTCCTGCTGTTCCAGAAATATATGGTATCCAGAAAAAATTACGTAATGACTGCGCTGAGACCTCCCCTGATGGTGAAGCTGAAGCCGGTGAAGAGAATTCTTTTAACTGCCGCGTGCCTTATTATTACGCTCCTCGCGTTCCTGCCCCAAATCGTTGTGGTGGAAAACTCCTTCAAGGCAACCAACGGACCGGTTTTTGTGCCGGGACAATACAACCTGGAAAGCTACAAGACAATCCTTTACAAGCTGTCCGGTAATATTACCAATACCTTCACCTATTCAATCGCTGCGATTCTGGTCATCATAGTACTGGGAATGCTTGCATCGTACGTTATCGTAAAACAAAAGAGCAAATTTACAGGATTGATCGATGTCCTGATCATGTTCCCCTATGTCATCCCCGGAGCTGTACTAGGTATAAGCCTCCTTGTTGCCTTCAACAAGCCCCCTCTTATTTTAACGGGAACATCAATCATATTAATCGCATCTTATGTCATACGAAAGCTGCCGTATACCATCCGATCCTCGAGCGCCATCCTGTATCAGATTGATCAGAGCATAGAGGAGGCTTCCATAAGCCTTGGTGTTTCACCAATGAAAACATTCTTCAAAGTAACGGCGAGATTGATGGCGCCCGGTGTATTCTCCGGAGCGATCCTGAGCTGGATTACCACTATCAATGAATTGAGTTCAAGCGTTATGCTCTATACAGGGAAAACTGCAACAATCTCAGTTGCAATCTATACTGAAGTTGTCAGGAACAGTTATGGTACTGCTGCAGCGCTTGCAGCAATCCTTACGGTTTCTACAATAGCATCGCTGCTTATATTCTTCGCAGTGAGCAAAGGCAAAGTGTCCGTAATTTAGTACATAAGGGAAGATATATGAGAGCTTTGAAATCCAGGAGCAGTTACTTTTTCAAGTTGTTGGTCACCTATTTGCTGATCGGCGTGCTTCCTATTGTAATATTTGGTGTTTGTGCCACTGCTTTCACCTATACCCTGCCGATCAAACAACTGGAAAACAGATCAATGCAAATGGTGGGCACATCGCTTGAAAACCTGGAGAGTATGCTTGATGAATATAAAAAGATATCGGAAACCTTTACAAAGGACAGAACAGTGAGGAACGTCCTGGCATCCGGCAGAGCGGATGAATATGATCGGAATGTATTATATCTGAAAATGTCCGCTTTGCTGGCGGGGAAAGTGACGGATTCCTATAACTATCTGATCAATGTAAACGGAGACTATATTATTGACTCCGGGACAAACAGCAGGATATACGATCCGAAAAACCAGACGGGCTGGGGCATCTTTCGCAAGCTGAACGAAACGCAGGAGGCTGTTGTCTATCCGAACCGGCATGTTCTGGATGGAAAGAGCATCTCACTTTCCGTAGCGAAAAGGATCGTGGCGGAGGGAAAAACCGTCGGATATCTGATCATGGACATTCCGACATCCACCATCGAGAAAACCCTTTCTGTAAAAGGCAATCTCTTTGACATGAACTACATGATTCTGGACCAAAATTTTTATATCATGTATGACGACCTGCTCAAGGATGATTCGACTGCGTTTTTTCAATTGGACTTCCGTATGGATCTGCTTGGCAGGCAGGAGGATATCCGGATCGTTGATTTGAATAGCAGAGAAAGCCTCCTCTGCACGGTGAATTCCCAGAAAAATAGTATTATTCTGATGGCAGAAGTCCCGGTCGAGACCATCCTGCAGAATAATAAATACATTACGGTTATGACATCCCTGATGCTCCTGTTTTCCATTGTCGTGTGCTGTGTCCTGACCGTGATCAGCACAAACAGGGTGTCGGAGCCGATCAAGAAGATCGTCCGCGCCATGGAAAAGGTAGAGAAGGGAGATATTCATGCCAGGGTAGAAATTTGCAGAGGCGATGATGAAATCGCTTATATGGCCCGGAGATTCAATGAAATGGTGGAAAGCCTTGACGATCTGTTTCAGAAAAACATGGAAAAGCAGGACAGATTACGGCTTGCCGAGATCAAATCCTTACAGGCTCAGATCAACCCGCACTTTCTATACAATACGCTGGACAGTATCAAGTGGCTGGCCAAATTGAACGGGGTGGACGAGGTTTCCGTCATTGTCTCCAAGCTTGGCAATCTCCTGAAGAACAGCATCCACAGCGAAGGAGATCTGGACACGGTTGAGGAAAGCATGTATTTGATTGACAGTTACCTCTCCATACAGAAAATCCGATTCAAAAACAAATTCGATATTGTGGTGGACATAGACGAGGCCATCTTGCAGTGCCTGGTGCCGAAGCTGGTAATACAGCCGATTGTAGAAAATGCCATCGTACATGGGATTGAAAACAAGATCGGAAAGAGTACGGTAAAAATCACAGGGAAAAAGGAAAACGACCGGATCGTTTTCGAGGTGGAGGACGACGGAGCGGGAATCAGCCGGGAGAACCTGGAAAAGCTCCGGAATTCCGTTGCACTCACAAGAATAACGGAAAATGTAGCGCTCGCCAACATTCATAATCGGATCAAATTGTATTACGGAGAGAAGTATGGGATTGAGATATACAGCGAAGAGGGAAAGGGAACCAGAGTAAGGGTCGCAATGCCTGTTGATGACGGATGCAGTCCGGGGAGGGTTTCAAATGCTGCGGGTAGTGATAGTGGAAGATGAGTTGCTGGTCAAAAAAGGACTTCTTTTAACGACGGACTGGGAGGGATTTGGGTGCGAGGTAGTAGGGGAAGCATCCAACGGATATGAAGGGATAGATGCAATCTCCAGGCTTCGCCCCGATATTGTCCTCACGGATATCCGCATGCCCGGAATAGACGGAATTCAAATGATCGAGGCACTCAAAACCCAGGTAGATGTGGAATACATCATTATTACCGGATACAGTGAATTTGAATATGCAAGGTCGGCGGTAAGGCTCGGCGTAAAGGACTACCTGATCAAGCCCATTAACGACGAAGAGCTTGCTGATGCGGTCAGAAAGGCCTGCAATGCGGTAAGGGATAAAAGGAAGATCAATAAAATCGAAAGAAAAATAGACGACATTACGGACAGCAAAGTCATGATGTTCAAGGAATATCTGCTGGATGCCCCAGAGAACGGAAAACCCGGTTACGTTGACAGGATGATCAAATACATCTGCGACAACTACCAGAGAAACATCAATATCAAGGATGTCTCAGAAAGTCTTCGCATCAGCGAAAGTCATATCTCCAGACTCTTCAAGTCCGAGGTGGGATATACGTTTGTGGATTATCTGACATACTATCGGGTCAAGAAGGCGATCCAATACCTGAGGGATCCGGACATTAGAATATATGAAGTCGCTGAAAGAATAGGGTACAAGGATCAAAGATACTTCAGCGTCATATTCAAAAAGCTGGTAGGGGTGACTCCGACAGAATTCAGAGAAAGCTGAAGAACCATACGAAACGGAAAGGGGATGACTTCCATGCAGCTATACGATTTGCACACACATTCGGTTTTCTCCGATGGAGATGCCACACTCGAATATCTAGTGGAAAAGGCTACGGAAAAGGGATACGGCCTGGGGGTGTCCGATCATATCTTCTGCGGCCAGATCGACACGGAAGCTCAAATGGAACGCTACCTGGACGCACTTGACCGATTTGACGTTTACAAAGGAGTCGAGGCAAATATCGGTACGGATTTTACAATGCCCGACAGGCTATGGAACAGGCTGGACTATTGTATTGCCAGCGTACATTTTCTACCTGCCAGGGATGGTTCCATTTTAAGACTTTCCGAATATTTCGGATGGCGGGCCGGACACAGGCCGGATTGCAGCTTGCCGTACAACAGCGCCGATGCGCCGCTCTTACTGGAAGAAAGCCTCACGCTGATCGAACAGAGCTTTTCCCGTTTCCGTGTCGATATCCTGGGACATGGAACGGTTACGCCTTTCTATGCCGATATGAACGGGACGCAGGTTCAGATCGATTTTGAAAACGAACTGTTGAATCTTTGCAAGAAGTACGATGTGGCGCTGGAAATCAGCGGCCTTTGGAGAGAACCATCCAGAAGGGTTATTCTGAGCGCCAGGAAAAAGGGGTTGAAATTTTCATTCGGATGCGACTGTCACAGGCTGCCGGAGGTTTGCAACCTGGAATATGTGCACGGGATGATAGAGGAAACCGGGATTTGCGAGGAGGAGTTGTTCCTGCCCAAAAAGCGATGATAGTGCAATTACGATAAATTTAGGGGAGATGTCAAAATGATAAAATTTGGTACAGGCGGGTTTCGAGCAATTATTGGAGATGAATTTACCAAAGCGAACCTGGAGCTTTTGACTCAGGGACTTGCAAACAAGATAAAACGGGAAAATGTGCAGGACTATCCTGTAATTATCGGATATGACAGGCGCTTTCTCTCGGAAACGGCAGCAAAATGGTGTTCGCAGGTTCTTGCCGGGAACGGAATTGAAACACAGATAATTACAGAGCAGGCTCCAACTCCGCTTGTCATGTTCGCAATAAAGAGCAAAAAAACAAAATACGGACTGGCAGTCACCGCAAGTCACAATCCGGCGGAATACAACGGAATAAAGATGTTTTCCGAGGGGGGCAGGGATGCTTCCGAAGTCGTAACGTCCGATATGGAAAAGGAAATCGGAAAAATTACGGCGGAGGACGTAAGGCGGATGGATTATGAAAAGGGCAGAGAAACCGGAATGGTCAAGGAAATCAACCCCAAAAACGAATATATGGATAAAATACTGTCCATCCTTGACATAGATGCCATTAAGCAAAGACATCCGAAAATATTGTTCGACCCCATGTTCGGCGTAGGAAAGACTTCGCTGCAGACCATCCTGATTACCGGCAGGTGCGACATGGATGTCATCCATGACCGTCATGATCCGCTATTCGGAGGCAGGTTGCCTGCACCCACGAATGATACGCTGAGAAGGCTAAGCCTTTTGGTAACGGAAGGAGAATACGACCTTGGTATCGGTACCGACGGCGACGCGGACCGGATCGGCCTGATCGACTGCAACGGCAAGTTCATACACCCCAATCACATTCTCGTACTGTTGTACTATTACCTCCATGAATATAAGAAATGGACCGGGCCGGTGGTTCGCAGCATAGCTACCACCCACCTCCTTGACAGGCTTGCTGAAAGCTTCGGCGAGGTGTGCTACGAGGTTCCGGTAGGATTCAAGCATATCTCCTCCAGGATGGACGAAACGGATGCACTGATCGGCGGCGAAAGCTCCGGAGGCTTGACGGTCCGCGGGCATATCCACGGGAAAGACGGCATATATGCAGCGGCGCTTCTCGTCGAGATGCTGTGTGTCATCGGAAAGCCGTTTTCCATGGTTCTGGAGGATATCCAGAACAAGCTCGGATGGCATGAAATGGCTGAATTCGACAGCAAGTTCAGCATGGAAAAGAAGCTGGAATTGCAGGATATTCTATTCCGCCAGAAACTGCTGCCCGTATTCCCGGAGGAAATAGAGAAGATATCCTATCTGGACGGGTGCAAGGTTTACTTTAAAAACGGAGGCTGGATCATAAGCCGTTTCTCGGGCACGGAACCGCTGATCCGTATTTTCTGCGAACAGGAATCCATGGAGAAGGCGAACGACACGATCCGGATCATGAGAGATTTCCTGGGATTATAGCAAACTTCACAGACGCTAATTAAAATCAAGAAAGTCGCGCGGCCTTCTTAATCATTTTGTTAGGGGAGTCTACAGGATATAATAGTTTATCTTGGGACAGCCCCTTTTTTATGTGTTTAAACACTTTGCAAAGTAGTGTATGATAGAAAAGGAACGTCGTGACGGAGGAGCCTGACAATGCCCGAAAAACTGAAACTCGGCAATATCAACAAGGAGTTTGGCATACTGACTACGCAGAAAAAGCTGATCATCTACTTTTTTACGGCGGTTATCATTATCTTCTTCATTTTCAATACGATCTTTTACAGGCTATATTCCGCCAATATCGAACAGATCGTCCTGAAGGAAAGCCACAATACCGTGTCGAAGACAATCGAATTTGCGGATATCATATTGAACAGCGTCCGAAATACCGCGGACATCGTCCAGGGCGACCGGTCGATCCAGGAGAAGCTGTCTCTTGACCTCAGCATGCCCAATATCTATTTGAAAGAATATGAGCTGATCACCACCCTGCAGAACATTTCATACAGCACGGAGAAAAACATTTCCTCCATCGACCTGTTCCTCAATTCCACCCAGAAGTTTTATTCAACGGATTACGGGGCGGCTTCGAACCTGGACCCCGATTTGATCCGCTACTATATGAGCCTTCAGCAAAAAGAAGGCTCGACCCTCAGCCTGGAATACCGGAAAAGGCTTACCTTTACGGAGAACCGGAATTTTGAGCAGATCACCTTCACCAGACCTTTCTATTCCCTGGACACCAACTCCATCAAGGGCCTGATCGCCATCAACATCGACATGTTCGTGTTCAAAAACCTGATCACCAGGGACCCGGATTCCAGCAGCTTCATACTGGATGAAAGCAACACCACCATCGTAAGCTCCCTCAGCCGTTCGCAAAAAGGGATGCCCCAGGAGCTGGAGAGCTTGAAAAGCCAGATGACGGAGACAAGCGGCGACTTGTTTTTCAATTTGAACGGTAAAAGGCAGATTCTGGTTTACGATACGTCGGAATACAGCGGATGGAAATTCATTACGGTTATTACGGCCAGCGAATCCATGCAGCAGATGTCCCAGCTCCGGGATTCGATCCTGGTGCTGTTCCTGCTGATGAGTGTCCTGTCGGCCGGCATCCTGGTCCTCCTGCTGACGGAAAAGATTTACCGGAAGGTCAACAAGCTGATCCTCTCCATGAAGGAAGTGGAGCGCGGCAACTTCGACGTGACCATCCGCCATGGGGACCGGGATGAATTCGGATTCATGTATACCAGCTTCAACAATATGACCGGCAAGATCAAAAGCCTCTTCGGCGAGCTGTATCAGCAGAAGCTGCTGCAGAAGGACGCGGAGCTCAAGCTTCTCCAATCCAAAATCAATCCCCATTTCATTTACAATATCTTCGACAACATGAACTGGCTGATCCAGTTGGAACGGTACGAAGAGCTGGAATTGCTGGTGGACGCGGTTTCGAACTATTTCAAGAAGAGCCTGAATGTCGGCCGGGATTTTATCACGATCGCGGATACCATCGACCAGCTCAAAAGCTATGTGGAAATCCAGAAGATCCGTTTCCGGGACCGGTTTACCTGCACCGTTGAAGTGGAAGAGGATTTGATGGGCATGCAGATCCTGAACTTCATGCTGCAGCCTCTTGTAGAAAATGCCATATGCCATGGCATCGAGCCGGTGGCGGAAAAGTGCCACATATCGGTGAAGGGCTATCGGTCAGGCGGGAATGTGTGCTTTTGCGTGGAGGACGACGGTATGGGCATTCCGGCCGACCGGCTGGAGGAAATCAATTACTATTTCGAAAACGAACAGGCGAAAACAGATGATTATTTCGCCGTGACCAATATCAACATGCGAATCAAGCTGTTTTACGGAAGGGAATACGGCTTGAAAATCGCCAGCGTGCTTTCGGAGGGGACCAAGGTCACGGTAACCATACCGGCAGAAATGCCGCAGATCGCGGAGGGGACTCATGATTAAACTATTGATTGCCGATGATGAGCAGATCATCCTGGACGGAATCCGGGAAAGCATCGATTGGGACAGCTATGACATAAAGGTCGTCGGTACTGCGACAAATGGAATCGACGCCCTGGAAATGGTCCGGAACCATTGCGTCGATATCCTGATCACGGATATCAAAATGCCGGGCCTGAACGGCCTCGAGCTGGTCAAGGAGATCAACCAGTTAAAAAGGCGCACCAAGGTGATCCTGATCAGTGCTTATGAGCAGTTTGACTTTGCCCAGGAGGCCATTTCCCTCGGGGCCCTCTCCTATCTGACGAAGCCTTTGAAAAAGCAGAAAATCGTGGAGGAAGTGCTGAAGGCAAGGGACGCCGTCCTGGCGGAAAGGCAGGATGCGGACAGCAGAAGCCTGCTGGAGGAGCAGTACCGGGAAAATCTGCCGATTATCCGCGAGCACTACCTGAACAACCTGATCATGGGCCGGACCAATTCCGGCAACAATTTTGAAGCGCAGTTCAAGGCCTACGGCATCGATATCGAGGAAGCCGCCATGGGCGTGTTCGTTTTTGCCGCCGACAGCACGGAGGACGCTGCCGGACAGGGCTTTGAAAAAGGGGCGCAGATCACGTATCTGCAGATTTCCCAGATGATCGGGGAGCTATTGCCCGAGCATTACAAAAAGGCTATTTTTCAGAGTCATAACAATGAGGTCGTAACAATCTTCAACTCCCACAGCTCCATATCCGATACGATCCGGGATGTCACCATCTGCGCGGAGAAGATCAAAAATACGCTGATGCACGAATACAGGATATCGGTGAGCGCAGGCGTGGGCCGGATATATCCTTCGCTGGACAGCGCCGCCCTGTCTTACCAGGAAGCCCTGAAAGCGCTTAATTACCGGCTTGTTTACGGAAACAACACCGTCCTGTATATCGATTATGTCGAATACAAGGAAATGAACCACTCCAGCCTGCTGGTCAACCTGAACGACACCCTGACCAATGTACAGAACATTCTGTGGACCGGAAAGAGCGACGAGGTCATAAAGCTGATCGAGAAGACCATGTCCGGGGTTTTAAGCAGCAGGGGGGTCCCGTACCACTATATCCAGCAGGTGTATTGCCAGCTGCTGTCCGTCCTGCTCAGGACCATATATGAAATGAACATCCTGCCGGAGCAGCTGTACGGCACTTCGGTCCATTTGTACAGCGAGCTTCTTAAAAAGAGCACCCTGGTGGAAGCGGACATGTGGTACCGCGACCTGGTGGAGCGGGCGTGCGCCGCAATAAACGCGAAAAAGGCGGTAAAGACCAGCAACGTCATCAGCGGAGCCATCAAATATATCCGGGAGAACTGCAGCAAGGACCTTTCCCTGAGCGAGGTCGCCGACCAGGTGAATCTGAATCCGTCCTATTTCAGCAGGCTGTTCAAGGAAGAGACGGGAACCCAGTTCGTGGAATATGTCCGGAACCTGAAAATGGAAATGGCCAAGGACATGTTGAAAAACAGCCACAAAAAAATATACGAGATCTGTGAAGATCTCGGATATGTGAATGTGCAATATTTTTCCACTGTTTTTAAAAATACGGTGGGCATGACGCCCAACGACTATAAAAAATCCGGGAAATACTAGGAAACGGCCCGGGGAGAATGGAATTTACTTGTCCGCGATCCGGATGTCGGAATCGACCAGGTCGTATTCCGGTCCTTCCTGGTTTCTTACCTGGACCCGGTCAAAGGTGGAAGCCTTCAAATTGCGGCAGAAAATTCCCCGGCTCTTCATCGGCTCCAGCCCGTCCATCATGGCCGGCATGCCCGGCTGACAATCTTTCGCCATATGGATCGAGATATTGCTCAGGTGCACCTCTTCCACAGGCGCTTCCGGAAGGCCATATATAAAGCCTGCCGCCGCGGTGGCGTCCACGGCCGAAATATCGCTTAAATAGAGTCTTCGGATAAACGGGGTGGACTCCGTCACCGGATAGGGCTGCTTGTCCCAGACGGTCTTCTCCTTGCCGCCTTCGCCGCAGAAGTAGAACTGATGGACCACGAAGGGGCACATGACGCCCTTCATGATGAGATTGGCGATGCGGATGTCCTCGACGAAGCCGCCGCGGCCCCTTCTGGTCTTGATCCGCACGCCCCTGTCGGTTCCTTCGAAAACGCAGTTGGAGATGACCACATTCCGGATTCCGCCGCTCATTTCACTCCCGATGACCACGCCGCCGTGGCCGTGGACCAACGTGCAATTGGTGACCGTTATGCCTTCGCAGCATACCCTTTTAAGGCTCTTCTCCGTACCGGACTTAATGGTGATGCAGTCGTCCCCCACATCCACATGGCAGCTGGAGATCCGCACATATTTGCAGGAATCCGGGTTGATTCCGTCGGTGTTGGGGGAATCGGCCGGATTTTTGATGGAGATATTGTGGATGGTCACATTTTCACAGCAGACCGGGTTGACGGTCCAGGAAGGGGAATTCAGGAGCCGGATTCCTTCGATCGTGACCCGGCTGCAGTCCTCCAGCCCGATAAAACGGGGCCTGGGGGCCTTGAGCCCGCCGCTCTGGTGCAGCTTCCACCAATAATCCCCCTGACCGTCAAGAACGCCGGAGCCGGTTATGGTCACATTTTCAAGCCCTTTTCCGTAAATCATCGGGGTATGGGCGGGGCGCTCGGAGCCTTCCCATCTGGTTTCAATAATGGGGTATGCGTCCTGATCCCGGACGAAAACCAGCTTCGCACCGGCGGACAGGTGAAGCGACGTGTTGCTTTCCATACAAACCGCGCCGGTCAGGAAGGTTCCCGCGGGGACGAATACCGTTCCGCCGCCGGCCTTTTTGCATTCCCCGAAGGCTTGTGCGATCGCGCCGGTGGAAATCAGCCTGCCGGAAGGATCAGCGCCAAATTTTACAATATCCTGCACAGAATTCATCTCACTCATGAGCACCTCCAAGAAGGACCATTTCCGTACATGCCAGTATGAACGGTCCATATCCCTTATAATCGTTTGTTACCCTGGGTTCCCTCACATAATACTCAAAGGAGCCGTCGCGGTAGGGATAGCCGCCGAGCCCCGCAACAGCGCAGACATTTTTCAGGTCGATATAGTCTTTCTCATCGTTTTCGGCAAACTGCTTCAATATGCCGGCAAAGCCCTTTTCAACCGTTTCCAGGAAGGAACGGTCAAGATATCCCTTTCGGACCGCCTTTGCCATCGAATAGACATACATGCAGGAAGCCGACGCTTCCATGTAGTTGCCCTTTTTCTCCTTCATGTCCAGCACCTGGAACCATACCCCCGACCCGGCGTCCTGGACCGCGGCTATGGCGGCGGACAGCTCCCGGAGGATGCCGGTCAGCCGTTCCCGTCCGGGATGGCCTTCCGGGAAAGAATCCAGTAAGTCTACAAGGGCCATGTAGTACCAGCCGATGGCCCTTCCCCAGAAGTTGGGCGAGCAGCCTGTCGCGTCGCTGGACCACTTCATTCCACGGCTTTCATCCCAGGCATGGTACAAAAGACCGGTCTTCGGGTCCCTCGCGTGTTCCCAGAGGAGCGAAACCTGTTTCACGATGAAGTCAAAAGCTTCCGGCTCCTGAAACAGGGACGCATATTCCGCATAAAACGGCGAACTCATATAAACGCCGTCCAGCCACATCTGGTGAGGGTATATGCGTTTGTGCCAGAAACCGCCGCTGTTGGTGCGGGGCTGCTTCTCCACCTGCATGCTCAGGAGGTTCGCCGCCTTTTTATATTTTTCCGCTCCGGTTTCCTTATATAAAAGCAGAAGAATCTTGCCCGGGTTAATATAGTCGAGGTTCATCTCGCCGGCGTCGTATCCCTGTATGGTGCCGTCTTCCCCCACAAACCGGTCCATGCCGGCCTTTATGCAGTCGAAAATCCTCCTGTCGCCGTTGATCCTCCAGACCGCTTCCAGCGCCTTCAGAATCAGGCCGAGCTCGTAGCAATACTTGTCCATATAGGCGGAATGCCTTTCCATCGCTGAGGCGGCGGCCCTTTCCATGAGCTCCCGCCTGCTGTATGCTTTTTGCATGGGAACGTCCTCCGATTTTTTGATTGTTTTTTTAACCTCAAATGGCTTTGTTACAGTAATGTAAGCCCTTACATATTATATCATAAAAAAACACTTTCACCAATAGGGGACAAGAACTATTTTTATCTGCTGCCGGCTTCATTCCTGAGGCGTTCCCTACCCGCGTTCTTTCTTTTTATAAGAATTCAGGAAAACAACATAGGGGAATAAGGATTGACAAAAAAGGCAAAGGCTTATAATATGATTTTGCCGCGGCAATTTCGCATGCGGCTGGAAGCGGCTTTTACAGCGCAGGGATATATAGAGGGCTATAAGATGGCAAAGAAAAAGAAAACCGTTACGGATCTGATGATGCAGGTGCGGAACACCTGGAAAATCAACCCCAGGACAAGGGTCCACGAAAGTGAACTGAAGAACAAGAAGAAAGTGCGGGAAGAGGGCAGAAAGCTCGTTCAGAAGGACGACAGCGGGCTGGAGTAGCGCGGTGCACGCGGAAAGGAAACGGGGCGCAATGGCTGACAGGAACCGTCAATATTGGAACCAGCAGTTTAAAATATTGCAGGACACATGGCCGAAACCGGCGGACTTCGAAAAATGCAGGGATATTTGCCTTACGGTGCACGCCATGGTTCATTCCAGGGCGGTCGCCGCCGAAGGCCCGTGTTCCTTTGAGGATGAGCTGTGGGCGGCGGTTTCGGAGGAAGCGCTCCGGAAATACCATCCGGACGACCAGACGATTGCCTGGAAAATGTGGCATACGGCAAGGATCGAGGATATGACCATGAACGGCCTGATCGCAGGAAGGCCGCAGGTATACGACGAAGGCGGCTGGCACGGAAAATTGGCGGTGGCGGCCCGCGACACCGGAAATGCAATGAATGAGGCGGAAATAACGGAGCTCAGCAGGTCTATCAATATGGAAGCGCTCCGGGAGTACCGCAACGAAGTGGGGAGAAGGACAAGGGAAATCATTTTGTCCCTGGCCCCGCAGGATCTGAAGGTCAGGGTGGAGCCGGCGCGTCTGGCCGGACTTCTGGAGAAGGGCGATATTGTTCCGCAGGCCTCGGGTCTGGCCGACTATTGGGGCAAAAAGACCTATGCCGGCCTGCTGCTGATGCCGGCGACGCGGCACATCCTCGTTCATCTGAACGAGTCCATGAGGCTGACCGCAATATCGGGTTAACCGAAAATTGCGGCTGACCGCAATATCCGGGTAAATCGAAAAATGCGGTTGACTGCAATATCCGGATAAACCCGATATTGCAGTTTGTTGTATAAACATTGGATAAGTTATATAATAGTAATAGTTTAATTCAGGCAGGTAATCCATAATAGAAGTACCTATCTTAATTTATTGGGGGAGTACATCATGCTGTATGTTTGTGTGGCGGTCGGTATCCTGTTCAGCCTGTTCTGGTGCGCACAGCTCATTTTTTTCAGACTCCATCTGAATTGGACCAACCGGATCATCGAATCCGGCGGCGAGGACGAAAGAGTCGGTGTCAGTGTGATCCACCCCATCAAGGATCTGGACTTCGAACTCGACAGGAATCTCGAATCCTGGTTCGCGCAGAATTATAAAGGCCCCGTGCAGCACATATTCAGCTTCCAGACGCCCGACGATCCTGCCATCCCTGTTGTGGAGGAATTGATCCGGAAGCATCCGCAGCTGGACTGCCAGATCATTGTCAATCCGGTAATGCAGGGCTTGAACGGGAAAAGCTCCAATATGGTGCATGGCATGAGAAAGGCCAAGTACGGCATCGTATTGTTCGGCGACAGCGATATCCGGATCAAACCGGATTTCATCGTAAAAATGGTGCGGCCCCTCAAGGACGAATCCGTCGGAATCGTTACCTGCGGCCAGGTGAATATCGGGGGCAGAGACTTCTGGACCCGCTTCTTCACTTTTGTACAGAACAGTGAA
Organism: Bacillota bacterium; assembly: GCA_023411575.1. GTDB lineage: Bacteria > Bacillota > Clostridia > Acetivibrionales > DTU013 > UBA1305. The sequence goes on along the minus strand of JAEYOP010000004.1, from coordinate 39,085 downwards.
ACGGATTTTATCTGGGCATTCCTGACCAAGCTCGGGATGGATCTGGGCGCAACCGGCGCCGCTTTTTCCATGAGAAAGCAGCTGCTGGTGGATATCGGCGGCCTGGAAGCCTTCGGCGGCTCGCTGCTGGAGGACCTGCATCTTGGAAATACCCTGTACAAGATGGGCTATAAGCTGATCCTCGGACCGTTCCTCGAATGCCATGTGCAGAAGCTTGGCAAGGAGAAATCCTTCAATTACGCGAGGCGTATCGGGGTCGGCATCAAGACCCATATCGCGGTAGAGCTTCCGACCTTTGTCCTGATGATTTTCTGGTATTGGATCATTCTGATCCTCGGTCTTGTTTTCTGGAACCCCGGAGTGATCTTCCTCAGCCTGGGCTTTATGGGCCTGAGAGTCGTACACGGACTGGCGATGCGGGTGCTTTCACACAACGGCATCGTACCGCTGGACCTCATTACGCCCATCTTCTTTGATTTGTTTGCCACCTTCTACCTGCTGTTCTCCATCAGCAACCCTTATGTCACCTGGAGGGGAATCCGGTATGAAGTCAAAAAAGGAGGCTACATCGAAGAATCCGTCTATGTAGCCGACGTGCTGGAAGAAGAACAGGTCAAGAGCTGATATTCTTCCGGAATATCCTGTAGGTTTTGTAACGGGTCGCGCCCGTTCCTTCAATGTCCGCCCGCATCCTCAGGTTCGTTTCGCCGATGGTTGAGCCTTCGCCCCAGGTATAGCCCTTTTTAAGGCCGTTGGTGAAGGTGGTGTAGTAAATGGCGTAGGAAACGCCTTTGCTTCGGAATTCCGGGGCGACGAACATGGCGAACATCCTGGCGGAATTGATTTTCCGCTTGTACCACAGGTACTTGAGCGCAGATAGGGGAGTGATCCTTCCGTTGAGGTGGATGAGGACCTGGTTGTAATCCGGTAGTGCGATGCCGAAGCCGATGGCCTCGTCTCCGTGCCGCGCAATCGGGATGATTGCCGGATCGGCGATCGGCACAAGCTTCCCGGCCAGCTCCCGGACCTCTTCCAGGGTGGGCGGGACAAGGTCCGGCCATTCCTCCGGCATGGCGATGTCCATAACGTGCTTGAGGGCCTTGATCTCATTTTCCAGATCGTCCAGGTTCAGGGTGTCGATCCGGAAACCGTATCTTTTCTGCGCGTATTCGATTACCTTTGCGGGATCTTTTTTGAACATGGTTTCAGGGCTCAGATGGTATGCAAAAACATCATAGTCCTTCGCAAAACCGTATCTCTCCATCAAATATCTGTAATAAGGCGGATTATAGGAATTCATGATGACCGGCGGCCTGTCGAAGCAGTCGATCAGCAGCCCCTTGCTTTCATCCCCGTCCGTGCCGGTGATGGCGACGGGACCGTTGACAAAATCGGCGCCGTTTTGCTGCGCCCACTGGAAAGCCGAATCAAACAGCAGCTTTGCCACGTCATAATCATCGATGCATTCAAACAGGGAGAAAAACGCCATATTTATGTTTTTTGCCTTGTTGAGCCTCTTATCGATTCCTGCGTAAATCCGGCCTGCCGGTTTGCCGTCGGCAAGAGCAAGGAACAGCTCGTGCCCGATCTTTTGCAGCGCGGGGTTGCGGACGGGGTCCAGGGACTCCCGCAGGTCCTTCAGCAATGGCGGAACCCAGCATTTGTCGCCCTTGTATATTTTCCAGGGCAGCTTTAGAAATTGCTCCATTTCAACCTTCGAAACAACCTTCTTGATTTCCAGTTTCATTTGTGCATCCCTCCGGGCAGCGTTCAAAAGTCCTGTTATTATTATACTATGATAAGTCATAGTATAATTGCGCATCGCCGTTTTGCCGGCCAAATATTCAGGGGCAAATTATCGGCGGCGCATAAATTCCCGCGGAGCGGTATAATGTATCCGCCTCACAGGTGCTCTCGGATATATTATACCATGAATTGGAGGCCGGTGACATTTATTGCAGCAGAATCAATATTGACTGCGATAGAAAAAGCTGGTATTGTAATCTTGGGATAATTTAATATTTCAACGTATTAAAGTGTAAGCAATAAGGGCCGAATAAAATAGACCTTCCGCGAGCTCAGCGGAAGCTGTATTTTAACGGCGCAATTGCCTGAATGGGAGTGAGCCTTGCATGAATTCCAAGATCAAGGATGAATTGACGGATGGTTTGTTTGAAGCGATCCTTCTTTTGAAAACCACGGAGGAGTGCTATAATTTTTTTGAGGATGTCTGCACCGTTTCGGAAATAAAAGCAATGGCCCAGAGACTGGAAGTAGCCAGAATGCTGAAAGCAGGGTATACTTATATGGACATCAGCGAGAAAACGGGCGCCAGCACGGCAACGATCAGCAGGGTCAACCGATGCCTCAATTACGGCGCGGACGGCTATAAAACCGTACTGGAGCGGCTGGAAGGGAAAGGAAGATAAAAGTGCTCAGGAGTCTTTTCATAGGATTTCTGATTTTGTCAACTCTGACCTCAAAGGGAGTTGGCGTTCAGATCAACCAAAATGCAGCGCTGTCCGCAGATATGCTGCTGAATTTATATAATGCCGCCGTAGCTTATGCAGACAGGCAGGCTGAGTTTTCTGCCGCCAAAAGGGAGGGACCGCTTCTCCGGGCTACGGAAACGACTCTCGTGATCCTACGGGATGTGCTGCGCTCGGCCCGGTATGACGGCAACCTCGCCTGGGATTTGCCTACTGCGCCGGATACCTGCAGGAGCAACTGCTACGAAACCTGCGGCCGCCTTACCGAGTCCTCCTGTGAAGGAGCGATCTACGTCTGCGGTTCGGACACATCTCCTCCATGCCGAAGTTAATGTGTTGTGCCGGTTGACTTTATGAACGAGCACAACAGGCTAAATGAATTGACTGAGGCTGAATTTTATTTTAAATGGAGGTATTTATGTTAAAGAATTTAATAGAAAAAGTAATAGGCTCCTACAGTGACAGAGAGTTAAAACGAATCATGCCCCTCGTGGATGAAATAGAAGAGCTGGAACCCAAAATGAAGGAGCTGTCGGATGAACAGCTCAAGGCTAAGACGCCCGAATTCAAGAAAAGGCTGGAAGAGGGCGAAGCCCTGAACGACATTTTGCCCGAAGCCTTCGCCGTCGTGCGGGAAGCTTCCTGCAGAGTGCTTGGCAAAAGGCATTTCCGGGTGCAGCTCATCGGCGGCATCGTTTTGCACCAGGGCAGAATTTCGGAAATGAAAACCGGTGAAGGCAAAACCCTCATGGCGACGCTGCCGGTTTATCTGAACGCGCTGGAAGGCAAGGGCGTCCATGTGGTGACCGTCAACGATTACCTGGCGCGGCGCGACAGCGAATGGATGGGCAAGATATACAATTTCCTGGGCCTGAGCGTGGGCCTGATCGTCCACGACCTGGACAATACGGAAAGAAGGGCCGCCTATAACTGCGACATCACCTACGGTACGAACAACGAGTTCGGGTTCGACTACCTCAGGGACAACATGGTCATTTATAAGGAAGAAATGGTCCAAAGGGACCTGCATTATGCCATCGTCGACGAAGTGGACAGCATCCTCATCGATGAAGCCAGAACCCCGTTGATTATTTCCGGTGCGGGGGACAAATCCACGGACCTGTACAAGAAAGCCAATTCTTTTGCGTCCCGGCTGAAGGTCAAGGTCTATTCGGAAACCGACGACAAACAGCATGACGACGACGTTGACGCCGACTACATCGTGGATGAGAAGGCCCATTCGGCCGCGCTGACAGCCAGGGGCGTCGCCAAGGCGGAGCAGTACTTCGGGCTGGAGAACCTTTCGGATACGGAAAACCTGACGATTTCCCATCATGTCAACCAGGCGATCAAAGCCCACGGATTGATGAAAAACGACAGGGACTATGTGGTGAAAAACGGAGAGGTCATTATCGTAGATGAATTCACCGGCCGTCTGATGTACGGAAGGCGTTACAGCGACGGTCTGCACCAGGCCATCGAGGCGAAGGAGAACGTCAAGGTTGAAAGAGAGAGCAAAACCCTGGCGACCATCACGTTCCAGAATTACTTCAGGATGTACGGGAAGCTGGCCGGCATGACCGGTACGGCCTTGACGGAGGAACAGGAATTCCAGACGATCTACAAGCTGGACGTAATTGTTATTCCGACAAACATGCCGATGATCCGTGAGGATCACCCGGATTGTGTGTATAAGAACGAAACAGGGAAGTTCAACGCCGTCATCAATGAAATCGCCGAGCGCCACAAAAAAGGGCAGCCGATCCTGATCGGTACGATCTCCATCGAAAAATCCGAGCTTCTGAGCAGCATGCTCAAGAAACGCGGCGTTCAGCATCAGGTACTCAACGCCAAGTTCCACGACCGGGAAGCGGAAATCATCGCACAGGCCGGGAAATTCGGCGCAGTCACGATTGCGACCAACATGGCGGGCCGCGGTACCGATATCGTGCTGGGCGGCAATTCCGAGTTCATGGCGAAGCAGGAGCTCCGGAAACAGGGCTATTCGGAGGAATTGATCAGCGAATCCACAAGCTACAACGATACGACGGACGAAGAAATCCTGAAGGCAAGGGCGGCCTTCAAGCAATACGACGATGAATTTAAGAAGATTACCGAGGCGGAGAGGGAGAAGGTCATAGAGGCGGGCGGCCTCCATATCATCGGTACGGAACGCCATGAGTCCAGACGAATCGACAACCAGCTGAGAGGACGTTCCGGCCGTCAGGGGGATCCGGGTTCCTCCCGCTTCTATATCTCGCTGGAAGACGACTTGATGCGGCTGTTTGGCTCAGAGAGGCTGACCAACGTGGTCAATACCCTCGGACTGGAAGACGACCAGCCGATCGAGCACCGGATGCTTTCCAACGCAATAGAGAACGCGCAGCGCAGGGTGGAGGGCAAGAACTTCGGTATCCGGAAGCAGGTTCTCCAGTACGATGATGTTATGAACAAGCAGAGAGAGGTCATCTACACCCAGCGCAAGCAGGTAATGAACGGCGACAACCTCAGGGATTCCTTCGTGAAGATGCTGGAAGGCACCGTGGATCAGATCATCACCACCTATTGCTCGGATACTCCGCACCCGGACCTCTGGGACTGGGAAGGCATCAAGGCGCAGGCGGGAAGCATTTTCATGCCGAAGGGCGCCCTGGATATTTCCCGGGAGGAAATGGAGACCTATACCAAGGAGGACCTCAAGGAAAAGATGCTGGCCACAGCGATGCAGGCATACGAGGCCAAGGAAGCCGAGCATGGCCCCGAGCTGATGAGGGAGATCGAAAGGATCGTCCTTTTGCGGGTCGTGGACGAAAAATGGATGGATCACATCGACGCGATGGACCAGCTCCGTTACGGCGTCGGCATGAGAGGATACGCGCAGAGGGATCCGGTGGTCGAGTACAGGATGGAAGGCTTTGACATGTTCGAGGAAATGATCCGGAACATCCAGCAGGATTCTGTAAAGATGCTCCTGCATGTACGGGTGGACCGGGAGCATGAGGCCCCCAAGCGGGAGAAGGTTGCCGAACCGCTTACCGCAAGCCACGGCGACGAAGGACCCAAGAAACCGGCAACCCGCAGCAGCGACAAGGTCGGAAGGAACGATCCGTGCCCGTGCGGCAGCGGAAAGAAGTACAAGAAGTGCTGCGGAGCCAATGAGGCCTGAAGATGAATTATACGGAAGCAATGGAATATATCCACGGGACCCTCAAGTTCGGGAGCAAGCTCGGCCTTCACAATATCGGCCTGCTCCTGAGCCTGATGGGGGACCCGCATAAAAAACTGAAATTTGTGCATGTGGCGGGGACCAATGGAAAGGGCTCGACTACGGCTTTCATAAGCACTGTTCTTATGGAGGCGGGTTACCGGACCGGTGTTTACACCTCTCCGTTTATTCAGCGTTTTACCGAGCGAATCCGGGTTGGCAGCGAGGAGATCAGCCCGGAGGACCTGGCGGAAATCACGGGCTTTGTGAAGGAATGCGTCGACAGGATGCTGGAGATGGGGGAAAACCACCCGACGGAATTTGAGATCGTGACGGCTGTGGCATTCGAGTATTACTACCGCAGGCAGTGCGATATCGTCGTCCTGGAGGTGGGCCTCGGCGGCCGGTTCGACTCCACGAACATCATTGATTGCCCCGAGCTGGCCGTCATTGCAACCATCAGCTACGACCATACCGACAGGCTGGGGAAGACGCTGCCGGAGATTGCCTTTGAAAAAGCCGGGATCATAAAGCCCGGCGGGGATGTGGTTCTCTACGGGCAAACCCCGGAGGTGGAGCAGGTTTTTGAAAAAGCCTGCGCCGAAAGGGGTGCGGCTCTTTATAAAACCGATTTTTCCGGACTGGTCCTGCAGGAATTCGGGATAGACGGCCAGACGTTCAGCTTCGGCAGCCTGGAGCGACTGCGGATCGGCCTGCTGGGCAGGCATCAGCTCCGGAATGCGGCGGTCGCCGTCAATGCGGTAAAGCAACTGAACCGCAAAGGCTGGAACATATCGGAGGGGGCGCTTCGCAGCGGCCTGCTCCGGACGAAATGGCCGGGAAGGCTTGAAATCCTGTCGAAAGACCCGGTGGTCCTGATTGACGGCGCGCATAATGCGGAGGCGGCCATCGTGCTTCGGAACGCCCTGGAGGAGTATTTCCCGGGAAGACCCGTTACGGCGATCATGGGGGTGCTCAGCGACAAGGATTACATCGCCATGATGGAAACGGTCCTGCCGCTCTGCGGGAGGCTGTTCGCCGTAACAACGGACAGTCCCAAGGCGCTGCCTGCGGCGGAGCTGGCGGAGGCGGCAAAGCCCTATTGTAAAAATGTGCAAATTAGTGATACAATTGAAAGTGCTGTGGAAGAAAGCATGAGAACAGCCGGACGCGGCGAGGTGATTTGCGCTTTCGGGTCGCTTTATTATATCGGAACGGTGCGGAGCGCTTTCGGATTATAGGCTTGAGGGGTGAGGTAACTTATGGATCTTAAGGGCGAACTCCAGAATTTCAAAGCAATCAATCTGGAGGATATTGCGCGTAACGGCGAGCAGGTACCCGACAATATCCGCAATTCGGTGTTTCTTTACAATAAAGCCATTGAAAGCTTGAAATCCGGCAGCGAGGATATTGCCGTCATTGAACTTAAGAAAGCCACCTCCATGAACCCGCGCTTCTATGAGGCGATGAACCTCCTCGGCCTTTGCTACAGCTATATCGGCGACAGCGAAAAGGCGGCCGACCTGTTTGAAAAGGTCATGAAAGCGGAATCCAACAGCATCCTGGCTATGAATTACGCGCAGCGCCTGGGCTTGAATGATTCCCTGCAGCCCCAGAAGAGCAGGCCTGTAAAAAGGCTCCCCGAACAGCCCGGAGAACCGTTGAAAAGGCCAAGGACGGAGAAGCCGGCCCCACCGGTTTTCAAGCTGAAGAAAAAAGTGTGGATGAACGTCCTGCTGGTCCTGGCCGGCTTAATTGCGGGAGCAGTTCTGACGGCGGCCATTTCCGCCTCCCTGCCGGAGAAGGGGACGGATGCGGACGAACCGACCCAAATGGAAGCCACGACCCAGGACAACAGCACAAATGCGGATTACGAAGCCAAGCTTGCCGAATGGCAGGAGAAATACGATTTGCTCCAGAAGGACAAGGAAGCCGCGGTACAGCAAGCGGATTACTATAAGGCGGTCATCAAGCTTTATGACATCGATGCCCTTGCAAAAGAACGAAAATATGAAAATGCGGCGGATATGCTGCTCTTAATGAAGTCCGTGGCGTTTGCGGGCGCGGACAAGGAGAAATTCGACCAGCTTTACGAAACGGTCATGCCGTTGGCGGCAAAAGCTTCCTATGACCAGGGCTACAGGCTTTATAACAGCCGGAAGTACCAGGAATCCATCAAGAAATTCGAAAAGGTGCAGGCCTACTATCCCGAGTTCAACCGCATGGACGCTTCCCTTTACTATATGGGGCGCTGCTGCCAGGCGCTGCAGGACTCGCGAAGCGCGATCGCCCTGTTCCAAAAGCTTATCAATGAATACCCGAAGAGCACCTATGCAAAAAGTGCCAAAGTCCGGATCAATGAACTGACCAAAATTCCATAGACCTGTCTCTCTTCCGTACATGCTCGGAATGGAGCCTGCTTCGATAATATGGTACCAGGGGCGGTATTATATGATTCGAAGCATAAAGAGGCTCAATATTGTCATGAGCGGCGGAGGAATGAAGGGGATCGCCTATGTGGGCGCGTTTGACAGCATACGGAAAAAGGGATTCCTTCCCGTAAACCTTGCCGGGACGTCGTCGGGGGCGATTGCCGCCGCGCTGGCCGGAGCCGGCTATCCCTCGGAAGGGATGTGGGACGCGATGGAGTCCCTGGAATTCGACAAGTTCAATGGAACGACCATCCACCGGAAGGTACCGGCGGTGCAATACCTGGAATCCTTTGCAAAGAAAAGCAAATTGCGGCCCGATGACGCCGTAGATGCCTTCCTGAATCAGCTTTCGGTCCGCAGGCGGTTCTACGGGGCGGATGGAAAGCCCGACGCAATGCGGGGCATTCTTCAGAGCGTCGTATCCCTTTGCAAGGAAGGCTGCCTTTTTGACGGGGATCTGCTGGAAGAGTGGGTGGCCGGCGCGCTTCGGAAGAAGGGAATCCGGACGTTTGCGGATTTAAGGGGCGGACGGGCGGATGAAAGCAATCCCTCGGGTTACAAGGTCCGGATGACGGGAGTGGACTGCACCCGGCTGAAGCTTGTCACGCTGCCCGATGATGTGCGGTTCTACGGGATCGATCCGGACGACCTCGAGGTGGCGAAGGCGGTACGGATCAGTACGGCGGTTCCCTTTGCCTTTAAACCGGTAGTGCTCACGAAAAGGGATTCCGGCTCATCGGAGGAATACAGCCTGATCGATGGAGGAGTACTGGATTCTTTTCCCTCCTGGCTGATGGGAAACGGCGGAATTCCCACCGCCGGCCTGAGACTGCGTTCTTCCGCCAAAAAAATCGTAAGCTTTGCCACGCCGCTATCGCTTTTCAAAAGCCTTGTAGCCTCGGTGCACGATATCGGCCTGCCCGAGGGGAATCCGGCGGCCCTGGCCTATATGGGCGTAATCGACACCGGCGACGTGGGTTTTCTGGACTTTGCCCTGTCCGGCGAGCAGAAGCGGCAGCTTGTGGAAGCCGGGAAAAAGGCGGGGACGGAGATGTTTCTGTGAAGTTGTTCTTTTAATTTGCCCCCATTTATATTATTATTAATGAAGCGGCTTGCCGCGAATGCAGGCGCAATGAAAGAATAGCTTCCCGCAGGAACGAATTATTTCATTGTGCCACAGCAAAAGATCAGGGGGATTGGACGATGTATTATGGAAGTACTCGCGGCGGAGCGGAACGGATCGGATCGGCGGAGGCTATCAAGCAGGGCCTTGCGAAGGACGGCGGGCTGTATGTGCCCGAAACCGCGGTAAAGCTTGCACCGGAAGAAATAAGCCTGCTTGCAGGGTTGACTTATAAAGAAAGAGCGGTTGCGATTCTGGAACGGTACCTCGACGACTATACAAGGGAAGAATTGCTGGATTGCGTCAACGGAGCCTATGGGAACGGAAAATTTGAAAAGGACGAAGTTGCGCCGGTCAAAAAGCTGAACAATTACGCCTATATCCTGGAATTATGGCATGGTCCCACCTGCGCCTTCAAGGATGTGGCGCTGCAGATCCTGCCGAGGCTGCTGGTCAAAGCTGTCGAAAAAACCGGGGAAAGCGCCGAAACGGTCATCCTTGTAGCCACCTCCGGAGATACCGGAAAAGCGGCTCTCGAGGGCTTCAAGGATGTGAAGGGGACCCGGATCATCGTTTTCTTCCCGGAGGATGGCGTGAGCCAGGTGCAGAGGATGCAGATGGTGACGCAGGAGGGCGGGAATGTCTGCTCCGTCGCCGTCAAGGGGAACTTTGACGATACGCAGAACGGGGTGAAGGCGATTTTCTCCGATCCCGCCCTGGAGGAGGAGATGCTTGGGAAGGGCTTCAAATTCTCTTCCGCAAACTCCATCAACTGGGGAAGGCTGGTTCCGCAGATCGTTTATTATTTTTCGGCCTATGCCGATCTGCTGGCTTTGGGAGAAATAGCCGAAGGCGAGCAGGTCAACTTTGCCGTGCCCACGGGAAATTTCGGAAATATCCTGGCGGCGTGGTACGCTCGGGAAATGGGCCTGCCCATCAAAAAGCTGATCTGCGCCTCCAACGACAATGATGTCCTGACTGAATTCATTAATACAGGCGTCTATAACCGGATCCGGGAATTCAAAAAGACAATTTCGCCATCGATGGACATCCTGATCTCCAGCAACCTGGAAAGGCTTCTTTACGAGCTTTCGGGGAAGAACGGGCAGCAGGTGACCGATTGGATGAACCGCTTGAAAAGCGACGGGAAGTACACGGTCAACGCAGAGGTGCGGAAAAAGATAACGGAGCTGTTCTGGGCCGCCTATACGACCGAGCAGGAAACGCTCCGAACCATAAAGGCCATTTACGACGAGTTCGGTTATGTGGTGGATACGCATACCGCCGTTGGCATAGATGTTTACGACAAATACGTGATTTCCACCGGCGACATGACCAAAACAATCATCGCGTCCACCGCAAGCCCCTTTAAATTCAACGAGAGCGTTGCAGGGGCGATTTTGGGCGGGGAAGCCGTTGCCGGAAAGACCGAATTCGAATTGCTGGATATCCTGGCCGAAAAATGCGGCCTGAAAATCCCTGCGGGACTCGATGGGCTTGCGGACAAGAAAGTCCTCCATAGCCTGAGCTGCGACAGGGAAGACATGAAAGAGGAAGTAAGAAGGCAGCTGGGGCTGTAAGCCGCCAGGGCGCCAAGGCACAGCTCCGGATCGGGAGCCTCTGCAGCCCGGCTCGATCAGCCGGGTGGCCTCAGTCGGGTGGTTTCAGCCCGGCGGTACGAGGCTCAATAGAAGCAAAACCAGAAAGATAAGCGGGATCATCAGCGCAAGCAGGATCAACGCTTTTTTTCTTTTTGAAAAATAAAAGGCAATGAATCTCTTCATACGATATTTATATTCAAAAGAAGTTTCCCGTAGTATTTTTGCCATGGATTTGCCGGAGGGCGTCTGAAGGTTGACATAAATTGTTCATTGTATTTCTACCCCGCATAAGGTAAGGTATTAGCAGAAAAGGGGGGGGATACAATGAGCCTGAAGACAGGCCTGTGGGGAAAGCTTGCCGTTCCGGCAGTCCTCGCGCTGCTGCTTTCCATGGCGGGGACAGTTACGGTTCTCGCAGCGGATACGGGAACGGACAAAAAATTTAATATGAGCTACGTTTATTTCGGCAATTCGGGAGCCTACACAGGGTATGTCGACGGAACGGGAGGTTCATTGGACGATATTTCGCCCAGCTATTTCAATTTGAATGAGGACGGCACGCTGAAGCTGACGGTGGCGGTGGACCGGAATTTCATCAATCAGATGCACAGCAGAGGCGTAAAGGTGACGCCTTTTTTAAGCAATCACTGGAACCGGCAGGAGGGAATCAACGCCCTGGCGAACAGGGAACTGCTTTCCTCTCAGGTCGCAGCGGCTATCCGCGAATATGATCTCGACGGGATCAATGTCGATATTGAAAATGTGACGGAGAAGGAAAGGGACGCTTATACCGACTTCGTAAGGCTGTTGAGAGAAAAGCTGCCGGAGGGCAAGAGCCTGTCCGTGGCCGTCGCGGTGAATCCCTACGGCTTCACCACCGGCTGGCAGGCGGCCTATGATTATGAAAAGCTGGCGCAGTCCTGCGATTATCTGATGCTGATGGCCTACGACGAGCATTACCAGGGAGGCGAGGCAGGACCGGTGGCCGGGTATCCGTTTGTGGAGAAATCCGTGAAGACGGCGCTGGAAAAAGTCCCCGCCAATAAGCTCGTACTGGGGATCGCTTTCTACGGAAGGCTTTGGAAGCAGGGCTCCAGCTATGGGGGATATGGGATCAGCAATGATACCGTGGACAGCCTGGTCGCCAAATACCGCGGGAAGATAACCTATGACAGCACCCGGCAGTCGCCCAAAGCGACCATCACCATCCTGAAAAGCGATGTGAAGCCTTCGGTTTTCGGCAAGACGCTGGAGGCTGGCAAATACGACATCTGGTATGAAAACGAACAGTCCCTGAAAAGCAAGCTGGCCCTTATCCAGCGGTACGGCCTGAAGGGGAGCGGAAGCTGGAGCCTCGGACAGGAATCGGAGAATACCTGGGACTATTATTCCCTGTGGCTCAACGGGGTCTATTTCAAGGACGCTCAGAGCAGCTGGGCGAGGCAGTCCATCCTGGAGATGATCGGGAAGGGCTGGATGATCGGCGTGTCCGATACCCAGTTCCTGCCGAATGCGCCCGTTACGAGGGCACAGGCGGCGGTTATCCTGGTCAGGGCGCTGGGGCTGGATACCTCTGCAGCCGGCGAGCAGGCGTCCTTCTCCGATACGGCAAGCCACTGGGCGTTTCTCCAGATTGAGACGGCCAGGCAATACGGCCTTGTGGAAGGGACCGGCAACGGCCGGTTCGAGCCCGATGCGCCGTTGACCAGGGAACAGATGGCGGTCATGCTGGACAGGGTTCTGAAGCTGGGGAACGCTTCGAACGCGGCATTTCCCGATATAACGACGGAAAGCTCGGCCTGGTCCTTTGACGCCATCAACAGGATCGCCGCGGCAGGCATCCTGCAGGGCTATCCCGACGGGAAATTCCATCCGGAGGATCAAATTGCCCGCGGCCAGATGGCTGCGCTGATGGACCGGTCCGCGCCTTACCTGGCGGACGGTCCCATATTGGCAATGAAGTAGGAAGTGATATAGCCAGAATCCTGCCGTGCGGAAATTCCAATGAAATGGCGGGACTGGTCCTTGTTTACAATAAAGGCAAACAAACTGCTTTACAGCCAGTTATTACAGCTTGAAACAGCCCCCCGGCCTGCTGTAGTATAGGACAGCATGCATACGGCGTATGCATGACTATATTGTGCCAAGGGGGGCGTTATGCAGAAAAAATCAGTTTTCAGATCGACCGTGATAGCATCGCTGGCAGCGGTGTTCCTGTTTGCCGGCATTCCGGCAGTATCTTTTGCTGCCGATCAGGATAACACTCCTCCCGGTCTGGTATCTTATACGATCTCCACCAGGACAGTTGCCTGGCAGGGAGATGCAACCCGCGGATCATTAACGGTATATGTTAAAACGGATGAACCGACAAGAGGGTATATTGATATAACCGGCAATGGGAGGACTACCAGGATAAACCTGTCCACTTTTGACTATTGGACAGAACATGAGGTGTACTGGGCGCCATGGGATAACACCAAGAAAGAACCGCTTCCGCCGGGAGAGTATACCTTGCGGTTGAGTCTCAGCGATGCGTCGCTCAATCAATCTGTCGGAATAGGGCTTGGAACCGTTACAGTGGTTTCGGAACCCAATCCGAAGGCGGTTATTGATTCGGTATCGGCAAACCCGTCGGTGGTTACTCCGAATTATAATTCCTATGCGCCGATTACAACTCTTCAATTTATGGTGAACAGACCGGTGAATATGACTCCCATCCTGCGGAAGAACGGACAGGAATATGCTTATGGCCCTGTGGGGGCATATCTCCCCGGAGTGCATACCTGGGAATGGAATGGAAGAGACCAAGACTTGAAAGTTGTACCGGATGGGGAATATGAGATCGTCTTCAAGTATGTCGAGATGGCCTATGACGATAAGCAATACAAGGAGCTGATTGGCGGAAAGGTGACGGTGAAGCAGGGCGAGTATGATATCCCTGCTTCGAGGCTCCGGCAGATCGTAACCGGGGCGTCTTTCGACCAACCCGGGATCACTCCCGATGGCGACGGTGTGAATGATACGGTCAGCGGAAGCGTTACGCTTGCGGAAAAGGCGAAAGTCGGCGTGTGGATCATCAATGGGGCCGGCGTGCATGTAAAACAGGTGCTTTCCAGCGCAGAACACACTCCCGGCACCTACCGCTTCACCTGGGATGGAAAGGACTTTATGGGAGGTACGGCGCTCAATGGTCCTTACTATATAAAGGTCGATGTGACGGATGCTGCAGGGGCGAATGGGTACCTGCCATTCATGAATGCGAAAGTGCTCGTTGATAAGGGAGTGGAGATTTCAGTCCCTCAGCCGGTGCAGCGTGTCCGTGTGATTGCCGATTCCACTCAAATGACTGTCGGACCCTATATTCAAGGGTATACCGGGAAGCAGGGAGAGATTTATACTGTTCTTGGCTACGTGCAAAACAGCGGCCCGAGCATGGCATACAATGTAAAGGTTACCGATGGGGTCATTGGGCTGGTAAGTGTGACGGATGTGGAGTTGATCGATCTTGACAGTATGCCCGTACAGTGGGTCCAGACGAGCAGGGAAGGCGTCGAAATCCATCAGGGACCTTCGGCATCCACTCCTCTGATTGAAAAGGAACCGGCCGGGACAAGGCTCCGCGTACTCAGGCAGGACGGCGACTGGAGCAGGATACTGCTTGCTTCCGGGAAACAGGCTTATGTGAGTAAAAACGATGTTGTGCCTGCTGATGGCAGTACCAATGTATATACGGTGGCAGCAGGGGACACCCTGTGGAAGATTGCACAAAAGTTCGGTGTGACTGTGGACGCCATAGTCAAAGCGAACAGCCTGGACGCAAGCAAGTACCTCATGATCGGCCAAAAGCTGGCGATCCCTTCGTCCGGCAGCCAGAACGGTACGGTCTATACAGTACAGGCGGGAGATACTTTATGGAAAATCGCCATGAATTCCGGCGTTCCCATAGACGCTATTGTGAAGGCAAACAACCTAGATGTGAACAAATACCTGAATATTGGACAAAAATTGGTGATTCCGCCAAAAGGGACGATCCATACCGTGCAATCCGGAGATACCTTATGGAAAATCGCCCAGAAATATGGGACCACGGTTCAGAATATAGCGCAGCTGAATCAGATCGACCCGAACAAGCCTATTTTGATAGGACAGCAGTTAAAGGTAAACTAAGCCAAAAGCGGCTTACGAAAGTATATATTTCAGCGGCCTGCCAACACAGGCCGCTCTATTTTTATTTATGGTGACTGCGGTTTACATACGATGCGCATCGCTAACATGTGAATAGTTTATAATTCCAATCGGCCTTTGAATCAATTATCTTAGGGTTCTTACCTTGCCATGCCCTGGACAATGCCCGCAATTATTTTTGCGGCCTCCGCTCTTGTTGCTGTGCCCGCCGGATTAAACATATTGCTTCCTCCTCCGCTGATGATACCCGCTCTTTGAAGGACGTACACCCCGTTTTTTGCATAAGGCGCAATTTTGCCATCGTCGTCAAAAGCAATCCGATCATTGAGGGAGGGCAGCTTAATGGCCATCTTCTGTGTAAAGCGGTAAATAATCGTCGCCATATCCTGACGTGTAATGCTGTTGCCAGCGCCGAATTTTCCGCCGCCGATACCGGTCACTATGCCCTTCTCAGCCGCCCAGTTGATGTATGGCGTATACAGCTGGCCGGCGGAAACATCGGTAAAGCTTGCGGCTTTGGCCTTTGTTACATCAATGCCGTCCACCGCGGACGAGATGAGCTTGACCAGCTCTGCCCGGGTAATGTTTGCATTTGGAGCGAATTTGTCACTCTCCTGCGTGATAATGCTTCTCGCGGCAAGATAGGCTATATGCTCTCTCGCCCAGTGCTTTGAAATATCGGTAAATTTTACGGCCCTGTAGCCCACTGCATATTTGCTGAAGTGGGCGGTGGTAAAGGTAACCCTGCCTGTCGCCGCATCATAGGAGGAAGCTTTGACTGCCTGGGCTTTTCCGTCCGCACCCATGTAATAGATCAAGATCGCGCCGGCATCCTCGCCCGGTTTCAGGATATAGGGTATGGATATGGTTACACTTCCGCCGTTAAAGTTGGTTATTCTCTCCGTACCGCTTGTCACACTGAAGTCGAACACAGGCCGGTCTCCAACTATTGCTTTTGCCTCCGCAGACAGTGCTGCATTGTCAAGCCTCGCGGCAGATATACTCACATCGCCTGTTCCGCCGTTTATGGCACTCACTGCTGCCTTGTCAAAGGTTATTTCAGCAACCTCCGTGGTGATTTTCATGTCACTTATGGGGCTGGCTGCGATTGAACTGAAGGTCTGCCTTGGAATGTTGACGCTGACGCCGGACACAGCTCTGCCGCTTTCAACGCTGAACTCCAGGGTGGCGTTCCTGCCAGAAGCCGCGGCATCCTTTGCAGCTTTTATGATACCATCGGCAACAGCCTGACTGACTGTGGCAACCGCATTGCCCCCTGTACCGGCCACAGTGCTGAGCGCTGCCGAAACATGGGTGCTTGCCGAACTGCCTGTACCGGTATCCGTCACAGTGATCGCGGGCGTTGCAGGTAGTGCTGCAAGTGCCGGGGGCGAGGCAGGTGCCGGATTACCTCCGGTGTCGCCGCCGCTGCCGCTTTTTGCAGGTACAATCACGGAAATGCCGTTTGTATAAGCTTCCCCTGTGGTATTTCCCGTATAGGCCAATTTCAATACAAGGTTAACCGCCGTCGGTGCCGTCGGTGGGGTAATAGCTCCATTTACTGCGATTACTCCCGTATTGCTTGATGATTCGATCGAAACCGTGAAGCCTGTAACAACCGGGAGGATAAGGCTGGTTGCATCCTTTGCCGGAGCTGCAACCACGGTTACGGCCGCGGCAGCCTGGGAAAGCGCCGCTAAAGAGCCTGGCGCCGGAGCTGCCGCTATGTTGATCACCCTTGCATTTTTCAGTCTCACCGTGCCGGTGGTGTTTTTCAGAATGGCGGCGGACGTCATCTCATAAATTGTATACCTGCCCTGTCCGTCAATAATGATGCTGCTGCCGTCACCGGCATTGATGTCAAGTTCACCGGTCAGCCGCCAGTCCTCATCAAGCTTGATGGTCTTTTCCGCGGCAGCAAAGCATTGGCCTGCAAGCAAGGACAAAACAACCGCCGTACAAAGCGCTAAACGTATTAACTTCCCCATATTCCGACCTCCATTTTCATTCTTTTGTCCTTCATCTTATTCCGCCGCTTCGATTGTATCCGCATAATCCTTCATTTTGGACATATCAAGACCGTTGAGCACCCGGGAGTAAAAGACGGCGAATGCTCCGCGGGTGAGCATCGCTTTCGGAGCAAGATTGCCGTTCTCATCCCCCTTTAGCACCCCGATGCTTACCATATATGCCATTGCAGGTTTGCATCCGGTAGAAATGCTGTCCCTGTCATTAAATTTTTCAAGAATCGCCTCCACCGAACCTGGATTCATATCAGAGGTGTCGATGCCAAGCAGCTTCAATACCGCGTAAGCCGCAGCTTCTTTAGCGCCGGCAGCCGGGTCATCGGGAAAATAGGCAAGAATTTCTTGATTATTTGCCATATTGCCGTCGAAAGCAATGCCTTTTTGCCTGGCTATAAGATACGCCAGCGACACGGTCGGTAACTGCTCATCTGGCCTGAAGGTGCCGTCTTCGAAGCCCTGGATAATTTTACGGCTGTACAGGTTCATTACGCCATCATAGCACCAGTCGGCGGGGGCCACATCGGAGAAGACCTGCCCGGCTTTTTTGCTGGCCGCCGGAAGTGCATTAACCAATTGTATGGCAGCATCCACCCGTTTTGTCGTATCCTCCCCCGGATATGCGAGGGATACGCCAAGAACAGCTTTCCATTTATTCCAATCGGCTTCTGTAGCATAGGCATTCGGTCCGAAATTGTTATTCGCATCCAGCGATAGATGATTATCTGCCGTTTTTGACAATCTGTTGGCCAAATCCGTTGTTGCCTCATAGCCATAGTCGCCGGGTTTCATATCCGTAAATACCCCATTGCCGACTCCGCCGCTGAAAGTAAGCGCTCTATACAACAGCACTGCCATTTCGGCGTTGGTGACCGGTTCCATGGGTTTAAAGCGTCCGTTGAAGCCGGACACAATACCCATCTTCGTGGCGAGGGCGACAGAAGGCTTGTATCGGTCGTCCACCGCATCCCAGTCCTTGCTGTATTTAGCAGCCGATTCTGCCATTTCATCAGTCAAATTGTCCGTTCTGAACCCCAGCACCTTGAGGATGGTATAGACCAATTCCTCACGGGTAACGGCACGTTCCGGCTCAAAGGTACTGTCGGTGTAGATAAAGTAATTTTTAGCGATCTCTATGTACCGGACGAAGCCTTGATTAGCAGCGTTCCAGATGCTATCCCCGTCAAAGCTTGACCTGAAGTAGGAGTCATGAGGCAGCTTGAATGCAATAGAAACCAGCTTTGCCAGCCTTGCCCGGGTTACCTGGCCGCCCAGCCATTCTTCGGTGGGGTTCAGCTCCGGCAGGATGAACTTTCTAAACAGTTTCTCCAGCGCCTCGTGCGCCCATGCGTAGTTGGAAATGCTTTTTAGTATGGCAATGTCATGATCTATGGCAGCCGCATCACTTGCAATATAAGGGAACCAGCATATCGGACCCTGCAAGCCTCCGCTGCCGTCTCCTGCTACTGCTGCCGCATTGATCGCTTTGCTGGAATCAATCGTTACCGTATTACTGCTGCTGTCCAATCTGGTCTTTGTCCCGCTGTCAAGGGGAGAGGAATCGTCCGTTGTATAATATACGTCCGCTCCTGCCGCATCCATGGGGTCAAGATCGCCGGAAAGCTCTCTTTTTGAGACCGTTACCGCTGTGCCTGAGGTTATAAATCCGAAGGCAGGGGTTGTCATAATATCGATGCCCCGGAAGTCGTATATCCTTTCCGGATTTTCTGCGGAAGCACCCTTTACCTTGGCCGTTTTTGCCAAGATTTTGCCGCCTGAAATAATTGCACACGCATACTGTCCGTCGGCTTTGACTCCTACACCCGTATCCGGGTTGGAGATAATCTTTCCGCCTGCTATATTGGCGTTACCGCCGTTACTAAGCAATACACCCGCACTGCTCGTACCGTGCGCGAATATCACACCTCCCTGAATTTCCACTTTTCCACTGGCTGCGCTCACCGCCGCGCCATTGGGTGCGGTGGATTCAACAGTGCCTCCCAGCATTTGAAACGTTCCGTGGTCTCTGGCTAAAACAACGCCCAGATTTGGCTTGCTGCCATCGCCGCTGCCTGTGATTTTTACCTTGTCCTTTATAGCCAGAACCGTACCATGGTCCTCTATATCCTTGCCCTCCACTATGATGCGGTGGCTTCCCGTGTTGATGATGACTTCTTCATCGGCTGATAAGGTAACAGTCTGCCCGCCAGCGAGGATGAGATCCTGTGTCAGCGTTATCGTTCCCCCGCTGCCGCTTATTGAATTGAATTCCGACAGAAAATCATCAAAGGTATAAGATACGCTGATATTTATCGGTGGGAGAGGAATCATGTATGCTTCCAAAGGCGTCCCCATTTTAACAGACATGGTCCTGCTTACATTGATCAGCGCGGTGGGATGGCCGCCATCCAGAAAGGTCTCTGTCAGTGCAGATGGCTCTGAACCATCCGTGGTATAGTACACCCTCATACCCCCGGCATCTTCAGCCTCGCTGTCTGTATATTTCAGCATTACAGCCGTACCGGGAGGGACGGGATTTGACAGATTCAATTTCGTGATGCCGTCCGCCTCATACGCTGCCACCATTTCCTTGAAGTTTAATATATCTCCGGCATCCGAAGCATTATCGAACTTGTGGAATGCTTCAATCCTGTCAAAATCAAAGAGCAGGACACTGCCTGCGCTGTCCGCTTTTACGGCTGTCCCGTTTAAAGGGTCCGCAGTAATGGTTGTGCCGCCTCCGCTCACGAGCGCGTTGCCGCCATTGGCATACAGGGCAATGCCAGGCGCGCTGATGCGGGTCTGCCTCAAATCCGCCTGTCCGCCGGGATTTACTTTAACACCCACAGCGGATTCACCGGACACCTCGATGCTGCCGCCGTCGATTATCAGACGGCCGCCCACCTCAATCCCCGCTCCTCCTGCAATGTACTCGCATGCCACTCCGGTCACGGACACGCCGCGGATGCCAAGCTCATATCCCGAAACCACGGTGATCTTGCAGCCGTTTAAGTCGATGGTTGCCGTTCCGTCCGTTTGTATTTTTGCGTTTTGACCAACTGTAATATTCTCTGTAAGCCGGTACGTATCCCCATCGGCAAGGATCAATTTACCTGCCGGACTTGCTATTGCTGCATCAAATCCCGCCTGGTCCAGGTCCGACGCAACGGTTTCCGCGCGCGCTTCTGCAGGAGCCATTGCAAAAAGCCCCAGCACAATGCATATGGATAGAAAATATGATACTGTGGTCTTGAATTTTTGCCTCACATCATTTTCCTCCTCATTTTGTATGTTGTTTTTTTATTCGCCTAATGTTTTAAAGCTTTGCTTGTCCAAAAAAAGCTGGGTATCTATCATGTCAAACCTGTTTTTCAGGCAGAACAGGATTGCGGCATCCCGCATGACACGTGGATAAAGCTCGCCATTACCGCTGATTTTAAGCAGCATCTGCGTTTCATCCACACCGAGCTCCAGTCCGATTGCAAGCTGAATAACCTTGTCCCGTCCCGGTTTCCTTGAACCGTTTAAGATATGAAAGCCATAGGTGCGCTCAATCTTCGCACGCTTTATTAATTCGCCTTTTGAAAAGCCCTTATTTTTGATGAGATCATTCAGATAGGTGACAAAATGCTCTTCTCCGATAAAGCTTCCATTGTTGACTTTCATAAAAGCAGAGAAATCCGATGAGCTTTTAATTCCCTTCAAAAGCTCGTCGGTAGACTTTTTTTCTTTTTTGCTCATCTCGCTCATCAATGTGCTCCAGGTTGTCCAAGTATACCATTATTATAAAGAAATCTTCCCTTGCCGTGGTGTCCTGACTGAACACAAAACAATTTAAAAATAAGGTAGCAGGAAATAACTTTCCCGCTACCTTATTTTTACAATCGTTTCACTCGGTAACCGTAACCATACAGGTTGCGGATGCTTTCCCGCAGGAAGCGGTGATTACGGCAGTACCGGGGCTTACCGGCGTTACCTGCCCGCATTCGACTTTTGCCACTTTTTCGTCGGAGGACGACCATTCTATTCTGGCATCCTGTCCGGCGAAGGGAATGATGATACCCTCGGGCAGAACGGATATAACCGCCTCTGTGCTATCCTTTGCGGTGTCCATTTGCTCCCTCGTCAATATGCCGTAATGATATGCGGCGCTGCAGGCGTCATCCGAGGTTTTTTGCCATTTATCCCAATCAATCTCCAATTCAAAACCCACCAGCCTGTCCATCACATAAATGGCGTACTGCGAAATGGCCACCGGGTTGTCCGGCAGAAAATTCCCGTCGGGATAGCCTGCTATGAGGCCTTTTGCGTATGCTGCCGATATGTCCTCATAATAAGGGTGTTCAGGCGGCACATCCGGGAATTTACTGCCGGGAAATTCTTCTTCTTTGTTCAATGTGGAAACGGCTACTCTCGCCAGTTCACCGCGGGTGATGGGATGCGGAGCATCCTGGACCGACAGGGCCATACGGTCACGTATTTCAATTGTCCCTTTATAGACCGTGCTATCATAATATATCCATGCAGCAATGGCGACTACTGCGGCCGCTGCCGCACACAGAACGGAGAGGCGGCGCCTGTTGCGTTTTACGTCGGGCAAAGCTGCCAGTTTCTTTTTTAAGGCGCCTATTTCGCTGTACCGTTCCGCGGGAGAAAACGCAATACATTTTGAGATAAGCCTTTTAAGCTCCCGGGACTCTATCCCGTCTTTATAGCCGGTGGTGCCGGAATCGCCGGTTAAAAGAAAAATCATCAGCACACCAAGGGCATAAATATCCGCGCGCCGGTCTGTCTGAGCAAAGCCGAACTGCTCCGGCGGCGCGTATTCCTTCGTCCCGAGACAGGTGGTGTCATTGGCTGTCACCGGGTTATATTTGCGGGATATGCCGAAATCTATGAGCCGTACATTTCCATCGGCCGTATAGATGATATTCTGCGGCTTGATATCCCGATGAATGACAGGCGGCGTTTGTGCGTGAAGGTATTCCAAAACATCACACAATTTCAGGGCAATGTCCCGGGTCTGGTGGTCCGGCATGGCGCCATTGCTTTTGATATGTTCTTCCAGTGTAACACCTTCAAAATACTCTCTTATCATAAAATAGTTGCCACTATGACTGAAGGCGCCTATCATTTTCGGTATACTCTCATGCTTTAACTGGGAAAGGAGCTCCGCTTCGTTTTCCGCGCATTCCGGTGAGCCGGATTGGCTGACTTTTAAAATATATTTCACTCGATTGCTTTTACCTTGAATGAGGTATGTTTCCTTGTGCCCGTTTTTATAAAGGCATCCGGCAAAGTCATAATCCGCGGCAATCTCCGGATGGAAATACCCGGAAAGGATTAAATTATTCATCTCTTGCCGGTACTGCTGTTTGTAATCTTCTATGAATTCATTCATATCAAATTCCCCTCTGCAAAGACCTCGATGAAACCGCACGCTTTTTTCAGCAGTGCCGTCAAAAGCGGCAATACATCAATAATATGTCATAAACCGAAGGCGGTCAATATACTGCTTCCCCTGCAATTCCGGTAATTTTTCAACGCATGGACCTTTTCAGAAAAGTCAAATTGGCAGGCAATAAGTTTCTTGTGTTGACGAGTTTGATCTGTTTTGGACAACTTGTAATTTGAGTTTTAGCTAAAATATTGGTTTCAATTGACTAAATGCCTAAAATGGCTTATACTGAAAACAGTATTAGCTATAATCGAGGTGAAAGTGATGAAAGTGCCGTCAACCAAGGTGCAGAACAATTTTGGGAAATATCTCAAATATGTTGAGGTAAATGAGGAGATCATTGTTACAAAAAAGGGAAAGGATGTAGCCAGGATCCTGCCCTGCGAAAAGTCCAACGGTGCCGGTATTATGGAAGAAGCCGCCGAATACAGTACCAAAAGCGGCTGGGTGACCTATGAAGAATTCCTTGAACTTGTGGAAGGATCCGATCAGCGGTTTGAGTTGATTGACGGGGTGGTTTACAATATGGCATCCCCTTCCTTCATGCATCAGCACATCATACACGAAGTTCATGGAGCCTTTTATAACTGGTTCAAGGGGAAGAAATGCGTACCGCTGACAGCACCGTTCGATGTTACTTTCTTTAAAGCAGAGGATAATATTTGTGTTGTGCAGCCGGATATCCTTGTCATGTGCGACAAAAAAAGCGTTGACAAGGAAGGAAAATATAAAGGGATTCCCACACTGGTTGTTGAAGTGCTGTCGCCTTCCACCAGAAGCAAGGATATGCTGAAAAAGCTTGACCTGTATAGGCAATGCGGCGTGAGCGAATATTGGATAATCGACCCTCCCAATGAGCATGTTCTGGTATATTCTCTTGGAAATAACGATATCCTCAACAACAGGGGATATCGAAAGGGTGCGGACCCATATGTCCTGTCGGAGTGTTTCGAAGGACTTCAGGTGTCCATGGAGGATCTGTTTGAAGGATGAGCCGCATGCAGGAACGAACAAAGAGATAGAAACGCAGAAATAAGTTGCGGTTTTGCCAAATAGGATTTATAATAAGCAAGGTTGCTTTTTGCGACAGAAAATCAATAAGACAGTTCGAAACCATCCTGTCTGTAAACAAAACTACGGGTTATGCTTTATGGGGTCCTGAAAATCCAGGGCGCCACAGGGCATATGATGTTGATTTACAGAGCGGAAACGCTCTTTTTTTATGGAATCGGCGTGTGCGGCGAAGCGGATGCGCTTGCCTGTGAGGCT
This sequence comes from Bacillota bacterium, assembly GCA_023411575.1. GTDB lineage: Bacteria > Bacillota > Clostridia > Acetivibrionales > DTU013 > UBA1305. The sequence continues at coordinate 15,299 of JAEYOP010000004.1, read as the reverse complement.
TGGTTGCCGGCGGATGGTTCGGGGGGAGACAATATGAACAAAACAGGATTGAAAACCAGATACCTGGTGGAAGCGGCGTTGATTGCGGCTTTGTACGCCGCCCTTACGATCTTTATACCGGGAGGCTCCGGCCAGATTCAGATCAGGGTGGCCGAGGCGCTGACCGTTTTGGCCTTTTTCACTCCGGCGGCGATACCGGGGCTGTTTGTGGGCTGCCTGACTGCAAACATCTTTGTAGGGGCGGGACCCTATGATATCGTATTGGGCAGTCTGGCCACCCTGCTGGCGGCTTTTCTTACGTCCAAAATGCCATCCAAATTCCTTGCTCCGCTGCCGCCGGTCATAGCCAACGGCATTTTCGTAGCCATCATTCTCAAGCTGTCGATAAACGCGCCATTGTTGCTGACTGCGGGCTTTGTAGCTCTCGGGGAGCTGATCGCCTGTTACGGCCTGGGGTATCCGCTGATGCTGCTGCTGGAGAAAAACAGGGCCAGGCTATTCGGAAAGCACGGCGCATAGCGGTAAATTTTAAGGTTCTCATACAGTGAAATTCAACTCCCCGGTTTTTGTTGACACGGGGCGGGATGTGTATTATGATAAACCCATAAAAGAATAAATCTGGGGAGCTGGATCAATCCGGCTGAGAGGGAACTGCACCGTTCCGACCCATCAAACCTGAGACGGATAATGCCGGCGGAGGGAGCATACTTTGGAATCGTTTATGGAAGCCCTCTTATCTGTTTCAGGTAGGAGGGTTTTTTGCATCCGTTTGCGCAGACGGGTGCGGGGATCGGACGGAAGGCCGGATGAAACGGGACTGTCCCGGAAGAAGGATTTGGAGGAGAAATATGAAAAAACGAAATACATGGATGCTCGTTGAGGGCAGCATGATGGTTGGACTTGCAATTGTACTCGGGGAGTTTGTAAAGCTGTTTGAGATGCCCATGGGCGGCTCTGTTACGGCGGGCGCGATGGTTCCGCTTTTCCTGTTCGCCTACCGGTGGGGCGGGAAGCAGGGGATTTTCGCGGGGGTAGTGTATGGGATCCTGGATTTGATCATCGGGGGCGTTTTCTCGCTGCATCCGGTATCGCTGATTTTTGACTACCCGGTTGCCTTTGGAATCCTGGGCATCGCGGGCTTTTTCAAGAAAACGCCGGCGGGCCTGATCAGCGGTGTTTTTGCCGGGATATTCGGACGCTTTGCGTGCCATACGTTTTCCGGCGTGGTGGCCTATGCCAGCTACGCTCCCGAAGGACAGTCCCCGCTGCTGTATTCGATCCTCTACAACGGGTCCTATCTGCTGCCGGAATTCGCTATCACCGTGTTTCTGACCGTACTCATCCTAAAGTTCGTCAAGCTGCCGGAGCCTAAAACGGCGACGTAACAAAACAAAGGGACAGGTCTCTTGCGAGGGGCCTGTCCCATCTTCTGCTCAGGCTTGTTTAGCCCTGTTTCACGATTCTTTCCTTTATGATGCGCGCCACATAAACGCCGCTTGCACTGGCCTGGGACAGGCCTCTGGTGATACCCGCGCCGTCCCCGATGGCAAACATGTTGGGGAGCGTGGTTTCCAGCTCACGGGACAGCTCCAGCCTGGAGCTGTAGAATTTGACTTCGACGCCGTAGAGCAGCGTATCGTAGTTGGCCGTACCGGGTGCGATCTTGTCCAGGGCGTAGATCATTTCAATAAGATTGTCCAGATGCCGCTTTGTCAGCACAAGGCTGAGGTCCCCGGGCGTCGCCTTCAGGGTGGGTCTGGTGAAGCTTTGCCCGAGCCGGTGATCGTTTGTCCGGATCCCTTTTACCAGGTCGCCGAACCGCTGCACCAGAACGCCGCCGCCCAGCATATTCGAGAGCGACGCGATGCGTTTTCCGTACTGATAGGGCTCATTGAAGGGCTGGGTGAACCGGTTGCTGACCAGCAGCGCAAAATTGGTATTCTCGCTCCTCAAGGCCGGGTCCGTATAGCTGTGTCCGTTAACGGTGATGATTCCGTCCACGTTTTCCGATACCACGTGCCCGTAAGGATTCATGCAGAAGGTCCGGACGATGTCGCCGTACTGTTTTGTCCGGTACATGAGCTTTGATTCGTAAACCACATCCGTAATATGCTCGAACACTTTCGCAGGCAGTTCGACCCGCACGCCGATGTCCACCTGGTTGTTTATAAGCGACAGGCTGAGCTCCTTGCACTGCTTGGAGAACCACTCCGCGCCGGAACGGCCCGGTGCGTTGATCAGGTAGCGGCACTTTATGGTGTCGCCGTTTCCAAGCTGGAGCGTATAAATGCCGTTTTCCGGCACGATCTTTTTTACTTCCGTCTTGCAGCGGATCTCCACTCTTTCCTTCAGGTGCTCGTACAGCCGCATCAGGATTTTCAGGTTGTTTTCCGTTCCAAGGTGCTTGACAACCGCGTGCAGAAGGTGCAGGTCGTTCTGGAGCGCCTTCTTTTCGATCTGGATGGCTTCCGTGCTTTTCGTGCTGAACCGTTCCTCCGTCGCCCCGAATTTCACGTTGACGCTGTCGATATATTCAAAAAGCCGCATGACTTCCGCTTCCGGAAGGTATTCGGAAAGCCATCCGCCGAACTGCGTCGTGAAATTGAATTTGCCGTCGGAATAGGCCCCCGCCCCGCCGAAGCCGTTCATGATACTGCAGGACTGGCATTTTATGCAATCGATCGTCCGGTTTTCGATCGTAGGGCATTTCCGGGTATAGATGTCCCTGCCCTGCTCGATCATGACGACGCTCAGGGAAGGCAGGCTTTCCGCCAGCTCGTAGCCCGCGAAGATTCCCGCCGTGCCGCATCCGATGATTGCCACATCATAAATTCCGTTTTTCATTCTTTCCACCGCCTGAATGTTTTTATCCTTCCCTATTATACCATGCAAGTTACGTGTATTTGCAACATATTCCGTTTTGTGCAGAATGCTTATTGCATTTTAAATATTGATAGGATACAATAATTTTGTCTTATTTGACGAGAAACTTCACAAATTGTCGCATACTCGTATAATTCCGGTGATAAGGACCGAAAGTTTCTACTGGCTGCCGAAAACAGCCCGGCTACGGGGTTTTGCAGGTGTCATTCCATGAAAGGACACCGTGTCTTCTGTTTGATGCAGAAAACAGCAGCATCTCCTCCTCTTTATCCCCACCGAAACGGATGCCAATTCTGAAGAAATGCTGGAAAGGATTATCCGCCTGATCATGGAAACGTTAAAACGGAGAATTGTAACGGAAGGCAAGGTAATAGGCAGCAACATACTCAAGGTGGACAGCTTTTTAAACCATCAGATCGACGCATCCCTCCTGGATGAAATCGGCTCCGAATTCAGCAGCAAATTTCAAAACGAAAGAATCACGAAAATTCTTACCGTAGAAGCATCGGGTATTGCGGTGGCTTGCATGACCGCCCGTCACCTGGGTGTTCCGGTCGTATTTGCCAAAAAGACCGAAGCGGCCAACCAGGACGCGGAGGTGTTCCAGAGCGAAGTCTATTCGTTTACCCGCCAGAAAACCTATAAAATCCGGGTCTCCAGGAAATACCTTTCCGCCGGCGACCGCGTCCTGATCGTGGACGATTTCCTTGCGGCCGGAAGGGCCGTAAACGGCCTGATCGATATCGTAGAGCAGGCGGGCGCAAGCCTTGCCGGCGTCGGCATCGTCATCGAAAAAGGCTTCCAGCAGGGCGGGAAGGACCTGAGGGCAAGAGGGGTCCGGCTGGAGTCCCTTGCCATCGTCGACGCCATGATCGACGGAAAGATTGTTTTTCGAACATAAGCGGAAGCATTATGTTATAAAGTTGTCGAAAAGACACAAAATTAGAGGAGGGTATCAAATGAAAAAGGGTTTGGGTTTATTGCTTGCAGCGGTAATGGTGCTTGGCCTTCTGGCAGGTTGCGGTTCTGCCGCCGACAAGGGGACGGGGGCTACTGAAGCGGCCGTGTCCGGCACGGAAGCGGCTGCGGCTGAAACTGCGGCGGCAACGGAGCCGGCGAGCAAGGCGTCTTCCATTAAGGTGGGCGTAATCTATATCGGCGATGAAAATGAAGGCTATACGGCAGCCCATATGAAGGGAATCGACGAGATGGCCAAGGCTCTCGGCCTGTCCGAGGACCAGGTCATCGAGAAGACGGGGATCAAGGAAGACGAATCCTGCTATGACGCGGCGGTGGACCTTGCGGAAGAAGGATGTAACATTATTTTTGCAAACAGCTTTGGTCATGAAAGCTACATGATGCAGGCGGCAAAAGAATATCCCGACATCCAGTTCTGCCACGCAACGGGCTATCAGGCGAAAACCTCCGGCCTGGCAAACATGCACAACTACTTCACGGCTGTTTACGAATCTCGTTATGTATCGGGCGTCGTTGCCGGCTTGAAGCTGAAAGAAATGATCGACAGCGGCAAGATCACCGCAGACAAGGCGAAAATGGGCTATGTCGGCGCATATCCGTATGCGGAAGTGGTTTCCGGTTATACCTCCTTCTACCTCGGAGCAAAGAGCATTTGTCCTTCCGTTACCATGGAAGTCCAGTATACCAACAGCTGGGCTGATATGGCAGGCGAAAACGAAGTCGCCACCCAGTTGATCGCAGACGGCTGCGTACTGATCAGCCAGCATGCCGACACGACGGGTGCGCCCACAGCTTGTGAAAAGGCCGGCGTACCGTGCGTTGGATACAACGTGGACATGACCTCCGTAGCACCCAACAACGCTTTGACTTCCGCTACCATTAACTGGGGCCCGTACTACACCTACGCGGCTCAGTGCGTGGTCGACGGCAAGGCCATCGACACCGACTGGTGCCAGGGATACAAGGATGGAGCCGTAGCGATCTCTCCGCTGAATGAAAAAGCCATTGCCAAAGGAACGGCCGAAAAAGTGGCCGAAGTGGAAGCGGCGCTCAAAGCCGGCACACTGCATGTGTTTGATACCAACACCTTCACCGTTGGCGGCAAGTCCGTGGACGATTTCATCAAGGCCGACGACAAGAACGCCAAGTATGCGGATTATGTAAAGGACGGATATTTCCATGAGTCCGAACTGATTTCCGCACCGGCCTTTGACCTGAGGATCGACGGCATTACGGAGAAGACCAAATAATCCTGCTTTCTACAGACAGGACGATCATAACGGATGATTTTATTATGCGGAACTGCCGCAAGGCAGTTCTGCTAAGGGATGACCGAATCATAAAACCGGATTCTTGAGCGAGGGATTTTTCGTCCTTACTAGGCGGAGGAAGGCGTAATAATTGGCTTATTGCAACTGACGACAACGAAGTAAGGGCGAAAAATAACCGCTCCAGAACCGGAATTTATGATTCGGTCATTCCTAACGCTTTATCGAGGGATCTTGCGCGAGTGCGACGGAGGATTTTTGTGAAACAGGAAAATGCAATGGAAAACGCAATTGAATTACGGAATGTCACGAAGCGTTTTGGCGATGTCACGGCCAACGACGGCATCAGCCTGTCCGTCCGGAAGGGGGAGATACTCTCCATCCTGGGCGAGAACGGAAGCGGCAAGACGACGCTGATGAACATGCTTTCCGGGATCTATTTCCCGGACGAGGGGCAGATTTTCATCGGCGGCAGGGAAGTGACCATCCGCTCTCCGAAGGATTCCTTTGCCCTGGGCATCGGAATGATCCACCAGCATTTCAAGCTGATCAACGTGCTGACCGCCGCCGAAAACATCATTCTGGGCCTGCCCGGCGGGGAGCTCCTGAAAATGAACCAGGTAATGGCGGAGATCAGCCAGCTCACCAAAAAGTACGGATTCGACCTGAATCCTTCCCAAAAAATCTATGACATGTCCGTATCCCAGAAGCAAACGGTGGAGATCGTCAAGGTATTATACCGCGGAGCGGATATTCTGATCCTGGACGAGCCTACCGCCGTCCTGACTCCCCAGGAGACGAAGAAGCTTTTCGACGTGCTCCGCAATATGAGGAAGGCCGGGAAATCCATTATCATCATTACCCATAAGCTCAACGAGGTCCTGGAATTGTCGGACCGTGTCGCGGTGCTGCGGAAGGGCAAGTATATCGGTACCGTGGAGACGGCGGAAGCCACGGTCAATTCCCTGACGGAAATGATGGTCGGCGCCAGGGTCAGCCTGGACATCGACCGTACGGACCCGGTAAAGCCCCAGAAACGGATCGAGGTCCGAGGGATTACCAGCCGGAATGCGGAAGGGCTGACGATCCTCAAGGAGATCTCCTTCCATGCCTCCAGCGGTGAAATCCTGGGCATTGCAGGCATTGCGGGAAGCGGGCAGAAAGAGCTGCTGGAAGCCATAGCGGGGCTCCAGCCCATTGAAAACGGCGAAATCCTGTATTATTCGCCGGAAGGGACGACGGAAAAGATTTCGGATATGAAGGCGGCCGATATCAGGGACTTGCACATCAGTCTGGCGTTTGTCCCGGAGGACCGGCTCGGCATGGGCCTTGTAGGCTCCATGGACCTGATTGACAACATGATGCTCCGGAGCTACAAAAGCGGGAAGCACTTCTATGCGGACCGCAGGAAACCAAAGGACCTGGCGCTTGCCGTCGTTGATAAGCTGGACGTAGCGACGCCGGGCATTGACACCCCCGTACGGAAGCTTTCCGGCGGAAATGTACAGAAGGTCCTCCTCGGAAGGGAGATCGCCTCCAGCCCTACGGTGCTGATGGTGGCCTATCCGGTCCGGGGACTGGATATCAATTCCTCCTATACTATTTACAATCTGCTCAACGAGCAGAAAAAGAAAGGCGTTGCCGTTATCTGCGTCGGAGAGGACCTGGACGTATTGCTTGAGCTGTGCGACCACATCATGGTGCTGGCCGGCGGAAAGATAACGGGAATTGTGGACGCGCGTAAGTCTACAAAGGAAGAGCTTGGACTTATGATGATGAGCTCCGGGAAAGGTGGACATACGTATGAACATCGAAAATAATGCAATTGCAAATAGAGAGCCGTTGATCCGGATCACCAAACGGGCGGCCATATCCAATGTCAGGGCATGGGCGATACGGCTGGCTGCCGTCCTGTGTTCCCTTATCGTCTGCGCCCTGGTGATCGTGGCGATTACCGGCGAAAATCCGATCAAGGTGTATGCGAGCATTATCGACGGCGCCGTGGGCCGGAGCCGCCGTTTCTGGGTCACGGTCCGCGAGATGATGACCCTGCTGATCATTGCCATAGGGCTCACCCCCGCCTTCAAGATGAAGTTCTGGAACATCGGGGCGGAGGGACAGCTTCTGATGGGCGGTGCCGCCACGGCAGCCCTGATGCTCTATTTTGGCGACAAGGTACCAAACGGACTGCTGCTGGTTCTGATTTTCGCGGGCAGCAGCCTTGCGGGAATGCTCTGGGGAGTGATCCCCGCCTTTTTCAAGGCCTGGTTTAATACCAACGAGACTCTGTTTACCCTTATGCTCAATTATGTGGCGATCCAGATCATCAATTTTTGCATCGTCTACTGGGAGAATCCGGCGGGCTCGAATACGGTGGGAATCATCAATTCGGCCACCCAGAGGGGCTGGCTCCCCAAGCTGTTCGGGCTGACCTATGGCTGGAACGTCGTCATCGTCCTTTCCATCACGCTGGCGATGTATATCTATATGAAATACGGCAAGCACGGGTACGAGATCGCGGTTGTGGGCGAAAGCCACAATACGGCAAGGTATGCCGGGATCGACGTAAAGAAGGTCATCATCCGCACCATGCTCCTGTCCGGCGCGATCTGCGGCCTGGCGGGAGCCATTATCGTAAGCGGCGGGAGCCATACGATCTCGGTCAGCACCGGCGGAGGAAGGGGATTTACGGCGATCATCGTCGCGTGGATGTCCAAATTCCACCCGGGGGCGATGATCCTGGTCACCGCCTTCCTGGTATTCATGCAGCAGGGCTCCGTTCAGATCGCCACCAAGTTTGGCCTGAATGAGAACGCATCGGACATTATCACCGGGATCATCCTGTTCTTCCTGATCGGATGCGAATTTTTCATCCAGTACAAGGTGGAGCTGCGCAGACGGAAAAAGGAGGTACAGTGAGATGGAATTGCTTTTGACATTCATCCAGAAGGCAATCGGGCAGGGAATCAGCATTCTTTTCGGCGCCTCCGGTGAAATCATGACGGAAAAGTCGGGCAACCTGAACCTGGGAATTCCGGGCATCATGTATATGGGCGGCATTGCGGGCCTGATGGGCGCCTTTTTCTATGAGCGGTCCGTCGAGAATCCCATTGGTTTTGTGGGGCTGGTGGTCTCTTTGCTGGCGACGCTGCTGGCCTCCGCGTTCGGCGGGCTGCTGTACAGCTTCCTAACGGTTTCGCTTCGCGCAAACCAGAATGTGGTGGGCCTTGCGCTGACCACCTTCGGCGTCGGCTTCGGCAATTTCTTCGGCGGCTCCATATCCAAGCTGGCCGGCGGCGTCGGACAGATTTCCGTGTCCACCACGGCCTCCGCCTACCGCGCGACCATACCGGGGCTTTCCAAGGTGCCGGTGGTGGGCGAATTGCTGTTTTCCTACGGCTTTTTGACTTACCTGGCCGTTACGATTGCCATTTTCCTGACGGTTTACCTGAGCCGGACAAGACGGGGCCTGAACCTGCGCGCGGTGGGCGAAAGTCCCGCGACGGCCGATGCGGCGGGCATCAACGTATCCTTGTACAAATATGTTTCCACCGTAACGGGGGCGGCCATCGCCGGGCTGGGCGGCCTGTACTTCGTAATGGAGTACCTTGGCGGGACGTGGAACAACAACGGCTTCGGGGACAGGGGCTGGCTGGCGATCGCCCTGGTTATCCTGGCGCTGTGGAAACCGGTGAATGCGATCTGGGGCTCCTTCCTATTCGGCGGATTGTATATTCTTTATATTTATCTGCCGGGTCTTTCAAGAGCGACCCAGGAGCTTTGCAAAATGCTGCCGTATGTGGTGACGATCATCGTGCTGGTGATCGCCAGCAAGAGGAACAAGATGGAGAGCCAGCCGCCGGCCAGCCTGGGAGAGGCTTATTTCAGGGAAGAACGGTAACATGGGCCTGCAAGGGCTTGCAATATGCGAAGCAGGGAGCCGAAATGTGATTTAGGGCAGGTTGGAATTTACTTCACCCCGGGTTGGTGTTAAAATAAGGATGGTTGGACATCGGGGTTCACCGGAATGGAGAATGGAGGATCAAGCCTATGAAATGTGCGGTTTGCGGCTACAGATACAATGAGCGTGAGGAAGAAAACGGGAAGGAAGAGCTGATAAGCGACGGAACGGAGCCGTTTATCAAGCTGATCAACACCTTCCACCGGAAGGACAGCGAGGGCAGCCTCGACGAGGCGTACCTGTTCGCCTGCCCGAAATGCAAGACGGTCCGGATGGAATTGTGGTAGAATGGAATAAATATATTGACAATTAATTAACAATATTTTATGATGAAAGTAGTCATCCGGGATGAATGGTTTTATCCCGTGTGACCGTGTAACCGTATCCCGACGGAAAAGACAGGCGTCTGATCCGGAAGGCGAAGGAACGGATCCATCCGGCGTTTGGCATGCCGGTGTATTGTGACTGTTCGCACCTTTCGGATTTATCCGGGAGGTGTTTTTATTTGTGCAGAAGCAGGAGGGTAAATGAAATGACAAGAGCGGCAATCATCAGCGCGATTCTGGAAAATCCCCACGATACCCAGAGGGCATTCAACGACATCGTTTCGGAGTACAACGATATTGTGCGCGGGAGGATGGGAATCCCCTTCGGACAGGGCCGGATCGCGCTTGTCTCGCTGACGGTGGTGGCGGAACTGGACCGCATCAACGGCCTGACGGGAAGGCTGGGCAAGCTGGACGGGGTGACGGTCAAGGCTTCCATAGCAAAGGAAGGCATTGTCCTGGAATAGAAAGAGGGGAACTTTATCATGTATAATATGAAATCATCCAAGGCGGAGGAATTCATCTCGCACCAGGAGGTCCTTGATACGCTGGAGTATGCCGAAAGGAACAAAAACAACGCTGCGCTCATCGACAGCATTCTGGAGAAAGCGAAGCTTCGGAAGGGCCTCTCGCACAGGGAAGCTGCGGTCTTGCTGGATTGCGGACTGGAGGAGAAGAACAGGGAGATCTTTGCCCTGGCCGAGCAGATCAAAAAGGATTATTACGGCAACCGCATCGTTATGTTTGCGCCGCTTTATCTTTCCAATTATTGCGTAAACGGCTGCTTGTATTGTCCGTACCACCTGAAAAACAAACATATTGCGAGAAAAAAAATGACCCAGGACGAAATACGCCGCGAAGTCACAGCGCTCCAGGACATGGGCCACAAGCGCCTTGCCATCGAGTCCGGCGAGGATCCCGTCCACAACCCCATCGAATACATTCTAGAGTGCATCCATACGATTTACAGCGTCCGGCATAAAAACGGTGCAATCCGACGCGTCAACGTCAATATCGCTGCGACGACGGTGGAAGACTACAGGAAGCTGAAGGAAGCGGAAATCGGCACCTATATCCTGTTCCAGGAAACCTACCACAAGGAAAGCTATGAAAAGCTGCATCCGACCGGCCCGAAGCACAATTACGCCTACCATACGGAGGCGATGGACAGGGCCATGCTGGGCGGGATCGACGATGTGGGCCTGGGTGTCTTGTTTGGACTTGAGCTGTACCGCTATGAATTTGCCGCGCTGCTGATGCATGCGGAGCATCTGGAAGCGGCGTTCGGGGTGGGGCCCCATACGATCAGCGTGCCGAGAATCCGCCCTGCGGACGGCATTGATCCCGCCGCGTTCGACAACGGCATAAGCGATGATGTTTTTGCTAAAATAACGGCATGTATCCGCATTTCGGTGCCGTACACGGGGATGATCGTTTCCACCAGGGAAAGCAAGGCCTGCAGGGAACGCTTGCTGCACCTGGGGATTTCGCAGATCAGCGGCGGCTCCAAAACAAGCGTCGGAGGGTACAGCGAGCCGGAAGCGGAGGACGAGAATACTGCCCAGTTCGAAGTAAACGACAGCAGAACGCTGGATGAAATCGTGCGGTGGCTGATGGAGCTCGGGTATATTCCCAGCTTCTGTACCGCGTGCTACAGGGAGGGCAGGACCGGCGACCGGTTCATGAGCCTGTGCAAGAGCGGACAGTTGCAGAACTGCTGTCATCCCAATGCCCTGATGACCCTGAAGGAATATTTGGAGGATTACGCGTTGCCGGAGACCAAAGCCCTGGGGGAAAAGCTCATCCGGGAGGAAATCGAAAACATACCGAAGGAAAAGGTCCGGATGATCGCAAAGGAGAATCTGGTCCGGATCGGCAGCGGCAGCCGGGATTTCCGGTTCTAAGGAAAGGGCCGGCTTGCGTTTAGGCAAACGAGCCCGAGGAAAGAGGGGGAAACGGTATGGGATTGAATGATACGCCGTCGGCGGACCGGGTGCACATTGGTTTCTTCGGCAGAAGGAACGCCGGCAAGTCCAGCGTTGTGAACGCCGTTACGGGGCAGGACCTTGCGGTCGTTTCCGAGATCAAGGGGACGACCACGGACCCGGTGTATAAAGCCATGGAGCTGCTGCCACTGGGACCGGTGATGATCATCGATACGCCCGGAATAGACGACGAAGGCTCCCTGGGGGAGCTGCGGGTGAAAAAAAGCCGGCAGGTGCTTAACAAGACGGACATCGCCGTATTGATCATCGACTCCGAATATGGCAGGGCCAGGGAGGATGAAGAGCTCATCGTCCTGTTTGAAAGCAAGAAGATCAACTATATCGTTGTTTACAATAAAGCGGATCTAGCCGGGAAAGAAGAAAGCAGCAGTGGTAAGGGAGGCATTGTTGACAACAGCAATGCTGGAAGCAGTGATGGCGGTATTGGTGAAGGCAGCAGCGGAACCATTGCCGAAAGTGGCAGAGCGATCCATGTCAGCGCCAAAACCGGCCATAATATAGAAAAGCTGAAAGAGCGGATTGCCGCCCTGGCCGTGACGGAGGAATCCAAGCTGAAAATTGTGGGCGATCTGATTCATCCCTCGGATTTCGTCGTGCTGGTCGTCCCCATCGACAAGGCCGCTCCGAAAGGCCGCCTGATTCTGCCCCAGCAGCAGACCATCCGGGACATCCTAGAGTCTGATGCCGTTGCCGTCGTAGTAAAGGAATACGAACTCCGGGAAACGCTGGAGAAGCTGGGGAAAAAGCCGAGGCTTGTCATTACCGACAGCCAGGTGTTTGCGAAGGTCTCGGCGGATACGCCCGCCGATGTCTGGCTGACCTCGTTTTCCATCCTGTTCGCGCGGTACAAGGGCGGTCTCGAAGAGGCCGTGAGAGGGGCTGCAGCGCTGGAATCCCTGCGGGACGGCGACACGGTCCTGATTTCGGAAGGCTGCACTCATCACAGGCAGTGCGACGATATCGGCACGGTGAAGCTTCCGCGCTGGATCAAAAATTATACCGGAAAGCAGCTGATCTTCAAATTCACTACGGGGACGGAGTTCCCGGACGATTTGTCGGAATACGGGCTGATAGTCCACTGCGGGGGCTGCATGCTGAACGGGCGGGAAATGAAATACCGCGGGAAATGCGCCGCGGACCAGCAGGTGCCGATCACCAATTACGGCATCCTAATCGCTTACATGCAGGGTATTTTAAAGCGGAGCGTAGCCATGTTCCCCCATATTCAGGAGATCATCGGAGGGGATGCCTATGCGAATTGAGCGGGATGCGATCGGCGAAATGAGCCTTGAGGACGGACAGCTCTACGGGATCCAGACGACAAGGGCCGTCGGCAATTTTGCCCTGGACGGCCGGAGGACCAGCCTGCAGCTTATTTATGCCATGACCACCATTAAAAAGGCCGCCGCCCGGACCTACAAAAAGCTTGGCATCGGCAGGGCCGGAGTATACGATGCGATCCTGGACGCCTGCGATACGATCCTGGCCCGGGAGGCGGACGACTCGTTTGTGACGAATGCCCTGCAAGGCGGCGCCGGAACTTCCGCTCACATGAACGTCAACGAGGTCATAGCCAATCTGGCGCTGAAAAAGCTGGGCTTTGACTGCGGCCGGTATGATATCGTCCACCCGCTGGACGATGTGAACCGAGGGCAGTCCACAAACGACGTGTATCCGACGGCGCTCCGCATTGCGGCCATCCGCCTGCTGAGGGAACTCAGCGATTGCTGCGCGAAATTACAGCAGGCACTGCAAAAGAAGGAACTGGAGTTTGAACACATTCCCAAGCTTGGCAGAACCGAGCTGATGGACGCGGTGCCCATCACCCTGGGCCAGGAATTCGGTTCCTACGCCCAGGCCATCGCCCGCGACCGCTGGCGACTTTACAAGGTGGAGGAACGGCTCCGGCAGGTCAACCTCGGCGGGACGGCGGTGGGAAACGGCGACAACGCCCGACGGAAATATCGCTTCGGAGTACTGGAGGAGCTCAGGGAATTAACAGGCATAGGACTGGCTTCCGCCGAATATCCCATGGACATTACCCAGAACAACGATGTGTTCGTCGAGGTGTCGGGACTGTTAAAAGCCCTTTCGGTGAATCTGATGAAGATTTCAAACGACCTGCGTCTCATGAATTCAGGACCCGGCGGAGGGCTGGCGGAGATCACCCTTGCGCCGCTCCAGGCCGGCAGTACGATCATGCCCGGGAAAGTCAATCCCGTCCTCCCGGAAATGGTCATGCAGGTTGCGATGAAGGTGATGGCCAACGACGGAGCAATCTCTGCGGCGGCATCCCACGGGGAATTTGAATTGAATGCGTTCCTGCCCCTGATCGCCGACTCCCTCCTGGAGAACCTTATGCTTTTGACGAATGTGACGGAGCTTCTCCGTACAAAGTGTATCGAACTGATCCGACCCAATGAAAAAAGATGCAGAGAGCTCCTGGAGAACTCCTGTGCTTTTGCCACCGCCTATACGCCTTCCCTGGGCTATGACAGGGTGTGCAAAATCATTGAACAGTCAGGCGGGAATCCCGGAAAGGCCCAGGAGATCCTGGCAGATATCAGCGGACAGGAGATATTGTAGGGCAAATGAATCCCGCTGCCGCTTGAAATATCGTTGATTATGCCCTAATATTATAGAGAAAACATCATTGTGGTACCGGCTGGTACCCGGGAAAATATCTGGAATGAATCTGGAGGATGAGTCAACTATGCCTGCTTTTGATATGCCACTGGAACAATTGAAGCAATATGCGGGTACGAACCCGAGACCGGTGGATTTCGAGTCCTACTGGGACGATGCCCTGGCCGAAATGTGCGCCGCGGACGGCAGGGTCGAGCTGAAGCCCGCCGGATTCCAAACGCCTGCGGCCGAGTGCTTCGACCTGTATTTTACCGGTGTCCGGGGCGCCCGGATCCACGCAAAATACCTGCGGCCGAAAAACGGGGGCCGGCCCCATCCCGCCATCCTCCAGTTCCACGGATACAGCGGCAATTCGGGAGATTGGAGTGAGTACCTGAAGTACGTCCTGCTGGGATTTTCCGTCGCCTCCCTGGACTGCCGCGGGCAGGGCGGCCTGTCGGAGGATGCCGGCGGCGTCCGGGGCAATACGTTGAAAGGCCACATCATCCGCGGCCTTGATGATGACAAAGAGAATCTCCTTTTCCGTCACATTTTCCTGGACACCGCGCAGTTGGCCCATATCGTCATGGAGATGCCGGAGGTTGACCGGCAGAGAATCGGCGTGATCGGCGGTTCCCAGGGCGGCGGCCTCACGCTGGCCTGTGCCGCTCTTGTCCCGGAGGTGAAGCGGGCTTGCGCGCAATTCCCCTTCCTGTCGGATTACAAGAGGGTCTGGGAGCTTGATCTTGCCAAGGACGCCTACGAAGAGCTCCGGGATTATTTTAGAAGATTCGATCCGAGACACGAGCGGGAAGAGGAAATCTACACGAAGCTCGGCTATATCGATGTGCAGAATCTTGCCGGCCGGATCGGGGCGGAGGTTTTGTTCGGGACGGGCCTGATGGACACGGTATGCCCGCCTTCCACCCAGTTTGCGGCATACAACAAGATACGCTCCCCGAAACAGATGCTTATCTACCCGGACTATGCCCACGAGGGCCTGCCCGGGTTCATGGATAAGGCTTTTGAGTTCATGTCTGCGCTGTGATGCGCGGTTTTTGCAGGGCGGCGAGTCGTTTGTATATCATAATTTTGCCTTTTTTTCCATTTAAACTCTTGCGAGTTTGCGTTGATTGAAAAAGTAAATTCCACCGAAAAATCTCAAGAAAAAATGCAGAAGTAAACTCGAGTTTTCGGGGCTTGTACGTTTTCTTTTCTGCAAAAAAAGGATATAATAGAGACGGAAATAGCG
>JAEYOP010000056.1 GCA_023411575.1 Bacillota bacterium | reverse complement strand
CCGTATCTTCATCTCCGTAAATCCCTTTCTGCTGATCTCTAACTATTCTGCCTTTATCAATTGCTATAACTCTTTTTTTCATGGAGTCAACGATACCTTTTTCATGTGTAGCAACAATAACCGTTGTTCCTCTTTGATTTACCTCCATGAGAAGCTTCATAATCTCCCATGAGTTTTCAGGATCAAGATTACCAGTTGGCTCGTCGGCAATCAACAGCGCCGGATTATTTACTAATGACCTGGCTATGGCTACTCTTTGCTGTTCTCCGCCAGATAGCTGGTTTGGATATGCATTCGCCTTACGGCTAAGGCCAACAAGAGCTAACGCCATTGGGACTTGTCTTCTAATTTCCTTTGGAATACACTCAGTTATCTGCATTGCAAACGCGATGTTCTCATATACAGTCTTATTTGGTAATAGTCTAAAATCCTGAAAAACCATACCTAAACCACGCCTTAAATAAGGTATCTGCTTAGGCTCTAGTGTTGACATTTGAAAACCATTAACAAGTACTTCCCCCTCGTTTGCTATTTCTTCGTGCATTAATAGCTTCAAAAGCGTAGACTTACCAGAACCGCTAGATCCAACAATAAACGCAAAATCACCTTTATTTATCTTTAGGCTCACATTTTGAAGTGCGATAGTGCCATTTGGATATTTCTTTGATACATTAACTAATTCAACCACTTTAATTACTCCTTAAAAGGTTATTATAACAAAAAATTATAGTACACTACTTGTTATTAGCAAGATATTTCTTAACCAACACTGCAACCTTAAAAATCACAGCATCATCAAAACGAGTAAGCTCAAGGCCTGTTATTCTCTTTATCTTTTCAAGCCTGTAAACCAGAGTGTTTCTGTGTACATATAGTTGTCTTGCAGTTTCACTAACATTTAGATTGTTTTCAAAGAATTTTTGAATTGTCAGCATGGTTTCTGCATCAAGTGAATCATCAGAATTCTCTTTAAATACCTCATCCAAAAACAGCTGGCACAGTGTGGTAGGGATATGGTATACCAATCTACCTATACCAAGGTTGTTATAGTCAAAAATATTTTTGTCATTCTCGAAAATATTGCCAATAATCAAGGACATTTGTGCTTCTTTGTATGATTTCACTAAATCCTTCACATTACTAACAATTGTCCCAATTCCAACGTTAGCTTTAATCATTAACTCTGCATTCAAGGTATCTACAATTATTCTCGCAATTTTATGAACTTCCTTGTAATCATCCTTGCTCTTGACTTCTTTAATAAGAACAACATTTTCGTTGTCCACAACTACAACAAAGTCTTTATTCTTATTCGGGAAAAGGCTTTCAATAATTTCATGTACATGTACATCCTTTTCATTATCTGCAGATATAATAAATGCAACTCTGAAAGCAGCATAATCGATATGAAGTTCTTTTGACCTCACTAAAATATCGCCAGGAAGAATGTTCTCTACAATAATATTCTTGATAAATGTATTCTTGTCGTATTTCTCATCGTAATAACTTTTTAAATTGATTATATTTAACGTAAAAAGTTCAAGATACTTCAAATCCTCTTCAGTCCCTGATTGAATAAAGGTAATGAATTCTATCTTGTTTTTTACATAGACCTTTTTATATATTCTACCCTCTGTACGAACTAGCTCGTTCTTGTTTTGTAATAAACTCAATACGTTACTGTCAAGCTGACCGATCAATTGAAAGTTAGAGTGAGCAATAATGACTCCGCTTTCGTCAGTTACTCCTATATCTTTTCCTACAATTTCACTGTATTTGTCAGATAGTGTCTGAAAAAGTTTAACTGACATAACAACCTCCTAAAGGCTAAATAGCTCATTTTTATTTTTCCCCGAATTAAATCTAATTATCGATATGCCTCGATAACACAATTTATTAAAATTATACACTAATTTATTTTTTTTGACTACTCAGCATGTAACAATTCACACAAATTTTATATTTGAAACATAAAAACGACCATCAATTTGCTTGATGGTCGCTATAAAATCATATGTTATTTCATTATATTAGTTGATTATTGTACGCTCAGTTTCCTTATCAAACAAGTGAACCTTGTTGGCGTCAAAAGCAACTTTGATTGTGTCACCAGTCTTTGTCTTTGATCTAGCATTAACTCTTGCTGTAACCATTGAAGTCGCACCATCAATTAGCATATATAGGTAAGTTTCAGCACCAAGCATTTCAACGAGGTCAACATTAGCTTCAACGATACTGTCAGTCATTGACTCAAGATACATAGCTTCGTCATGAATGTTTTCAGGTCTGATTCCCATGAGAACTTCCTTACCAATGTAATCTGTTCCCTCAAGTTTCTTAGCCTTTCCTTCTGGAAGCTTAACGTCATTCTTTCCGAATATAAGGTGAATATCACCTCCACGCTTGTCAAGCGTAGCATTGATAAAGTTCATTTGAGGACTTCCGATAAATCCTGCAACGAACATATTGCATGGTCTGTCATAAAGAGCAGTTGGAGTATCAACCTGTTGGATATAACCATCCTTCATAACAACGATTCTTGTACCCATTGTCATAGCTTCTGTCTGGTCATGTGTAACATATATGAACGTTGTATTCAATCTGTTGTGCAATCTTCCGATTTCAGTTCTCATCTGAACTCTGAGCTTAGCATCAAGGTTTGACAAAGGTTCGTCCATTAAGAATACCTTAGGTTCACGAACTATAGCACGACCG
>JAEYOP010000026.1 GCA_023411575.1 Bacillota bacterium | reverse complement strand
GGCGCCTGATCTTTTGGCGGATTTTCCGTCATACTGCGTTAAATTTTCTTGTAATAAACAGATTATTCCTGCGAAAATTTGCCTTGTCTGACGAAAAATCCGCTCAAAATCTCAGGCACCCCCAGATACTAAACAGGTTCTTACCCCTTCATGATAATTTCTTTTACGCGGCAGCGTAATGATGTTTTTTTCGATTTGTTGATGATTTTTTCTAAAAATACGTTTTTTGAAAGGGGCTGGTTCAAAGGGTCCGGTCCGGCGGGAATTTCCTGATCTTTTTTTCGGTTTCATGATCTTTTTATGGATTGTGTCCGCGGCGGCTCAGCCCGGCTTGAAATGATTGGGGCTTTGTCCGGCAACCCGTTTGAACACCCTGCTGAAATGCTCCACATTGGCATAGCCCACGCTGGAGGCGATCTCATATATTTTCAGGTTGGTCGTCGTCATGAGCTGCTTTGCCTTCTCGATCCGGAAGCTGTTCAGGTAGTTGATGAACGTCATTCCGGTGGATTTTGCGAACATGGAGCTGAAATGGCTCTCGCTCAGCCCCACGTAGTCGCTCACCATCTTCAGGTTCAGCTTGGAATTGTAGTTGTTTTTGATGAACTCCTTCGCCTGGAGGATCGCCCGGTTGGCGTGGATATCCTTTTTTTCCTTCAGGTAGTTTACCATCCAGAGGGTGATGTTCCGGATCCACACGTTGATTTCATCCACCGTCTCGAATTTCTTCACCTTTTCGTAAAAATCGATTTCCTTGCCGAAGACGTTCTGGGTATCCTCCCCGATTTCGTTCAGGAACTTGATCATGATAAAAAGGAGTTCCATGTAGCTCGAATAAACCCGGTCGATGCTCCTTCCGAGCATGGATTTCCGGATGATGTCGAAGAGGCTTTCCAGCTCCCGGCCCGCCTTTACCTCATCCGCCTCCCTCAGCGCGCCGATCAGCCCGGCTTCCCTTCCGATGATGCCGTCTCCGGCGGAGCCGGCGATTTCGCTCACATCCTCCGGCCCGATGATCCTTCCCTTTCCGAGGACAAAGCGGTATCTGGCATTGGCCTCCGCCTGCCGGTACAGCTCTCCGATATTGCCCAGCCCGTCCCGGATGCCGCTGACGCCAATGGAAACGCCGATGCTGACATAATTGGCCAGGGAATGCCGGATCTGCCCCAGGATCTCGTTCATCCGGTTCCGGGTCGAGGAAGCGCTGACGCCTTTAAAGGACAAAACGACCGCGTATTCCTGGGGGGAAACGCTGAGGATTTCGCCGTTGCCGATCTGGGCCAGCACCTGGTTCACCGCGTTCCGCACGGAATTGATAAACGAATTGAGGGTGTTGTTGTCATATCGTTCCGATACCATTTGATAATCATTGACCCACAAAAAGCAGACGACCAGATTGTTCCGGTGAATCCGCATCCCCAGCTCCGAAAGCCGGGCCTCCGAATCCTCGGGAGCGGTGCCCCCGATCAGGTCCGCCAGAAGCCTTTCCTTCATGTAGCCAAGATCGGCGGCCTCCGGGGAAGTACCGGCGGCGGCCTTCCTTTCCCGGATCCGCTCCGCGATATCCTTCAAAAGGCCAAGGATGCTTTCGGGTTCCATCTCCGTTTTCAGCACATAGTCGCTGACGCCCAGCTTGAAAGCCTGGCGCACGAGATTATAGTCGTTGTAGGCGCTCAGCACCACAATCGTCGGCGTAAGGCCGCTTTCCTTCACCGCGGCGATGAACTCCAGCCCGTTCATCACGGGCATGTTGATGTCCGTAACGATGATGTCCATATCCGGGTCTTCCTCCAGGAGCTTCAGCGCCTGCCTGCCGTTCGCCGCTTCGTATTTCAGGATGAAGCCGTTGTCCTCCCAGTTTACCAGCGATTTGATCGCCAGTCGGACAATCGGCTCGTCATCGATCACCATCACCTTGATCATTGTCCGACCTCCCCGGCTTTCCCGATGCACGGCAGGAGGATTCTCACCTTCGTGTACCTGCCGTATCCGCTTTCAATGGAAATACCGTATTTGTCCCCGTGGTTGAGCTTTATTCTCCGGTCCACATTCCGCACGCCGATGCTGCTGAAGCTTTTCGAATCGCGGATATCCTCCTCCAGAAGCTTGCGGATCTGGTCCTCCGTCATCCCGATGCCGTTGTCCTCGATCTCGAATAAAAGGGCTTCCTGTTCCCTCCTGCCGGTGATCCGGATGGACCCTCTCTTCTCCAGCTCCCCGACCCCGTGGATGATGGAATTTTCAAGAATGGGCTGAAGAACAAGCTTCAGGATAACGCATTCCTTGATCTCCTCCGCTATGTCGAATTCGATGTCAAATTTATCGCCGTACCGGACCCGCATGATGTAAATATAGTTTTCCAGGTTTTCCACCTCGGCTTGCACGGAGGCCGTCTGGCCGCCCTTTCCGAAAGAGGCCGTCAGCAGCTTCATGAAGGCGTCCGTGATGTTTTTGATGTTGTCGGCCTTGGCGATCATCGCCATCAGGCGGATGGAATTGAGGGTATTGGAAATGAAGTGGGGGTTGATCTGGGATTGGAGGGCCTCGATTTCCGCCTTGCTCCGCTCCCGCTCCTTGATATCCCTTTCCCGGATCAGGTTTTTGATTTCATTCACCATCCGGTTGAAGGATCGCCCGAGCCGCTGGATCTCCCCGTCTCCCTTAATGTCGATAATGGTTTCGAAGTCGCCCTTTTCCACCTTTTTCATCCCTTGCACAAGTGCATTTACAGGATTCAGGATGCCTCGGAAGAAAAGAACGGAGAAGGCGATAAACAGCATAATGATGACGGAGGTAACCGCGATCACCACCAGCATCGTTTTGGTAATGTCCCGGGTCAGTTCGTTGTAATCCACCATGTTGACGATGTACCAGTTTGTCCGGTCCATCTTGTGGGTGGTGATGAATATTTTCCGGCTGTCGATGGTTTCGACGTAGGAGCTGTTGACATGCTCATAGGCCTCTTTCAGGTAGTCCAGCTCGCTGTAGTTTTTCCCCATCAGCTCGTTATCCCGGCTGAACATGACGTTCTTGTGGCCGTCCAGTATGATCATCCGGCCAAGCTGATCGGCTTTATATTCCGAATAAATGCTGTCGAATATGTTGGTTCTATAGGCGAAATACACCAACTCCACGTCGTTCCGGGTAACCGGGGTCTGGGGGCTTACGGCCAGCGCCAGCAGGTATTTCTTGTTCTGGTTATAGACAAAATCGCCTTCATTGCCCAGAACGGCGGGCTTGCCGCTGTTTTTCACCGTTTCCCGGTACCATTCCCGGCTCCGGATTTCACTTTCCTCCACGGTCAGATGGTTGCGGAAATAATAATAGCCCTGGTTCTTCAGGAAAAAGACCACCGCCGCCACATCGCTCCGGTAATTGAAAAGGAAATTCAGCTTGACATCGATCTGCGCCGACAATTCGTACTTGTCCTGCTGGGTGGCCGCCCGGCCCCACTGGGTGACCAGTCCGGGAATTTCGTTGCCGTTGGCCTCTGTGACCGTCGCCTGGGAAAGCAGCATGTTCTTCACTTCATTGTCGATTCCGATGGCGATCTGCTCCATGGACTGCTGAATCCGGTCGGAGGAGTTTTTCAGCAGGATCTGAAGATATACGTTGTTGATGACAAGGCTGATAAGGAATATCGGCAGGACAATGCTCAGCAGGAAAGCTTTCAGATATTTGTAGGTGATGCTGTCCCTTCTCACTGCCGTTCCCTCCCCTTTCTTTTCCGGGAAACCGAGGCCCGTCGTCCGGCGATAAAAGCGGAATCCCCAAAGCTCGCGGGAAACCTGGAAAGAGTCAGAAAGTATCCTTGATGTACAGATACTTTGTCTGCGAAAGATTGATATCTACACCGACGACTTTGCCGGTCCCCAGGTCCTTTTTAAAGACGCGGATCACCGGACTCTCCGGCAGAAAGCTGTTTTGCGCTATGACAACGCCCTTGTGGTTGGTGTTGAGGATGACGCCTGTGCCGACCGGGTATATGCTGAGGTGGCGGAACAGCTTTTCGATGATGACCGAATCGAAATGCTTGCCGGATTGGCGGGCAATTTCCCGGTACACCGTGTTCGGCTGCATCCTTTTCCGGTAAACCCTGTCGTTGGACATGGCGTCGTATACATCCGCGACGGCGACAATCCTGGAAAACAGGGGGATGTTCTCTCCCATCAGCTTTTTGTTGTAGCCCGTACCGTCGTATTTCTCATGATGGTTCAGTGCTATGGCCGCAGTTTCCTCCGATACGTTGGAATTCCTGAGAATCTCATATCCGTAGTCCGTGTGTTTCCGAATTTCTTCAAATTCCCTGTCCGTGAGCTGGGAAGGCTTTTTCAGAATGTCCTCGGATACGACGAGCTTGCCGACGTCATGCATCATCGCGCCGGTCCCGAGAATTTTGAGCAGCGACTTGTCCATATTGAGGTCGATGCCCAGCACCAAGGAAAGCACACAGACGTTCAGGGAATGCTCGTAGGTGTAATTGTCGATGGAGCGGAGCCTGGAAAGGGACAGGACGATGTCCCGTTTGGCAAGCAGCTGTTCGATGATATCCTCAATGATGAAGTTGATCTTGTCCATCTGGATTTTCCCGACGCTGTTGATCTTCATCATGGTTTTTTTGATTTGCTTCTGGGCCTGTGTTTTCGTACTGTGGAAAAGGATATCGTCTACATCCAGGCTTTTCTGGAAATTCGTTATCGCTTCCTGCTCTTCGCTGTGCTCGTTTTCGACGTAGATTTCCCGGACACCGGTTTTTTCGACATGCCGAATAATATCGGTACTGGATACGGTACCTTTTGGAATGAGCATGACCCCGTTGCGATTGTGGATATCCTTTGCAATAATGACTCCCGGCTTTAAGTCCTCGATTAAAGTCCTTTGCATTCTTCTCACCGTAAGTTTTATCTTTGGTATTTTGTATGCTGCGATGGCAATTATGTCGAAAACGGGAAGTATCTTTATTATAATATAACTTTATTGGCAATATTTCAATATTCTATAAAATTAAAATACGATGACAAACTGGCCGGAGCCTTAAAACAGCAATACCGGACCCTGAAGGATCCGGTATTGCTGGAAAAATCCTTTATCCGGTGCTGCGCGGGATCATTCTCTTATCAGTTCGAAGTACATGGTTCCCTCTCCTTTGAAAACAAAGGACGTGTCTCCTTCAAGGGGCTGCTTGCGGCTGCCGTCGGGACCGAGGGGATAAACGGCGGCCTTCCCGGCGGTTTTGAGGGTGCCTTCCAGGGAATCGACGGATACGGGACCATGGCCGGCATCCCGCATAATCCGGGTTCCGTCGGGCTGAGGCTCGAATCTTGCGTCCAGGTTCCCGCACCAGCCCAGGGCGACCAGCAGGAGGTGCTTCGAGCGGTCCGTATCCAATCCGTCCAGCGCCAGAAGCGCCAGGGTCATTCTGCTGTTCTTCACATCAAACTCATATTGGCCAAGGGCAGTCTTTCCCCGGATATTGCCGGAAGACACCTTGATCTGCGGCGCATCCGCACGGAAAATACCTTTCGCGAAATCGAAAGACAGCTCGTCCGTATCCGATACCAGCTTGCCGTCGTCTATAAGTCCTTGCCTATCGTCCAGAAGCCCCCACTTTTTCAGCACCCCATCCAGGACATGGGAGTAGTTCCTGTAATCCTGGTCCACCTCGTTTCCGTCCTCCAGGACTTCGAACTGCTCACCGGCCTGGCGGTGCAGGTTCAAAAACGCCTCCAGCCCCTTGTATTTCTGCATTCCGTCCGCATAAGGACTCCTGGAGAAGATCAATCCGCGCTCCGCCCCAGTGTAATCCCCGTTGGGCGTATTGCCGCTTGAAAGCACGGCATCCGCTTTTCCCCGGTATTTCAGGCCGATGAAGCGTGCCGCAATATGGGATACGAAGCAGGCGTAGCCGTAAGGCGCAATCCAGTTCCTCGGGACGGCATACAGGTCCTTTTCGGCGTATCCCACCTCCAGGTGATTGCGGGCTTCGCGGATCAGACCCTTCTGGAAGATATAGGAGCATAGGCCGACCATGCCCCAGGTCGCCGGATCGTTATATAAATTGAACGGTCCCTCCAGCTTGGAGTCGTCATACTTTTCCATGCTGCTTACATGATGATAGGCATAGAGCACCATCCCGTCCCAATCCTGAAGGCTCGCGTAGGCGGCCACCATGGGAAGGGCGTCGCTTCGGAAATCGGTGCCGTAGAGAATGTTCCATTCCGCAGCGATAAACGGCTTGCCCGCCACCCTGTTGTGGTTCAGCCGGGTGACCAGATTCAATTTGAAGGGGTTGTCCACCACCGTTTTGCGGGGATCGTTCTCAACCAGGTTGAGGTCGCTGTAATACGGCCCGCCCGTCCTGGTAGGGTCGGGATGGTTCCAGTAGGCGTTGTCCTGGTTTACGTCGGTATACCGGTCGATGCTGTAAATATCCGCGGCTCCCTGGGCGTGATTCGAAATGTTTATGGGACATTGGACGCCCAGCGACAGCAGGTGATCCCTCATTTCCCGGGCAAAGTCCAGCTGGATTCCGGTCAGGAATTCCGTGTAATCCGCGTATCGGGCCGGAGAACCGATCCCCCTGTAATCCGCTTTCCAATCGACATACATCTGGGTGCCTTCCAGGTGCTTCAGGCTTCTTACGGTGCCTTTCTCCGGGTCTTCGTCCTCCAGGAGTCCTTTGGTCCCGTCCTCCTTTGTCCAGGCGGCATCCAGTGCCTTTCGCGAGCCGTATTTGGCCAGAAGGTACCAGTTGAACCGCCTGTTCAATTCCTCCCGGTAGGAGGGCAGTCCGATGTTGTCCCTGGTTCCTTCGTCCCAGAATATGCTGTTTTCGTTCATGACCTGAACCAGCACCACTGCGGGATCCTCTATGTAGCGCATGCCCGTATAGGGGTTGACATGGGTCAGGTAACGGTTTGCGTAGTCCTTCTGGAGCTCGATCAGCCTGCGGTTGTAAACATGGCACTGCTTCTGGAACTTGAACAGATCGTCGGGGTAGTCAAGGCCGTCGCCGGGCAGAAAGCCCCTGCGCACCAGCAGGTCCAGTTGGAGATAGATGCCCTTTTGCTTGAGGCAGTGCATGAAATAATCCAGCTTGTCCCACTGTTCCGGGCCGAAATGGGTGGAGGTTCCGCCGGCATAATCCAGGAGCAGATGCTCTCCATCCCGCGGAATGCAGTCCGGCGCATGGATCCGGGCAAAATTGACGCCCGCCCTGGATAAGCGCTCGGCGATGATTTCCGCATCCTTTTTGGGCGAAAACAGGTTTTTGAACGCAATGTTGAAGCCATAAAACCGGACGCGCTTTCCTCCTATGTAGAAATGCCCGTCCTGTACCTTGGCAAAGCCGTGCTTTCCGGCCGGCGCATCCAGCAGAAAGCTGAAGTCGAGGGCTCCGCCGAACATCATTTCCTTTTTGAATAAAAATGGCTGAATCATGCTTCCGTGCTCCTTTCGTTTTCCGGTTGAATCCTTTTTTTGCTGACAAACAGAAACATCAGATAACTGGTCAGATATACGAAGAATATGAAATAAATCGGGTATCTCGGGGAAATATCAAACAGCCACCCGCCAAAGTAACCCGCGGGGAACATGCACAGCATGGAAAACATATTGAAGAATCCGATTACCTCGGTCCGCATTTCGTCCTTCAGGGCGTTGGCGATCATGGAATTGAGCACCGGCGTCATGGTCGCGGCGGCCATGGCCCAGAGGATGACGCACAGATAGGCGACCTCCCTGGCCGTGAAGGAAGACACGATTAACGCCAGCGCTCCGGCTCCGTACAGGAATACGCTGGTGAGAAGGCTTCTCATCCGGTTCCGGATATTGGGAATAACGAAGAAGTATACGCAAAGGCTTACGGCAGTGGTAATAAAGGGGAAAAGCGAGACCAGGGATTCCGAAAAGTGCAGGAGCCTGGTCAAAAAGGGAAAGTAGTACAAATTATTAATGATCAACGCGAAATTCAGGATGATATTCATCGAAAAAAGCAGAATCAGCTTTTTATTCCCGAGGATGTATTTCACCTGTCTCGGCATGTTCAAAAAAGGATTCGGGGAGAGGTCATTGTTCTCCATCATCTTCTTCCCGACGGAGGTTTCCCGGAGAAAGACCAGTTTGCAGACAGCCGCAAGAAACATGGAACAGAAGGCGAACAAGTAAAGCATTCTTATCGCGGGCACAAGGGCAAACCTGCTTATAAGCAGTCCGGACACCGGAACAAACAGCGTACAAAGGGCGCCCACAAGTCCGGAGTAATTGAAGGCCTTGATTCTTTGGTCGTGGGCGACGTCTTCCACGAGAAAGCATTGGCTCGCTACCCCGTTGATAACGGTGATGCAGTTGATCAGCGCGGCGATCAGGAATTGCCAGTAATCCGCGGCAAAGAAATAGATCAGCATGGGGAACGACCACCCGATCATATCCAGTAAGCCGACCGACAGCCTCCGTCCGAATCGATTCACCACATATCCCGCAAACAGGGCCAGGCAGGTTTTCAAAACGAAGCTGACGGAATTGATCAGTCCCACCCCGGAGGCCGTGATTCCCTGGTTCATCATGTACAGGCTTGCGTAGGAATTCACCAGATTGAACGGGATCGACCACAGAGGAAGAACGGATACGTTGACCCGTACGTTTCTCGGCATGGATTTGAAGTCTGTGAGGATTGAACCAGCGCTCACTGCGGTGTTCCCCTTTCGGTGTGCATAGCGAAATTATACACCTTGCCGATCCGCCTGTTCCATACGGTATTTTTAGCAAAATCTTTGATATCTTTCGATTTTTAAGCCAGGTAGTGTGGTCCAGCTTCGCTGGATGCACGGCAGCAAAAAAGCCCATGGGGCTTTCGGCCCTACAGGCTCTCTTTCGTCCATCCGGCAATCAGCTGTTGAAAATCACGGAGGACAAATCGCTCCATTTCCGCATCAGGAGCTTCTGGTATTTTTCATGGAACAGCTTGCTATGCTGGTTTTCCCATTCCGCCATACCAGCCAGGAATTTCTTCACCTCGGGCTCCTCCACCAGTTCCACCGCCTTGGTGTAAAACAGGGCGAAATCGTTTTCGATCAGGTAGGCCATCCGGAGGATGGAAATATCGCCTCCGGCGCCGTCGAATCCGCCCAGGAGATCGGAGTTGTCGGCCAGTATGTGGGGATCCCTGGCCTTGAAGGCCTCGTCCACCACCCAGGAGATGGTGATCGGCGGCTCCGTGTTTTCCATTTCCTCATACTTGCTTTTCAGCAGGTTGAAATGCTGCTTTTCAATGGCGGCCAATTCTTCAAAGAGCTTTCCCGTTTCCTTCGTTTCCGCCTTGTCCTTGAAGAACGTATAAAAATCGCCGGCATCCTTTTCCATTCGCATCGCAAATTTAAGAATCTGTTTGATTTTATCCATCGAATCACTCCTCTATCTATTTTCCTCCAATAGATACCCATTTCATTCCTCCTGCAAACAGCCAATTTAGGGATGACCGCCGGCGCAGATTACGGTAATGAAGGCCTTAATACCTCAGCAGCGTAACCTCTTCATACTTTCGGGAAGTTTCATCCGGCAGCGGGACCGGTTTGCCCTTCAGATACCGGTCGAAGAAGCTCAGGATATACTCATTCATGATCCGGGTCTGCCGGCCGGGAGCCACATCGCCTAAAAATCCTGCGAGCCTGCCCAATACGGGGGTCAGGCTGTTGAAGTCGGAAAAGTTCATGTGCCTGGCCCCTTGGATCTCCACTACCGTAAAATGGTCCTCTTCGGCCGAATAACCGTTCCGGATGCTGTATTTTTCGTCCCCTCCGTGGGTCAGGATCATAAAAGGCTGCCGGATGTTCCTGTCCGGCGCATCCCCGAACGGAGAGCCGTCCAGGTTGATAAATGCCTTGATCCGGTCATCCTCAAGGCATAGCTGGCCTGCCGCCGCGCCTCCGAACGAATGTCCGAAAGCCCCCATACGTTGTATGTCCAGCTTTCCCGCAAAAAGGCCGGATATCTTTCCGGCGTTCATATCGCCGATTCGGTCGGCAATAAAACGCATATCCCTGCTCCATTCCCTCAAACAGTCATTATTGAATTCCGCGTGCCGAAGAATGGCGCGGCTGAATTCCGGATTCCCGTCGTCATTGTATTCCTGTCTGGCCGTCTTAAGCGCATTCGCGGTATCGGCGCTCAGCATCGCCGCCAGTTTTTCGCTGTATGGCGTAATGGTCCCGTCGGGGTAAGTGCACGCAAAGTCAAAATAAGGATGGCCCACCGAAAAGACAACGTATCCGCGGCTTGCCAGTTCCTCCATCTGAATGGTGTTTTGTCCTGTGAACATCGCGCTGCCGTCCGAAAAAAGAATCACGGGATAGCTGCCTTCCGCTTCGGAAATATCGGCGTTCCAATAGCTGTGTGTCCTGACTAGGGCCAATTGCCCGAAAATGTCCGGCAGGTGGCGGTAGCTTGCGAATAAAGCCGCTTCCTTCCTGCCGCCGATCCACTCGGCCGGTTTTCGCCCCGTGCTGCCGACAGCCGGATACCACACCTGGATGGGAATATTCCGGTTTTCTTCCGCAGCGGAGTATATCTCCTTTCTTGTGCCATCCCGAAAGGATAAGAGCATAGTCCCCACAGGATAAGACCCGCCGGGTTCCGGGAGCTCCGCTACCGGAAACAACAGCGGCAGGGCGATTGAAACCGCCAGCAGAAGGGTCCTGGCAAAAGCCCGGATACCCTTCCTCCACCTTTTAGCCGAAAGCTTCGGTTTCACAGGCATTCCGGCGCCCGCCCCCGGGTATAACGTCCCGAACAGGGCCAGCAGCATGAGAACGCCGGACAGAACCAGTGCCGGGATGATATGGATACGGTACCCTTCCAAAAGAATACTGAGCAGGCCGATTAAAAACGGGATCGCCGGAAGGAATACCCCTGCCCTCCGGTTCGTCGGAGAGACCGGGACCAGGCATGAAAAAGCCAACAGGAATAGAAACAGTATTTCAAAATACCTCATATTCTCACTTCTCTCCATTCATGTTCATTCAGTTCATCTGCTTGACGATCCTGTAGTAGGTCCTGGAGGTTATGGTATAGCTCAACCCGTACAGGGCGGTAAACAAAGCGACTACGGCGATCCCGCAGAGGATGATCAGTCGGGTGTCGAAAAGGAGCAGGACGCCCAACAGGCCGGATATGATCCGGAAGCCGGCCATGGTGTGCAGGACGGCAACGGCAAGCGGAAGGAAGAATACCAGAAGGATCTGCTTGTGGATCGTGCTTCGGACCTCTTCGTCGCTCATGCCCACCTTCTGCATGATGTCGAAGCCTTCCCGGTCGTCGAAGCCTTCCGAAATCTGCTTGTAGTACATGATCAGGATCAGGCACATGCCGAAGACGATGCTGAAGAAGACGCCCAGGAACAGCAGCCCGCCGTTCATCGATACGGTTTCCAGCCGGCTTGAGACGCCGTTGGTAAGGCTATTGTAGCCGGCCTGCTTTTCGCACCAGGCCCGGAGCTGCTTGATGAATTCCAGCTTCCCCTCTTCCGGTCCGTCCAACTGGAAACGGATCGTCAAGATCCGGTCGCTTGCGGCAAGGCTCTTGAAATCGGCGCGGAGCTCCTCTACCGCCGCCTCGTCCTTCACAATCAGGTAATAGTCCTGTCCGAATTCGTCGTTTTCCGCTTTCTCCGTAAAGACCACCCGGTCCAGTTCCTGCTTCACATGATATTCCCGGCCCGCCAGGACGACCCGGTCGTATCCGAAATCGGCTCCTTTTGAAAAAAGCAGCAAGTCGCTCCCGTCCAAGGTTTCCTGCCTGTTTTCCATCCGGTTGTATTCTTCGAGCGGAAAGATTTTTACGGCAAATTGATCCGCGGGATTGGACCGGGCGTTCCCCTGCACGACGAAAGCATTTTCTTTTTTAACTGCGTGAAGCTTCTGGTAGGTGAACCCGATCCGGTCCCGGATCTCCACCCCGGAATCCGCGGCCAGCTTTTGCAGGGCCGTCTCCAGTGCATCCCCGCTTTTAAAAGCGTCGGCGTTGAAATTCAGGAGGACGTCGTAGGGATATTGATAGTGCAGGATGCTGCCCGTACCGTGCCATAGCGAAAACGTACAGAGCAGCGTAATAATGATCATGGTACTGAAAATGCAGATGTTGGAAAGGCTGGACGCGCTCTTTTTCACCCGGTGGAGCATTCCCGACACCGTTACGTAGTTGGACTCCTTATAATAGAACCGCCTGTTCCGCTTCAGGAGCTTCAGGATCGCAATCAGCCCCGCCTTGAAAAACTGGTGGGTTCCGATGATGACAAAGGCTACTGCCAGCAGGAAGTTCAAAAAGATGTTGGAATCGATTCTGGCCGGGATGGCGATGGCATACCCCAGCCCTAGGAAGAACAGGCCCAGCAGGGCGGTGATCCAGAGCCTTTTCGGCTCCCGGTCGCCCTTTTTCGCGCCCTTGATCAGGTCGCCGGGACTAGACCGGAAGACGTGGAACAGGTTTGCCGTCAGGTTTATCCCGTAGGCGGCCAGGAAATACAGGAGGGTTTGATAAAGGGCGCTGGCGCTGAACGTAAAGGCGGTATCCACCGGAAGCCGGGACATATTCAGCAGGAGCAGGAACATCAGCTTGGAGAATACCAGGCCCAGCAGGACGCCGCTGAGGACGACGCAGCCGAACAGGATCAGCGTTTCCCACAGCATCATCACGGCGATGTGTTTTTTTTCAAGGCCCAATACGCTGTAAAGCCCCAATTCCTTGTTGCGCCGCTTGATCAGGAAGCTGTTGGTATAGTTCAGGAACGGCAGAAGGATCAGTCCCAGCAGGACCTGGCCGATTTGCATGAGCACCGTCAGATATCCGCTGTGGGGAACCGTATTCAGGATGTCGTTGTGGAGGATGGAGGAAAAAATATAGAAGACGAAGACGGAGATGGTCCCGGCCAGGATATAGGGAACATAGGTGGAGCCGTTTTTCCGGATTCCCATCACCGACAGCTTCGGAAGCAGCGCGAACCTATTCATGCTTTCCGCCTCCCGTCTGCAGAACGGTCAGGGTGTCCGAGATCCTGGCGTACATTTCGTCCTTGTCCGCGTTTGCGCGGTAAAGCTGGTGGAATACGCTGCCGTCCTTAATAAACAGCACCCGGCCCGCATGGCAGGCCGCCTGGATGCTGTGGGTCACCATCAGGATGGTCTGTCCCTCCTCGTTGATTTCATTGAACAGCTTCAACAGCCTTGCGGCGGATTTGGAATCCAGCGCCCCCGTCGGTTCGTCCGCCAGGATGATCCTGGGACCGGTGATCAGGGCCCTGGCTGTGGCGGCGCGCTGCTTTTCCCCTCCTGACACTTCGTAGGGATACTTTTTCAGGATTTCTTCGATCCCCAGCTTCCGGGCCAGGGGGACAAGGCGCTCCCGCATTTCCTCATACTGCTTGCCCGCCAGTACCAGGGGCAGGAAGATATTGTCCTCCAGGGTAAAGGTGTCCAGCAGGTTGAAATCCTGGAACACAAAGCCCAGGTTGTCCCGGCGGAATGCCGAAAGCTCGCCCTGCCGTATGGTTGCCAGGTCCCTCCCCTCCAGGAGGACCTGTCCCCCCGTCGGCCTGTCGATGGTGGCCAGGATGTTCAGCAGGGTGGTCTTGCCCGAGCCGGATTCGCCCATGATGGCGACGTATTCGCCCTTTTCCACGGAAAAGGTCACGTTGTCCAGCGCCTGCACCTTGTTCCCGCCCAGCCGGGTGCTGTATATTTTCTTCAAATTGCTGATTTCAAGCAGTGCCATTTTTTTCTTCCTTTCGCCGGATGAATTTCGTTCCGATTCCATCATACCGGCCGGCGGGGTCCGCTGCCATAAGCCCGCCTTACATTTCGTCCGCCAACCTTACAATTCCGTAAGTTTGCCGAAGCCGATGCAGACCCTCGTCCCCTTTCCCACCTCCGATTCCACTTCAATGGTGTGGGAAAGCTTGTCCAGGATCTGCCGGCACAGGTAAAGGCCGATCCCGGTGGACCTTTTGTCCAGCCGGCCGTTGCAGCCGGTAAAGCCGCGCTCGAAGATCCGCGGAAGGTCCTCGGGCCGTATGCCGATGCCCGTATCCCGGAGGATCAGCTGCACCTGCTCCCGGTCCTCCTCAGCCTGGATGGTGATGCTGCCCTGGGGCGTATATTTGAGTGCATTGGACAGGATTTGCTCGATCACAAACAGAAGCCATTTCTCATCCGTGACCACCCTGCAGCTGAAATCGCCCATCTGAAAGGAAAGGCCGCTGTTGATGAACAGGACGGCATGCTTTTTCACCGCCTGATTCACGATATCGCGGAGTTCGTAGCGCTTGAAAACAAAGTCGGAGGACATGCTTTCCAGGCGGAGGTAATACAGCACCATTTCCACATACTGCTCTATTTTGAACAGCTCCCGCGGAAGCGCGGAGTTTTCGTCCCGGTTTTGAAGCAGCAGCCCCATGGCGGCAATGGGCGTTTTGATCTGGTGGGCCCAGAGGGTATAGTAATCCGTCATTTCCGTTTCTTTGCGGCCGGCGGCCAGCAGCATCCGGCGGCGGTCCTCCAGCAGGGCGGAAAGAAGCTCCCGGTACTGCTCTTCGACGGAACCGGCAGGCTCGGGCAGGTATTCCTCGATGCTCTCCATGTTCAGGCGGGCTTCCCTCAGCCTTTTATACCGGTTCCTGTAGCCGATGAAACCGAAAACGCCCCAGCAAAAACCGACAAAGAGACATAGGAAAAAAGCATAGGAAAGCTTGGACAGATTGTCCAGTTGATACAGCAGGCATACGGCAAAAAAGATCAGCACACAGAGAAAAAAGAGAAAAAACGCCTTTCTCTTTTCAGAAAGATAGCGTAGAACCAGTCTTGCGCCCATTGGCTGCTTCCCTGTCATTTTATCCCCGTCCGGGACGCCGCATCAATCCCCGATCAGATAGCCGAGTCCCTTCCGGGTTTGGATAAAGTCCTCCACCGAAGCTTCCTCCAGCTTTTTCCGCAGCCGGTTCATGTTGACCGTCAGCGTATTGTCGTCGATGAAGCATTCATCATCCCACAATCTCTTCATAATCAGCTCCCTGGAGACGGTTTTCCCAATGTTCTCGAACAGCAGCTGCAGAATTTTCTGCTCGTTCCTCGTCAGTTCCAGCCTTTGCCCGCTATATTGGATCGAGCCGTCCAGGGTGTTGAAAAGAACTCCCCTGTGCTCCAGCCAGGAGGTCTGCTCGTTGTATGCGTAGGT
Source organism: Bacillota bacterium (assembly GCA_023411575.1). Classification (GTDB taxonomy): domain Bacteria; phylum Bacillota; class Clostridia; order Acetivibrionales; family DTU013; genus UBA1305. The sequence goes on along the minus strand of JAEYOP010000026.1, from coordinate 664 downwards.
CCTGCGGAGGATGGCTTGTACCTTGGCCCGTAGAACTTCCAGATCGAAGGGCTTCAGGATGAAATCGTCCCCGCCCATGTTCACCGCCATCACAATATTCATATTGTCGGCGGCGGAAGAGATGAAAATCACGGGAACCCTGGAGAGCTTCCGGATTTCGGCGCACCAGTAAAAGCCGTTGTAAAAGGGAAGGGAGACGTCCATCAGCACCAACTGCGGCTCCCATTTCAGAAACTCCTCCGTCACATGGCCGAATTCTTCCGCACAGCGTACCTCGTATCCCCACCGGCCCAGGTATTTTGCGATTTCACGGGAAATAACCCCGTCGTCTTCCACAATCCATATCTTATACATGTATATATTTACTTCCGCACCGTCCATTTGTCTGATCGCACACCATACCCAGCGGACTGGAATCCGATGCTGCCGGCCCATTATATGGGGCTTTCCTCTCCGATCATTCTATCGCAAACATAGCTCCAGTACAAGCTAGGCGCGCTGTTTTCAGTCCGTGACTTGTAGACGAATGTGACTGTGTCAATAAAGCAGCTCAACCAGGGCCTCCGGAATCCTGTCCAGAGAAAGGATCTTCATGGCCGCGCCGATTTGGGCCGCTTCCTTCGGCATGCCGTATACGACGCAGCTCTTTTCGTCCTGGGCGATG
>JAEYOP010000023.1 GCA_023411575.1 Bacillota bacterium | reverse complement strand
GGCGCCTGATCTTTTGGCGGATTTTCCGTCATACTGCGTTAAATTTTCTTGTAATAAACAGATTATTCCTGCGAAAATTTGCCTTGTCTGACGAAAAATCCGCTCAAAATCTCAGGCACCCCCAGATCCTAAACAGGTTCTAAGAACCGGCTTCTTGTACGGGAACTGGAGTTTATTGTATAATGCTTTTATGAAGATAAACCGTTTGCTTGAAATCACAATCCTGCTGATCAACAGGGGAACCATAACGGCAAAGGAGCTTGCAGACCGGTTCGAGGTATCCACCAGAACCATCTACAGGGATATTGACGTGCTCTCCGGCACCGGCGTGCCCGTTTACACGAACAAGGGCAGCAAGGGCGGCATTTGCCTGCTGGAGGACTATGCGCTGAACAAGGCGATTTTCAACGACAACGAAAGCGACAGCCTCATGCTGGCGCTCAAAACCCTTCAGGCCACCAAGTATCCCCAGTTGGACGGCATCCTCGACAAAATGGGGGCGCTCTTTAAGAACGCCAACCGCAGCGACTGGGTCAGCATCGAATTCTCCCAGTGGGGCAGCGGCCCCAATGAGGACAACAAGTTCGTCCATATAAAGAACGCCATCCTGGGGCAGAAAATCATTACCTTCGACTATATAAACGCCCAGGGCGGGAAAAGCGCGCGGACGGTGGAGCCCGTGCAACTGGTCTTTATGGGGCAGGCGTGGTATCTGTCGGCCTATTGCTACAGCAGGAAAGAATTCAGGACCTTCCGCATTTCAAGGATCAAAAATCTGGCAGTGACGTCAAAAACCTTTCAAAAAAGGAACAGGGAGTGCCCGAACAAGGAGGGCAAAGCGGACGGCAAGGCCGCGGAAACCCCGTTTACGACCTTCAGGCTGCGGTTCCGGCCGGAACTCCTCCACAGGGTGTATGACGATTTCGATAACGATGTGATCACCCGGAATGGGGACGGAACCTGCGAGGTGACCCTGTCCATGCCCGAGGACGAATGGGTGTACGGCTACATCCTGTCTTTCGGGAGCCATGTGGAGGTCCTTGAACCGGAGCGTCTCCGGAACATTATCCATGACCGGCTGAAAAAAACAATTTCCTATTATGAAAAGCGGGAAATATGACATTCTGTAGTCCTATTTGCTGCTTTATGATTATATTGGCATGCCGGAATTCTCATCGGACCGGCGGCCGATCAATCGGAAAAGAGGTGTCGGTATGATAGAATTGCCCGAATCTTTGGCGCTGGCCGAACAGTTGAACAGTACCATCCGGGGGAAGCGGATCATCAATGTGATCGCCGCCCAGACCCCGCATAAATTCGCCTGGTACTACGGAGACCCGCAGAAGTATCACGAGCTGCTGACGGGCAAAATGGTCGGAAAGGCGGACGGAATCGGCTCCATGGTGGAAATCCCGGCGGAGGACGCCGTCATGCTCTTCGGCGACGGAGCGGCCCTGCGGTATTATGGCGAAACGGAGCAAAAACCGCAGAAGCACCAGATGCTTGTGGAATTTGAGGATTTTTCAGTCCTGTGCGTTTCGGTGCAGATGTACGGCGGATTGCAGTGCTTCCGCAGGGGCGAATTGGACAACAAGTATTACAGGGTGGCAAAGGAAAAACCGACGCCGCTTTCCGACAAATTCGACAGGGGCTACTTCGACTCGCTGCTGAATGCTCCGGATGCTCCGAAGCTGAGCGCAAAGGCGTTCCTTGCCACGGAGCAGCGCATTCCGGGCCTGGGAAACGGCGTCCTGCAGGACATCCTGTACCATGCGAAGATCCATCCGAAAAGGAAAATCAACACCCTGTCCGCAGCAGAAAAGGACCGGCTCTTCGGTTCGATCCGGGAAACCCTTGCGGAAATGACGTTCAAAGGCGGACGGGATACGGAAAAGGATCTGTTCGGCTGCCCGGGCGGATACATCACCCATTTGAGCAAAAATACGCTGGACAAGCCCTGCCCGGTATGCGGCGGCGCTATAAAAAAGGAAAGCTATATGGGCGGCAGCATTTATTACTGCGAAGGCTGCCAGAAGGCGTAAAGGAAAAGCTTCCCCCAAAAGCTTCCCGCGGGCGTGCCGTCTCCCTTCAATGGAGTACGGTCTTTTTCCCCTGCCATATTCTGCCCTGCCGGCCGACAAGAAAAGGGTTCTCCTATCTGTTTTATCCTTCTGTAGATTTTACAAGGAAGCCAACGATAATCCATTCAAATGAAACGGCCCGGGTGGTATGATTAAATCACGTTAACGATTGAAATGTGGTGCACCGATCTGCCTCGTTGAATCAAACTTATTATAGGGAGGATTTACGAAATGACCAAAAGATTACTGGCTTTAGCGGCAGCTATCGTCATGCTCGTTACACTTTTCGCCGCATGCGGGCAAAAAACCGGGACGGAGCAGTCCGCGGCTCCCGCGGGGACGGAAAGTGCGGCTGTCGCCACAGAGGCTGCCCAGGCCCAGGAACCGGCTGCTCCGAAGATCGAAGGCGAAATCGAGTTTATGACTTACCGGGACGACCTTTTAAACACCTGGTGGCCTGCGAAGTTTGACGAATTCAAAGAAAAATATCCGGATGTCAAGATCACCACCTCCACTTCAAAGAACTATGACCAGGATTTCCGAGTACGGCTGTCGTCCAACGACGTGCCGGATGTGTTCACCATTATGGCGGACCGGTATTCCGACGCGCAAAGAAGCCAATTCATGCTGCCGCTGAACGATGTGTTCCCGGATATGGTTAATACCTGGGAGTATAACGGAAACAATGTAAACCAGGAGGATCAGAAAACGTATGGGTTGACGTATGGCGGCCAGAGCATAGGCCTTGCGTACAACAAGAAGATTTTTGCCGACCTGGGACTCCAGCCTCCGAAAACCCTGGACGAGGTGATTGCCGCAGGGAAGGCCATAAAAGCGAAGGGACTTATCGGATTTACAGGGACCTTCCAGCCCCGTTGGACCATGCAGCCTTATTACTGGACAGCCCAGGCCCTTCTGGAGAACCAAACGGATACCTTCAACAAGATGGTCCAGTCGGATACTCCCTTTACCATGGACTCTCCCTACGGAAAGATGATGGAAGTGCTCCAGAAGCTCAGCAAAGCGGGCATCATGGAAGACGATCCCGCCTCCTATAACTGGGAGCCTTACTTGAAGGACGCCGGAAGCAACAAGATCGGCATGGCCTTCACCTGGACCAATACCCCCTGCCAGTGGCCCGGCAGAGGCGACGGAAGCATGAAGCTCGAAGACATCGGTTTCGTTCCGTTCCCGTATGACAACAGCGGCGGACCTTACAAAGCATTGGTCCAGGCCGATTGGTCGGTATGCATTGCCAAGAATTCCGACAACCCGGAAGCAGCAAAGGCGTTCTTTGCCTTCCACATGAATGACATTTACGGGGACTACGCAAAAGAGACCGCGATTCTTTCGGCAAAGCAGGGCTTTGTAACAGACGTTCCCTACCTTAAGGAATTCGATGCGGCCAAGCCTGTTATGGTAAATGCGGAAAAGTATCCTAATGATTTTAGAACACGGATGGACAAAGCACAGATAAATCTTGATGATCCGTATGTGGAAGTCGGGGTCGGCGTGGAGATCCAGAAGGTTCTCGACAAGCTGAACACCGCCTGGAAAAAAGCCAAAAATTAAATTTGAAAGAACAATACATTACATTCTACCGCTCCAACAAAACACAAGTCACTGTGGGATCCACAGTGACTTGTGTTTAAGAGGGGGAAATCGGGTAAAGGCTGGGGTAAATTATGAGTTACGGAATGCAGAGAAAGATTTTGATATTCGGCTTTTTATTTCTTCCGGTATTATTGCTGGTGCTGTTTCTTGTCTGGCCTACATGCAGGATGGTCTTTTACAGCTTCACCAACTGGGATGGCACTCTTCCCGCCTATGACTTTATAGGGCTCAAAAATTATTCAAGGGCCATAACGGACGAAACATTGTGGCTATCCCTCAAAAACAACGGCGTATATGCCCTGGTTGCCATCCTCCAGAATGTCGTCGCCCTTTTCTTTGCAGTGATCCTGAGCGGCCGGATGAGGGGGAGGGGCTTTTACAAAGTCGTGATTTTCATGCCCTATGTCCTCAATATAACCGCCGTGGCATATATGTTCAGTTTTATGTATGACTTTAACGCGGGTCCCATCAATCTGTTTATGCGGCATGTGGGACTGGAGCCGATCCGGTTTTTCAGCGATACCCATATTGCCATTTTCAGCCTGGTTTCCATGTCGGCCTGGAGGTGGCTCGGGTACACGATGGTGATCTATATTGCCGCGCTGCAATCCATTGAACCCGATATTTACGAATCCAGCAGCATCGACGGGGCAAATTCCTGGCAGACCTTCCGGTTCATCACTCTTCCGAGCATCCTGAGGGTTGTCGAGCTCCAGTTGTTTATCAGCCTGAGCGGTGCGCTGCAGGCGTTTACGGAATCGCTGGTGCTGACAAGAGGCGGCCCTGCAAAAGCGACCTACACCTTTATGTATTATGTGATCGACAGCTTTGTGAACTTCAGCGACTATGGCCGCGCCGCAGCGATGTCCGTTCTGCTCATCGTGCTTATCCTGGCGATTGCCGGAATTCAAAGACTTGTTGTAAGGAGAGGTGCAACCATATGACGCGATTAGAAGCTAAAAAAACGACAGGCGCCAAAGGCCTGATATTCTCCTATGTCCGGCACATACCGGTTCTTTTATGGGTGGTTATCGTACTATTTCCACTGTTGATGCTTTTGTTTGCCTCCTTCAAGACCAACGCCGAGTATGCAAACACACTGCCGATCACGCCGCCTGAGAATTTTTTAAACTTTGAGAATTTCAAAAGAACGCTGATTGAGGGGCGGATTCTGAAAGGAATGTTGAACAGCCTCATACTGGTTGCGGCGGCTTCCGTGCTGAATGTGCTTTTTTCCTCCATGGTTGCCTTCTGCCTGGACCGGTTCCACTTTACGGCAAAAAAATACGTAACCCTTATTTTGATGGCGACCGCAGTGATCCCGAACAGCCTGATCATCGTCTCGGTCTATAAGATCATGTATACGCTCAAGCTGACGGGGACCTTCGGAGCGCCGGTCATATTGTATGCGATTCCGCAAATGATCCAGGTGTGGATTTATCTCCAGTTCCTGGAGAGGGTATCCGTATCCCTGGATGAAAGCGCAATGCTGGACGGCGCTTCCTATCTCAGGATCTTTTTTCAGATCATCTTTCCGCTGCTTGCGCCGGCGACGGTTACCGTCATCATTACCCAATCGGTGTTTATCTACAATGATCTGTTCATACAATACCTGTTTATGTCCTCGTCCAAGCTTCAGACGGCCACTACCGCGCTGATGACGTTTTCGGGACAGTTCAATTTCAACTTCAACACGATGGCGGCAGGATGTATCGGCGTAATGCTTCCCACCCTGGTCATCTTCCTGTCCCTGCAGAAGTATATCTTCGCAGGCTTGACGGTAGGGGCGGTAAAGGGTTGACGGCGGTCATTAGAGGAATTTCGGAATACTTGTAGAATTATAAAAGACGTATTCCGTGCAGAGGGAATGGTGCCATATGGAGCGAAGCGGCCTTGCGAGGTGGATAAAATCGGTCCTGGAGCCTTTGGGGTATAAGAACATATCGTTACAGGGGAAAATTACTGTAAACTATATTGCTTTGCTTTTGTTCCCGATTGCCATCTATTATTTCATTTTCAATATTTACACGGACAATATCCGTAAAGAGGAGCTGTCGTTAATAAACCAGCTGAACCTGCAGGCGGTCAACAGCATCGACGTCTATATCCGCGATCTGGAGCAGCTTTCAAAACAGCCCCTGTATGCGTCCGGTTCCGTTAACGAAATCAGTATTTTTTCCATTCTGGATTCGGCCTCCGCGGGGAATGGAGGGCTCGCCGGGGATAGGAAGGACGGTCCCCAGGAAAAGATGGAGGAAGGTGCGTTGGAGAGCACGTACGCGAATATGACCTATGAAGCGTATGATTATCTTTTGACGCTTCTGAACAAGCTGGTCCGATCGAAGGAATACCTGTATTCCGCCTTCCTCTTCGATTCCAGGGGGACCATGATTTCCTACGCCATGCCCAACGGGCAGCTTTTTGAGCCCTACGACGCCGGGGCCCAGGAGTGGTTCTCCGAAAGCATGAGGCTCTCCGGCAAGCCGGTGGTTTCCAGCAGCATCAAGTTCAATAATTCCTATCTCATAAGGCCGGACAAATTTTATGCGTTTTCCGTTTCAAGGGCTATTGTGGAGCCCACGACCGTGAAAAAGCTGGGCGTCGTCAGCTTATTCGCGGACATCAGCATGTTCCGGGATATTTTCACCAAGATCCAGTCCGTGGAAGGGGAAAACATTCTGATCGTAGACGGAAAAGGCTCCATCATTTACGACAGCAACGAGGACAATATTGCAAAGCCGGTCGGTGTCCTTGCCCCCGAGCTTACAGCCGCCATCAGCGGGAATACGGACAACCAAAGCAGAAATATCGTAATGAATGGCGAGAACTACATGGTCATGAGTGTCAGTATTGACACCCCCCAGTGGAAGTTTATCCGGATCATGCCCGAGAACGCCCTGTTTTCCAATACCAAAAAGGTTCAAGAGCGGATTATCATCCTGATTACGGCGTTTACGCTCCTATCCCTCCTATCCTCCATCGCCATTTCCTTTGGGATAACAAAGCCTTTAAAAAAGCTGATTTCCGCGATGAAGGTCGTTGAAAAAGGAGACCTGTCCATACGCTTCCGAGTGAAATACAACGACGAAATCGGACACCTGGGCAGGAGCTTCAACAATATGCTCGTTGAAATCAATAAATTGATCCATGACGTATATATCACAAACGCGCGCAAGAAGGAAGCCGAGCTCAATGCCTTGCAGACGCAGATCAATCCCCATTTTATATACAATACGCTGGAGTCCATACGGATGATGGCCATCATGAACGATGATACCGATACTTCGGAGATGGTATCCATTCTTGGAAAGCTGCTCCGGTACAGCATCAATACAAAGAATCAGCTTGTAAAGGTAAAGGATGAGCTCGAGCACCTGAAGAACTACCTGATGCTCCAGAACTGCCGGTTCGAGGACAAATTCGAATTGAACCTGGAGATCCCGGAGGAGCTTTATGACATCAGCATCATAAAGCTGATCTTCCAGCCCATCGTCGAAAATGCCATCTATCATGCCCTGGAGACCCTTGACGGCAAGGGGGTCATCGCGATCGGCGGAGGCTACGGCGAGAAGGGGATTTTCTTTGAAATCCGGGACAACGGGGTGGGCATGACGGATGAAGAGCTGGAGAAGCTGATCCAGCGGGCGAATGATTTTACGCCCATCAGCGGAAATGCACGGGGCGTCGGCCTGCGGAATGTGAATGAAAGAATAAAGCTCTATTACGGCGAGGAATACGGCATGAGGATTTTCAGCCGGGTGGGGGTGGGAACCACCGTGAGACTGGAATTGCCGGACAGGGAAAGCATGAATCGGGTGAAAATTCACTGAGATTCGGAGATTATGTATGCCGGGGGTGCAGCACATGTTGAAAATACTTGTGGTGGATGATGAAAAGCTTATAAGAAAAGGGTTGGTAAAAACAATCGGCGCCCTGGGGGAGGAATACCTTGTCGTGGGCGAGGCGGCCGACGGAATGGAAGCGCTGGCGGTGATTGAAAGAGAACGGCCGGACATCGTAATAACGGACATCAAAATGCCCAAAATGGACGGGATCGAATTGATAACGAACCTGGAGAAGAGCTTTCCGGCCATGAAGAAGGTGGTCTTAAGCGGGTATGACGAGTTCAACTACGTCAGGGATACCATGAAGAGGGGGGCCGCAGATTATCTGCTGAAGCCCGTTGACCTGGGGCAGCTTGGGGAATTGCTGAAAAAAATAGAGCAGGAGATCCGAAGCGAGGAGGAAAGCAGCATCCATGCTCTAAATCTGGAGAACAAGCTCAATAAGAGCTTTCCCCTGCTGAAGGAGCAGTTCATACACGAGCTGGTATGCGAGAAAAAGTCCGACGTGTTCGACAAGATTGGAGAAAAACTGCAATACTTTAACCTCCGTTTGTCCGCCGGGGCCTATCAGGTTATGATCGTGAGCATAGACAACTACAGGTATTTACAGAAGGAAATCGGCTCAGAGCAACTGAAAATCAGTTTCTTTATCCAACGGAGCATTTCGGAGGAATCCGTATCCGGCTATACCGATTTCTTTTCCTGCATGGAGGATGCCGGCCTGGTTATAGCATGCTGCATACCGAAGAACACGGAGGAAATCCTCCGCCTGATTTCAGGCGAGATCTTGAACAACCTTGAAAAAAATACGGCCCTGCAGTACACCATCAGCATCGGAAAGCCGGCGGAAAGCCTGGAACAGTTGAAAGAGAGCTACGACAGCGCCCTGGATACGCTGGGGGAAAGATTCTACCGGAAGGGGTCAAAGATCATCCGGTTTGACGAGGGGCGCAAACACTTTAACGGGAACCGGCTGCAGGGCCTGACCGATCATTATGAGATTCGTTTTAAAAGCTGTGTGGATGTTGCCAATGAGCAGCAGGTAACCGGGGTGGCGGAGGAGTTTTGCGCAAAGCTGGAGGAAAGGAGCGTGGAACCCTCGGATGCGCTGAAAGTGCTCAGCGATATTTTTGCGAAATTGCAGTTTGAGAATGGGAAGTTCAAGGAAGCGGTGGTCGAAACCTACGGCTTCGATTATTCCTATGAAAAAAACCTGGGCCTTTTTGACACTCTGGACGAGGTCAGGCGATACACCTGCAATGTGTATACGGAGGTGCTCGGCAAGCTCAAGGCCATGTACAGCAGGAAGGACAGGAAGCTCATCGAGCTTGTGAAGGAGTATATCCAGAAACATTATAGAGAGGATATCACCCTGAGCAGGGTAGCCGATGAGGTTTATGTGAATCCGAATTATCTGTCGGAAATTTTCAAGGCACAGACAGGCGAAAGCTTTGTGGATTATTTTACAAGGGTGAGAATCGAAAAAGCAAAGGAACTGATTAAGGATATCCGGGTCAAGACCTATGAGGTGGGGGAGCTTGTGGGCTATGAAGACCCGACCTACTTCAGCAAGGTTTTTAAAAAGGTAGTGGGCGTGTCCCCCACAGAGTACCGGAATCTGGTGCGATAGACAGGATCGGATTTACGCAGGTTTATGCGGATTTATACACCCTCGCGGAAGCGGCGCGTTATTGTTTTTTGCAGGGTACTGTGATACTATTTTAGTGGTATTATTTAACACATGGCAAAAAACAATATTCATAAGTGAGGAGTGTTTTCATGTCAAGCGAGAACGGGGTATTGTTTGCAAAGGGGCAGTCCGAATTGCGGCTTCTGCCGGAGATGGCCGACAGGCACGGCTTGATCGCAGGGGCCACGGGTACGGGCAAGACCGTGTCGCTCAAGGTCCTTTGCGAGAAGTTCAGCTCGATAGGAGTTCCGGTTTTTTTGTCCGATATCAAGGGGGACCTGTCCGGCACCTGCAAACCGGGCGTTTCCAGTGCAAAAACCGGGGAACGTATCCAGTCGCTGGGATTGGAAGGCTTCTGCTTTGATAAATTTCCAGTCACCTTTTGGGACGTTTTTGCGGAACAGGGACATCCTGTGCGGACCACCGTTTCGGAGATGGGCTCCCTGCTGTTTTCCAAGCTGTTGAATCTGAACGAGGTCCAGAGCGGCGTTCTGAACATCGTATTTAAAATAGCCGATGATTCCGGCATGCTGCTGATCGACCTCAAGGATTTGCGGGCCATGCTCCGCCATGTCGGCGATCACGCCTCCGAATTCACCACGGACTACGGAACCATATCGAAGCAAAGCATCGGCGCGATCCAGCGGGGCCTGCTTACCCTGGAGGAGCAGGGCGGGGAGCGGTTCTTCGGGGAACCCTCGCTGGACATAAGGGATTTCATGAAAACCGACAGCAGCGGAAAGGGCGTTGTAAACATACTGGCCGCGGATATCCCCGAAACCGTGCTCGGACAGCTGGGAAACCGGGTCCAGCATGCCCTCAGGGCGTTTACACCCAAGGATCAGTTCGCCGTCAAAACGGCGGCCCAGACCTTCCGGGCGAATCCCGCGTTTTCCGTGGAAACGGCGATCACCGAGCTTGGCGTCGGCGAAGCGCTGGTATCGTTCCTGGATGACAAGGGAATTCCCGGCATTGTTGGAAGGGCATACGTACTGCCTCCCCAAAGCCAGATCGGACCGGTGACGCCGGAGGAACGGGACAGTATTATCCGGCAGTCCTTTGAATATGGGAAGTATGAAGAAATCATCGACCGGGTTTCCGCTTTTGAAACGCTTCAGCAGATGGAACAGCAGGAAGAGGCGGCCAGAAAGGCGGAAGAGGAACGTTTGGCGTATGAAAAGCAGAGGAAGCAGGCGGAGGCGGCGAACCGGAACTACGACAATACCGGCTACGGATGGAACAACAGCTATGGCGCCGGCTATGGCAACGGTAATGGCTACAACACGGGCTACAGCAATGCCAGCCGGTATAACGACGGGTATGGCAGCGGCTACGGCGGCGGATATGATAATTATCATCCAAGGCCGGCCGCCAGAAGGCGCAGCTCCGGCAATACGCTCATGAACTCGGCGGCGAAATCCGCCATGTCTTCCATCGGAAGAACGGTGGGACGGGAGCTGGTCAGAGGAATTCTCGGTTCGCTGCTGCGGAAATAAAAAGGATTTGCCCGGACAAAAGCTGCATTTTCAGGCTTTTAAAGCGATATTTCTATTTTAAAGCCGTACCCCCAGACTGTGGTGATTTTAAGTTGTGAGCCCGCATGCTCCAGCTTTTTCCGCAGCCTTTTTATCATGTCGTCCGTCGCCCTGGTTTCGACGACGTTTTCGAAGCCCCAGACCTCTTTCAGCAGTTCTTTCCGGCTTACGGCACGGGCCCTGTTTGCCGCAAGATAGCCCAGCAGGTCAAATTCCATTACCGTCAGGCCGATTTCCCGGTCATCTATCCGAACCTCCCTGGATTCGAAGTCCAGTTTGACATTGGCTATTTCAATCACGGGGCTGTTCTCCATGGGAGCCGTTACAGTATTTTTTACCAGATACATCGCTTTGCTGTTCATTCAAGTAAACACCTGCCTTTATGAAAATCTTACTATGCTTACCTTGGAAAAACCTTTGAAAATGAGAAATGTATTTAATTCATTGCCTGAATTTGTATGGATATGATAGAATGAGAGCCGAAAGGGGTGGGAAAGATGTCTTTTTTTAAGGAATTCAAGGAATTTGCCATGAAGGGCAATGTAATGGACCTGGCAATTGGTGTGATTATCGGCGGTGCGTTCGGGAAGATCGTTACGTCGCTGGTCAATGATATTATAACGCCGATCCTCTCTTTATTTACCGGCAATATAAAGATGAATGAACAGGTGATTCGCCTGGGCAAGAGTGTAAATGGCAAGGAACTGGAAATTACATACGGAGCATTTATAGCAAATGTCATTGACTTCCTCATCATCGCCCTTGTGATCTTTATCTTCGTCAAGCAGCTCAACCGCCTGAGGCCGAAGCCGGTCCCTGCGGCACCGACAACGAAGGAATGCCCCCATTGCCGTTCCACCATACATATAGAAGCGACGAGGTGCCCGAACTGCACGTCGGAGTTGAAATAATCCGTAAAATAGCTGGTATAAATGTGAAAGGAAGGGTAATGGCTAATATAGCCGTTATCCTTTTTTGCGGGAGGAGTTTCTATGGGATTCTACGAACAGATCGCCCCCTATTATGACTTGATCTTTCCGGCGGGCCGGGAACAGCTGGAATTCATAAAAAAGGCGGCGGGCGGGCCGCCGAAAAAGCTGCTGGATGTTGCGTGCGGAGCAGGAACTTATGCGGTGGAGCTGGCCCGGGAAGGGTATGAGGTCTGGGCAACGGACCTGGACGAGGAAATGATCCGGCAGACGGAAATCCGGGCGGCCGCCGGAAAAGTGGCCGTAAAGGCCGAGGCCCTCGATATGCTGAAGCTGAACGAGCTTTCGGCGGATCAGTTCGACTGCCTCTTCTGCATCGGGAACTCCATCGTTCATCTTGGCAGCAAGGACGCCATACTGGACGCGCTGCGGAAAATGAAAGGAAAGCTGTGCGAGAACGGCAGCCTGCTGCTGCAGATCATCAATTTCGACAGAATCCTCTCGAAAGGGATCACGTCCCTGCCCTCCATTCTAAATCCGGAGGCCGGGATGGAATTCCACCGGAATTACAGCTATGACGCGCCAACCGGGCTTATCCATTTCAATACGGTGCTCCGGGTGTCGCGAGGGAAAGAATGGGACCAGTATTCGAACAGTATAAAGCTCTTTCCGCTGATCTCGTCCGATTTGCAGGACCTGCTGGAAAGAGCCGGTTTTGGCACGATTGATTGTTACGGCGGCTTCCGTTACGAGCCGTATGACCCTGGCGAGTCCTACCTCTTGGTCATACGCGCAGCCATTTAGGAGCCGCATAGAGACCGCATGTATAGCACCGCGTAGGACCGTATAGGACTACATTTACTGCGGCCCCTTAACTGTTCCTTAGCTGCCTGTTTTAAAGGAAATGACGATGTCGCCCAGATCTGTCTTCAACTGGCGTAATTCCACTCCAGCCTTGAGCAGCATCTTCTTCGACGCTTTGACGATATCCGTATCGGCGTATTTGTCGCTCAGATAGATCACTTCCCGGATGCCCGACTGGATGATGGCTTTGGCGCATTCGTTGCAGGGAAACAGGGCTACGTAGATTTTACTGTCTTCCAGGGAAACGCCCCGGTTGTTCAGGATGGCATTGAGCTCCGCGTGGACGACGTATGGATATTTCGTATCGAGGGTGTCGCCCTCCCGGTCCCAGGGGAAATCATCGTCGGAGCAGCCGACCGGGAAACCGTTGTAGCCTACGCTGAGGATTCTGTTGTTTTTCGAGTCAACGATGCAGGCGCCGACCTGCGTCGAGGGGTCCTTGCTTCTTTTGGCGGAGAGCAGGGCAATGCCCATAAAATACTCGTCCCACCGGATATAGTCGTTTCTTTTGCTCATGACAGATATCTCCTTTTTTGATGGCAAGCCGTTCAGGGCCCGGGCCGGCTTGTTGCAGTAAAATCATTATATAGGGTAGCCGATTCAAATACAATAAAACAATGTTTAAAAATATTGAATATGCAAACAGGATCGTGGTATAATATTATGAATAAATCAGTTGAAAAGCGATGAACGAGGAAAGTAACCGGAACGGTCCCTGCAGAGAGAAGCTGCCTGCGGCTGAAAGCAGCTTTATGGAGCAAACCGGCGAAGTTCCCTCGGAAGCTGCATCCTGAAAACGAAGGTCGCAAAGCGCCCGTCTTGAGCAGAACCGGAGCGGGCGGCCGAAAGTAGGAGATGCCGGCACCTGGCCGTTAACGAACAGGATACAATGGGCCGGTTTGCGCCGTTCAGACGCACAAAGCGAAAGTTGTATCGGAGAGCCCGCTTTTTGATGCGGGAATCTGGGTGGTACCGCGGAGTTAGCCTTCGTCCCTGTCGGGATGAGGCTTTTTTTATTGGTTTTTTGGGTAGAATGACTGGATACGGAGAAGTTCAAGAATAAGGGAGGCATAAAAATGAGGGACCAGTTGAACAACATAAAGCTGGAGGCAGTGAAAATGCTGTCTGCGGTGAAGTCCTCGGCGGAACTGGAAAACATACGCCTGCAATATCTGGGCAAGAAGGGTGAGCTGACTGCCATCCTCAAGGGCATGGGTGCATTGACGGCGGAGGAAAGGCCGGTCATCGGACAACTGGCCAACGAGGTCAGAAGCTTTATTGAAGGGAAGCTTGAAGAGGCGGTTGCCGCGCTGCAAAGCAAGGAACAGGAATTGAAGCTGGCCATGGAGACCATTGACGTCACCATGCCCGGCAAAAGGCGCTTTGTCGGAAAGAAGCACCCGCTCAGCATCGTGCTGGACGAGATCAAGGACGTCTTTATTTCCATGGGCTATGAAATCGCGGAAGGACCGGAGATCGAGCTGGACTACTACAACTTCGAGGCGTTGAATATTCCTGCGGGCCATCCGGCCAGAGACGCGCAGGATACCTTCTATATCAATGACAAGATCCTGCTGCGGTCGCAGACGTCGCCGGTGCAGATCCGGGTCATGGAGCAGAAGAAGCCCCCGATCAAGATCATCTGTCCCGGCAGGGTTTATCGCTCGGATGCCGTGGATGCCACCCATTCGCCGATCTTCAATCAGGTGGAGGGTCTCGTAGTTGATAAGGGCGTTACGATGGGAGATCTGGTAGGCACCCTCCGGCTGTTTGCCAAAAGCCTGTTCGGAGAGAATACGGATATCCGCCTGAGACCCCATCACTTCCAGTTCACCGAACCCAGCGCCGAAGTGGACGTGTCCTGCTGGGCATGCGGCGGGAAGGGCTGCAGAGTTTGCAAGAACGAGGGCTGGATCGAAATCCTCGGCGCAGGCATGGTGCATCCGAAGGTGCTCCAGAACTGCGGGATCGATCCTGCGGTTTACAGCGGCTTCGCGTTCGGCCTCGGCGCCGAAAGGACCACCATGGGCCGGTTCAACATCGACGATCTCAGGCTTTTGTATGAAAACGACGTGCGCTTCCTGAAACAGTTTTAGGGGATCCGCGGACAGTCATTGAATTGGAAGGAGAAATGCAAGATGAAATTACCGTTAAAATGGTTGAAGGATTTCACGGATATAAAGGCAACCCCGAAGGAATATGCCGATGCTCTGACCATGTCGGGTTCGAAGGTGGAAGGTGTGGAGGTCCTGGGGGAGGAGATCGACAAGGTGGTGGTCGGCAGGATCACAGCGGTGGAAAAGCACCCGGATGCGGACCGGCTCCAGGTGACCCTGGTGGATGTGGGCAGTGACACGATCCAGATCGTTACGGGAGCCACCAATATCAAAGAGGGGGATCTGATCCCCGTCGCACTGGACGGCTCCAGCCTGCCGGGAGGCAAGAAGATCAAGCGCGGCAAGCTCCGCGGCGTCGAGTCCTGCGGCATGATGTGCTCCATAGCGGAATTGAACGTAACAAAGGAAGAGTTCCCGAATGCGGCGGAGGACGGGATTTTCATCCTGGAGGGCGATCCCGAGCCGGGCACGGACATCAAGGAATATCTGGGCCTGAACGAAACTGTGGTGGAATTCGAAATCACCTCCAATAGGCCGGACTGCTTCAGCGTCCTGGGCCTTGCGAGGGAATCCGCCGTGACCTTCGGCGTTCCTTTTAAAAAGCCTGAAATAAAGGTGCGGGAGCTTGGCGATCCCATCGGGGGAATGGCTTCGGTGGAAATAAAGGCGCCCGAGCTGTGCCCGCGTTATTCGGCCAGGATCGTACAGGATGTAAAGATCGAACCCTCGCCGCGCTGGATGAAGGATCGACTGAAAGCCGCCGGCGTCAGGCCGATCAACAACATCGTGGACATTACCAACTACGTCATGCTCGAATACGGACAGCCGATGCATGCCTTTGACCTGGAATACTTGAAGGGACACCGGATTATCGTCCGCACCGCCGCCGAAGGCGAAAAGATGCAGACCCTGGACGAGCAGGACAGGGAGCTGGACAGTTCCATGCTGGTGATCGCGGACCAGGAAAGGGCCGTCGCCGTAGCGGGCGTCATGGGCGGAGCCAACAGCGAAATCCGGCCGGATACGAAGACGATCCTGCTGGAATCGGCCACCTTCAACGGAATATCCGTCAGGCTGACCGCAAAGAAGCTGGGCATGAGGACGGAAGCCTCCGGCCGTTTTGAAAAGGGGCTGGATTCCGAAAACACTGTTGACGCTGTGGACAGGGCCGCCCAGCTGATCGAGGAGCTTGGCGCAGGCAAGGTCTGCAAAGGGATCATCGACTGTTATCCGGTGAAGAAGGAGAAGAAGACGATTCCCTTCAATCCCGGACGGATCAATGCTCTTCTGGGTACGGACATAAGCGCTGAAAAAATGAAAGAAATTTTTGCCCAACTGGAGATCGAAGTCAATGCCGCGGCGGGAACGGTGACGGCTCCCACCTTCCGACCGGACCTGGAATGCGAGGCCGATCTGGCGGAGGAAGTGGCAAGATTCCATGGCTACAACAATATAAAAGCGACACTGCTGGAAGGCAAAGCGGCGACTGTGGGCGGCAAGACCTGGAAGCAGAAGCTGGAGCAGATCATACGCAATACCATGCTCTCCTGCGGCCTGTCGGAGACGTATACTTATTCGTTCACAAGCCCCAAGGTGTTCGACAGGATCAATCTGCCTGCGGACAGCGAGCTGAGGAAGGCCATCGTTATTGCAAATCCTCTCGGCGAGGACTACAGCATCATGCGCACTACGACCCTTCCGGATATGCTGGAGGTGCTTGCGACCAACTACAACAGAAGAGTCGAGGAAGCAAAGCTCTTCGAGGTTTCTCATGTTTATATTCCGAAGCAGCTGCCGCTTTCCGAGCTTCCGAAAGAAAAGCCGGTTTTGACGCTGGGGATGTACGGAAATGTGGATTTTTATGATCTGACGGGCGCGATCGACGAATTGATGGCGACCCTGGGGATCAAGAAGTACAGCTACAAGCCTGTAAAGGATAACCCGTCCTTCCATCCCGGACGCACGGCGAAGCTGGTGGTGGAAGGCAGAGAATGCGGCATCCTGGGCGAAGTCCATCCCATGGTGGCACAGAAATTCGGGGCCGCCCAGCAGAACTACGTCGGCATGCTCGATATGGAACCCCTGATGGCAAAGGCCCTGATCAAGCCCGAATACAAGCCGCTTCCGAAATTCCCGGCCGTTTCAAGGGATATCGCAATGCTGGTAGAGGACGGCGTCCTTGTCAAGGAGATCGAGCAGATCATTGAATCGAAGGCCGGCAGGATTCTGGAGGAGATCAAGCTGTTTGATGTCTACAAGGGCAAGCAGGTGCCGGAAGGGAAAAAGAGCGTAGCCTATTCCATCCTCTTCCGGGCGGCGGATCGAACGCTGACGGACGAAGAAGTGGGCAAATCCATGGCCGATATCGTAAAGGCGCTATCCGAAAAGCTGGGCGCCCAGCTGAGGGAATGATCCGGAAACCGACACAAATATAAAAACGATGGCGGGAGGTTCCTGCCATCGTTTTTTCTTAGAATGACCGTGGGGAGGATCATTTCATTTGCTGTTCCGCCTGCGCGATCATCTTCTTGACCATCTGCCCGCCGATGGGACCGCCTTCATGTCCGTTCTGGGCGGCGGTTAAATCGCCCTTGTAATGGTCGTTGTTTTCCTTGACGAACTGCTCCTGGCCTATTTCCTTCGCGCATTCCATCTTGAACCGGTTCAGAGCGGCCCTCTTTTCCGGTACCAAAGGTGTTTTCGGTCTTGACATTCACAATCACCTCTTTACAATTATAGTTTAATTCTACAGAGTATATTTTTTTCAAATCGCCGGAATTTAGCCTGTCAAATAATTCTGGACTTATGTCGCCCATAAACTGTAAAGCGACTTTTTGCAGCGCAATCAATATTGCTAAAAATTTAACGCTTTGATATAATTTCCGTTAGAATTATACAGGAGGCATTTATATGCAAAAAGTAGGCTTTGATTATTCAAACGCATTATCCTTTGTCAAGGAAAATGAGATATCTTACCTGTCCGAATTTGTAAAATCCGCTCATAGCATGCTCCACAATAAAAGCGGCGCCGGCAGCGACTTTTTAGGCTGGGTCGACCTGCCGAAGTCTTACGACAAGGCGGAATTCGCCCGGATCAAGGCGGCTGCGGAAAAGATCAAATCGGATTCGGACGCGCTGGTCGTTATAGGCATCGGCGGCTCCTATCTGGGCGCAAGGGCCGCGATCGAGGCGCTTTCCCACTCCTTCCACAACATGCTGCCCAAGGCCGGCAGGGGCGTTCCGGAAATTTATTTCGTCGGGAACAGCATCAGCTCCACCTATATCATCGAGCTTTTCGAGCTTTTGAAGGACAAAGACATCTCGGTCAACATCATTTCCAAATCCGGTACAACCACGGAACCGGCCCTGGCGTTCCGCGTATTCCGGGAATACATGGAGAACAAATACGGCAAGGCAGAGGCATCCAAAAGGATTTACGCCACCACCGACAAGGCGAGGGGAGCTCTGAAAAAGCTTGCCGACGAAGAAAAATACGAGAGCTTCGTCATACCGGACGATGTGGGCGGAAGATTCTCCGTACTGACGGCCGTCGGGCTGCTGCCCATCGCTGTTGCGGGCATTGATATCGACGCCATGATGAAGGGCGCCGCCGATGCGTGCGAGCTTTACAACAATCCGGACCTGGCCGCCAACGAGTGCTATCAGTATGCGGCAGTCCGCAATGCCCTCTATAGAAAGGGCAAGACGACGGAAATCATGGTGAACTATGAGCCGTCGCTCCATTTCGTGACCGAATGGTGGAAGCAGCTCTACGGCGAGAGCGAGGGCAAGGACCAGAAGGGCATTTTCCCGGCAGGCGTCGATTTCACCACGGACCTCCATTCCATGGGCCAGTATGTGCAGGACGGGCTGCGCAATATATTTGAGACCGTGCTTTGCGTGGAAACACCAAGGAAGAACATGACCATCAAGGAAGACAAGGATAACATAGACGGACTCAACTTCCTCATCGGCAAGGACATCGACCTGGTCAACAAGAAGGCAATGCAGGGAACCATCCTGGCTCATACCGACGGGGGCGTGCCGAACCTTGTCATCAACATCCCGAAGATGGACAGCTACTGGTTCGGAAACATTGTCTACTTCTTTGAAAAGGCTTGTGGGATCAGCGGATACCTGCTGGGCGTCAACCCCTTTGACCAGCCGGGCGTCGAGGCATACAAGAAGAACATGTTCGCGCTGCTCGGAAAGCCGGGCTATGAGGCGGAGAAGGAAAGACTCGAAAAGAGGCTGAAATAAAAGAATAAGCAGACGGGACAGAGGACGATGTACGATGTACCTGTTCCTCTGTCCCCATTGGAGGCCGCCGTTTGGCGGCCTTTTGCATGCGGCCTATTTCTCGTAAACGTAAAGCATTGTAGCCAGCTTTCTGCCGGGCCGGGCGATGGCTTTCCCGTCGTAGTACATGCCGGCGGAAGCGCCGCCGTCCAGGTTGATGGCATCGTAGCAGCCGATTTTCAGCATGATTTCCTTCAATTCGCCGAGCGTTGCGCTCGGAACGTTGACCAGCAGGAGCAGTCCGTCCTTTGTCGTGCCGATGGCCGTCCTCGGAGTGGAGGCGGTGGTGAAGCGCTCGCCGGTAAAGGCCGGATGGGTGGAGGCCGGAGCTTTCTTTCCATCCAGGACAAGATCGGGGCCGCCGGAGATCATCCACTGCATCTCATTCATATCGAAAAGATCCCCGGAGCTTTTAAAGAGATAGTATTCAATCTCGATGCTTCTGCCCTTTGTCAGCCCGTTGTCGCCTTTCCATTTTGCGGCGGCATTTTCGCCGAAGAACGTCACATAGCCATCCTTCGGGATATCCACCTTCATTGGCGGCGCGACTTTATAGAAATCCTCCAGCACCTTGTTGCGTACAACGGCGATATAGCCTGCTGCGGTAATATCTATCGAAGTCCCCCTGTTCGGCGTATACATGATTGAGTTGTCCTTGGTCTGCGACCTTGTATTCACTTCATAAGCGGCCCATACGTTGTACGTTGCCAGGCCGCCGATATGCATGTCGTTTGTCCGTTTCCCGTCCGCAAACATCCTTGTGAAAATGCCCGGAGTGCCAAACAGGATATCCTTGCTTTTGGTGATGCCTACGGAGGTGATCCCGCTCTGGCCGTATATCAGCTGGCCATCGACCATGACGTGGCCTATGGGGTCCTTTATTTCCGTGTAGGCGGAAAAGAAATTGGCATTGATGGCGGCCTTCGCCTTTTTCGCCTTGGCCAGCTTTTCAAAGTCGTCGGTTTGATTGAGCAGCGTGCCCGGCAAATTGACTTCAAAGCGGATTTTGGGATCCTTGGGATTTATTTTAATGAGATTGATTGTTTTGGTTCCGGTAGATATTTTGACAGTTTGCTTTGCAAAGGCGATGGGGGCGGTTTTAACGGCCGATGGGGAAGAGGTGCCGGCCGGGTTGACTGTATCGGCGGAATGGACTGCGAGCATATCGGACCCATATAGGAAAACGACGGAGGAAAGAACTGCCGCCGCGTATTTTATTAGTCTGTTTTTCATAATGATCCCACCTTGGCGTAAAATTGTCTGTACCCTTTTTATCGACGGATTTCTCCGGTTCCTGAACCTCCTGATTCACGTCTGGTGGGGAGGGATCGTGCAGACCAGCAGCTCGGGACGGGAAAACAGGCGCAGCGGCACCACAACATTTCCCAGTCCCCTGTTCAAATAGACCTTTATATCGTTTATCCGGTGATAGCCTCTTTTGATGCCCATCCTGCACAACTGGTCCTTACGGAGCAAAAAGAACTCGAGATTGAAGGGCATCCAGATCTGTCCGCCGTGGAAATGCCCGCAGAACATGTAATCAACGCTCCTTCCCGGTATATGGAGCGCAAGGTCGGGATTGTGGGTAAGGGCGATTTTGGGAGCGTGCCCGACGCAGCCGACTAAAGCTTTCTGCAGATCGGGGCAGCCCTGGCGGAGATCATCCACGCCGACGATATTGTACTTTTTACCCTCTTTTTCAACGACAACCGTTCGGTTTCTTAATACTTCAACCTGAAGCGCCTCTATCCTGCGGATGAATTGCTCCATGGCCGGTCCCGCATTTCCCAGGGTTCTTATGTCGTGATTTCCCAGGCAGATGATCGTTCGATAGCCTTTGCTTATGGTCCGCAGGTATTTTAAAAAGTCCTCTATATGGGACGGCTTGTCTATGTAATCGCCTGAAATCAGGAGGAGATCGGGGTTTTCCGCGGCAATGGCCTTTCTTAACCTGGCGGCCGACACTCTCGACAAATAGACATGAAGGTCCGTAATGTGGACGATTTTAAGGCCTATTCCGCTTTTGTCGAAATCCAGCCTTTCAGTCTTGAGCCATCCGGCTTCCAGGTACATGTAGAAAAGAACAACAGCAGCTGCTGCAAGCAATATGGAGGCAATCATCATAATATCTCCCAGAACGATATATAACTAATATAACAATTGCCTGCCGCCGGTTCAACCCTTTTATCACGGATTTTGCCATGTGGGACAATCCGTGGATTGAAACGACTTTTTACAGCGCAATCACAATTTAGCCTGTTTTTAGCAGTGGGAATATGATAAAATGAATTTGCCGGACAACAGATAGTAAATGGAGATGCTTACGCACAACGAAGATATATGCATCAGGTGTGAAGAACTGAAGACGAACTCTGAACGCATCAACAGGGTCAGGGCCTGCATGCTGGACGATTCGGATGCGATGAAGCTGTCCGAGGTATTCAAGATTCTTGGGGACCAGACCAGGATCAAAATCATTTTTGCCTTGTCGTGCTGCGAGCTGTGCGTATGCGATATCGCAGAAACCATTTCCATGACGCAGTCGGCTGTTTCACACCAGCTCAGGCTACTGCGCGGCATGAAGCTGGTCAAGTTCCGCAAGGAAGGCAAGTCGGTCATTTATTCGCTGGACGATGATCACATCGTGCAGCTGTTCACCCATGGCATGGAGCATGTGAGGCACGGATGAACGGGCATTTCCGGCCGAAGGGGCGAACCTCCGGTATTGAATTTGAATATCCTTTGTGTTAGAATAAGAAAGCTGTCCGGGTCCGGACGACCGGAGAAGCAACTATGTATTTGTAGCAGAATTTGTAGCACAAATTCAAAAGGCATGCGGATGTGGCGGAATTGGCAGACGCGCTGGATTTAGGTTCCAGTGGGCGACCGTGCAGGTTCAAGTCCTGTCATCCGCACCATGCCGAGTGGTGATATAGCATTTGAAAGCTGTATCACCACTCGCTTTTTATGCTTCTATTTATGCGGAGTAGCTGACGGCTACTCCTTTTCTCGTTTGTATCAATACATCCGGTTCCGGCAGAGGCAGCAACTCCGGTATCTCAATAGACACGACACAGTTGTAATGAATCGTAAGTTTCTGCACATGAACGCCTTCCACCTTTTCAGCTTGATGCACTTCTATGTGGTCAATCAACTCGTTGAGCATCCTCTGAGTAAGTTTTCTGGCACGGGTGTACTTTCGAACTGTGGCAATAAAAAGGTCGGTGGCCATGGTCTTATCGCTTTCCTGTTCAATCGCTGTTTTCAAAGATTTTATCAGGCTGGCAAGCTCGCCTTGCTCCACCTCATACCGCTTGGACATCTTCATAAACCGCTCATCCGACAGCTTCCCAGCAACATTGTCTTCATACAGATGCTCAATCACATTGTCAATCTCCCGATCACGAGCCATAAGAGAATTGAGCTCTTTCTGTTTTAGCTGCCGCTGAGCGACCACTACTTGTTCTGAATGACCAAT
The DNA here is from genome assembly GCA_023411575.1 of Bacillota bacterium. Lineage (GTDB taxonomy): Bacteria > Bacillota > Clostridia > Acetivibrionales > DTU013 > UBA1305. The sequence continues at coordinate 50,038 of JAEYOP010000023.1, read as the reverse complement.
GACGGCTTTCATAAATTCAGTTTCATACCGGCTTGCAAACTGCGTCAGCCGGCGTATCTCGCCAAGCACAACCTGTTCCAGAAAATCCACCCTGACATAATGTGTCGAGGGGCAGATACCTCGATTTCCCTTGTAGTTGGAGCAGTTGAAATACTTGATGTCAGGGTTGCCTTGGTTAAAGTGATAATGCAGGTTATGCCCGCAGTCTGCACAAACAAGCAGGCCAGAAAAAATGTTCTTTTCACCCTCGTTGGTTCGGCGCTTTCGGATTTTCCCACGCTTTTGCTGTACCTTTTCCCAAGTTGCCCGATCGATGACCGGCTCATGCACATCCCTGAAAACGGACATGTTTTCCTCATCGTTTGGGAGCCGCTTTTTGTTCTTATACGACTTGGAGTAGGTTTTGAAGTTGATTACATCGCCACAATACTCTTGCAACGTGAGGATTTTGATTACGCTTGAAGTATTCCACTTATAGGGCGGTCGCTCCGTTACTTTACCAGCTCGGCTGAAGCCATTGCTTCTCCAGTAGTAGAGCGGTGTCAAGATGTGATCTTCCGACAATGCGGCGGCGATCTGTTCTGTGCCAAAGCCATCCAGCGTCATGCTATAAATCCTGCGAACAACAGCGGCAGCTTCCTTGTCAATGATCCAGCGTTTGGAATTATTCGGATCTTTCCTATATCCGTACGGTGGCTGCCCCATTGGTTCACCGGCAGTGCCCTTGAGATAGTATATCGCTCCCAACTGCCAATGTCACGTGGTGTAACACTTTTAAATCAAGTTTTTTTGACATCCTGCTGCATAAGCCTCAAAAGAACGGTACCGAGGGTTTCGTTACCCTCCTTGAGGAATACCGGCTCCACAATAAAGGTTTTGTCTTTGACCCGATATGCAGTGGATTCTTCCAGCGGATTTCCTTCAGCTTCGTGTGCATGTTTTCTTCCATAAGACCTCCTTGAATGCACAAAGGCCCATTCTTCATGTATTGAAGAATGGGCCTCGACCTATTAATATAAGATAGATATAAAAATTGACAAAATATAAACAGTTCAGCCATTTTACAACGGTATTTTGTTGTAATTACAGGAAAATTGTGCTAAAATATAGGCGTGATGTTCTCATCGGACCTAAGTAAGCGAACAAGTGACATTGTATGGCAAATCTGTTCTCAATATTTGAATGGTAGTTACGCATGAAATGCATGTGGCCCGCCCTATTAGCAGGGTACTTTTTGATTTGTGGTTTTGCAATGACGGGAAGATAAATAAGTGTAGACATATTTACTGAGCAGGATACGTTATTAGGATTTTATATAAATATCACGATGCTATTAAAAAATACATGATGACTTACTTTTCGTATTTAACGTTTTATTAGCTAAGGGCTGGGGGGGATAACTATGCCGCTTACGCATGTGTGTATGTGGTCCGACCATGGATGGAAACAAGTAACGACAGTCGAGGTAGCCGCCTTACACCCAGAGGGAACCGTTTCTGCTCAAAGTGGACTTTTTTTCTGTGAGCTATGTGGACAGTACGTCACTTTAACAGATGGAGAAATTCGCGACCGCTATTTTAAACACAGCGCATATGAGAAAAGCAAAAATTGTCCCGAGAGAACCTTTGCATACGGAACTACGGACATCCCTACATTTCTTGCCGGTAAGCATAATCTGCCCATTCGACTCAATATATTCAATGGAACCTTCCAATTGGAAGTTGGTTTGATTCCGGCCCCCTCTGAAGTAATAATGAAATATAAGAATCAATCCCTTACAATCCAAGGCGTCGGACAGAATGAGAATGCATTTGTTTTCTCGTTGGACAGACTGCAAGAAGGAACCGTAACATATTTCTCGGTTGGACAGATCCCAGCGCCAAGATATCGTCTTGAAATATCTTTACCAATCCCAAATATCAGCCAGTATTGGCCCAGTATAATATCAGGTATAGATGCAGACGGAGTCTTTTTTGATGGAATAACCAGAAAAAAGCTTCCACTTGATGCTGACGTCCAAATAAATCACTCCTACTTTCTGCTGATGCGTGGATGCATTCGGGAACGGTATGAGCATGTTAAGATTAAAGAGGTTATAAAGGTCATACATCAATGGGAATGCTGGAGACTCTATCAAATTACGGCCACAGCTTTTACCGAGGATGCTGCCAAATTTTTTCTGGAGTTTCATGCACGACTAACCGATACTCCAGTACAGATATATCCTATATGGCCTGCTTTTGTCAGAAATCCATATCTCATTTACCACAATACGGATGATGTCTTCGTATTTATGCAAGGAGATGTAAAGTCAAAACTTTTTCCTTTGGCGACGATGAACAAGTACGACGGAACAGACGCCTCTTTACTTACAATTCAATGCAAAGAACGTCAGCAATTACTTTCGGTTGGGCGTGCAGAGGTTCTTAAATATACCTATTTGTGGAAGATACCACTGACCATGACAGGTACACTTCCCAAGATAGAAATAATCGATATTGCAGGAAACGTTATGCGTGAAGATATTTATCATCAACTTCCACAACAAAAGGCTGTGAAGATCAAAGCTCAGTTCGATGGTTCTGTTGTAATAGAGCGAGACAATTTTCAAGAAATCCGGTATGAACTTCATGCTAACGAGAGTCTCATATTGGATGTACATATGGGGCAGACAGTATTCATTTATCAGGGACTAGATTGTGTTAGGACGGTTTCGTTTAAAAAAGAAACTTCCAGCACAATCACAGCAGAATCGGATCAGCGCTTGTATGACAGACTTCGCCGTTGCAATGGAGAGCAAATACCAGTTCCGCATTCTTTAGGCGCACTATGTTTGAAATTGGATGGATACCCTAAAACGAAAGCATGGTTATATCAAAAAATCCGAGAAAATCAAATTTCCTTCAGGACTCTTGCCATCTTGAAAAGTAGCTTTTATATCAGGATTAGAAAGTAGAGGAAGAACATGGACGATAGAAGTGCTGATATCATTTCATTGTGCATGGTTATTGATACAGGTGTAAATACTCCTGATCTATTAAGGCTTGCCGATATGAAAAATGATCAATTAAAATATCCTGATGTTATTGATGGCGTACCGCATTTGTTCGAAAACCGAGATCGTCTCTTTCGAAGAGATGGTCCTAATACAGTTGGGGATATAGGCGTATGGAAGTGGTCTGCAGTTCCCAATTTTTCCGATCCTAAAAAAGACTATGTCATATCCAGTTATATACCTATATACAAGCCGATTGAGCTTTATCGCATTACTGGGATTGATACGAGGGATGAGCTAATTAAGAGATTATCAGAGGGATTTGATTTTCCTTTTCAGAGCCATGATATTGCCTTTCTTATTCCATCCGCATCGGAGGTGTCTGAAGCTATTTTATGCTCAATAGGGACCTTTGAAACGACTACAGTGGGTGTCCGTTTAAAAAGCGATGTATACACGTTGCCTGTGTTTTCTGTTTCAAACGATGATGTTCTAACTTTTTACCCTTATGCTGACCGAAAATCAAGAAAATTCTACAGATACTTTACTATAGGAAATCCTGCAGGATATGCCACAATAAAAAAGCCAATTGATGCTGTGAGAAATGCTATTTTAAAACGAACCACCTGGAAATCTTTTCAATCATTAGTTGGCGGGACTCGAAGAGAGCTTCACTCGTTTAAGGATTTTTTAAATACAGTCACAGATGAATCCCTTTATCTGGAGGTTGCACACGCATGCGGTTGTACCGAAGAGCTTGCGATGCAATATGTTACTGAATTCCTGCAGAATGCAAATGCTTATTTGGATGGCACAGAACTGGATACATCTGTACTGGCTGCATTGGTTGAGCGTCACGACGGCCTTCGAAGACGCTGCGAGGTAATTGGGGAAGAACGCTGGAAAACTATCCATCAAGCCGAAATGGAGAAAGCAGCTAATGAGCTGCAAGCGGTTACACAAGATACCAAACAAAAGGAGACTTTGTATCAGCAGCTTATACGCGATATTGCGACCGCCCAGGAAAAATTGAGCAACTTGCAAACACAAGTTGCTTACTATGAAGAGCTAGGTGAAAATAGCCTAGAGGCTGTCCAGAACAAGCTGTCTTCCGCACGGAAAGATGTGGCAGGTTTCATGGCAGAATTAGCTATCTACATGCCACAGGGGAACCCAACCGAACTCTCTGGCGAAGAACTTCCTTTATATCACGTTGGAACTGAATTGCCCAAAGAGTGCGCGGGCGAGTCTTTTAGTTGGAAAGACACCGTCGTTGCAATCGAGGACGAATTGATCGAAGCTGGTATTTCAAACGCCAGACTACATACATTAGCAGCCTTCCTCTATGCCGCATATGTCAATAAAAATTCTATGATTTTGGCTGGACCGGCGGCAGAGAGTATTGCTCATGCTTTGTCCTGCGCTATTACAGGAAGATTTGCAGGGGTCCTGGAATGCAGTGGGGAATGGGCACCATCAGCAGTAAGCACTGCTCTACATGGTTCAGGTGATATTGTAGCTATAAAAAACCCGTTTAACGGGAAATGGATCGATCGCTTGATTGTTGAAATAGAAAAAGCTGAAAAAATGGTTATTCTTGTGCATCCCTTTGCAGAAGACCTTTCTGTGGAACCAAAGGGACTATATAACTATGTGACGCCACTAATTACGGAGGAATTTGTTGATAAGCGACCGACGAAACAGTTTATTGGTAGCTACCGGACGGAAGATTATACTGAATACGAAGCCGTGAAGCCGCGCTCCCAATATGGGAGAGTTCTGAAAAAAATGTGCATTAGTTCTTTAGCAATGAGTAGGACACAGCAACTGCTGACCGATGCCCATGCAATGCTGGGGGATAAGGAGAACGACAATACCACGGATATGGATTTTCTGTACGGTCTGTTCCCCTTTGCCGTTGCAACCGGCGAATCGGAGGCATTTTGTGAACTGGTACGCGCATCAAGTGGTCTGTCGAAAGATATCCAGAATTACTTTTTACAGTATTTTCATTTCGAGGATGAATGAGTTCATGAAGCATAATGGTTTTTTAGAGGAAATTGGTCAACAACTATATATTTACAAGGATATTTCTGAGAGTGAGGAAGAATGGAAAAGCCGGATCATATATAGTGCAACAGGTAAAATTGCTCTTGCTTCTCTGTGGGATCATGGCGAAGATGACGGACCTAATGCTTCCGTTCAGCATATTAAAAAATCCATTCAGTGTTCTTTCTATGCGTATCATACGTTATATCCAGAAGCAAAGCGATTATTTGCTGTTGATCTTGAAGAACTCATCCAGGAGATGTATGAGATCTACAGCTTGAGTGGAAATTTTTATCATTCTCCTTACTGGGCTTCTCCTGCTGCAAATGCGACCTCAATTTGCAAAGGGGTTTGCTTTGAACGCGGAGCGGCACCTGGAAAAATTGGTTTTATGAGTGGGCTCGGAACATACACCATATCTCAGGAAGCTGGTGCTGGTACGGCAGAACATGTCACGACGATGTTTCGACTGCAAAAAGAATCTCTGACTGTTTGGTTTCAGAAGTTGCTCAAGAACCAAAAATGGGCTGAAATCGAATTTCCACAAGGGACCGAGTTTCTGCGGATGCAACCGCCATTTAGCCGAGGATATTGGGATGAGCATCTAAATAAAACAGGTGAAATTTCATTGGCTCGCTATGGGCAAGCCGGTAGATATCTGTATATTTTGTACAGATGTGAAGATGGTATTTATATTCACACCCCTTTGCCACACTGGAGAACAGAAACAGGTGGTAGTCGAATGGAGTATTTGAGAATAGCATCCGCGATCCTTGCTTCAAATGGTCAACTCCCACCAATCCGGGTGAAGGTGGGGCAGGAAATGGCAAGGATTCGTTTGGACTATCTGCTCCCTCCGACAGAGGAAACATTTTTCAAGTTGTATAGCTGGCCCGTTTCTTTTTATAAGTCGCCGCAGAACTTTCAGCGTGCAATGACAGTTCCTGTCTACCGCGCTTTTAAGACTATATTGGAACAAGTGGGATATGAATTTATGGAGGAGTCGTAATGGCCAAAGGTGCATATGCCGTACATAATCAGCTACGGCAAGAGCTTGAGAGCTACATAAAATCACAATACTTAGGGAAATCTGCTCTCTTGCTGCAAGCAATACAGGACAAGCTGGATAAAGAAGGGCAGCTTTACCAAAAACCTTATATTGAATCTTCTCCGGCCTATAAAAGTATAAAAGATGGAATTCAAGCAGCAGACCTTCCAGAGTGGCTTAGAGTATTTTTTTCTTCGTTGACAAAAGAAAATTTGGGTGTCTACTCCGCTCCTTTTGCCCATCAGATCGAAGCTCTTGTAAACACGAATTCTGGGAAAGACCTGTTTGTCTCAACTGGCACGGGTTCTGGTAAGACCGAATGCTTTATGTGGCCAATGCTTGCAAAGTTGGTAACGGAGGCGCGGAATACCCCGGCCAGTTGGAAGCAGCGTGGCGTTCGCACAATCATTATGTATCCAATGAATGCGCTTGTTTCCGATCAGGTAGGCAGATTGAGACGGCTGGTCGGAGACCCGGACCACAAGTTTGTCCGAATTTTTCGAGAAATCACTGGAAGTCATATGCGTCGGCCGCAATTCGGCATGTACACAGGACGCACACCATATCCGGGACCACAGCCAAGCACCACACAAGACCGCCAGCTTGAGAAAACACTGGAAAGGATGACATGCCTTGAAAAAGCGGGTAAAGCCTTTTTTCAAGAATTGGTGAAACAAGGCAAGATTCCAGCTAAGGAGAATATGGCAGCATTTCTTCAAAGGCTGCACGAAAGCCACCATGTCCCTGATGACGAGGATGCAGAACTGATTACCCGATTTGAAATGCAGCAGTTTTGTCCGGATATTTTGATCACCAACTATTCTATGCTGGAATATATGCTGCTGCGTCCCCGCGAACAGAAAATTTGGGAGGATACCAGAAGGTGGCTGGATACGGACCACAACAATAAGTTGCTGTTTGTAATTGATGAAGCACATATGTATCGCGGTTCTTCCGGCGGTGAAGTTGCCCTGCTGATTCGGCGACTTTTCCATAAGCTTGGAATCCAGCGTGACAGGGTTCAATTTATTCTGACGACCGCCAGTATGCCGGATGCCAGTGAAGAGGATCGGCGTGCGGTAAGAGAATTTGCAAAGTCCTTGACAGCTGCTAATACCTATGATTTTTGTTATTTGACCGGAGAGCGAGGGACGATCCATAGCGGCAAATCATACGAGATACCTTTTTTAAAATTTAAAAATTGTACCACGGAGCAAATAGAGGCAATGGACGCAGAGAGGCTGCAGACAATCAACTCATTTTGGGAAGGGGTACCTGACAGTTGCACACCATTTTCTTCGCTTGAAGCGGCATATGAGTGGATGTATGATCACTTAATTGAATATCTACCGTTTCAGAAGTTATTTTTACTTTGTCGTGGCAATGCTGTATCTCTTCATGAATTGTCAGCCAGCATCTTTCCTGAGTGGGAGGAAGATGCTGCCTTGAGAGCTGTCAGTGTTCTTCTTGCGATAGCTCCTCTTGCGAAAAACAGCAAAGGAAATGTGCTTTTCCCTGCACGAATGCATATGCTATTTCGTGGTATTAAGGGTGTTTACGCCTGTGCCAATGAACACTGCCCAAATTCACACTCTGATGAGAACCTGACGTTAGGAGAAATTTTTTTGTCAGACGGCAATCTTGTATGTCCCCATTGCGGAAGTGTTGTTTATGAGCTGTATAATGACCGTAGATGCGGTACGCTGTTTTACAAAGGCTATATTTTGGTTGATGAGATGCACTCACATGGCCGCACTTATTTGTGGCGATATCCGGGGCAGATATTTGATCAGCAGATGAAAGAAATTCATCTGTATATTCCACCCTCTGAATATAAATCACCTACAAAGCAAGGGAAAAACAAAATTCTTCGTTGCTATATGGATATACAGAGCGGTTTCATTGATTTTCGCGATGACTCTCTAGATGGACAGCCTGGAATTCGCAAACTTTATTATTGCGATTATTCCATAAAAGGACGGCCTGAGATTCTGACCTTTCCGACATGCCCTCATTGCCGACATGAATTAGCCAAGATGCAGTTAACTTCCTTTAGTACCCGTGGCAATCAATCCTTCTTTAACCTGATTAAATCACAGTTCAATGTTCAGCCAGCAGTTCCTGGAAAAGATGATAAGCCTGATCAAATGCCAAATCAAGGACGCAAGGTTCTTTTGTTTTCGGACAGTCGCCAAAGAGCCGCCAAACTAGCCCGAGATATGTCCGAAGCATCGGACAGCACAGCGGCCCGTCAGTTGTTTGTACTGGCAGTCAAGCGAATGGAGAAGGCTACCCAAGAGCAGCCTATGAACTCAGTATATGACTACTTCGTGTTGGAAGCAGCCCTTCATCATGTACAGTTGTTCTATAATCAGGATCGAGAAAAGTTTGGTCTTAATGATTGCCCTAAGGTGTTATCCAGTTATGAGCGAAGTCAGATTCGAAAACGCGAATACATTCCAAGTTTGACTATTGACAATGCACCAAATCAAATGAAAGAACAGCTACTGCGCCTGTATTGCGGTGGTTATAACACCCTGACAGATGCAGCGTTAGGTTGGATCGAGCCAATTGACAAAGAATTGGTCGAGTCGGTTGATACGTTGTTTGAAAACGGAATCGATATTTCTGATAAAGATTTTTTAGAAATTTTCAATGCATGGATGCTATCCATTTGCGATTCAGCTGTTGCGTTGGGCCATACCATTTCAGATAATGTGCGTTACAATGTCCGTCAATATTTTGGTGGATATGGTCTTGATCCCAATTGGAGTTTTTCTACAACCTTTCGTAAAATAATGGGATGGGAAAACGAAAACGCACAGATGGATATCTGGCGTAAGGTACTGAAGGAACGCTTTTTAGATCAAGGACAATCTGAAAACGGAAAACTATATGTTGATTTGTCCCGGATCAAACCCCGATTCGATCCTACTCATCAATGGTATCGTTGTGATCAATGTGCTGAATTGACCGCATATCATTTTAAGGGCAGGTGTCCCACTTGTGGTTCAAATCAAATCCATGTGTTGACTGAGACTGAAATGACCGCGATGGATTTCTGGAGAAAGCCTGTTACCGATGCTCTTGACGACGCACCTATTCATGTGATTGACACTGAAGAACATACGGCGCAACTATCTTATAAAGACCAGCGGGATGCCATGTGGTCGCGCACTGAGCAATATGAATTGCGCTTTCAGGATATGATCAAAGAAGGAGAAACACCTGTCGATATTTTGAGTAGTACTACAACGATGGAAGTTGGTATTGACATTGGTTCACTGGTAGCCGTTGGCCTCCGTAATATCCCCCCTATGCGAGAGAACTATCAACAGCGTGCAGGTCGTGCAGGCCGACGTGGTACCAGCCTATCAACTATCGTGACATTTTGCGAAGATGGCCCCCATGATACACTGTATTTTAATGATCCTGCCCCCATGTTCCGCGGAGATCCCAGACGCCCGTGGATTGACATCTATAGTGAAAAGTTGCTTCAACGACATCTGAGCATGGTGGCACTGCAAGAATATCTCGCGACAAAAGGGAACAGTCTGGAAGCTATTTCCGCGATTACTTTTGTCGATGAGCACGTCAAATCATTTGAACGCTTCCTGTTTACGTTTTGTGTACCTTCACGGGATATATTGATTCCTGCTTCTGCGGAAGATGCAAGAGAGTCTTTCAGCTCTGAATTGATCGATACACTCGTTCAGCTAAAACAAAAACGCGATAGGCATCCGGAACTTTATACATCTGAGAAAGGCGCACCGGAAAAGGACAAATCACTTTTGGACGCACTATATGAAGAAGGCGCAATTCCTACTTATTCATTCCCCAAAAATGTGGTAAGTACTTATATTTCAGATTACAATGGAAAGCTCCAATACCAAGTAGAACGCGGATTGGATGTGGCTATTGGAGAATATGCCCCTGGACGTGCAATTGTAGTCGATAAGGCGACCTATCAAATCGGTGGCGTGTACTATCCTGGGAGTGAGCGTCGGAGTGGTTGCGCTGCCTCACCTGCAAAATCGTTTATTGACGACGCAAACTATAAAAAAGCAGTTGTAATGTGTGAAAAATGCGGATGGTTTGGCTTAGCGGAAGATGACAATAAAAACTGCCCTTTCTGTGGAAATCGTGAACTGGTATCATCCATTCCGATACTACGTCCATGGGGATTTGCTCCGAGGGATGGAAAGAAAATACCTGTAGCACAACTTGATGAAGAATATTCTTATGTCCAACAACCGCTTTATTCCACACTACCGGAGTCGGATGAAATGAAGGAGGTTCCACATTGCACACATATCCGTATGGCACCTCGAAGTAATCAACGGATTATTATGATGAATAAAGGGACGGGGCAGCATGGGTTCATGGTTTGTGAAGACTGCGGAGCAGCTATGCCGGGAGATAACCCTGAGGCTTTGAAGGACATCAGCCGCCCGTATTTTTCAAAATATGTCAAAGGACGTTGCAAGCATACAAACCTTATCAACGTTAACCTTGGATATGATTTTGTTACGGATATGCTTGTTCTGGAGTTTATACTTGATGAGCGGCAACTCGATACACGCGGGAACGATAGTCTCTGGTTGAACAGAGCAGCACAATCTCTAGCAGAAGCCCTACGGTTGAAGGCAAGCCAAAAACTCGATATAGAGTTTACAGAACTGATCACAGGGTATCGTATTCGTGAGAATGCTCAGGGAGCTTTCGTTGACATCTATCTGTATGATAGCCTTTCCAGCGGAGCAGGATATGCGGTTGGAGTTGTTGAAACAATCGATACGCTTTTGCAAGAAACACATGACCTTTTGAGAAACTGCGATTGTGATAGCGCTTGCCATAAATGCCTCAAACACTACAGAAATCAGTTTGTTCATGGAATGCTGGATCGGTATGCCGCGATGGATCTTCTGCATTGGGGAATAGAGGGCAAACGAGCTGCAGAAATTCCTTTGGAGGAACAAAAACAGTTAATTGTTCCATTGGCGAGAATCTTGGAACAGTCAGGCATTTTTCTTACTACTGATGGCAGTGGATTAAAAGTAAAAAATAAATACACAACTAAAGCGCTGAAGATTTATCCCGCTATGTGGATAAAGCCTGCTGCACCGCAAACTGTTTTTATCAGTGATGCGTACCTCAAATATGCAAAGCCATATGCTATCAAGCAGATTATTGATGAAATGTAAAACAGAATCATTTTGATCAGTTATGATAAATGTGTCGTTTGTGACACTATAAATTGATACTGATCTTGATAGTGAAAAAATAAATTTTTTGCCAATCTGCTCAAAATACTACTTTCAATTATGGTACACAAATAAATTTCACATTGTGTTTATAATATCAGCGAACGCAATGGGTGCTTTTCAATTAATTTTTAGCATTTTTATCTGCAAATCCGGTTGGCAGGTGGACAACTCCCTCTACAAAATCCTCAAACCGAGGATTCAATTCAATTGACATTTCGAAATTGACCCTGAGTTTGACACGGCGAATCAACTGGGACAGCAGCATTTTCTTTGCCTCCAGCGTAACTGTTTGATATTCGTTCAGGATATCGTGGTATTTGTTGCAACGGTATTGAATTTCACGGCGAAGGGCATCTGAATCTGCCAATTCTGACTCGACTTGGGTAAGCTTAGCTTTAAGCGTTGAGATTTTATGATTGCTTATCTCTGACATATACTTTAAGATATCTGTTGAAAAAGTAGATTTACCAACCAGAGAAGCTGTAATTTCGGCGTGTAGAGCGCTCATCTCATTTTCAGCAACGGCAATCTGTCCTATAGTCGTTTTGTATCTGTCCTGTACACTGGCTATACTGATCTGGTATTTGGCCTCCGCGATCTTTTCCACTGAGCATTTTGATAGTTTCTCCAAAAGAGCCAGAATCGCCATTTCAAAGATTGTATCTACTTTTTTGGAGACGTAGGTAAGCGGACCGTCGCATTTGCACGGTACACCGTCAATGCTGCGGTTACAGCGGTAATGATACCGTTTCTCAGGGTTAACTGATCCATCTTTACGGACGTATGTATGCTGGCTTAGGCTTCCGTTCATCCGCGCACCGCAATAACCACAAAATAAAAAGCCGCTGAGCAACATCGTCCCCCTGGTACAGCGGGGAACGGTTTTCTCAGAGACGTTTGCATTGTTCCTGGTCCGACGAATCTCCTGCGATGCAGAAAAGGTTTCAGCATCTATAATTTGCAAATGGTTCAACACATTGGACTCTCTGTTCCCTTTGCATAACACACCAGTATAAATTCAGTTTTTCAAAATATTGCTGATGCTGGCCTGATTCCAGGGCTTTTGTTTTCTCGTCATGATCTGTTGCTGATTTAAGTAGTTTGCAATCCGCTGCGGACCGTAGCCTTCCTTTACCGCTTTATCAAAGATTAGCCGGACAATTTCAGCTTCCTGTTCATTGATTTGTAGTTCACAAGTCGGCATATTTTTCTTGTTCAAGCGGTCACCCCGTATAAGGTCATAGCCATATGCATTGTGTCCGCCTGTGAAAAAGCTTTCCTCGGTCAGTTGACGAATTCGCGTACGGGTGCGCTCCGAAATTTTTTCGCTTTCCCCGGATGCCTGCCAATAGCGGATGTAGTTAGTCAGCTTGTCGACGTGGTTGTCAAACCGCTGTTCACCCTCGCATACGCTCCAGACGGAGATACCATTATTGACTAGGTATTCTACAACAAAGGGGGTCTCATCGTCGCGGCGGCCGATTCGGTCAAACATAAAGACCAGGAGTATATCGAACTTTCTGAGATAGGCGTCCTCCCGGATGGTCCGTAGCGCGTCCCGGTCATTTAAGGTCAATTTGTAACCGGATACTCCGTTCTCGATAAACTCTCGAATAATTTCCCAGCCCTGCTCTTCCGCAAATGTGTGGCAGGCGATTTTCTGCATGGGGATGTCATTCTTTTCTTTTTTACTCGCACTGGAAATAGCTTATACGACGATATCGTAAGATTTCACAGCATTTTTGACATTCTTCGTGTTAATCGTTGATTTTATTCGCACATTGGTATATGCTATTGGTAGTATTTTCCTCAAAAGTCATAAAGACAATAACGCTATAACAGGGAAAATGCTATATAAAGCATAAGCTTTTATATTAAGAGGGCTCCTATGGAATATTTATCTATTCGTCAGATTTCAGGGGGCTGGGGCATCTCTGTCAGACGAATACAGGTGTTTTGTGCTCAAAAGCGCATACCTGACGCTATCCGTATTGGCTACTCTTGGGCAATCCCAAAGAATGCCGATAAGCCGGCGGACGCGCGTATCAAAAACGGGAAATATATAAAAGATCATTGACACTTGTAGATGAATGATATTCATCTACAAAAAAGCATACTTGAACTGAAACGTCTCTGCAAAGAAAGGGTGAACCGCATGGCGCTCCAAGCCGCACTTTTGGAAAGCATACCGCAAACCAGATATTTATCGGTCGAAAATTATACTCACTATCGAGCGATCATGCGTTTGTTTTATCAAGAACACCAGAAAATGAACTATCAAATGGACAAGAAAGCTATCTTTTCACACTTAATGGAAGACCCGGTTTTTACCCAATATACGCAGGAGCAATTGACGTTGGAGTTGGACCAATTAGTAAGTTGGAAAAATCTTACCCCAATCCAAGATCCGCATAAGGTTTATACCGTATCTGATTTTAAAAACCGTCAATTTCAATATATGATGTCTCAGGCTGCCCTGGAAGTGGAACGAATGACAATAACGTTGGAGAATCTGTATACCCGTACCACTGGCTTATCCTCGAGCGTATTTCGCCGTATTAAAAGCGCTTTAGATACAGCAGAACACCTAGAACAACTATCCCTTAAAGAAGTTGGTGCATGGTGGCAAGACCTACAGGAAGATTTCAACCGCCTGACCCAAAACCATCAGGATTATTTAAGAGAGTTCTATGGACCAAGTGCTGAAAAGCACATGCGATCTGAAGATTTTATCTCTTATAAACAACATCTTATCCGCTATTTGGAAGAGTTCATTCAGGATTTACAGAGCAGTTCTACCCAAATCGGTGCTCAAATCGAGGCGCTTCATCCGGAAAAAATCAAACAAATACTGATGCTGGTACACCAAAGTGAACTGGAAGTGCCGCGCCCTCGGTCGGAGAGATCCCCGCATTGGGAAGAGGATCTTCGACTTCGAAATAAAGGTATCTGGCAATCTCTGACCCAATGGTTCACCGGCGAAAGTTCTACCGCCAGCCAAATCATGGAGGTCACCAACGAAGTGATCCGACGTGTTGTACAAAATGCCGCCATTTTGGTTCAGATGCAGAATATGGGCGTCAGCAACAAAGCGGAACTACATCATCTTTTAATGCTGTTTGCCGGATGTGAAACGTTAGATGAGGCGCACAAACTGTCGTCTCAGGTATTTGGAGCCCAGCAAGCCCGGCATTTTGTTGTGAATGCAGACTGGGATATGGAACGGATCGATCGCAGCACCTATGAAGAACCTCCTATGGATTACGTGCTGCAACCAAGAGTAAGGACATATAAACCTCGTATGGACCGCAACGGGTTTGCCGATAAGAGCATCGAAAAAGAAGCGCAACGGCAGGCCGTTTTAGAAGAGCAGCGGCTATTGCAGCAACAAGTGACCCGCTATATCCAAAACGGTGTACTGGATTTCGAAGCGATCCCCACACCCGTTCCCCCCAATGTCAGAATGGTATTTTTGTCCTGGGTGGCGCTGGCGAATCTCAGCCCTGACAAAAGAAGCAGAACTGAGTATGGGCAGACATTTATTTTGAAAAGAAAAGGCCAAGGAACCTGCCAATTGACCTGCACCGACGGCAATTTAATAATGCCAAATTACATCCTGGTGTTTGAGGAGAATGGGCATGAATGAGATGCGCTGCTTATTGGACCGTTTTTGGATAGTAAGGGATGCTGAAAAAGAATTATATTATGAAATTAGGCGGGCCTTGCCGCAATATCACCGTTTTGTAAATGAACTGACGGGGTGGAATCTCATCGTAAATGAGGCGGTCATCAAACTGGAAAAGGTGCCTCCACGCGCTATGTCCTGGATGGGCATCCAAGAATTCAGCGACACGATGGATTATTGCCTGTTCTGTGCGCTACTGCTTTATTTGGCCGATCAAGATGATAGCGGGCAATTTTTGTTGTCTTCCTTGACGGATGCGATTGAAAGTTTTGTAGCCGACCTGTGCCCGGTCGATTGGACACGCTATTCCCACCGCAAATCTCTTGTCCGAGTCTTGCGCTATGCGCAAAATATTAGGCTGGTGGTAGTTTACGATGGGAACAGCGAAGGCTTCAGCAACTCCCGGGAGCAGGAGGTCCTCTATGAAAATACCGGTCTTTCGCGCCATTTTACCATCCACTTTGGCCGGGACATTTACAATTGTAACTCCGTGGAAGATTTTGAGACTTTTACCTGGGAAGGTAATGGGGAAAGAGGACGCCAACGAATCAATCGTGTCTATCGTCAGCTCGCCTTAGCGCCGGCGCTCTATTGGTCGGAGAGTGATCGTCCGGACTATGACTATATTAAAAACCAACGGCAGTGGGTGTATAAATATTTGGATGAGGCGCTGAATGGCGAGCTCCAAATCCATAAAAACGGTGCTTTCTTTGTACTTCATGATGATAATCGCTTCGGGGCGTGTCATCCAAGGGATCTGGTGCTATCCGATGTAACGTTGCTGCTGTGCGCTAATCTTAGGGGACAGGTTAACAGCGGCGTGTTCACTCGGCGTGACGACGATATGGTGCTTCTGACCCATAGAGAATTCCAATTGCAGGTAACACGCTGCCAGCTACAGTATGGAAACGGCTGGGGAAGTCAACTCCGGGCTTTTTCCGCAGAGAATCTTTGTCAGGAGCTTTTAAACTATATGAAAGGCTGGATGTTACTGGATGTTCAAGAGGATTATGTCTTATTGTGTCCTGCACTAGCCAAGCTGATAGGACATTATCCGAAGGATTATCATGGAAGAAGCCAGGAAACGGAGGTGGAGATTTGTGAACCGATGGAGGATGTATAAACTTGGGTTTGTTAATTTTTGGCTTTATGACAGGGAGGAGTTTTCTCTGGAAGACGGCCATATTTTACTGCGCGGCGCCAATGCATCAGGAAAATCCATTACAACGCAAAGCTTCATTCCCTTTTTGCTTGATGGCGATAAAAGCCCGGAACGGTTGGATCCTTTTGGCTCTAAGGATCGCAAAATGGACTTTTATTTGTTGGGCGACGGAGAACGGGAGGAATCCACCGGCTATCTTTACTTAGAATTTCAAAAGGATGGGCTTGAAGAATATATTACCATTGGCGTCGGCATGCGGGCGCAGAGAGGTAAAGGAATTGACTTTTGGGGCTTTTGTCTGTGCGACGGACGGCGGATTGGCGCAAACGGTGTTTTGCTTTATGAGACCGTAGGGAGACAGTTGATGCCGTTAAGCAAGCAGAAGCTGAAAAATCTCTTGAATGATGTCGACAACTGGGCTGAAAACCAAGGCTCGTACAAAGAACTTGTAAACGCGCGGCTGTTCGGATTTAGGGACATCCGTCACTATGAACAATTGATTCAACTGTTAATTAAAGTGCGAACGCCCAAGCTTTCTAGGGATCGTGCATTTCGCCCTACCGAATTGAAAAAACTTCTCGATGAATCGCTTCAGGTTCTGACGGACGAGGATTTATCCGCCATGGTCAGTACCATGGAAAGGATGGATGCGCTGGAGGATACTTTAAAAGACTACCAAGCGGCTATGCGGGATGCCAGCACGATCCGTAACGAGTATAACCGTTATAATCTATTTATTTTGGGTTTAAAGGGTAAGGCTTACACGGATGCGCGACAAAAGTCTGAACGATTAAAGAATCAGTTAAAGGATGCTCAGGAGGAGTTAGCACGCCAAACCGCTGACCTGGAACGTAGTGCTCAGCTTGGGAAACAGGCGGCCGGCCTGCTAAAACAAGCAAAGGCCCAGCGCGATGCTATCGGGGACGATGACATTACCGCTAAAAGAAGCCAACTGAAAACTACGCAGGATATGCTAACCCAGCATGTGGAGCAGTTAGAAACCGATAAGGCCCGATTATTGAAATTACAGCAAAGCATTGAAAAACAGGAAATAACGCTTAGAGCCCGCACCCAAAAACAAAAAGACGCCAGAGCAGTTATGCTGGATGACACTGGGAAATTAAGTAGACAAAATGATATCTTACAGTTGGGCGACGAACACGATCATTATTCTGGGCGGCTCAAACGAGAACAAGCAACCGATGAGGATCATTCAGCTGTTCGTTTCGCATTGCATCGCCGAAAAAAACTTGTGATAGATCAACTGACCTGTCTGCAAAAAATCGAACAAGCCCGTATGGCTTATGATGCCGCCTGCCATACGTTGGATGAGGCCGTTACTGCCGAAGTAGGGATGAAAAGTGAACTTCGAGATGCTCAGCGGCAGGAACAAGAGGAACGGGACCGCCTCATGGAAGTCATCGCCAGACAGCAAAGCATCAATGAGGAATTACGGTTTTCGGAGCATGAACTGCTTTCCCTTCGGCAGGCGATCATACGTTACCGTTCCCCCGCAGACTGGAATTCTGTTCGAAAACTTACGGACAATTGTTACCAAAGCCGGCATAACCATTTATTAAAGCTGCAGCTTGAAGAAGCGCAAATTCTAAAAAAACTCAAACAAGAGAATGAGGAAATACGCAGAGAGCTTGACGATCTTCGTCACCGTCCGGATCCCGTTCCGCTCCGTCGGACGCAGATTGAGGCGACTCGTGCCGTCCTTGCCATGCGTGGTATTCCCTACGCCGCCTTTTATGAAACGGTAGAGTTTCGTCCCGATCTGCCCCAGGCGACACGTGATCTTCTGGAAGCGCAGCTATCTGATTCGGGAATTCTAGACGCCTTGATCGTATCGACAGAGAATCGTTCTCAAATAGAAGAACTCCTGTCCCAATATCCCGACTGCTTTTTGGTGCCGGGACAGCCGGTGGCGGACCCAGTCACCGATTTAATCCCCGACGCAGGCAGCCGCTTTTGTGAAATAGCTTCTCAATGCCTGCTCGGAATTTCAGGCTCAGACTTGGGAGCCGATACCGCGCTGCTTCTGGACGGAAGATATCGCTGCGGTATACGCCGGGGATATAGTTTGGCCGAAAGTCCGGCTGGCTTTGTAGGGGCTACCGCCCGTAGGGCCAATTGGGAGCGACAAATACAAGCATTGGAAGACCGGCTTAAGCTGTCGGAAGAAAAATTAAAGGAAAAGCAGGCCGCAGCAGACGAATTGGAGCGGCGACTTTCTCTTTTAAACCAAGAGCTTACCCAGATGCCGACAACGGACGATCTGGATCAGGCGTTAGATATGCTGAGTCAAGCGCAGCAAAAGGTTATGGCCGCGGAGGCCGAAGTAAAAAAGCGGACGGAAGACGAGCAGGCCGCAAAATTTCAGCTGTCTAAGCTGGAGCAGGAAAGCCGGGAACTGAGCCAAGGGCTACCCTATGCCAGAACGATGGAGGAATATGAGGCGGCTTCGGAGGCCGCCGAAGAATACGCCAATCTCATCACGATTCTCATCGGTGATTGCAACACGTTGCAATATACGATGGATTCCGTCATAGAACTGACAGAATCCATCGGGGAACAACGCGATCATGCCGATGAGGTGAATCGATTAAATCAACGCAAACAGCAGACGATAGATATTTATGAAGCGCAGATTCGAGGAATTCAAGATTTTTTAAACCGTCCAGAAAATCAGGAAAGAGCACGTCGGTTGGCGGAGCTGGATTGTGAGATCGAGAGACAGGAACGACAGCACAAAGAAGCGCATGATGCGTGTATCAAACTGGAAGTTATCATTCAAAATGCAAAGCAATCGGTCGAAAGGCATAATCAAGAGCTTCTCAAAACAATTATGGATGAGCACGAATATGAAAAATATTTCTCCGAAGATTTGGCGCTGGGTCTGACGATAGCGAAGGGCGACATGAATTTGGAACAATGCGCTCGGGTGGTTTGGAGCAAGGTACAGCCCTCGGATCGGGAACGTACGCCGGAAAAGGTCGGAGAAGCGCTTCGGAACAACTATCAGCAGCATAACAACTCTCTTTTAAAATATCATCCAAAAATTGAAACGATTTTTGATGCTCCCGCGCAACCTGCCATGCGCCAACGCCTTGAAATCACCTTGCAGAAAGACGGCAAGGAGTTATCCCTCTACGAATTTATGACCGGGTTACAGCGCGATATTGATACGACAATGACGGTTTTGGAAGAAAGTGACCGGACATTGTTTGAGGACATTCTGACCGAGACGATCAGCCATAAGTTGCGGGCCCGAATTGAAGAAAGTCAGCAATGGAGTCGAAATATGACCGACCTGATGAAAACGCTGAACACCTCCATGGGGTTGCAGTTTAGTTTGGACTGGAAGCCCAAAAAGGCGGAAGGCTCCGAAGAGTTGGACACCGCGCAGTTGGTAACGCTGCTTAATAAGGATAAAGCGCTGCTGACCCGGGAGGACAGTCAGCGCGTCTCTACACATTTCCGGGCCAAAATAAAAGCGCTTCGACAAAATAATGAGCTTCAAGATCAAACGCTCAACTATGCCGATTTAATTCGTGCGGTGTTGGACTATCGCACTTGGTACGAATTTCACCTATATTTCCAGCGCGAGGGTGAAGGAAAAAAAGAACTGACCGACCGCATTTTTAATAAGTTCAGCGGCGGTGAAAAAGCAATGGCTATGTATTTGCCACAATTTGCGGCGGTTTCCGCACAATATCAAAAGGGTAGCCCTTCCTGCCCGATGCTTTTGGCGCTGGATGAGGCCTTTGCCGGAGTGGACGATAAAAATATCAGCGCAATGTTTGAGTTGGTGCACATCCTGCAATTTGACTATATCATGAATTCTCAGGCCCTATGGGGATGCTATCCCTGTGTTTCCAGCTTGGATATTGCAGAATTTTATCGTCCTGCCAATGCCCAGGTTGTTACGATTTTACGCTATCGATGGAATGGAGCTGAAAAGATCCTTTTGGAGGACTGAGTATGGAGAAAAACTTGGCGAATTGCGTAGCGTATTTCAAAGAGCGCCCCGCTTACAGTCGTATGATGGCGCAGATGTTACGTAAGTACCGCAGTTACGGAGAATCAAAAGGGTATATTTGCATAGAAGACGCAATCGAGGACGAATTGGAAGCGGCCCGCGCATTTTTTGGGTACTCCTTTTCAGCACCGCTAAAATTTAAACTGTCTGATTTTGAATCGGAGCTTCAAAACACTCCTTTTCGTGGTGTGACGCTACAGGCTCTTTTGGAGTGCTATTCAGGCAAACCCCTCCGGACCAAACAGGAAGAATACGAGAAACAAATGCAGTCCTTTGCTGAAATTATCGACCAAACGGCGGCGGTCGCCCAGTCGGAGATTTGCCGCCGCTGGCTCGCTGCTCTGGCAGAACGTCGTGGCGGGGGGTATATACTTGTTCGTCAGGAGATGGCGAAAAGAGATGCGGCAGCGGCGTTATGCAGCGCATGCAAAGGCGTAGATTGGTTGGAAACACATGTGGGTCAGACGATCCGATTAGCGGTACTCAGCGCTCAAGCGACTTCCAACCCGCATGCTTTAGATGGGAACACAACAGCGGGTAAGCTATTGCTTCATCTTCTCGCGTATCGCGCAAACTGCGACTTTCCAAAAAGTGCAGAGCAGAGGGACGAATTATACTATCAGGGTGGCATCCTGTGCGACAGCATTGCCAGTTCTGTCACTCAGGTGGGGTTGGTACTTAACAGCAATGACAACGAAGAGCATCCTGCTTTTTATACTTTTCGCTCACGTCGAGAGATTTGTACATTGACATTAACGAATTTGGCAAAACTGTTTTCTGCCTCCAGCCCTTCGGGTAAGGTTTATCTGGTTGAGAATCAAATGGTTTTTTCACAACTTTGCGATCATGCGGACCGCTTTCACTCACCCTTAGTCTGCACTTCAGGGCAACCACAGGTAGCGGTACTTCGCCTGCTGGATCTACTCAATGATTCGAAAACAGATTTGTTCTACTCCGGAGACTTTGATAGGGAAGGCTTGTCCATCGCGGCACGACTCATGGTACGTTACCAGGGGCACCTGCACTTGTGGCACATGACCCCCAAAGACTATGCGGTCTGCCGCTCCGGGGAAAAACTGGGTGATTTTTGTTGGCAGTCAATCGATTCCAATCCAGATTTGGAACAAACCGCCAAGACGCTTCAGACACAAGGTTATGCAGGTTATCAAGAACTTTTGCTGCCAGTTTTGTTACATGATTTGACTTGAACGCTATAATGCGCAAAGGCGTTGACTAGTTCTTGGATTTCGTGAGCATTCTCCCCCAGCAAAGCTTCGTCTGTTATTAATAGAAAATCAAGCTCTCCGCGGATTGCCGCCTGCATTGCGAGGACGAGCCCACCACGCGGGAACATAGATTTATATGAAGTCTGATACGAGACCCCCACAAGGCGATTATGTTTTAAACTATGCTTATCGACAATATGCCTCGCATCTTCCTTGTTATGACCATGTATCCAAGTACGGTGGCATGATAATTTCTCCAATCTTTCCCTCCTCAAAAAGGGCTTGCTATCTAATATCATATGTTTCTGGAATCATTTGCAGACGTTGATTTTATCATTGCCAAATTCAAGCTCCACTAAACCTTACGCTCATACACGATTGAACGATCTGGTGGTGATAGATCCTTTCGATACGGACTTGTTCACTTCCATTATCCGCGAAATGTAATTGATTTGGCACTCAGGGTCATTAATCCGCAATGTGTTTTGATATAAATACTGCTTTTGACTGCCTGTAAACCATTGATTTCACTAGCTTTTTTAAAAAATGCTGTAGTACCACTCGCACCACGAGGAATGTAGCCGTATTTGGCTACATTCCTTTTTTGTGAAACAAAGAAAACCACCTGCTAAGCAGGTGGAAGAAAAAAGGCTTATGCCGTTGAACATAAAAAACCTCATATGTTAGAATAATTGCTGGTCTAGCCAACCGAAAAAAACTAACATAGGAGGCAGTCTATGAAAGATACAAACAGTTTAGCGCATGCCAAATATAATTGCAAGTACCATATTGGAGTGATTGTAAATGAAACATATGCATTTTTCTAAGAGAGCAGTTGCTATCCTGTTATCGTCCGTGCTTCTGCTCATTTTTAGTGCCTGTTTAAAAGACGGCGGTGTTTCCAGCGTGTTTGCCAGTTCTGCAGCGTCTTCCGATGAACCTGCTTTTTCATCTGTCGAAATTCCGCTACCTACGCAGGCAGGTACATCATCAGCGATAACGACAAGTGACGCTCCGGCAGATAGCGGTGAAACGCCATCTGAAGCCACGCTGTCGGGCATATCACCGTTGAGCGCGTATCAGTCGGTGTTACAAAATAAGGTCGAGTTTTTCAGCACCGATGCCAACAAAAATTTAAACATAAGCCAATTAAACCAGGCAATCAGTCCGGAAGTCACCGCCAAATTGTTTATGCTTGGTGTATAATAAGCTTGCTGCGAGAAGTGCAGACTGCAGAAGGAAAGCGCTTGACGCAGAGACATCCCTGAAAAGAATAGAGGAGTAACATTTTAGCGGGATTCCATTTGACCGGAACCGGATTAACATCTTAAACATGGTACGAATATGCTATGTATAAGTTGAAATTGGAGGCTATTGTATGAATGAGCACTATCCATTCGTAAATCCACCTCTCCCTTATGCATACGACGCACTTGAGCCGTATATCGATACCAAAACAATGTATTTGCATCACGACAGACATCTACAAACCTATGTGGACAATCTCAATAGCGAATTGAAAGACTATCCGGAACTGCAGAACCGGTCGCTGGAGCAGTTGATCTATAACGCCGACGGACTGCCGGCAGCGATCCGGCAGTCCGTAATCAATAATGGCGGCGGTGTTTACAATCACATTTTTTATTTTAACGGCATGTCCAATTTGGAGACGCGTTCGCGGGCCGGGATGCTTTATAACGCAATCGTGCGGGATTTCGGGTCTGTCGAAAAGTTTTACGATGCGTTCAAAAAACAGGCGTTGTCTGTATTCGGCTCAGGATATGCATGGCTTGTCGTGGATCAGGGCGGTAAACTTAAAATTGTGACATCGGCAAATCAGAACACGCCTATTGTGCAAAATTTGTGTCCCGTTGCGGCCATTGATGTCTGGGAACATGCGTATTATTTAAAGCATTATAACGAGCGGGCAGCCTATATCGATGATTGGCTCAATGTCGCAAATTGGGAGCGAGCCGGAGAACTTTATAAGAACTGCATGGCAAATAGGTCAAGATAAAAAAGGGCATGCGGTTACTCCAAAAAGACATAGCTTTCCGCCAAGGAGGAGGCATGTCTTTTTCTTTTTGCAAGACAATGTGATATTATGGATGCAGTGGTGCTTGTATTCGCGTTGCAGATGTGAACTTCGACGGATATAAGGATGTGATCATCCTGAACACCTTCGGGGGTGCGCACAGCAATACGTGGTATGACTGTTGGCTTTGGGATACGGACACATCAGCGTTTGTAGCGTCAAAGTCATTTGCTGAAATTTGTAACCCCGCACTTGATGCGGAGAAAAAGTGTATTTACTCAGCCGGAGGTTCAGGTGCAGCATATTGGGGGGGCATGATTTATAAATTTATAGATGGGGAATATGTCGTTACGAATGAATTGGAGACCGATTGGGACGGATTGGTGGAAAGGGCGCTTGTAAACGGGAAAATGGAGATTGTGCGTGAAGTGTCCTACCGTGACAACGATGAACTTCTTGAACGAGAGAAACAATACTATCGAGACAGCGCGCTGTGGCAATTAGACCATCCTCATTGGTATTGGCACGGCGGTCACCACGCCGACCAATGGCTGGGTGGAGCATGAGTGTAATGCAAAGTTGTGAAATTTTATTTTATTGTCCAGAAGTATAAACCCTTCGGTTTCATGGGATTAATGCTGATTTAAGGGCTTTAAGGGGTGAAACAAAAGCTGACTTTTTGAAAGCCGCGAAG
The DNA here is from genome assembly GCA_023411575.1 of Bacillota bacterium. Lineage (GTDB taxonomy): Bacteria > Bacillota > Clostridia > Acetivibrionales > DTU013 > UBA1305. The sequence continues at coordinate 25,832 of JAEYOP010000023.1, read as the reverse complement.
CGCTATTTGGAGCAGATCGCAGTCCATTTGGAATCTTGCAATCGACAAGGCCTATACAGCACCACTAAAAAAAGCGAGGACTTAGTAAAGGAGTTTTATGGAAAAGCATCTTCGCTTTACACTTTGCATGATTGCGGGATACTTCATTTGACAAAATATAATTTTTATTCTATGTTGTAAATAGTAACCGAAAGGATGAAGAAAATGGAAAACACAAATAGGATTGTGACTGAAACGCAGTCTACAAGTATTGTATTAAAAAACAAGGCAGCAATAATCGGATTTCTGCTCATGCTTGCCGGTCCCATTATACTTTTTCTCGCCGGTCTTTTTACAAAAACCTATGGGGATATTCCTAAAACAGCGGCTAACATCGTTTCTTGGGTAACGGCTATTTTGCCGGGAATCGGAGCAGTTATCAGCATTATTTCCCTCCTCCGATGGAATAAAACAGGGAAATTGGGACGTGCGCTATCAATAGTCACCGTCATTATGTGCAATCCATTCTTTTATATAGTTTATTTGTTTATGTGTATGCTTTCAAGCAATACTCTGGCGGGGTTGTCATGGATGTAAAAAAGGGCGTGCGGTTTATTCTTCGGTTTGTCCTGACGGCAGGATTAGTCACAATGTACAGCTGCATCATGCATAGTTTAGAATACTTAAGTCAACTCGATGCAGTGGACAATATTATCGGCGCAGCTCCGCTTATTCTACTCACGGGTGCAACAGGATTTTTGATTGCGTTGGTGTGGAAATGCCACAAGGATGCAGAAATCTCAACAATCGTCATCGCCGTCTTGAGTGTAATTTGGGTGCTGTTGTTTACCCCGTCGATAACAGGAAACTGGTTTCCGCTGGCAAAAATGCCCGCTCCCGACTTGACTTCACCAGACCTCACAGTGTATACGCCTTTTGCCGAAGACACACAAACGGCTGAACTGCCAGGTGCAGCATCGGTGACAATATCCGAAGATTTACCTACGCTCGATGGCGCAACCGCCCTCTACCCTGTTTATGCGGCATTTGTGAACGCTGTATACGATAGGGAGAATTATACGAAGGATATTGCACTTTGCACCAATACGCAGAACGCATACAAGCGGATTATCGCCGGCGATTGCGACATCATTTTTGTGGCGGGTGCGTCCGAAAAGCAAAAGCAGGCTGCGAAAGATGCAGGCGTGGAGCTGGTGTTTACCCCGATCGGGCGGGAGGCGTTCGTGTTTCTCGCTGGGAAAAACAATCCGATAGAGGGACTATCCTATCAACAACTGAAAAACATTTACTCTGGTAAAACTGCGTACTGGCGGACCTTCGGTTGGAATGAGGGAGGAAAGATTATCGCCTTTCAGCGCCCTGAGGGAAGCGGCAGTCAAACCGGCCTGCAAAACATCATGCACGGTCTGCCCATACAAAAACCGCAACCGCTCCCCGATAACAGTCTGACTGGAACAGGCAGCATGATGAAGCAGGTTTCTGTTAAGTGGCACGGCGTTCAGCCCGCGATTGGATATTCATACCGATATTATGCGACGGTGATGTACCCGAATTCCGATGCAAAAATATTGGCGATAGATGGCGTTTATCCGTCAAATGAGACGATCGCAAACAAGAGCTATCCGTTTACTGCTAACTTTTATGCCGTTACAAACGGTGAGCCAAAAGGCAATATGAAAACCTTAATAGAGTGGATTTTGTCTCCTCAGGGGCAGGAGTTGGTACGCAAAACCGGCTATACGCCGGCTAGATATTAATAATACTTACGGAGGAGTGTGCAAAATTTCAGGTATGGGCCACATTGCACCCCCAAATTACGAATTTTATGGTTCAAACCGGAAAATTTGCCCGGTTAAGGCCAATAAACTCTATCGGCAATGTGAGTTTCTGGCCCAAACTTGAAAATTTGTACAGTGTGTTACAGTTTAGCTATAGTTTGTGGGAGCATATATTTATGAATGAGTATTTGAGTCATTTTTCGGCTGCCGCTATTTGGAACATCCCGTATATTGAAGCTGCGCTTGGCTCTGAAATCACAAAAGCAGCCTCGAACGATCGAACGGTTTTCGAACACGAAGCGAGGTTCCGCGTTAATGGGCGGAGAGTTCATTCGTGCGGGCTTGCTCTGCCTGCCGGTGCGGTAGTGGCACGAAACGGTACAATGGTTGCGTCACCGGAATTGCTGTTTTTGGAGCTTGCGCGCAAATTAAGCATCCATCGGCTCATCCTTTTGGGCCTTCAGCTGTGTTCTCATCCACCTGGTCAACCTTCCGAGGCGATCACAACAAAGCGAAAGCTCAAGGCGTTTCTTGCGAAGACGTCGGGGCATCGGGGACATCGCAAAGCCGAGCGGGCATTGAAGTACATACAAAACGGTTCCGCAAGCATCATGGAATCGATGGCCTATATGATTCTTACGTTGCCGCATGCCCTGGGGGGTTACGGACTTGATCATGCCGTTTTTAATCATGAGATAAAGCTGAAAGACGAGAGGAGCAAACGCCTTGGTCAGAAGCGCTGTTTTGTGGATTTGTATTACAAGCAGGCAAAACTGGCAATCGAATACGATAGCTTTGCCTATCACAACAGTCCGCTGGAGCAGGGTAAAGATTTGATGCGGTCGGCCATGCTTGAACGCCAGGGCCTGGATTTGATAAGAATAAGCACCATTCAACTGTACAACAAGGATGCCTGTGAAGAATTTGCCTTTAATCTCGCAGCCCGTCTTGGAAAACGCATTCATATCCGCGCATCGGGGTTCGACGAGATGCATATGCTCCTCAGAGCAATATTGCCGGATGGGAAACCTGTCCCAGAACCGGACAGCATGGCATAACACAGTCAATATCGGCAAGGCGGGACCCGGAACTTTGCAAGCGACTACGACGGCATTCGGCGAGCCAAATTCATAGATCGGCTGTTTAGTGCATGGCAGTGGTAAGATATATTTCCAAACTTAAAATGTTATTGACTTTTTGGTCTAACGGGATTAAACTCGAATTAGGTTTAATGATATTAGACTCAAGGGGCGATCGTATGGAAGACTACAAATTAGGCGTCATGGAGACAAGGTTCGCCGAGCTTATGTGGGACAATGAGCCCATTTCCTCCGGGGAGCTTGTAAAGCTGTGCGAAAAAGAGCTTAGCTGGAAAAAGTCGACTACTTACACAATGCTGCGCCGGCTTTGCGACCGGCGTATCTTTCAGAATAAGGACGGCATGGTTTCTGCTTTGATGAGCAAACAGGAGTTCAACGCCCTGCAAAGCGAAAAGTTTGTTGAGGAGACTTTCGATGGGTCGCTTCCGCAGTTTCTGACGGCATTTACCATGCGAAAAAAGCTGTCCGAAAAAGAAATAGGCGAACTGCAAAGGCTTATTGATGAAAAGCGGGGTGAATTCTGATGTGGACATATACGCTGCTGCCTGAGATTATCAATATGAGCCTCACAGCCGGAATCGTTACCGTTCTCGTGCTGATTGCCCGTTTGCTGCTGAAAAAAGCGCCGAAGATTTTTTCTTACACGCTTTGGGCGGTCGTATTGTTCCGACTTGTATGCCCTGTGTCGTTTTCGTCCGAGCTTTCGCTGATAGGCTTTTTTCACGCGCCAGCCATGTCTACAACCAATAGTGCTTACAGCAGTATTGGCTACATCCCCACAGATATTGTTCACACGGAGTCCCCGCAAGTTGATTTGCTGGTTCCGGGAGTCAACGAAGCCATTAACGGCAGCTTGCCGCAAGGTCGGGAGCAGCTTGACGCCGACCCGCCTGAACTGCCAATGTCGGCTGCTACTATGCTTTGGCTGTTCGGCGTTGCCGCTATGCTCCTATACAGTGCGGCGTCTTTAATACGCCTGCATGGAAAGCTCGTCGGCGCAGTGCGTCTGCGCGATAACATATATATGGCCGACCATATCGCTTCGCCCTTCGTGATCGGTGTGATCCGCCCGAAAATCTATCTGCCGTCAACCCTGCCGGAACAGGAACAAAGCTATATCATACTGCATGAGAAGACCCATATACGGCGGCTTGACCATATAATCAAGATGCTTGCCTTTCTTGCACTGGCCGTACACTGGTTCAATCCGCTTGTGTGGGTGGCGTTTATATGCTGCGTCAGGGACATGGAAATGTCCTGCGACGAGAGGGTTCTGAAGGAGATGGGCGACGGGATTAAAGGGGTGTATTCGACATCCCTGCTATCCCTGGCAGCCGGTCGGCGCCTTATCAATGGCAGCCCCCTTGCGTTCGGCGAAGGGAACATCAAGAAGCGCATCAAAAATGTGCTGAGCTATAAAAAGCCCGCGTTCTGGATATTGGCCGTGGCGGTCGTCATTATAATCGCCGCAGGATTTACTTTGCTCACGAACCCAGCCGCGACAGATACTTCGGTTGCGTCAGCAGAAGGAACCGGGCCATTTGTGGGATATGTGAAAGACGCGGACGTTGATACCTTTGACGTTTACACGGAAAAGGGCGGAACCTATATTATGAGTCTGCCATGGTCGGTATTTGATCAATTTCCTGCAAGCGACCGCACAGAGCCAAACTGGCAGCCTGGTTGGATGGATGTCGGCATCTACTGCGGCTCTATTAATGACTTTACTTGGGCGGTGGTCTGCACCGGACCCTCCCTGGGGACGGGAAACGCCAATGTTTGCACTTCCATGGACGGCGGAAAGAGCTGGTGGATTGGCAACAAGAATGGGATGTATACCGGAACAGTGACCGGTGCCGGTTTTGCCTCTTCAAAAGTCGGCTTTATGAGCTACCGCTACTTTTTTGACCAGGGTCCCGAGATAAGCCGTACCCTTGACGGTGGAAAAACATGGGAACGGATGACGGTGGATATCCCTGATTATTTGAAGGAATGTAAGATGATGCCGCTTGTTCCTGCTTTCATTGGGGAGTCCGGAAGCTACCCAATTGAGCTTTATGACAGCGGCGCCAATTTTATCTCCATCCTATATCTCGTGACGGAAGATGGCGGGATGACATGGCACTGGAAGGAAAATACGGAAGCGCCATCCGCCGAACTGCTCCCATCCTCTTCAGATGAAACAACCAAGAGCGTTGGCACCGGCGGGGACACTCAGGGGCTTGTCCCGCACGTTGTCGGATCATCTGCAGCAGAAGAGCTGATAGCTCAGGCCGACGTCAATCAGGACGGGAAGGATGAATCGATTTACCTTGATAAATCTCAGATGGAAACAACTTTCGGGGTGACGCTTCTCGTCCGGGACGGCAGCGGAAACGAGCTTTGGAAGGAAGAACTGAACACAGCACACGCGGGCTGGGATCAGCTGTTTCTCACGGAGCTTGACGGCAGGCAATATCTCCTCCGGTACAACCCCTCGATGTATCAGGGGTATTGTACCTATACCCTTTCTCTTTTCTCACCGGAAGAGGGCGTAAAGGAGAAAGTATTTCAAACAAAAACCCTTGAGTTTGACATAAACGGGGCAAAAGAGCTTGACGCGCGCAAGATGGTTGATTTCGCCGACGAAGTAAACGCGCTTTTAAAGAAGAGTACCCTGCTCGTCAGCAGCGACGGCGGATACTGGAGCTTTGGCCCGTCGCCGGCAGAGCCGTTCTTTGAAAAATACTCCTGGCTGGACGGGTTCCCGGAGCTTTTTAAGGCCGGCGACAGCCTTGAGACGAAGTTGAACAAATACAGCGAACATGCGGTTTCCAACCGAAAGTTGTCCGAATGATCTCTGCATGCAAAAACGCAGATGAGCACTGTCCAAACCTGAACTCGTCGGAAAAAACGGCGGGTTTTTTGGTTCTCTCGAACATATATAATTGGAGCGAATCCGAATATGGTAGAAGCCCTGTACAGGGAAATGATCACCCGCTTTATCGCAATGGAAATGCAGGAATTTTATAAAAACGGTTAAGCCAATTCCAACGACACCGATGCATAAAATCTTGACAATAGTATATACTGTAGTATATACTATTAGTGAGGTGATAAAAGTGGAGACTGCGAAATTATTTGTCAATGGGCAGAGCCAGGCTGTCCGGCTGCCGAAAGAATGCCGTTTTTCAGGCAGCGAAGTCTATGTTAAAAAAGTGGGCGACGCGGTGATGTTATTTCCAAAAGAGCATGTATGGGAAACCTTTCTCAACGGTCTTGATGGTTTTACGGACGATTTTTTTGCGGACGGTCGGATTCAGGGGATTCAAGCACCGAGGGAGAAGTTATGAAATACATGCTGGACACCAATATTTGTGTGTACCTTATTAAAAAAAGGCCGGAAAATGTGCTGATAAATCTCCGTTCAAACCTTTGCAACGGGATTGCTATTTCCGCCATTACGCTTGCCGAACTCATGCATGGCGTAGAAGCAAGCGCTTACCCGGAAAAAAATTTACTTGCCTTGAATCAATTTCTTTCTATTGCGGACATCTTGCCATTTGACGACGAAGCAGCCGTAGAATACGGGCAAATTTGCACGGCACTGCGACGGCAAGGAACTCCGATTGGAACTATGGATATGTTGATCGCGGCCCATGCAAAGGCCAAAGGACTCATCATTGTCACTAATAATACCCGCGAATTCGAGAGAGTAGAAGGTCTTGGACTCGAAAACTGGGTTAATTCCTAACTCGTCAGAAAATAGCAAAAACAACGGACCCTGTCTGCAAGCTGTTTTATCTTGCCTTCTATCTCGCGTATGACAGCGATGAATTCTTCATCGCTTTTTCCGGTCGGGTCGGCCAATCCCCAGTCTTCCCGGTGCGTGCCGGGGAGGTATGGGCAGGTGACATTACAGCCCATTGTAACCACAACATCAACCGGGGGAATTTCGGAAAGCAGCTTTGGACGCTGCGTTTTCTCCATATCGATCCCATAAAGCTGTTTCATCAGGCGGACGGCATCCGGATTGATCCGCGGCTTGGTTTCCGTTCCTGCCGAATAGCTTTCAAACACATCGCCGGCGAGGTGCCGGCCCAACGCTTCCGCAATCTGGCTGCGGCAGGAGTTATGAATACAAATGAAGGCAATCTTTGTCATGTTGTTTCGGAGCAGCCACAGCTTGGTTCGCTTCCCGTAAGCCAGCCCGTTATCACGGCAGCGGCGCATCCCACTCCGGAGTCAACAGAGATGGCGTTTGCAGGGCAATTTTTCGCACAAGCGCCGCATTCCATACACAGGTTCCTATCTCTTATCCGCGCTTTTCTTTCGTCCACCTTGAACACTCCATGAGGGCAAACCTCCGCGCATCTTCCGCAGCCGATGCATTTTTCAACCGACAGCCGGAGCGTTGCGACATCCTTCAGGTATTTGTGCTTCATAGCACCCTCCTTTTAAGCCGACAGGCTCTTTATCAACACCAGCACAATTCCCGCAACGGATGAAAGGGCAATGAGCGGCACCGCCGCTTTCATTTCCTTGATAACGCCGGAAAAGGAGGTGTAGGTTGACGAGCCTGTGAAATTCATTGCCAGATACGCCGAAAAGGACGGCAATAACAGCAGATACCCTATGGCAAGCAGCAAAAATTCGGGAGAGAACCAGCCGTTCAGCCAAACAAACCCTGCCGTCCAGAGGAGCCCCGGCAGCCAGCCCTTCCATGCGAACGCCCTGCCGGGAATAAAGGGGAGAAGTACGGGGGTAATAATAGTTCCCGTTACCACAGCGCCCGCGTAAACGATGAAATCCGCGAGCCCGAATGGCCTTGCCGCAAACAGGTTGATGAGGAACAGTACTCCGAAAACCATCAACGAAATCTTTGCGGCGGCCGTCAGCTCCATCGGGGTGAGAACCAACCGATCCCACGCCGTGAATTTCACGGTGCGCATTTCTTCCGTGGCGTTGAAGCCGGCTTCAAGGAAAGCCTTTATGTCCCGCGCTCTCACGGGGCCGTAAACCACCGAAAAGCCGGTCCGCCTGGCCACTTCATGGGCGCTCACGCCGGGCGCGCCCAGCTGCGGCAGCACCAGCGTCCTGTGCGATAGGATCCCGGACAATCCGGTTTTGGTTATGCGATTCACCAGTTCATCCGTTCCGAACGTCCCTTTCCCGGCGGCGCACCAGACATTGATACCCTTTGTATCGAGGATCAGAATCCAGCAATTTAAGCCCGAAAGCTCTTTCCTCAAGGCATCGAACGTCAGCTTGTAGTTTGCGCTGACCAGTACGGGGGAGGTGTGATCGGGCTTGCCCACGGCGTAAAGCCCCGGACCGATTTTGTAATCCATCCTGCCTATGCCCCAGCGGACTTTCCACGCTCCGAGGATATCTTTGAAGCGAATATCCGTTGAAGCTACAGGCACAATGCCCTTGGGAGTATGAATTTCACCCGTTACCCATTTATCCTTTCCGTCGTACGGCCTTATGGATTCCCCGGCACAGCAGCTGTTACCCGAACAGCAGCAGGACTTTTCGTTACTCATTTTCATCACATCCTTTGCAGCCTTCCGTACCTTCCTCGCAGATACAGTTCTCCTTACGGGATGTAATGGTGTTGAAAAATTCCTTTGCTTTGCCGACGGCGTCCGGGTCCAGCGAGTAGTAGGTCCATTTCCCTTTTTCCCTGCCCTTTACGAGCCCGCATTCGCACAGGAGCTTCATGTGATGGGAAAGCGTGGATTGGGACATCTCGAACTTTTCCAAAATCATGCAGGCGCAGAGCTCACCGCAGGAGAGCATATCCACGATCATCGCTCTTTTCGCGTCGCCCAACGCCTTGAATACTTTTGCATATTCCGCATTGGCTTCCATATTGACACCTCAAATCTAAAAACTTCGATATGACTATTATATGCGCCAAATCGAAAAGTGTCAATCAGAACCTCCTGCTCCTTACAAGCATTCCGAATGGGCAAGCGGCAAAAATCCTCCGGGAGTTCAAGCTGAAGGCGGAAAAGCCCGGCCTGCGACGGGGATAAGCGAATCGGCCTATTTGATTTCGAAATCCTTTCCCTCCAATTGAGCATAAATATCCTTGAGGGGGCTGAAGTTCTCCACCGGATTCCCTGCAAGCAATAATGTTTTCAGCGCTTTTACTTCCGCCAGCGGGCTTACGTCCTTAATCAGGTTGTCGTTGAGTTGTACCTCCCACAGCTTCGGCAAATCGGCCAGAGCGGAGATGTCCCTGATGCCGGCGTTTTTTGCGTCGAGCATTTCAAGATTTTTTAAGCCCGACAAGGCGCTCAGGCTCTCTATGCCCTTCGGTGTGCCGCTGTCTCCCCGCATCCAGCAAAATACCAGGCATTTCAGATTGGTCAAATCCTTCAGGGGAGTGATATCCTCCACCCAGGTGCCATTAAAGGCCAAAGTCTCCAGGCTGGTCAATCCGGACAGAGAGGATAGATCGCTGAATTCGTTAAAGGAAAGGTTCAGTTCCTTCAAGCCGGTAAAATACCTTAATGCGCTGATGTCCTTGAATTTATTGCCGTCATTCATTTTTTCAAAGCTTTCATTGCCGAGATCCAGGGTTGTGACCGCTGCGGCTTCTTCCACCGTGATGGGGCCTTCCGGCCTGTTCATGGCTGTTCGGATTTTTTGCTCCAATACCGGATCGTTAAACTCAACGGCCTCGACGGGAGCGACAGTCGAAGCCTCCTCTGACGGAACCGTTTCCTGCGGAGATTCCGACAGGACGGATTCCGATACACCGGATTCCGCCGGCGCTTGCGTGCAAGCCGGCAGCAGAACCAGTAATCCTGTTAGGCATGCGATTATCCAATATTTCTTCATAAGCGCTTCTCCTTTTTGCTTGTAGGTATTTTTTCTGCCCAAAAATATTATAGGAAATCGGACTCTCAAACAGGTGAGCAAACTGCTCACAAACAGGGACCGGCCGAAACAATCTGCAAATGGAACCGCGCTTTAGCGGTAACGGATCGTGAAACGCGCATCTGCCTGCATTGCCGCAGCCTTACCCCGCATATCCTCATGGAATGATACATTCCGCAGGTTTGGCAGTTCCGACAGCGGGGCGAGATCCCCGTTGACATAGTCCACTTCAAAGCTTTGCAGCCGGGAGAGTCTCTCTATACCGGCCAGCGAGTTGACTGTGGATTGATAAAGAGAAAGCATAGACAGTCCCGTCAGCGCCGCAAACGGCTCGATAGAATCGTAAGCGGCTCCGCCCGCCTCCAGGTTTTGCAGCGTGGGGCATTTGGCAAGCGGCGAAAAATCCGTTACGGAAGTGTCGAACAGGGACAGCCGCCGGAGGCGCGGAAGTCCGGAAAGGGGGGAGACATCCCGGATGGGATTGTTTTTCAGAACGACATCCTCCAGATGCGGAAGACCGGCAACCGGGGAAATATCCTCAAGCTGCTGCATGGAGATAAAGAGTACGCGCAGATTGGGCAGCTTTGCGAGGTCCGCAAGCGTATGCATCCCGCCCGGCTTTGCAGTGCCACGGGTTACCATATCGTCAACGATGGCATTGATCTCCGGTTCCGTTTTCGCGGTTTCCGTGGAAAAAATGTAGAGCTTCTCGACAGCAAGCAATTCTTCTTCTGAAACCGGTTCGTCTGCGCTTTTCCCCAGCTGCACGCGGACGGCCTTTCCGATCAGGGGCTCCTCGAAGGCAACCCTCCCGGATTCCAGAAAGGCCGGAGAAAAGTTCGTATATCTGCCTATTGCGAAACCGGCGGCGAGAAAAAGCAGGCAGGCAAGAGAAACCGTGACAAAGCGTCCGAATGCCTTCCGCCGTTTGTCTTCCAAACGGAGCAAGGCATTTTTCAGTTTTTCCGCCGTAGCGAAGCGGACATTGGGGTCGAAGGCCGTACATTTTTTATATACGGATGCGAGCTTCTTATCCTTGAGCTTTTCCAGGACTGCTTTCGGCTCTGTTTTTCCGGTCAGCAAATAGCCCATTACGACGCCCAATGAAAAAAGATCGGCGCGTTGGTCGGTCTGTGAAAAGCCGTATTGCTCCGGTGCGGCAAATTCCTGCGTGCCGAAAGATACGGTATCGCTTTTCCCATTTTCGTTGTAGGTGCGGGAGATACCGAAGTCAATGAGCTTTACCGTTCCCTCCCGGGTTATCACGATGTTCTGCGGTTTAATATCACGATGGATAACGGGGGGCGACTGGGTATGAAGATAGGAGAGGATGTCACAGAGCTGGAGAAGGATGGACAGGGGCTTCGGTCCTGCCACCGGGTTCTCCTTTAGCCAGTCGTCCAGTGTCACTCCCTGTACGTACTCGCGGACAACGCAAAGCATGGAGTCATTTTCAAACGCGCCGAAAAAGCGAGGTATCCCCTGGTGGTGCAGTGCGTCCAGAATCCGGGCCTCTCCCGTACGTGGGAACAAAGCCTTATCCTTGTAGCATTTTGCTATGGCAAACCGGCCTGAGTTTTTTTCCCTGACATAAAAGGTTTCGCATTCGGGCTTGTCTGCGAGACATTCCAGCGGCTCGTACCATCGGGAAAAATTCGCCGGAAAATCGTCGGCCGCAAAACAGGACTGCATCTCATCGGTCTGAATGCTCATATTTTTCACCTCCCAGCAGAGTAAGGCCAAGCTCGTTGAGATCAAGCTGCGCCTCCTGAATGGAAAGGCGCCGGGAAAGGCTGTAAAGAATCACGGCATCGCGCTTGATTTTCGGACAGAGCCGCGCTTTGCGCGCGATATCCAAAAGCTCCTGCGTTTCCTCTTCGGTCAGGCCAAATCCGAAAGCCAATCGCAGCACATTGTCCCGCGATACCTTTCGTGAGCCCCGGAACAGCTGATGCCCGAAGGTCCTTTCAATACCCGCCCTTGAAATGACCTGCTCCCTGACCGTGCTTTTTTCGGCGCAAAGCCGGTCCAGATATTCAGTCAGGGAAGGCGTGTACATGGCGTCCTTGTTTTCGGCCAGGAACATCTTCAGGCTGGGGGCTTTAAAAAGCTTTTGCAGCAGCGAGCTTGTCCGGATATTCGGTTGATTCATGCAGGCATTCTTCCTTTCTTCTTCATGCAGCTATATTTTATTCCATATATGGAAGCAGGGCAATACCGGACTGCAGCCGGAGCAATCCGCACGGATTGAATGGTGGAAATTATATGGAAGGTGATATATAATCTGACCGTGGACTAGAAAAATGCGAATAAGGAGTGGAAATCATGTTTTGCAGACAATGCGGATCTGATTTGAAAGAAAACGCCCGTTTCTGCCCCGGCTGCAGTGCACCCACAGACCCTGTTTCCCATGACGGACCACCCCTTTCCCAGGCAAATGACGATCGCCAAGACGATCACCGGGCCGATCCCGGCCAGCCGACCGCGCCAACTCCGCTAGCCGCGTCGGCCCCGCCGGCCGCGCCAGTCCGGCCCCTCACGGGCCATCAGCGGCTCCAGCCGGAGCGGAAGCCTGCCGGCCGGTTTCCTAAAAAGCCGGTCATCGTCCTGGCCGTTTTTTTAGCAGTAATTCTGCTGGTGCAGCAATTCATCTTTCCGTTCCTGGTTCAGAGGGGGACCTTCAATAAGCTTTCCCCGCTGATCCTCCGGACGGTGAAGCCGACCGTGGGCCGGGAAGACATCCGGGCGGTCAGTGGAGCGGAGGCCGGAAGAATACAGGCCTATGCCAGAGGGATTGGCTTTATACGGGAGGCATTATAAAATACTGCGGGGACGCCACTGCCTTCAAGTCCCTGGACGCCCAGCGCAAGATGACGGTCTACGGGGAACTGGCCCAGTTTGCCATTATAGCCCAGATCGAGGCCATCTATGTTCCAATGGCCTATACCATGCTGGCGGTTAACGGAGAGGCGCCCCAGGAGCAGGAGCCGGCGGAAGAGGCCGAAAAGCTGGAAAAGCCGGAAGACGAAGAGCCGGAGGAAACGGAACCTACCTACAGCCTCGAGCTATGGGTTATCGAAGCGGAATGGTCCGGCGGCGAGCTGGAGATTGAGGCAACGGCGCTCCTGTCCGGAGGCGCCAAGCTGGACTTCAACCGGGGGACCCTGACCCTGTCCGGCGGTGAGGTGCTTACCGGAGGAGCAAAGAAAACAACAAAGGAATAGGGAGAGCCATATGAAAAGTACATTGAATAAGCTGTTTACCCCATACAGGGACCCACAGAGCGGAGTGGTATCCTATTTGCTGAAGGAACGGGTCGCGCCGATTCAGCAGTCCTTCTATTTCGTGAATACGGGCTTTTCCCCGTCGCAGCGCTATCTTTGGTTTTATGCCGCATATCCCCCCGCCGACGGCAAGATGCTGGGCGTAATTGATTTTGAAGAGGGTATGCTGAACGTGTATCCGGAAACCCGTTTTTTCGACGCAAGCCCGCTGGTAACGGAGGAAGGGGTTTATTGGGCGTCCAAACGGTATCTGTGTTTCCGCGGACCCAGGCCGCGGGATAAAACCGAGCTTCTCGCAAAATATCCCGATGAGCTGTTCGGCGACAGGGCGCTGGTGCATAATACCACTCATCTGACCTTCTCTCCGGACCGGAAGGAGCTATTTTTTGAAGCCGCGTGCGGCGGCAGGTTCTTCGCCGGGACCTTTGAACTGCAGACAGGGCAATTTTCACTATGGCGGTATTTTGACCGGTATTACAACCACGGCCAGTTCTGCCCGACAGATGGGGACCTGGCGCTGATCGCCCAGGAAAACCAGACCGATCCCCGGACCGGCGCAAAAATTCCGTATGACAACCGGCTCTGGCTGCTGAAGCGCAGCGGCGATTTCGCTCCCATATTCCGCGACAACATACGGGTCACCCACGAATGGTGGGACACGGACGGCGATCATTTTTACGCCCTGAACCAGATGGAACAGTTGGGCGGGCCGGCCATCCTGCGATTCGACCGGCACGATCTTTCCTGGGAAAGCTGGGTGACCGGCAAGTTCTGGCATGCCCACGACTTCGGCCATGGCAGCTGGTTTGTGGCCGACCGCCATCCGTGGACGGATTTTTACCGCAACTGCCCCTCGAATGTGCAATTTATCCACCGGGAATCCGGAAAATGGCTCACGATCGTTTCCAAAAACCCGGAACTCTCGACGCCGGGCGACGTGTACCACATCGATCCCCATCCCCGGTTTTCCCCCGACGGGGCGATCATCACCCATACGGCCACCGTATCGGGCCGCGTCGATGTCGCCCTTACTTTTACCGACGAGCTTCTCGCAAGGCTGTAGCCTGGCAAAAAGCAGAGCCCTCCTATTTCTGGCTTACTGCTTCGTCCAGCTGCTTCTGCACTTCGGCGACAAGATTGGCGGTGCCCAGCGCTTCCAGTTCCTTTATGAATTGATCGACTTCGCTTTTATCTTTCATGGCGCCGCTTGAGATTTTATATTCAAATTCGGAAAATTTTCCGGCTCTCTTGTCGGCGGTCTCCTGCATGGTTTTGTAGTCCGGGTACAGGGCGCCGTGGGGAGGATATTTCGAATTCTTTTCGAGGAACTGCCGCAGGTCCGTCGTCCCATTGCCCTGATCGTCCTTCGCCTCCGGCAGGAATTCGATGTTTTCAAAGGCAAAGGAGCCGTCCCAGTACAGGTAGGTTCTGTTGTTGAAGTCCATTCCCTTCGGCATAGTCGGATACCCGCTCTTTTCATCCAGAACGTAATCGGTTCCTTCAATGCCGTATTTCATCAGATAATAATTGCTTTTATCCTTCTGCACCCAGTCCAGGAACTGCAGGGCCCTGTCGGCGTTTGCCGAGGAGGCGGGGAAGACGAAGGAGCCGTTGAAGAAGAAAGAACCCATGGGATTGTCCCGCTGCACCTGCTTTTCCGGGTACAGGTAGAATATCCGGAGCGGGTCGGATTGCTTTATTTCGCCGGAGGAGTTGTTGAAGGTCATCTGTGAGGTTTCATCGGTGGGCGGATACATATCTCCGTAGTAAACGAAGGAGGTTACCTTGGACTGGTCCGGGTTGGATTCCAGATATCCCTTGGCAAACCAATCCGCTATATAGTACGCGGCTTCCTTGAATTCGGGCGTCTCTTCCCAGGCCGTCAGCTTCATCTTCGGATCCTCCCATTTATAGACGAGCCTTTGGGCGTAATCGGCGATGACATAGCCGGAGCCTCTCGCGAAAAGCTTGAGGGTATCGACGCCATTGGCGATAATGCCGGGCACCCGGTCCTGTTCCTTTTCCTTGATCGTCTTCAGGTAGGCTTCATACTGCTCGAAATCGGAAATGCCGGATATGTTGTACTTCTTGAGCAGCGCATCGTCCACCATCATATAGGTGCAGTAGGCGTGAGGGTATAAGGACGGGACGGCGTAGAGCTTTCCGTCAACCTTTCCGTAGCGGAGTTCCTCATCCGAGAATTTGTTCAGCAGCCCGGGCGCATTCCGGACGAAAAGCTGGGAAATGTCTTTCAGCTTTCCCTCCCTTGCCAGCTTCGTGAAGTCCGGGTAATAGGTATCCGGCTTCCCCAGGCAAAAGGCGTCAAAGGGCTCTTCCGACGCGTCCAGGACCCCCATCTTCTGCATATAGCTCTGGAATTCCAACCAGTGGAAATCCAGGGTCGCATTGACCGAGTCCTTGATCCGGTCCTCGAGCTGCTGCTTCACGGCCGGCCAGCTCTTCGGCTGGGAGCCCGGGAAGTAAAACCGGATGGGTACGGACTTGTCGTTGACGAGGACACTTTCATATTGTCCGCTTTCTTCCTCCTCCCCTCCAGTTTTCAAAAGGCTTCCGCAGCCTGCGAGCTGGGAAATCGACAGGAGTATGGACAGGACAACAAAGAATATTCGTATGGTTTTTTGTTTCATCGGGAACCTCCTATTCATTTACTTAGTTATTGTAATTTTTCATAAACTCTTCCGCGATGCCAAGGGCTTCCTCCAGGGTCAGTTCCAAATTCCGGTCGGTATTGAGAATAAAAACCGTTTGCGGATTTTCCCACATCAGCGTATGGACTTCCTTGATGACCGGCTTGGCGGTCATGTCCGATTTGCCCACATTGTTTTCGATGACGGTGGGATAAACCGGAACGGGCATTGTCTCCCAATATCCCTTGCATCCGCCGATCCGAACCTTTTGCCGTCCCGCGCCCGCCCCGTCGGATTCCGGCCCGCTGGATTCCGGCCCGCCGGATTCCATATCGTTGGATTCCGGCCAGGAGCCTCCCGCAATTCCGGGGGAGTGCCGGATATCGGACAGATTGATAAAGAAAGTAGAGCCGTCCGCCTTTTTATAGGCGCCGGTCACATCCCGGAACGGCTTATAGGGGGACAGCCGCCCGAAGGCTTCATCGTCTGTTACCGCGCGGAGCATCTCGGCTTCAAGGCCCTGCAGGACGTCATAGTCAAGCTGCTTTCCGAGGACTACGCCCAGGCATTTGTAGTTCAATTGGTAGGGGCTGTCTGAAGAGGCGTCCAAAGTCCCCGGAAAATGGACGTCGAACCCCAATATTTTGCCGAGCGCTTCGTCGCTTTTAAAGGTGGTGGAGCTCACGCCGCTGGTCAGCATCACTTCATTGGACGGCTTCTGGACGATTTGCAGATCATCGCCCTTCTTTTCCATTACAAACAGGGTGGTGATGCTTTCAATGGCCTGGGATGCAAGCCCCCTTGCCTGGCTGGAGGTGGAAAAAAGCAGGGTGGCGCTGACCGCCAGAAAGCAGGCGAATACGGAAACGCTTTTTCGCATGCCGAAAGACAGAAGTGCGTATTTGTACTTTTTCCCGCCTTTTCCGTTTTTGATTTCCTCTTTTATTTTACCGAAACCCTCTTCCGAATCGGAAAGCTTCCCGGTTTCGTCCGCCAGGGCGTCTTTTATGATGGAATCAAGATCTTTACCCATTTGCCGTCAACTCCTTTTCTGCCAATGCGGGACCTCCGCCGTCTTCAAAAGAAACCTTCAGTTCCTTTTCCAGCATTTTTCTGGCCTTGTACAGCCTGGATTTCACGGTGCCCTCAAAACAATCCAGCACCCTGGCGATTTCCCTTATGCTCAATTCATTGAAATAGTACATGATCACTACGGTTTTCAATTGGGGACTGAGCTTTTTTACCGCTTCCCGGACCAGGATGCGGTCGTCGAAAAAGTCGGGATTGCCGCCGTCGGCGGAGGGGTCCGGCGAAAGCTCGCCCTGTCCGGCGTCGCCGTCTTCATAGGAAAGGGTGCTCTTCTGCTTGGCCGACATCCGCCACGCCACCCGGACGAGAAGCCTGTAAAACCAGGTGCTGAAGGCGTCCGGATTTTTCAGCCGCCGGATCTGGCTGTAGCAGAGGATAAAAGCTTCCTGGACGATGTCTTCCGCGAGGTTCTTTCTGCCGGCGATCAGATACGCCGTTCCAAGGGCTTTTTGCCTGTAGAGCCTGTATAATTCTTCAAAGCTGTCCAAATCACCCGACCGGCAGTGATTTACAAGCTGTCTTTGGTCCATCCCGGTATCTCCTTTATTTTTCGAACGCTCAATCTATATAGAGACAACTCCGAGCAAAATGGTTCACCGTAATTTAAAAAAAGTTTTGTAACGGCCTCCAAGGATGACCGAATAATTACGCAGTCATTATATAACTATGGGTGGCCGAGCTCAATACAAAACTTTAGGACTCGTTAAAATATAACTTCCGGTAATCTTTTCCGAGGAACAGCCGGCCAATTTCCCTAAGGATATTGCCGGGAACTAACCGCTCCTTTCCTCGGAAAAGAACCGGAAGTAATATTTTAGCCGATCCTTAGTTTATCTTCTTGTGGCGAGGGTAGCATTATGGTAGCATTATGACTGGAAGGAAATGCGGAAGGATGTGTGGCGTTGAGGCGGTTCCCTTTTGAAGGCAGGCTTCTGGTATGCGACATGGACGGGACTTTGCTGGACGGAAGCGGCAGGGTGAGCGGGGAGAACAGGAAGGCCCTCCAACGGTTTACGGAGGGCGGCGGTCTTTTTACACTGGCGACGGGCCGGATGGAATTTTCGGTCAGGCCCTACCTGGAGGAATTGCCTGTAAATGTGCCGGCGATCCTGTACAACGGGGCGGTTATTTATGATTTCGGCCGGAAAGCGGTCCTCTGGGAGGACAACCTCCGTCCCGAAGTCCTCGGAACGGTCAAGCGGGTCCTGGAACATTTCCCGGGCATCGGAATCCAGGTGTACCATGGCGGCAGGGTTTATTTTGCAAAGGAAAACGAGTATACGGACGCGCACCGGACCCGGGAGAATTTCGACCCCATCCGGGTGGATATCGACCATGTGCCGCAGCCGTGGAACAAGGTCATCCTGGAATGGCACCCGGAAAAGCTCAGGAGGGTGGAGGAATTCTTACAGGGCTGCAAGGAGCCCTTCAGCCATGTGTACTCCGAACCGCAGTTCCTGGAGCTTTTGAACAGGGGCGCTTCCAAGGGCAACGCCCTGAAGGCGCTGACCGGAATACTGGGCGCTCCGAAGCCGTGTGTGATCGCCATGGGCGACAACTTCAACGATAAGGAGCTTATAGAGGCGGCGGATGTGGGGATCGCGGTGGACAACGCGCCCGGCGCCGTCAAGGCCGCCGCCGCCGTCTGCTGTGCGCGGCACGACATGCATGCCGTGGCGGAAGTGATCGGCTGGATTGAGGAAGAAAAAATCGCGCGCATGTAATAAATGCGATTAAAAAGTCAAACTATAAATAACATGAAATGGGCGGGGTAAGGTCAGATGGACAGAAAATGGGTTAAGTGGGTCGCTATTATTGTCGTCATTGCATTTTTCATAACGATCTTTGCCGGGTTGAGTTATACCATTATTACCGGACGCTGACGGAACGGCGGTCAAGCCGGTCGGGCGGCGCCGGCCCCAGAAAGGACGTGGGCTCATGGGAAGGATATCGGGAGCGTTTATCTTTCCGCACCCGCCGGTATTGATACCGGATGTGGGGAAGGGAACCGAAAGGGAAGCCGCCGCGACTGCGGATGCGATGAAAAGGGCGGCGGGGGAAATCGCAAAGCTCAAGCCGTCGGTGATCATTCTCACCACACCGCACGGACCGATCTTTCAGGATTTTATCCATGTCAACATCCGGCATACGCTCCAGGGCGGCTTTAAAAAGTTCGGAAGCCCCGGCGTCAAGCTGCAGTTTGAGAACGATCTGTCTTTAGCCGGCAGCATCATCCGCATTGCAAATACGGAAAGGATCCCCTGCGGCGGCCTGGACGACTCCCTTACGGCAAGGTACGGGATATCGGAGGAACTGGATCATGGGGCTCTTGTTCCGCTGTATTTTGTGGCGAAGGAGTACAGCGGCTTCAAGCTTGTCCATATTTCCGTTTCGGGGCTGCCGTTCAAGGAGCAGTACCGGTTTGGAAGCTGCGTCGCCCAGGCGGTCGAGCAGTCGGAGGAAAATGCGGTGTTCCTGGCGAGCGGCGATTTGTCCCACAAGCTGAAGGAGGACGGCCCGTACGGGTTCGAAGCCGACGGCCCGGAGTTTGACCGGCAGCTGGTAGAACTGCTGAAAGTTCCGGAGCCGGAAGGGCTGCTCCAGTTTGAGGAGGGCTTCCTTGAAAATGCGGGAGAATGCGGCCTGCGGTCCTTTATCATGATGTTCGGCGCACTGGACGGCTATGAGATCAAATCCGAGGTCTATTCCTATGAAGGGCCGTTCGGCGTGGGATATTCCGTGGCGGCCTTCGGAACGGGCGCCCGGGTGGAGGGTGAAAGCCTGCTGAACCGGCTGGACAGGACGGATATTGAAAAAATGAACGAACTGCGGAGCATGGAAGACCCTTATGTCGCCCTCGCCCGCAAATCCCTCGAAATGTACGTGAACAACGGAACCGTGATCGATATGCCGGATGTCCTTCCTCCGGAAATGGCCCAGAGAAGGACGGGCGTTTTCGTTTCCATCAAAAAGTCCGGACAGCTGAGAGGCTGTATCGGGACCATTGCCCCAACACGGCAGAATATTGCCGAAGAAATCATACATAACGCCATCAGCTCGGGGACGCAGGACCCAAGGTTCAACGCCGTCGAGGAAGAAGAGCTGGACAGCCTTGTATACTCGGTGGACGTCCTGGGCGAGCCGGAAGTGATCGAAACCATGGAGGAGTTGGACGTAAAGCGGTATGGCGTGATCGTAAGGGCCGGAAGACGGTCCGGCCTGCTGCTGCCCGACCTGGAGGGCGTGGATACGCCGGAAAAGCAGGTGGCGATCGCGCTGCAGAAGGCGGGCATAAAGCCGGACGAAAACTACATCCTGGAGCGGTTCGAAGTGATCCGGCACAGGTAGGATTCGCATGAATTTACAGGGCCTTAAGCCTTAAACACCAGAGGAGAGAATAAAGTCCGCCGGCACGACGGGTTTCCCCAGGAGAAAGCGATTATGAAGCAGGCGATGTTTTATGAAAAGCTGGAAGAAGACAAGGTGCAGTGCCACCTCTGTCCCCACGGGTGCATCCTCTCACCGGAGGGCGTGGGGGCTTGCCGCGCGAGGAAAAACGCCGGCGGGGAGCTTTATTCCCTCAATTATGCCCGGGTTGCCTCCGTCGCCCTGGACCCGATTGAAAAGAAACCGCTTTATCATTTCCATCCCGGCGCCCGGATCCTGTCCGCCGGCACCTTCGGCTGCAACTTCAAATGCGGCTTCTGCCAGAACTGGACCATCGCCCACCGGGATGCGAAAACCGCGCTGCTGGAGCCGGCCGATCTGGCCGCCCTGGCGGAGGAATACAAGACGCAGGGCAATATCGGCGTTGCTTATACTTACAATGAACCATCCATTTGGTATGAATATGTTCTCGACACGGCAAGCCTTGTAAAGGAAAAGGGTATGGTAAACGTACTGGTCACAAACGGGTACATTTGCAGTGAGCCGCTGGCAAAGCTCCTTCCTTTTATAGACGCGATGAATATCGACGTCAAGGCTTTCACGGAAGCGTTTTACAAAAGGATCTGCAGCGGCTCCCTGGAAGCGGTGCAAAAGACGGTGGAAGCGGCGGCGGGCAGGTGTCATGTGGAAGTCACCACGCTGGTGATTCCCGGCCTGAACGACTCGCCGGAAGAAATCGCCGGCCTGGCAAAATGGCTTTCTTCCGTTTCGCCGGAGATCGTGCTCCACCTTTCGAGGTTCTTTCCCAACTACAACATGACCGACATACCGCCGACGCCGGTTTCCGTACTGGAAGAAGCCCGTGTCGCCGCCACCGGCTACCTGAAGCACGTTTATCTGGGGAATATTTAGCGAAGTTACCCAAAATTTCCTTGGGGTAATTTCATATAATTCGTGAAAAAACTGCTTACAAATGGAACAAAAGAAGGTATAATTCAATTAAGCTGGTACAGGGGTGTGAGGCACTTGGATTTTTTCAACAGTATTAATCTTCGGGACATGTTCGATAATTTTGCCGGTTATATCGGCCTGAATGATCCTTTGTCGATTATCCGGACTATTATCGATATCAGTGTTGTCGCCTGGGTTGTATACAAGATCATCATCCTGGTGAAGGAAACCCGTGCGTGGCAGCTTATCAAAGGCATTCTTTTCATTCTGGTCGCAACGGAGCTGAGCCGGCTGCTCGGACTTTCCACCATTTACTTCATTCTTTCCAACCTCCTGTCGGTCATGGCCATCGGCGCCATCGTCCTTTTCCAGCCGGAGCTCAGGAGGGCGCTGGAGCAGATCGGAAGAAGCACCTTCCGGGATATTTTCAATTTTGATGAAGAAAATGCCAGAATACAGGTCACCGCCATCATCGAGGAAATCGTAAAGGCCTGCACCGAGCTTTCTTCCAATTACACCGGCGCGCTGATCGTCATCGAGCGGGGTACGAAAATAGGCGAGATTATAAATACGGGAACGAAGCTGGAATCCAATGTATCGAGTGAACTGCTCATCAATTTGTTTGTGCCGGATACGCCCCTGCACGACGGAGCGGTTATCATCCGGGATAACCGGATCAAGGCTGCGGCCTGCTTCCTCCCCCTCACGGACAACCCGAACCTGAGCAAGGAACTGGGAACGAGGCACAGGGCCGCCCTCGGCATCACCGAGGTTTCGGATTCCATCGCCGTGGTGGTCTCGGAGGAATCCGGGAAAATATCCTTTGCCCTCAACGGGGGGCTTACCAGGAACCTGACGCCCGACACGCTCCGAAAGGCGCTGAACAAGAACCTGCTCGACAAGGATACCCGCGGCAGAAGACTCGGGAAATGGAGGACCAAATCCGGATGAACGACCTGTTTAAAAAAGATATTACCATAAAAATAATGTCCGTTTTGATTGCGGTTCTGTTCTGGCTTTATGTTTCCAATACCTCCAATCCCTTTACCACCAAGACCTTTTACAATATTCCGGTGAAAATCGAGAATGCGGGCTTTTTGAATGAAAACGGCTACATCGTCAAGAATACCTACCGGAACAGCATCGACGTCACCATAAGGGGACGGCGGGAGGCGATCGACCGGGTCCGGAGCAGCGATTTCGAAGCGGCTCTCGATTTTTCCCAGATCAAATCGGTCAATGACAAGACACTGAAAATCACCGGACCAACCTGCACCCAGAGGGATGTCACCATCGTGGGAACAAACCCGCCGACCATCGACATCCAGCTTGCCAGGAACAAGGGCGGCTCCTTCCCGGTGGAATTGAAGTCCAATATCACCATGAAGCCGGGATATGAACTGTTGAATACGACCATGTCCCCCGATTCCCTGCAGATCGTGGCGGAGGAATCCATTATCAACAGCGTGGGTTCGATCCGGGCGAATCTGGACCTGAAAAACCTGGACAGGGATACGACGAAAACGGTTGACTGCAAGGTGTACAACACCGATGGAAAGGAAATCACCAGCCTGAGCACGGATCTGAAGGTGACCGTCAACATCCAGGTGGCAAAGAAGCTGCCCGTTTCGCTGGTGACCCGGGGCAGGCTGGCCGCCGATTATGTGGAGACCATGCGGATGATAGAGCCGGTGGAGATTCTGGTCACAGGCCCTGCTGCCGCTCTGGAAAAGATCACGGACATAAAGACGGAGCAGATCGACATCGACAGGATCAGCGCAAACTATTCCGCTTCCGTGCCCCTCGTGCTGCCCAACGGCGTGAAGCTGGTGGATAATTCCGAACGGGAGATCAAGGTGGGTATCAATGTGGAAAAGCTCGTCACCAGGGCCATCGAGATGTCCCAGGAGGATATTTCGATCCTGAACGGACTCAATGACGGAACCCTGACCTACGAGATCAAGACGGATAAGCTGACGCTCCAGGTCAAGGGCATGCAGCGGGATGTGGAGGATTTGCAGGCCAGCGTGTTAAAGCCCGCGGTTGATGTTTCGGGCCTGGGTGAGGGGACGCACAAGCTGCCCCTGAATATAAGCCTGCCTTCACAGGTTAAACTATTGACTCAGGCCTATGTAGACGTAATCGTAACGAAAACGACCGAGACCACTGCACCGACGGTGCCGTGACAGGGTGGGAATATGAAACTGATGATAACGGACCTCAGGCTGCCGTTGGACGGCACGCCGGAGGACCTCAGGAAGATGGCGGCAAAGAAGCTGGGCGTCAATGCCGCCGAATTCAGACAATTTAAAATGATCAAGGAAGCCATCGATGCAAGAAGAAAACCCGACGTCAGCCGGGTTTATTCCATTTTGGCGGAAATTCCCGACGGCTGTGCCTGGCGGAAGGGGAAGGATGTGCGGGAAGCCGCGGAGGAGCCCGAGGAGCCGATCCTGCCCGGAAGCCTGAGGCTGAACAGCCGTCCGGTGGTGGTAGGCAGCGGTCCGGCGGGCATTTTCGCCGCGCTGACCCTCGCGGCTTCAGGCTACAAACCGCTTGTGCTGGAACGGGGAAAGAAAGTGGAGGAACGGGCGGTATCCGTGAATGCCTACTGGAAGGGCGGGAGGCTCGATCCCGAGAGCAATGTCCAGTTTGGCGAAGGCGGAGCGGGGACCTTCTCGGACGGAAAGCTGACGACCCGGATTAACGACCGGCGCTGCGACAAAGTGCTGGAGGAATATCACCGTGCGGGCGCTCCGGAGGAGATCCTGTACAAAGCAAAGCCCCATATCGGCTCCGACGTGCTCCGGCAGGTCGTCATGAACATGCGGAACAGGCTGATCGAGCTCGGCGGGGACATCCGGTTCGGAGCAAAGGTGACCTCGCTTTTGACAAACGGCGGCAGGGTTGCCGGCGTAGTGGTAAACGGCAAGGAGGAGATCCCTGCGGAGGTGGTCGTACTGGCAATCGGCCACAGCGCAAGGGATACCTTCGAAAGCCTGGAGAAGAGCGGCATCACGATGCAGCCCAAGCCATTTTCCATTGGCGTAAGGATCGAGCATCCGCAGGAGCTTGTCAACCGAGCGCAGTACGGAACCGCTGCCGCCAGCCCCGCGCTGGGAGCTGCCGATTATCAGCTGTTTTACAAAATGGCCGGCAGAACGGCGTATTCCTTCTGCATGTGTCCCGGCGGTGTTGTCGTGGCATCGGCTTCCGAGCCGGATACGGTGGTGACGAACGGGATGAGCTATTTCGCCCGGGACAGGGAAAACGCGAACAGCGCCTTTGTGGTATCGGTGGAACCGAACGATTTCGGAAGCGGCCACGTACTGGCCGGTGTGGAATTCCAAAGGCGGTGGGAGAGGCTGGCGTTCGAGCTGGGAGGCCGGTCCGGCGCCGCGCCGGCGCAGCGGCTTGCCGATTTTATGGAGGGCAGGGCGTCCAGGGCTTTCGGCGGTGTCCGGCCCAGTTATACGGGCAGCCTGGAGCTTGCGGACCTGAACGGCTGCCTGCCGGACTTTGTAACGGCTGCGATGAAGGAAGCCGTGCCCTATTTTGACCGGCGGCTCAAGGGCTTCGCACTGGCCGACGTGGTGCTGACCGGCGTGGAAACGCGGACCTCGTCTCCCGTGAGGATTCTACGCGGAGCCACGCTGGAGGCGGTGGACGCAGGCGGCCTGTATCCCGCGGGAGAAGGAGCCGGATATGCCGGCGGCATAGTGAGCGCGGCCGTAGACGGCATACGGATCGCGGAGCAGATCATCCGGACGTATGCGCCTCTTTAGAAAAACACACAAATATGACATACTGTTGGCACTGGAAAATGCAAAAATGAGAATGGATGGGGAGTTCTTTATCCGTAATATCCTTATTTGATTTTATTGTGGAATGAGGTGTGTGGAAGTGGTCGATTTGGGAAAACTGATGTCCATTGACAAAAAGGATCTGCCGGAGGCTGCCATGGGGTTGGAGGAGAGCGACTTGCCGCAGTTGGTGGAATTGCTTTCCGAAAAAGACGATACAATCCGGTATCAGGTACTGCTCCTGCTGCAGCACCGGTCGTCCGGCTCCAGTGACGTTTATCCGTTCTGGGAGGTTTTCAAGGGTAAATTGTCAAGCGACAATTCCTATCAAAGAAGCATCGGATTGACGCTGATTGCGGAAAACGCCAAATGGGATGCGAAAAACAGGATGGACACGACGGTGGATGCGTATTTGCAGCTTCTGAACGACGAGAAGCCCATCACGGTCCGTCAATGCATCCAGGCGCTGGGCAAAATCGTCCCCGTGGAACCCGGTTTATGCTCCCGGATTGCGAAAAAACTGATGGCTGTGGATCTGAACGGCATCAAGGAAACCATGAGGAAGCTTATCCTCACGGATATATTGTTCATATTGGCGCTGATACTGAAACAGCAGCCGTCCCAGGAGGTTCGGGATTATATTGCCCAGGCTCTTTCCGGGGATATTCTCGATAAAAAAGCCAAAAAGCAGGTAGAGGCGCTGATGTAAGCATTCCTAAGGATCGGCTGAAATATAAATCCGGTTCAGGGATGGATGCAGCCGAAAGATATTGCGCCTTATTGATTGAAATGGTCCGCAATAGGCGGATAGGGTGAAGCAAGCGGACAGGACAAAGGAAGCGGATGAGGTAAATAAGGCAAGTTAAAGAAGAAGGGTGAAGGAAAGAACGCGAATGCAGGAACGCCTCAGGGATGAAGCCGA
>JAEYOP010000020.1 GCA_023411575.1 Bacillota bacterium | reverse complement strand
GCAGTACGGCGTCCACTCCAAAACAAAAGCCGTCCTTCTTTTGGAGCAGATTCAGCCCTTTGCACTGCAGATCGTCCAGTCTTTCGTTTTCCAATATGCGGATCTCCAAACAGCAAGCCCTCCAGATGACACCATGCCCCATAAAAACAAGGGGCCCCGCCCCGGCACAATGCCGGCGCCGGACCCCATCGTTCCGTTATGAATATTACTCCGGCTTCGGAGCATCAACCGGACACACGTTTGCACATGCGCCGCAATCTATGCAGGCTCCTGAGTCGATAACGTACTTGCTGTCGCCCGCGGAAATGCAGGAAACAGGGCATTCGGGTTCACATGCCCCGCAGCTTATACAGTCGTCATTTATAAAATATGCCATTTGGGATACACCTCCTCAAACTTTATAATACTTGGTCGTCTTAAACAAGCCGTTCTTATTTTACCACCAAAGGAGAAAGATGAAAATACCTTTTTTCAAAATCCGCCGCCCTTTAATCCTCCAGAGCCTTCAATGCCTCGATTTCCGTGTCGGAATCGTCCTTTGACGTAACATCCTTTATAACCTTCACCTCGTCGATCTTATAGGACTGCAGGTCGGTTTCGTTGCCCTTGTCCAGTCTGACCTTGACGATCTCCTTGATCAGGAAGGTCTCGACCACCACGCCCTGGCCGTCCGGCGTATTGACGATGGCGCCCGTTTTCGGCGCTTTCTTTATTATTTGCTCATAGGCGTCCTGTTCATACTTGAGACAGCACATCAATCTGCCGCAGGTGCCGGAAATCTTTGTGGGATTCAGGGAAAGCCCCTGCTCCTTGGCCATTTTGATGGAAACCGGCTGAAACTCTCCCAGATAGGAGCTGCAGCAGAGCACTCTGCCGCATACGCCGATGCCGCCCATCATTTTCGACTCATCCCGTACGCCGATCTGCCTCAGCTCGATGCGGGTCTTGAAAACGGCCGCCAGGTCTTTGACGAGCTCGCGGAAATCCACCCTTCCGTCCGCGGTAAAATAAAAAAGAATCTTGTTATTGTCGAAGGTATATTCCACCTCGATCAGCTTCATGTCCAGATTGTGATCCTTGATTTTCTGCAGGCAGGTATTAAAGGCTTCCTTTTCCTTCCTGGCGTTGTCGGCGGCATGCTTTATGTCCTCGTCCGTGGCGATGCGCATGACCTTTTTCAAAGGCGCCACAATCTCATGGTCCGGGACCTCCCGCACCGGGATGACGGCCTCGCCGAACTCGACGCCTCTGGCAGTCTCCACGATCACATTGGTACCGGCCTCTATATGAAACTGATCAGGGTCAAAGTAATATATCTTCCCGGCTTTTTTGAACCTTACTCCAACCACCTTTACCATCTAATGAACCTCCCGAAGTTTTATCAGCATGTTCTCTATGGCAAGCTGATAATTTGCGTTCTGCTTCAATGCCCTGCGGGTCGCCCCGATCGCCCCGATATTCTCCAAAAGCCTGCTGCTGCGGTACCTACGGGCATTATTAATTATCATATCCTTTTTGTCTGAATTAATCAACATATTTTCATTTCCGGTCTCACATGCTACCAGCAGATCCCTGTAGTACAGCAGCATCGTATCCAGCAGCAGGTCCGCGCTGTCCTTGTTCTCTTCCAGGAAGGAGGAGAAGCTGAGGACGTTCTCCATCCTGCCTTCGGCCACACCGGCAAGCAGCTCCAGAGTCCTGTCCCGCAGGAGCGTGAATTCCCCGGAGCCCGCCAGCTCCAGAGCAAGGCCGATATTTCCGTCCGAATACCCCGCTGCAAGCTCCAGCATGCCGTTGTGCCTGCCGTATTTTTCAAACAGCGCCTGGCAAACCTGGTCATGGGTGTATTTGCGGAAATTCAGCCGCTGGGCCCTGGACCGGATGGTTTCCAGCAGCATTTCGTAATTTTCGGCCAGCAGGATGACGACAACGTAGGCCGGAGGCTCTTCAAAGGTCTTCAGCAGGCAGTTCTGCGCCTGGTCCGTCATTTTGCCGGCGTCCTCGATGAGATAGACCTTCCTTCTGGAGTACAGGGGACGGATTGCCACATCCGCCTGGATCGCCCGGATCCTGTCCACGCCGATGCTGTTTTCTTCCGTATGGATCCTGTGATAATCGGGGTTCGAGTCGTTTTCACAGAGCAAACATGCCCGGCATTTCCCGCAGGTAGTGCCGGACTGGGGATTTTCGCACAGCAAAAGGCCGGCGAAGCGATGGGCAATTGTCTTCTTCCCTATTCCAGCCGGCCCCGTAAAGATATAGGCATGCCCGATCCTGTCTTCGGCCAGCGCCCGTTTCAGGCTTCCAACCACCTGCTGTTGACCGATTATTCCGTTAAAATCCATTGACCGCTCCCCGCTTTACAAACCTATATAAATCTGCCCGCCCAAAGCCTGCCGCAGGAAAACCTGCGGTCCGCCGGTGGAACCCCGCTACAGGAACATGTCCAGTATAAGGCCCCTTATATCGTCCAGCCTCTTCAGCAGGCTGATATTGTCCTTTTCGCCGTTCATGACGTCCTGGGTGAGCAAATCCAGTTCTTCATTGATATTTTTAATCAGTGCGAACACCTTATGCCTGCCCCTTCTGTCCAGCAGGCTGTGTTTTGAAAACTTCTTCGAATTGCCGACGGCCAGTTCAAGGAACTCGGAAATAAGGCCCTTGTAGATTCTCAGCTCCCGGACATCCACCCTCTTGGCAAGGGTCTCGCCCTGCCTGACGATGTCGTTGACCAGCTTCTGCAAGTGCTGCTCGTAATTCGTATTTTCGACTTTCGCCAACTGGCTGTGGAATTCCGCCCCCCTGCCCTGCCTGACCCTGGTTTCCTCCTTGACGGGCAGACTGGACATCCCGGGAGCGTTTCCCGAT
Source organism: Bacillota bacterium (assembly GCA_023411575.1). Classification (GTDB taxonomy): domain Bacteria; phylum Bacillota; class Clostridia; order Acetivibrionales; family DTU013; genus UBA1305. Next base: position 264,549 of record JAEYOP010000020.1, on the reverse strand, counting down.
GTTTCCCGTACCTTCAAACCGTACCTCCCGGCTATTCGGCCCTTCGTCCGCCCATTGCCGCTCCGCCCGCTGCGGCTTTCACGATTTCCACGGCTTCCGCAACAGCGGATCTATGCCTTTTCAAAACGTTCTACATCCAGTACGAAGATGGTTGCTCCGCCCACCACCACTTCCACGGGGTAGGGGATGAACATTCCGCCCATTCCATTGGGGGTCATGGAGGAATTGATCACTTGCTTTCTGCTCTTGGACTTCTTTTTGATGATGTCTATTACCGTATCCAGGCTGGTCTCTTCCACACCCACCAGGAGAGTCGTATTCCCGGCCTTGAGAAAGCCACCCGACGAGCAGAGCTTTGTAACGCTGAATCCGCCTTTGTTAAGCTCTTCCATCACCTTCGAACCGTCTTCATCATGGACAATGGCAAATACAAGTTTCATTCGCTTAACCTCCCTATGTTAAAATAAACCAACTTACACGGATCGGACAAACCCGAGGGTCCTGTCGAGCTGCCTTCTGACATCCCGCCAGACTTCCTCCGCCGGCCTTGAAGCGTCGATGGTCCGGATCCTGTCCGGGTATTTCGCTGCAAGGGCTTTATAGCCGGCATACACTTTCCGGTGGAACTCCATCTTTTCATTTTCGATCCTGTCGCTCCCTGTGGCGGCAAGCCGCCTTTTCAGCCCGACTTCCGGATCCAGGTCCAGAAAGAAGGTAATATCCGGCATCATTCCGTTCACGGCAATACGGGAAATATTCTCCAGGAGCTCGAAGGAAGCCCCCCTCCCATATCCCTGGTATGCGTAAAAGGAATCCACATAACGGTCGCAGATCACCGTAATACAACTGCTGACCGAGGGTTTTATCACCTGCTCGACGATCTGCGCGCGAGCCGCCGAGTAAAGCAGCAGTTCGGTAGTATCGGACATCTCGGTAAAAGCCGGATCCAGGATGATGGACCGGATGCTCTCTCCGATCCGGGTCCCTCCCGGCTCCCTTGTCAGCAGGACCTGGCATCCCAGTGAAACGAGATGCTCCTTCATGTTGGTGATCTGTGTGGTCTTGCCGCTTCCGTCCGTGCCTTCCACCGTTATAAAAAGTCCCCGATTCATATTTACCACCGAATCCGCCTTATCCCCGCATCTGTCGGATAAATTTTCTTTTGCCTGTTTGCTTCCATTATATCATACCAGCCGCGCCGCGGCATTGATATATTGAATGATCTTTACAACAATGCCGGATTCGCTCCGCGACGTCCATTATATCACAAGGACGCATCCATTTTCATCGATCCCGTTCACAACGCCGCCGCACTGCAAAACCTGCTCCAGGTACCGGACCATTTCGGCGCTGATGGCCTCCCCGGGACAAACCAACGCAATTCCCGGCGGATAGGGGGAAATGATTTCCCGGCTGACCCGGCCGGGCGCTTCCCGCAGCGGAATTTTCCCGGTCCCGGCATTTATGATTTCATAGGGACTTAGAACCCTATCGGGCAACGTAAGGGCCCTGAAGGAGCAAAGTTCCTCAAAAGAGGGCCGCTCGCCGCAGGCCGGCTCTTCCCCACTGGCAGGCTGTTCCCCACCAGCAGGCCGTTTCCGTGCGTCCGCTTTTCCGGCGGCCTTTTCCAGGCCCTTCAGCCCTTCGAACAGTTTCCTGACTGTCTCTTCGTCATCCGACACCGTACTGATACATACTATATTATTCAGATCGGACATTTCCACCTGAATCTTGTAAAGTTCCCGTAAAAGCCTTTCGGCATCGTAGCCGGTGATCCCCAGGGCCGAAACATTTGCCGTGATCCTCGTCCGATCCAGTTCAAAGCCCGGGATATCCTCCGCCGTCATGAGCCTTATGCCGCTTTGGCCGATTCCGCGGCTGTTTGCCTCGATCCGGTCCAGCAGCCCCTCCAGGAGGGCTTTGCCATTCTTCTGCATGATTTCGCGGGCGATGTCAAGATAAGCCATGATCACATAGGACGGGCTGGTGGTCTGAAACATGTCCAGATAGCGTTCAAGTCTCTCTGCATCGACCCGTTCAGTGCCGACATGCAGATAGGCGCCCTGTGTAAATGCCGGCAGTGTTTTATGCGCACTCTGGATGCAAATATCCGCGCCCGCTTCCAGGGCGGAGGACGGAAGCCTCTCGCAGAAGCGGAAATGGGAGCCGTGGGCTTCGTCCACAATGACCGGCTTGCCGTGGGAATGAGCCACATCGGCTATTTCACGGATATTGCTGCAGATTCCGTAATAGCTCGGCCGGGTAATCAAAACCCCTGCCGCGTCCGGCGCGGCCTCCAGCGCCTTCCCGACCGCTTCGGCGGGAATGCCGGTGTGAATGCCGAAGGACCCGGAATATTCCGGCAGAACATAAACCGGCGTTACTCCCGCAAGCAGCATTCCGTTTATAACGGACCTGTGGCAGTCCCGGCCGACGATGAGGCGCTGGCCCGGCCTGCACACGGCGGCCATGGCGGCATGCAGCCCGACGGTGCAGCCATTTACAAGAAAAAAACTCTTCCTGGCCCCGAAAGCCGACGCCGCCAGTTCCTGTGCCTCTCCGATCGCGCCGGTGGGCCTGTGCAGGTTGTCGGTTCCGGGTATTTCCGTCAAGTCGAGTTTTTCGATGTGTTCCAGAAATGCAGCAGGGATGCCCCTGCCGAGCTTATGGCCGGGCATGTGAAAAGGGAGCGGTTCTGTGTCCGTATAGGCCTTTATTGCGCTGTAAATGGGGGTATTCCAGCCGTTTATAGCAATTCTCCCTTTCTAGCAATGACCGAACAATAAATTCCGGTTCTGGAGCGGTCATCCCTTAGCCAATTTCGTTCCTGTTCTTTTCGTAAATGATCCTCAGACCTTCGAGGGTAAGCCGGCCGTTCACCTCATCGATGGTTTCCGCTTCGGTGGCGATGAATTTTGCAAGGCCGCCGGTAGCCACCACCTTGATATTCTCTTCCTTCATCTCTTGTTTGATCCGTTTCACTAGATAGTTGACCTGTCCGACATAGCCGTAGAAAACGCCTGACTGCATGCCGACGGCCGTATTCCTGCCGATGACGGCATCATGCTTTGCCAGGTCGATCCTGGGAAGCTTTGCCGTACGCTGGTAAAGAGCTTCGGCCGAAATTTTGATGCCGGGGCAGATCGCCCCTCCCAGGAATTCTCCCCTGGAGGATACGGCATTGAAGGTGGTCGCCGTGCCGAAATCCACTATGATGACCGGGCCTCCGTAAATCTCGTAGGCTGCTACGGCGTTGACGATCCGGTCTGCGCCCAGCTCCCGCGGGTTCTCGTATTTTATATTGATACCGGTTTTGATTCCCGGTCCGATTAAAATCGGTTCCTTTTTGAGATACTTGCTGATCGCATGTTCTAAAGAAAACATGATGGGCGGAACGACGGAAGCGATAATAACCGCTTCTATGTCCGAAATCTCGAGCTTTTCATGGCTGAAAAAGCTCGTAAAAAACATGCCGAATTCGTCCGAGGTCCACTCCCTGTTCGTTCCAAGCTTCCAGTGCGCAACAAGCTTTTTGCCTTCGTATACGCCGATCCGGATATTTGTATTTCCTACGTTGATTGCAAGCAGCACTTCAAATCCTCCCTACCGGGCTGGATCGCATCAAGCCGCCGTGATCCGCGGAGCTTTCCGTCAAAGCTTCATGCTCCTGATTTCCTTGATCTCGAGCTCAATTTCCTTTTCCAGTCGTAAAATGTCTTCTTTAATATCATCAATCGTTTCTTCGGCTTTATTCCTCACGCCGCCATATCTGCCGCCCGACGGCTGCGCCGCACGCTGCCTGCCCTGATTGTCCCGGTCGGGATTCCTGTCATTGCTCCGGTCGGTATTTCTTTCCGCATTTCTATCGTTGTTTCTATCGGCATTTCTGTCATTGTTTCTATCGTTGTTTCTATCGTTGTTTCTGTCCCTGTAATAGCCCCTGTTCTGTCCGCCTTCCCTTTGAGCCCCTTCATGGCGTTCCGGCTGGCTTCTCTGGTTCTGCGGGTTGTTTCTGGGCTGTGACTGGCTGTGGGACTGGTTCTGCTGCCCCTGGTTCCCCTGGTCGCCCGGGTTGGCATTGGAGCCCGGATTCGGGCCGTGTCCGTCCCTGCGGGACTGCCCCTGGGAAGCGTTCGGGCCGCCCGGATGGCGCTGCTGGTTCGGAACGCGCTGGCCCTGCGGGTTTCCCTGTCCGTTTCCCTGATTCTGGCCATGGTTGGAACCCTGGTTCGAACCTTGGTTCGAACCTTGATTGTTGTTACGGTTGCGCCCGCGGTATTCGGACTTTTGCTGTTCAGGCCTCTGTTGTCCCGCCTGGGGTCTTTCCGCGCTCTGCTCGCCGCCAGCCTGGTTCTCGTTTTTCACCATTGTGATACCTCCAATTTATATCGAAGCCCTTTTTTCATGCGATGATTTAATATTGTATTTTAAATGGGTCCACAAGTCAACCCCAGCAGCTTTGCGGCATTTCCACCCAAAATCGCCCGGAGCGCGGTTTCCGGAAGGTCCATTTCCCGGAGCCACACAAGCTCCTCCGCCTGATCCTTCCAGGGGGAATCCGTGGCAAACAGCAGCCGTTCGAAGCCATGGGCCGCAACGATCCGCAGGAACTGCTCCCTGCTCATCTCCGGGAAGCTGAAGGAAGTATCCAGATACAGCGGTTCGCCCACAAGATAGCGCTCTACTTCGTCCCAGTAGCTGTAGCCACCCATATGCGCGGCGACGATTACTGCCCCGGGCAGCGCCCTTACAACCGTTCTCATCCGGTCGGGCGTACAGTGGTACGGCGGCTGATAGCCAAGATCCGCCCCTGCGTGAAATACCATGATGAGGCCCAATTCAGCCGCCTTTTTATAAATAGGAAGCAATTTCGGATCATCCACATAAAAGTCCTGGTATTCCGGATGAAATTTGATCCCCTTTATGCCCGATTTCTTAAGGCCTTCCAGTTCCTCCGCCCAGTCCGGATAATCGGGATGGATGCTCCCGAATGGGATAATATCCTCCGCCTGCACCGAGAGCGCCCACTGGGATATCTTCTGCGTCTGCTGGGGCTTCGTGGCAATGCTCAGCACCACTGACCGGTCAACTCCCGCTTTTTTCATGGACGCCCTGATCCCCCCCACCGTACCGTCGGACCTGGGGGAAATCCCCGCCTTTTCCGCCAATGCCGGCACTGCCCGCTCTGCAAGTTCATTTGCAAAGCAGTGCACATGAAAATCCACTACCATCCTGCGTTATCCTCCTGCATATCCATTGATTCCCCGGATCGAAATCTCTCCCGATACCAGATCGCGGCGGATTCCATCCCGGCAATCCACCACCAGCCTGCCGTCCTCCGATATATCCACTGCCGTACCGCAGTATTCCACGCCTTTAAGGTGAAAAACAATTTCCCTGCCCAGGGTGACCGAATGTGCCCTCCAGGAGTCCAGAATCTTTCCGCCGTCTCCTTCCAGAATCCGCTTGAAAGCACTATCCAGCTCCCGGAGCACCTCCTGTATTACGGTTATTCTTCCAAACGTGCGATTTTCCGTTATCCCTTCCGCTTCCGCCATCTTGAGGGATATTGCCCTGCCCCGCAATTCTTCCGGGAAATCCTCCCGCCTTTGCGCGTAATTAATCCCGATTCCGATTATGACGTGATTGACGCGGTCTGCTTCGGAGCTCATTTCAAGCAATATCCCGCACACTTTTTTCCCATCGAGGATCAGGTCGTTGGGCCATTTAATCCCCGCTTCCACGCCGGCCGCCTTTCTTAGGGCATTTACGGTTGCCGCGGCAGCTGCCAGGGTGAGTATGGGAGTTTCAAATGGGTCCATTGGCGGCCTTAACACCACCGAGAGATAAATGCCCATGCCGGCGGGAGATTCCCAATTTCTTCCAATTCTGCCCCGACCCTCTGTCTGGGCGCCTGCGATAACGGTCAGCCCGTCCCGGCAGCCTTCGGACGCGAGCCCGCCCGCATACCGGTTCGTCGAATCCAGAGATTCAAAATATTGAATCTCGCTGCCAATCACCGATGTGCCAAGGTTGTTCGAAATCTCCCATGCATTCAGCTTTTCCTCGGAAGGCAGCATGCGATAACCGCGTCTGGAACACGCTTCTATAAGATATCCTTCCTGTCTCAGTTCCTCAATATGCTTCCACACGGCCGCCCTTGATACCTGAAAGTCCCTGCCGATCCTTGCGCCTGAAACATAATCCGGCGCCGCGTCCTTCAACATTTTTGCAATAGCGTATTTTAAATCCTCCAGCCTAATACCTCCCCATGTCCGGAATCCGCAGCGTGTAAATCCTGCCGCTCCTCGTATCCCTGAAAACGGCCAGCCCGCTTGACGGATCCTCTACACAGCTTGCTTTCGCCTCGCTGCAGAGCCTCTTGAAAAAATGATAGAGGAGCGTATCATCGAAATCCTCATGCTCTTCCCGGAAGCCTTCCAGCATGTTGCCGAAGTAAAGCTCCTGCGAATTGTTATACAATACGGGCGTATCCAGACCCTTTCCCAGCACGTTTATGTTTTCTCCGATAATGGTGCTGGTGATAAGGCATTCCGGCAGCCTGTAATCGCCAAAGGCATATTTTTCGATCGGGAGGATCGAGCCGGCATACATCTCCATGACCTCCGGATGCGCCAGCCCTGCTTCATACAGAAGACTGTCCGCCACGTAGCAGTATTTGGACTGCGCCTCCAGCTTCAAGCATTTGTATTCCTGCGACATATATTTTTCATAATCGTCCCTCGGGTTCAACAGTGCGGATATGCATTTTTTTATTTCCCCACCGATTTCAACCTCCCTGCTGTACCATTCCGACAGCTTCATTCCACATTCCACCGCATTTTCCGCCTGGTTGGCGGGCATATAAAAATATACCTCTACCATTTTTTCACCTCCTGCTATAGATAATGCAAAAAAGAATTGTGCTTCCGGCTTTTTTTCATTTATCTTACCTACTGTGCTCTGTTGCAAAAAATAATTCTTCCTTAACCCAACTCTTTTTTGCAACATACCTATATAGGAATTCTTTTTCGACAGTATTTCCCGGGTAATACTAAAACTTTGCCGTAATAAGTCGAAATTTTATGGAAAATATTTACAATTTTGTCAAGCTTACAAAAACCGGGTTCAAACCAAACTCCGTCAAAGTCCCCTGTACAATGCCGCAATATCGGAGGCGGCCACCGGACGGATATTGGTGGCGGTGCTCCGCTGCTTCATGGTAATGGCGGCATATTGCGCGATTTCCTCCTCGTCCAGGGAGGGAAAGCCGCCAAGCAGCTCCGCCATGGCTGCGCCGAATTCATCGATGCTTTGCATGTTCAGTAGCGCCAAAACGTTTTCGATCCTATCCTTTGCATAATCATAATTGTACTTTAGGTATCCCGGTATCAGATATCCGTTGGCCTTCCCATGGGGGATGCCCTTGAAATACGTGAGGTTGTAGCCTGCTCCATGTACTATGGTCGTGCCTGTATGGGCAATGACCATACCGCCCAGCATGGACATGTATAATAAATTCTCCCTGTCCTCATACCGGAACCTGCCGGTTTTCAAACTGCCAAGGCATTTCCCGAACAAGCCGATCCCCTCCTGGGCGAGGATGTCGCTGGCAGGCGTCCTCCTTTTGCCCAGATACCCCTCCAGGCAATGGGAAAAAGCATCTACCGCCGTATTTACCGTAACTTCGTACGGCTGGCTTTCCGTATAGCGCGGATCCAGAAAAGCGACTCTGGGAAAGGTATCGGCGTTTCCGAAGCTGACCTTGGTTTGAAGGTCGTCCCGCGTAAGAATGGAGTATTGCGTCATCTCGCTTCCCGTGCCGGCTGTTGTCGGAATGGCAACGATCGGCAGCGGTTTGACCGCAAAGTTGTTTTGATACAGCTCCAGGGGTTCCATATCATTGACCGCCAGTACGGCTACGGCCTTGGATGCGTCGAGGGGAGAGCCCCCGCCGATGCCGGCGATAAAATCGGCGCCGGCTTTCCGGGCCGCCATGCCGCCGGCTTTTACCGTTTCGAGAGAGGGATTGTTTTCCACCTCGTCAAAAACGGTATACTCTATGTTCAACGCCTTCAGCTCATTGCAAAGATCCGTCAGCGCACCGCTTTCCAATGCCGAATGCCCGCCTGTCACAATAAAGGCCTTCCGGCCGAATTCCGCCAGTTCCCGGCTGTTTTGCGCCAGGCAGCCTGTCCCGAAATAAGCTTTTACCGGAATATGGAATTTGAATTGCATCCGATAATCATCCTCTCTTTTGACCATTATATCATGCAAGCTGCGTCGTAGCATGATATATTGAACGATCCTTGCAGCAACACTGGCTTCAATCCTTAACGTTCATTATATCAAAAGTTCCCTGTACATTCTACCCGCTGATGATCCGTATGAATCGGCGCCTTCCCGGTACCGGTGCCGGCAAGAAGGCATAGAAAAGGAGCCTTGTCAAAAAGCTCCTTATAGTCGTTTAAATATCGTCAGCCTTTGCCGGCTTTTGATTTCCCGCCTTTAATCACGTGGATTTCCATATCCTGTTTATCAACCCTGGTAGATAATGTATCGATTTTCTGCTCGATGGAATTCAACTTTTCATGGACGTATTCCCGGTCCTCAAATAAGACTTTAATTTGAGGTTCAATGGTATGCTCCAGCTTAATCTGAACCTTTTTAAGCTCATTTTCCACTCCACCAAGCCGACCTTCCACACTCTCAAGCCGACCTTCCACACTCCCAAGCCGGCCCTCTACACTCCCAAGCCGGCCCTCTACACTCCCAAGCCGGTCCTCCACCCTATCAAACCGGCCGGAGAATTCATTGTACATCCTGGTCAGCAGTTCAAACGTTTTATCTTCCACTCACACACACTCCCTTGCCTTTACGTAAAATATTTTATCAAACCGGCGATGAAAATTCCATAGGATTTCTGTCAATATTTTAGTGTCGATGTGCTTTTTCTATTAAAATTTTCTGTACATTCTATGCGCTTCCGAAGCAGCTAAACTATAGCCGGCAGGCTATTGCCAAATATGCATTACTGCAGAAAATCACATTCCCATGGCTCCAACTCCCGAAAATATGAATAATAGATTATTGCATAATTATATGTTAAAATATAGAAAAACCTGAAACATAAGGCCATTCTTTTTCTGATCTATTTTGCGGGCCTGCGGGTTGGAGGTATGCCAATGCTACTAGATAAAAAGGGGAAATTATTTTGGAAAATTAGTATTGTTGATTTTGTCATTGTACTTGTAATTTTAGCTGTCATTGCAGGTGTGTATTATAAATTTGGAAGAGGATTATTTGCCGATAATGAAAAAGCTGAAAACATGATTATCAGTCTATATTGGGAGGAAGTTCCCGATTATGTTGTCAACTCAATAAAAGTTGGAGATATAGTGATTGAAGATATCCAAAAAGCTGAGTTTGGACATGTAAAAGACGTAAAGGTTGATAAATCGGTATCGTGGGCACAGACAGATAAAGGTGAATATGTAAAGTCAACTAAAGAAGGATATTCTTCGATTAATATATCTGTAGAAGGAAAAGGTGAGTTAAGTGGACAAGGTTACAATATTGGATCATACACTTTTTATATAGGGAAGAACTATGTGGTTAGGATAGCAAACTCTATGATAAATGTAAGAATTTCTGATATAAGAAGAAAAGAATAAGTTAAGGGGCTGCCGTCCGTGGCAGCTTTTCATTTGCATATCAATGCTTTTTTGAAAGACAATGCCGAATGGAGAAATAAAAATGTTCTTATTGCAAATGGCAGGATATCCCGGCAGTGGAAAGTCAACATTATCAAAAAAGATTGCGAAAACGACTGGTGCAATCGTTATTGATAGAGATGTAATAAAATCATCATTGATTGTATCTGATGTACCGGAGGAATTATTGGCTCCTGCTGCACATAATGTACTATTTGAACTGGCAAAATTCTATTTAAAAATGAAATTAGATGTTATTCTTGACTGTCCATGCTATTATGAACTAACAGTTAATAGAGGGACTGACATTGCAAATAAATGTGGAGCAAAGTATAAATATATTGAATGTAGAGTGGAAGATTATTCTATTATAGAAAATAGAATAAATTTCCGGGACATATTGCCTAGTCAGTTCAGAACTGCTTCTTACGAGCCGTTTAAAAATTCTATCGATAAATCAGTCCGGCCGGTGGATAGGAGTTTTATGATTATAGATACTAGCACAGAGGATAGTTATGATTATGATTTGGTCGAAAAGTATTTAAAAACATAATGAAGATTTAAGGTCGCAGCGTCCGTTTTTGTGGGGGTATTAGCATGAAAAAGAACGCTGACTTTATCGGATCGTAAACTATCAACCTATGTGAATGCTTTGGCGAAAGCAGGTTTTGTAATTGAGCAAATGATTGAGGAATCTGATGATGAAATTATGAAAAATAATAACAGCGATTTTGCAAAAAAAGGAAAGATGCTTCCCGTAACTTTTGTAGTCAAAGCAAGAAAACTATAAGAGTAAATTATAAGAATAATCTGATGTTGTTTTTCTTCACAATGGTCCCTACACCATGCCATACCGATTCGCTGGATGCGAACACCGTCAGGGAGAAGGGCTTCGAGGGTCCAGTTCGTCGGCGTTGTGATATTATATAAGCAGGAATTGATCTGTCAAAAGGAGAAAATATGAATTGGCTTAACGAAGTGCAAAATAGAATTAACAGAAAAAATCAGGTTCTTTTTGCTAAAAGTAGTGAATTTTTAGCCGATTTAGCCGCATTGATTCAAGAACAAAATCATCGGACAATGGTCTTGTGGGCATTTGAATTTGCCGATGAAACCGTTCAAAAGTTGTTTGAGCGTTATCCAAACGAAAATCGACTCGAATCCGCTGTGCTGACATCAAAAGATTGGGCTGCCGGTAAAGTGAAAATGCCCGTGGCGAAGCGTGCGATTTTGCAGGCTCACACAGTGGCAAAGGAAATCGACTCTCTTGAAGATATAGCTTTGTGCCATGCCATTGGACAAGCTTGTGGCGTAGTCCATGCAAATGGGCATGCTATCGGATTTCCAATCTATGATTTAACAGCTATAATTAGGAACTATGGTGTACCAGAATGCAAAAGGGTTGTCGAGGAGCGTAAGCAACAATATATTGAGCGAATATATTATTGGCGAGAGCATTATAAAGCCTATCCGTATGAATGGGCAGATTTTATGATGGCGGATAAGAATCGAAGGATATCTTTTAAGATGACGGTAGTGCAGAAAAATGAATATAAAAGGCGAGGTAGTAAAATGCAAGAGAATGGGATTTTGGAATTTTTACTAAGGGCAAAAAGAGCCACATATGCTGGTAAAGGACCGGAAAAGCTGCCGTCGCGTCCTATGTCGAGGGACTTAGAGTATAAAGAAGATGACTTATTATATATCGATTCTTATTTGGGATCAGAAAGGTTCGCAGGCGAAGAAGCATTATGGAAAGATGGTAAGCCATTTTGGGCAATGAACTATTGTGGAAGGGTTATTGGTTATGGCTTTGAGGGCGATTTTTTGAAGGAAGCTCTATTGAATGTCTCGCTCGACATGCCTTACAGGGGGCCGAGAGAATATAGTAAAGACGACCGAATATATAAGTGTACTGTAAATGGTGATTTTGAATGGTTTATTGGGCATGAAGAAATCTTTAAAGAAAGTATAAAGGTATATGAATGCATGTTTCACGGCGGTATTGTAAAATAGGCTGAGGTTTATATGTTTAAAGATTTATTTAAACCGACAATAATCTAATTTGACCTGCATTGCAGGTTCTGGTAAGATCCCGGTAAATAGGCATTCTGATAAATAGGCTATTGAATATATCCGTGCAATTACATATAATGTTTATATAATGTTTCGAGTTCCAAATATCCCAATAACAGGCCAAAATGAGAATGGAGGTTGTATTTATGGCATTTTTAGAGAACCTGGGAAAGAGCATTGGGGGCGCTGCACAGGCGGCGGCTAAAAAGTCCGGGGAGCTTGTCGAGATCACAAAGCTCAATGTCAATATCAATTCGGAAGAAGATAAAATACAAAAGCTGTACACCCAGATCGGCAAAACCGTTTTTGAGAAATATGCCGCTGCCGGCGAAGCGTCCGACGATGTCCGGGAAGCCTGCGAAGCTATACAGGTCCACGAGCAGAACATCAAGGGCCTGAGGGAAAAAATAGCCGAGGTGAAGGGAACCAAGGCATGTGTCGGCTGCGGAGCCGAAATGGAGAAGACCCAGATTTTCTGCTCCAAATGCGGCGCAAAGAACGAGGTCGCTGCCGCACCGGCGGAGGAAGCTCCCGCCCAGGCGGCAAATGTGAATTGTCCGGCCTGCGGAGCCACACTGGCGGCAGGTTCCGCATTCTGCACCAACTGCGGATCGAAGATAGGATAATACGCAGAAATATTACAAGGGGTTGCCCGCATTAGAGCAGGCAGCCCCTTTTGTATGCCACAATGCGCCCGGAGCTCCGGCATTGTTATTGCCATCGCCCTTATCCGCCCCTCTTCTCATCCGGCGGCAATCCCCGTATTTCCCATGCCGGATTCTTCTTCCGGGTCGCCCGCTTCTCCTTCTCCTGCTTTGTCCTCCGCCGCCTCTCTTTCAATAATGGCGGCCCTGCACTTTTCAATTATCTCGAGAGCCGGTCCCAGCTCTTCATAGAACAGAACGACCAAATCTCCGGGGCCGGCTTCCATGATCGCCGTTTCAAACGCCCTGGTTTCAGAGTAGAGGACTGTAACGTCCCGGGGATTCATCCCCTCCATCACGGCCGCGTTGTAAAGCAAATCCGCCACTTCCCCCGCATCCCGTCCCCGGAGGTCATTGTCCTCCTTGATGTAAAGCCTGGAAAACGAGCGGGCGCAAATCTGCCCCACCTCGATAATGCTGTCATTCCGCCTGTCGCCGGGCATCCCGATCACTCCGATGTACGCGCTGGCGCCGATATTCTGCATCACCTGGACTGCCGCGCGGTAGCCTGCGGAATTATGACCATAATCCAGCATCACCGTGAAATTGCCCATGCTGAACGTATTAAACCGGCCGGGATTGCACCGGATATCGGGTTCAAACCTGGACAGCCCCCGCTTGACCGCCTTGATCGGAACACCGGATGCTATAAGGGCGGAGGCGGCGGCGAGGGAATTTTCGATGTTGCATTCGGCCGTTCCCCCATAGGTGATAGGAATGCCGTCCACCCGCATGATCCCTATTTCTTCCCCTCCTCCTGCGAAATAGAGGAAGCCGTTCCTGGTATAAATCGCCGGACCGCCTTTTTCAATCTGTTCCGTTATCAGCGGATTCTTTTGGTTTCGGGAAAAGAGCATGACTTTGCTGCGGACCCTGCTCATCAGGAAGGGCGTCATGGCGTCATCCGCATTGAGCACCGCAAAGCCGCCGGGCTTGACGGCCTCTACAACCAGCGCCTTCACCATAGCCAGTTCCTCCAGCGTATTGATCCCGTCCATGCCGATATGGTCGTCGCTGATATTGACTACCACTCCGACGTCGGCAAGGTCGTAGCCCAGGCCCCTCTTGATAATACCACCTCTGGCCGTTTCCAGGACCGCAGCCTCGATGCGCCTGTCCCGCAGGAGCATGGAGGCGCTTGCCGCGCCGGTGTTGTCGCCTTTCAGGATACATTCCCCATTCACATAGATTCCTGAGGTGTTTGTGGAACCCACCACCAGGCCGCTCAACGCCAACGTATGCTCTATCAGCCGTGTTACGGTTGTTTTGCCGTTTGTTCCCGTCACTGCGATGATGGGGATGCTGAAGGCCGTATTCTCGGGATACAGATGATCGAGGATATCCTTTGCCACATTCCGCGGCGTTCCTGCGGACGGGTAGAGGTGCATCCGGAGTCCAGGCGCGGCATTCACCTCTATAATTGCTCCATCGCCCTCCGTTACCGGCTTTGAAATGTCTTCACAGGTGATATCCACCCCGGCCACGTCAAGATTCAGCAATTCGGCCGCTTTCACCGCCAGCTTGGCATTGTATGGGTGGACGATATCCGTACAGTCCACCGCTGTTCCGCCGGTGCTGATATTGCCGTTGTACCGGAGGACCACCCGGACACCCTTCGGCGGTATGCTGTTCTCTTCATAGCCTACTTTGGCCAGAACCTGCCTTGAGATGCCATCCAGCCTGATCTTTGTCAGCGGCTTCTCGTGGTCGAATCCCCTGGAAGGATTTTCGTTCTCCCGCTCCACCAGTTCCCGGACGGTATGAAGCCCGTCCCCGAATACGCAGGGCGGTATCCGTTCCGCCGCCGCGGCCAGCTTCCCGCCGACTGCAAGCAGCCTATAGTCCTTTCCTCGGATATGTCTCTCGACAATAACCGCCCTGCTGAATTTTGTCGCCGCAGCATAGGCCGTTTCCAGCTCTTCCATACTGGAAATATCCGTGAAGACCCCTTTGCCCTGGTTGGCGTCAAAGGGCTTCAGGACGACGGGATAGCCCAACCGCAAAGCCGCCGAGCGCGCCGAGGGGAAGGTGTAGGCAAGCTCCCCCTGTGGAACCGGTATCCCGGCATCCGACAGGATCCTTTTGGTAAGATGCTTGTTCCCGGTTATATCCACAGGGATGCATCCGGGCTTGTCCGTGAGGGAAGCCTCCATGTAACGGGTATATTTGCCACAGCCCAGCTGCAGAATGCTCGAATTGTCAAGGCAATTTACGGGAATCCCCCTGCGCAGCGCCTCCTTGAAAATGGCGGCGGTGCTGGGACCCAGGTCGGTTTCGGCCGCCGTTTTGGACAAATGGCGCAGGATTTCATCCATCTGCGGCATTATGCCCTCAATAAGCCGGTTGACTATCTCCACCGCCGTCAACAGGCACTCGACCGCATATTTTTCATTGATGAATTCAAAAACCATGTAGTAGAGCCTGGGTTCCGACAGCAGGCGACTTCTGCCGAAATGCACGTCATAACCCTTCAGGCTTTGCAGTTCGAGCACCATATGCTCGGTCACATGAGTCAGATAGGTCCCTTCCTCCAGCCTCTCCAGAAAGCCGCCCTCGTGCCCGACGGAGCAGAAATGCTTCCTCAGGCCAGGCAGCAGCGCCAAAAGCCTTTCATTGAATTTATCGATCCTGCAGCTAGGAGTATCGTATAGCTCTCCCACATCCACTTCCGCCTTTATAACCGGCTTGTGGCTGTATATGTTCTTTCCTTTATATGTCTTTATGCTTATAATGTCCACAGATTTCCTCCGTTTATATGCGATAAAAAACGATTCGGGATCCTCCGGCAAACTATTCAGTGCAGCCTCATAACTTCCCTGGAGGCCATATCAAACCCGTAGCCCAGGGGCAGCACATGCAGTGTGACGTTTGCGATGGCCAGATTCTCGTCCGGCTTCAGCTCGGATACATTCGAGCTTTTGATATGACTGCCGTCCACCACGGTAACCGAATTACTCCCCAGCACTTCAAAATGCAGGTCCGGATACACCCGGACCGCCGTGTCCTCATCAATGCCGATGCCCAGAATGGACGGATTTTCGGCTACTCCGCACAGCAGCCGGCCGATCCTGCCCCTTTGGTGAAAATGCTGGTCGATCAGCGCCGCCTCCAGAAGACCCAGGCCCGGCGCCATTTTCAGCGTGCACTTCCTGGCCGGGTCATTATTGTTTCCGTCCACAATCATTGTCCTGCTCATGGCGGAAGCGCCGGCGCTGGTGCCTGCGATCACCGCCCCCGCAGAATAGGCGTCGTGCAGGGCCATAAACACCTTCGTGCCGCCCAGTATGCTGGTGATTCTTAGCTGATCGCCGCCTGTAAAGAAAATGCCGGTGGATTCGGACAGCAGCTTTGCGTTGGCTGCCTTTTCCGCTTCATCCCGTGAATTGATATCCATTATATTGATTTCGGCGCAGCCCAGCCGGGAAAATACGGATTTGTACTGATTTCCCGATTCCCACGGCTGTTCCGTCGCCGTTGTTATTACCGTCAGCCTGGAGGCGGTTTCCCCGGAGAGTCCGACAAAGTTTTTCAGGATGCTGCACTCCCCGTTTTTGTCTTCCGCGCCGCCAATAATGATCAAATTGCCTCTGCCCATACGGCTCACCACGCCCCCAAATCCGCGCCGGCCTTAGACCATGCCCAGCGCATGCCGCAGATAGTTGTAAAACACTCCGCTGAAAATCAGCCCTACCGCCATCAGGAGGATGCTCCCGATGATAAGCGGCATGGCGGCCCTGCTTCCGTTTTTGTTCGCTATAATCCCCATGATAACGCCCACAAGCCCGAAGACGAAGGGGAACCGGACCAGCGAAGCGACGGCGGCGATCCAGCCGATCACGAGATAAATCACCGTAGGCTTGCCGGCAACCCTGCTGATGCTTCCATTTCGATTGATTTCATCCATTCGATCACCTCAAATTTTTGTTTCCCCTATATTTGTTTCCTATAAGAACGGGCAGTATACGCCCGATTATTTTTCCCCCGGTACCGGCAATCCGCCGTCCAGCAACTGGCGGCCTCCGGCAAAAAGCTTTTCGAGGCGGAGGGAAGCTCCGTCCAGCACGGCAATATCCGCGTCAAAGCCGGCGGCCAGTCTGCCCTTCCGACCATCCAGCTTCAACACATGCGCAGCGTTGACCGTGACGGGCTTTAGCGCCTCCTCCAGCGGCAGCCGGTATTGCTGGACGGTGGTTCTGATATCCTCGAAAAGGGCCTTTACGTCTCCCACTTCCTTCCCCGACGCTCCGGCCCCGCTTCCATTCCCGTCCGAGGTGACGGTCACCCTTTCCAGGCCCGATCCGCTGTCTGCCAACTGCTTCAGGCACTCCGGGACGCTGTAGCCCTCCCCCGTGCTCGTGCCCGCCGTAAGGTCGATATTCCCCCCGCTTGCCCGATAGTGGAGCGCCTGTTTGAATAAGGACCGGTTCCGGTTCACATGGGTCGGAACAAACATGGAAACCGGATATTCGGATTCCTCCACCAGCTCCAGGAGGGGACCAAGCCCTTCCTTCCCGTTCCCCAGGTGGAAGTGCACCAGACCTGCTTTTCCCCCGAGCATCCCTCCCATGTGTGCCTCATAGGCCAGGTTCATAAGCTCCTGCAGGGAGGGCATGGAGGACCGGTGGTCCGAAAGGGCGATCTCGCCCGCTCCGATCACCTTGTCGACCAGCGCCACGTCCGTCAATATCCGTCCGGTCAAGGTTACGGGCGGAACGCCGTAATGGCCGGAGTAAATAAAGGTGCTCAGGCCCTGCGCCTCCAGGGCGCGGGCCTTCATCAGCAGTCCTTCGGGGCTCTTCGCCACCGGGTCCGCTCCCAGAAGCCCGACCACGGTCGTGATGCCGGCGGCAATCAGGGCGTTGACATCAATGGGCCCTATTATGCTTTGGGGACCGTCCTCCCCTCCGCCGCCGGAAATATGGACATGGGCGTCTATAAACCCCGGGCATGCTATTTTGTCCCGGCAGTCGATCACATCGACCTGGTACAGCTGCTCCGGGCGGAAGGAAGGGAAAATCCCCGCGATTTTATCCAGAACAATAAGAATATCCTGTTTCCCAAGATATTCCGGCGCATAACACTCCACATTCTTTAACAGTTTGAACATGCTTTCCTCGACCCAAATCTCTTTTTTTGCACACCATCTATTCGAAAATATTCTTCCCCCCAAAAACGCTGCTATACACAGAAAGCGGCAGTATGTAAGCGTTTACAGCCATACAGCGCCTGCTACATGTCCTAATTTGCCAATACTGTTATTATTTAATTTGATTAAATGAAACAAGTCTGTTAAACTATTACGTGATGCTTTATGTAAAGTAAAAAACAACGAAGGGTGATAAGATGTCGGTGAACTTCAGCAGTTTAACAGCTAAGCAGAAAAAAGTATACTCCGTAATTGAAACCTACATTAAGTTGAAGGGAATCCCCCCTACGGTCCGCGAAATCGGCGAGATGGTCGGAGAGAAGACCCCGGGCGCCGTCCAGGGAATTCTGAACCGGCTTGAGCAGAAGGGGGTCATAAAGCGTCAGCTGGGTGCCGCCAGGTCCATACAGCTTGTATCGGAGGATAATCAACTGTATGCAAGCGCGGTTTACATCCCGGAAATCAAGAAAATAAGCAAAAGAAATGTGGATGATCTGCTGAATATTTATAACATAGAAAAATACCATCCGGTCTCTCCCTTTATGATCTCGGAAAACGGCAATTACCTGATGATCGACTGCCCGGACGACAGCCTTGCGGAGAGCGGCATCAAGCCTACGGATACGCTGCTGGTCAACATGTCCGCCGATTTGAAGCCCGGCGACGTGGCGCTGGCTTTTTACGACACCAGATCCCTGGTCCGTTATTACCATCCCGAGGAAAACGGCACGATTACCTTGAAAGCGGATTCCAGCATTATTCCGAAGGAAAACTTCACCCCGGAGGAAGTAAAAATCATCGGCAGAGTGGACGGACGGTATACAAAATTCTATTCGGACGGAAATTGAAGCCCAAATTGCATAATCGCTTGAAAAGCCTGTTATCAGAGAGGATAGCAGGCTTTTTTGCGTTTTCTTCAAGCAGGTTACATAAAATCCCGTAAAACCATACCTGCCCGTGTGAACTGTACCGGCACTGCCAAGAACGCACGGGCCTCCCATACGGCAAAAAATCCCGGAAGAAGAACTCCTCCGGGATTTTAATGTTTTTATACTGTTTAAGCTGTTCAAGCTTGGCAAATCCAGTCCTGCACGAGCTTATTCAACGTAAGCATACTGCATGAACAGGAACGCCATCGGGTCGAATCTCCAATCCTTGATCGCAGGATTTTCGAGCATCGGGGCAACATAGAAGTACAGCGGAATCGCACCGGTTTCATCTACAAAGATTTTCTCCGCCTTGTGCATGTTGTCCATTCTGAGCGCCTGATCGTTGGAATTCTTTGCTGCAAGGATCAGCTTGTCGTACTCGGCATTGTTGAATTTCACCTGATTCTGGCTCGAATCGGAAATGAACATGTCGAAGAAGGTCATCGGATCGACGTAATCCCCGATCCAGCCCATTCTTGCAATCCAGAAATCGCCGGAGTTAACTTTTTCCTGCAGAACCTTCCACTCCATGTTCGGAGTCTTGAAGGAAGTGATTCCGAGATTCGTCTTCCACATTTCCGTTACAGCTTCCATGATGGCTTTGTGGCCGCTCATGGTGTTGTAGTACATTTCAACCTCCGGGAAGCCCTTTCCATCCGGGTAGCCCGCTTCTGCAAGCAACTGTTTCGCTTTTGCTATGTCCGCCGTCTTGGGAAGCAGTTCCCCGCCTTTTGTTCTGAAATCGGTGCTGGAATCCGCATCCGGCACTTTATAAGGTACGATGCCCGTAGCCGGAAGCTGTCCGCCTCTGGAAACCTTGTCAACGATATACTGCCTGTCGATGGCGAGGGAGAGGGCCAGCCTGACTTTCGGGTTGTCGAAGGGCGCCCTGGAGTTATTTAAGTAAATATAGTAGGTGCCGAGCAGATCATGGATCTTGCACTTGCCGTCGGCGACAAGATTCTGGATCTCCGCCTGGGGTACCAGCTGGTCAACGATGTCGATTTCGCCGGCTTCAAAACCGCTGAGAGCAGCAGCTTCATCTTCAAGGAGCGTCCATGTAAGCGTCTTGATAAATCCGGTATTTGCCGCATCCCAGTACGCATCGTTCTTTTCAAATACAAGCTGTGAACTATGCTCCCAGCTCTTCATCTTGTAAGCGCCGTCGCCGATGAGCGTTTCCGGTTTTGTGAACCAATCCGTCGGAGCTGCTTCTACGACATCCTTCCTTACAGGCATGTAAGTCGGGAAACGGCAGAGTTCAAGGAAGTATGAAGTGGGTGCTGCGAGCTCGACTTCAAGAGTCTTGTCGTCGGTGGCCTTGACACCTACATCTTCCGCTTTTGCCTTGCCGGTGTTATATTCGTATCCGTTCTTGAGATACCATACCTGATAAGCGTATTCCGATGCCAGTTCGGGGCTGAGGGCCCTCTTCCAGGCATATTCGAAATCGGATGCCTTGACAGGCTGTCCGTCGGACCATTTCGCATCCCTCAGGTGGAAGGTGTACTTGAGGCCGTCGGTCGAAATATTCCAGGATTCTGCTATGCCGGGAATGGTCTTTCCGTTCACGTCCTGTCTGGTAAGTCCTTCAAAGAGGTGCAGGATATAAGTACCGCCGTCGGCTGAGTTGTTGGAACCCGGGTCCAGCGTTGCCGGTTCTGAGCCGACCACCAATGTGACATTGTCCCTGGAGCTTGTCTTGGCAGGAGCCGCCGCACTGGTTTCAGAGGGGTTCGTGCTCACTGCCGCGGTGCTCTCGTTGCCGGGCGTAGCAGACTGACCGCAGCCTGCCATGATTCCGACCAGCATGATAAGCGCCAGCACTGCCGATAAAACTTTCTTTAGCATATTACTTTCCTCCATTCTATAGAATATGATTATCATAAACGGATTTCCGCCGTTTATATCCAGGTATATCTATCCCCCGAATCAACCTGTTCTAAACCTGTTCTATGTCGGAACAAGCCTGCTTTTGTAATAAGGGCCGGATTGGATCAGTCGTTGAGATGGCACGCACACATGTGGCCAGGGGCGATTTCCTTGAGTTCGGGCTCGATTTCGGCGCACTTGGGCATGGCATAGGCGCACCTGGTCCTGAACCGGCAGCCGGACGGAGGATTGATCGGACTGGGAACATCCCCTTCCAGGATGATCCTGCTCTTTGCCCTGCTGGCCTTCGGATCGGCTACGGGTACCGCGGACAGCAGCGCCTTTGTATACGGATGGGCCGGATTCTCATACAGCTCATCCCTTCCGGCCAGTTCGATCAGTTTACCGAGGTACATTACGCCGACATTGTCGCTGATATGCTTCACCATCGACAAGTCATGGGCTATGAACAAATACGTCAGGCCGAGTTCCTTTTGCAGGTCCTCCAGCATGTTTACGATCTGCGCCTGTATGGATACGTCAAGGGCCGATATAGGCTCATCGCAGATGATCAATTCCGGCTGCACCGCCAGAGCCCTCGCGATCCCGATTCTCTGCCGCTGCCCGCCGCTGAATTCGTGCGGGTACCGGTTCGCATGCTCCCTGTTCAGGCCCACCATGGAAAGGAGCTGGAATATGCGTTCCTTCCGCTCCTCCCCTTTTGCCAGCTTGTGTATGTCCAAGGCTTCGCCGACAATGTCGCTTACGGTCATTCTCGGGTTCAGGGAGGCATACGGATCCTGAAAGATCATCTGCATTTTTTTGCGGACCGGCTTCATATCGATTCTGGTGATGTCCTGCCCGTTAAAAATAATATTCCCGGAGGTCGGCTCATATAACCGAATGATCGTCCTTCCGGTGGTCGTTTTGCCGCAGCCGCTTTCGCCGACAAGGCCCAGCGTCTCGCCCTTATTTATCTTGAAGCTGACATTGTCAACCGCCTTGACGACCGTCTGGCTGCTCCCGAATACGCCGGAGCTGGCGTTGAAAAATTTGGTCAGGTTTTTGACTTCCAGCATGACTTCCGTTTTCTGTCCCATTATTTATCGCCGCCTTCCTGTTTGTAGAGGAGCCAGCAAGCCGCCCCGTGCCCTTCCGTCACCCTCTGGTACTGCGGTTTGTGCAGGCTGCATATCTCCATGGCATGAGGGCATCTGGCCGTGAACGGGCAGCCCTCGGGGGGACGGATCATGTCCGGCGGCGTTCCTTCGACCGGCTTCAGTCGTTCCTTCCCCATGTTCATCCGCGGAATGCTGTTCAAAAGCCCGACGGTGTAGGGATGCTTCGGTTCATAGAAGATATCGTCCACGGTTCCCTGCTCGACCAGCGTTCCGCCGTACATGACGATGACTCTTTCGCAGATGTCTGCAACAAGACCCAGGTCATGGGTGATCAGAATGATGGACATGTTTATCTTTTCCTTCAGATCCTTCATCAATTCCATAATCTGCGCCTGTATGGTCACATCCAGCGCCGTCGTCGGTTCGTCCGCGATCAGCAGCTTGGGTTCGCAGGAAAGGGCCATTGCGATCATCACCCTCTGGCGCATGCCGCCGCTGAACTCGTGGGGATACTGGTGGAAGCGCTTTTCCGGGCTGGGAATGCCCACCAGCTTCATCATGTCGATGGCCTTTTCCTGGGCCTGCTTCCGGGGCATCCTTCTATTGTGTCTCATGATCGCTTCCATGAGCTGATTGCCTATGGTGAAGACCGGATTCAGGGAGGTCATCGGGTCCTGGAAGATCATTCCGATCTCGCTGCCGCGGATCGCCTGGATTTCCCTTTCCTTGAGGCCGGACATGTCCCTGCCGTCAAAAAGGATTTCGCCAGCGGCGACCTTGCCGTTTTCCGAGAGCAGCCTCATGACGGAAAGCATGGTGACGCTCTTGCCGCTTCCGGATTCGCCCACAATACCGACCGCCTCCCCGTATCCTATGGAGATGGACACATCGTTTATGGCTGAAACGGTACCGGCATAGGTGCTGAATTTCGTTTGAAGATTTTTTATTTCAAGAAGTTTGTTTGTCATCATCGTACCCTCTTACTTTCTCATTCTGGGATCAAGGGCGTCTCTCAGGCCGTCTCCGAACAGATTGAACGCCAGCATGGTAATACAGATGGCCAGGGACGGTGAAAGCAGCAGGTAAAAGTAGGACCTTATTCCGCCCAAAGCTTCCGACGCAAGGCTGCCCCAACTCGGCACGGGAGCGTCAACGCCCAGACCGATAAAGCTGAGGAAGGATTCCGTGAAAATCGCATCCGGAATCATAAGCATCGTCGTTACAACAATCGGACCGATGCAGTTGGGAACCAGATGCCGGAGCAGAATCCGCGCGCTGCCCGCGCCAAGGGTTTTTGCCGCGGTAACGTATTCCTGCTCCTTAAGGCTGAGGATCTGTCCCCTGACGATCCTGGCCGTGGTGATCCAATAGGTCAGGGCCAGCGCGATATACATACTGACAAGTCCTGCGCCGGCAGCCTTGAAAAATTCCATAAACGGAAGCTTGAACAGCTCCGTCAGCGTAGGCTTGAGGACGACAGCCAGGAGGATGATGTAAAGCATGGCCGGCACGCCGTATATGATATCGATGATTCTCATCATGACCGTATCGACCTTGCCGCCGATAAACCCGGAAATACCGCCGTACAAAACGCCGATGACCAGGTTGACCAATGCCGCGACGATGCCGATGCTAAGGGATATCCTGGCGCCGTAAAGAATGCGAACCAGCATATCCCGGCCCAGATGGTCCGTGCCGAGCGGATGCTGCCAGCACGGCTTCAAATCCTCCGAACCGCGGATCTGGTCGGAGTAGCTGTAGGGACTGAGCATAGGTCCCAGAATGGCGAGAGCAAGGATGATAAGGATTCCTATAAGGCTGATCATGGCGACCTTGTTCTTTCTCAGCCTGCGCCAGACATCCTGCCAGTACGTCAGGCTCGGTCTGGTACTGACCGCTTCCGTCATGGCCGCTCTATTTAATGGTCTGAAAAGCTCACTGGAAAACTGCATGCGCGCACCCCTACTTTCTAATTTTGATCCTGGGATCGATGGCGCCATAGACAATATCGACCAGGAAATTCATCAATATGACAAACGCTGCAAAAAAGATCGTCAACCCCATTATGACGGTGTAGTCCCTGTTGGATATGCTGCTGATGTAGTACCTGCCAAGTCCGGGTATATTGAAGATCCTTTCCACCACGAAGCTGCCTGTAAGGATGGAAGCGATTAACGGACCAAGGTATGTTACCACAGGAATCAGGGAGTTTTTCAAAGCATGCTTCAGGACGACCATCTGCTCGGTCAGGCCTTTTGCCCTCGCCGTCCGGATGTAATCCTGCTCCAGTGTTTCCAGCATGCTGGAACGGACAAGCCTTGCGATGAAGGCCAACGGGAAGAAGGAAAGGGCTATACCCGGCAGAACGGCATGGGCCAGTGTTTTAAACCCCATGACCGGGAAAATTTTGAATTTGACGGAAAACAGATACTGCCCCAGCGTCGCCACCACAAAGCTCGGTATGGTGACGCCCAGGGTCGCCAGGATCATTGCGCCGTTATCCTGCCATTTCCCGTTTTTCAGCGCGGAAATGATTCCCAGGGGAATTCCGAGGATCAGGCAGAGGAAGATGGCGAAAAGGCCCAGCTTTGCCGAATTGGGAAACTGCTCCGCTATGATGTCGTTGACCTTTCTGCCCTCGCTTTGCATGGACATTCCGAAGTCCAGCCGCACCACGTTGCCGAGGGTTTTCAGATATTGCTGGAACAATGGCTTGTCAAGCCCATATTTGGCTTTGATGTTCTCCACGATTTTTGGCGGAAGCGGTTTGTCCTTCGTATAGATGCTTCCGGGTATGGACCTCATCAGGAAGAAGGTCACTGTTATTATGATAAACAGCGTCAGTACCGAATAACCAAACCTCTTGAGTATATATACGCCCAAAAAAACACACCCCTTAAAATGTAAAACTTTTTCAGTATAATATTTATCCGCATTGCTGCGATTAAAACACCAATAAATCAGTTAACATAATACCGCAATATCCGGTAAAATGCAATGGAAAGCGTCTCTAAAGCCCATCCAATTATTTCAATTTCCTGCCTGCTGCTTCCGGAAATCCAACCAACAAAAAATCAGGTATAATTATCCATAAAAGGCAACATTGCCGTCTTCTGTGAAAAACCACGCCAGGGGCCTTTCCCAAATAATGTAATTCACCTGATTACAATATATATATACTATCAACAATTAAACCCCTTTTCAATGGGTTACATAAAATGTATATTTATACATTCTAATAGTACGATAGCTTGCTAATTTATTTTACTCCTTCGGAGGGACGGCTGAGGAGGATTGAGGAGGAAGGACAGGGCGGGGAGATGGGACCGTGAGGCAGGATGAGGAAGCGAGACGAGGCAGGGCAATGGGATAGGCAGGTGAGATGAGGAAGCAGAAGGAGGAGACGGGATAGAGAGACCGGTACATTGTTTCAGCAGCAAACAGCAGAACAGGCGCTTTGTCCCGGTACGGTACATCTTATACTCAGGTGAGGGAAAGGGATTCCGGTTCGATCGAATCAAGCCGGTGTCCAAGAGCAAAAAATGTAGAATCCGTGTAGGAAATCAGGCATAAAAATACACCGTTTGAAAAGGAGGATTCAAAATGCTATAATCGATTTTGCTGGGACAAGAGAGGAGAAATTTGGGTGAACTCGGAGAAATCGCGGACTTCCAGGTATTTTAACCTGCTATTTGTTCTTTTTCCGGTGCTGTTTTGGGGAATTTCCTTTATCAGCACCAAAGTGGTGCTCCGGGAAATGCCTCCCGTGTCCATCGCTTTCTTCCGTCAGTTGATCGCCCTGGTCCCGCTTTTCCTGTGGGGGATTGTTACCCGGACCTCCTGGAAAATAGCGATAAAGGACCTTCTGCTGCTTACAGGCTCCTCTTTTTTCGGGATCGTACTCTATTTTGTTTTTGAAAACAATGGACTCCGTTTTACAACGGCCTCGAGTGCTTCCATGATTGTGGCAGCCGTACCCGTATTCACCCTGCTGGTTGAAATGCTCTTTTTCAAGCTGAAAGGCAACCTGAAAGTGGCTGCCTGCATTCTTGCATCGATTTTCGGGGTATACCTCGTCATTTCCGTCAATGGAAAGCTGGACTTCTCCTCCTCCTCTTTCAAGGGCAACATGCTGGTTATGGGTGCAATGGTCAGCTGGGTGATATACACCATTATGAGCCGAAGGCTGGGAAGCAGGTATTCCAGCTATATCATTACACTTTACCAGACTCTCCTGAGCGCAGTGCTGTTTGTGCCTTTCCTCGCTTCCGAGATCGGAAGCTGGAAGCCGGTCAGCATCCCTGCTTTATTGAATCTCGTATATCTTGGCGTATTCTGCTCCGCTGTCTCCTATTTCATGTTCCTTTATGCGATTCGGAAGCTCGGTCCCACCGTTTCGTCCGCATTCCTGAACCTGATCCCCGTCGTATCCGTATTTGCAGGATACCTGATCCTGGATGAAAAGCTCCTGCTTATCCAATACGCCGGCATGGTCATTATCCTGGCAAGCCTGTTCGTTCTCAACCGGAACCAGAATAAGCCCGCGGAGGATACGATCGGCGGAGATAATTAAACGGCTTCTACGATCAATCTGCCCATTTCACGGGTCCCGACCACCTGGCCGCCCACCGAAGCGATGTCTCCCGTTCTATAACCCTTGTCCAGAACCTTCTTCACGGCGTTTTCGATCTGCTCCGCCGCTGCAGGCTGGCCTAGAGAATGCCGGAGCATCATGGCCGTTGAGAGGATCGTGGCGATGGGATTTGCCTTATCCTGGCCAGCTATGTCGGGCGCGGACCCATGTATCGGCTCGTACAGCCCGAGGGTTCCGTTTCCGAGGCTGGCGGAAGGAAGCATGCCTATGGAGCCTGTGATCATGGACGCTTCATCCGATAGAATGTCTCCGAACAGGTTGGAGGTTACGATAACATCAAACTGCCCGGGATTCCGGACAAGCTGCATAGCCGCGTTATCCACATACATATGGTTGAGGCGGATATCAGGGTAATCCCTGGATACCTTTATGACGACCTCTCTCCAAAGCTTGGAGCTTTCCAGCACATTCGCCTTGTCCACAGAGGTGACAAGGCCGCTGCGCTTCCCGGCCGCCTCGAAGGCGAGCCTGGCGATGCGCTCCACCTCGGCGGCGCTGTACCTTTCGGTGTCGTAGGCGGCTTCTTCAGCAGTCCCTGCCGCCAGCCTGCCCCTTTCACCGAAGTAGATGCCGCCTGTCAGCTCGCGCACGACGAGGATGTCGATCCGGTCCCCGATGATTTCCGCTTTCAGCGGAGACGCCTCCCGCAGCGCGGGATAGATCACGGCAGGCCGAAGGTTGGCAAACAGCCCCAATCCGGCGCGGATGCCGAGCAAGCCGGATTCGGGCGTTTTGCCGCCCGGCAGGCCTTCCCATTTTGGGCCGCCTACGGCGCCCAGCAGGACGGCGTCGCTTGCCTGCGCCGTCCGCAGCGTCGCCGCCGGCAGCGGCTCGCCGCAGGCGTCGATGGCGCAGCCGCCCATAAGCTCCTCCTGGTACTCGAACCCGAAGCCGTTCTTTTCCCCAACTTTATTCAAAACCGCAATCGCCTGATCCACTACCTCAGGACCGATTCCGTCTCCCTTTAATACCGTAATTTTATATTTCATGAGTACCTCCTGCTTTCATTGTTCCTTACTTCCCTGCCTGCTTCCTCAAATAGCCGATCAGGCCGTCCGCGGCAATAAGCTCCTGCATAAATTCCGGGAAGGGAACCCCCTTATAGCTGACGCCTTTTGTCAAATTCGTGATGGCCCCAGTGTCAAAATCGATCTCCAGCCTGTCGCCTTCCGCTATATCCGCTGCCGCCTCAGGACACTCGATGATCGGCAGTCCCGTATTGATGGCATTGCGGTAGAATATCCTCGCAAAAGTTTCCGCGATAATGCAGGAAATCCCGGAAGCCTTGATCGCAATCGGTGCATGTTCCCTGGAGGAGCCGCAGCCGAAATTCCTCCCGGCGACCATGATGTCCCCCTTCTGCACCCTCTTCACAAAGCCTGCGTCCAGGTCCTCCATGCAGTGCGACGCCAGCTCCGCGGGATCTGATGTATTCAGATACCTGGCCGGTATGATCACATCCGTATCCACATTGTTTCCATATTTAATTACTTTCCCCTGTGCCTTCATCCTACTACCTCCTATAATTGCACACTATCCGGCCGCTTAAAGCTCTTCCGGCGAAGCGATCCTGCCCGCAACAGCCGATGCTGCGGCGATTGCCGGACTTGCCAGATATACTTCGCTCTCCGGGTGTCCCATCCTTCCGACGAAATTTCTGTTCGTGGTGGCTACCGCCCTTTCGCCCTTTGCCAGGATTCCCATATGCCCTCCGAGGCATGGCCCGCAGGTCGGCGTGCTGACAGCAGCGCCTGCTTCGATGAAGATATCGAAGAGCCCCTCATGCATGGACTGTTGCCAGATTTTCTGGGTTGCCGGTATGATTATGCAGCGTACATCCGGATGCACCTTGCGCCCTTTCAGCACCTGAGCGGCTATGCGCATATCCTCCATCCTGCCGTTTGTGCAGGAACCGATGATCACCTGATCGATTTTCACATCCCCTACCTTGTCGATCGTCCTTGCCTTATCGGGCAGGGGTGGGAATGCCACCGTAGGCTTGACATCCTCAAGCTGAATCACATATTCTTCGCAGTATACCGCGTCCGCATCCGCCTTAAATACCTCATACGATCTGGTAGAATGCTCCCTGACATACTCTATCGTCTTGTCGTCCACCTCGAAAATGCCATTCTTTCCGCCGGCTTCGATCGCCATATTCGCCATGGAGAACCGGTCGTCCATGGAAAGGTTCTGCAGGCCGTCGCCCGTAAATTCCATGGATTTATATAATGCGCCGTCAACGCCGATCATCCCGATAATATGAAGGATGACGTCCTTCCCGCCGACCCATTTGCCGGGCTTGCCCCTCAATTCGAACCGGATCGCCTCCGGCACCTTGAACCAGGCTTCTCCCGTTGCCATTCCCGCCGCCATGTCCGTGCTTCCGATTCCGGTGGAAAATGCGCCAAGAGCGCCATAGGTACAGGTATGCGAGTCTGCGCCGATCACTACGTCGCCGGGCACCACCAGTCCCTTTTCCGGCAGCAGGGCATGTTCGACGCCCATCTGTCCTATTTCGAAATAATTGACGATCCCCATCTCCCTGGCAAATTCCTTGATGAATTTGACCTGTTCCGCGGATTTGATGTCCTTGTTCGGAGTAAAATGGTCCGGTACGATGGAAATTTTATTTTTATCAAAAACACGGTCCACGCCGATCTTGCGAAATTCCTTCACCGCCACGGGAGTCGTGATATCGTTTCCAAGCACCATGTCCAGTCTGGCCTTTATAAGCTGGCCCGCCTCCACCCTTTCAAGCCCCGCGTGGGCCGCAAGGATTTTTTGTGTCATGGTCATGCCCTTGCTTTCCAAAGTATGCTCCGTCATATGAATACCTCCCTGTTATAAAGCATTATACCGGCAGGCAGACCGGGATTCTTCCTGTTACTTGCCGTTCTGCGGCAGTAATATGAATGTTTTTTGTTGTACTGCGGAAAATTATACGGTTTTCTCCGGACGTCAGACCGTTTTTTTGCGGTACTGCAACGGCGTCTGATGCACATATTTCTTGAACATCTCATTGAACCGCTGCTGATTGGAGAAGCCTACACTGAGCGCAATATCGCTGATCTTTAGGCCGGTATCGGCAAGAAGCTCCTTTGCCCTGTCGATGCGTACCTTGAGAAGGTAATTGATCGGGCTCATGCCCGTTTCTTCCTTGAAGGCCCTTGTAAAGTAGCTGGGGCTCAGGAACACGAATTTGGAGATGTCGCTGAGGGAGATGTCCCGTTCAAAGTTGTTATGGATGAAGTTAATGGAAATGTTGATGAGCTCCCGAAGCTTGGGGCTCTTGGTTTTAATGCTGTTTTCCCACTCCATTTTCAGCGCGCGGGACAATAGAACGAAAAGCTCAAGCACCAGCAGGTAATTGAGGAATTCGCTTCCGGGCTCCGTGCTCTCCCGCTCCTTGAGAATCCGGTTGAGCAGCACGATGATTTCATTTTTCTGGCTGACCTTCAGGGTAATATAAGCGCCGGTTTCCTTGCTGCTGACGAAGTTAAGAAAGTCCTCCAGCGGGATTTCGGAAAATTCTCCGCTGATTTTATTCTCGAATTTGAAGTTGAGCACGATGAATTCACAGCCGTTTTCCGATTTGACAATGAACTTGTGGTATTGCAGGGGCTTGATGATAACGATGTCATTCGGTCCCAGCGGCACGGGCTGGCCGGCTATTTCAAACACCGCAAAGCCCTTCTTCATATAGACCATTTCATAATTTTCATGGCGGTTGGGCTCCATGGACCAGGTGATGTCCTGGATCCGTTCAATCGTCTTGACGATGACCGGCAGAAAAGTCGAAGAGTTCAGCAATCCTTCCCAGGCTTTCGGCAAAAGCTTTTCCATCAAATCACCCCATCGCGCATGAAATGAAACCGTTTCACGTTCTAAAGCAAATTATACCCCAAAAGTTTACATTTGTCACGATGGTTCCTTTTGCCTGCATTTTTCGGCTGTTTATTGCTTATCAGAAGAACGCCTCGGGGAAGTATGCGGGCAAATTACATCCGAAGAATCAAGGATGATATCCGGCGGGCTATAAAAACATATCTGGATATGTGAAAATAAGGATTGTATAGAACGATATATAAACAATTTGTAAAAAATGGAGCAAAAGCAATAAGACGGTTTATAGGACACTTCCCTATGCGTTTAAATCCTAAATCCTTGTCCGCTAAAACCGTCCATTCGCTTTTTCCGCAGCATATCGTTAAAGATTTTTACAAGTATCAGTCTTCCATGTCGTCGAAGTCAATGGAGTCAAGCAGCTTTTTGAGTTCAATAACTTCATTTTTATTAAGGGTTACGCCCTTGCCCATTTTTTCATGCATTTCATCCCAATCCCGGATGTCCAGCTTGGGCTTGCGGTCATTCCAGCTGACCAGGTTGACTTCCTTTTTCCAGCCCCTTGTCCCTTCTCCGATCACGCCGAGGTTCTTCCTGATTTCGTACTTTAAATCCGCCATATTGAACCCTCCATTATAATAAATTCATTCTGTTTTGCAGGTATATAAAAACGGTATCCCGTTTCTGTCCGATATATTTCCCTGTTTATCGGCTCTCAATGATCACCTGTCGGTACCTGCGCCATAATCGTCCAGGGAGGAATAACTCAAATCGAAGATCATCGTGTCTCCCGTATAGAACAGCGCCGCATCTTTAGGACCGCCTTCGGCCGCCCACTGGTCCGGATTGTAGTCAAAAACCTTTACTCCGTTTTTATACCCTTCTATTGTAAAATTAACCATGATGAGCCCTTTTGTCAAGAGCACGGATTCATTTGCTTTGCCGTTCACGACGATTGGCACGCCCTTTCGGACCGCTTTCGTTGTCGGCATCAAAGCAAACCGGCCCTTCCAGGTTGAGTTTTTGGCGTCTGTTATTGTACGGACTTCGTTGTTCAATATGAGGTTTGAAAGGCCTCCAATGTCAAAATGCTCATATGTCATGGTAAAGTGATCCCGGCTACTGCCATACTGGATCAGGTACTCCCTGTCAAGGTCGTAATAAAGGTCCACTTCATATGCCGCTGCGATGCTGGCCGCAGAGAGGTCCTTCATCCAGAAAAACCGAGGGTGGATTGTCACGGTGTCGGCATTGTCATTCAGACCTCTGCTTGTCATACTGAAATAGAAGGCGTAACCGATCTTCGTTAGAATGTTTTTTGTCGGATGCTTATCAACCGGCATTTGGCTTACGGGGTAATATGCTCCTGTAGAGACGCCCGATGCGTAGGACGGATTCCAGAATACTTTTTCCCATTGCGGGTCCGTAATATCAGTAATCCGGAAATTCTGCAGACTGCACTCAATATAAATCGGTTGCGTCGTGGTATACTCATTTCCTGCCCGATCCCTAGCATACATGTGAAGATACCAACTGCCAATCCTGTTCTGTGACGAATGAACCATAATAGAAGTATTTACGGTAGCCGTTGCTCCCTCCGTTGTCGTTTTGCCAAGGTTCGTCATGGTTGATACCTCGGCCGGGAAGGCTGCGTTTTGCGACCATAAATACCTGCTTTCGACGATTCCGGAGAGATTATCCTCCAACGTCAGATTGATTTTATTGCCGGCTTCATAGATATACCAGTGCCGACCCAGTTTAAAATCGTCCTGGTTGGCCCAGTTGAACGTAATTGCAGGGTTTACCTTGTCTATGCGATAAGTTCCGGAGGCCGACGAATAATCTTCCGATGGTGCGGAAGTATTTGCCGGAGTATCAGTATCCCAGGAGCCTTGCGGCGGGGATCCGGATGCCCATGTTTTCGCACCGGCATTCCAGCCATTCAGTTTTGCGGAAAGTTTGTCCATTCCCGTCCGGTTCACCGTCACATAGGCGTTATTTGCTATATTTGTGGTTGCGGCCAGCAGGGTCGATCCGGAAACATTTAGAGTGCCGGTGTTCCAATTCTGGCTATAGTTCCAACCCGTAGAGGAGTTCCTCGTAGAATAACAGGAATAGCCATGAGAATGCTCTGTAACCGTGCATATAAGTTTGCCGAGAGCATCATAACAGCCCGAATGGTGGGAGTGTTCAGATAATGAGCAACTTAAATAGGACCATGAATAATCTCTGCTATCAGAACCATTTACCGTTGCTGTAGTGTTGCCATCGACGTATACCCGGACCTGAAGGTCCGTATTTCTCCATGTGCAGCTGTCGGGCACAAATTTGATCGTCCCGGTAGGTATCACGGCCGCAGGTGGTTCCGGTACCGCAACAGGCTCCGGCTGCTCCTCTTCGTCGTAATTATCCGGAGCAATCGGGACAATTAAATACCAACGCTTACCCGCTGCAATATGCCACATACGGCCAACTCCAAACCCGTTAGCTGTAGGAGGCTGCATGATATGGACATATTGTGCCCAGGTTTTAGTAGGATCCGGGGGCGTTCTCCAATTAGGGCCTAAAACATCATGATAAAATGCAAATATGCCATTTTCGATATTATCATTGTACTCGTTATCTACCTCACCGAAATCGAAAGATTTATCTCTACAATCACCTGAGGTTCTATCATCCTTCCAAGGAGTAGGAATCCATTCTCTTTGTTCAAATTTCTTGCCCGCGTCCCATGCATCCATCGGCGCATAAACATTCCAGAAGGTATCCGCGCCCATGGTTTCACCCAATATATCAGGAACGCCGTTACTAAAGGATGAAGCACTTCCATATACGAGGGCATACCCTAAATCTACGGCAGCGTCGCTATGATAAATTTTGCCTGAAATCCGATCATTCCAGGTACCCCAATCATTCACTGCTAAATTATTATTTAAAGCTATCCCATGATAATAGTTTTTAGTGCCGAAATAATTATAACCAAGGGAAAAATTAGCATCATGGATAGCATCAGCAGGGGTACTAGGTTTTTCTAATGCAGCATTAACAGCGGTAGGAGACAATGCAAAAACTGCAAGCAAAAACAATATCGCAAAAAAATTTTTCATTATATTATCCTTCGGTTATCTTCTATACACTATAAAGGTGATTGACCATCCATAACCGTCTACTCTGATCTCATAGTCTGTAGTTCTAAATGATTTTGGTTTTAATTCGTAATTTACAATCTTCTTTTGCCTTGCATAATTCATTATTTGATCTACGAAATCATCCTTGAATTTACTTCTGAGTATTTTATCAGCTTCGTTAAGTTGGTCTTCCAGAGAATATCTGAAATGTATTTGTAGCGTTAAATCCACCACTACGGTCTGGAGCTTTTCGCTTGGCTCTACGTTAATTGTATGCACCTCCGGTATCGTGTACCCGTCAACTACTTTAGAACCTGACACATCAACATCCTGCCTCTTCGACGGATCAATCAGGCAAACGATCATTTTCGAGGCCTCGCCCCTGGTGGCGTTATCCTTCGGACCGAATCGGCCATCCGTGTATCCGTTCACGATCCCCTTGCAGTAAACCTTCAGGATGTACTCCCTGTCTGGAGAGGAGGCGATCACATCCTTATAATCCGCAATCAGGCTCTGGTATGCGTCCAGGTTTTCAGGGAAGGTTTCTTTCATCCCTCTGGCTATAATTCTTGCGATCTCGCCCCTGGTGATTTTCCTCGAATAGTTGTTGAATTCTCCATCTTTAATAAGGCCCAGTTCCTTTGCTTTGCTAATATACGGGGCAGCCCAATCCTTGCCGGTCACCGGCTGTGGATCATACCCCAGGGCAATCACAACGAATTTGATCAATTGGTCCGCTTGAAGGTTGTCCTTCGGACCGTATTGCCCGTTTCCGTATCCCACACAAATCCCTTTTCCCGACATCACATCAACATATGGTTTAAACCAATCAGTTCCCTTGACATCAGTGAATGCCATTGCCTGTCCTGCAACTGCGCCTATCGGGACCGACAGCAGGATCGCCAGCACCACAAGAATCGCAGTTATTTTCGTTTTCATGGTAATATCCTCATTTCCTAAAAATTTCATATAATTAAGGCTTGCACAGCGGACATTGCCTGTACCCGGCTGCAGCGGCTCCTTTTTTAGAATTGAATGTTTGCTCTACCGCAGATATCCGACTGCAACTCTCCTTATGGTAGTACATTACGCCGTTATACGTACTGCCGACATATTTATCCGTCAGCGTTACCCTCGTACCTCCAAAGCCAAAGGTATTGTAAATCTTATCAGTCCCCGGAATCGTGAATCCCTGTAAAAACGATATAAAGCAAACATCATCAATGGTGTTGTTCCAGGTATCCTCGCTGACCATAGGGATGTTATAAATATAGCCTTGTCCGTAAACCTGCGATAAATAATTCGCCCGGCTTGTGTAGTATTCCAATTGGGATTGGATAAGCTGAACAATGGTTTGCCGCCGTATATTATCGAAGTTGACTGCCGATGTAAATAAATTTACCGGATATACGGCGGCCAGTCTATCCCGCTTGTCCCAAGCCCAATTGGCGGTCGAATGGTCAAACACATATGCAAAGTCGTCCAGTGTAAAATTTACCGTCCGGTTGCCGCCGGCATCATAATAGGAATACGGTATTTTAGGCATCCAGACTTCACGGGTTTCATACCGGGCCGCATCTCCATTGTAAATATTTTGCCACGTATGTATATGCAATCCGTCATAGCCTACCACCATTTGTACCGGCAAATAGGCTTTCAGGGAGTCCTGCCCAACTTTGTCGTCTTCTACGCCGAAGTTGACATATACCGTCTCCAAAAACCTTTCCATTGCTGCGGGAAGGTTTAGCTCAATATCCTTCGGGCTTCTGTGTGCTCCTTCGAAATATCGGTCGCTGTAGCCGGTGCCCCGATTCGTCCCGGAATTCAAACCAAAATTCCGCACCAGCTCAATGGTGGCATCCTCGCTTGCATTGTACAGGATTTCGTCGTAGACCTGTTCCCAGGCCAGCGCCTCGATCTGCCGGTGCTGTTCGATGTCGGCGGCAATGGAAAACGGAAGGAAGGCCAGCAGGAAGATCAGCGCAAAATCAGTAATCTTCATTGGTCACCATTCCTCCGGCCCTGGAAGAAAGAAGGGAGTTTTCCGCTTTCCCGCCAAGGGCTTGAATGAACACCATTGTCCCCGTTTTGGACTTGTTGACCACCTCGACGCTTATAGTATCCCCCTGATGCATACGGTACTGGTGTGCCGGGCTGCTGTTGATTCCTTCCATAATAGCATTCAACGGATGCGCTTCTTCAATCACCGTAAAGGTATGGTCCGGAGTATATCCGGGATCCGTTGCTTGTAACGGGTGGTATATTTTTTCAATATGTACAATATTTATATCGTACACATTTTCCGTATTCGATAATGCTTTTATAAAAGCTTCAAACCGCTCGTTGTCAATATAGCCTTTGTGCCGTATATCGTTGGCAAATTCCTGCGTCTGCAGGTTCACGTACTTGTATACCTGCTGGTCAATGATCCAGTACGTGCGGTATACCGGCACCAATGTGAAAATGATAATCGCGACGATGGACGCGAACAAGGTTGACAACGGGTTCATATGGGCCTCCTACTTCTGGACGAAGCTAATTTGGGTGATGATGCCGTTGGCATTGGCCGTCAGTGTAGAAGTAAACGTCCCCACCGGGTTAATGTAATTCGCATTGGCAGAATCGGAAACAGCATATTTGCTGGTGGATTTGTAAGTCGTTGCCGCCGCTGCCGCATTCGTTTTTACCGAAACCGTCAATTCATCCGTTTCCCCGTACATCCTCACCGCGTTCACAACACTGCTGCCGGAAACTTCCGTACTGTTGTACGCATCAAATTTCTTGGAGGAAATCACCTGGCTGATTCCCTTGATATCGCTTTCGGAATTTCTGGTGATATCGGCCCCCTGTCCAAACAGCGCAATGGCGATGGCTATCGCCGCAACAGTAATCAATACCGCCGCTCCAAGCTTAATGATCGTTGTGACATTACTCATTTGATTCCCTCCGCAAAATATAAATTTATTGCATCAACTGCCTCTGTATTGCAGAAAAAGCAGTAAATGACGTTGCAATGATGGGCAGTGCCATGTACAGCAGCAGGACGGCGTAAACCGGAATAAAGCCGATCAACTGGCCGAACTCGATTTTTTTGTTCACCTGCTGCTTGTTGGATTCCTTCCGGTTCTCCTTGTAAAATTCCCTTTCCAGCTCCAGGGCATCAAATGCAGCCATCAGGCTGATATCCTCATTCGCCATTTGCAGGTTGTCGATGATTTTTTCAAGGGGCTTGAACCGGACCTCTTCCTTGAGCCTTTCCAGCGCCAGGTTCTGGTTCTGGAAATTGGTCAGGCAAAGCTCGATGGGCGCCCGGAATATCGTCGAGAATTCCTTCATCCATTCCAAAACGACTCGCACGTCCACATTGTCGTGATGCATCAGAAGGATGATGATCGTATGGAATTGAAACACCTCGTCTTCCATGTCCACCTTCCGAAGCGACGCCTGAAAGGCCAGCAGCAGCATCGGGAACCAGGATGCGATACCGGTTGCGATCAACGCCGCCAGCACCTCCCATGCCTGAACAGTTTCTTTTCTGCTGTCCGATATTTTGAGGTAAATCCTTTGTGCCGTTAAATCCAAGTCCTCTCCGTCATACTTTATGGTAATCAGCTCCGCTTTCACGGCAGCAAGCATATCCTCCGATTTTGCAAGGTCCATACCTTCCATTTTTTTGATGACGGAGGCATCCAGTTCGAGAATTTTTTGATCCTGAAGGATGTCTTCCTCGTTCAGCCTGCCCATCATCCGAAAAAAGTTGGGGTTGCTGATTCCATAGGCCGTATCTGCCATAATCTTCTCCACATTGACCCTGTGTCCGGAGGAAAAGACCGCAAGCAGAATCACGAAAGCAGAAATTCCGTATATCAGCCGGCGCAGGTATAACCCTTCCATTGTCATGGAAGAACCTGCATTCTCCAGAAAGGCTTTTATTTTTCGGTATTTCACCGTATTGGGCCTGGGAGCGAAAATGTTTACAATGGACCGTATAATGCCGATCCGATTCAGGTAGTAGTCCCAGGTCCTTTTGTTCTGCGTTCTTCCCTTTTGCTCCGTCTTCTGGATTTGAACGATGAATATATAGCATACAATGACTGTAAGAAAAATGGCGCACCTCAGGTAAAACCCGGTTGACGAATTATAAAACGCCGATACGATCGGAAAGCCGGACTTCATCCATACTTCAATCACCGGCGGCAGAAGCAGGGGAAACAGTACTATTATGTTCAGGCCCCGAAGCCAATAGGCCAGTTGATTCTTTTTGATGATTTCGATTTGAATTTCTTCCGAAATATAGTTCAGATTTTTAATATACAGCGATACTCCCTCAACCTTTTTATCCCCGAAATCCTGTACCAGGTAGGAGAAGCCGGCAACGATTTTCAAGAACTTGTTCATGCATGTTTCATAATACTCTTTCAGCGCGTATTCGGGGTTTGCTCCGATCAGAATGTTATAGATCCTGGTACCTTGATTCAGCATCTCGCCGGATGCCCTCAAATTAGCCTGTTTGATTGCCTCATCCACCATTGCCGTTGCATGGTAGAAGTGTTTGATATCCCCTATGTAATCCAGCATGGCCGTCAACAGCTTCGTATCGGAACTGCCGGCAAAGCTGCGAATAAGCATGCCGTTCAGGTAGATGCAGCAGATGCCGAATAACAGCATTGTCCACAAGTCCGCCCTGTACAGCCTGACAAGCACAAGAAACGTTGCAACGGATACCAGTATCGTTCCAAGCCCAAGCAATACGGCTCGGGTCTCCAGATTTCCCGTGGCGGAAGCGCCGCCAAGAAACAGCTGTGCCCGGACCCATTTAAAATAGCGGCCTACGACCGGCTTCCCATACAGGGCTTCGTGTTCGCTTCCGAAGCCGTTTCTCCCGGATGTGCTCCTGGTGTTGAGCCGGATATAATTCCGGCTGGCGTTTTCAAACCTGCCGACTATAATCAGGGCAGCCAATGCTGCCAGGATTATAAGCCCGCCGACAAGCAACAGCGCTGTTCTTAGCAATGGCACTCACACCTCCCGAATTCCCTCTCCAGGAAAGCTGCAAACAGCCGCTGATCCTCCGGCAGCATGGCTTTCATCATGGTCTTTCGATTGGCGTCGCTTATCGGATTCTTTACGACATAGGCCTTTTCGTTCAGGTCAAACTCGACAATATTACGGAAGGTGTAGGTGTGCCCACCCAACATTCTTTCATAATACCGGTATTGGGCCGCTTTTAGCAATTTTTCCCCATCGCTTTCCCCTCCGGTGCGAAACGGCTCTGTCTCCATATCCATGTCCGACCCGCCCGGCTCGAATGGAATACACTCCGTTATCCTTTCAATATAGCGCTTGCCGGTAATGTCTTTTTCCATATGGATATCAAAGTTCAGCACCCGGATGATTTGTTCCTCCGCGATCCTTTCATTGCTGAAAACATTCGCTTTAAGCAGGGAGTTGCGCAGGGACATGACCAGATCGGGAAATTTCTTTGCATGGTGGGAAAACAGGGTGAACAGGCTCGCGACCTGCGCCGTCTGGATCATATACGCCGCAACCGGATCTGTTGCGACTTCGCCGACAATGGTGACAACACCGTCGGTCTTTTTCAACACATCCAGGCCGGCCTGCCCGGATATTGCGTCCGTTTCCTGGAGTGTGACGATATTCCTGTACGGATAGCTTTTTCGGACATGGAGTTCGAAAGCCATCTCGAGAATGCGCAGGGTATACGGAGGGTAAATATGCTCTATCATCGCACGCAAAAGAGTTGTTTTCCCCGATCCCTGGGCGCCGGTCACACTTGTGTTCATATTGCCTTTTACCAGATACCGGATCAACTCTATAACAAGCTCGCAGTTTTTATCCTTAATGAGCCCCGGAAGGGATATGTCAGGAAGATCGAATTTGCGGATAAAAAAGCACCAGGTTTCACAGAAATCCGGCCGTAGGACCACGACCCTCGACCCGTCCTTCAGCTTGTTGACCTTATAGCCATCCACCTTGGAAAGCTGGCCCGGATAGCCGTATTTATACACATTCTGGCACACCCTTTGAAGCTCGTCGTAGCTGCCGAGGGAAAGGAATTTCAAATGAATGCTTTTCCCCTGGAAATACAGCCAGATGCTCTCATAAGAGCGCACCGTTTTGGAAGCGGCCGCGGTCTCGTAATCGCTTTTGTGCTCCGTGACGAAGGATTCCGGATAGCCGCTTACCCCGCAGCTTATCCCGTCGATCTGCATGTCCATGATATCATCGATCACGTTATAGCCCTTGTAGAGGGAATAGATTCTCTGGACGATTATGTTCAATTTGTCGTCGAAGGTGATTACGGGGGCTTCCCGCTTGAATATGCGTTCGATGTCCTCCCGGTCGATATAGAAATACTCCATATCTTCCGATTTTCTAAGCACATCCAGGTCGTATTTCTTAATCAGGGCCGTAAGCGCCCGGTAACCGGATTCCTTCTTATACAAATACAGCAGAATGTCGAATTTATCCTGTACCGATAAATGTTCGGGCCTGTCGAACGAAATAATGTGGTTGATTTTAGTGGAGGTGATATCATAATACTGCTGCAAAAGGTCCTTGATGAATTCCTTCACAAATTCCTTGTCCGGTTTGGAGCCGTAAATGCAATCGTTAAGGGCCGCCTGCAGCCGGGATTTCTTGTTTTGCCGTCTTTCCAACTCCAGACTTGAAACCCCCAGATCGAACAGCTTCAGTTTCATCAGCTCATCAACGGCCATCTGTACATATTCTTTCATCTGGAGTATCCCGTAATTGGTCATTTTATTTGTATCTATCGTTAATTCCATCCATACCCTCCTGCAACCGCCCCCTCCCTCAAAAAAGAAGCGGAAGCTTTATTTTAGCCGGCACTCACCGGAATACGCCGAGCATTTTGTCGAACATGGTTTTCTGCATCAGCGGATTGTAGGTGTTTACATTATCAAGCCGGAACAGGCATATAATTTTCTCAATAATATGGTCCAGGCATTTCATAAAGTCCGCTTCCTCCCCGGGAATCTTCTTTTTGGTCTGAAGGCCGGCGAAATATTGGAGCACCTCATGCTGGTTGACGGAGTCCATGAACCGCACATTTCTCGGTACGACGAACAGCTCGCCGGAGTATGCGAACTCCTTTCGTATGCGCGGGACGGTAAAGATCGAATTTTCGTCATAATTGCCCAGCACCAGCAGATGGGGCTTGTCCTCTATCACCGGATTCCATTCCCGGCGTTCAAAATAGGTCCGCAGCACCTCCATGTTCTGGCTCAGACTGATAATCAGAACATCCGCCAGATCAAGGGTTTTCGTCGACAGCTCGCCGTATCCGGCATTTATGTCGAGTATTACAAATTCGTAAGCCTCCCGGGCGCAGTTGACAATATAGGTGATCTGATCAAGCAGCAGCCTGGACGACCGCGGGTCCCGCCGTGCGGTACCGGGGAGCAGTTCGAGCCTGTCCGGGATCAGGGAGTTGGCGTAATCGCGGAAATTGCCGGAGCAGAGCTGGTTGGTCCTGGCCAGCTTCATCAGGGCATCCATGCCGGATTCGTCAAATATGTTTGAAATGGAGGTCCGGACCGCTGCGTCCGGGAAAAATGCATTTTCCAGGTTGCTCTTGCTGGTGCTGTTATGCATAAGGAGGGTTTTGAAAGTCCGCGTAACCGCCATTCTTGCGGCTATCGCCACCGCGTTGGACGTATTGCAGGTCTGTCCGTGAAAGGGCGACCATACTCCGATTAGTAAAGATTTCATTGCCGTGTTCTCCCTCCCTGAGCTGCTTTTGCGTCTGCCTGTTTCACAATAGTGCCGCTCTGTAAAGCGCCATTTGCGGCATCCTGGCGTCCGCCCGACCCGCCGGAAGCCTTGGACACCGGCTCCGACTTCGCTGGATCGGACTTTGCGGACCTGGAATTTACTGGATCTGGCTTTACTTCATCGGACCTTATCGGCTCAGATTTTGCAGGCTCGGCTCCAGCGGATGCAGCCGACG
The DNA here is from genome assembly GCA_023411575.1 of Bacillota bacterium. GTDB lineage: Bacteria > Bacillota > Clostridia > Acetivibrionales > DTU013 > UBA1305. Next base: position 223,367 of record JAEYOP010000020.1, on the reverse strand, counting down.
CTTGTGTGCTGTTTGCAGAAATTTTTGCAGGTGTATATGTGACTGTGGAAGCAGGCTGCTTTTCGTCAAGATACAAGAGGGACTCGATATGACCCAAGCCCGCTGTTTGTTCTGCTATGGCATGGTTGATCAAAAACCGTTCGTCCGTGGACACCTGGATGATCGCCTTATTATTCGTAAGTTGCATAACCTGTTTCTTTGCCAGAACAACGAAAGTATCGCCATTGGACCGGACCATTTCGATATCGATCCAATCCCCGGCTTTTACCGTATCAGCAACCAGATAGCCCTGCAAGGCATAGTCCTTCAGCCTGTCGTCCGGGCTGTAGGAACTGGCGGAGGACAGGAGCTTCGAATCCGTCAGGACTTCATTCATATCAATAGTAAACGCCGCTCTTTCTCCTGTTATCCTGTTTATGTCAACAAGAGAGTTGGCAGGAACTTCATCAACGCTTCTCTCTTTTAGTTGAAAGAATTCCTGCTTGAGCTCCTCCCCCTTTTCAATTCTTTGCAAAGAAACCAAAACCCCGGCCTTTTTCAAGTCATCGGCCGCCTGGAGCGGAAGGCTCACACTCTGGAGCTTTCCGGCATCCATCAGCTTGCTGTAAAGAATGTATCCTCCTGCCAGGAGAATACCCGCCGATAGGAAACCGAACAGGAAAATTAGAAACTGCTGTTTGCCTCTACTCATGCTCGCCGACCCCTCCGAAAATGAATTAAGATCCTCTTCAAATATTATTTTTCTGGGTATCTTCTTCTGTATTCGAAAATGTCCCGCTTATCGTCATATCCTGTTATTTCAAGCACTTTTACTACTTTGAAGTCCTTCAGTTGAACAAGGAAGTTTACGCTTCTCCCCAATATTTCTTTAATTCTTTTATCGCTTTCCGCAGCAGTTCCCTTGCATAAGGAAAACAGCTTATCCGGCACATCTTCCGCCCCGGCCGCGCTTATTGCCGCAAGTCCCCTGTATCCGTCGAATATTGCTTTGGCAAACTCCCAGGCCTCATCTCCGGTGATCTCTCCCAGGCAGCAGGTATCTATATTCATACGCAAGCCCTCTTTTATAGCGTCTTTCACGGAATCTTGCATGGGACCTGCTATGGGGTCTTTTACGGAACCTGCGATCGAATTTCGTTCACCGCTGTCGTCGCCGTATAATGCTCTTATTCTCCGCTCAATGCAGTAAGGCTTGTCCGGGTAAATTTCCGCTTCCTGCTCCAGAATCAGTACCCGTTCCGTTTCCGGAAGGAGGTTTATAAACGAACGCAGAAGAGTGGTTTTACCGGCGGCAGCCTTTCCGCAAAAAATCACCGATGCGCTTCCGGTTGAAAGCTCTTCAAGCAGGTTCGCCGATTCCCCGTCCAGCATGCCCAAGGCCTGTAATTCATCCAGTACGTAGCTCTCCCGGCGATGCTTCCGGATGCTGATCGCAGGCCCCGTCCTATTTCCGGGGCTGATGGAAATGCGGATTCGCAATCGGTATTTTTCGTCCGCCACCCTACAGCAGCCATCTTTCTTATCTAGAACTATGCCATTTCGGAGCGCTACCACCTTGCAATAGGTTTCAAAAATTTTTGCATTTCCGAAACGGACCGATATTTTACCAGGCACACCGTGCCGTCTGATTAAAAACTGGTTATACCTTGTGCCGTCAATATCCGTAACATCTTCGTCCTCAATATATTTTTGAAGCGCACCATACCCGGACATGAATTCAATTACCTTGTGAATCAGTTCATCTCTGAAAATCCCATACTTGTACTTGTGACTTTCTATATCTCCGATGATTGCCGCAACAAGTGTATTTGAAGGCTTCGGACAATTTGCCGTTTCTACCGCCAATTCCGGCGATTCATCCAGGATATGCTCCACAATACTGGATACGACCGAATCGGTATTCTCAATGCCTATCTCCTTATTTTCGCCCTCTTCCACCGCATCATCGAAGAGCTTCTTTTGATAAGACCTTACAACAGGCATGCCTTATCCCTCCAGAATGTATTTACATCGTTCCCGTCTTATTTCCAAGCTGTGCACGGCCGGGCCGAAGCCGCTGAAGCATGCCCAATTCCGGTATTAATCCCATCTTTGTCAAAAGCCGAACGTATTCCTGTTCAATTGCCTTTTCCATGCGGCAGGAATAAGCGCCGTTCAGATTCCTGTGTAGCAAACGCCTTCTGCTGTAAGGGACAAGGCCGAGCAAATTCCCTTGAACCGCGTTTCTGGCTTCATCCAAAGGTATACACGTAGCTTTGTCATATTGGAAAAGAACGAACTTGGTACGATGGGCGGATAGCCGCTGCATCCCTTTTAAAAATTCCACATAGGAGTTGAATTCCCGCAGTTCATCCACATCACCGCGGAATGCCGCTATATTCAAGTCCGATCCAAGGAGTGCTGCAAGGGTAAAGGCATCGTAGATCGACTTATTAACAAGGAGAACTGTAATATCAAAACAGCGGTAGCATTTCTCAATTAGTTTCGGCACCCAATCCTCTTTATAATACTCGTAATTCTCCAACCGGTAGTTCCCCGTCAGGACATAGAGGTTTTTCAAGTCCTTTCTTTTGGCAGCTGCCTGCAGCAGCAATTCTTCGTCCATAAGGCCCTTGCCCATGGCGTCTGCCACCAGGTCAAGCCCCGACCGCCCGTAAATACCCGTTTGCGCCAACTTGTCAGGAACTTTCTTCAGATTAAGAAACAGATCGGCTTTGGGCGCCAGCAAATCCAGATCCGCCAGGAACACCTTGCCTTTGGTATGTTTTGCCGCCATATAGGCCAGTTCACACCCGAATTCCGCATTGCCCCAAACGGTGACGACCATTCTCCGGATGCTTGCCTGCTGAGTTATTCCCGCAACCGGTTTCGATCCTTTTTCCCATAGATCGGAATCGGGCTGTGCCGTCTGATTAATGCTATCAGGAAATTCCCCTTTCCTGTCGTCCGTGTCCTTATTGTTTACGTTATTTCTTACGGAAGCCAAAGCTTCAAAATCCCTTTTCAAAAGCGCCGCGCTCTGATAACGTTCTGACGCATCCTCCTTTGTACATTTGAGAAGAATGGCCTCCATTCCTGGTGAAACCGTTTCGTCAAACTGTCTGGCCGGCCTTGTGCCATAGGGCGGATCCAAAGGATTCTTCCCGGTCAGCAGATGATGAAGCGTAATCCCAAGGCTGTAAATATCCGAGGCCGCGCTGGTTTGGCCCGTGCCGTACTGTTCCGGCGCCGCATATCCCCTGGTTCCAATAAAGACAGTATCATTTCCCGACAACGGCTTATATTCGCGGGCAATCCCGAAATCGATCAATTTCAAAGCGCCATTCCCTGCCAATATAATATTGGAAGGTTTCATATCCCTGTAAATGATGGGATGCGGTTCGAGAGTATGAAGGTAATCCAACGCGCCACATAGCTGTATTGCCCAATCTATGATCGTATCTTCCGCTATGCGGCCTTCCGCTTCCAGCTTTTTGTCCAGCGATATTCCGTCAATATAGTCGGAAACCATATACAGATTCCCATCCTGCTCCAATATATCGAATAACCTCGGCAGTGCAGGATGCTCCAGCCGCTTGAGAAATTTGGGCTCCGCCGGCAGTTCCATACCGCACGGCTTTCCGCCAGGGATTTCCTTTATTGCCCACAAGGTTCCGGTGTTCACATTCTGCGCAAGATATACCCTGCTCATACCGCCTTGCCCAAGAATCCGCATGATTCGATATCGACCGTCGAAAAGCTCGCCTACCTGCATCTTTATTCCTCGCAAACCGTATATATTGTCGTTTTAAAGACTTAATCCGCATTATAACAGGAATGGATATTTATGCATTTCAAATGCGTGTCTAATCTTATCATGTTTTGTTAATAATTTCCAGTACTTTTTTGAAAATTTTTCCCGTTGCAATAGAATTTTAAAATTTCTACGCTCCAGCGCCGCAAAATATGGGATCGAAGATAGAAAAAGAGATAGGAGTTTAGAACTGCACCTGGTTAAAATCAGGGATATACTGGGTCGAAGCGGATTCCCGCTCTTGAACGTAGCCATTGAAACCGAGTTTGGCAAATTTGCCGATTGCCTTTTCATATTCATGGCGGGTCAGGCGGCGGCCGATTACCGGATGCTCGCAGGCCAGGTGGCAGGGGGTATATTGGCTCATCAAGCTGATGTATATATCCTTGGGGAAATTTTCAGCAATCCAATCGAGAACCCGCAGCGTTTCACTGATATGTCCCGGGAGAACCAGATGCCGTATGATAACGCCACGCTTGATCAGCCCATTTTCATCCAATTGGGCATTTCCCACTTGCCTGAACATTTCCCGGATCGCCCTGGATGCAATGTCAAAGTAGTCCTTTGCCCCGGAGTATTCCATGGAAACTTCCGCGCTGATATATTTCAGGTCCGGGAGATAAACATCGATGGTCCCGTCAAACATTTGCAGCGTTTCCAGGCTTTCATAGCCATTTGTGTTATAAACAATTGGGATGTCGAGCGGAACTGCGGCAGACTCCTTCCGGGGCGGAAAATCTGTCCTCTTCTCCGGACCGCCAATATCCCCGCCGCCCGTATCGCCGCCATCATCCCGCCCCGCCCTTGCCAGTCGAATCGCTTCTTTAATAGACGGTGCAAAATGCGCAGGCGTTACCAGATTAATGTTGTGTGCGCCTTTATCCCTCAGTGAAAGAAAAATACCCGCCAGCTCTTCGGCGGAGATTTCTTTGCCGCGCCCGCCGTGGCTGATTTCATGGTTCTGGCAGAAAATGCACTTGAGATTGCAGCCGGAAAAAAATACGGTACCGGAGCCATTCGTCCCGCTTATGCAGGGCTCCTCCCACATATGCAGAAAAGCTCTTGCGACCACAGGGTTCTCCCCCATGCCGCAGAACCCCTTGCCGCTTCCTCTGTCAATATTGCATTTCCTTGGGCAAATATTACAAAACATGATCGCAATTCCTTATATTTGTAGCCCATATTGCTTTACAATGTCATTAAATAAAAATATAATAAAGTTAAGTTCCTGTCAAGAATACAGGCGCGAGTACGGCGTCAGTCGGGATGCACCTTCGGTACCGGCGACACAAAAGCAATAGTGGAGGAAAGCAAAATGCGAATAAGCGGAGTTACATATGCAGTAAGAAAAACCCATAGAGCGCGTAATGTTACATTAACCGTCGCCATCCTGCTGCTTCTCGCCATATTGGCCGTCGTAGTCCTTTCCGGCTATAAGAGCTGGGCATTGCTGCATCCGGAAAAGAAACCGGTCGATACCTTTTCTTCCAATATCGTTCCCGAGTACAGGGACATCAGCTTTAAAAGCACCGACAAAACCACAATTTTAAAAGGTTGGTTTTTCCAGGCAAAAAACAGCGACCGCACGGTGGTCCTGGTACATTCCTATGGGAAAAACAGGCTGCAATTCGGCATCCAAACTGTGGATCTCATAAAGGAATTCCTGAACAAAGGCTATAACGTTTTTACCTTCGACCTCCGGGATTCGGGTGAATCCGGCGGCAACAGCTCCACCTTCGGCTGCAATGAAAAGCAGGACGTCCTGGCCGCCGTCAAATATGTGTATTCGCAAGGCTCCACGCATATAACCCTTATGGGCTTTTCCACAGGTGCTTCCTCCAGTATTCTCGCCGCGGCGGAAAGCGAATCGGTGGATGCTGTAATAGCGGACAGCCCTTACTCAGACCTGAAAACATACCTTGCTCAGAACCTGGACGAGTGGTCCCATTTGCCCTCCATCCTCTTCAACCGTACGGTTGCATTTACAATGGAAACAACCGGCGACCTGGATTTCAAAAACGCCAGCCCGATCAATGCGCTGACTGCGGAAAAGCCGCCATACCTGCTTCTGATCCATGGCAAGGGCGATAAGGTCGTTCCCATCAAAAATAGCATTGAACTCTATCAGAAGTATTCGGCGCTGAACTCGAAAGGCGCGGAGTTCTGGCAAACCGAGGATGCCGGAAATGCAACCAGTTATGAGAAATACCCGGACGAATACCTCAACACAGTATTTGCCTTCCTTGAAAAGGTGTACGCTGAAGAGTAAAGCCGTAAAGCAAAACTGCATAAAACACCATTTTACTATCGCTTTCCATCAAAAGTTGTGATATGATTGTATTAGGATGATGTCGTTTTATGGTACATTGGATATTATTCCGAGGATTTATTGTATTGTGCCAACGTAGAAAGAAGGTTGATCGCGATGGCAAGCAGCATTTACGGGGTAAATGGAATAAGCAGCTTATATGGTGTTAACAGCATATACGGAGTAAACAGCTATAGGAACTATCTTGCGGGTTTGGTATATAACAAAAACAATGCACTTTCCAGCGTCTTAACCAGTGCAGTCGCATCCAGCGTATCCTCAACATCCGCTTCAAGCAGCACACAGTCTACAAATTCCTATTTGACACAGCTGAATAATTCGATTAATTCGATGTATATGGCAAACACGGCAACGGCTTTAAGCAGCAAAAAGGTCGCATCGACAAATAGCAATGCCATTACGGCCACCGCTCAAATGAACGCCTCTGTCAAGAATTATACAATAAAAGTTTCGCAGCTTGCCACAAGCCAGGTGAATAGCGGAAACGAATTGGCCGCAAAAAGCAAAACCTCTATTGAGGCAGGCTTTAACGCCATAAAAATAAGCAGCGGAGCAACAACGAGAAATGTATATTTTACAATAAACGAAAATGACACAAATAAAAGCGCGCTGGATAAAATCGCAACAGCGGTAAACAAGTCGGGTGCAGGCGTCAAGGCTTCAGTGGAAACCGGCAAGGACGACAGCGTATATCTTAAGCTGGAAGCATCCAAATCCGGATCGAAGAACGCGTTTTCCGTAACGGATCTGCAAGGCAACGCTGTTGCGGTGTCCGGAATTGAAGCGGCGGACACAAAAGCGCAGAACGCAGTTTATACTGTAGACGGAAGGCAGTATGCCTCTTCCAGCAATACAGTAAGCCTTGATAACGGCAAGGTTCAGGCTACTTTAAAAGCCGCCGGCAATACCGGGACGGAACTGAGCGTCGTACCGGATACCACCAGCAGCAAGCTGCCGGATTTTTATTCCTACCTGAATAACATGCTTTCTTCAGGTAACTACAGCAATTCCGGCTTCGGTTACGGGGCGCTGCTGGATATGTTTTTGTAGGGTCTTTGCCTCAATTGGGCCCTGGGAGCATCCAGATTACTCTGGATGCTCCCGTCAATATTTTCTTCTAGTCGTTATAATCTTTTACTTCAAAACTCTGTATCTTATCAAATGCTATGTACTCTTTCCTGCTTAGGAATGGCTTTATATTATTCTTCTTTGTGAAGGTATAATAAGCCTTTCCTGTACCCCCAGATATGAAAAATACTCCTTGCAGTGGACATCGAAGCTTTTGTTTTTTATGTATCTGTCGATATATCATATGCTTCAACCGAGCTTAAATAATTAGTGCCGCTTGATTGTCCTCCTATGACATATATTTTATCGTTAATTACTGCCACTTGGTGTTGACCCCTCCCAATAGACATAGAGGCCTTTGTTACCCATTGATTTTTTATCGGGTCATATTCTTCAACCGAATTCACAGGAAGACCATCGTTGTCGCTGTTGCCGCCGCTTATTGCATATGTTTTCCCATTAACAACAGCTATTTGGTGTGAAGCCCTTGCTATACTCATTGGTGCCTTTGCAGTCCATGAATTAGTATCCGGATCGTACTCTTCTACAGATTTCATTGTACCATTACCAACTCCTCCTACTACAGCAGGCCCTAACGCAAGCGCCCGAATCATGAGAGCGTCCGCTCATCAGGACCACTCCCAAAAACAAATTAAGCTGTCCGCAAAGACAGCTTTTTTGTTTGAAATGAATTTGGCAGGATTTATTTCTTTTTGTCCACAAAATAGGACGGGGCGCTATATGGCGCGGGCTTATAGGCGTTGTTGGCTTTTTTGCCCTGGTTGATACTTCTTATCTGCTTGCTGAATTCTCCAAGGAGCTCCTGACTTTTGCGGCTATTGATTTCCTCTAATTCACTGATGCTTTTTATGACATCCATAATTTCAGCCGTTAAGCTTTTCAAGCTTCTTGCTTTCTCTGCAGTGGCAACATCAAGTTTTGATGCGTCGAGCTGATCCAGACGGGATATTCCCATTGTGGATTTTAACCTCTGGAAATAGACCCCGAATTCTTCGTCCAGCTTATCGATTTCATCGATTTTTTTCTGTTTCCCGTCGATCAGCTTGTTCAGCACGTCTAAGCCATCTTCGGTTATCGCCTCAGTCTGTTTTCGTGTCAGATCCAAAATATTCAGTAGAATATCTTTCTTTTTCTGCAGAATCTCAACCAGTCGCTCCATGTACTTCTCCGGCGTTGTAACCATGAGCTTACTCCTGAGCCGCAGCTCTCGGCTGCTCCGGCTGCAGTATCTGCTGCAGATGGACAGGAATCTTGGCCAGCTTCATAGCCTGTGCCCAAGTATCCCGGAGTTCCTTGGCCATCCCGAGTATTTCAGCCAGAATCTCCTGATCCTTTTTCATATTCGCTTCCACAAGCCTTCTGAACATATACTCGTATAAGGCATCCAATCCTTGAGACACTTCATATTTCATATCCAAAGTGATCCGGAAATGTTGGATGATATCTTCTGCACGGGCAATGGAATTGGATGCCTTTTCTATATCTCTTTCATCAATACTGCTCTGTGCCTGCATGATGAATCGGATCAGACCATTATACAGCATCAATGTCAATTCTTCGGGAGTCGAGGTGTATATCGAATTCTGTTTATACTGATTATATGCCTTATTCAATGCCATATGCGTTTCCTCCGTTTAATTAATAGTAATGGACTGCTCTTTGGGGCCTTATCAAGAGGATGAACTACTAAATTGCGACGATATCCAACTACTCTGAGCGCTCATTTGCGATATATACTTTTCAAGGGCCGTAAATTTTGCATAATATCGGTCTTCTTTATCATTCAGCCTGTCTACCATCGCTAATATGTCATCATCGTACTGGTCAATCTGTTTATAAATAATACTAGTGTACTGAGTTGCATCCCCTTCTATCCCCGCTATTTGGAGCAAATTTCCCTTCCCATTTATAGTCCTGATATTATCATCCAATATATCTGAAATCCTGTTCGCCATCCCTTCCGCGGCATATCTTGCGGATCGCTGTCCATTTGCCAAGCTTTGGCTGTAGCTTATATCAGAGGACTTGGTAAACAACTCTGCAACTGCATCGGGGTTATTTGAAATAGCGTCTTTTAATTTGGTTTCATCAATTACCAACTTACCATTATCCGAATACTTCCCTGTTGTAATACCAATGGCCGACAAGCTGGTTGATATTCCGGAAATGCTATCTGACAGTGCTCGTCTCATACTATATGCTATATTTTGAAGATTCGAGTCGTTACGCAGTAGTCCGGTTTTAGCTTTTGTCTCCCATGTCTTGATCTCATCCTCATTCATTGCCTCTTTTTGATCGTCTGTCAAAGGCTGATAATCCTTGTCATATTTTTCTGCCGTCTTTGTATTAAGAAGAGCTATTGTTTCATTGTATTTATCAACAAACCCCTTGATATTGTTGTAAATGGATTCCGTATCTGCGGCAAGAGAGACTGTTTCGCTTTGCGTATTCGGGTCCGTATGGGCTTTTACCAAGGTGTACGTAGCTCCATTTATGGTAAAAGTGTTATTGCTCCTGGTTACCACCTGACCGTCAATTTCCGCCTTTGCGTCCGTACCGGCTTTTGTGGTGGCGCTGCCTGTGTTGATGCCGGAGGCGCCGGAAGCGCCAAAGAAATTTCCTCCCTGATCCGAAGAGATATTGATAAAGTTCCCTGCGCCTGTTTGCTTGGCAGTAATAACAATTTTATCGCTGGAGTCATCATACTTCATGAGGACCTTGGCATCTGCGTCATTATTGACCGTATTCATCATACTTGCCAGGGATACCGATTTGTCAAATGTAAATTCCTTCGAATTGATCGTAAATCGGAGCTTTCCGGACGCATCAAAGGTCAAATCGTTGGCAAACGAAGCACTTAAGCTTTCAAGGGATCGGCTTGTATTCAGTCTGTTCGTCGCTCCCGAAGAAAGCCCTAAATCAGCAAGTCCGTCGCTTGTTGATCCGCTGGAAAGAGTAAGCCTTCCGGCACCGTTCTCTGTATTAAAGGTCAGCTTCTTGGCAGTCGCGTCATAATTAACTGTAATTTTATCGCTGCCGAAGGCATCATTCACAAGGGTCTGCAATTGGTCACCTAAAGTATCCGGGGAAGAACTATAATCGCCTAGAGCTATCTCGTGTGTTATACCATCCAGCGTCATTTTAATGGTTTTCCCGGAAAGGTTGAGGACCGTGTCGTCTATAGCGCTCCCGGTCAACGGATCTGTTATTCCTGCGGCACTGACTGCCTGTCCTGCCGTAGCAACGCTGATAACGGATACAGTATGGGAACCGGCTACCGCTTCAGCATTCCCAGATATAGTAACATAAGAGCTGTTTGTTGTCGTACCCGTATACTTCTTAAAGCTGGAAGCCGACATCAAGTTGCTGCCCGATTTTGCAACGTTAAAATAAGTATCTTTAAGATCTCGAAGTTTATTAATGATCTCTCTATAAGCATCCTGCTTCCATTCTGCAAGCTGTCTTTTCTGATAAAGCTTATTAAGCGGAACCTTTTCGGCGGTCATAAGCTGCTTTACTATAGAATCGGTATCCAGCCCGCTTCCGCCAAGTCCGGTCAAGCGCAATAATGAGCTGGTAGAATTTACGCTATTTGTTGCCACCTTCTCACCTTCTCTCGTCCACAATCAAACCGGCCATTTCCCACATCTTGGCAACCATATCCAGAATTTTCTCCGGGGGAATTTCCCGTACTACTTGATTCGTATCCGAATCGATCACTTTTACCATGATTTCTTTCGTTTTTTCATGGATTGAAAATTCAAATTTGCGATTTGCTCCGGAAATTGCCCTGTTCGCTTTCTCTATTGCGTCAATGACAACCTTCTCAGAGATCGGAAGTTCCTTCTTTTCGAAGTCCGAAAGCTGCGAAAGATTATGTATATCCGTATCTTTTATTTTTGTATCTTTTGTAGGAGGAGTAACACTGTTGTTCCCTGCGTTTCCGGATGCACCAGTGCTATTCGTTTTGGGTAAACTGAAAGATGTGGCTTCCGTGCCTTCGATCCTCATAAAAATCCCTCCATCCATGAACATCTATATATAATATCGGTATTTGTCAAAATATAATTAATAGATAAAAATTTAATGGATAAAGTGTCTAACCTTTTTGAGTCAATACGGCATTCTCCAATTGCATCGAATGGGATTAGTAACTGCAATAATGTTTTACCAAAGGCAGCGATGATTTGGAACACGAATGGATACTTGAGGCGAATGGGAACTACGAGGTTTCCCCACAATGTTCATGACTGGGGGTATAAATTCTTCTGGAAATATTAAAGAGAATGTTTGTGCAACTCATGAGACGCTTTGTCGACCAACGATGGGGCAAAAGCTTATGGAGAGCATGTCGAAAAGACTGACATATCCTTCGTATCAAAAGGCAGCATATCTCGTACACCATGTGCGGCTGGACGGATAGGAGGTGTTTCTTTACCTGCTGCTAAAATTGCAAAGCACCAGCAATTTTCGGTTGCCTTACAGATTGCTTCAGTATATGCCTAAAATCTGGCGGATAATGACCGGTTTGAGGGGACTTTAAATACATACTACAAAGCCGAGATGAATTAAACTCGGGACAAACAGATTAGAACTTCATGGCAGACAGAGGAACTGCTCGCCCGCCCGCGTGGTGGGTTTAGACGATCTATTTGTTAGCTAAACTTGTAAGCAAATTTACTTTCGCAATATTAGTAAACACCTGGATTCTTCTCCGTATAAATTCGATTGCCTCTTCCAATTCAGCGAAATAGATTCCGTGTTCAATACTTGAATAAATACACTGATTGTTTCAAGTATATTAAAGTGAAAGACCTGCATCACCACCAATTCAGATATCTGTATTTTGATGTTCCCTATTATTCATACCCAGGAAGGGAAAATAGACTTTTTCACTTTCGTAAAATTGAACATTTAGCATTCCCCTATTCATTGATTCTAGTTGATGATTTTATGTGCCGTAAATTTCAATTCGGGAAGTCCAACCTTATCTAGATTTGAAGTGAGTATAGATATAGCCTACACAGTATAACCCCAGTGTCCAGATTTTTCATACCTATATAATATAATGAACAAATCTCATAACATTAATTACCACACAGCCAAATTAAGCTGATAATAAGCCTCTTGCACAGGCACTCCAGACTTTGCCAGGAATAAACCCAGTCTACAAAACAGCGATCTATTTCTTTACGAGCTTCGCACCGTTTGTATCCGATTGTCGCGGACCGGTTCGATGATTCCACAAATCAACTGCCAAAAACATACGCCAGCGATAGTATCAGCATAAAACGTTTGATCCCTTTTTCTCTACTGAAAAACACCTCTACACTCCATCTCTCGGCATACATCCAAAGAATTCCCTCTTTAACATATTTGGTGACTAGCATATAATACTTTTATTAAAATCAATAGGAGGAGCCATATGAATTCAAAGTCCTTTTTTAAATCTCTAATTTCTATTTTCATAGTACTAATTATTTTATCAATTATGTCATTATCTATTTTTGCAGAAGATGATTGGTCTACAAAAGCATCTATGTCAACACCAAGAAGAGGTCATCAAGTAGTTGTACTTAGCGATGGAATATATGCGATAGGAGGGGCTAATTCGAGTACCCGACTAAACTCTATTGAAAAGTATGATCCTGCAACAAATACTTGGACACCTAAGACTTCAATGTTAACATGTAGACTGAATTTTGAAGTGGCAGTTGTAAATGGGAAATTGTATGTCATAGGTGGAAAAAATGAATCGAATAATGTCGTTAACTTAGTCGAGGAGTATGACCCAATATCAAACATATGGACAACTAAAGCGCCGATGAATGCAGAAAGGATTGCATTTCAAACAGTAGTAATAAACGAAAAAATATATGCAATTGCTGGTAGTAATGATTCTACTAATTATATTAGCTCTGTTGAAGAATATAACCCGGAATTAAATGTATGGGTAATCAAGACACCAATGTCTCTTGCTAGAGCTTATTTTCAGGCAGAAGTGATTAACAGGCAAATATATGTAATAGGCGGCACAAGTAGTGAGGGAACATTGAATTCCGTGGAAAAATATGACACTGTTACAAACACATGGACATCGATGGCAAATATGTCTAGTCCAAGATACAGTTTCCAATCTACTATACTAAATGGAATGATATATGCTATAGGTGGTATAAATTCAAGCGGAGAACTTAGTTCAGTAGAAGAGTATAGCCCAGTAACTGATTCGTGGACAATAAAGGCACCAATGACAAACACAAACCACAAGCTTCAAATAGCTACAATTAATGGTAAGATTTATGCAATTGGAGGATATAATTCAGTTAATATATTTAACTCTGTTGAAGAATATAACCCTAGAACAAATTCGTGGGCAATAAAGGCACCAATGTCTATTCCAAGAATGGATCATAAAGTAGTGGTATTTAACGGGAAGATATATGCCATAGGTGGTTATAATTCGAATGGTTGCCTTAATTCAATTGAAGTATATAACATACCGGATTCTTTACTAGCGCCATTAAACCTTGCAGCTATATCAGGAAATACAAAAGTAGACCTCCTATGGACAGCAACAAGTGGAAGTGCAATTTCTTATAATGTATACCGTTCTATTATACAAGGCGGACCATATACGACTATAGCGACCACCTCAGCGATTACATTCACAGATAATTCAGTAACAAATGGTTCTACATATTATTATGTTGTAAGTGCTGTTAATTCAGTAGAGGAAAGTGCTAACTCAAATGAAGCATCAGCGACACCAACTGCACCTACTGAACCTCCAGTAATTAGTGGTAATAAGGCTATTCTTGAAATAATGATGGTAAATGGAGCAGAAAAAGAATACGATCTTACAGCTTCAGAGTTGCAAAGCTTCTTAACATGGTATGATGGTAAGTCTGAGGGTACTGGAAAAGCATATTACACTTTCACAAAGAAAAGTAATGTTAAGCCTTTCCTAAATAGAAAAGAGTACATTGCATATGATAAGATAGAAAGCTTTGAAGTAAAGGACTATAACGAGTAAAAGTATTTCAAAAGAGCTGAATACATTAGGCGAGACTCTGAAAATCTAAACAACATAAGCGCCTTATAGGCGGTTAAGCCGCAGACTGAACCTACCGGCTTTCAGCCGGTAGTAGTTCAGTTTCCCCATATGGTAGCAATATAAACCTAGTTTAAATCTTGAAGTTATACTAGAATTATTTCATAATTGATATTCCCCTGCAATTCCTTCTTCGGTGGCCGTGCCGGCTTTATACAGATCATTTCTACAATCATTTCTTTTACTATGTTTCGATATTGCTTTATGTCTGACAATATATATTCTGCACTTTTGCCTGTATATTTTGACTTTTCGACCAGCAAAGACACTTTTGATGTAAGCCAGTCTCCCCTATATCCGTAATCAGCTCTCCAGTAATATGGCTGTGAAAAATAGGAGAAGGAATTTTCGAAAAATTGTCGAACATGTGTAGGGTCCTCATAAGCGTCGTTATGGCTCCCGTGCGGCACTCTGAAGATAGCCTTCCCCTCTGGCTGTGAAATCCTATATAGTTCTTCCATTAAAGGCAATGTATTGCTTATATGCTCAATAACATGGCTTGCATATATCTCATCTATACTGTTATCCTTAAGCGGTATCTTATTCTCATTGCATTTGTTAAGGTCAGCAATTACATCAACGCCTGGCAATTCAGCTATATCCAGGTTTATCCATCCAGGTTTCGTGTCTCTGCCACATCCTATATTCAGTTTTGTTTTACCCTCAATATTGCCTATTACTTTATTCCTCTTTTCCTCTGAGCCTTTGGTCTGTCTTTTTACTGCAATTACTTCCATGGACCCATTATAATGCCTGGAGGAAGAGTAATCTACCACCTCAAAGCCGTAGCTATTTAGTAGTTTTTCCAAAGAACTAAATGAAAAATAATTAAGATGTTCACATACTCTCCACATAGGATCCAAATACTTTGCGTATAAGGAAAATGCGCTATCAAAATTCGGTGTAGATATCCAAAGTGCTCCGTTCTCACTGATTAGCTGATTCACTTTTTGAATGGCGCCAACTGGGTCTGTAATATGTTCTAGAACATCTCCCATGCAAATGACATCGAACTTTTCATTTGCACTAAAAGCAAGGAAATCCGAACAGAAAATATTGATCCCAAGCTGTTTAGATACATTCTCCGCATTAGCCTTTCTTACATCAATACCAGTAACAGTAAATCCATATTCTTTAGCAACAGCTGAGAATTCCCCTGCCCCTACACCCACTTCAAGCAACCTGTTACCACAGGTATGTCTTTTTATTCCTGAAATAATATCACCAATGAGCGGGAATAAATTTATCTTCGGATTCATATAAAATCCTGCTGAATTACCATGTAGTATGCCATTTAAGTTGGTAGGATAGTTCCGTGCAAAAATGTGGCGGCAAGTCTTGCAATACATCCATGTCCTAATAGGATTAAAACCATCTATAAAATCAATATTCGTTACTGTGTTATAACAGGAATGTAGTTCCCCTTTCTCTCCACAAAGCGGGCAATTTTCAGCAATGATTTCATCAGTTCTTGAGTAAAGATAATGGTGAAACGCATGATTTTCCGGATTCAATTTTTCTGCCAGCTTGTTATCAATCTCAAATGCTTTTTGATGGCACGCCATGGATAGTTCAATTTTGCCAAGACGATTATAGATTTCGCCTAACCTAAACAAGCATACTGATTCCCTATAATTATGCTTCCTGAGCTCTTTATAAATTTTCTCCGCTCCAATATCATTATTGCAATCTAATAATTTTTCCGCCTGTGCAAAGAAATCAACTAGTCTATTTTCGTCCAGTGATACTTTGGTTTCACTTGCTGCCTCCCCATCCAGTTCGGTGAGCAACGAATCTATACAAATGCCTTGGTGAGCCTGATCAGATATCTTTTCATACTTTTTGATCAAGGCTCCAGCTCTCTCAGCCAGTTTTGTATCTTTTTCGCCAATCCATTTACTTATCTGTATGGCATCATATTGCTTATACCCGTTTGATAAAGCCATTTCATAATATTGGATACTATCTTCGTAGTTATTATTTTTAAAATGGTTATAAGCAATCTTTGAATAAATGAGAGATCTATTATTTATATATATATTGGAATCTAACGCCTGCGTATAATAATCAAGGGAATGATCTAAATACCCATTTTTAAAAAACAGGTCTCCTATTTGCAGTGGAAGTCTTTTGAGAATCTCACTAAAGGCTGATAGGAATTTATATACCGGCTCCTCGTCTTTAAAAAGAATTAATTCGGATAATAAGTTTAAAAACAATGTTTCCTGCTCGTACCGGAAAGCATCACCAATTAGCCCACCATTAAAAAATACCTCCAATAACCTGCAATACTTATCGGCTACATGTTTTTTGTTTTCAACATACCATTCTTTGAAATCACCGACTATTACAGCGATAATTAAAAATATCTCAAACTGCTCATCCTGCGTCTTCTGTATGTATTCCCAAGCAAGATCGAGCGCTTTCCTGGAATTGCCTTGCATCAAATAAGCTATAACTACTGTTATATCCTGCTGATCGAATTTATCATTCCATATTCTGAGATAGTAAAGAAAAGGAACTTTTATCTTGCTTAAAGCAAGATTGCTGATTAAAAACTGAATGTCCTCAAGCGAGTTTCTATCATACATGCTATTCAGCAGGAGGATGCATTCTTCGGGCTTTTCCTGCTGAATGATATCCATGAGGCAATTGAATGCCATTTTGCAATATTTGTTGGCTTTCAAGGCCTCAATAAAACTGTCCAGCGCAGCTAATTTATCTCCCTTTAGCAAATGGATCCTTCCGATAAAACAATAAGTCTCATCTACAAAATTGGGGAAATTATTTTCCATCTGGCTATCGTAGTTGTTATTAAGCCCTATCGCATTGGTAAAGGCCTCCAGCGCCTCGTCCATTCTCCAGATATAAAAATAATGTATGGCTTCTATGCGCCTAATCTCCGGATGGAATGAAAAATTATCTAGCGCTTCGCCAATTGCGCGACGCACTGAATAATCGGCAAATTTATTATTGAGCGTAATCATTACATGAATCCGCGCGAGATGCATCTTGTATAACATTTCCGCTTGTTCCAGGTCCTTCAGGTATGCTTCGTTGCTAAAAACCAGATTTATATATTTGAGTGCTTCCTCATATCTTCCTAAGCCGACATAACTATTAACAAGATATTGAAGTGTCTTAGCACCGAAATTACCCGCGCTCACTTCATCCTCCAGCAATTTGCAGTTTCTCTCGTGCTTGGCAGTCAATTTTTCAGGGGAATATCCCGTATGCTTAATTGAAATATGATACGCATTAACGCCTGCGAGCGGCTTTCCGTCCTTCCTGGGTTCTTCGTGAATGCGCCCGTGATATCTTATGCCTTTATCATTCCGAAACACCCTCAGCGTGGGGTTTGTGCCTATGAGTCTTGTACCGTCGGTATTATAATGCCACATTTTGCACATGACAGTATCCACCGTCTTGTTCTCATTTACAAGCTCCAGCGTTGATTTCAGCAGCAGATCCGCACCGTTTTCAAAGTATTCGTCGGCATCCAGGAAAATGATCCAATCGCCTTTTGCGTGATCCATGGCAAGGTTCTTAGGGGTGGCGAAATCATCCTTCCAGGTATGAGCGATTACTTCTGCGTTATGCCTTCTGGCAATTTGAACCGTATCGTCCGTGGATCCTGTATCAACTACAATAATATCGTCCACTATGCTCTTGTAGCTTTTAATGCACCGTTCAATATTGCCGCTTTCATTTTTCGCAATCATGCATGCGGAAATCTTCATAATATCCCTCATTTTTGCAAAATATATTTAAAAAGAGGGAGAATTCTCTCCCTCTTTTTAAAAACCGCCGCAATTATCTCAATAACTGCAGAACTCCCTGGGGCTGCTGATTTGCCTGTGCAAGCATAGCCTGAGCCGCCTGGGAAAGGATATTGTTTTTCGTGAACTCCATCATTTCCTTAGCCATGTCTACATCACGAATACGGGATTCCGATGCAGTCAGGTTCTCGGAAGATGTACCGAGGTTATTGATTGTGTGTTCCAGCCTGTTCTGGTAAGCGCCGAGCTTGGACCGTTCAGCCGATACCTGCTTGAGTGCGTTATCAATCGTTGTGATGGCATCTTCCGCGCTGGTTTGACTTGTCAAGTCCAGATTGTTGACTCCCAGATCCGTAGAGGTCATACTGCCGATGTTGATGCTCATAGTTTGATTTTCATTGGCGCCGATATGCGTAGTCAGCGCATTTTTTGTAACAGCTACATCGTTTTTGGTGCCGGTAGAAGAAGCAGCAGCAGCAGTCAAGGTGACTTTCAGGCCCAATGAATTTCCTGCGGTCGAAGTCAAAGTACGCCCGCTTCCACTTGCCGTGTTGCCGTTAATGGTACCGAATACATCAACGCCGACATCAGACCTTGTGGCATTAGTTGTAAGATTGAGCAATCTGGATATATTGCCTGTTCCGCCGTCAGTTACACTGACTGATTCGCTTGCGCCGTAATCATCAGAACGAAGTTCAATGGTTAATGAGTTGTTGGTTGCGACAACACCGATATTTGCATTATTAACAGCCGCGACAAAGTTATTTACAGTGTTGGTGGCATCACCAGCAACCGTATTGAAATTTATTGCACGGCCATTGATTGTGACAGTAGTTGTCGCGCTGGAAGCA
Source organism: Bacillota bacterium (assembly GCA_023411575.1). GTDB lineage: Bacteria > Bacillota > Clostridia > Acetivibrionales > DTU013 > UBA1305. Next base: position 204,412 of record JAEYOP010000020.1, on the reverse strand, counting down.
ATGCTAGCCGCCGTAACAGCGCCTGTGCCCAGAACCTCCGCTCTCTCCGCCACAGTTGCAACTGTAACGTTATATGTTCCCGCTACAATGCTGTCGTTGATGATGGAAGCGCTTTCAACATTGGTGTTGGTGCCGAAAATCGCCTTGTTGCCGGAATCACCGTTCAGAAGCTTTTTCGTGTTGAATTCGGTGGTAGTAGCAATTCTGTCGATTTCATCCTTTAACTGAGTGATTTCCTTCTGGATTTCACCACGGTCATCAACGGTGTTCGTATCGTTCGATGACTGAACCGCAAGCTCTCTCATCCTCTGCAGTATGCTGTGGGTTTCGTTCAGCGCGCCTTCTGCGGTCTGAATAAGAGAAATCGAATCCTGAGCGTTTCTTCCCGCCTGATCCAGGCCTCTGATCTGACCTCTCATTTTTTCACTGATTGCCAAGCCTGCAGCATCGTCGCCTGCGCGATTGATACGAAGACCTGAAGACAGTTTTTCAAGAGATTTGCTGGTGGCGGCAGTATTGCCTGTCAACTGACGATAGGTGTTGAGGGATGCGATGTTGTGATTAATTCTCATAAGATTACCTCCATGTGTTTTTTAGTAGGGCGTCCATGCCCCCTATTATTTTGAGATGAAAGAAAGCATTTCGTTCATCCGGCCGGTTTGAAGAAACGCTTCATTTAATCCTCACAATATATATCGTTGTATATATTGGATTACTTAACAGCAAAAATGAAAAAATCCGAAAAATTTTCGGATTTTTACCCCACTCACGGGTCGGGCTTCAAATTATTCTTGATAATATCCTCGAAGGAGACATTGCCCACCTGGGCCGCCGCTTTATTTTCCTGCTGTATTTCCATGTAAACTTCCTTCCGATGGATGGAAACACTTCTAGGCGCATTTATACCGATTCGCACCTGATCCCCCTGGATATCAAGAACGGTAATTTCTATATTGTCATTTATTACAATGGACTGATCCTTTTTCCTTGTCAGCACCAGCATCCGCACTATCCTCCTGTCTACGGAGTTCATCCAATATATAGTGTCTCACAGCGTACTTGTCAGTGTCAAGGATTATTTGTTCCCCTTTATTGGTTCTGCTATTAATGATTAAGGGAGCCTTCAGGTTCATACTGATTTTTGTCAGATCCTCGGGTACGACTACGATGGAATAGACCGCGAGGTCCTCCTGCGATTTTATGCCCAATCGGGCCGCTTCCACGTCAGGAAGTTCAAAATCGTAATCTTTGACGATCATAAACGGGTTTGCAATTGCAAAGGCTACCTGTGGCTCATTAACGCACTGCATCCATTTAAAAGGAGAAGTTTCGTCCCCATTCCCGATGAGCGTAAACTCTCTTAAGTTTTCGAATCCCGGCAAGCCTTCATCAAATCGGATAATACTACTTTCCTCAATTTCGATTTCTCCAAAGTGCTTTGTATGTAGTAGCATTTTACTACCTCCATTGTATTATATGGATACATCTATATTTCCATCATACTTTATATCCACAGATGGATACTGCTTAACATAAATATTTACTTTTCCCAGATTATAATTGGCGTCTACATATCCCGGGATATATTCCCCTTCGACCCCGGTCATAACTCCTTCCCAGTTCCTGTCCCATTCAATATCGACATTGCCGGCCACATCGATCTTTGGCCGGGACTGCGGAATGAAAGCCAGCACGAATTCTTTTTGCGGGGAGGAGTCCCTTTTGGCTATTGCAGCAATAGGATTTCCGCCATTTTCAATTGCAGCAAGCGCGTAGCCGTCCTGCGCCGTTTTTCCGATAAACTCCATAGCCTGCTGGTAGCCCCTTTGCGCGGCTTCTTTGGTAAAATCATAATTATTTTTAAGGCCTTCTTCCGCGAAGCATTCATACTGGTCGATCAAGACACGGGGCTTCTCCGTCTTGATATTGACCTTCGCATGCTTCTGGTGCATCTCAAGCCTTGCATTCTGGGTTCGTATGTCCCATTGCCCGGGAGTTGTTTCAATCCCGAGCTGGATATCGGTTGTCCGAATCGTCAATCCCATACCCGATCACCAACTTACCTCAGAAAATCAACAAGCGAAGGCTGAATAATTTTTGCTCCGCCCGCAAGGGAGGCTTTATAAACATTTTCTTCATTCTGCAAATTGATTATAGTTTCTGCCATGTCTACATCTTCGTTCTGGCTCATCAGCTTTGTAAAATTGGTCGTGTCGCTGCCAAGACGGTTTCCGGTCAGCTCAAGACGGTTGGAACGTGCGCCGACGTCCGCACGGATACGCAGAACATTATTGATGTCGTTGTCTATATTGCCAAGCATGTTTCCCACCGCTGCGCTGTCGCCGGCAGCAAGCGCCGCTATAAGAGAGTCCATATCAGCGATCAGCATTCCCGGTGTCCCGGTGGTGGAATCCGCATCCCCGCCGTTATTGAATAAATCTCCTCCTGCCACATTTATATTGATGGAGTCGCCGATTCCTATTTCGAAGATGATATTCTCGTCCGATGTATCTACGCTGATGGCAAAATTACCTGTTGCTTCATCGATCAATTTTTGATCCGTCTTATATCCGGAAAAGATATACCTGCCGGCATAAGTCGTATTGGCGAGAGAAATCAATTGAGTCCTCAGTTGCTTAATTTCAGCACCAATCTTCTGCTTGTCGTCTGCTGTGGCTGTGCCGCTGGCCCCTTGAACCGTCAGTTCCCTTACACGCTGCATTACTTCTCCGATATTAGACAGTGCATTCTCGGTCATATCCAGCCACGATGTTGCGTCATCAACATTCTTCTGATACTGTTCTATTTCCGCAACGTCAGTGCGCAGCTTCAGCGCCCTGGCCGCAACAACCGGGTCGTCGGAAGGCACCTGGATCTTCTTGCCTGTGGCCATCTGGCTCTGGTACTTGTCCATTCTGGTCAGGTTGTTTCCTATATAATTGACCATATTGTTTATCAGCATGTTATTGGTAATTCTCATTGCTCAACGCCCCCTTATTAATGCACTTAGGTTGGTGCTTGCATTCGCGGTTATACTCGAACCTTTGCCTACACAAAAAGCTTGTTGATCAGCGTATCGTAAATCTCGCCCATGGTCTGTATCATCTTTGCCGAAGCATTATAAGCCTGCTGGAATTTGACCAGATTGGTCATCTCTTCGTCGATGGAAACGCCGGAGTCCGATGTCCTGCGGTTTACAATCTGATTTACGATGACCTTCTGGTTCGCTTCGAAATTTTTCGCCTGCTGGGAGTCAATCCCCAGGGTCGCTACCAGAGATTTCATGAAGTCCTCCGGCGCACCCTCCGAAAACATTTCCGTATTGTGCCGGACGGCAAGCAGCTTGTTGAGAATTTCGATGTTGCCGGCTTCATTTGCGGCATCGGAAGTCGCTATCAGATTATAATCGTTAAGAATATCGGCGCTGATGGAGAAGTTCTTGGCGGTCATCTGGCTGTAACAATTGTATATGTCCTCTCCGGTCGCCGCAGAGCCCAGAAACTGCGCGGTTGAAATTTCTTTGTGGTCCGTGCCGGTCATGGTGAAGAAACGGATCCCCGTTGTCGTCGTATTATAGCCATAACCGTCGGCATGGCCTATTCCGGTGTCCTCTGCCGCATCGTATGCCTTGTCTCCATCGGCATCGATGTACCCTTCGTTAAAGGCTCTTGCAAAGGTCCGAACGAATTCGTTCAGCTTTTTCTGATAGTACGGGATTCCTTTGTAATTCGGCGAAGCAATCCCATTTGGCCCGACATTCCCTTCGTTACCGTCCCGGACATCCAGGTAGCCCTTGATTTCGCCACCCTTGACATTCAGGGAGTTGCCGTCCTTCCATTGAACCTCGTACAGATTCGGGATGTCCTCCGTATTGACTTTTTGGACGGATTTCCGCTGGACCACGGCCAGCTCGCTGATGTTGTAATGGTCCACCAGTGCCTTTCCGCTGATCGTTATGACAAAATGTTTATCGTCCCTGCCGTCCGGCAGTTTTCCGTATACGACCTCATTGGCGTCGATGTTGATGATTTTTGACAGCTTGTCCACCAACAATGTCCTGGAATCCCGGAGGTCATTTGCCGAATTGCCGTCCAGTTCGGCGATGTAGATCTGCCTGTTCAACTGCTGGATCTGTTTGGCATAAGAGTTGACCTCTTCCACCTTCGTTTGAATCCTGTCGTTGACATCCTGCTGCATTTCGTCGAAGTGCGTCGCCATACTGTTAAAGTATTTCGCAAGGGTAACGCCCTTTTGCTTTACCAACGCCCGTACGGCGGCGCTGCTGGGGTCCTTGCCCAATTCCTGGACGGAATTGTAGAAATCGGCCATGATCGTGGTAAAGCCGCTGTTGGAAGGCTCGTTGAAGGTAACCTCGATATCGCCGAGGATTTCCTGCTTCGCGCTCCATTCCCCCATCGTGATGCTTTCGCTCCAATACTTGAAATCCAGGTACTCGTCCCGGACCCTTTTCACTCCGGTGACATCGGAGCCGGTCCCCATCATGCCGGTCCCGTCATACATCGACATTGGCTTGGCGGCCTTCTGTATGGACTGCTGCCGGGAATAGCCGGGCGTATTGACATTGTTTAAATTGTGGTTTACCGTGTCCAGGTTGCGCTGAGCTGTAAAAAGCCCTCTTACCGCAACATTCAGACCAAAAAAGGATTCACCCATTCGTTATCACCTTCCTACGATTCCAAGCCGGTTTACGACGACCTCCAGCATGCTGTCGATTACGTTCAGCGCCCTCGACGCCGCGTCATAGGCGTATTTGAATTTCATCATGTTTGTCATTTCCTCGTCCATTGAAACCCCCGTTATGGAGGTTCTGGAGGCGTCGGCGGACTGCACGAGCTTGCTCTGGCTTTCCGCGATTCTCACGGCCTCGGCGCCGGTATTGCCCATTTGCAGGATAATGGCCTGATAGTAATCATCTATACTGAGTGTACCTGTCGTATCGTCGATCATCGCCTCGTTCCTGAGGTTTGCAATTTGCAATGCATTGGAATTGTCTCCGTTTGCGCCGTTTTTGGACGCCGCTATGTTACTCAAGTTCGAAAGGTTGGCATTCAGCTTGATATTTCCCATCTCAAGCGGCCTTCCGGAATTGATCGCCACGAAGAAATCCTCCCCGGGAGCACCCGGATCTCCCATTGTTGTGCCGTTTCTGTGGAGATAGTTGACCTCGCGCATCATTACGTTCAGCATGGCGTTGAGTCTCTTTTTGATGTCCGGGACGATATCCATCGAATTCTGGATGATCGAATAATTGTCGCCCACATCCTTGTTCGTATCGGAGGATATTCCCTTTACAACAGCCGTATAGGTCGCGACGGTCGCGCTTGAAAAATCGGTCAGACTGTAGGTGGTTCCGTCCAGCGCACCGGTGAGGCTTGTCCAGTCGGATGGCGAGTCCGTAATGACGGAGGCATCCATCTTCTGTCCCGAGAGGGCGGTCCGCAGCGCGGTCAATTCCGCGGCGGAGGGGGTGCCGTTGGTCAGCAGGACGGCGTACCGGCTGGCATTGTCCCTGAAACTTGTGGATCCGACCTGGGTCACCATATCGCCCATAGTGGTGACCGTCTGCATCGTCACGTTGCAATTCAAGCCTCTCGCCTGAAGATCATCCCTGTATGCATTTATTCTGGCTGTGGCATCCGCGGCGGACATCGTCGCGCTATCCACATAGAAAACCACATCCGCCAGCGTATTCGGCGTTCCGTTGGAATAGCTGCCCAGGGCTCCCGAAACCTCGCCCCTGGACTCCATAAGGCCTTTCAATGTCCCGCTCTTGATCGGGACTTCGATGTTGGTCCCGCCGAGCCTGGCGATATAATAATTGTCGCCTGCATTTCTTATATCCGTATATAATTCCGTGCTTACACCCTTCTGCACAAGGAAATACCCGCCCAGCGTCACATCGACCTGCCCGTCCTGCATTTCGGTAATATCGACATTGGCCATTTTCGTCAACTTGTCCAGCAGCGTATTCCGCTGATCCCTGTAGTCGTTGGCCGAATCGCCGTAGGTCTCCGTCCGGAGGATCGTCACATTCAGGTTCGCGATCTGCCGGGTCATATCGTTGACCTCGTCAATACGCACTTGAAATTCCGAATTCAAATCCGTCTGGAGCTGGTCCAGCTGGGCGCCGATATGGTTCATCTTCTGAACCAGCGCCTCGCTGCGCTGCCGGACAAGCGCCCTTACGGTCAGACTGTCCGGTTCCTTGGACAGCTCCTGCCATGAATCCCAGAACTGGTTCAGGACGCTTTGAAGCCCGGATTCCTCCATCGGCTCCGCCATAATGGATTCCACGTCCTGGATGGTCTTCTGCCTGGCTTCCCAGTAGCCGAGATTCATGTTTTCCTGCCTGTAAACGTTGTCAAGGAAGGTATGGCGGATCTGCCTGATCTGCTGGATATCGGCGCCAAGGCCCTCCTGGATCATGCCGCTCCTGGTATAGGTCGTCTGCACGGGACCGTTCTTGATCATGGCCTGCTGGCGGACATAGCCCGGCGTATTCACATTTGAAATATTGTGACCGGTTACGTAAAGGCCGCGTTCATTGACCGTAAGTCCCGAACGGGCTATTTCGTAGCTGGCAAAACTTACACCCATAAGACCTCCTTGATTTTACCCCTGCACAGCCTACTGCAATCAAATTTCAATTATTTTCCTGTATGCCTCAACTCCGGCTAAAGCTTCATGTCGAAGAAATTCCTCTTTTTTGAATCGCTTGACTCGCCGGAGTATCCGTAATTGTTTCCGGTCGCTCCGACGCTCGTCAGGATATTGATGGAGAAATCGATGTAATCCAAAGAATTTTTAATCAATTTCGAATTCAAGCCGTTGGCTTCCCCAAGCTCCCTTACAACACCGGGCAGCCTGCTGTGGCACGTCTTCAGCTTTTCGGCCCGTTCCTTCGGAAACAGCTTTTCAAGGCCGGATAACGTGACCTCGGAAGGCTTCATGCCGATCTGCGCTGCTATGGCGTCCACCAGCTTCTCCCGTTCCTCCTCCAGCTTGCCGATCTGAAGGATCAGCATCTGTTCCAGCCTGGTAATGCTCTCCAGTTCATTGATCTTCCCCTGAATAATCACGTCGGTCTTGTTTTTCGAAAGCTTCAAGATTTCTTCATACAGGGCCGTTTCTTTATTCAATAATTCAATAAGCCTGTCGATCTGTACGGTATCCAAAGCTTCACCCCTTTATCTTCTGGAAAAAAAGGAGAGTTGCGTCAACTCCCCCAAGGTTGCTATGCCTTTTTGTCAAAGACGTTACTGACCACCTTATCCGCCACGTCCTGCCCGGACACGTTATAACCGCCCGTTTCAAATCTCGCCGTAAGCTCATCCACCCTGCCCTGGCGAATATCCGGCACATCCTTCAAGGCCTTGTACACCGTCTGGAAATCCTTTGCTTCATTCGAAATCGACAGGACGTCTTTCCTGGATGCGATTGCCTCCGTTTTGCCGGCCCTTCCCGTATTCTTTTGTGTGCCATAAATTCCGGTCACCTTTGAAAAATCGCCCGGTATTCTCATAATCTACCACTCACCTTCTAAAGACCGTGCAAGAGGTTTTTGCACCTGTCATCCTACTCATTTATATTATCGGAAGATCCTGCGTTCTTATTAACAAATAAAATGCACAAATTATTTTTAAATCCGCTGCTCCTGTTTTCTTGCTCAAGTCCCTTTTTTGCCCTCTTCCTTGTTCAGGTATCGCATCCCTATCGCTTTCCTGGACGCTTCGGACAAGCTGTCCAGCTCGCTCTTCATCTGATTTGCGGCCGACCGGAATCCCGCCGCGAGGTTTTTCTCGCATTCCTCGCAAAGCCTGCCGCTTTTGATGGACTTCCCGCAATTTTCGCATTCCAGGATCATATTCCCGTCATCGCCGGTAATCTCCAGCCTTCCATCCTTCAGGAACCTTTTGATTTTTTCAATGCTGATGTCCAGCTCCGCCGACACTTGTGTAATGCTTGCCCCGGGATTTTTGTACAAATAATCCTTGATCGTCTTGAAATCCTCCTCCTCAGCCTGCTTGCAAGTCTGGCATATTGGAGCCCCTCCCACGTAAGTGAAAATTTTGCCGCACTTCCGGCAATTCCGTACTTCCGGCATCCGAATCCCTCCTGTTCAATATTTTCTTCCGGTGGCCACCACCGCAGCCGTCACCTTTACAGCCCCCGCCTTTCTGAGTGTACTGCCGCATTCCTCCAATGTCGATCCTGTGGTCAATATATCGTCTACCAATAAGATGGACTTCCCCTTGATCTTCTGGGGGGACACCACCGAAAACGCTCCCTTTATGTTTTCCTGCCTGTCCTTCCGGTTCAAGAGGCTTTGCGCGTTGGTATGCCGCTCCCGCTTTAAAAGCCCCGAGCCTTCCGGCCGTTTCAGTTCCCGGCTTAACGCCCTGGAGAGGAGATAAGCCTGGTTGAAGCCTCTTGCAAACTCCCTCTGCTTATGCAGCGGAACGCTCATGACCATATCATATTGCCTTACGTCCGTCATCCTTTTGATCCGCTGCGCGAGAAGCCCTGCATAAGTTCTGTAATAGCTCGGGGTATTGCAGAACTTGAATCGGATCAGGGATTCCTTTGCCATACCCGTGTATTGGAATACGCTCACGGCCCCGTCGCATCCGCCGTTTTCGCCGCCTTCCTGCACAGGCAGCAGAATTTCCTGCGAAAACGGAAGTTTTGGATAGCATTCGCCGCAAATGTTCAATACCGCGTCATGCTCCAGTGTTTTTCTGCAAAAAATACATTTTGGCGGGTAAACGGTATTGATGATTTTATCCAGCAAGCCCACCGCAAATCATCCCCTTTGCCTGGGAACAACCGAAGTATCCGTTCCGGTTCGCTTGTTCCTTAAACTATATATCGGTATATTCAGAAAAATTTTTAAGGGATGACCGAATAATAAAAACGGATTCTTGAGCGAGGGATTTTTCGTCCTTACAAGGCGGAGGAAGGCGCAATAATTGCTTTATTGCAACTGACGACAACACAGTAAGGGCGGAAAATAACCGCTCAAGAACCGGAATTTATTATTCGGTCATTCCTAAGCTTGATTGATAACCCGGAATGCCTCAAGGTTTCCCGCTGGTTTGCGACCATGTTCTGAAGCGAGGCTTCGTCGCCTACCAGCACAACCAGCCTTTTGGCCCTGGTTACGGCCGTGTACAGAAGATTCCTGGTCATGAGCACCGGCGGTCCGGGGAAAACCGGCAGGACGACGACCGGAAACTCGGAGCCCTGGCTTTTGTGAATGGTGATGGCAAATGCGGGCTCGATCTCGTCCAATAGGCTGAAATCATACTCCACGAGCCTGTCGTCATCAAAAAGCACTTCCATGGTCTGCGCCTCTTCATCGATTTTCCGGATCATGCCCATATCGCCGTTGAACACGCCGGTTCCGTCGATCAGCTTGTTCCAGGACTTCTCCCACCGGAGCGCGTAATTGTTCCGGGTCTGCATGACCCTGTCGCCCTCCCGGAAAACATAATCCCTGGACACCTTTTCCGCTTTTTTGCGGTCCGCCGGGTTCAATACCTTCTGCAATTCGATATTCAGGTTGACGACTCCGGCCGGACTTTTTTTGGTCGGGGTAAGCACCTGGATGTCCTTCATCGGATCAACGCCATAGGTGTCGGGCAGTCTTCTGCTGCACAGGTCCACCACGGTGCGCACGACCGATTCGAGCCCGTTCCGCGAGACGAAGAAAAAATCCTTGTCTCTGGCGTTCAGGACCGGCAGCTCCCCCTTATTGATCCGGTGGGCATTCACAATAATCATGCTTTCGCCGGCCTGCCGGAAGATTTCCGTCAGCCGGACCGTCTTGATCCGGCTGCAGCCGATGATATCCTCCAGCACGCAGCCCGCACCCACCGACGGCAACTGGTCGGCGTCGCCGGCCAGAATCAGCCTGGCTCCCGCCGCTATGGCCCTCAGCAGATGATTCATCAGCAGGATGTCCACCATCGACATTTCATCAATAACGATGACATCCGCCTCAATCGGATTGTTCTCATTCCGCTGGAACAGCAGATCCTTCTCGTCCCCGGTATAGCCTATCTCCAGCAGGCGGTGGATGGTCTTTGCTTCGTAGCCCGTCGCTTCCGACATTCTTTTGGCCGCCCGGCCCGTCGGAGCGGCCAGAGCGACCTGGAGGCCGTCCGCCGTGAGCAGCTTGATGATGCTTTTGATGATCGTTGTCTTCCCTGTCCCCGGCCCGCCGGTGATGACAAGCACGCCGTTGGTCATGGCCTCCCGGATGGCCAGGCACTGCATTTCCGCCAGCTCGATGCCTTCCTCCCTTTGCAGCCTTGCCAGCTTGTCCTCAAAATCGTCCAGCGCGAGGTTGAACTGGGTCTGTGACAGCTCCAGCAGCCTTTTGCACACACTTTGCTCCGCGCTGTAAAAAGCAGACAGGTAAACGTGGTTGATTCCCTCGCTTTTTTCCGTATAAATGGCTTTGTCGAACAACAGCGAGATAATCGCATCCTCAATGTCGAACGCATCTGTGTCAAGCAGGGCGGCGGCATGCTCCCGAAGAGTGCTCTCGGGCAGATAGGTGTGCCCGTTGGAGGCCGCATGGGACAGCACGTATTTGATCCCGCTTTTTATCCGGAAGCCGGAGGCCGGATCGATGCCGAGCTTCATGGCAATTCGGTCCGCCGTTTTGAAGCCGATCCCGAAAACGTCCTCGCAAAGCCGGTAGGGGTTTTCTTTTATCCTGGAAACCGCGTTTTCCGCGTATGCTTTATAAATCTTGATGCAGACCGACGGGTTTATGCCGTATTCCTGCAGGAACATGACGACGTCCCGCAGCCCTCTTTGTTCGTTCAGGGCCTGTCCGATCGCCGAAGCCTTGTCAAGGCTTATCCCCTTGATTTCGGATAATCGCAGCGGATTGGCGCTGATGATGTCCAGCGTCTCCGGGCCGAATTTCGCCACGATTTTGGCTGCCGTGGCGGGGCCGACGCCCTTCACAATGCCGGAGGAAAGATATTTTTCGATGGCGTCCGCGGTTTTCGGCAGGACCTTTTCGTACAATTCCACCTTGAACTGTTCCCCATAGTCCGGATGGCTCACCCATTTACCGCTGGCTTTGATTGTCTCGCCCATATTGATGAACGGCATGTAGCCCACCGCAGTGACGCAGTCGTTCCCGCACCGTACATCGCACACCGTATAACCGTTTGCCTCGTTTGTATAGATAATGTCCTCGATCGTACCTTCAATTTCTATCAAGTCAGGCTCTCCACAATAAGCTTTTTCGCATCTATAGTATATATTACTTTGGAGGGGGTGAAAAGATGGAGAAATCCTCAAAAACGCATTCTCGTTCATTAAATCCCAGTATTTCGATGTTGGAATAATCCCTCCTTAATTTCTCCAGAAGGCGGTATGTATTGTCCGTTGAATTCATGTCCACCACCAGAATTCGGTCATCGGACAGGACGATGGAGGCAAAATCGTTTTTTACGGCGTTGCGGATAATATATTCGATTTGCTCCTCCGTATTTTTGACCAGGAGCACCACCCGGACCCCGGGGTGCTTTTGCAGGTCCTTCAGTCGGAGCCGTCCGGCAACGGCAAAGACAAGCATGACAAGTCCATACAGAGCCAGCAGGCCGACGGTGATCTCAATGAGGCGTTCCATGCATCCAACCCCTCCTTTATTCTTTTCATTTTATGGGTGAGACTATCATTTTATTCAATCCGGGACCCAATGGTTACAAAATAACCAAAAAAAGAAGAAGGACTATATAAAGGTTTTTTGTTAGTGTATAATGTAAATATTACACAGCATTATTAAAGGGGATTGCTCTTCGGCAACGGAATTAAAAGAACATAAGGATATCGATGTTGTAGAAGTCTTTCTGTAATATACCTATACTGAAAGCTGGGAGGGTTATTCCTTTGATCAAACTTCCCGTAAGTCAAGTCAAACCCGGGATGAAGCTGGCCCGGGATGTCAAGCTCAAGGACGGCAGACTGCTCCTGCTGTCCGGCTTTGTCATCAAGCCGCTTTCCATCCGAAAGCTTGAGGCATTCAACATACAGGAAGTATGCGTGGATGAAAACAGCTATACGCCCATCGAAGAATTCTATGAAGAAAAGCTGTACCAGCATTCCCACGCAATCATTAAGAAAATATTCACCCAGGTCCGGAACGGGCAGGATTCGGAAGCGGAAGAGGTCCGAAACGCAGTCGTCGATATCATAGAGCAGGTCATCGAAAATGAAACCATTCTCCTGCAGCTGACCGGCATAAAGGATATTGACAACTATACCTTCCTCCATTCCGTCGATGTTTGCATCTATTCCACCATAATGGGCAAAAAGCTCGGATATAGCAAGGAAGCCCTCGTTGAGCTCGGCATGGGCGCTATCCTTCATGACATCGGCAAGTGCAAGGTGCCCGTAGAAATCCTGAAAAAGCCGGACAAGCTCACCGACAGTGAGTTCCGGGAAATGAAGCTGCACCCGGTTTACGGCTGCGAGATCATCAAAAGCGTATACGGGCTGAATTCGAAAATCGCCAATATCGCTTTCCAGCATCATGAGAAATGGGATGGCACGGGCTATCCTCTTGGCGTCCGGGAACGCATCATCAATCCCTTTTCCAGGATCGTCACGCTGGCGGACGTATATGACGCGCTGACCTCCGACAGGATATACAAGAAACGGGAGCTGCCGCACATAGCGGCCGAATACATCCGGAAGAATTCCGGCATGCTTTTTGATCCGGATATCGTCGATCTGTTCGTATCCCAGATTGCCGCCTATGCCGACGGGACCATCGTCCTTTTAAATACGGGCGAGCTTGGAAGCATTGTTTCAACCGGAATCAGCGGGAACTCCCGGCAGAAGGTGTTCGTTTTCTCCAACAAGTCGGGTCCGCCGCTGCTTCATCCCTATACGTTGGATTTGAATGAACATGCGGAAGTTGAAATCGTTGAAATTTTTATTTAAGGGCCGGCAAACAGCTCAATCAAAAAAGCGGAGCAAGGAGCCTTTCTCCCTGTCCCGCTTTTTATTGTTCCTACCCATTGATCCTGATAAAATTCCTGCTATTTTATAACACTTTATTCAAAGAAAATTTTTCGGTTGTAGAAAAATTTTCTTACATCAACGGTGTTTCAACGAGGCTGGAGATATGCTCACCGCCTGAAGAGCAAATCGGTATCCGTCACCAAGGCTTTTTCATGAGTGCAGCGAGTGAAAAGAGCCAGGAGGTGGGGGACATCTTGCGCCTCGTTATAATTCCTTTGCCGCATTTTTGAGAATTTCCGCTTTATCGGTACTCTCCCAGGACAGATCGACATCGGTCCTTCCAAAGTGTCCGTATGCCGCAGTCTGCTTGTATATGGGCCTCCTAAGGTTCAAGGTCTGGATGATGCCCGTCGGCCTCAGGTCAAAATACGTCTGGACAAGCTGGATGAGCTTCTCTTCGGGCAGTGTACCGGTTCCATACGTATCGATCAGGATCGATACCGGCTTTGCCACGCCGATCGCATATGCAAGCTGTACTTCGCATTTCTTTGCAAGTCCCGCCGCAACCAGGTTCTTCGCAACATACCGCGCCGCATAAGCCGCCGAACGGTCAACCTTCGTCGGATCCTTGCCGGAGAACGCTCCGCCGCCATGCCTTGCGTATCCGCCGTAGGTGTCCACGATGATCTTCCTGCCGGTCAGGCCGGAATCTCCCTGGGGTCCGCCTACGACAAACCGACCCGTAGGATTGATGAGGAACCTTGTGTTTTTGTCCAGCAGTTCCGCAGGAATCACCGGTTTGATAACCAGTTCGATCACGTCCCTTTCGATCGTATCGTGGGATACCTCGGGGCCGTGCTGAGTGGAAATGACCACTGTGTCGATCCTGACCGGTCTGTCCCCGTCGTACTCGACAGTGACCTGGGACTTTCCGTCGGGCCGGAGATAATCCAGCGTACCGTCCTTGCGGATATCCGTAAGCCGCTTCACCAGCTTGTGGGCCAGGGATATGGGCATCGGCATCAGTTCCGGCGTTTCATCGCAGGCAAAGCCGAACATCATCCCCTGATCCCCCGCTCCGATGGCTTCGATCTGGCTGTCGGTCATCTCTCCGTTCTTGGCTTCCAGTGCCTTGTCCACGCCCATGGCGATGTCCGCCGACTGTTCGTCAATCGAAGTGATGACGGCGCACGTATCGCTGTCAAACCCGTATTTTGCCCTATCGTAGCCGATCTCCCGGATCGTATTCCTTACCACCTTGGGGATATCCACATAGCACTTTGTGGAGATTTCCCCCATTACAAGCACAAGCCCGGTGGTCACTGCCGTTTCGCAGGCGACCCTCGCATTGGGATCCTCTGCAAATATCGCATCCAGAACGGCATCGGAAATCTGGTCGCATATTTTATCCGGATGCCCTTCTGTTACCGATTCGGACGTAAATAATCTTCTTGCCATTTTCATTCTCCTTTCGATCTCAGGGATGACCGAATCATAAATTCCGGTTCTGGAGCGGTTATTTTCCGCCCTTACTTCGTTGTCGTCAGTTGCAATAAAACAATTATTGCGCCTTCCTCCGCCTTGTAAGGACGAAAAATTCCTCGCTCAAGAATCCGTTTTTATGATTCGGTCATCCCTTACCATAATTTATTCCACCTTCCGGCTTTGTCAAACAGGCCGGAACCAAAACGAAAGCCTCTTCCCGAAGGGGAAGAGGCTTGTTACCAATCCATTCCTCATCTCTCAGGCATATATCCTGCAGGAGTTGGCACCGCTGCCGTCAGGCCGGTTGCCGGGTTTCATAGGGCTCAGTCCCTCCACCTCTCTTGATAAGGTTCTATTCTGTTTTCAACAATTCCATCCGTATTACAAAGTTACCATATGCACCGTAGAAATGTCAAGCACCTATTTCATTTTATGAAAAATTCCCGGTCTGGTTCCGGAAAAATCAGATTCCGGAAAACAGCGCTTCGAATTCGGCACCTTCCAGCTTTTCCTTTTCCAGCAGCGCATCCGCAAGCCTGTGCAGGATATGGATGTTTTCCTTCAATATCGCTACGGTCCTGTCATACGCCGAATCGATAAGGTTCTTGACCTCCTTGTCGATCTGCGCGGCGACTTCTTCGCTGTAGCTCCTGGTATGCCCGAAGTCACGCCCGATAAAGATCTCGTCGTTCTCGTCGAATACCATGTTGCCCAGCTTGTCGCTCATGCCGAACTTGGTAATCATGCTTCTTGCCACACCGTTGGCATGCTTCAGGTCGCTGGAAGCGCCCGTGCTGATTTCGCCGAGCACGATATCCTCCGCCGCCCTGCCGCCCATGGCGATGATGATCTCTTCCATGAGCTGCGCCTTGGTATGGTAGGTCTTATCCTCATCCGGCTTGTGAGCGGTATATCCTCCCGCCCTTCCGGAGGGAATGATGGAAACCCGGTCCACCTTGTCGGTGGAGGACGCAACCTTGACAGCGATGGCATGGCCCGCTTCATGATAGGCGGTAAGCTTCTTTTCCTTCTCGCTCATCACCCTGCTCTTCTTCTCCGGGCCGACCACGACCTTGAAGGTCGCTTCCTTGATTTCTTCCATTTCAATGCGTTTTTTGTTCTTCCTGGCCGCCAGCAGCGCGGCTTCGTTCAGAAGATTTTCCAGATCTGCGCCGGTAAAGCCGGGCGTGCTCTTTGCAAGCTCATCCAGCTTGACGTCGGAGCCGAGGGGCTTGCCCTTCGAATGCACCTTCAGGATCTGCTCGCGTCCCTTGATATCCGGCAGTCCCACAAATACCCTTCGGTCAAAACGTCCGGGCCGCAGCAATGCGGGGTCCAGTATATCCGGCCGGTTGGTCGCGGCAAGAATGATAACGCCCTCGTTTACCCCGAAGCCGTCCATCTCGACCAGCAGCTGATTCAGGGTCTGCTCCCTCTCGTCATGGCCGCCGCCCATGCCTGCGCCTCTATGACGCCCGACTGCGTCGATTTCATCTATGAAAACAATGCACGGAGCACTCTTTTTTGCCTGTTCAAACAAATCCCTCACCCTGGACGCGCCGACGCCGACAAACATTTCGACGAAGTCGGAGCCGCTTATGCTGAAGAACGGTACCCCCGCCTCTCCGGAAACCGCTTTCGCCAGCAAGGTCTTTCCGGTACCGGGAGGTCCTACGAGCAGAACGCCCTTGGGAATCCTTGCGCCGAGCTCGATGAACTTTTTGGGGGATTTGAGGAATTCAACGATTTCCTTCAGCTCCTCCTTCTCTTCATCGGCTCCCGCCACATCCTCGAACGTAACCTTTTTCTTGTCGTCCGAGCTCATTTTGGCCCGGCTCTTGCCAAACGACATGACCCGGTTTCCCCCGCCGCCCTGGGACTGCTGGAGGAAGAATACCCAGAAGATTACAAACACCACGATCAACCCGATCGTCGGCAGGATGGAAACCCACCATGGAGCCGTCACGGGCTTTTCGACCCGGAACTCCTTGACCAGCTTGTTGTCGTATGCTTCCGTCACCAGCTGTGTAAACGAATCCACTGACGAGATATAAACCACATATTCGTTGTTTTTGGAGCCCTGCCTTGGATTGACCAGCTTTACGATCGCTTCGTCGCTCTTTAAAACGATGCTGTCGATATTCCCGTTTTGCATCTGGGAAAGCATTTCCGTGTAGCTGAGCTGCGCCGGATTGTTCGCAGTGGTGGATATCGTAAGTATGAATAATATAATTACAATCAATACTATATAAAAACTCAACCCTTTAAAATATTTCAAAAATCTCCCTCCCGGCCATTCAATGAAACCTTTCCAGCAATTATTATATTATATTAACATAAACCATTTTAAAACACAATAAACGATCCATTTTCACTATATACCCTCAGTGTACATAATTTGTCTGAATCCGTGCTCTATTTTGAATAAATCTCTTTTTTCAACGTGCATACTTCGGGCAGATTGCGGTATTTCCCGGCATAATCCAATCCGTAGCCCACAATAAATTTATCCGGCACGACGATGCCCTCATACTCCACGTCAATGTCGACTTTCCTCCTGGAAGGCTTGTCAAACGCCGTGCAGATCTTCACGCTCTTCGGCCCCCTGGTGTTGAAGAGGTCCTTCAGGTGGCTGAGAGTGAGGCCCGTATCAATGAGGTCCTCGACGATCAAAACATGCTTGCCCGCCACACTCAGGTCCATATCCTTTATGATGCGGACCACGCCGGAGGACTGGGTCGATTCGCCATAGCTGGAAACGGCGATCAGGTCCATATCCACCGGAATTGTTATTTCTCTCATCAAATCCGCCAGAAAAACAAATCCGCCCTTCAAAACGCCCACAAGCACCAGGTCTTTTCCTTCATAGTCCCGGGAAATGCGCTTTCCGAGCTCCGACACCATCCCTTTGATCTGTTCGCGGCTTACCAGTACTTCCTCAATGTCCCCCATCATAAAAAAGCCCTCCGGTTGTATTCCATTTTAAGAACACTTTTAGTATTTTCAGTTACTTTAAATTTATCACTTATTTTGTACCCGACCACCCAGACCACTTCGCTGCCGGCGCAAACAAGCGGAATCGCGTCCCTTTGCTCCCGCGGGATCTTTCGGTCGATGAAAAATTCCTTCAGCTTTTTGGTGCCGTTTGACCGGAACGGCTTAAAAACGTCCCCGTCCCGACGGTTTCTAATATTTATTCCCATCCTGAGCCGGTCATAATCAAAGAATTGCACGAGTGCATTATACCCTAAATCCGGGCCGTTATCAACATTTTCAGCTGTTTCAAGGAAAGTGGACACGGATGCCTGCAGTTCCGGGACAAAGGTCGTCCCCGGAACGGCCAGGGAGACATCGAAGGAATCAGCCGGTTTTGCAGCCAACCGTTTCCCGGCAAAAAGCTCGAGCCCGCCGTAGGAAACAGCCGCCCGCAAGCCTTTTGGCAGCTCCGCCTTCCTTCCGGTCCTGCCGTTTGAAACCAGCCCGGCCAGTGTTTCATAATGAACGCTTCCGATTCCGGACGCGTTTCCCATGACCTCGCAAACCGCCCGCTTCAATACCCGGACAAGCATCGCGGGCGGAAGGTCTTTCAATTTCTTCAGGCTAAGA
This sequence comes from Bacillota bacterium, assembly GCA_023411575.1. GTDB lineage: Bacteria > Bacillota > Clostridia > Acetivibrionales > DTU013 > UBA1305. The sequence continues at coordinate 186,310 of JAEYOP010000020.1, read as the reverse complement.
AATACCCACTTACCAGTTTCCCCGGACACAGCATCGCCTTTGGGATCGATACAGGACAGATACAGTTCGGCGGCGCATTGCTCCAGATAGCTGCTGTCGTCCGCCGCATGGCCGGAAAGCCTGCAAAGGCTCTCCACGATATCCGTGCCAAAGTGTTCATTTATATAAGGAAAGAGCTCCAGCCGCACCCGGTTGCGGGTAAAGTCGCTTTTCAGGTTGGAGCTGTCGATTCTCGGATGCAGACCTGCCGCCTGGCAGTACTGCTCGATTTCCTTCCGGCTTATGTCCAGAAGTGGCCGGATCACGGCGCCCCGCCGGAATTCCATGCCGGCCAGGCCGGCTGTGCCGCTTCCCCTGATGATGTGCATCATGACCGTTTCCGCCTGGTCGTTCCGGTTGTGCGCCACGGCGATGCCGGAAGCGCCGACCTCCGCCGCGTAAGCGGCGAACTCCCTGTAGCGGGCTTCCCTGCCGGCTTCCTCCAGGGACATGCCGGCTTTTTCGGCCATTTCCGCGATGTTCACCCGCTCAATGGAAAGGGGGACGTCCAATTCCCTGCAAAGCTCTTTTACAGAGGCCTCGTCCGCATCCGCTTCCTCTGCCCGGAGCATATGGTTGATATGAATTGCGTGAACCCGGATGTCCAGAACATCCGAAATAGCGCGTAGGACATGTAGCAGGCAAACCGAATCCGGTCCCCCGGACACACCAACCACCACCGCCTCGCCCTGCCCTATGAGGTGGTGGTTCCGGATCGTCCCAAGGACCTTCTGTTGAAACTGCCTGCTAATATTGCTTGCTATATTCATCCTTCTTCAAATTCGCAAACTTCGTATATTCGCCGAACCATCTCAATTCAACCGTTCCGGTCGAACCGCTACGGTGTTTTGCGATAATCACTTCCGCTACATTTTTCTTCTCCGTATCCGGATTGTAATAGTCATCCCTGTACAGGAACATAACAATATCCGCATCCTGCTCGATGGCGCCCGATTCTCTCAAATCGCTCAGCATCGGCCGGTGGTCCGTCCTGCTTTCGGGACCGCGGCTGAGCTGGGACATGGTTACGACCGGAACATTCAGCTCTTTTGCCAGGATTTTCAGGGAGCGGGAAATTTCCGAAACCTCCTGCTGCCGGTTCTCTATCTTGCCCCTGCCCTGCATCAGCTGCAGGTAGTCTATGACGATCAGCCCCAGATTCTTCTCCAGCTTGAGCCTCCTGCATTTTGCCCGGATATCCATCACAGAGATGCCCGGCGTATCGTCGATGTAGATCGGCGAGTCGGACAAGGGCGCCAGGGCCTGGGCGATCTTTTTCCAGTCGTCGTCCTCCAGCTTGCCGGTCCTCATTTTGTGGCTGTCCACCATGACTTCGCTGCACAGCATTCGGTTGACGATTTGGTCCTTCGACATTTCCAGGTTGAAAATGGCCACCGGCACATGCTTCTGGACCGCCGCGTACTGCGCGATATTCAGCGCAAACGCCGTCTTGCCCATACCGGGACGGGCCGCAATAAGGACCAGGTCCGAATTCTGCAGGCCAGCCGTTTTGAAATCCAGATCCGTAAACCCGGTGGGTATTCCCGTAATGAAGCCTTTGCTGTTGTACAGCTCCTCCAGCCGGCTGAAGGTTTCCAGCAGAACGTCCTTGATATGGGTAAAGCCCTGGGTATTCCGCTTCTGCAGAATATCGAAAATGCTTTTCTCCGCCCGGTCCAGCACAAACGCCGCTTCCTCGGAAGCTTCGTAGCTCATGCCGGAAATATCCGCCGCCGCTTTGATCAGCCTTCGCAGCAGCGCCTTTTCCTCCACGATTTTTGCATAATGCTTCGCATTGGAGGTCGTCGGCACCGCTGCCGTAATGTTGGCAAGGTAGTCCAGTCCGCCGATCTTATCCAGCGTCCCCCGGAGCTGCAATTGCTCGGAAACGGTTATAATATCGACAGGACCGGCTCTTTCCGTGATGTCGATGATGGCCTCGCATATTTCCCTGTGGTCGTCCCTGTAAAAATCCTCACTTTTGATCAGCTCCGTGACGGTCGGAATGATGTCCACGTCCAGCAGCATACAGCCGAGGACGGCCTGCTCCGCCTCAATATTGTGAGGAGGTATTTTTCCAATGGCGTTGATATCCACGATCCAGACTCCCTCCGGCGGTTTTACTCATGAACGGTCTTTACGGTAAGCTTGGTGCTGACTTCCGGATAGAGCTTCACTTCCACCTCCGTCGTTCCCAGCGCCTTGATCGGCTCCGGGAGGACCAGCTTCTTTTTGTCGATATCCAGGTTGAAATCGGCCTTCAGCCGGTCGCAAATGTCTTTGCTCGTGATGGAGCCGAAAAGCTTGCCGTTCTCTCCGGCTTTGGACTTGATCGTCACCGTGATTTCCTTCACTTTGGCCGCAAGCTCTTTGGCGTGGGCCAATTCACGGTCTTTCCTGGTTTTCTCGGCTTCCTTTTTGGTGTTCATGACATTTATATTGCTGGCGCTGGCTTCGGCGGCAAGCCCTTTCGGGAAGAGAAAATTCCTGGCGTAGCCGTCGCTGACGTTGACCATGTCCTCTTTCTTTCCCAATCCCTTGACATCCTGTTTCAAAATTACTTTCATGTTGACCTCCTCAAACCGGCTTGTTCAATTCATTTATGTATTCCATTATAGCATATTTCAGCTTCTCTTTCGCATCCTCCGGCGCAATTCCGGGAAGCTGCGCCCCGGCAACCGACAAATGCCCGCCGCCGCCCAGCTTTTCAAGGATCATCTGCACATTGATGTCCCCCAGGGACCTGCCGCTGATCCAGACCTCGTTGTTCATGCTGCACAGGACAAAGGCGGCGCTGATGCCGGTAAGGTTCAACAGCTCGTCCGCCGCCTTGGCGGCAATCAACTGCGGGCTTTTTATGCCGGGGGGACATATGGAAATGGCTATTTCGCTGCTGATCATCTCCGCACTCTTGACGACGCCCGAGATATTGGCATAAGTCGTAAAGTCATTCTGGAACAGCTGCTTCACGGCCACCGTGTCCACGCCCTGCCGCTTCAGGTAGGAAGCCGCTTCGAAGGTACGGACACCCGTTTTGAAGGTAAAATTCTTGGTATCTACCACTATGCCCGCATAGAGGGCTTCCGCCTCAAGCGGTTTCAGCTTGAGCTTTTCTTCGACATATTGCAGAATCTCCGTTACCAGCTCGCAGGTCGAGGACGCGTAGGTTTCCTGGTAGGTCAGGACCGTATCCTGGATAAAGTCCGCCCCCCTGCGGTGATGGTCGATTACCACCACCTGTCCGGCCATTCCGATCAGTTCCGGGATTTCGGTGTATCCGGGCCGGTGGGTATCCACAACGATCAGCAGCGACTTGCGGCCCACCCTGTCCAGCACTTCGCTGCGGCCGATGAACAGGTCCTCGTATTCCGGATTCTTCTGGATCCTGGAAACCAGGCTCTCGATGGTGGGATTCAATTTGTTCAGCACGATCCAGACGTCCTTGCCCCTGCTTTTGGCCACCCTGTAAAGGCCCAGCGAGGCTCCCAGGGAATCGATGTCCCCATTTTCATGCCCCATGATGAAGACCTCCGCCGACTGGTCCATCAGCTCCCGAAGGGCGCAGGCAATGACCCTGGCCTTGACCTTCGTCCGCTTTTCCAGTTCCCTGGTCTTGCCGCCGAAGAAGCTGAAGCTGTCTCCGCTTTTCACGACGACCTGGTCGCCGCCCCGTCCCAGTGCAATATCCATGGCCGCTGTCGCCGAATGGTAATTCTCCAGGGGCGTTTTTCCGTTGAGCCCAAAGCCCAGGCTCAGCGTAACGGGGATTTTATTTCCGATATTGATTTCCTTTATGCTGTCCAGTATTTCAAACCGCTTCTCTTCGAATTCTTTCAGATATTTATATTCAAACAGGAACAAATACTTGTCCCGGTCGAATTTCCGGATGATGCCGTTTGCAAAAGCAAACCACTGGTTCACGCGCTTATCGATCTCCGCAAGCATCTGGGGACGGCTGATATCTTCCATGCCCTGCATAAGCTCGTCGTAATTGTCGATAATGATAAGACCCGCCATGATTTTTTCCTCGGCGTACCTTTTTTTCAGCTCCACCAGCTCCGTCGTATCGATGAAATAAAGGATCAGAATATATTCGCTGCCATCCTGCCTTTTCTCATGCCTGGCGAAATTGCACAGCACATTGTAATGCATGCCGTCCAGCGTGATCTGCCTGGTGATGTTAACCGGGTCGTCCTTGGGGTTCTCGGGCTTGATCTCGCTGACAAGGGCTTTGACCGTTTTTTCCAGGGCGATCTCGTCATTGGAAATTTTCCGGAAAGAAGCGTTGTACCAGACGATGGAACCGTCCCTCTCCGTTACCACAAGGGGCATCGGGAAATTCAGCAGCGTATCCTTCGTCGTGGTATCCATATTGAAGTTGAGATTTTCGATGTAGCTTGCAATCTCAACCTTTCTCTTATAGTTCGAGCTTATATTATAATAGGTAAGAAAAGCAAATAAAAGGAAGCCCGGTATGGCAATGCGCCAATCCAGGACCGCAATGACGGCCACCAGCAGCAATATGACCCATAGATAAAAGCTGGCCCGCGGAATGAAAAGACCTAGAAATTTTTTACTGTCCATAGCTCCGAAGGGCGCCGCCCCTTCATTTCTCCTTTCTTCTGTAACTGCCCAGATGCCTCGAAAGCTCCGACAGGTCGCCATAGTATCGTTCGACATCATGGTTTTCAACCAGCCCCAGCTTGACCTTCCCCTGTATTTTCAGCTCGATTGCGTTGTAGCTGATGCCAAGACGCTTTCCTAAAAGATAGCTGATCAGGATGATGTTCGAAAGGATCTCGGAAACCGCCTCGTGCATCTCCTCCCGGACCCCTTTTGCCAGAACCCTGAACAGATTTGCCAGATCCGTCAGGAGTTCGCTTTTCAGCCATTCAATCAGCTTGATGTTCCTGGTTATATCAACTTCCCGTTCCGGCAGTGCCAACTTCCCCACCCCTTTGTTTCAGCGTCGGAAGGGGACAGCGTCCCCTTACATATTATACCATATTGTGGGCAGGTCGTTTGCATTTCCCAAGCCGGGGAACTCCTCAATAAGACTCGCCGGAAATGGGATAGGAGCCCAAAAACTTATAAAAGGAGGATTTTCTTTTCACCATCGTCAGCGCGTCGCTCAAATCCGGGTCCTCCCTGTGTCCGATGAGATCCACAAGGAATATGTATCGTCCCAGCCTGTTTTTCGCCGGCCTGGATTCGATCCTGCTGAGATTGATGCCCCAGAGGTTGAAAATATCCAGGACCCTGTAAAGGCTGCCGGGCTCGTCCTCTGTCGAAAATGCAATGGACGTCCTGTCGTTTCCCGTTCTCTCCGCATCCTTCTTTCCGACGATGATGAACCGGGTATGGTTGTTGTCGTTATCCTGGATGTCGGTTCTCGCGATTTCCAGACCATAGGCCTCCGCCGCCGTAATCGTGCCGATGGCTGCGCAGTCGCCGCCGCCCTTGGCGACCTCGATGGCCGCAGCGGCCGTGCTGTATATGGCGCGGACTTCGGCATGGGACAGCGGGCCGGTCAGGAACTTCCTGCACTGGCCGATGGGCTGCAGATGCGACAATACATATTTTATGGCGGAGAACTCTGTTCCCTTTTTGACGAGCAGATGCTCCCGGATGGCCAGGACAAGCTCCGCTTTTATCAAAAGGTCAACCTCCAGCGCCATCATATCCAGGGTGGCGTTGATCGCTCCCTCGATGGAATTTTCGATTGGGACGATGGCCTCGTCGATGGTCCCTTCCTGGACCGCCAGCAGGATTTCCGGGATGGATGGAAAATCCACCGCGGTGCAGGGAGCATTTCCGACATATTTTTTTAGGGCTTCATGGGAAAAGGTCCCCGCGGGACCCAGATAACCGATCTTAAGCATTCAAAACCTCGTTCCGGTCAGATTGAACCGCAGGCCCTGCCTTACTCCAAAGCCTGCGTCCGCATATACATCATAACACTAAAAAGAGTTTTTTCCAATAACAACGTGGGAAAGAGCGGGCCGCCCCTAGGTGAAAATTTTTTTAAAAATTAATGATTTTTTTCAATAACTTTTGTTTAGATCCTTATAGACGTGGTAACTATATAATACAACCCGAGGTTGATAAAATAATTACCAGGAAGGGAATGAGTCCAAAGGAAAAGTAAAAGTCCCCCAAGGTAAGGAAAGCACGAGGAAAGTGGATTGAACCGAACCAAACCCATGACTGCTCCAGGGGGAGCAGGGTAACGACCGGATTAATAAGTTAGACATCCGGTCGTTTTACTGTTTTAATACAGGTGGCAGGCCAGAAAATGATCCTTTTCCACTTCCTTTAATTCCGGCTGGATCTGCCCGCACACCGGCTTTGCAAACCTGCACCTCTTTTGGAACCTGCAGCCGGCAGGCGGATTGATCGGACTCGGGACATCCCCTTTCAGAACAATTCTCGCTCTTTTCTCCTCAATCCCGGGATCCGGTATCGGAATCGCCGACAACAAAGACTGCGTATACGGATGCCTGGCGTCGGAATACAGCTTGCTGCTTGCGGCCAATTCCATAATAACGCCAAGATACATTACCGCGACTCTGTCGGATATATGCTTGACCATGCTTAAATCATGCGCGATGAACAAATAGGTCAGGTTAAGGCTCCTTTGCAATTCGAGAAGCAGATTTACTATTTGCGCCTGTATCGAAACATCGAGCGCGGAAATCGGTTCGTCGCACACGATGAATTCCGGTTCGATCGCCAAAGCTCTGGCAATCCCTATCCTCTGTCTCTGTCCTCCGGAAAACTCATGAGGGAACCGGCTCGCATGCTCCTTGTTCAGCCCTACCGTATTGAGCAGTTCGTATATTTTTTCGCTCCGCTCCGCGCCCTGGTGCATTTTATGGATGTCCAGGCCTTCCCCGACAATATCCGCAACCGTCATACGAGGGTTCAGGGAGGCATAGGGATCCTGGAAGATCATTTGGGCCTTTTTGCAGAAATTTTTCGTTTGTGCTTTGTCGAGGCGGCTGATGTCCCGACCGCCAAAAAGCACCTTTCCCTCCGTAGCAGGGTACATGCCGATCACCGTCCGTCCGGTAGTCGACTTTCCGCAGCCGCTTTCTCCGACCAGTCCCAGGGTTTCGCCACTGCGGATGTCAAAGCTGATATCGTCTACCGCTTTGAGCACAAGGCCTGTTCCAATATGAAAATACTTTTTCAGATTTCTCACCTGAAGCAGCTTCAAATCGTCATTCAACATACCGGCACCGTCCAATCCCACATTTTTTCCTTTGCTTTTTCATGAAGAAGCCAGCAGGAAGAAGTATGGTCTTCCGATACCTGAAATGCTTCCGGCTGCTTCAATTTACAAATCTTCATGCAGTACTCGCATCTTGCGGCAAAAGCGCAGCCCTTGGGCGGAGAAAAAAGATCCGGCGGCGTTCCTTCTATGGAAAGCAGCCTGTCCTTGCTGGCATGATCCAATCTCGGCATCGATTTCAACAGTCCAATGGTATAGGGATGTCTGGGGCTGTAAAAGATATCCGCCGTCGTCCCGCTTTCGACGATCTTTCCGGCATACATAACCAGCACTCTTTTCGCCATATTCGCTACGACGCCCATATCGTGGGTTATCAGGATGACCGCAGTATTCAGCTTCTTCTGCAGATCCTTGATCAGGTCCAGTATTTGCGCCTGTATGGTTACATCCAGCGCCGTAGTCGGTTCGTCGGCGACGAGCAGTTTCGGCCTGCAGACGATCGACATGGCCACCATCACCCTTTGCCTCATCCCGCCGCTGAGTTCATGCGGAAACTGATGTATCCTGCGCTCGGGGTTTGGAATTTCAACCAGCCGAAGAGCCTCGACCGCTTTTTTCATCGCTTCGGATCCGCCGATCCGGTCATGCCTCCGGATGTTCTCCGCAATCTGTCTTCCCACTCTCATCGTCGGATTCAGGGAAGTCATCGGATCCTGGAAAATCATTCCCATGTCGCCTCCCCGGATCATCCTCATTTGCTTTTTGCTTTTTGCCATGATATCCGCATTGCAAAAAAGGATTTCGCCTTTTTTGATCTGCCCGGGCGGGGAGGGGATCAGCCGCAGGATCGATTTTGCCGTTACGCTTTTACCGCTGCCCGATTCCCCGACGATCGCCAGGCATTCGCCTTCGTCCAGGCTGAAGGAAACATCCCTGACCGCATTGATACTGCCTCCATAGGTTTTAAACACAACCTCCAGGTTCTTTACTTCAAGTACCTTTCCCACCCTATACCACCTTCCCGTTCGTTAGACATTCATTTATCTTGACGTGCCCCGGAGTCTGGGGTCCAACGCGTCTCTGAGTCCTTCGCCCAGAAGGTTCAGGGAAAGCATCGTTGTGCAGATGAAAAATCCGGGGATCAGCAGTTCATGCGGAAAAGTTCTGAAATTCTGCGCTCCCATTTTTACAAGCACTCCCCAACTGGCGATCGGAGGCTTTATGCCGATCCCGATATAGGTAAGAAACGCCTCCATGAAGATGTTATAGGGGATCTGCATGGTAAGGTTGGTGATGATCAAGCCAATAAAATTGGGCGCCAGGTGCCTCGATATGATTCTGTAATTGCTCGCGCCCAGCTTTTTTGCCGCCAGAACAAATTCCTGGTTCTTCAATTGGAGGACCTGCCCCCTGATGAGACGGGCAGTGCTCAGCCAGCCGGTGATGATCATCGCGACGATCAGACTGGTAATTCCCGCTCCGAGGACCACCATGCACAGGATCGCAAAAATCAGCTGGGGTATGCCGTACATGACGTCGATGATCCTCATGATGACCATATCCGTCCTGCCGCCCGTATAACCGGAGATACCGCCGATTACAGCGCCGATGCAGACATTGATCAGCGTGGCGGCGATGCCTATCGAAAGGGATATCCTGGCTCCGGTCCAGACTCTGCTCCACAAATCCCGGCCGAGCATATCGGTTCCGAACCAGTGCTTCAGATCGGGAATCCTGTTCACCGCCTTCGCATCGTTGGTCTTAAAATCGTACGGAACCATATAAGGCCCGACAATGGCCAGGATTATATAAAGCGACAGGATTCCAAGGCAAACCATTGCGACCTTGTTCTTTTTAAGCCGGATCCAGGCATCCTGCCAATAGGTAAGGCTTGGCCTCGAAATGGCATTCATTCCCTCCAGGTCTTTGCCCGTCCGCTCAAACAATTCCCTAGCAAGTTCTTTTTCCGGTATCGTCAGATTTTCCGTCATAGATCAAATACTCCTTTATTTTCCCAATATTCGAATTCTCGGATCAATCAGGCCGTAAAGCATATCCACGACAAAATTCGCCAAGACAAGGAAACAACCGTAGAAAACCGTCATCCCGAGGATCATGGAATAATCCAGTTCCGTTAGTCCGGTTACATAGTATCTTCCCATTCCGGGAACCGCAAAAATCATTTCCACCACAAAGGTTCCGGTCAGGATGGATGCGGTCAGGGGACCGAGAAGCGTAACGACGGGGATAATGGCATTGCGGATCTGATGGTTCCATACGATTTGAAAAGGAGAAAGTCCTTTTGCTTCGGCCGTCATTATGTAATCCTGATGGATGACCTCCATCATGCTCGTTCTCATATTTCTCGCGATAAGGGACAGGGGATACAAACCCAGGGTCAGAGTCGGCAGGATCGTGTACTTGAAGCCCTTCCACAGTGCCACGGGAAACAGCTTGAGCTTCACGGCAAATGCATATTGAACGAGTGAGCCGGTTATAAAATCCGGGATGGAAACACCAATGACTGCGATTATGATACAAATATAATCCCACGCCTTCCCGGCATGAAGAGACGAATTGATTCCCAGCAGCAGACCGGCCGCCAAAGCAAAAACCAGCGCCCGGATGCCAAGATCCGCAGAATAGGGAAAAGTGTCCCGGATGATCTTCACTATGGGCCTGTTGGTTTTCAGGGAGACCCCCAGATCCCCTTTCAGTAAGTTGGATATATACTTTCCATACTGGATATAAATCGGTTTGTCGAATCCGTAATAAGCCATCATGTTCGCTTTGATTTCCGGTGTCATTTTCTCATCCTGGAAAGGATCTCCGGGAATAATGCGCACGAGAATGAAAACAACGGTCACCAGGATCAAAATGGTTGCAATGGAAATGATCATTCTGTTAAAAAAGTACTTTAACATGAAGCCCCCTTTTTACAAATACAAAGGTATATGCCTAGGCATATACCTTTGTATAGTGCGTAGAAATTATCACCTGCTATTCAACCGTAGCGTACGTCAGATCCAGGTCGGAGCCGATAAAATATCTTGTGATATTCTTTACCGTATCTTTGCACACCCATGGTTTCTGCCTGAAATTGAGAGGTGCGATGGCGGCGTCCTCCAGCAGCAGCTTTTCTGCATCCGCATAATACTGGCATCGTTTAGCCGGATCCGTTTCAAACCGTCCCGCTTCGACCAGCCTGTCATATTCCGGATTGTTGTATTTCCCTGAGTTGCTCGGATTCCCGGATTCATAGTATTCAAGATAGGTCAGCGGATCGTCGTAATCGGGCGCCCATCCTGAATAAACCAGATCGAACTGCCCCTTCATGTCCATATCCAGCTGCTGCTTGCGCGGCAGCATTTTAATCGTGAAATCGATGCCAAGGTTCCTGGTAACCTGGTCCTGCATTGCCTCGGCGAATATCCGGTTCTCTTCCTTTTCACTAATGAGGAACTCAACGGAGATCTGCTTCGGATCGGTAATTTTCAATGCCTGCATTGCTTTGTCAAGATATTCCTTGGCCTTGGACGGATCTGCCTTGGACGGATATATATCGATCGGATATTCATCGCAGTAATATCCTTTGACGCCCGCCATGATCGGGAGCACGAACCTTGTCGCCGGCTTATAGACTCCCATTGTGGCAAGATTCATGATTTCTTCCCTGTCGATTGCAAAGTTGATGGCCTTTCTGAAATCCACATTCTGCAGCCAGGGTTTGTCCTGAAGCGTTAAATTAAATTTGATCCAGTCATCGGCACCGCTCATATAAAGCTTGAAATTCGGGTTCGATTTGTATTGCTCCACCATATTGGACGGGACTTCGCAGAGATCCAGTTCTCCGTTTTCAAACATATTCAACGCCGTATTGAACTCATTGACACGAATAGCCTTTATCGAAGCGAGCTTGATCTTGTCCTTGTCCCAGTAGCCCGGATTCTTTTCAAGTGTTATGGATTGCTCGTGCTGCCATTCCTTCACGATGAAAGGTCCGTTGTAAAGCACCGTATCCGCTTCCGAACCGTATTTTTTGCCCTGCTTGTCGGCCATTGCCTTCGGCGCCGGCATGAAGCAGCTTAATTGCAGGTAAGAAAGGAAATACTTGGCCGGATATAGCAATTTAATTTCCAACGTTTTTTCATCCAGCGCCTTGATGCCGATCTGGCCAGGATCCGTAATTTTGCCCGAATTAAAATCGGCGGCTCCCGCAATTGCTCCTGCGGCCCAGGAATAGGCAAATCCGTTTGCGGGATCGACGAGACGCTTGACGGCATATTCAAAATCCTGGGCGGTTACCGGTGTACCGTCGCTCCACTTGGACTCTCTCAAATGGAAGGTATAGGTTTTCCCGTCCGACGAAATTTCCCAGGTTTCTGCAACGCCCGGCTGCACCTTGCCTTCGACGACTCTCGTCAGACCTTCGTAGCAAAGAATCCCGATATTCGCCCCAGGCATTGAGTTCTGGGCCTGCGGATCCAACGTGTCCAGTTCCTGATACAACGGAAAGGTAAGCGTGCCGGAGCCGGAAGCCGCCGGAGAATTTCCTGTGCATCCTGTCGGCAACATACTCAGCATGACCACAACGAGTAAAACGGCAAAAATGGATCGGTACGTTCTGTTCACAAAAAGCCCCCCCTAATTTAAGAATTAACGGAATGGTTCTGTACGACCAGTTGCTGGCTTTTGCATCATCGCATCTGCGCCGTTCGAGCAGACATAGCAAAACGGCGTGTATGGAAAGGAATTACAACGTATTTTTTACCATTATATTATAGGTTTAATTAATAGTAAATAGGAAATGTATAAAAATTTGTTGTTCGCTGTATAAAATCTTGCTCTTCAAATGACAGATATAGATAATAAATGCTGGAATACTAGGCTTTTACGAAAGCAAACAGAAAAAGGCGGAATGTAGAAACTCTTTTTTGGTATAAATATGCGATTTTATACACGAATACAGTTTTTAAGTATTCTAAAACATATTGTTCATGGAACTAAACTTCTTCTCTTTTCCGGCGAAGCCCGCAAGCGGCCCCACGAAATATAAAAGCCCCGGATTTTTACCAATCCGAGGCTTCTTATTACTCTGCGGTGTAGGGAAGCAAAGCGACGACCCTGGCCCTCTTGATGGCCATTGTCAGCTGGCGCTGATGCTTTGCGCAGTTGCCGGAAATTCTCCGGGGAAGGATTTTGCCCCTTTCGGAAACATACTTCCTGATTTTTGCAACTTCCTTGTAATCTATGTCAGTGACCTTGTCGACACAGAATGCGCAGACCTTTTTCTTGGCCCTTCTCATCCTCATGCCGCCCTTGCCTTCGCCCTTGTCGTAGGAGTCTCTGCTATTGCTCCGATTGTCTCTCTTTCCACCTGGCATTTAAATCACGCCTCCTTTCATAAAATACTGCTTCGTTCAAGGTTATCAGAACGGGAGTTCATCGTCTTCATCCATCGGATAGAAGCCGCCGTCGGACGGTCCGCCTGCCGAAGGCGTTCCGGCTCCGGAGCCCGAAGGCCCGGACGGTCTGTAGGAAGGCGCTCCGCCTTCACTCTTGCGGCTTTCGGCAAAATAGACCTCATCGGCAATGACTTCCGTGATGTAGTGCTTTTTGCCTTCATTGTCGTCCCAGGATCTGTTTTGCAGGCTCCCTACGACAACCACCTTCAGTCCTTTGTTGAAGTATTTGCTGCAGAACTCCGCCTGGTTTCTCCATGCAACAACGTTAAAGAAATCGGCCTGCTTTTCCTCGCCCTGCTTCGAAAAACGCCTGTCCACCGCGAGTGCAAAGCTGCAAACGGCTGTGTTGTTATTGCTGGTATATCTCAGTTCCGGGTCCTTGGTCAGCCGGCCCATCAAAATAACCTTATTCATACATTCACCCTATTTTTCTTTTTTGATAATCATATACTTGATTATTCCATCCGTGATCTTGTAAATTCTTTCAAGCTCACGCGGAAATTCGGATTCTGCGCTGAAATTGGCAAGCACGTAGTATCCTTCGTTCTTGTCGGCAATTGTGTAGGCAAGCTTCCTTTTTCCCCATTCATCAATGCTTTCCAACTGGGCTGAAGTTTCAAGCAGGCTCTTGAATTTTTCCACAAGCGCCTTGGTATTCTCTTCTCCTATGTCGGAATTGATGATGAATATGGATTCATACTTGTTCATCATTCGACTTTCACCTCCTTCTGGACTAAACGGCCCTGCAACTTGAGTGCAGAGCAAGGATTCCGAAGCAATATTCTATCACAACCTTTTAGAATACGCAAGAAAAAGAAAATTTAAATCACGGTTTTAAATTACGGTACAGACAATAAAGATCAGAAAAGCCAGCGCCGCCACCAGCAGGCAGTTTATCAGCACGTTGACCGAAACACGGAACGGGAACAGCCTGAAACGCCGGAATTTCCGCCTTCCGCCCTTCACTGCGAGACCGTTCTCCTTTATGTATTGATGGATGATGCTTTCCGCTTCTTTCAATATATGATCGCTTTTATAAGCCGCCCGGCTTCGGTCCGTAGCCTCGGACCGCCCTTCCACAGCCGCTCCGGGCTCGTTTTTCAAAATCAGGATGGCTTCCTCGATCAGATTCGAGGCAATGTTTTTGATGACAATCACGCGCTTGGTATCACCGGCAACCATAGGCTCCTCCACAAGTAGAATGGTTATAGTTTGTGAAGATCCGCCGGTTTTATGCAAAATTTTCCCTTTCCTTCGCCTCAGGACGGCTTTTCCCATACTTTTGCCACAAGTACGGTCAAATCGTCGCACGGCTTGCCGCCGCAGCAACGGTTCGCCTCGTTCAGGATCGTATCCGCAACGTACTGGGGATTCAGGCTTTCGATGGATTGAATCAGCTTCATCAGGATTTTCTCTCCCGGTTCATCTTCCGACAGGCTGTCCACCACGCCATCCGTCACCATGATCAGCATATCGCCGCCGGCGACCTCCCGGTGGGCCAATTCCGCATCGATTCCGGGCAGGATTCCCGCAGGCAGGGAAGCGGCCTTTATGACGTCCACCTTTGCAGGCCTTTTGATATAGGTGGGGGCGGCGCCGATTTTGATGAACTCCACCTCGCCGTTGAAGAGATCGATCACGGACAAATCGATGGTGCAGGAGGAATCCTCCTCCGATTTCAGGACCAGGACCGAATTGATGAGATTGACCGCCATATCCTTGTCAAAGCCCGATTCCAGGAGCCCCTCCAGCATATCGACCGTAGCCCGGCTCTGCGCCGCCGCCCCATATCCCGTTCCCATGCCGTCGCTCAACGCCAGCGTATATTTCCCGTTCCCGCCGTTCATAAAGGAGAAGCTGTCCCCGGAGATCTCGCTTCCGAACTTTGGAAGCCTGGCTACGCCCGTAGTCAGCTTTAGGTTTTCCGCCTCCGTATAGTTCAAATTGCAGGCGCCGCTTCTTCCCCGGGCACATTCTTCCGTTTCCCGGACCATTCTCCTGCCGACGGCTTCCGATACGATTTTATCGATCACCGCCGCGCATTTTCTTGCGCCCCCGCAGGAATCATGGGTTATGCCGACCTCGTATTTGTTCCAGGGATTTTTGTAGACCATGGCTTCCGTCGCTTTTATGCCGGCATTGTTCAAAGCGGTGATGATTTCCTCTTCCACCGGGCTTAAAAAGCAGACTTCGGCGTTGATCTCCCCGGCAAGCCCCGAAATCACCCTGGACATCCCTTCAAATTGCCGGCTCAGGACGCTTCGGCTCTCATTGAGCCTGCTCTTCCAGACGACCCCTACCCGGAACAATTCGTACATGTTGTTGACCGTGTTGACAAAATCATGAATCCGGGCGCATTTGTCCAGGAAATAGACCGGAATGTCCCTTTCCTCCACCCGCCCTTTCGATTCCAGGTCTTCAACGATTTTGAACATCACCTGGTAGGTATCGTAAAAGTTCCTTTCCCAGCAGTGCATGCATAGGCTGCAGTCCCTGCAGATCCGGTCGGCCACCCGGTCGAACAGCACATTGATGTCCTGGCGCTCCGCCGGCATTTTCGCGCCGGAGATTTCGCCGAAGGTTCTGGACAGCTCCAGGAAAGCCTTCGAGAACCGCTCCAGCCTTTTGGCCGTGATTTCCTGTATTCTGTCCGAATAGCCCTTCTTGCCCGAAAACAACGACAGATCCCTTTTGAAGGGGCCGGTTATAAGGAGGATCAGCTTGCCGGGCAGGAGGAAAAAGAGGAACACCGCGACAAGGATTTCATGCAGGTGCAGCATGGATTCCGAAGCGCCGTTGAGCCAGGCGGCCAGGATCATGTTGCCCATGATGAAGCCCAGGGCGGAGCCGGCCTTCCCCAGGCTGCCCAACAGTCCCGCGAGCAGTCCGCAAAGCGCATAGGCCCCAGTCATGGCCGGCGTGGTTTCGCCGGATATGCTGGTGATCAGTCCTATAGCCACTCCGGCGGCCGCCCCGACTCCGGGACCGCATTTCATGCAGAACAGGAGCAAAAGAACCACGCACAGAATATTCCGGATCGAAAACCCCAATAGCTGGAACGGGCCGATACCGGATAAAACAAGCGCAGCCGTTATGGCAATGCTGATGGCTTCCTCCGCCGTGTAAAGGGCTTTTTTAACGGCGCCCGACAGGAGGGGCGCCGAAAAATGGAAGACGAAAAAGAGAGCGAAGGATAGAAAGGAACTGAATACCGAATTCATGACGTCATACGCCAAAAAGCCCTGCAATACCGCCAGGAATACCTGGGGAAGCAGCATGGATAAGAATAGAAGGCTTGCCGCCTTGATCGGGAACCGGGCGGCCGATTCCTTCAGCGGTATCCTAAATACACTAAAAAGAAGCATGCATGCGGCATTGATATAGACCAGTTCCAGGGAGCCCTGGAGAGCGGAACCCGCCAGCACGGCGGCAGCCAGCGCCAGCCGGAAGCCTCCCGCCACCCCTGAAGCCGCGGCGAAAAAAGCGGCTCCAAAGGGGAATGCACCATTTGCGATATTGCTGCTTCCCAGCAAAAAGGCAGAGACCAGAAGCAGGAGTTTGTTGCGGTGCAGGAAAAACTTCCGCAGGAAGTCGGCGTTTAGTGAGCCCTTACTCATTTGTACAGCAGCAGTTTTCATCTTTCGTACCCCCTTGTCCACACCGATTATAGCGGACAGGCGGTACTAATTTTGTCATTTTGTGTGGCGCCCGGGAAGAAAGTTTTGACAGGGTCTTTCACGATCTTCCCTGATCAAATCCCACTGTATGTTTGCTCGAATAGGATGGCGGATAATTTGTGTAGCATCCTGTAAAATGCAGTCAAAATGTTTTTGGGCATCCGCTGATGCCCTGCAGAAATGAATCAGCCCGTTGTGCTGGTTGACTTTATGAATGCTCATGTGTTTAAAGCTTTTAGAGCCTGTTAATCCGAGCAAGTACAAGCAAAATCACCGTCCTGCTCGAGCAACTATGGCCCAAAGGCGAGGTACGTTTGATTTTGAGCTAAGGCTGAATTTACAGGCTCTTAAGCTTGAAACACCCGAGCAATGAATAAAGTCAACCAGCACAACGCACTGTGCTATCGGAAAAGATCGATGCCGATTTTGCCGAACAGGAGGAGCAGCACCAGCAGGAAGATCGGCTTGATGGCCCCGGCTCCCTTTTTTACCGCAAGCCCGGAGCCGAGCCATCCGCCCAGCATGCCGGACAGTGCCGCGGGAATGCCGACCAGGTACAGCACCTTTCCGCTCAGGATAAACGCTGCCAGCGCAGCGACATTCGACGCCAGGTTGACGACCTTTGCATTGCCCGAGGAGGTGGTGAGGTCAAAGCCGATCAGGCCGGTCATGATCAGGATCAGGAACGTTCCCGTACCGGGTCCGAAAAAGCCGTCGTAGGTTCCGATCACCGACCCGGCCAGGAAGGAAATCACCGCCGTCCTGGCCGCCGGCACGGACGCGGACCGGTCCTGCCCGCCGAAATCCTTTTTTACCAGGACTACCGCCGCGATCACCGGAATCACCGCAAAAAGCAGGTATTTCAAATATTCTTCATCGCAGGCCAGCGCCAGCCTCGCCCCCAGGAACGATCCGGGAAGCGCGCCGGCGACCGCCAGTAAGGACGCCTTGTACCGGATTTTGCCGCTTCCGGCAAAACGGAAAAAGGCCAGCGCGGTGCCGAAGGTCGATGAAAACTTGTTCGTCGCCAATGCCTGATGGGCCGGCAGGCCGGCAAACAGGTAGGCCGGCAGCGAAATCAGGCCGCCTCCGCCCGCAATGGAGTCGATAAAGCCGGCCAGGAAGACCAGGGGACAAACGATCAATAGAATGTGAAGCAGATCATGGGGCATAAATATCGTCCTTAAACCGTAATACGGATATTATATAATAAAACGGTATAAAGCCAAAGTGGAGTATCTTTGAATATAGTGTAATTTATACACTTCAAATTGCTTATTATAGACGCAGCGAGGGGACGGTTGTGGAAACCGTCCCCTCGCTGCAGTGGTTTGAGAGATTACGGATTTATTTGGAGTAGACTTCAAATTCATATAAGGAATAGCCATAGGCTGTTGCCCTTTCCAGGCCGGACATCCGGACATAGCGCGCCTTTGTGCTGGTAAATACCAGTTCGTCCGTCCCTCCGTCGCCGTTGGTCACTACGGAAGCATCCGTCCAGTTAGCTCCATCCGTTGAAATCTGGATGGAATACGTTTTTGCATAAGCGGTTTCCCATTTCAGCTTCACCCTGGATACATCATTTACGCTGCCGAGATCGACACTGATTGCCGCGGTGGTGGTAAATGCGCTTGACCAGCGGGTATCCGCTTTGCCATCGACCGCTTTTATGGCCGAATAGGTGGTGGTTCCGTCGGTAAATTCACTGGTTGCCGCTACCGGCTTGTTCAGGGCAAGATTCGCTGCGACGTATCGCGTTACTTCCGCTCTGTCCGCAGTAATTGCGATGCCGGACGAGCTGGTGTTCTTCAAGCCGGAAGCGATAACGATAATCGTGTGCTCTTTATTGGAATCCAGCGTTGTGCTCTCATAGATCAGGGTGTTGTCTTTGCGGTCGCTGCTGTAATAGTCTATGGCAGCCGGGGTCGTTCCGTCGACCGATATGTAGGCGATACCATGGTTGGGAGCCTTTGCTCCGTACAGCTTGACCTTTGTTCCGTTGAATTTGAACTGCAGGGTGGAGCCGGTCGTGACAGCCCAGTGGTTGTCGTTGTTGTATGCGCCGGACTGCGCCCCGTAGCTCCATTCGCCGGCATAATTGAATTGCTCGATGGCGGAGCCTGTCGTATTGTCGTTAATATTCACTATGCCGTCATCGGCGGTTACCGTGCCGGAATCCTTGTCGTAGGTGCACTTTCCGTTGAGAAGCTTGGCCAGGAGGCCCAGCGGGATCATAACGCCGTTCTTTTTATCATACTCCACCTTATACTCCAGGTTCAATGAGGTGTTATTAACGATGGCTACATTGCTTCCGACCTTCAAGGTTACTTTTATGGAACCTTTGGTGATCACTACGGTTCCCGTGCTTTCATCGTATGTATAGGTTGCCTTCAATCCCTTTGCTATGGCCTTCAGGGGAAGCAGCAGCTTACCGCTTTTGATGACCGGCGTTTCCACCGTGGTGATTTCCTGGCCGTTTACAAATACGCTGATCGATTTGTCGGAATATTTCTTCTTCAGAGCCGCTATGTCCCTGAGAAGCTGCTCCTGCGTATTCTTGCTGTTCTTCGCCTTTACATACCGGTCCTTCATTTCCTTAAGCCTGTCCCTGAAATAAAAGTTCATGTTGAAGTTCATGTTCTTATTAAAGGAAACTTGCTTTTGACTGACCTGCACCTTTTTGCCATGGTCTTTCCCGCCGCGGTCGGCAAATGCCGAACCGGCCCCGGCCGTCATTACAAATACAATTGCTACGAAAATGCTCAGAACCTTTTTCATAGAAAAACCTCCCTGGTTGTTTTATGGTAAATAATTCGTTGCCAGCAGAGGTTTTTTTAGGGTATTTTGCTATGTAATTTATTTGTAATATTTAATCCTGCGCAATCCCGCTTACTATCTGCCGGGCCTGTTGTTTTTTCCGTTATTGCGGTTATCGTTATTGCGGTTGTCGGCATTACCGCCTTTTCCCGGGCTGGTTGACGGACCGGAGCTTTTATCCCCGGTCTGGGTCTTGTCCTGAATCGTCTGGTTCCGGTTGTTTTGAGCGGGCTTGTCCTCCTGTTTGGCGTCGGACGGCTTCCTTTCCTTCTCCCGGCTGTCGTTTCCCTGGTTGAGAAGCTCGTCCTTGAGCTTCTGCCGCTGAAGCTTTTTATTTTCGGAACTATTGTTATCGCCTTTGTCCTCATTCCCGGACCGCTTCTGTTCCTGCGCCTTTTCCGCTTCCCGGGCCTTTTTTTGCTCCTGGGCTTTCTTTTGTTCCTGGGCCTTCTTTTGCTCCTGAGCCTTTTTCAAAGCCTCTGCGATTTTGTCCTGCCGGGCCTTTTTCAGTTCCTGCGCTCTCTTTTCCTCCTGTGCCTTTTTCTCTTCCTGCGCTTTTTTCAATTCCTGCGTCCTTTGTTCTTCCTGTGCTTTCTTCAATTCCTCTTCCTTCTTTTTCTTTTCCCGTTCCTCTTCCGTCAGCGTGCTTTTCTTCGGCTCCCGGAGGCTGTCCCAGGTCTGCCCCTTCTTAAACAGAGAGGATCTGTTTTTCTGCAATTCCTTTATCCGTTCTGCCAAAGCCTCCTGCTTTATGGCGCTTTCCGTTGTGGCCGCCCGCTGCCGGGTATCCTCCGGCGCCGTTGACGGCTGCTGGCCGCCTTCTGCCGAAGGCTGCAGGCTTCCCGCGGCGCCAGCATTGCTCTGCCGGTTTTCGTCACGCTTGCCGCCCGCGGCCTGATTTTTTTCGCCCGAATTGCCGCTTGCCGCTTCCTGTCGGCCTTTCCCCGCAGCCCTTCCATCCCGGGCTTTCTCGATCAAATCCTTGATCGCGGACCCTTTCAGGTCCTCCAGCTTCAATTCGGGCTGGTCCTCCAGCGCGCCCTCGATCAGCGCCAGCTTGCCGGGCGTGACGCCGAGCTCCCTGGCATCATCTCGCTGCTGAACGCTGGCTTCTCCTGCGAGGACATCCGATTGCACCTTATTCTTTTTCAATTCCTTGGAGGCCTTTTCTACAATCTTCTTTTTCAGTTCCGCCGATTTCTCCTCATTGGTACTGGAAACCGTGACCAGTACGGCGTTTTCAACTGCCGGGGCGGACAGCTTGACCGGCTGTCCCTCCGTCTTGCCGCCGTCATCCGGAAGGATGGCGCCCGGCGAAGAACTTTCCGCAGCCTCAACCGCCTCGCCGGCGATTTTGAGATAGCCCTGCTCTACGGCAATCGTAAGGAGCTGGGAGACCCCGCTGTCCAGCTTCGTATTGTTCAGGCTGTGTCCGACAAGAAGCTTTTCCGCATCGGCATTCAGGGCCTCCACCTTGATGATCCGGTCAAACATGTTTGCCGTAAGCTCCACGCTCGGATTTATGTCAACATCCACATAGGTATAGGGCAATGTATAGCAGTAGGCGCCGTATCCGATCCCTATTGCAAAAAGGGCTGCCGCCGCAATAGAGGAGGCACGCACTGCAAGCCGGAGGACACCGGCCTTTCCGGCGGACCGGTCCAGCTCGATTTCACTGCCGATCATCATGCCTTTTACGGCGCGGACTTTCCGGAATGATCCGTCCTGTGCCAGTATAACGGCGTATTTGCCTTTCACTTCCGCAACAATTCCCCTCACCTGCCGGCCCCCCCTTTCTATAGTTTGATATAATCCCTTATGTACTCGTAATCTCCGGTTGCAATGATGACCACCGCTATAATATATTTTCGGAACCGCTCGATCAATTTCCGGGGTAATTTCATGTCTTTTTCAATTTCCGCCACCGGCAGATATTTCTTTGTCATGATCGAATGGAGCATCTCCGGCCTTGAAAGGATCAGGCCCACGATTTCAATGCACTGCTTCTTTGTCTTTTCGTGCCTGGGCGACGCCCCGGCCAGATCGGAAAAGGAAATCTTCCACTCGGACAGCTCCTTCCCGAGCTCCTCCAGTTCAAATTTCCTGATTTCCGCGATTTCCCGGTCGGAGTGCTTCCGGACGGATTCTCCCAGGCTCAGGTCGAATTCCTCGTCCTGGTCGGCCGTGTATACGTTGAGCGATATCACTTTGCTGTGACGCTGTTCGCTCCGGTAATAATCGATCAGTCTTCTTTTTATGACATTACGTGAAAAAGAAAAAAAATTGCCCCTGGACTGGTTAAAAGAATTAATTGCCTCGACAAACGCGATCATGGCTACGCTCAGTTCATCGTCCCGCCCATAGGTCACATACCTTCCCGCGACCTTTTCCGCGCACGCGGCAATAAACGGCTTGTATTCCTCCACAAACCGGTTCAGCGCGTCCGGATCCTCCCTTATTCCTTCTATTCTGGCGTTGATGGCGGTAAACTGCATTTCTCCCCCAGATACGAAACAGGTTCTAAAAAAATTATAGCACAACCGCCGGATTTTTTTGTCCTAGAGAACAAGAAGTAACGGACCTGTAACAATTCTGAAACAATCGAGGAGGAGGGGATGGTTAGTCCCCGTCCTCTCACACCGCCGTATAGAACATGTATATTGAGGGTAATTGAAAAAGGACTGGTAATGCCGGGCTCCAATAGGGACTCTGGTTAGTGAGGAGAAAGATATGAAAATTTTACTTGTTGCCCTCGAAAAGGATCCCGATGGTTTCATTGCAATATATCGCCGCCCTGACCCCGTAAATGCATGAGGTCGGAATCACTGCATGACCGCCACTGCAAACAGAGTATACAGGATAGCCGGGGAGTTCAGGGCATCGTGTTATTCGGCGAAATCCGGTTCAAGCCCCGGGATATATTTGCATAGTTCTCTCAGCGTATCGGCATATTTGCCGTATGCCCCGGCGCAGTGATGGATATACGGGCCTTCCACAAGCTTACGCTCCCACCTTGGCCAATCCTTCACCTCAAACCACACATAGGTGCCCTTTGTCCCGGGTCCGTCCACTCCCTTGCCTTCGCCGAAGAAAAATTGATACTGTCCATGGTCTCCGTCGAAACGGCAGATCGTTATATCGCCATGCTCCAGCTCCCATTCTCCCGTACCCACCATGTGGTCCTCGAAAATGAAGTGACGACCCAACTCTTTTTTTGAATTCTTCTTCGCGAGAGAGGGCGGAAAATTGCCGCAGTGCCACAGAAGCTCCGCGTTCTCGTTTTCCGGGTGGCGGACCGTCAGATCGGCGAAAAACACCGGGGAAGCGGCCGCCTCCTGCAGGATCAGCGCCGTCAGGGCCCCGTGTATATCCGTTTCGCAGGCTACCGGAACAAATTCATCCATCATGATTCCGTTTACTACGCAGGGCATGATTCCGACAACCTTCTGCAGGGCGCTCCAGCATTGAATGGCAGCGCAATTGCAGCCGTTTTCGGCGCACATATTGCTCATTACCACTTTCAGCGCCGCAAGCTTCCCGACATCGGCTGCGGGCGCCTTGCTTACATCCATGGACATTCTGATTTTTTCAAGCGCCGCCTCATATTCCGCGCCTTTTTCCGCAAGCACGCTATTTACGCCGATTGCGATATCGCTGAGCGTTACCGGAAATACCTGCACGCCGAACTTTTCCAGCAGCTCTCCCTCATTGCACATTACGGTCCAGAAACCCGCGGGACGGGTATCGATCTGGAGGACCTTCGCCCTGCGAAAGGCTTTTACGGCCGAGCAGACGCGTACAAAGCTTTCAAACCCGTCGGAAAACACTTTATCTTCCACATAAGAATTTTCAATATACGTAAAAGGCACGTTGAAGCGGCGCAGGACCTTTCCCGTGGCGAAAAGCCCGCACTGGGTATCCCGGGTGCGAAGCCCGTCCTCCAATGGCGAGTCGTCCCTGGGTCCCCACAATAGAACCGGCTTGCCTGTCTTTGCGGCGACTTTTGCTACAAGGTCCTCGGTGCCGAAATTGCAGTGGGGAAAGAACAGCCCGTCAGCCCCCGCGGACTGCATTCTTTGCACCACCTTATCAACATCGCTTTCCGAATAAAGCAGCCCTTCGGGATTGATTCCGTCCATGTCGATTACTTCGCACAGGTTGAAGCTCTTTATCCGTTCCAGGATAATATCGCGGTATCTGCGTGCTTCAGATGCGCTGAACACATCGCGGCGGGTAGGTATATAGCCGATAACTGTTTTTTTCCTTTCCAACATCCGGGTCGCCTCCTTGATAGATTGATCGATTGATATTCCACGGTCATCCGCCGTTCAGGGCTTTCAGGGCAAGCGTGGCTGCCCCGGTAATTGTGCAGTCTTCCCTGGCCTCGACCTTATATCCGCCCAGGACCTTTGCCTTGAATTCCGGGTATCCCTGAGTACGGGTCAGACCGCCGGTAATTTTCAGGGGACTGTTGATTTTCAGGAATTTGCTCCCCAGCAGGAGTGTTTTCCGGATCGGCTCATTGATGCCATAAAGAACCGACAGGAGCATGTCCTCCCTTGTGGAATCCAGAGTCAGCCCGGTAAAGGCTCCGGTTTTCCTCTTCAGGCTTTGCCGGTCCCCTGCCATATAGGGCAGGAATTTGACCATGCTGCCGTCCATCCCCCGCGCAAGAAGCCCGGGTATCAATAGGTCGTAAAACTCTTTTCTGTCCATACCGGAAAACAGCTCCTTTTTCGCCCACTCCAGGGCAAAACCGCCCATCGTGGTCGCATATAACTGCCACAAGCCCGGATATACGGATTTCCTCAAATAGTATTTGCTGTTTATGACCGGCCTGTCGGAAAGGATGGATACCATTTCACTGCTGCCGCTGATGTTCAATACGTCGCCGGAGCAACTGTTCCCGGCTCCCGCGTGGGCGGTGGCCGCGTCGTTGGAGCCCAGCGCCACGGGAATACCTGCTTTCAGGCCCAGGTCCCTGGCCGCCTCCGGCAGCAGCCTGCCCAGAATCGTACCGGGCTGGTGGATGTCCGGCAGCTTGTTTTCAGGAATTCCGAACTCCTGCAGGATATCGGCGGACCAGCCCTTCTCCGTGATGGTTTCATAGGCTCCTGTCATGGAAGCGTTGACAGGGTCCGTTGCCCAGACGCCCGTCAGCTTTTTGTAGATAAATGTGTTCAGGTGACCCAGCATGCATGTCTTATTGAAAGTATCCCGCATATTTTCACGGAACCACATCATGGTGGTAATGGAGGCGCCGCCTGTGAACGGGAATATTCCGGTTATCCTCTGATAGCACTCCGCTCCCATCTGGTTTTTTATCCTTTTGCTTTGCGCTTTGGCGCGCCTGTCCAGATGGGTGATCACCGGGTATAGCGCGTTGCCGTTTCCGTCCATGAGAACCAGAGAGGGAGAAAAGGTATCGAATGCGATTACCTCCACTCCCTGCAGGTATTCCGACAGTTGTGCGACGCCGGTGACAAGGCTTTGATACAATGTCCCGGCCTCCAGCGTGACCCAGTCGTTGTTCGCCACCCGATACCGGTAGTCCACCGACGTTGATTTAACACACTTCATCTCCCTGTCGAAGAGGGATAATTTAATCGACGACGTACCGTAGTCAAACGCCAATATATACATATCAAATCATGCCTTCTTCTATAAGAAATTCTTTCAGCCCGGCCTTTTCCTCCTGCTTCAGCGGGAGGAGCGGAAGCCTCGGGTCGCCGCCCGCAAAGCCCGCAAGCTCCATGGCGTATTTGACGGCGGCAACGCCGCCCCGGCCCGATATGCCCTTGTTGAGCCGGAGGATTTTTTCATTGAGCGCGAAAGCCTTTTCATATTCCTTCGCAAGAATCAGGTCGTAGAGCTCCGCCGTGAGAGCGGGGAAAATGTTCCCCAGCGAAAGGATCCCCCCTGTGGCGCCCATTGCCATCGCGTTCAGAAAAAAGTTCGCAGAGCCTGCCATAACGCTCATGGATTCCCTCACGGCAAACAGGTATTCTTCCATGCTCGCGGCGTTGGAGGAATCCTTGACTCCGACGATATTCGGATGATTTGCAAGCTTCTTTACCAGATTTGCCGAAAGAACGACCCCTCCGCTGAACTGGGGCGCATTATACACAAGGCAGGGCGTATCGACGGAATCCGCGATGTCGGAAAAATACTTCAGAAGGACGTCGTCCTTCATTTGCTTCGCAAAATAGGACGGCGGCAAAAGCGTCAGGTAATCCGCCCCCAATGCTTCGGCTTCTTTTGCAAAGGCAAGGGCCTCCCTGGTGGATTCAAAAATCACACCGGCCATTACGGCCTGATCGCTGCGTTTGCCGGATATGACGATCTTCAGGGTCTCTTTTTTCTCCTTCCATGTCAGGCTTTTGTTTTCGCCGTTGGAGCCGAGGGCAAGGTATCCGTGAAGCCTGGAAGCCGAATAGATTTCCATGTTCTTCTCAAGCCCTGCCGCATCGAGATCGCCATTCGCCCCGAAAGGAGTGGTTACAGGCGCAAATACACCGCATATCTTCTTTTTCAACATATCCACCCGCTTAAAATTTTTTGCTCCTGCTCGCGGAATAGAACATCGCCCGCCACTGCCTTGATTATTTCCTGCCGCAGGCAAAGTTCTCATTTTCTATGTCCTTTATGACCTTGACCTTCGGAGTCGAGCTTCCGTCAACGAACTTCAAGTTAAGCCACTCGGCCGTGATTTTCTTGGCAAGCTCGGGGCCGATGACCCTGGCGCCCATGCAAAGCACATTGCCGTCATTGCTCAGGACCGAACGCTCGGCTGAGAAATTGTCATGACATACCGCCGCCCGGATACCGGGGAACTTGTTGGCCGTCATTGCCATCCCGATGCCTGTGCCGCACAGAAGTATCCCTCTTTTTTCATACCGGCTGCTAATGATTTTCTCCGCAACCTTTTTTGCAATCAAAGGGTAATAAGTGTCGTCCGTCGGGGATTCAACCCCCACAAACTCCACCTGGTGGCCCTTATCCCGTACAAACTTTAAAATGGTTTCCGCCAGATCCACCGCCGCGCTATCACAGCCCAATACGATATTCATGGAACCGCACCTCACATATTCTCATGGTGTTCACCTTTGTAGAAGCCTGTTTATGCTGTCGGCCATAGAGGCAAGTATCAGCCAGCAGGACGTGGCCCCCGCGTCAAGCACTCCCCTGGAGCGCTCGCCAAGACGGCTCGCCCTTCCTATTTTCGCTACCAGATCCTTTGTGGACAGCCATCCTCTTTCCGCCGCCGATTTCATGGCGGCAAGAGCCTCCCCAAAGTCCCTGCCTTCCGCTACAGCCTGGCTATAGGCGGCCTGCGCCGGTTCAAGGGTGTCTATGAGCGTCTTGTCTCCGACCTTTGCGTCTCCAAGCTCCCTGATGCCTTCCAGCGCCGCGTCCAGCATCCTGCCGAAAAGCTGTGCGTCCACCTTTTCCTCCGCCCCCAGCGTCCGGGACATTTTGAGGAAGAATGTCCCGTACAGGGGTCCCATGGATCCTCCGATATCTCCCAGCAGAGTCCGTCCCAGGACCTTCAGGGCGCCGGTCAGGTCCGCGTCCCCCGGCGCAAGCTTGTCGCCCGCCATGGAAAAGCCCTTGTTCATATTGATCCCATGGTCGCCGTCGCCGATGGCCCCGTCTATTTCACTCAGGTACTCGCGGTTTTTCTTGATTATATCGATCATGTCCAAAACGACGGATAATCCGTTCTTGTTATAAAACCAGGACATATGGCCTCCTTTCTGTCAGGGGAAAAACACGGTCCTTTTAGCATATCGAACCTGTATGTCAAGGGAACCGTCCCCTAAACAATCTTTGTTAGAATTGGGTAAGTCCCATGGACTCGCAGTCCAGAGCCACAAGCTCCTTCAACTCGGCGTCAAGCTTCATGACGGTAAGGGTCGCCCCCATCATCTCCAGGGAGGTGAAATAATTGCCCACATACGACCGGTAAACCGAAATCCCTTTTTGAGACAGGATCTCTTCAATCCTGTTATACAGGATATACAACTCCATTACCGGCGTAGCGCCCAATCCCGATACCAGTACCGCGGCCTCGTCCCCCTTGTTGAAGGGCAGATCCGGCAAAACGGTATCGCACATCACTTCCGCGATCCGGTCGGCAGGCTCGAGACTGGAAACCAATATTCCCGGTTCCCCATGATGTCCGATGCCCACCTCCATTTTCCCCGGCTCAATGGTAAAGTTCGGTTTTCCCGCCGCCGGTATGGTACATGGCGTGATTCCGACGCCGATGCTTCTTGTATTGTCGATGGCTTTTTGGGCCGCCGCGATTACCGCGTCGAGATCGGCTCCCTGCGCCGCTTTTGCGCCGCCCGCCTTCCACATGAAGATCTCCCCGGCTACGCCCCTGCGCTTTCTGCGTTCCGTGGACGGAGCCGAAGGCACGTCGTCGTTTGCAACCACGGTCCTTACCCTTATCCCGTCATCCTCTGCAAGCTCCATCGCCATTTTCACATTCATATTGTCCCCGGCGTAGTTCCCGTAAAGGCAGGCCACCCCGCAGCCCGAATCGGCGGCTTTGAAGGCGTCGTAAAAAGCCTGCGCCGACGGGGAGGAAAAGATCTCCCCCACTGCGGCGGCGTCGCACAGATTGCGTCCGACATAGCCGACAAACGCGGGCTTGTGGCCCGATCCGCCGCCGGTGACGATCCCCACCTTGCCCTTCACGGGCGCGTTTTTATACTTTACGACCCTGGGGTTGTCTGTAGCCGAAACCAGGCTCCTGTGATTCTTCAGGAAGCCTTTCAGCATATCCTCCACTACCAGGTCGGGATTATTGATGATTCTTTGCATGACAGCACTCCTTTCCTTATGGTCCAAATTGGGATTGCCGCACTCCACTGCACTATTATTGCGAGGAATCGATAACGAAACAATCCCGGCACAACTGCGATGATCTCGCAATAGCAGGCGGCGCAATAATCCCAGCTAGATCCCCGCCGCAATTTTCTTAAGATTGGCCAGGCCTTTTACGGCGAGCTCTTCGCCGGATTCCGCGAATTTCCTCCAGATAGCGCACAGGCCGTTCAATTCTTCAAAGCTGGGGTCAAAGGATTCAATAACCAGGGGGCCTTCATAGCCTATCTCCTTCACGGCGGTGAAAAATTCGGTCCAGGGCACCAGGCCGGTGCCGGGAATGCCCCTGTTGCTCTCGCAAACATGCACATAGCCCAGATATTCTTTCCCGCAGGTCTTCACAGCTTCCTTGTAGCTGAGCTCCTCCCTGATCATGTGGAAGCAGTCCAGATGCACCTTTATGTTTCCGGTTCCAACGGCCTTGCAGTAGCGCACCGCATCTTCGGCAATGTTCAGGAAATGCGTTTCAAAACGGTTCACCGCCTCGACGGCAATGATCAGGTCCCTGTCTTTTTGTTTTGCATAGCCGGCGATTTCCTTCATCGCGTCCACCGACCACTTCCACTCCTGTTCCGTACGCGGTTTCCCCGTAAGGTATCCCCATGCCGCGTAATTGACTCCGCCGATGATTTTGGAGCCCAGTTCCACGTTAATATCTATGAGCTTTTTCATGGAATTGACGCCGTTCTGCCGGATGGCCGGATCCGGGGAGATCAGATTGGTATTGTTGTTGAGCGTGGTGGTAGTCACCACCTCAATCCCCGTCTCTTTCAATTTCTTTTTGACCGCTTCCACGGGAAATACTTCCGGCTTCGCGATGGCGATGTCCAGTACCTCAAAGCCGAGATCCTTTGCCTTTGGAATGATCCACAGGTCTTTCTCGCTGAAATTCTCCGCCCAGATAAATGTATCCACTCCGAACTTGAACATACCTTTCTTCTCCATTCATATAAAATTCTATCCTGATAACCGCCCGGTAAAAGCGGTTCCGAGAAAAGGCCTCCATTGCGGCAAACATGCGTGGTTCTTTATTTATGTGTAAATTAATCATATCATTTCCGGAAAAAGATGAGAATGCAATAATATGATGAGAATATATATTATCTTGACCTTTTGCCCGTCTTTCTCAATACAACTGTTTCCAGCCGTTGCTTTCCCATGTTCCGTATGCTCACGCGCATTGCTCAATTAACGCATACGCAAAGTCTGCGTATCCCTTAACTGAACAGCCGGTCGTTGGAGTATTCCTGGTCCCATTGGCCGGTGGGAGCCCACAGCTCGGGATACCCGGGCATCAAATGTTCTTTTATGACCTCGTCGTTGATATCGTCAAAACCGAGGCCCGGTTTGTCCGGCACACGGATGAATCCGTTCCTGATAATCTTCCCGTCAAAGCCGGTAATGATGTCGTCCCACCATGGGACATCCGGCGCATTGAACTCAGTGGCGATGAAGTTTTCGGTCGCGACGCCCATATGGGCCGTAGCCAGCGCCGCGACAGGCGTTTCGCACATGTGCGCGGCCATGGCCACATGATAACGCTGGGCCAGGTCGCCGATCTTCTTTGCCTCGTAAATGCCTGTGGAACAAATGTCGGGATGGATGATGGGCACCGCCCTGTTGAAGATCAGCCCTTCAAAGCTTTCCTGCGTGGAAAGGTCCTCGCCCGTGGCCATCGGCGTGGAGGTCAGCTGCCTCAGGCGCTTGTATTCCTCCGTATAGGTGCAGGGCAGCATGTCTTCCACCCACAGCAGATTGTATTTCTCCAGGCGGCGCAGCAGCCGCGCGGCGTCTTCCAGGTTCAGGTATCCCAGGTGATCGATGGCCAGCGGTATTTTGTATCCAAGCTTTTCGCGCATATGCGCAACTTGCTCCTCATATCTTTCCAGCCCTCTGTCCGTTATACGGAACATGGTATGGGCATGCTCGGTGTTTACAATGTCATAGGCGCGATTCCGGCGTTGATAATTTTCGCCGTCCAGGGTATCCCGGCGGTTTCTCAGGTATTCATTGTTGTACCGCAGCGCGTCGCACAATTCCTTCACGGAATCGCCGGGCGCGGAAATCAGCTCCTCCTCGGGGTAACGTTCCTGGAGGTTCTCTATTCCCAGGATCGCTTTGACCATGGTAAAGCCGTATTCGTCCACAAACCTTTTCAGACGCTCGCCCATCTTGCAGCCATCGCCTATGATGCCCGGCGTATTGTATCCCAAATCGCAATATGCCCGCACGGAATCGCGGAACTTGCCGCCCAGCATCTGATAGACGGGAACGCCATAGGCTTTGCCGGCCAGATCCCACAACGCAATTTCGATGCCGGCGGGACCGCCTGCCTGCCGCGCAGGCCCGCTGAACTGCCTGATCCGGCGGAACAGCTTATCCACATTGCAGGGGTTCTCCCCCAGAAGGCGCCCTTTCAGCATCGCCGCATAGGTGCGGCTTCCGTAATCTCTGATTTCCCCGATCCCCGTGATTCCCTGGTTGGTATAGATCTTTACCAGAATGCAATGCATCGGCGCGCCCATCAGATCCACAAACCTCATATCCGTAATTTTAAGTTCGGATGGCTTTGAGTAGGTGTTGACATGATTCAGCGCTGATTCGAAACGGTCCGGCATTTTTGTCCCCCCGATTTGCTTGCATCCTACCTTTCATGGCTTACGCAAGCTTTAATAAATGCAATATTATCTTAGCATCTTTCTCTGGAAAACATAATGCAGGATTATAATAGGAATATATAATTTTCTGACATGTTGTGGATCAATGGAATTTTTCTTCCATGTTCTGCCTTTTATACTCGGACGGAGTGACTCCCGTAATTTGCTTGAATTGTTTGCTGAAATAAAATTGATTCATGTATCCCAGCGCATAAGCGATTTCGTTCATCGTAAAGCTGCCGCTTGTCAGGAGCTTTTTGGCTTCGTTGATTTTGCAGAGGTTAATGAACGCGCCGGGCGATACGTTGGTCTTTTTTTTAAAAAGCCTCGAGAAATATTCCGGAGACAGGTTCAGCAGCGACGAAATCGAACCGATGTTGAGGTCCGGCATGTATATGTTGTCATGAATGTACCGGATCGCAAACCCTACAACGTCCATGGACTCATACTCGCTGGAATGGAGCAGGTACTGTCTGGCCTGCAGCAGCGAAGCCTTCAGGTAGGTGTGAATCAATTCCCCTTTCAGTTCCTTTTCCAGCTCCGACTGCCTTTGTATTTCATTGCAAAGCCAATGAAACACCTGGTTCTTGTCGTTGATATTGATAATGACCTTTTTTCCCATGTCCGCTTTCATTTTTAACCAGATAATCAGGATGTTATCTTCCGATTTGGCATAAAGCCGGCTTCCATGATTTGCTCCCGGAGGAATGATCACAAAATCGAAGGGTCTGAATTCAAATTCCTGCTCCTCGATTTTGAATCTGGATCTTCCGCGGTTGGAATAATTAATTTCAAAAAAATCGTGGGTGTGGTAAATATCGATCCCTCTTCTCGGGGCCTGTGCTGAGATAAACTCAATGGAATCGAGGTCGAAGGTCTCGATAAAATCGATCATTTTTGAATACAGCAGGTTGTTCTTCATAAAAGCCCCTTTTTTCCGCAATAAAAAATACTTCCCGGTCATTTCATTATAAACGATATGGCTGGGAAGTTCAATTTGACGTTCTATGGATACGAATATACAATTTATTGTCCTGTTACGGGTTAGTGGAAACCTTCTTCTTCCGCGTTTTGTTTTTTATACTCGGACGGGGTAACTCCTGTAAATTGCTTAAACTGCTTGCTGAAATAGAATTGGTTCATGTACCCCAGCGCATAAGCAATTTCACTCATCATATAGGCGCCGCTGGCCAGGAGCTTTTTTGCTTCGTTGATTTTACAGCGGGTGATAAATACACCCGGCGATACGTTGGTCTTCTTTTTAAAAAGCCTGGAGAAATATTCGGGCGACAGGTTGACCAGTGAGGAAATCGAGCCGATATTGAGATCCGGCATATAAATGTTGTCATGAATGTAGCGGACCGCAAAATCCACAACATCCGTCGACTCGTGCTCGCCGGAGTGAAACAGGTACTGTCTGGCCTGCAGCAGCAGACCTTTCAGATAGTGGTGGATCAATTCCTTCTTCAGTATTCTGTCTTTTTCCGACTGCTTCTGTATTTCATCAGAAAGCCAATGATATACCTGATTCTTGTCATTGATATTGACAATAACTCTCTTCTCCATATCCGCCTTCATTTTGAACCAGATGACGATAATCTCCTCCTCCGATTCGGCATAAAGCTGTCTTCCATGGATCGCTCCCGGGGGAATGATCACAAAATCGAAGGGCCTGAATTCAAATTCCTGCTCCTCGATTTTAAACCTGGATCTTCCGCGGTTGGAATAATTGATTTCGAAAAAATCATGGGAGTGGTATTTGTCGATATTCCTTCCTGCGGCCTTCGGCAAATAACGCATCGATGAGATAAACTCTATGGAGTCAAGGGAAAACGTCTCAATAAAATCGATCATCCTGGAGTACAACAGGTTGTCTTTCATAGAAGCACCTCTTTACCCGCAATGAAAATACTTCCCGGGCATACCATTATAAACGATATGACAGGGAAGTTCATTCACTTTCACCTTTTCACAAAGTGTATTTACCTTGTCTTCCCCGGACCTTTGTAGTCCCGGGTGAACGGCAGCTGGAACGGTTCTTCGAAAGGTCTGAAGGGAACCATTGCCGCTATTTCATCCAGACGCTTCAGGATATCCGCGGGCAGAGGACCCTTTCCTATGGCGGCCGCATTCTGGATTGCTTCCCCGACGGACTTGATCCCCATCAGCAGGCAGGATATGTCCGGATTGGAAATGACGAATCTGACGCAGATTTCCGTTATGGACATGCCGATTTCATCCAGGAAGTCGTAAAATGCCAGGAACTGCTTCCTCCTGGCAAGGCTCATCCACGACGCCCCGTTCCTGACCTGGCCGTCATAGCGTACGGCGAGGGCGCCTTGCTGGAACGGCGCTCCGATCACAATCCCCATCCCTTGTCTTTTTGCCGCCGGAAGGATTTCTATTTCCGCCTCCCTCCAGAGCGCACTGTAATTGAACGCCGTCAGGACCACGTCGAACCTGCCGGTATCGATAAGACGTGCCAGCTCGTGGGAAGTGGTCCCTCCAAGGCCGATATATTTGACAACACCCGTCCTCTTTAACTCATCCAGCAGATCCATGACAGGTCCCCGGAAGTTTTCAAAGTCGGTCCACCAATCGAACTGTCCCGGCCGGTCCGGCTCGTGGATCATCAGGAGATCGATCCGGTCGATTTTCAACATCTGAAGGCTGTGCTCCACCGATCTCATGAGGCAATCCCTGTCCTTCGGCAGGAAAGGCTCGGGATACGCTCCAAGCTTCGTGGAAAGGACGACCGGTTTGTCATAGCCCTCAAGGGCCCTTCCAAGGATCTCTTCGCTATTGCCGTACATCGGAGCGGTATCGATATAATTGACACCGAGCTCCAGTGCTTTCAGCACGGCGCTTTTTGACTCCTCAAACGTATTTCCGGAGGCTTGCGAGAGGAATACCCCTCCCAGCGCAAACTCGCTTACTTCAAATCCGGTTTTCCCGAGAATCCTCTTTTTCATGTACCGTCACCCTCCATCCCCGGAAATATCCGGTCGATCCTTCTTATATCGCATCCATGGGCATATCCGGATTGTTCGGACCGAAATGCTTCAATATCACCAACGGTTCAAACCTGCTGTTGTTGCTGATCTCCACTCCCTTGGCCGCCGCATATTCGCTTACGAAATATTCGTCTCCGCTCAACTGCCCGTACCGAAGCATGATGGCGGCCTCTGCATCCGCATATGCGCCAAACCTGCCGTGTCCCTGGATGATGACACAGCCGTAAGCCGCCTTGTCCTTTATGGTAACGGTTTGTCCGGGCAGTACCGTCAGTTCCTTCGCACCCACGAAGGGATTCCCGTAACACACCCATTTCTCGATATACCGGCCCTCAACGTCATCCCATATGATCGGCGGCCTGAAGTATGTTTTCCTGTAATCGGGATCCACGTTCTTTTCCCAATCCATCAGGTTCATGATGAAATCGATATCGTTCTTCCTGTCTTCCGGACAATTCCCTGTAAGGTATTCCTTACTGTACACTTCCCCTGAAACAACATTCTCGAATATGGAGTTCACATCGCTGTTCCATTGGGGCTCATACGTGAGGATGGAGCCCGGAGCGTGCACCACTCCCGGAGGCGTGTACCAGCCGGTGCCCAGGGCGATCCTGTATGCCCGTGAAAGCTCGGTGATGTTGGTGTCTCTTGCTCCAAAATCCAGCAGTCTTTCCCTGACCTCATTCTTTGTTACCGTACTGTCAAAACCGAAATACGTCACCGGAAACTCCCCGGGATAGTTGTTGTACTGCCACGGAAAATAATAGGCTTCCGGTTTGCCCAGCCTTCCGATCAGGGCGGCGTCCTCGTTCCTGAGGTGCAGGTGGTGGAACAGGGGCGTTGCATAATCGAAAAACTTGGCGAACATGGGCCACGTGCCGTACTTTTTGTACAATTCGTCACCGATGAGCTCGGCTTTCAACTCGTCGCAGGCATCCTTGAAAAGGAACTTGTCGTCCATATTGTCCGTCGGCGCAACGTAGCTCAGTCCCTCATCCGCAGGCGACAGGTCTCCGTTGAGCGCGGCCACGACCGATGAGAACCAGCGTTCCTTTATCGCTCCCCGGGCCGTGCCGAGAGCAAAATAATCATCGGGATGCAAACGCAGGCGATGTCCCGGCTTCGCAAAATTTCTGGGAAGAAAATTCGGCATCAGCCGGAAAATGCCTTCATACTTTTGAAATGTCGCCTTTACAATCTCTTTTTTTCTCATATGCACCCTCCTCTCCGGAATGTCACTCCAATTTAATTCTGTCCGTTTGCGGCGTTCATGAACCTGCGCTGATAGGAAATGACCTGGTTTGCGGAGGAGAACCTGGCAAGATACTGCGGTTCGGCGGTAAGGACAACCTTTCCGACCATGTCTTCAAATTCCGGCTCCGCAAGAAGCTTGTCAATATCCGGATAGTTCCAGTCCCCTTCCATACTGCAGATAATGAGCCTCGTATCGGGCATATTGCAGTTCCTCAACACCCTCAGGTTATGTCTTACGCCGTCCAGGCCGTCGCAGCCCTCGCCGGTATTGTAGAGGCGGTATTTCAGGAGATCCTCGGCCGCTTTTTTGGCTTTCAGGATGCTGTAATCGCCTTCGCCTGCCGCCAGGTAATCCTTTTCCACCAGCATGTCCCGCAGCCTGACAAGATACGTTTCATCCCCGCTTACGCCATACAGATCGAGCAGGCTCTTCATCTGTGCCGACTGCAAGTTCCTGTGCCTGATAAAGCTGTTGATAAAGTATGGCCTCGCCTGAAGGGCAAGCGCTGTCTGGTAGGGCTCGAACATGAGGGTGAAGTTCACCCTGTAGCCGTGCTCGGCAAGCATGAGAGCCAGGTTGTGGCCCCGGAAGGCGTCCCTTGTGTCCGGCTGGCTGTATCTCCTGCCGAACCTCTTATCACCGGTAAGCAGTTCCTTCACGTTTTCTGCATTAACAGGTCCTGTGTGAGGGACCTTGATCACCACTCTGTACTCGGACAGCATCTCCCTGAATTTCGCCGCTTCTTCCAGGATCTCTTCTTCCGTGCTGCCGAAGGGGTCATTCAATTCGACGCTGATATCGCAGCCCGGTCCCAGGATGTTCCCGATCTCGTTCATCACCTCGTCGCGATTTTTGAACCTGTTGCCGATATTCGCCTTCGGGTTGTTTATGAAAAGATCGTAAATGATCCCCGGATTGCAGGTCAGGTTGGCCAGGAGATTGCTTACGGGAGCCACCTCATACGGATTTGCGCTGTCCGCCGAGAACAGGAGATTGGTTGGTCGCTTCTTTCCGTTCCTGTCATAGGCGATATCCCTTACCAGATCAACCCGGAGTACCCCAGCGGACTCATAGACAAGCTCCGTCCGAAAACCCGCCGGCGTCTCCGTTTCGGGAACGCGGAAGGTCCTGATCACATCCTTGAACCTGTCGGTTACGCCGATATATTTGACAGTCTGCTCCAGCCGCATATACTCCTCTGCTGAGACAGGCACGCCAAGAACCCTGTTGACATGGCTTTCTTCATTCTTTATGATGGAAGCTCCTTCTCCCCCCAGGAGGGAGGAGACCGTATAGTTGATTTTGCTTACGCAGCAGTTTTTGTTTGACATAGTTATTTTCCTTTCCGGAGATTCCGTATTAACTATTGAAAAGTTTGTTATACGTATCGTCTATCTGCTCGATTTCCTCACCGGCAAGCTCCCAATCGCCGGCCTTTGCATTTGCAACAGCCTGATAGGGCTTGGAAGCTCCCACAAGGGCGGAGGTCACACCCCTCTGCGCCAGCGACCAGTTGATGGCCACCTCCGCGACTGCGGCGGAATGAGCGCTTGCTATTCCCTTCATCACCGCCAGCAACTGCTGGCATTTGCTCCAGTTGGGCTCGCTGTAGAAATTGTAGGTGTTGCTCCTGAGATCCTTTCCCTCCGCGCTCTGAGGATTTGTGAAACGGCCGGTCAATATCCCCCCGGCCAGGGAACCGTAGGTGAGCACGCCCAGTTGCCTGTCCGCACAGAACGGAATGATCTCTTTGAGGCTTCTCCGGTCAAGGAGTGAAAGCTGGGGCTGCATGCTTGAGATATCGGCCAGGTCGATCCCACGCTGGATCTGCTCCGCGCTGAAGTTTGAAACGCCTATCGCACGGATCTTCCCTTCCTTTTTCATATCCGTCAGCGCTTGATAGGCCGCCTCGAAGCTGTTGTTCATATCCGGGTAATGGATCTGCAAAAGGTCGATATAATCGGTGCCCATGTTTTTCAGAGATCGTTCCAGCCCCCATTTCAGAAGCGTAGGTTTGATGGAGCGGAAAT
Organism: Bacillota bacterium; assembly: GCA_023411575.1. GTDB lineage: Bacteria > Bacillota > Clostridia > Acetivibrionales > DTU013 > UBA1305. The sequence goes on along the minus strand of JAEYOP010000020.1, from coordinate 149,227 downwards.
ATTCTCCCTGGAACCGGTAAAGTCCGCATTTCGTAGCGATGACGACCTTGTCGCGGATCCCCCTGATCGCTTTGCCGATGACCTGTTCGGAATACCCGTCGCCATACGCGGGGGCCGTGTCGATCAGATTAATGCCGCTGTCCACGCCGGCTCTCAAGGCTTCTACCGCCAGGTTTTCATCAATTTCGCCGAAGGAGTCGTTGCCCATGGCCCATGTGCCGAAACCGACGACAGATACGTCGATGCCGCTGTTTCCAAGTTTTCTGTACCTCATAAAAGCCCTCCGATAAAATTATTTTATAGCCAGATTCGGTCCCACGCCGCCCAGTCGTCCCATTCGTCCGTATCCTCCCACACCGCTTTGCTGTCAGGATGGAGATGCTCGGCCAGCACTTCGTCGTTCAGGCTTGAAATACCGAGTCCGGGTCCGCGGGGAACTTCTATATAGCCGTTCTGTACGATCGGATTCGCATGGGCGTTCACCAGGTCGGACCACCAGGGAAGATCGTGGTGATGGAATTCGAGCGCAAGGAAATTCTCGCAGGATGCGGCCGCATTTACGGCGGCCATGGCGCCGATGGGGCTCTCATTCATGTGAATCGCCATGGGAACGCCGTAATCGAGCGCCAGGTCGCTGATCTTTTTCATTTCCATTATTCCGCCGGACGATATGATATCGGGATGAACCAAGGAAACGGCTTTGTTTTCCAGCAGCTTTTTAAAGCCTTCCTTCAGGAAGATATCTTCTCCCGTGCAAATCGGTATGCGGGAAAAATGATTGATCTTCGCGAGATGCTCCGTCATCATCCACGGAATCACATCTTCCATCCATGCGATATTGTATTTTTCCAGACGCTGGGACAGCCTGATGATGTCATCCACGCCAATGTGCCCGAAATGGTCGGTGGCGATGGGAATTTCATAGCCGACCACCGAACGGACGTCGGCGACATACTGCTCCATCAGGTCCAGACCCTTTTCGGTAATGTGCATGGAGGTGAGCGGGCCGCCTAAATTGGTGATCTCAAGTCCCCGGTTGCGCTTTCTGTAAAATTCGAGCTGTTCGTCCCGGGATAGTTTTTCCTTCCTCATGGTCCGGTTGTGGAAGGGAGAGCGGTCGCCCCAGTCCTTCATCGCATTGATATAATCCTCGATAAAACCGGAAGGCGACGTAAGCGTTCCGGGAATCCCGAACAGGATTTCCTCCACGGAAAGGTCCATCTTCATAAAGGTATACTTGTTCTTTTCGATGCGCTCCTTCAGGACCGCGCCCATTTTCTTTCCTTCCGGTTTTCCGTCCACATCAGTGTCGCAGTATATGCGTATTTTATCGCGGTATTTTCCGCCCAGCATCTGCCATACGGGTACGCCGTACGCTTTGCCGGCCAAATCCCACAGCGCGATTTCAATTCCGGACACCCCCCCGGCTTGATGGCCGTGATAGCCGAATTGCTTGATCCGGCGGAAAAGGCGGTCCACATCGCAGGGATTTTCTCCGATGATAAGACGTTTGAGCATGGTTGCATAAAGGCGGCTGCCGCTTTCGCGCACCTGGCCGTAGCCTTCGATGCCTTGGTTTGTCGTGATTTTAATGATCGTAGTATACAAAGGATATTCCAGGTCGCACACCTTCATATCGGTTATGCGCAGCTCGGACGGCCTGGAACAGGTGTTTACGCAGTTCAATGCGCTTTCGTAGCTTTCAAGGTTCTTCATGTTGTCCCCCTGTGATATATATTTACATAATGTAGTCAAATTTTTTACCAACCGGCTGTGAATTCCCCGGGCGGACCTGCCGGCAAGTTCCCCGCAAGAGGCTCCAGGTACCGGGTTTACTCCTTCAGCGCACCCTCCACAATCCCCTTGATGAACTTGTCCTGTATCAGATAAAACATGGTGACGATCGGAAGCGTCATCAACAACGACGTTGTCATTACAGAGCCCCAATCGACCTGGTATTCGCTGGAAAACTGGTCTATGCCCACGGAAATCGTCCTGAGAGCACTGGTGTTGATAAAAGTCAAGGCATATGGAAACTCTTCCCAGGCAAGGATCCAGATATACAGGGAGGTGGCGAATATGCCCGACGCCCCGACGGGAATGATGATCCTGAGTATTGTGCCGATCCTGGAGCAACCGTCTATCATGGCCGATTCCTCCAGGGATTTGGGGATCGATACGATAAATCCCCTGATCATCCATACTGCAAACGGTATCACCAGAAGCTGATGCGACAGGGAAAGACCCACTCTCGTATTAACCAGGCCGATCTTCTCCATGGTGATATACAGGGGGATCAGCGTGGAAACCTGGGGAATCATCTGACAGAAGAGAATGGAAACCGACAAAGCGTATTTGGACTTGTATTTGAATCTTGCAAGGGAATACCCGGCAGGAATCGAAAATGCAAGGCAGAGTATCGTTGTCATTATAGCGACCAATATGCTGTTCAAAAAATACCTGGGTATCTCGGATTCGAACAATACGGTCCGGAAGTTGATCCACGTCGGTTCGTGGGGAAAAATTCTCGGAGGGATCGTAAAAATCTCATTCGACTTCCTGATCGCGGTGGTTATCATCCATAGGAAAGGGAACAGGGAGGTGAATGTTATGACTGCAATTATGATATATTTGGGACTCTTCTTTATATAGTTCATCATATCAATACACCTCCTCTTCTTTCCGTTCCGTTATGGCGATATAGGTAACGGCAAACACAAAGATGATCATAAACAGGACGTTTGCCGCCGCCGCCGAATATTCGAACTGATACTGCTCGATACCGGTCTTGTATATGAACAACGGCAATGTTTCCGATACGCCGGCAGGTCCTCCCCGCGTCATACTGAAAATATAAACGAACGAATTCAGCGCCCAGATGGAGGTGATTAAAATAACCGAACGTATGACGGGAAACATCAAAGGCAATGTAACTTTAAAAAAATTGACAAACCAGTTCGCGCCATCGATCAGACTGGATTCATACAGCGATTCGGGGATCGATTGCAGGCCGCTCAGAAGCATGAGCATGACAAAAGGGGTCATTTTCCAGATAAAAACAGCGATAATGGATCCCAATACGATCTTAATATTGGACAGCCACAGGACTTTATCCTCGATCAGGCCCAGCTTGAGGAGCAGATGATTGATAATGCCGAAATCCGAATGGTACATCCACTTCCATATGGTACATGCAACGATTCCAGGCGCCAGCCAGGGAATGATGAATATCGTCCGGAAAAACTTTTTAAACACAATATTCATATTGAGCAGCAGCGCCATCGTCATCCCGAACGCAAACTGGATGGTGACGATGCCTCCAAGCCAGACAAACGTATTTTTGATATTCTTGTAAAATTCCTTGTTGGAAAACAGTGATTCGTAGTTCTTGAAAGAGGGAAACGAACCATCGGCTGTAAAACTCAGGATAAAATTGCTGGACACCGGATAGGCCGCCAGCGCAATCAGGAACAATAAAACCGGCAGTACATACAAGACTGGATGTTCATTTCTTTTCCTTATAATTTGCATTTTCCCCTGCCCCCATCATTTCTAGCTTTTCATCAGGCCGCGGGGGACCTTTCCGTCCGGAAAGCATCCCCCTGCCGTTCAAAATCCTGCCGTTTCCTACTTGACCAATGCGTCGATCTGTGCGGCAACATCATCCATGGCGGTATCTACGTCCTTGATACCCGACAGGACGGCCTGGACCTCTTTAAACAGGATGTCCTGAGCCTGGGGAGTAAAGTCGAGAGGCTGGAAATTCTTTGTATATTCCAGCTGCTTCAAATACATCTTTGAGAATTCATTCTGGTATTTTTCGGCGGTCCAGGCGGACTTCCTGCCCGGGAAGCTCTTGCTGTAGAACTGCTGGATCTCGTCGGAAGTGAAATATTCGATGAATTTCCAGGCCGTGTCGGGATCCTTGGCATTTTTCGGTATTTCCACGACCCATCCGCCCAGTGCGGCGTGGCTCTGGCCCTTGACTTTGCCCGGATACAGCCCGATGCCGATCTCCACCTGCGGAGCATCCTTCGTAATGATCGGAAGATCAAACGGACCTGTTATATACATGGCAATGGTCCCGTTCATGAAAAGGTTCCTCAGCTCGATAGCGCTGTTTTCCAGCGTACCTTCGGGAGCCACCTTGTATTCCAGGAGCAGGGAGGTGTAATACTTTACCGCTTCCTTCGCCTCAGGCGTATTTAAAAGGCACTTCGTCATATCTTCATTCATGACGTTCACACCTGCATTCCATACCTCAGGCATCATCCTGAACCAGACATTTCCCTTGTTGTTTCCAACAAGTCCGTACCCGTACTGGTCGGGCTTGCCGTCGCCATTCTTGTCGATGGTAAGCTTCTGTGCGTACTCGATCACTTCCGCCCAGGTCTCCGGGGGGTGTTCGGGATCCAGTCCCGCTTCCCTGAACAAACCTTTGTTATACATCAGGGCCATACCTTCGTTCCTGTACGGAAGGCCGTACAGTTTCCCATCGACGGTCGAAAGCTCCAGCGACCTGTCGAAGAAGTCGCTTGCTTTGACGCCCGACTTGTCCATATAGTCGTTAAGAGGAGTCAACAATCCCTGTTTCGTAAAACTATGGTTGGAAGCAAACGCCTGTACGATAACGTCAGGACCATTGGCGGCCTTCAGAGCCACAAGGGCTTTCTGATCCAGATCCTGGTACAGCTGTATTTCGAGATTGACCTTTATATCGGGGTATTTTGTCTGGAACATCTCCACTGCCTTGGCAGCCTCTTCCTTCTGCGAGCTTTCTTCCCAGAACGTTATGGACTTGGGTCCGCTATCCGCCTCTTCAGCCTTCGGCGCCTGCGCGACCGATTCGGCAGGTGAGGCGGCGGTTTCCTGCGTGCCGGCGGTTTCCTGCGTGCCACATCCGCTTAAGAGCGATAAGACAACCATAACTGCCAGAATAACAGCCAATAATGATTTTTTCATTACTCGTTTTCACTCCTTTTTTCTTGTCCGGATTTTGTTTTATTTCCATACATCCTGAATATACTCGCCGGCCGACAAAGCTCCTCTGATGTAAATGAAACCACCTGTTTTTATAATTTTTTAATCTATATTCTGTTATCGCAACCGGAAAACGGGCAGAACCGATCAAGCGCCATCGCTGTCTAACCGGCCTGATGCCTGGTTCCGGCACATCATCATCATAACACCATCCGGAAGGAATGAGAATGCAATAAACTGATAAGAATATATAATATATTGATGTGCTTATTGCCTAAAATACAAAAGGGATACAACAAAACGAATATCGGTTTTGCTGTATCCCTTGATTTGAGAATGGAGAAGAAGACTATTGCCCGGTTTACAGGGAATTCATTCTTGATAGAAATCAGTCCTGGTCCCGCGGACGCCCGGACGGCAGGAAAACACGTTCCCGGCGTTTCTGTCGCGGACACGCTCCAGGCGCGCGGTCGTGATGTAAAGCGTCCCGAGATCGTCGCCGGCAAAGCAGCAACTGGTCACATACGGCGTGGGAACCCCAATCTTCCGCAGGCATTTGCCGCTGCCCGGATCGTACCGGCAGACGCAGCCGCCGTTGAACATGGCCACCCAGAGCATTCCCTCGCTGTCGATCGTCATGCCGTCGGGAGATCCGCCCCGTTTGTCGAATCTGATAACGTCGCGCCGGTTGGATATGCCGCCTGTCTCCGCGTCAAAATCAAACGCCGAAACCGCAAGCGCGGGGGTATCGATATAATACATCGTCTTTTCGTCGGCGCTCCAGGCCAGGCCGTTGGATATGGTCACACCGGAAACCTTGACGGATGCGGTGCGGTCCCTGTTCAAAAGGTACAGCGCGGCCAGGCCCGGCGGGTCAAAATCATTATAAAGGCTCATGGTTCCCGCCCAGAGCCTGCCGTGGGGATCGCATTTCGCGTCGTTGAAGCGCTGGCGGCAGGACATGCCTTCCGGCGCGCCGAGCTTATCGACGAGACCGGTTCCGTCCAACCGGTAAAACCCGCCGGCCAGCGCACCGATGTATCCGCCCCGGCCGTCCGGCACGGCGGCGCCGATATACTGGCCGGTTATCACTTTTTTACAAGTGCCGTCCTTTAGATTTTGCAGGTACAACTGCCCCTTAAGGATATCCACCCAGGACAGCACGCCGTTTACATCATCCCATGCCGGTCCTTCGCCCAGCAGGCATTTCACCTCAAAAGCCGTTTCCACCTTTTCATAGTCCATTTGCTCAAACCTCAAAGAATTTTATCTGCCTTTATTTTACCTTTAATGACATGACTTCATCAAGGTCAAAGGTGGGTGCGTCCTTGAGATATCCCGACAGATCGAAATAGTCCCTCATGCTGTCGAAACAGTCGGGGCTGCCCATGGCGGAAACTCCCCCATCCACCCGGATCACCTGGCCGGTAACATAAGAAGAGGCTTCCGACGCAAGGAACAGCACCACGCCGTTGCAATCTTCCGGATGGCCGTTCCTCCTCAGCGGAACGAACCTTGGCGAATCCTTGTAAAAAGCGTGTTCCTTCTCCGCCGCTTCCGGCACGCGCACGTTGATGACGCCGGGGGCAAACCCGTTCACCCGTATCCCGTATCTTCCCAGATCGACCGCCATGGATTGGATGAGACGGTCAATGCCCGCCTTCAATGAACCGTAGATGCCGTCGTTTGAATGGGCGGAACAGCTTCTGACGGAGCTGTTGAATATGATCGAGCCCTTGACGCCGTTGCCCACCATATAGCGCGCCGCCGCCTGGGCGCAAAGGACCATGCCCCTGAAATTGACGCTGTAGATTCTGTCGATGGTCTCGGCTTTCATTTCGGTAATGGTTTCAAATACCGTAAAGCCCGCGTTGATAACGATCACATCCAGACGACCGAGCTTTTCGACCGTTTCTTTGACGATCCGTTCCGGAACCGCCGCATCCCCGGTATCGCCCTGCACCAGGCAGGTCCTGGCTCCTGCCGCTTCCATGTCCCTAACCGATTCCAGCGCCTGTTCCGGGGACGCGGCATAATGCACCGAAATGTCATACCCGGCCTTTGCCAGCGCCAACGCCACACTGCGGCCGATTCCTTTGCTCGATCCCGTTACCAGGGCAACCTTGTTGTTTGCCATAATCCCTTTTGTCTCCCCTTGTTAGTGAAATTCGGTGTGAAAACCGTTCTGAAAATCATCCCAGGGCTTTGATCTCATCCGTTATTTTTTCGATCTCTTCCGGCCCTTCCATAACCCCTATCTCTATCCGGAATTCCTTTTTTTCGCCGGGTTCTATATATTTCACGCGCTTTGCAGCCTCCTCCCGCGCTCTTCCGTACGTCCTGCAATTCGCCGGCTCCAGGCTGACCACATATTCCGACTGTCCCATCATTTTAAACTCGAGAAATTCGGGAAGCTGGCGCAGGTTGAATCTCAGGTAGAGCCCCAGCGGGTTTTTGCCGAATCCGCCGTCGACGAGAGCGCACAAGGCATTCCCGTCCTTATCTCCATTCAAATTGTGGAAGAAGACATACCGGTGGTAACCGGGCGTTGGGTCCTGGAAAACCATATATTCGTTTTCCCCTTTTTCCGAGTGCCCGTCAAAGTACTGCGTACCGGCGACATTTATGATCAGCCGGCTTTTGGCGTTCAGGAGCGGAAATCCCACGTTGAAATGGTACAATATCATCAAAGGCGCCGCGGAATACCCCTGATTTTCCACCACATCGCGCAATACGAAGCGTTTTTCGCCCAAGGCGGTTTGGATCGTCCTGGTCAGAACCAGGTTCTCGCCGAAAAAGCGCGACTCCCGGACCTTGCCGCTAACTGTGATGCGATAATCGTCCTGATCCCAGTACTCGTCTGTGTTGACTTTTTCCGCTGGGGTATTGGAAATACGGCCATGCTGCCCGTATTCGATCCCGCCGGCCTCACAGGGGAAGCCTACGTTCGAAAGCCCGCAGGTGGTGAGCAGGCCCGCGAAAAACGACCGGAAGAGCCCTTCTCCCCTGGGCTCGTAATACTTGCTGGATACGATCCCGGTATTGGTGATGTGTGAAAGAGGCTTTCCCTTGTAGGAAGCCCATGCGATATCCATCCCCCGGTCCGGCAGGACCGTGAACTGAAAGCCCGATCCGGTCGTCACATCGACAGCCCGTGCTCCATACGCCTTGCCGTCCTTGAGCTCATAGCTCTTTGCGCCGGCGATCTGGGACATATCCCCGATCCGCTGCTTTAAATCGTCTTTTGAATATTCCTTTCCCCACAAATACGCCATACCCGTACCCCTTTTTTGCTATCGCGGAAATTACATATTCATTGCGACCCGCATGATGTTCAGTTGATCAAATTCTTCCCGTTTGAATTCGCCGGCGACGCGGCCGTTTGCAAAAACAACGATCCTGTCGCTCATCGCCAGCAATTCCGGCATCTCCGAAGACACCATCACGATGGCCATCCCCTGCCGGACCAGTTCGTTCATCAACTGGTAGATTTCAGCTTTCGCCCCGACGTCGATGCCCCTTGTCGGCTCGTCGAACAGCAGCACTTCCAGATTGGCCATCAACCATTTCGCCACAATCACTTTTTGCTGGTTTCCGCCGCTTAAGGTCAGTATATTGGAGTTGAGGGAGGGCACTTTGATGGAAAGCTTGTTTTTGTATGTTTCGGAAAGAACCTTTTCCTTATTGTTATCGATCAGCAGCCCGGAGATTTGTTTCAGGCTTGCCAGCGTGATATTTTCCCTCACGTCCATGGTGCCCACATAACCGGACTTTTTCCTGTCCTCGGTGATCAGCCCGATCCCGTTTTTGATCGCGTCCTTCGGTTTTTTGATCACAACCTCTTTCCCGTGTATGTATACCTTTCCGGTAACATTCTCCTGGATGACCTTGAACAATCCGTTCAGCGCTTCCGTCCTTCCGGAACCGATCAGGCCGGCGACGCCCAGGATCTCGCCTTTCCGGACGGAGAACCCGACATCCTGCACAACGAATTTCCTGGCGATATAGGGGTGGGGCACGCAGAGCTTCTCCACTTTCAATACCTCCCCGCCAATATCCACTTGGTGCTTGGGGAAAAGATTTTCGATCTTGCGCCCGACCATGTCCTCCACCAGTTTTTGTTCGGATACGTCCTGCTTGCTGCAGGTGGAAATATGTTTGCCGTCCCGCAATACGCTAATCCTGTCGGCAATGCGGAACACTTCCTCCAGCTTGTGGGAAATATAGATGCAGGAGATATTTTTCTTCTTCATATTGCCTATCAGGGTAAACAGCGTGTTGATCTCATGGTCGGTCAAGGCTGACGTAGGCTCGTCGAGGATCAGGATTTTGGGGTTTTTCAGGTACGCCTTCAGGATGGACAGCAATTGCTGGGTGGATGTGCCCAGGTTCCTGACCGTCACCGTCGGATCGATCTTCAGGCCGATGACTTTCAGCGCTTCCGCGGCGCCATCGACCATCTTTTTGTAATCCACCAACCCCAGCTTGTTGACAGGCCAGTTGCCGAGATAGATATTCTCCGCCACGGTCAGGTCAAGCAGCAGGCTGATCTCCTGATAAATCATCTGTATCCCGCTTTTTTCCGCATTCCGTACATTGTTGAAAACGACTTTTCTGCCGTCTATACGGATTTCACCGTCATAGGAGCTGCCGGGGTAACTCCCGCTCAATATTTTCATCAGCGTGGATTTCCCCGCCCCGTTTTCTCCGCAGACCGCCAGTATTTCGCCCTGGTTCAGGTCCAGCGACACATTGTCCAAAGCCGTGACGCCCGGGAACTTCTTCGTGATGTTTTTCATCTCAAGTGCCAGCTTCTGCACAATACTCACCTCCAGATTAATCAGGTCCCGGCTTTTTTCCTTCTGTACTGGTCGACTCCCACAGCAAGGATGATGACCGCGCCGACAACCAGGTTCTGCCAGTATGCCGAGACGCTCATGAGGATCAATCCGTTGGAAATGATGGTCATCATAAGCGCGCCGATGGCCGTCCCCACCACCGATCCGGAGCCGCCGAACATACTGGTCCCGCCGATGATGACCGAGGCGATGGCCAGCATTTCATACCCCGTTCCGGAAATAGGCTGTGCGGAACCCAGCCGCGCGGCCATGAAGATTCCCGAGATCGCGGCGGCGATTCCGGTGAGGAAATAGACCGACATCCTGACGAAATCGGTATTGATGCCGGAAAGCCTGGCCGTCTCCGGATTCCCTCCCACGGCGTATACGGACCTCCCGTATCTGGTCCGGCGCAGCGCGATATGGGCGATCACCGCAAGCGCAAGCACTACGATGATGATATAAGGTACCCCGAACAAATCCCCGTTGCCTATGATATTGAAATAATCCGGCAGGGGAAATACGGGCGCGCCCTGGGTGATAATCAGTATGGCGCCTTTCACCATATACATCGTCCCAAGTGTGACAATAAACGACGGGAGGTTCAGCTTGACGATAATGACTGCGTTTATGAGCCCAATGGACGCCCCGAACGCAATTCCGAAGAGTATGGCTATGGGAACGGGCACGCCGCTCACCACGGCCATGGAGGCCAATATCCCGCTCAGACCTACCACAGGCGCGATAGACAGGTCAATGCCGCCCGAGATCAATACGAAAGTCATGGCAATGCCGATGACATAAACATAGGCCGTAGTCCTTAAGTTATTGATGATATTTTCACCCGAAAAGAAGACGGGATTGATTGCGCCGATTACAGCAATAAGAGCAATAAGCGGAAAGAGCATTCCAATATCGTTTCTTTTTATCTGGCTCAAAATAAAACTCTTTACGTTTTTCTCTGCTTTTTCATCCGTTCCGGGAACTTTTACGTTCTGGGAGATCATAACCTGTCCTCCGCATATTCTGGATTTCCTTTGCCGGTCCGGGGAGGAGCGTGCTCCTCCCCGGACCGGCACGGTCGTTTATAGTATTATTTCTGGTTCTTGTAGGTATCGATATTTTCCGTTGTGACAAACACCGTTCCGGAATCCGTAAAGGACGGAACTTCCTTGCCTTCCAGCTTGTCCATGATGTACTTGGCGGCCATATAGCCCATTTCATAGAAGTCCTGGGTCTTCGTGGCCCAGATCACGCCGTCCCGGATATACTTCAGCGTCTGCTCCATATCGTCCACAGCCAGGATCGTTACCTGCCCCACCCTGTTCTGCTCAAGCAACACCTGCGCCGCCGCGATACCGCCGTTCGCCTCCAGGCAATAAATGGCGTCGATGGTCGGATCGTTCTTCAGGATGGCGTTGAATTTATCGATTGCCACGGTCATGTCGACCTGATTGGACTCGCGTACGACAACTTCCATATCGGGATATTTTTCGTCCAGGACGGCTTTGAAAGCGTCGAATTCACTGTTCTGGTTGGCGGCGTCCAGAGAACTCTGCATGACGCAGATCCTGGCCTTTCCGTTCATCTTCTTGGCGAGCTCTTCCGCTGCAAGCTGGCCCGCCTTGACCGTGTCCGTGCCGACAAAGCCGGTGCGGGTTTCCTCAGGCGAATCGACGCAGGTGTTCATCATGATGACTCCCTGCTCCTGGGCCTTGGTGTAGATGGGGATGAACGCTTCGTTTGCGAACGGGCAGCTTATGATCCCACCCACCTTCTGTACCAGCGCGGTTTCGATCAGCTTGACCATTGCGTCCGGATTCTCGCCTTCCGGACCTACCCATTGGGTTTCAAATCCGAATTCCTTGGCAGCATCTTCATACCCCTTCTTGGCGTCCAGCCAGACCGGATGGCCAAGCAACGGTGTAACAAAGGTGATCTTAACTTTCTTGTCCGAGGCCCCGTCTTTGTCGGAAGACGAGCATGCTGTAAATGAGAGGATAAAACACAGCGTCAGTAATAATGCGATTCCCTTTTTCATCAATTTTCCTCCTTCTAGTGCTTGATTTGCTTCGTTTTCTACTTCAGAGCGAGAAAAAAATAAGCCACCTCCTCATCTTTGACATTGTGAGGTCTCTTTAAAGAAAAACTTTCCTTTTTTCCTGCCGAATTTTTATAGATATTCGCGGATATTGCTTTCCAGCACGATTTGCGGTTTCACCAGGATGTTTTTTTCTTCCTGCTCTTCGTTCTGAAGAAGCCGGAACATTTGCTGATAGGCCATATAGCCCTGGTTATAAGGATCCTGGAAGATCGACACGTTAATGATCCCCTGTTCGACGTTTCTGATCAACTCGGGGAAAACATCCATTGCCACGATTTTATATTCCCTGCCGAGCTTTCTTTGCCTGATTACCTTGCATACGGGGGACGAGTTGGCCGTGCTTATGAATATGCCCTTTACGTCCGGATGCTCGTCGATAAGCCGCTCTGTATATTTGCCGGCCGTCTCGGGGTCATCATAGTCTTCAAAAATTCCCGCCACCTTCATTTTTCTCTTCTTCGCTTCCTCCAAAAATCCGTTCAGCGTATCATTGCAATACAGGCTGGCGAGTCTTGACGTGAAAAAAGCCACCTTTGACCTGCCGAGCAAGGTGCCCAGCAATTCCGCCGCTATACGCCCCAAACTCCCGGTATGGATGTGAATCCTGAAATCGATCGTTTCATCGGAAATATAATCGGTGATCGTACCCAGGCGGATGCCGCCCGCAGCCAACTCCCGGTAAATATCCTTTATCTCCGCGTCAACGTCCGACGGTACGGTAATGATCCCGGAACATCCCTTATCTTTCAAAGCTTTGAGTTTCCCGGCGTATTCCTGTTTGCTGGAACAGATGGCGCATTCAAAATCAAGGTTGAAATCGGATAAATTCTGATGCGCCTTTTCAACTCCGTTCAATATCTGGTTGAAATAGGCCGGCACAGAGTTAATGTATATAAATCCTATCTTGACGGGGTTGCGTGAAAGACTGCTTGCGGCCCTGTTTACTTTATAATTCATTCTGCTGGCGCATTCCTTGATGATATGACGCATCTCTTCGCTTACACCAGGCTTGCCGTTCAGGGCCCGATGGACAGTGGAGGGATTGATGTTCAATCTCCTGGCGATATCGTAGATGGTTGTCCTTGTCATAAAGTCCTCCCGCAATCGGTTGCTTTATTTTTAACAAAATCGCAATTGCACATATAAAGTTTTATATTATTTAGTTACTTTTACCAGGTTTTTTAGTAATATTAGGGAAGAAATAAAGTAATTATCAACCCGATTTTCGCTTCGGATATTATGTTTTGCGCAATCGATTGCTTTAATCATACGGGAAAAAGATATTCTTGTCAAGACTTTTTTCAATATTTGAGTCTGGTGCTGAAAGAAATAACCGAAAAGAAAGGTGCTGGCAAATTCGGCCGCTTCTCTGCCATAATATCGGGTAATCAGCTCATGCCGGGCACACAAAATAAAAACAGCAGACTTTTCCGAATCTGCTGTTTTTCGCCGTCCTTCTCCATTTCCTTCTCCTGCTTACTGCTCCATCTGCCTGCCAAGAAATCCCGCAGCCGATTGGGCCAGCTTTGCTTCCACCTCGCCCATCCTGCTGTTGGGATCGGTCGAAAGCAGGATCACCGCACCGATGGGATCGCCCTCCGAAATGATCGGGGATACGACCTGGGATACGTATTTTTTGTCGGAGCCTTCGTCCGCCAGAATGCTGATGCTCTTTTCATCGGAGGATTTGACCACCAGCGTGGCTTTCTCCTCGATTACCCGTTCTACTTCCGTGCTGAGGGATTTTTCCAGAAACTCCTTCTTGGATGCGCCCGATACCGCAATGATGGTATCCCTGTCGGCTATGCAGGTAATATGCCCGATCGTCTTGTGGATCGAATCGGCATACTGGGATGCAAAGTCGCCAAGCTCCCCGATCGGTGAGTATTTCTTCAATATAACTTCTCCCTCTTTATCGGTGAATATCTCCAGAGGGTCGCCTTCTCTTATTCTCAGTGTTCTCCTGATCTCCTTGGGTATGACAACCCTGCCAAGATCATCAATTCTGCGTACGATTCCGGTTGCCTTCACGTCAATACCTCCTTAACTGGATTGTTTCTAGTTCCTTTTCTAGTATTAATTGTTTAAAGGAGTTTTATGCATAGGAGGCTAATTCTGAAAAACCATGCAAAAGGACCGCCGGAAAGGCGGTCCTCGGGAAATTCTTATTCCATAGTGGGGCTGTTATTTCAAAGAGTTGTAAACTGCGTCATTTTTCTTCACTTTGGCGTTCTTGGACCATTCATCCATCTTTTGCGTATAGAGCTTGTATTTGATGAACGTCGTCCCGTACTCATGATATTCTTTTGCGCATCGGAGGCTTGCCGGCTCATCCTTCGCGTACTTTTCCTCAAGCTTGATGATATGGTAGCCTGCGTCGGTTAAAACAGGAGTCTCCGTAATCTGGCCCGGAGAAAGGGCAAAGGCCGCCGTCTCGAATTCCGTGTACATCTGGCCCTTCCCGAACAGATAATCCCCGCCCCAGCTGCTGGAGCCGTCTTCGGATTTTTCCTTTGCCAGGGTTGCAAAATCCGCGCCGCCCTTCAGTTGCGCGATGATATCTTCCGCCTTTTTCTTTGCGGCGTCCTTTTCCTCCTGGGTTGCCGTACTGGCCGCTTTAATCAGGATATGCTTCACCCACACGGCTTCCTCTGCGCCGATTCTGTAGGATGTATCCTCTTTAAACCATTCCGGATTCTTCTTATAATACGTTTCAACGTCGGCATCCTTATCGGCAATCTTTTGGACTTCGGACGTTATGAATTTCCGTACCACAGCATTCTCAATTTGCACATTCCGGACATCCTCCAACGAAAAGCCGTACTGCGCCACAAATGCCTTGTTCGCTCTTATTTTGTTCCCGGTGCCGCCCGAAGTATTTTGCGGATCGATACTGTCTATTATGCTGGTCTGTATGTTGTCGTCGATATATTTGATCTCGTCCGACGTCAGGGAGACTTTTGCTTCCTTTGCCTTCATATACTGGATTTTGGCTTCCTTTGCGGCATCCAGCGCCTTTTGCTTGGCAACATCCAAAACATTTTCCCCACCGATCTTTGTGGTCCAGAAAGTGTCTTCCGTAATATTGGGATCCTGCTGCTGGGCGCTGTAAAGCATCGATTGCTTCTGCATTTCAAAGTAGTATTTGTACTCGCCTGTTTTGATCTTCTGTCCGTCCACGGTGGCAACATAGCCGCCGGCTATATTAATATAAGCAAATATACCGATCACAATAACCGCCACGATTACGACTGCTATCAGGGTATATTTTACAAACACGGGCAGCCTTCTCTTGTCTTCGATTGAATTGAGTCTGTCCGCTTTTCCATTCCCATCCTTTTTATCCAAAGCAATCTCTCCCCATCTTATGAATTCAGTACATCAAATTAAGTACATTATAATAGATAATCACTGCACTTCAAAGCTTTTTAAATCCTGTAACACAATTTTAATATTGTCCAGGAGCTTCGCTTTTTGCCCGGGCAATACCCGGTATGCAAGGTACGGGTTCAGGCCGGCGTTGAAAAGAAGCTGGCGCTTGTATTTGTCGGCCGCCCTGCCGATTGCCTGGAAGTTGATGTTCTTTACGCTGGCCAGTTGGAAGGTCACGGTGTCGTTTTTCTCCGAAACGGAGGTAAACCCCAGCGAAGCCGCGAGGGCCTTGATCAGGGCAATCCCCATCAGATTGCGGACCGGTTCGGGAAGCTCGCCGTACCGGTCGGTCAGCTCGTCTTCGATATCCATTGCGTCCTGGGCGTCCCGGATGGACGCGATTTTCTTGTACATCTCGATTTTCTTGCCTTCCACTCCGATATACGAATCGTCGATATAAGCGCTGATATTGATATCGATGGTGATCTCGGCCTCTTCCTTTTTCAGCGGCTCGCCCTTCAGTTCGCTGACGGCTTCGTCCAGCAGCCGGCAGTACATGTCGTAGCCCACCGATTCCATGTGGCCGTGCTGCTCCGGGCCGAGAAGGTTTCCGGCGCCCCGGATCTCCATGTCCCGCATGGCGATCTTGAAGCCCGAACCCAGTTCCGTGAATTCCTTTATGGCCTGGAGTCTTTTTTCCGCGATCTCGGCTACAATTTTATCCTTTTTATAGGTGATATATGCATAGGCCAGCCGGTTGGAGCGGCCCACCCTTCCCCTGAGCTGATAGAGCTGCGCAAGGCCCATCCGGTCGGCATCCTCTACGATTATGGTGTTGACATTGGGCATATCCAGGCCGGATTCAATGATGGTGGTGCAGACGAGCACATCGAATTCGCCCTTGATAAAGCTGAGCATGATGTCCTCCAGCTGCCTTTCGTCCATCTGGCCATGGGCCACGGCCACCCGCGCATCCGGCACCATTGCCTGTATTTCGGAGGCCCTGATGTCGATGGTCCGGACCCGGTTATAAAGATAGAAGACCTGCCCCTTTCGGCCCAACTCCCGGATGATCGCGTCCTTGATCACGTCCCGGTTGTACTCCATCACATAGGTCTGGACCGGATAACGCTCCTCCGGCGGATCTTCGATGACGCTGATGTCGCGGATTCCGACCAGCGACATGTGCAGGGTCCTGGGGATGGGCGTCGCGGTCAGGGTCAGTACGCCCACGCCCGGCGTCAGATTCTTGAGGCGTTCCTTGTGGGTGACGCCGAACCGCTGCTCCTCGTCGATGACCAGAAGGCCCAGGTCCTTGAAATGGATGTCCTTCTGGAGCAGCCGGTGGGTTCCGACCAGGATGTCCACGTTCCCCGATTTGACATCCTTCAGGATCCGCTTCTGCTCTGCCGGTGACCGGAACCGGCTTATGACCTCCACCGTAACGGGGAAGTCCTTCAGCCGCTCCGCAAAGCTGTTGTACTGCTGCTGCGCCAGCACGGTGGTCGGCACCAGGTACGCGACCTGCTTGCCATCCATCGCCGCCTTGAATATGGCGCGGATGGCAACCTCGGTCTTGCCGTAGCCGACATCCCCGCACAGCAGCCGATCCATCAGCTTGCCCAATTCCATATCCTCCTTGATTTCCTGGATGCATTTGAGCTGGTCTTCTGTTTCCTCATAAGGAAATTGTTCTTCGAACTGTCTTTGCCAGACGGTATCCTTCGAATATTGGTAGCCCTTCAGCGCCTGCCGCTGGGCATAAAGCTTGATAAGCTCCTCGGCCAGCTCCCTCAGCGACTCCTTGACCCTGTTCTTCGTCTTCAGCCAGTCGGTGCCGCCCAGCTTGTTCAGCTTCGGCTGCTTCCCCTCGGTGCCGATGTATTTCTGGATCAGGTCGAGCTGATTGGTGGGAATATACAAAAACGCGCCTTCCTGGTAGCGAATCTTCAGGTAATCCCGCTTGACTCCCTCCACCGAAAGCTTCTCTATGCCCACGTACTGTCCTATTCCGTGGGCCTGGTGAACCACATGGTCACCGATGTTCAGTTCGGAGAAAAGGCTGATGGGCCTTCCTTTGTGTTTGCTCGAAGTTTTAGCAGGCTTCCTGTCCTGGCCGAACACTTCCTTGTCGCTGACCGTCACAAAGCCGATGGTCGGGTATTCAAAGCCCTTGTGCAGGCTTCCGTGGGTTATGATGACCTGCCCCGGCTGGACCTGCGTGCTGACGGCGTCCATGTAGACCGCTTCGACCCCCCTGGAATCCAGCGTCTCCCGGAGCCTCTCGCCGCGGCCTCTGGTGCCGGAGAGCACCAGTACCCTGTTCCCGCTCTGCTTCCAGCTCTTCAGGCTGTCGCAGAGCATATCGAGGTTGCCCTGGAAGGACCCCATCTGCCTGCAGGGGATATTATAGACCTTCGCATTTTTTGCGGTCAGATTGTCGGCGTGGATGGTACTCAAATAGAAAACCTTTTTTTTCTCCAACTTTGAGAAAAGTTCCTCGAAGTCAAAATACATTCTCCTGCTCTGGGGCAGCAACTGCCCCTTTTCAAGCAGTCCCTTGCAAAGCTCGTCGTGCTCCAGCAGCAGGTTATCTATTCTCTGCTTCTGCCGTGCCGGTTCGTCCAGGAAGATCAAGACATCTTCCTTTGCATAATCCGCAAGGAAGGTGGAACCGTCCGCTATATAGGGGATGTACCGGTCAATGCCAGGGAAATAGGAAACCTCCTTGAAAAGCTCCAGATCGGAATGGACCTTCTGGGCCAGGCTGTGGTTTTTCTTCCCCGCCTGCTCCAGATCCTTCTTAATCTTCCCGATCAGTTCGCCCTTTTTCTCAAAATCATAGATCATTTCCCGGGCGGGAAGGACCCGGACGCTCTCGATCCGGCCCGTCGAACGCTGCGTATTCACATCAAATTGGCGTATGGAATCCACCTCGTCCCCGAAAAGCTCGATTCGGAAGGCGCTGTCGGAGTCGATGGAGAAGATGTCCACGATGCCGCCCCGGACGGCGAACTGGCCGTGCCGCTCGACGGAATCGACGCGCTCGTAGGCCATCATCACCAGGGACCGCACCAGGTCCTCCAGATCGATCCGGCTGTCATAGCCGATTTCCAGGGTATTCTTCCGCAGCAGCTCCGGTTCGATCAGCTTGTGGGAAAGAGCTTCCACCGAGGTCACCACGAAGGTGAAATCGTCCCGGATGAGCCTGTCAAGCACTACAAGCCTTTGATACACCGCATCGTTGCTCTTGGCCTCGACATCGTAAAGCATGATTTCCTTGGTCGGGTAGAAAAGCACCTCTTCCCCCAGGAAGAAGGCAAAATCTTCATAGAGCTTCCGCGCCTGCATTTCATTGAAGGCGACAAAAATACCCTTCCGGCCCGAATGGCGGCAAAGGGCATGACAAATATGGGCCTTCTGGGAATCAGAGGGCCCTGTGATGTTGACCGGCACGGCGCTTTCCCCCGTGGGGGGAAGCACCCGTACATATTCCTTCGCGGAGGAAAGCAACGGTCCGTATTCTTCTAGTTCCAGCAGCGGATCAATAAAATGGTCCATAAATCAGCGTTCACCGTTATAAGTATTCATCGCTGCGGCAATTCCGTCCGTTACGATGGCTGCCGCAGCGTCTGCAGCCCTTTCCATGCTGTGCCGGACCGCTTCCGCGTCCTCCCCGGCAAACCGGCTCAGCACATAATCCGCCAGGTCCCAGCCCTCCGGTGCTTTCCCGATCCCGATCCGGATGCGCGGGAATTCGTCGGACTGGAGCTGGTATAGGATGGATTTCATCCCGTTATGGGTGCCGGAGCTGCCTTTGGGACGGACCCTTATGGCGCCCACCGGCAGATCGACATCGTCATAGATCACTATAAGGTTTTCCATTGCAAGCTTGTACCATTCAATAATATCCCGGATGCTTTCTCCGCTGAGGTTCATGAAGGTCTGCGGCTTGACCAGGAGCACCCGCTCTCCCTTTATGCTTCCTTCGCCGACCAGCGCCTTGTGCCTGAGCCGGTCGACCCGGATGCCGTACTTCCCTGCAAGTATATCTATTGCACGGAAGCCCGCATTATGCCTTGTATTTTCATATTTGCCCCCTGGATTCCCCAGGCCGGCAATCACCGTCAACTTGTCCAACAATACTCCTCCCGGTATCAATCCCTTTGCGTGAACAGCGTGCTGATCGAGATGTCGCCGTATACCCTTTCGATGGCTTCCGCAAAAATCGCCGCCACGGACAGGGCTTTTATCTTGCGGACGGGCTTGTCCTTGGGAAGCGGGATAGTATTAAGCATGATCAATTCCTTGATGCAGGAATTTTCGATCCGGTCGCAGGCCGGTCCGGAGAGAACGCCGTGGGTGCAGCAGGCGAATACTTCCTTCGCGCCCATTTCCATCAGTGCGTTGGCTCCGTTGACAATGGTTCCGCCGGTGTCCAGCAGATCGTCTATGATAACGACTTTCTTGTTGACCACGTCGCCGACGATGTTCATGATCTCGCTTACGTTGGCCTTCGGCCTTCTTTTGTCGATTATGGCGATAGGAATGTCCAGCCGCTGCGCGAATGCCCTTGTCCGGGTCACGCTGCCGACGTCGGGCGACACGGCCACGATATCGTCGAACTTGTCGAATTTTTCGCTGAAATAGTTTGCCAGGAGCGGCACGCCGAGCAAATGATCGACGGGGATGTCAAAAAAGCCCTGCAGCTGGGGGGTGTGCAAATCCATCGTAAGCACCCGGTCGGCCCCGGCCACCGTGATCAGGTTCGCCACCAGCTTTGCCGAAATCGGGTCCCTGGCCTTTGCCTTCCGGTCCTGCCTTGCATAGCCGAAATACGGCATAACGGCGGTGATCCTTCCTGCAGACGCCCTTTTCAATGCATCAATAATGATCAGGAGTTCGACCAGGTTATCGTTGACCGGCGAGCAGGTGGATTGGATGACGAATACGTCCGAACCCCTGACGACCTCCCCGATGTTGATGGCCGATTCGCCGTCGCTGAATCTTCCTACGGTGGCGACGCCCAGGGGCAGCCCGATCTTTTCCGCGATTTCTTCTGCGAGAGCCCGGTTCGAATTTCCTGCGAATATTTTGATGTCCTTGCCGTGCAGATTCATTTTTTTGCTCCTTTTATTATGGTGTTTGTTTTTGCCACTCTAACCATTCAGCCTGTTGCGCCGGCGCACAACACTTATTTATCTATACAGGCTCCGGGTCCGACGAGCGTTCCCGCCTCGACCCTTCCGCCCCTTACCGTCGAACTGAAAATCCTGCTGTCCTCTCCGACAACCGCATCGATCACGGTGCTGTTGGGACCGATCACACAATTCCGCCCGATAACCGTCTTCCCTTCGAGGACGGTGCCGGGGTGGATCACCGTATCGGCTCCGATGCTCACTCCGGCGTCGATGTGGGTGAACCCCGGGTCCATGATCGTAACGCCCGAAAGCATGTGGGAAGCCATGATCCTGTTTTTCAGGATTGAGGAAATCTTCTGCATCTGGAGCCGGTCATTGACGCCGAGCACCTCGTCGCAGTTGTCCGCTTTGTATACGCCTGTCCTGTACCCTTTGGAAACCAGGATTTCCAGGGTGTCGGTAAGGTAGTATTCCTTTTGCTCGTTGTCGTTTGTCAACAACTCCAGGGCCTCCGCCAGCTCCCGGGAGGAGAAAACGTACATGCCGGAATTGATTTCCCGGACCGCTTTTTCGGCCTCGTTGGCGTCCCGGTGTTCGACGATCCTGGCAAAATTGCCTGACCCATCCCGCAGAATCCGTCCATAGCCGGTGGGGTCGGGAACCTCGGCCGAAATGACCACGGCCTTGAAGCCTTCGCGTTCCAAATATTCAATTGCGTTGGTAATCGTTTTGGAAGAAATCAGCGGCGCGTCGCCGCATAATACCAGAATGTTTCCCTCTCCGCTGCTATAGTAACGATGGGCCTGCTGAACCGCATGACCTGTTCCGAGCTGTTGTTCCTGAACGACGTATTCGACCCTGTCCCCCATGTACTCCATGACCTGTTCGGCCTTGTGCCCCACAATCGCCGCACATTTTTCGACTCCGGCGCCCCTGGCGGCTTCGTATACCCACTCGATCATGGCCCTGCCGCATATTCCGTGTGTGACCTTCGCCTTTTCCGATTTCATCCTCTTACCCTCGCCAGCCGCGAGAATAAGGGCAGTTACCTGTGACATTCGTCCGCTCCTTTATGCTCTTCGAATCTATTTTCTCACTTTTTTTAACCTTTTTCAACATGAAATATGCACAAGATTTCGGGCCGTTTTGCTCCGAAAATGAAAAAGACACTTGCTTTTAAAAGTGTCTTTTGGAATCTTCTATTCTTCTGTTGTAGTAGTGGATACGTATTTATCCAGTATGGCCTTCTGAATTTTGTCTCTTGTGACAGCATTAATGGGGTGTGCAATATCCTTGAATTCCCCGTCGGGGGTCTTCCGGCTCGGCATTGCAATGAAAAGGCCGCTCTGGCTCTCTATAACCTTGATGTCATGTACAACGAATTCATTGTCAAAGGTTACGGAAACGACTGCTTTCATTTTTCCCTCAACGTCGATCTTCCTGATGCGGACATCTGTTATTTCCATGATCTGCTACCACCTTCCGTTATATAGTGTACCTTATATATTCTATATGAATTTCTTTTTTCCTTCTTTTTTCTTACAATTTTAACAGTAATATTGCGGGACGCCGGGTTTGCCACTCTTTTGGCCCTATAGTCCGCCGCTGGGAGCAATTACCGTGACACCCTTTTCTTCGTCCACATCCTGCAGGGTCAGCAGCGAAAACCATTCGTCCACAAGCTTTTTCGCGGGCTCCGCCGTCTGGATCAGCACGCCTATGCCGGCGACCTCGCATTCGAACTCCCGCGCCAATTCCAGAATGCCCTTCGCCGTGCCGCCGCCCTTCATGAAGTCGTCTATGAAAAGCAGCTTCGAATTGCGTTTCAGGGAACGGAGCGACAGCACCATGGTCTGAATCTTCTTGGAAGAGCCGGAAACGTAGTTGATGTTCACCGAAGAGCCGTCCGTGGCCTCATTGTAGTGCCGGACGATCACGAGGGGTACGTTGAGGTATCTCGCCGTCATAAAGGCAAGGGGAATTCCCTTCGTTTCAACGGTTATGACGTAATCCACGGCCCGGTGGTAAAAACGGCCGGCAAAAATCCTGCCGATGTCCGAAATCCGCTGGGGATCGTAGATGATATCGAGCATGTACAGATACCCGCCCGGCAGAATCCTGTCCTTCCTGGACAATTCCGCGCTCAGGCTTTCGGCAAGCTGCCGGGCCGATTCGCCGGAGGAAAGCGGCAGGTAGCGGACCCCGCCCGAAGCGCCCGGAATGGTTTCGATGGTCCCCATGCCGAATTTTTCGAGGGTACTCCGGATGATGTCCAGATCTTCGCTTACCGACGATTTCGCGCAGCCGAGCAGTTCCGTGAAGCTGCCGAGGGTGAACATCCTGCCCGGGGAATCGTACAGTATTCTCTGAAGCATTGATATTCTCTCGTTTCTCTGAAGCTTTTCCATAAGCATTTCCTTTTCCTTTGCGGATTATACCGGGGGTTGTCCCGTTTCCCGCCTGTCCTTAGTATACCACAAAAATCCGAATATTTTAAAGCTATTTTCAATAATCGTTCGGATATTCCCATGCATTTCTATGTCCCAGGTGTCGATTTCCAGTGCATGCATAGAGTTGGGCCTCTTCCTGCATATACTATAACGATTGAATAATTTCCAGTACGGTGTATTTTACATTCTTTAAGAAATAATGTATGATTGATGGTGTTGGAAAAAATAACTCAGGGAGTGTTGGACTTTGCAGAACAGAAGCCTTTTGAGCTTTCGGGATATAAACCGGATCCACTTCACCGGGATCGGCGGAATCAGCATGAGCGGTCTGGCGGAAATCCTCGTCAACCGGGGCTGCATCGTAACCGGATCGGATATGAAAGCCTCCCCCATTACCCAGAAGCTGGAGAAAATGGGGATCAAAATCACCATCGGCCATTTTGCCGAGAATATCACCGGCGCCGAACTTGTGGTTTACACGGCTGCGGTAAAAAGCAGCAACCCGGAGCTGGCAGCGGCGGAAAAGGCCGGCATTCCCTGCATTGACAGAGCGACCCTCCTCGGGGAAATCATGAAGGATTTCCCGAAAAGCATCGCCGTATCCGGCACCCACGGCAAAACCACCACCACCTCCATGATTTCCATGATCATGCTGGAAGAAGGCCTGGACCCCACCATCAACATGGGCGGGGAGCTGGACGCCATCGGGGGGAATACGCGGATCGGCGGAAGCGATTATTTTATCGCGGAAGCCTGCGAATACACCGGAAGCTTTTTAAAATTCCATCCGTACCTCGGTGTTATTCTCAACATCGAATATGACCACGCCGATTATTTCAAGGATATCGACCATGTGAAGGATACGTTCCTGCGATTTGCGAAGCTGCTGCCCGAAGACGGGTACCTGGTGGCCTGCGCCGACGACGCGGGCGCCGCGGAGATCGCGGAAAGGGTTTCCTGCAATACGGTCACCTACGGCCTTTCAGAGGGAAAGCATACCTGGAGCGCGGCGGACATCACCTTTGACGACCTGGGATGCGCGACGTACACCCTGCTCTTCCACGGGGAGCCGGCGGCGGAAATAAAGCTGAAAGTTCCCGGCCTCCATTACGTCAGCAATTCCATTGCCGCAATAGCCGCCTGCAGCGTCATGGGCTGCAGCCTGAATTCGGCCGCCAGGGCCCTTCTGAAATACGGCGGGACCCACCGGCGCTTTGAGCTGAAAGGCATCACCGAAGGGATTACGGTGATCGACGATTACGCCCACCATCCCACCGAAATCGCGGCCACGCTGAAAGCCGCCCGGAACTGCAGCCACTCAAAGATCTGGTGCATCTTCCAGCCCCATACCTATACCCGTACGAAATCCCTTATGGAGGAGTTCGCCGTCGCCTTCGAAGACGCCGATATCATCATTGCAACCGATATCTACGCCGCCCGGGAGGTGGACACCGGCGAGGTGAATGCAGGAATGCTTGCCGACAAAATCAGCAGCAACGGTAAACAGACCCTTTATATCAAGGGGTTCGAAAACATCGTCGCCTATCTCGATAAAAACGCAAAGTCCGGGGATCTCATCATTACCATGGGCGCAGGGGATATTCACAAGGTGGGCGAGCTGTTCCTTGAAGGAAGAAAGACGCTGGCCGTAAGCTGAGGGCGCAGACCCTGGCTGAGCCTCATTATAACGACATTATAGCGGCACTATAACGGCATATTATAGCAGCAAAATGCACTCTATGAGGAAAACAAGATGAAAATCGCTGTTATTCACGGGCAAAACCACAAAGGCAGCACCTACACCATTACAAAGCTGTTGATAGACCGGCTGGCCGGCAGTACGGACGAAATCTCGGAATTTCAAACCAACAATATGAGCTCTTGCACAGGCTGCTTCAACTGCATTGCCAGGGGCGAGGAAAAGTGCCCTCACCGGGCTGCTGTCAAGCCCGTCATGGAAGCAATCGAATCCGCGGATATCGTTATAGCGGAGTCCCCCAATTATTGTATGGGCATGTCGGGACAGCTGAAAACGTTTTTCGACCACGCAGCCTACCGGTGGATCTCCCACAGACCCCATCCGTCCATGAAAAAGAAAATCGGCGTCGCCGTCTCCACCACCGCCGGAATGGGCGCGGGCGCAACGGCAAAAAGCATCCGGAAGCAAATGTTCTGGTGGGGAATATCGAAAACCTATCAGGTGTCGGAAGCAGTTGCCGCTATGAATTGGAACGAGGTAAAGCCGGAAAAGAAAAGAAAAATCACCGCAAAGGCGGACAGGCTTTCCAAAAAGATAGCGGGCAATATAGGCAGGGTCCGCCCGGGCTTCCGGTCGCGGCTGATGTTCGGCATCATGAAAATGCAGCAGAAGGGCAATACCTGGAACCCAGTGGACAAAAAGCACTGGGAAGAAAACGGATGGATTTAGACTAGCGGGTTCTTCCTGCTTGTCAAGCAGAATGGAAGGGGGGCACACAATGGACGCATTGGAAGTGAAGTATGTCAATACGGTTTCTCCCGCGGATTTGAACCGTCTCCGCAAGTCCGCCGGATGGAACGAGCTGTCGCCCAGACAGGCGGAAACAGGGCTGGCCAATTCGGCCTTCGTAACGGCCGCCGCCGTAAACGGCACTATTGTAGGAATGGCGCGGGTAATAAGCGACGGCGCTTACATCGCTTATATCGCCGACGTGCTTGTCCTGCCGGAATACCAGGGCAGGGGCATCGGCAGGGAGCTGATGAACCGGGTCATGCTGTATATAAAGGGAAACGCCGTCGCGGGAGAAAAGGTCTATGTAAACCTGATGGCGGCCAAAGGAAAAGAAGGCTTCTACAAGCGATTCGGCTTTATCGAAAGACCCAGCGAACAGCACGGAGCGGGAATGAACCTCTGGCTGGCCTGCGAGTAATGCAAGCACGAACGCAACAAAAAACAGGGAAGTCCCGGTTTCTAAACGTCGGAAATCCTCCCTGTCTTTTTATTTTTTAACCCTTTTTTACTTCTTCACTGGAGTCATCGCAAAGCGGATTTCGCCTTCCGCCGCCACCTTGTCCTCGACGGTGGCCTTTACCTTTGCCTTTATAACGCCCATTTTGCTTGACAGGATTTCAACCTCCATGCGCAGGGTGTCCCCGGGCACCACCTGTCTCTTGAACTTCATTTCGTCGATGCTTGCAAAGACGCCCAGCTTCGAGCCGTCCGCCGAATCGGCGTTTGCGGCGATCCCGGCCGTCTGGGCCAGCGCCTCGACGATCAGGACTCCCGGCATGATGGGGAAATCCGGGAAATGCCCCTGGAAAAAGGGCTCGTTGGCCGTCACGTTCTTAATACCGACAGCGCTTTTGCCGGGCTCCAGCTCGACAATTTTGTCCACCAGCAGGAACGGATACCTGTGCGGTATTATTTTCTGAATTTCTACATTTGTCAGCATTTCACACCTCATATCAAAGTATAGTTTATTCCAATGCCCCGCAGCCCTTCACCAGCTCGGGCAGGATTGCCTCCGTGAAGGTTCTTACGCTTGCCAGATCGGATTCCCTCAGCTTCTCCATAATGGAGTGGTACTTTTCCACGAACGGGACAAGGTTGTTCAGCCGGACCTCGCCGATGCATTCCATAATGGCGTCGATATGATCCGCGCCTTTCAATATTTTGCCTTCCAGCGTCTCATCCTTCCCGTCAAACAGGATCTCCCTGTAAATCCCCTTGTAGGGTTCATCCATACTAACCAGGAGGTTTTCTTCTGCGACCTCCCGTTCCAGCAGGCCCAGCATATCCCGGAACTGGTCGTTCTTGTGCTTTACCGTACTGATGATATCCCCCGTGATCGCCTCGACCACGTCATGATTGATCAGCTTCTTGAACAGCCTTCCCCAGTCCACCGCATTTCCGTTCTCTTCTTCAATCAGGGCCATCATTTGCCCGACCTGCGCCACAAAAAAGGAATGCTCGCTCACCGTCGTTCTCTGATGCATAAAATCCGTGGACCATCTGCCCATATTGTTCAGCTTCCGCACCGTCAGCAGATAATTGTGCAAACCCATAAGCGTTTCCCTCCTGCGGTTCCTGAATTGTCACCGGAATATAAAGCACTTCCTATTATACATTATTTACACATATTGAGTAAACATTGCATATGAAGTGCTCGAATATTGTTTGCAGGAAGTATTTTCAAAAGATTACGGGAATGATTTCTTTCGATTGATGATATCGAGTATATTCTTCTGCGCTTCATACGCCCTAAGCTCATCCACTTCACAGAAAACACCCAGGCAGGCCCTGGCAGCTTTTACAAACTGCAGGTAATTGCAATTCCCCGCACGCTCGCCAATGCCGCCTGCGGTACAATCGACAAAAGCGGCTCCTCCTTCGGCGGCCGCAAGAGAATTGGACACGGCCATGCCCATATCGTTGTGGGTATGAATCTCTATCTCCACTTTGAGTTCATTGCGTATTTCCCGGATTTCTTCAAAAATCCTCTTTTTATGGAGGATTCCGACTGTGTCGGCATACCTTATTCTTTTAACCCCTTCCTTGCACGCCGTGGATATGACCTGCAGCAGAAACCCGAAATCCGCTCTCGACGCATCTTCCAGGCCGATCGTCACCTCCCGGCTTCCGGATCGGGCAAGGCAGACGCATCTTCTTACCTGCTCCAGGATCCATTTCCTGTCCTTTCTCAGCTTTGATTGGATCTGGATATCGGACGACGGCACCGAAATATGGAGAATATCGGCGCCGCAGTCCATCGACTGCCTGATATCCTCCGGGTTCAACCTGTTCCATGCCGAAATCCTGCTCCCTAAACCAAGCTCCGCAATTTTTTGGATGCTTTGCTTTTCCTCATCCCCCATGGCCGGTATTCCCGCCTCTATCTGATACACGCCGGCATAATCGAGGATCTTGGCGATCCGTACTTTTTCCGCCATTCCGAATGCAAGGCCCGCTTTCTGTTCCCCGTCCCTCAGGGTGGTATCCACAATGAATAAATTCATTCCAAGCCCCTCCCAAACCTCTCACCGGTCCGACACGGCCGATCTGTCCAACAGGTCGGCAATTTCATGGTCCTCGAGATTTCGCCGGAGCAAAATGCTCCTTTCCCTGATCCGCTTCAAAAAGTCGGATATCTGGCTCCGCTCCGCAGGGATACCGAGCTCCTGCAGCTTTTTCGCCACCGACCGGCCGCCCGAATGCTTGCCGATGGACAATTTCCTTTCCAGCCCAACCAACCCGGGATCATACGGCTCATAGGTCGCGGGGTTTTTATCAATCCCGTCCGCATGGATCCCGGACTCGTACACGAAAATATTCTTTCCGATCACCGGCGCATTTCCCGGGATTTCTACCCCGGCGGCTTTGGAAAAAAGCGCCGCCAGCCCGGGCAGGGCCTCCAGCTGCCCTCGCCCAGCCCGACCAGGCGTGACTGCCGCAAACGTGAGAATCTGCTCCAGCGCGGCATAGCCATAGCGGCCGCCATAACCCATAAAGGAGGCGGTAATATGATCGGCGGAATCCATAAGCCCGTCCGCCGCCACAGCGGTCGCATTATAAAACAGATTTTCCGGACAAATATCAAGCTTCACTCCCAAAATGCACTTCATTTCCAAAGCGGTTTTCAGCCATGCGGTTGTTATAAAACGATTCAGCCCGGTAATTCTTAGCGTCCCCACAGCTTTCATCCAGCCTGCCTCCTTCAGCTTTTTCAGGCAATGAATGTCCTCCTCCGTCTCCGCCCTGAATTCAATTGTCAGATTCCTCCCCCGCAGGGCAAGTTCTTCCAATATGAGCTCGAAAGAAGGAATATCGTTGTTTATAACAATATCCTTGAAGGGATGATGGGATAAATCTTCCAAAGCGGAGATCGAATCGATACGGTATATAAAAGCCCCGTCTTCGGGCAGACCACCTGCTTTTTCCAAAACAAGGCGGTTTATTTCAATTTTATCCGCTCCAAGCGCACGAATCCTTCCGATCAGATCAAGAAGATCGGAGCCGCTTATTCCGCTCCCGGGAAAGACCACCTCCGGCAGTGTCCTGTCGATGATCCCCTGCTCCCCGGATCCGCTTGTGTTCCTTTTATTGTCCACCTCTGCCGCCTCCCTATCTGAACACGATTTTCAGCAAGAACAGCAAAGCGAAGGAAACCATGAAAAGCAGCAGTGAAACGGAGGCGGCCGATACAATGTCCGTCTGGAGCAGCGTATAGATCTGGAGGGGAATGGTCCGCGTCCTCTCCGCCATGTTCCCTGCAAACATAATCGTCGCTCCGAACTCCCCCAGCGCCCTTGTCCAGGAAAGCATCAGCCCGGCGGTTACCGGTTTCGCCAGCATGGGCAGGATGACCCGGATCATGGTTTCCGTTTTCCCGAGGCCGAACAGGTAGGACACTTCGAATATTTCAGGCTCGATCGCATCCATGCCCGTCTTGACGATTTGAACATAAAAACCGGAAGCAACAAAAAATTGCGCCAGAACGACAGCCACCGGAGTGAAAACGACCTCGACATGGATCCGCCCGAGCCAGGCGCCGACGATCCCGTTCCTCCCGAAGGCCAGGAGGAGGCCGATTCCCGCGACGGCAGGCGGCAAAACGGTCGGCATGGTCACCAGAAGCTCCAGGAGCTTTGAACCCAGGCCTTCCTTCTTGCGGGACGGATTGGACAGGCAGAATACCACCGGCGTGCAGATCAGAAAAATTAGAGCAGCCGTAAGGGAGGTCGTTTTCATGCTGATCGTCAGAGCAGCCGTATTATCGGCTTTAGCCAGGGACGAAACGGTGTTCTTCCATCCCGCAGAGGAAAAAAGGGCATAGACCGGAAGAAGGATCATCAGGAAGTACATAAAACCGGTGAGCCTGACTGCCGGACCAAGAAGCGCTTCTCCGTCGAGCCCGGCCTTGCGGGCTTTCCACGGGCCTCCTGCGGATCTTGCCGTATTTCCCGCAGCGCTTTTGACCGTATTTTTTGTTCGATCGCCGGGATAATATTTCCCGCCTATTGCCTTTTCCATAGAATCACACCCACTTTAGCATCCGTCCGCTTATTAATCCACAAGGAATTTATACTTTTTCAATATCTCCCTGCCGGTGTCCGAGAGCAGATAGTCGTAGAACTTCCTGGCTTCGGAATTCCCCTCGGCATCCTTTAAAACAGCCGCCGGATATTCCGCATCGAATTTTTCGAAATCCGGGATGCGGATCTCCTTTACTTTTTCTGCAACCGGGTCCGTCACATCCGTCCTGTATACCACGCCGACGTCCGCTTCATTCAACACAACTTTGCTCACCACATCCTTTACATTCAGTTCCCTGGTCTTAATATTGCCGTTTATGGCATTTTTCTCATCGGTGGTTACTCCTCCGGTCTTTGATGCTTCCTCCAGAGCCTTCTCCCAATAAGACCCGACAGGCACGCTGCTGTCTCCCACCGCGATTTTAATGCCATCCGCCGCCAGGTCTCCCAGGTTGCTTACAGGAAAGCCGCTGTTGTTATTTTCTATAAGAATAAGCCTGTTTTTTGCAAATACGGCATACTCGTTTACGAACCCCTTCTCCTTCAGCATATCCATATACTTGAGACTGGCGCTTGCAAAAATATCCGCTCGCGCGCCGCTTTCAACCGATGTTTCAAGCGCCTGGCTCCCCGCAAAGTTAAAGATAACCTTTACCCTTCCTTCTTCCTGCTTTTCAAACTCGCCTGCCAATTCGCCGAAGCTCTCCGTAAGGCTCGCCGCCGCAAATACAATGATCTCCTGTGCTTCATCCAGGGCCTGTGTTGTCTCCTGAACAGCCGGCGCTGCTCCGGGCCCGCAGCCCGCTATTGCAAGAATAAGAACTATACTCACGACAAAAATAAAAAATCTCTTCATCTTTCTTCCCCCCTACTTTATCTCCAGTCTTTCGACCTTTTCCCCGTTTTCAAAATGGGTTTCCACAATTTCCGGCACATCCTCAACGGTTACTTCCTTATACCAGACTCCTTCCGGGTAGACCACCACGATGACGCCCTGGCTGCAAATCCCGAAACAGCCCGTATTCGTCACCATGACCTCTCCTGCCATGTCCCTGCTTTCCAGTTCCTCCATAAATGTCTGGATGACTCCGACCGAGTCCTTCGAGTGGCAGTAACCCTTTTGCTGTCCGTTGATCCTTGAACTCGTGCAAACAAATACATGATATTTGGGTTTGACCATCTGCAAGCACCTCCTTTACAAACCTTTCCTGCACTTTCCTTCTATTGCCGTCCGACTGTTTCCATAAGCTCCTCTTGGCCCTCCAGCTCATCCACGGCCTTTTTGACCGCTTCTTCAATCGTGCCGCATATCTGGACCACTTTCACATTCGCATCTTCCAGCCTCTTCATCGGACTGTAGCCGATCCGCATCACCAGCACGGCATTGCAATCCCCGACCGTTTTCATAATGCCGTCGATTTTATTCTCCTCACCGTCGCACTCTTCCGGCCCGCCGCAGTATTTTTCAACCGGCCGTCGTTCAACCAGGCTTATGGCGCCTTCCCTATATTCATATATGTGAAATTCCCTTACCTGCCCAAAATGCTGATCGACAAGCATCCCCGATTTTGTCGCCACCGCGAAGGTATACACGGCCTTTCCCCGATCTTTCCCTTTCACGCCGCAGCCTGCGCATGTCTTCAACCGGAATTCCGGAGAACGGTCTTCGCCCAAAATACCGATGGCATCGGCTCTGCACTGCCTGCAGTGGTACATCTGCTTCAGGTCGGCTTCGCAGGCCCTGCGCAGTTCATTCAATTCTTTGTTGCTTGTCATGGGCATCTTCTCGAAAACGCTTCCCCTTGCAGGGATCAATGGCATGATGTTGGTCATGAAGGCCCCGCATTCCTTCACTTTCCGGACAACCGCCTCTATATGGCGGTCGTTGACACCTTTTATCATGACGATGTTGACTTTGCATACGACGCCTTTCCAGGAAAGGTAGGAAAGTCCGGCCAACTGGTTCGCCAGTAGAATCTCGGCCCCTTCCCTTCCTTTGAGCTTCCGGCCCATGTAATTCACCTGCCTGTAAATTTTCGCCCCTATATCCGGATCAATCGCATTTATCGTAATGGTAACGTGCGAGACGCCAAGCCTTATGAGCTCATCCGCATGGAAGGGAAGCATCAGTCCGTTGGTGGATAGACAGAAGGTAAGCCCGGGGTCCACTTCCCGGATTCGCTCAATGGACCTTGCGGTGGTATCAAAGTCCGCCAATGCATCCCCCGGCCCTGCAATGCCGACCACCTTCAAACCGGGAATTTTGTCCCGGACCATCAAGACCTTTGCCGCGGCTTCTTCCGGAGAAAGCACCTCGCTGGTGACCCCCGGTCTGCTCTCATTGACACAGTCATACTTTCTGTTGCAATAATTGCAGGAAATATTGCATTCGGGTGCAACCGGAATGTGCATCCTGGCATTGCCGCACGCTCCGCTGGAGAAGCAGGGATGGGACGCCGTCTTTTCGGATGGGGTCAGGACGGCCGTTGCGCTCTCCGGCCTGTAATACTTTTCAAGCATGTTTGATCTGTATTTCCCGTACTTCTGTTCCAGCAGCGCATTGGTTACCGCATCCAAAAGCATCAGCGACCCGCCATACCCCATATACGCCAGCCTTTGCCCTCCCACCCGGTCATGGATGGGAAAGCCGGCCCTCACCAGGGGTACCCCCGTTTTTTCGGTAACCGCCTTACCGTCCGAGTTTCCAATCAAGATGTTGGCGTCCCGTTTTACTACGTAGTCCTGAATTGTCTCAAAATCCGTTTCGCTTAGAACCAAAGGCTTTTCTTCCCGGTCCCGCTCGGTTCCTTTGCTCCACTCCTCCTCGACAAGCCTTTTCAATTCGCCGTTTCGGCTTCCCGTGCCGACCAGAACCCGGGTGATCCCGTTTTCGGCGCACAGACAGCTCAGCGCATATGCCAGTTCCGGTTCGCCAAATAGAACAGCCCTGCCTTCCGCATTATACTTATGCGAATCAACCATTCCATCCAGAAGCCTGCCCCGTTCCTCCCGCAGAGCAGCCGGCACCGGTCTGCCCGACAGTTCCGACAGCAGCCGGACGAACCGGTCCGTATTGCGTATCCCGACAGGCAGCGGACAGCTATAGAACGGAACATCGAACCTTTCCATCAAAAGCCTGCCGGGAGACAAACCTTCCGGCACCGTAACGCCAAGTTCTATCGTCGCTCCTGCCCCCGCCATGCTTCTGATATCCTCCACTCTCGTCCCCCCGGCCGGAATCCTCCGGAATTCCTCGCTATAGGGAGCATCCAGCGTTTCGGATACGTCCGGAAGCAGGTTGTACTCCAGGCGAAATACATCCAAAATGGATTTGATGTTCCGGACGTCTCCGGGATTCAGATTGGGAAGGATGACATTGATTTTTCCGTTGGGCCGGGCATTCGCCGCAAGCTCCTTCACGATCCCGTTCAATGCGGCAAAGTACCCCTCGAACTGCGAGCCTCCGTATCCCGGAGCGGGAATCGGCACTACGGAACATCCCGCAGGCTCTTCCTCCTCCATAAACTCCGATATGATTCTCCGGATATCCTCCCCTATGGTTTCAGCAAGACAGGTTGAGGCCACTCCGATTACCGAGGGAGCATAAAGGCTGATTACATTGCGCAGCGCCTTTTTCAGATTGCTCTCCCCGCCATACACCGTGCCTTCTTCATTCAGCGAAGAGGAGGCGACATCTACAGGCTCGTTATAATGGCCGGCCATATGCCTTCGGATATAGGTACTGCAGCCCTGGGACCCATGGAGGAGGATCATGCTGTTTTCAACACCCTTCATGGCCAGTACGGCGCCCATTGGCATGCACATTTTGCAGGGATTTATATTTAAATTGACAAAATTACGATTCTTCATATTGAACCTCCCCGGCGGACTACGCTTCCCGCAGAAGCCGCCAGACCGGACTGTTTATGGTGAGGTCCACCTCTTGCGCAAAATGGATCGCCCCCTCAAATCCGCACAAGGGATGCTTTCGTTCATGGTTATGGTCACAGAAGGCAACTCCGAGTTTATAGGCCAGAGGTCTTTCCTTCACGCCGCCCACCAGAATGTCGGCTCCTTTTTCCTTTATAAATTTGACAAGCTCGGCCGGATTGGTGTCATCCAGGATCACCGTCCCGGGCTTCGTCAGGCTTTTGATGATTTCATACTCGTCTTTTCTGCCGGTTTGCGTTCCGACTATCACGGTTTCCATTCCAAGGTCCGCAAACTGCTTTACCAGGGAAATGGCTTTAAAGCCCCCGCCAACATAGATGGCGGCCTTTTTTCCGGCCAACCGCGCCCTGTACCGGTCCAGGGCCGGCCGTACCCCGGCCTCCCGCAGGGCAAGCCTTACTTCCGCCCTTTTGGCGGCCTGCCGGCCGTTCACGGCTTCGACCACCCTGAGCAGGGAATTTTTTGTATCTTCAATGCCGAAAAAGCTGACCTTCACAAAGGGTATCCCGTACCTCGCCTCCATTTCGCCGGCAAGATACGTCATGGAGCCCGCGCATTGTACTACATTCAGCGATGCCTCCTTCGCCTTCATGATTTCTCCGCATCTGGAGTCACCGGTTATTTTAGCCTGTACTTCGACCCCAAGCTCTTTTAAATAATTGGTAATAATCCACGTCTCCCCGGCGAGGTTGAAATCGCCGAGAATGTTGACCCGTTTGGTCTCCGGCTGCGGAGGAGTCCTCCCGCCGGAGGCACCCATCAGTTGGATCAACGCATTGCAGGCCGCCTTGTAGCCCATGGATTTGTTGCCTGCGAAACCGCTGGATTGAACCGGTATGACCCGAATGGAATGCTTCTTTTCGGCCGCTCTGCAGACGCTTTCGATATCGTCCCCGATAACGCCGACGATGCAGGTGGCATAGACGAAGATGTATTTCGCCTGATATTTTTCTATGATCTCGTCGATGGCTCCGGCTAATTTCCGCTCCCCGCCGAAAATGACGTCATTTTCCCTCAAGTCTGTTGAAAAGCTGTTCCTGTAAGTCTCGGGCCCGCTTGAGAGGCTTCCCCTTATATCCCAGGTGTAGCTTGCGCACCCGATCGGTCCATGGACAATATGAACGGCGTCGGCAATCGGATTGAGCACGACCCTTGCTCCGCAGTAAACGCATGCGCGCTGGCTTACCGAACCCGCAACGCTGTCCGCCTCGCATCTGATATTCCCGCTTTTTCCGTTGTTGCAGCAAATGGACGCTTTTCTTTCATCCAGTATCGCTTCCGCGCAAAAACTTTTCATCTTCTTCACCCGCTTTACATGATCAGTTCCATGTCCTCATCCGCGCAGTCCCTGTCCTGCCTGTCCAGCAGCGTATTGCTGATCATCTCGATCAGCCTCATGGCGCCCTTGTACCCCACGATCGGCATGTAGGAATGGACGCTTCGGTCAAGAACGGGGAAGCCGACTCTTACCAGCGGGATATCTTCCGCTCTTGCGATATATTTGCCGTAAGTGGTGCCCAGCAGCAGATCAACCGGTTTTTCCTTTATCCACTGGTGGAGGGTGAACAGGTCTCCCGCGCTCTTTACCTTTCCCTCCACGCCCGCTTCCTTCAGCATCTCTCCGATATTTTTCTCAAACGCTTCGCCCGGCGTTCCTGTAAGCACATATTGCGGTATCATGCCGAGGCTGAGGACAAACTCCGTCAGTCCCGTTACCACATCCGGATCGCCGAAGATCGCCACGGTTTTCCCGTGATAATGGTAATGGCAGTCCACCATGACGTCCACGACCTGGCCGCGTTCCTCCTCCAGTTCCTCCGGTATTTCCCTCCCGGTAAGCCTGGAAAGCGCCATCAGGAAGTCATCCGTGGCTTTGATCCCGATGGGGGTTTTCAAGACCTTCGCCGGCACTTTGCATTTTTTCTCCAGTTCATACGCGCCGGCCGAAGAGGCAAATCCTCCAAAGCCGAAGGTCGCCGTTGAATTTCCCGCGTCCACGATATCCTCTATCCTGGTGCCGCCTTCCGGGTACATTTCGTACTTTCCGGTCATCGGCGCGTCAAGCACCCCGCTGGTGTCCGGCATCATGATGAATTCGATCCCCATCGACTTCAAAATCCTTTTGATTTCCCTCATATCGCCGGGATTTATAAAGCCCGGCAGGATATTCACCTTTCCGTTGCCGCTCCCGCTATTGACCGACAGATACTTCACCATGGCCCTGACCATGCTGGAGAAGCCGGTCACATGCGATCCCACGTAGCTTGGCGTATTTGCATGGATGACGGTTTTCCCTTCCGGCACCTGGGCCTGCAGGATGAACGTCGGAATATCGTCGCCGATCGTTTCGGACAGGCAAGTGGTATGGATCGCCACAATATCCGGATCGTAAATGGAAAATATGTTTTTGATCGCCGTTTTCAGGTTCGTGCCTCCGCCGAAAACGGAGGCGCCTTCCGTAAAAGAGCTTGTCGATGCCATTACGGGATCCCGGAAGTTCCTGGTCAGGAATTTCCTGTGGTAGGCGCAGCAGCCCTGCGAGCCGTGGCTGTGAGGCAGGCACCGGTGTATTCCCAAAGCCGCATACATGGCACCCACCGGCTGGCATGTCTTTGCCGGGTTGATTACCAGCGCATCCCGATTCACATAATCTTTTGGCGTTTTGTCCAGCATTTCAATTCCCCCCCGCATAGCATCCGTCCAGCATGGGTTCCGTTTTCCACGGCGGTGTGACGAGCTTCCAGGAGGGCGTGGTCAGCCCCATCGCAATATCCCTGGCAAAGTTTACCGCCCCGTGGAACCCCGCATACGGGCCGCTGTAATCGTAAGAATGGAGCTGTTTTGAAAAAATACCCGCTTTGTGGGCCACGTATTTGTCCTTGATCCCCGAACAGAAGATGTCGGGCTTGAGCAGCCTCAATAATTCTTCCGTTTCATAATGGTTCAGATCGTCCACAACAATGCTGCCGTTTTTCATATCCTTCATCATTCCCGCGTAATCGTTCAGCGGAATTTCAGTCTTCAGCTTCTCGTACCTTTCGGCGGACAGAACCACCTTGTAATGGTTTTCGTCTGGTTCGATCTCCAGGCTCTCAATGTTCTTGCTGTCCGCGTCCTCCTTGATCCCGGGTATCACCTCCCGGCCTTCATAGTCATCCCTGTGGGCAAATTCATAGCCGGCCAGGATCGTCTCGATCCCGAGATCCTCCAGAAGCTTCTGGTAATGATGCGCCCTGGAGCCGCCGACGAAAAGGGCCGCCGTCTTCCCGGCGCAAATATGCTTGTATTCCGTCATCCGGGGAAGGACCTCTGCAAGCTCTTCTTCTATTACTTCTTCCGTCCTTCCGGTCAGGACGGGATCGTCAAAATACCTGGCAATGTCCCGCAGGCTCTTGACCGTACTCTTCACCCCGATAAAATTTACCTTGATCCAGTCCGTTCCATACTTTGCCTTCATCATCTCGCCGATATAATTGATCGAGCGGTGGCACTGCACCACGTTCAAATTCGCCTTGTGAGCGCTTTTCAGCTGCTCCACCGTGCCGTTTCCCGTCATCATCGATACGATATGGTACCCGATTTTCTTCAGGAGCCTTTCAAGCTCCCACCCATCGCCGCCGATATTGTATTCGCCGAGGACATTGATGGAGTATTTCCCTACAGCGGCGTCGCCTGTGCCGATCACATGCTTGATCAGCCCGTTGTTTGCGATATGGTGTCCGCCCGACTGGCTCACGCCCTTGTAGCCTTCACAGCTGAATGCCAGGACCTTGATGCCGTATTCCTTCTGCGCCCAGGCCGCCACTGCGTTGATATCATCGCCGATCAGGCCGACGGGACAGGTGGAGCAGATCATCACCGTTTTGGGCCGGAAAATCCCGATCGCTTCCGTCACCGCTTTTCGGAGCTTCTTCTCCCCACCGAAAACGATATCGCCTTCCTGGAGGTCCGTTGAAAAGCAGTAGTTCAAAAGATTCATCTCTCCGTTTTCGGACCTTCCCTTGTTCCTCCTGGTCCCCCAGGTGTAAAACCCGCATCCGATCGGCCCATGGGTCAGCACCACCGCATCCCTCAACGGTCCCAGGACGACCCCCTTGCAGCCTGCGTAACAGCATCCTCGATTGGTTATAATCCCCGGGATGGTCCTTGTATTGGCGGTAATGGTCTGCTGCGGCTGATCCTGCCCGCTGTTTTTTACCAGAATGTGTTCCTTTCTGTTTTTAAATACACCTGCAGGGTAATTCTCAATAATTCTTTCCAACTTACCCTTCATAAGCAATCCCCTCCATTTTAAACTGCCGCTTCCCCGGTTTCACCGGTCCGGACCCGTACCGTTTCGGTGACCGGCATTACGAAAATCTTGCCATCGCCCGGATTCCCCCTGCTGTTTATTTCGATTATGGCATCCACCGCCTTTTGGACTTCTTCATCTCTTACGACAAGCGATATCAGCCTTTTTGGAATCAACCGGTGCTCTTCGGTAATCGTCTCCACAAGTACAGGCGGCGCGGTTTGTATTTCCGCCATCATGCTGATCAATGAAAAATCCACCTTCTTTTTGCCCCTTCCAAGCACCTTGCGGCAGTTCAACGCCGGAAACCCTTCCGCAAGTAAGGCTTGCTTGGTCTGGTTTATCATGTTCATTCGGATTACGGCCATGACCTCTTTCATAAGCGCCTCTCCTCCCTAAAGCTGGTTTGTGCCGGAGCTGATCGTATAAACTTCCTCCACGGGGCTGACAAAGATTTTTCCATCGCCGAACGCTCCGTTTGCGCCCGTTTTTGCATTTTTTATAATGATTTTGATCATGTCGTCCTTGTCTTCCTCTTTTACCACCATCATCAGCATTTCCTTTGGAATCTCGTCGTAGAATACGTCTCCGACCTTAACCCCCCGCTGCCTGCCGCGCCCCATGACATCCATCTTGGTAACCGCCGGGAAGCCCGCGTCGCAAAGCTCCGCCAGTACCGTTCCGACCTTTTCGGGCCTTATAATCGCTCTGATCATCAACATAGAATGCTCCTCCTCATTTCTTTTTTGACCCCGGATTTATTCCGAGAGGTCAGACATCCAGTATGCCATGCTCCATCAGGATCGCTTCCAACCGGTCCTGGGGCATGGGCTTGGGGACGACGAACATCTCGTTGCCGTCGATGGCCCTGGCCAGTCCCCTGTAGGCATCCGCCTGGGTTGCCGCCGGATCGTAGTGGATGACGGTCTTTTTATTGATCTCCGCCCGCTGCACCATGTTGTCCCTCGGCACAAAATAGATCAGCTGGCTTCCAAGTTCTTTGGCGAATGCCTCCAGGAGCTCCTTCTCGCCATCAACCTTCCTGCTGTTGCAAATAATTCCCCCCAGCCGCGTCCCACCGGTGTTCGCATATTTCTGAACGCCCTTGCAGATGTTATTGGCCGCATACAGGGCCATCATTTCGCCGCTGGCCACGATGTAAATCTCCTGGGCCTTTCCTTCCCGGATCGGCATTGCAAATCCGCCGCAGACAACATCGCCGAGAACGTCGTAGAAAACGTAATCCAGGTCGTCGGTGTACGCCCCAAGCTGTTCCAGCATGTTGATCGAGGTGATGATGCCTCTGCCGGCACATCCGACACCCGGCTCCGGTCCTCCGGATTCGACGCACCGGATTCCGAACACGCCCCTTTTCATGATATTTTCAAGCTCTACTTCCTCGCCTTCCTCCCGCAAAGTATCCAATACGCTCTTTTGAGCAAGTCCTCCGAGAACCAGCCTGGTGGAATCGGCTTTCGGGTCGCAGCCCACGATCATGATGTTTTTCCCCATCTCCCCCAAACCAGCCGTCAGGTTCTGGGTCGTCGTAGACTTTCCTATTCCGCCCTTTCCATAAATCGCTACCTGTCTCATATCTCATACCTCCTGTTTCGTGTAATTCCTTCGGGTAAATGAAAAGCAAAAGGGCGCCAAAATCAAGTTTTGATTCTGGCGCCCTGGCCTTTTGATATAAAAATCGTTCGACGGATTTCATATCGGATATTCAATTTATAGTTGATATTGTATCAGGGAATTTCTTCCTAGTCAATGGTGTTTTGACACGTTTTTCCGATTTATGCAATTTCCACAATGCATTCCTGCATTTTTACCCTCTAGTTAGTATAATTGCCTCAGCGATTTCCTTCATGGTGATTCTGTTGTTTCTGCTCTTTTTCTTAATCGCCTCGTAGGCTTCCGACTCGGTATACCCCTCTTTTTCCACCAGGATCCATTTGGCCTTTTCCACGGCCTTCCTGCTTTCCAGCGTATCGTTCAGCTTCTTCACCCTTTGCTCATACTCGAGGATCCTTTTGTAGTTCATAAGGGTAAGGTCGACAATCTGGAGCAACGCTTCATCAAACAGGGGCCTGGACAAATAGGTTATGACCCTGGAATTCCGTACAAATCCCAGAATCTCATCGTTCCGTATATCCAGGATCAATACGCACGCCGTGAGCAGCTCCTCGTCTACGATCTCAAGGATCGGCCGGATTTCGGCAAACCGGCCGGCGGCGGCCTCGATAACCACGAACCCGGGGAAGCTGCCCCTGATATGCCTCAGAATGCTGCCGGTGTCGCTGGAATATCCGACAAAAATGTGTCCGTTCGCAGTAAGCGCATTCTTGACCGATAAAAGCGTTTTCTTGTCTTCTCCGAATAAAATAAATTTATCGCTGGTCATCTTATCCCCCTCCCGGTATGTCCGCCTCGCCTGCATACGAACCCGCGGCAGCCGCTGCTTCTAGTTTGCAAAGGATTTGATTTCCACCGAGCCCACTTTTCGGGCAAAAACCTCGTAAATCGCGGCCATCTCGCCCAGGGTTGGCACACGGACAGTCCTCAGCTTTCCGCTTGGAAGCGTTGGGATGAGCCTCATGGACTTTACGCCCAGCTCCCTGCACAAATCGCTTATTTCAACCACGTCTTCCCGGTTGATCTCCGGGAAATAGATCGTATTGATCTTTACCTCCATCCCGTTTTTAACGCAAAGCCGCATTCCCTCCATCTGGCTTTCCAGCAGCGCGTTGGTGATTTCGCCCGCGGACGTGATGACATTTTCATCCTTTATGATCCGGGAATACAGTTTGCGGGCCGATTCGGAATGGACGGCGTTCAGGGACACCTCCACCTGGCGGACGTTGAGCCGCAGCAAATCGTCCATCCTTTCTTTCAGCAGCAGTCCGTTGGTGCTTATGCTGAGGGTATGCAACGGCAGCTCCGCATTCAGCCTCTTCAGGACCTCAAAGGTCTGCTTGTTGTACAGCGGCTCCCCCGGACCGGAAATCCGGATGACCTTTATGCGCCAATTTTGCTCCGTCTGCGCCACGGCCCACTTGACGGCCTGCCTGGGCGTCATCACACGGCTGAGCATCCGGGGATTGTTTGCGTTGCAGATGCAATCGCTGTCCCTGGAGCAAAAGCTGCACATCATATTGCATGCCGGGGCCACCGGAAGTGTCAGTTCCTCGAACCACGCAGTCATAAGCCTGTTTTGAACGGATGTTTTTCCCTTTACCATGCTTTCCACCATGCTGAATCATGCCTCCTTCCGCCGCCTTCAGGCGGCAACCGGGTCCAATCTACAAAAAAAGCTTTCCCTGGACAGACCGAACTGTTCCGGGAAAGCTTCCGCGCTATTTCCATAAGCCACGTCAGAGTGGCTCAGATAAAAATGATATTAGAATAATACCACAGGTTTAAAGTTTTTGCAAGTTTGATGTGTGGAAATTTCATATATTCTTGTGCCGGTTATTTTTCGCTATTTCTCCTTAATCCTATTCCGCTTATAATTTTCAGTCCATTTTGGATCTCCCGGCAATCACGAGGTTTTCCGCCTGCCCTTTTGGGGGGTACTTTCTTTTTTAGCTTTGCCCTCCTTTGCGGCCTTGTTGTCCTTGGTGGCCTCAACGCTGGCTTTCAGCGCTTCCATCAGGTCGATGATGTTGCCCTGGGCTTCCGGCGGGCTTATGACCTCCCGCCCTTCGATCTTCGCCTGGATCAGATTTTTCAGCGCCTCCCGGTATTCATTCCGGTATTCCCGGATATCGAAATCGGATGTCATATTTCCGATCAGGCTGGTGGCCATCTTCATTTCATTTTCATGGATATCGGCGTTATAGTTCAATTCCGCGATATTCTCCGGGCTCCTGACCTCGTTGGCGTAATACAGCAGGTAAAGCAGCAGGCCGCCTTTATCGTAGGGCATTATCACGGATACATACTCATTGGAGGACAGGGTTATTTTGGCAACGCCCACCTTGCCCGTCTGCTGCATGGCGCGGCGGAACAGCTCAAAGGCCTTGCCTGCGCTGAAATTGCCCGGACTTATATAATATGCCTTGTCGAAATAGATGGGGTCCACCTGGTCCTTCTCCACAAAATTCAGGATGGAGATGGTTTTTTTCGATTTGATCGGCAGCTTCTCGAAGTCTTCATCCGTGATCAGGATGTATTTGTCCTTTTCGTATTCATAGCCCTTCACCAGCTCCTCCTGGGCCACTTCGACCCCGCAGGTCTCGCAGTATTTCTTGTAGCGCACCCTTGTATTGCATTTTGCGTGCAGGTAATGGAACCTGACTTCCTCCCCTCCGGCCGCAGCCGTATAAACATTGACCGGGAAATATACCATGCCGAAGCTTATTGATCCCTTCCAGCTTGTTTTCATCCTCGCCACCCGAACCTTTCCTTTTTGTGCCGTACCGGGAAAAGCATCCGCTCCGGACGCGCCCGGTCCAATCTTATTCTGGCTGAAAAACAAAATAAATATGATTGCATTGCAAAAAGTCGCTATAATGACTTGAAACGACTTGTTGCAGTAGAATCAATATTATAATAGAATAGGTTAAAATAGGTTCGGAACAATTGAAGCGTATGCGTTAACGAGGTAATTATGGGCACTTTGCGGTACATAAAGGATCTTTTGCTAAAATATAAATTCCGGTATTGCCTGGGCATTCTATTCCTGCTGGGCGTCGATCTTCTGCAACTGGTGCTGCCCAGGGTCCTGGGCGATGCGACGGACTATATCGAAAGCGGCACGCTGACAAGGCCGAAGCTTTTGCAGTTTGCGCTCATTATCGTCCTGATCTCCGTGGGCATCGCCGTTTTCCGGTTTCTGTTCCGGTATACCCTTTACGGCGTGGCCAGGGCCATCGAGCTGTCGTTCCGGGACCGTTTCTACGCTCATTTGCAGAAGCTTTCCATCAACTATTTCAATGTTCATAAAACCGGCGACCTCATGGCCCATGCCACCAACGACATGAACAATGTCACGGCCGCGACCGGCCAGGGCGTCATCTTCGCCATCGACAGCCTGCTGATCCCGGTGGTGGCACTGGTCATGATGTGGTACACGGCGGGCGCCGGACTCACGCTGGCCTGCTTCTCCCCGCTTGTGCTGCTGGGGGTGTCCGTCGCCT
Source organism: Bacillota bacterium (assembly GCA_023411575.1). Classification (GTDB taxonomy): domain Bacteria; phylum Bacillota; class Clostridia; order Acetivibrionales; family DTU013; genus UBA1305. The sequence goes on along the minus strand of JAEYOP010000020.1, from coordinate 105,951 downwards.
TTTTCACGAAAGCCATGCAGTCCAGGGTCGAGAAACAGCAGGAGGCGTTCTCGGGCCTGACGGAAACCGCCCGGGAGAACTTTTCGGGCATCCGGGTCATAAAAGCCTTCGTGCAGGAGGAAAAGGAGATCGGGCGGTTCGAAAGGGCCAATTCCGTGAACCGGGAAGCCAACCTGAAATTTGTAAGGCTTATGAGCATGATGTTTCCCACGGTCATGACCATCTCGTCCCTTTCCTTTGTGATCGCCCTCTGGTACGGCGGCTATCTGGTCATAAAAGATTCCCTTACCCTGGGCGGTTTCGTGGCGTTCAACAGCTACCTCGGCATGCTGATATGGCCGATCACCGCCATCGGCTGGGTGGCGAACATGTTCCAGAGAGGCTCCGTATCGCTGGAGAGGATCAATACCATAATGGATGAAAAGCCCGAGATCGCGGACGCGGAGGACGCCGACGAAGGCTTTGGCTCCGCAGCGGACGGGGGGTCCATGGGCGGCGGGGTGGCCGCTCCCGTTCCCATCGGGGGAATCATCGATGGAACCATCGAATTCCGTGGCCTGTCCTTCACCTATCCCGGCACGGACCGACCCGTTCTTGAGAACATCCATCTTTCCGTCGAAAGGGGCAAAACGCTGGCCGTCCTCGGACGCACCGGCTGCGGGAAAACCACCCTGGTGAACCTTGTTCCAAGGCTTTTATCCGTACCGGACGGAACGCTTTTTATAGACGGAAAGGATATCAACACTATCCCCCTGGCAACACTGAGGGGCAGCATCGGCTGCGTTCCCCAGGATACATTCCTGTTCTCCGCCTCCATCGCGGAAAACATTGATTTCTACCGGAATTGCAGTATGGGGGAGATTGAAAACGCCGCCAAAATAGCACGGATTTACGACAATATCATGGAATTTCCGAACAAGTTCGATACGATCGTGGGCGAGCGCGGCGTCACCCTGTCCGGCGGCCAGAAGCAGCGTGTGGCCATAGCCAGGGCCATACTGGCGTCGCCGGCGGTCCTGATCCTGGATGACTGCCTCTCCGCCGTTGACGCAAACACGGAGGAGGAAATCCTCCGGGACCTGAAAGCAATCATGCGGCAGCGCACCAGCATTATTGTCTCCCACCGGGTCTCGGCGGTAAAGGAAGCGGATGAGATCATCGTGCTTTCCGACGGCAAGATCGCCGAGCGGGGCACGCATGCGTCCCTGCTCGAACTGGGCGGCTACTACAGCGAGCTGTATGAGAGGCAGTTGCTTACAAGTGAAATAGAGGGGGTGGAGTAGAATGGCTGAAGAAAACAACAACCTGCAGGAAGAAGAACTGGAAGTCAAGGCATACGACTCAAAGCTTATGAAGCGGCTGCTGAAGTTCGCCGCCCAATACTGGCGCTATTTCGCGCTGGCTGTCCTGCTGCTGTTCGCCTCCACGCTGGTGGACCTTGCAAGGCCCTATTTGATGGGGCTTGCCATTGACGAGTTCATCAAGAAAAACGATGTCCCGTCGTTGAACAAAATGGGCATCTACTTTATTCTGCTCATTCTCGCGGGCTTTGTTTTCAACCTGCTGCAAATCTACGTGCTGAGCTACACCGGGCAGGCCATAATCTACAACATCCGCCAGTTGCTCTTTTCCCATCTTCAGAAAATGCCCTTGTCCTATTTTGACAAAAATCCCATCGGCAGGCTCGTAACCCGCGTCACCAACGATACGGAAACCCTGAACGATATGTATACCAATGTATTGGTCACCCTGCTGAAGGATTTCGCAATCCTTTTCGGCACCTTGATCATCATGTTCCGGCTGAACGCAAAGCTGACCCTCGTCGTGCTGGCTCTTATGCCTTTTGTCGTCCTGCTGACGGTATTCTTCCGGAAAAGGATCCGCAAGGTTTACCGGAATATCCGGGTTACCCTGGCGAAAATCAATTCCGCCGTATCGGAAAACCTGTCCGGCATGCGCATCATCCAGATGTTCCACCGGGAGAAGGAGAATTTCGACCAGTTCGACCGGACCGGCAAGGAGTATTACAAGGCAGCCATGAACGAGGTGGTGACCTTCGGCCTGTTCCGGCCCGTCATCGAAATGCTTTCCTCCGTCGCCATAGCGCTCCTGGTCTGGTTCGGGGGCCTGGATATCCTGGAAGGCGCCCTGACCTTCGGTGTCCTGTACGCGTTCGTCAATTATATTACCCTGTTCTTCCAGCCGATCAACGACCTGGCTGAAAAGTACAACATCCTCCAGTCCTCCATGGCCGCTTCCGAAAGGATCTTCCTGATCCTGGACACCCCGCCCGAGGAGGACGGCGGCGGACGGCGGCTCGAAGCCGGCGAGGCGCGGGGCGACATCGAGTTCAAAAACGTGTGGTTTGCCTACAATGAGAACGACTGGGTGCTGCGGGACGTCAGCTTCAAAGTTCCCGCGGGAAAGACCGTTGCCATCGTCGGAGCCACCGGCGCAGGGAAGACCTCCATTATCAGCCTGTTAAGCCGTTTTTACGAGATACAGCGGGGTGAGATCCTTATAGACGACATCAACGTCCGGGATATCCGGAAAGACGACCTCAGAAGGGCCATCGGAGTCGTTCTCCAGGATGTATTCCTGTTCAGCGGCAAACTGAAGGACAACATCCGGCTGAACGAAAAAGACATCAGCGACGAAAAAATCCGGGAAGTGTCCGAATACGTGAATGCGGACGGCTTTATCAGCCGGCTTCCCTCCGGCTATGAGGAAGAGGTCATGGAGCGGGGCTCCACCTTTTCATCCGGGCAAAGGCAGCTCCTGGCCTTTGCCAGAGCGCTGGCGTTCGATCCTGCGATTCTTGTGCTGGACGAGGCGACCTCCAATATCGATACCGAAACCGAGCTTCTCATCCAGGATGCGCTGGCCAAACTTACAAAGAACCGTACGACAATAGTCATTGCCCACAGGCTCTCAACGATCCAGCACGCCGATAATATCATCGTCCTGCACAAGGGAAAGGTGCGCGAGTCCGGCAACCACCAGGAGCTGCTTGCAAAGCGGGGTATGTACTATTCGCTTTATCAGCTGCAATATCAAATGCACGCCCCCGGTCGGGACACAGAAGCAGGACAATAAGCCAGACGCAGGATGCATAAACAGACCACCAGGAGTATAGGCAGGATGCATACGCCAGTTTTGTGAGCCGGTTGCATAAACACGGGCAGCTACAGTCCGGCCAGTTCCAGGATTTCTTTCAATTCCGGCGGATTCAGCGCCATCGGAAACCTTCTGCAGACACAGGCGGCCGTGGCGGCGGCAAATTTCACCGTGTCCGTATCGCTCATCCCTCTGAGGATGCCATAGATCACGCCGCCCCTGAAGGTGTCCCCCGCTCCCAGGGTACCCGCCACTTCGACCTGGAAGGGGCTCAGCCTGTTGATTCCGGTTTCCTTCCTGCCATACAGGATTTCCCTGGCTCCGAACGTAAAGATCACCAGTCCTCCGGAAGCCTCGGTATACCGGCGGAACAAGGCTTCGAGGTCTTCTCCTCCAAAGGTGTTCCGGATATATTCGTTTGAAATGACAACTGCGGCGGAATGCCGGTGCAGGAAGCTTTCCGGCGGACAGTCGATGGTTACGTACGGTTTCCCGTTTTCATGGCAGAACACCGCCAGCCGGTTGGATACCTCCTCAAAAAACGGATCGATGGATACGACCTTGGACGTCAGAACCGCCTCCCTGTCGAAATCCGTCCACCGGCCGCCCTCCCGGAAATAACTCCCGAACCTGCCGAAAACCGTACGGGTATCCCCGGCGACCAGCACAAGGTCCCGGACCCCTTCAAACCCGGGGTCGTAATGCATGCCAGAACATTCTATGCCAAACCTGCCACAGAATTCCCGGATACCGTCCTTCGTTTCCGTACCCAGGAACGGTCCGTCGATTTTCGTCCCCACGCCCATCCGGGACAGCACTATAGCCGAATTTCCAGTTTCCCCGCCGGGAAGGGCGAAAGTCTTTTTGATCTCGCCGTAGGTATCCGGCTCCGGGTACTCCCCTTCCAACACGTGGACCGTGGAGTAGACTGTCATTCCGTAAAGATAAACCTCCCGGCCGGCCACTGCCGCCTGATTGGACATCCCCGCCTGACCGGACACCCCCATTTGATCGGACATATTGCCCTCCTGTCCAGCAATCCTTTTGGATTGGCTTCCTTCTTGTTTTTTCCTAATTATACCACAGCCTGTCCGGAGAAACAAAAACCGTACTGCAGACGCCGGTGTGGTCCCTTCGCCTGCAATACGGTTTCAATTCGTCGTCTTAGCAGATTTCCTGCTGCTTTGAGGCGCTTTGGGCCTGTATTCCGGGATTCTTCAGGAAGAAGATCACGACGGCTCCTACAAATGCCGACACGGCTGCTACGATGAAGGGAATGGTAAACCCTCCCGTCAGATCTTTAAAGTAGCCTGCCACATAAGAGGAAGCAACCGCTCCTACGCCGAACCCAAGGAGGACCATTCCGTAATTGACTCCCATATTCTTCGTGCCGAAGAAATCGGCGGTCAATGCCGGGAATACGCCGAGAAAGCCGCCATAAGAGAAGCCGACGACAGCAATCAGGACCAGGACCATATACATTTTCGCGGAGGCCACAAACAGGATACTCGCCCCTGCAAGCAGCAACAGCAGCAACAGGGTATTCTTCCTTCCCAGCCGGTCCGATGTCCAGCCCCAGAAAAGCCGGCCGGCGGAGTTGAACCCGGAAATGACCATAACGCCCGAAATAGCTGCCGCTTCCGACAAACCGCCGGAAATGCCCAGGATCTTCGCGAAGGGAATGACCATCAGCCCGGCCGCGCTGGCAAACATCAAGGTAACGGTTATCATATAGAATTGAGGCGTTTTGAGCACCTGCCGCGGGGTAAGATCCTGCGCATGCGCGGCGCCGTCCTTTTTCGCCGGCGGCGTCCAGCCTTGCGGCCTGTATCCCGCCGGAGGATTTTTGATGAAAAATGCGCCGATCACCGTAACAATGACAAAGATGAGTGCAAACCATTTAAAAGTCGGCATCACCCCGGAGCTGCCAATCAGCATTTTTGCGATGGGCGTAAAAACAAGGCCCCCGAAGCCCAGTGCCGAAACAATAATGCCCGTTATGAAGCCCCTCTTATCGGGGAACCATTTTTGGCAAACCGCAATGGTGGTGGTATAGGTAGTACCCATTCCAAAGCCGCCAATGACGCCGTAGGTCAGCCACATTATCCAGGGCGCCTGGGCCGTAGCAAAGGAAGCAAGGAAGAAACCAAGGCCAAGGATGAGTCCTCCTCCGATGATGACCGGCTTGGGGCTGAATTTGTCCTGGATAAGACCGCCCACCGTGCTGCCAAAAGTCAGCAAGCCCAGTAATATGGAGAAGGTCAATGCGGCGCCTTTGTTGTCCCAGTCCAGCGTTTTCACCACTTCCGGCTGGAACACGCCCCAAATATAGGCCGTTCCGAGGCATAGCTGAATTGCAATCCCTGCAAAGACCGGAATCCAGCGGTTGCCTGTCTTGCTGCTGATCGTGCTCTGATTCATAAAAATGAATCCTCCTTCATTTATTTGTTTGAGGGGTAGGTGAGGTATTCATCATACCAGAAATAGCCCGTAAGGGAAGAGCTTCCGCCGAACTGAGCAAAAAAGCGTTATGTTTAAAATAAAAAACAATATAAAACCGTAAAAGCGCCCGCAGATGCACAAGGCCGTACTATTTGATATAATAAACGGAGTAGGCCAAAGCACAGGATTTTCAACCGGAATGGAGGATTCGCCATGGATTCGATGGAAGCAGCCGGATGGAAGCCGGTTCCCGTTAACCTGTCAACAAAATGGGCCGCGGAGGTGACCCCGGAGCACGTACTGCCGGAATACCCGCGCCCGCAAATGGTCCGTGAACGCTGGATGAATCTGAATGGCCTGTGGGATTATGCCATACGGCCGCTGGACGACAAGTCCCTAAGGCCTGCGGAAGCATCCGCAGGGGCAGGCTGTTACGACGGCAAAATACTGGTTCCCTTCCCTCTGGAAGCTTCGCTTTCCGGAGTCCGTAAGAAGCTGTTACCGGACAAAATGCTGTGGTACAGGAGAACCTTCGCCATCCCCTCCGACTGGAAGGGCTCCAGGCTGCTTCTGCATTTCGGGGCGGTGGATTGGAAGGCGGAGGTGTGGGTAAACAACCGGAAGGCAGGGGAACACACCGGCGGATATTATCCTTTCCATTTTGAAATCTCAAAATATCTGACGGACGGGGAGAATGAGCTTGTTGTAGGCGTCTGGGACCCGACCGACACCTTCGGGCAGGAGCGGGGCAAGCAGGTCCTCCGGCCGTCAGGGATTTTTTACACACCCGTATCGGGCATCTGGCAGACCGTCTGGCTGGAGCCGGTTCCGGAAGACTGCGTCGAGACGGTCCGAATAACCCCGGATATTGATTCCGGGGAGGTCCGCATCTGCATCGGCAGTTCTGTGGCAAAGCAACTGGAATTCGAGGCGGCTGCCTACGACGGCGACAGGGAAATTGCCTGCTCCGCCGCCGGGACTCCTTCAGGGGGCGTCCTGTCGTTGAAGCTCCCAGAAGTGAAGCTTTGGAGCCCCGATACCCCTTTCCTGTACAATCTGAAGATCCGTTTGCTGGACGCAGGCCGGACGGTTGACGAAATCCAGAGTTATTTCGGAATGAGGAAATTTTCCGTCGAGCCGGACCAGCAGGGAATTCCGCGGCTATTCCTAAATAACCGCCCCCTCTTCCAGAACGGCATCCTGGACCAAGGCTTCTGGCCGGACGGGCTTTATACCGCGCCAACGGACGAAGCCCTGGAATACGACGTGCAAACGGCAAAGAATTTCGGCTTCAACATGATCCGGAAGCACCTGAAGGTGGAGCCCGCCCGCTGGTATTACCACTGCGACCGGCTGGGCCTTATCGTGTGGCAGGATATGATCAACGGAGGCGCGGGCCTCAATATGCTCAACAATTTTCTGGTTCAAAACGCCCTGGGCCGTTTCCGGATTTCCGACCATAACTACAAGCGGGCCGGCCGGGAAAAGGAATCCAATCGGGCGAATTACAAAAAGGAATTGAAGGAATTGATCGACGCGCTGTACAATGCTCCCTGCATCGGCATGTGGGTACCGTTCAACGAGGCGTGGGGACAGTTCGACGCCGCCGAAACGGCCGCTTGGGTGAAGGAGTACGATCCGACGCGCTGTGTCGATCACGTAAGCGGGTGGAGCGACCAGGGAGCCGGCGACGTAAAAAGCCTTCATCAATACTTTGTCCGGCTGTCCCTGCCCAAAAGGAAGGAGCGCCGCGCGTTGGCCATCACGGAGTTCGGCGGCTACAGCCTGAAGCTGGCGGGCCATGTCTGGCGCGAGAATATGGAATTCGGATACCGGCGGTTTACTTCGGCGGATTTCCTGAAAACGGCATATACCTATCTGATCCGCGGCCAGGTGAAGCCCCTGATCAAGCAAGGGCTTGCCGCCGTTATTTACACGCAGCTGACCGATGTGGAAACCGAGGTCAACGGGCTGATGACTTACGACAGGGCCGTCGAAAAAATTGATCCCGCCTTGCTTCAGGAATTATCAAAAGAGTTGGTGTGACACGATTCACACCAACTCCGTTTTTGTCTGTCTATCCAAGCATACCGGCTGCAAGCACCGCTACTGCAGCCTTTTTTTAACGTCTGCCAGGGCATAGAGCTTTAATTCTTCCGCTTCCGCGAACAATCGCGCCTTTTCAGCAAGAAGGGCGGCCTTGAAGGCCTCCTCCCGGATCATGGGAATATTGATGTCCACGCTCAACATGGCCGCCTTCAAAGCGGCTTCTGCCAGATAAACCCCGACCCCGACGTCCGAAATCGCCGTCTTATTGCCGATGGGCGCCAGCCTCACCGCCTGCTGTAGAATAACGACACAGGCCCTGCAAAGCTCCAGGGGAACGGAAGACGCATTTTGCGCCGCATGCTCCATGGCCGCGTTTTTCGCCGCTTTCTCCTCCTCCGAGGCGGACGGCAGCTTCCAGGCGTCCATAAAGCGCTGGAACGCCTGCATGTCTTTCTCGGTCAGCGCTTTTATCTCCGCCATGCTCTGGCCCATTATGCCAAGAATATCCCGGACAGTGTCCTGCGCGTCATCATACCCCTTCTTGCCGAGGGTCAGGTTGGCCACCATGCTGACCATCGCCGCAGCATTGGCCGCAACGACGGCGCTGACGCTTCCGCCGCCGGGAGTGGGACTTTTCGAAGAAGCCGCCTCCAGGTATTCGTTTTGTGTCATCTCGTAAATATTCACGGGTTCCTCCTATTTCAAGCCCTTTTGCAGCTTGAGCGCCCTCAGCGTATTTTTCATGATCACGGTCGTCGTAAGGCTGCCGACGCCTCCCGGTACTGGCGTGATTGCAGCCGCCTTCTCCTTCACGGCTTCATAATCCACGTCTCCCGTAAAGGACCCGCCGGGCAGCTCGTTGATGCCGGCGTCAATCACAATGGTTCCTTCGGCTACCATATCGGCCGTTACCAGATGTGCACGGCCCGCCGCCGCAACCAGTATTTCCGCCTTGCGGCACTCTTCCGCCAGGTTCAGGGTCTTCGTATGGCAAACGGTTACCGTGGCGTCCCGGGTAATCAGGAGAGACGCCAGGGGACGGCCCACCGTATCGCCCCTGCCCACGACCGTTACTCTCCTGCCCCTCAATGCAACGCCGGAGCGCTCGATGAGCTCGATGCAGGCCATCGGCGTCGCCGGCACGAGGGCCTGGCTTTCCTGCCCGCCCATGATATACCCGCGGTTTACGGCCGTAACTCCGTCCACGTCCTTCAGCGGATGAATGGCATTCATGATCCGGGATTTATCCAACTGCTTCGGCAGGGGCAGCTCCACCAGGATTCCGTGAACGCTGCCGTCCGAATTCAATTCGTCAATCTTCCGGGTGAGCTCTTCTTCCGTCACCTCTTCGCCGAACCGGATCAGGTCCACGATAACGCCCAGCTTTTCCCCGATCTTCACCTTGCTTTGCGCATACCAGACGCTTCCCGGATCATTGCCGGCCAGCAGGACCGACAGCTTCGGAGCGTGCCCCGACGCCTTCATCCGTTCTATTTCCATCCGCAGCTCCGAACGGATTTCTTCCGCTACAGGCGCGCCTTTGATTTCTTTTGCTCCCATCCTGTGTTTCCTTTCCTGTTTCTTCTGCCGGTTCCTTTTTCCACCGGTGGTATCATTTTACCACAACGGGCCGGGGAGTAAAATCCCTTCTTCCCTACAATACCTCCAGCAAGGCCCGGACAAGGCGGTCGTTTGCTTCCCGCTCCCTGACGGCCACCCTTATGAACCGGTCGTTCAAAAATTTGAAATTGCTTGCATCCCTTATAATGAAGCCTTTCCGGATCAGGAGCTCCCGGAGGGATGCCGATGTATGGCGCTCCTCCAGGAGTTTGATCAGAATGAAATTGGTTTCGGGTTTGTATGGCTTTAATTTGCCGATCCCGGCCAGCTTGCCGTAGAACCGGTCCTTTTCCCCGGCCAACCACCTTGAAGTAGTGTCAAAATACGCCTTGTCCTCCTTCAGCACTCTTCCTATGCCGCAGGCAAAAGAATTCACGGACCATCGGAGCTTTTCCCGCCCCATTTTTTGTATAACGGAATGCTCCCCCAGGGCGTAGCCCAGTCTCAAGCCGGGAATTGCCAGAATCTTTGTCAGCGAGCGGATGACAAACAGGTTGGGATATTGCCCGATCCAGCCGGCAACGGAATTGTCATTTCCTCCTACGGTCAATTCGATAAAGGCTTCGTCCACAATAACCCGGAGCTTCCTTTCGCGTGAGTGATCGAGCAGCTTCAGCAGTTCCGGTTTCGGAACCAGCCCGGAGGTGGGATTGTTCGGGTTGCAGATCAAAATCGTATCCGCATCCCCGGGAATGTCCCCTAGGAAACGGTTCACATCCAGAATAAAGCCGTTTTCTTCCCGGAGTTCATGAAAGACGCATTCCGTTCCGCACCGGTCCGCCGCGCTTTCATATTCGGAAAAGCAGGGCCCGGGCATATACAGCTTCCGGGGCTCCAGGGCTTCAAAAAGGAGGCGGATGATTTCCGAAGCGCCGTTTCCGGCTATGATCCGGTCCATTGGGACTCCGAGGTAGTCGGACAATTCCCTTCGCAATTCCCTGCACTCCGCATCCGGGTAGTGGATCAGGCCGTCTATCCCCGCAGCCAGCAGTTCCTTCAGCAGCGGAGAGAGCCCAAGAGGATTGATGTTGGCGCTGAAATCCGTCAATTCCCTCCAGTCAACGCCATATTCCCCCGCGACCTCATAAATATTGCCCCCATGGGCATTTTCCTTGTTCCCGCTCGTGTTTTCCATGTTCTGCTCCTCAAAGTATAAGAACCTGTTTTGCATCTGTTGGCACCTGATCTTTTGGCGGATTTTCCGTCATACTGCGTTAAATTTTCTTGTAATAAACAGATTATTCCTGCGAAAATTTGCCTTGTCTGACGAAAAATCCGCTCAAAATCTCAGGCGCCCCCAGATACAAAACAGGTTCTAAAAAGAATTGCCGCGGCAAGCCCCAGACCGGCCAGCAGGGTAATGACCGCAGCCGCGTACATCAGCCGGACCGCAGCCGGAATATCCTCTTCGCCGATTTCCTTGTCGGGATCGCCAATGGTCGGTTTCTCGACCACCTTCCCGAAATAGATGTTGTCCCCGCCGATCCGGACCCCGAGAGCCCCTGCAAAAGCCGCTTCGGGATAAGCGCAGTTGGGGCTTTTGTGATTGCGCCGGTCCCGCTGCATGATCCGGAAGCTTCTTCTCCAATCCATCCCGCAAAAAAAGGCCCCTGCGGGGATGATCACCCCGGAAAGCCTGGCGGGAACATAATTTGCGGCATCATCCGTCTTTGCGGAGATTCTTCCGAAGTGGAGGTATTTCTCATTTTTGTAGCCCACCATGGAGTCCAGCGTGCTGATGGCCTTGAACGCCCAGACCACCGGTGCGCCCAGTCCGAAAAGGGAGCCGAGGACGGCATAGAACAGCGGCGAAATAATGCCGTCCACTGTGTTTTCGGCGGTGGTTTCAACCGCTCCCCGCACGATCTCTTTCTCTTCCAGGTGGCCGGTCTGGCGGCCCACAAGCATGGAAAGCTGCCGGCGCGCTTCGGGAATTTTTCCTGCGGCCAGAAAGAAATGGACCTTCTTCGCCTCGTCGGCAAGGCATTTGACCGCCAGTGCCGCATAAAGGAAATAGATGTTGAAGAGGTGGAACAGGACCGGATGGACAAGACTCGCCAGCGCCAGCAGGAGCAATACCGGAAGGACCGTTGCCAGGACCGCGGCAACCATGAGGATGCCGCCTGCAACCCTTTCCCGGCGCTCCCTTTTCTCCGGCTGTCCTTTTGGGATCACCCGTCTCAGAAGAGTTTCACAGCTCCTAATAATCCACCCGATATATCTCACCGGGTGGGGCAGGCGGTAAGGATCGCCGACAATGAGGTCGATTATGAACGCTATAAGGATATCAATCAGGTGAAAGAGTATCGGCATGGCTGCTGTCTTCCTTCTGCAATCCGGTTATTTCGTATATCTTCTCCATGTCCAGGTTCTCCCGGATCATGTTTGCGAGCTTGTCATACTGCTGCTCCTTGTATGCCCTGTAGTCGTATTCGAAGGCTTTCGCCCCTCCTTTTCCCCTCATTTCCCGCAAATTATTCAGAAAGCCCGAGGTAAAGGCCGTATTGTCGAATATGCCGTGAATATAGGTTCCAAAAACATTCCCTTCCGCATTCCTCACCCCATCCAGGTATTCCTGCCCGCCGCCCGGGGCCTTGCCGACCGTCAGGTACGGAATGCAGCCTTTTCCGTATTCCGTGGCGCCCATGTGGATTTCATATCCGGTGATCCCGGTACCCGCCAGTCCTTTCAGCAATCCCCAGTCGCCGGACAATACGCCTTCCACCTGGGTGGTGACCTTCTTTTGCCGGAAAACCGTTCCGGCGTTCAGAAGGCCCATCCCTTCCAGTTCCAGCAGTTCCGATTCCGTCCGGAAGGGGTCCTGTATTGTCTTTCCGAGCATCTGGTATCCTCCGCAGATTCCAAACACCACCGCCCCTTTCCGGTTCTGCTTTTTGATCTCCTCTTCCATTCCGCTTTTCCGAAGATGGGCAAGGTCTTCCATTGTATTTTTGGTTCCCGGTAACACTATAAGGTCCGGCGTTTTCATATCGGAAGGCTGGTCTATGTACCGCACCTTTACGCCGTCGAGGTTTTCCAGGGCGCTGAAGTCGGAAAAATTCGATATGTGCGGGAGCTTTACCACGGCCACGTCAATATCGTCCCCGCTTCCCTCCCCGTCCTCCCGGCCCGTTCGGTCAAACCGTTCCGTCAGGCTGTCTTCGTCGTCAATGTTCAATGCGGCGTAGGGCAGCACGCCGAGGACCGGCACATGGATGATGTCCTCCAGCATCCGCAGGCCGGGCTTCAGGATCGCCAGATCCCCCCGGAATTTATTGATGATGACGCCCTTTACCCTTTCGCGCTCCTCTTCCCGGAGCAGCAGCATGGTTCCGGCCAGGGCCGCGAAAACGCCGCCCTTGTCGATATCCCCCACCAGGATCACCGGCGCGTCGGCCATCTCCGCCATCCCCATGTTGACGATGTCCTTGTCCCGGAGATTGATTTCCGCGGGACTCCCCGCGCCTTCGATCACCACGGCGTCATTTGCCGCCGCAAGCTTTCGGTATGTGGCCTTTACCATTTCCGCCAACTGGGGCTTGTATTCGTGGTATTCTACAGCGGACATGTTTCCGTATACGGCTCCGTTTATAATAACCTGGGATTTTCGATCGGTGGTCGGTTTCAGCAGGATGGGGTTCATTTCGACAGAAGGCTCTATTCCGGCCGCTTCGGCCTGTACCACCTGGGCGCGCCCCATTTCCTTCCCGTCCCTGGTAATATAGGAGTTCAGCGCCATGTTCTGCGACTTGAAGGGCGCCACCCGGTAGCCGTCCTGCCGGAACACCCTGCAAAGCCCCGCGGCGATAATGCTCTTGCCCACGGACGAGCCGGTTCCCTGTATCATTATGCATTTTCCCATCATATCCTGTTTCCCCCTGTTTTCCCGGCCATACCAAAAAAGAAAGACCTCTCAAACAATTGTTCAAGAGGTCGTACATACCCGGATAATATAGAACACAAGCATGCGCGGCACCCTCTATCGCTCGTAGAGTTCACGGTGACTTCCATACAGGCAGGTCTTCTGGCTCAAGCGTCATCACCCTTCCGGCCTTCCCGGTCGCCCAGTGGCATTTTGAAAGAGCTCTTCTTATACAGCGGCGGGACCGCGTGGGGTTCAAACCCACTTCCCTCATGCGGCAGGGCGGAATACCCTCCTTGCCGGCGCCTGTACGTTTCTGTTCAGTTATGATTTATATTATAGGAAAAATAGAATGAACTCAAGTCTTTCGGAAAAATAAAGGGCGACCGAATCCTAAAAACGGATTCTTTATTCGGTCATCCTTAAAGTTATTCTTCGACCATCCGGTATCCTACGCCGGTTTCCGTGACGATATATCTAGGTTCGGCAGGGTTTGCCTCGATTTTTCTTCTCAAATTGGCCATATTCACCCGCAGCGCCTGTATTTCATTCGCATACGGTCCCCAGATCTCTTTTATGATAAAATCGTGGGTCAGTACTTTCCCGATGTGCCTCGAAAGCAGCACAAGGATCTTGTATTCGACCGGAGTCAGATGGATTTCTCTGCCCGCCACCGTTACAAGCCTTTTGCCATAGTCGATCCCAAGCTCCCCGGATACCACTTTTTCGGGTCCGGGCCCATTCTCGGCATGGACCGCCTGGCTGTGCCGGAGCGCAGTCCGGATTCTCGCAAGCAGCTCTGACGTTCCGAACGGTTTCGTAATATAGTCGTCGGCCCCCAGATCCAGCGCTTCCACCTTCTCACGCTCGTGTCCCCGCGCCGATACCACGATGACGGGAACCCCCGACCAGTCCCGGATCCTTTTCAGCACTTCGACGCCGTCCAGATCCGGCAGGCCCAGATCCAGCAGGATCAAGTCCGGGCAGTGGGATGCCGCCATGGAAACCGCTTCCCTGCCCCGGGCGGTTTTTATCACCCCAAAGCCGTTCGACTGCAGGATGGCCGAAATAAAATTGCATATCCCTTCTTCGTCCTCCACAATCAGGATCAGCGTTTTGCTATTCACCTTCCCCACTTCCTTCCAGCGGCAGCGTAAAGCGGAATACCGCGCCGCCTCCCTTTTTATTGGCTGCTTCCATTTTTCCCCGGTGCGCTTTTATAATGGACATGCAAATCGACAGGCCGATCCCCATGCTCCTGGAGGAATCGACGCTCCGTTTCCGGTTGGGAGCGTAGCTTTCAAAAAGATAGGGCAGATCCTGCTCCGCGATCCCCTCTCCATTGTCGATTACTTCAAAAACCGCCTGATTCCCGTGCTTTTTGACCTCGACCCCGATCACGGAATCTTCCGGAGAATGCTTCACCGCGTTCTCAAGAAGATTGATAAGCACCTGTTCGATCAGGGTCCCATCCATGGGGACCACCAAAAGCGCATCGGGCACCTTCGCGGAGATTTTCCTGCCGGGAAACCTCTTCCGGATGCGGCTGACGGATGCCGCCACGATCTCTTCGGCCGCCTCGGGGACTTTTTTCACATTGGCCGTTCCTTCATGAATGCGGGTAACCGAAAGGATGTTTTCCACCATCCGGATCAGCCATTGGGAATCCTCCTTTATGTCCCGCACCAGCTTGTCGTGGGTCTGCTTATCCAGCAGTTCGCCGCTTTCCAGTATGGCCGAACTCGCGCCGGATATGCAGGTGAGCGGGGTTCGAAGGTCGTGGGATATGGCCCTGAGCAGGTTGCTTCTCATTTTTTCCTTTTCCGCTTCCACCATGATCCGCCGCTGTTCATCGGACAGGAATTGTCTTTCGAGAGCCATTGCGAACTGGGAAGCGAGCATGTGCAGGAACAACCGGTTGGTCTGGCTCAGCAGACCCTTCAGGCAGGACAGGCCGATCACGCCGAGGGGTTTGCCCTGGGAGCTCACCGGCATGTAAAAGGCTTTTGCCCCCATGAGGGTATCCGTTCCCGCTCCCGCGAATTTCTGATTGACAAAAACCCAGTGGGCAACGGTACGTTCCTCCTCCGTCCGGAGAAACGAGGCGTCGGGATCGAAAGGCGATTGCTTGAAAACCCCCTCCGATCCGTTTCCCGGATCGTGGGTATAGAGGATGGACGAGCGCTTGAACAGCTTCGTCATGTATTCGTTGGTCAACGCCGTAATATTTTCAAGCCCTCTTGTGGCAAGCAGCTTCTTGTTTATTTCATACAGGATTTCCGTGCGCCGTTCTCTTTCCACGGCCAACTGGGCCTGCTTTTTGACGCGGACGGTCAGGGCGCTCGTGATCAAGGCCACCAGCAGCATGATGAAGAAAGTAACCGGATAGCCCGGCTGTATTGCGTTAAAGGTATAGTACGGTTCCGTAAAAAAGAAGTTGAACACAAGCACGCTGAGGACGGAATCCACGGCCGCATAGGCATATCCTTCCGTTGTTCTTGAAACGACCAGGACAGACAGGATATACACCATGATGATGTTCTGATTTCCCATTCCGAGGGACTGCAGGGCCATGCACAGCAGTGTGGCCGCGGACAGCAGTCCGACGGTCCTGAAGGTGTCCGCCGGCGAAAAGGACAGGTTTTCCTTCAGCTTGACGGTTCTTGACCTGCCATGGGCCTTTTTCTGCGGTTTTCCGGGTATTATGTGAATTTCGACGCTGGGCAGGAGGGCAATGAGTTTATCCTCCAGATCGGCTTCGAATATATTCTTCAATGTTTTTTTCTTTCTGCTTTTTCCGATTACGATATTCGTTATGCCGGACATTCTGGCATATTCCGCGATTACATGGGCCGTATTTTCCCCCGTGAGCGTTACGATCTCCGCTCCAAGGCGTTCCGCAAGATTCAGGTTGGCCTCGATGTTTTTCTTTTCCTCGTCGGTAAGATAGCTGCTCTCCACATTCTCCACATAAGCGGCGGTCCAGGGAACATGAAAGGCCAGGGCGGTCCGGGCGGTCCACCGGATGCACCTTGCGGAGGACGGCGAAGTGCCAATGCAGGCCAGCAGCTTCATGCCGGCCATTTTTTCAGCCACTCTCCGTTCGTTCCGGTTGTCGTGGCTGATCCGGTCTGCCGCCTTGCGCAAAGCGATCTCCCGGAGGAGGCACAGGTTTTCCCTTGCAAAAAAATGATCCAGCGCCGTCCCGGCTTTGTCCGGCTGGTATACCTTCCCTTCCTTCAGGCGTTTTATCAAAGCATCCGGTTCTATATCGACCAGTTTAACATGGTCGGCATTGTCAAAAACAGAGTCCGGTACCGTTTCACGGACGTTGACTTTTGTAATATTCTGAATGACGTCATTCAAGCTCTCTATATGCTGCACATTTACCGTAGTATAGACGTCGATCCCGGCGTTGAGAAGTTCTTCGATATCCTGATACCGCTTTTTGTTGCGGACTCCGTCAGCGTTCGTATGCGCCAGTTCGTCCACCAGAATCAGCTGGGGCTTCCGTTCGAGCGCCGCGTCCAGATCGAATTCCCTGAGCTGGATGTTCTTATGCTCCACAACCCTGGGGGGCAGCGAGGACAAGCCCTGGAGAAGCTGCATCGTCTCCGGCCTGGCATGGGGCTCCACATACCCGACCACCACGTCAACCCCTCTGTTCATCTGTTCATGGGCATCGTCGAGCATGGCATAGGTTTTTCCCACACCTGCGGCATATCCGAAGAATATGTGCAGCCTGCCCGTTTTACGGGGCTCATCGGCTCGAAGGCCCTCCAGAAGCGCATCCGGGTCCGGACGCTGCGCATCGTGTAAAATCATGACTTCGCCCCCCTAAGAACCTGTTTAGGATCTGTTGGCGCCTGATCTTTTGGCGGATTTTCCGTCATACTGCGTTAAATTTTCTTGTAATAAACAGATTATTCCTGCGAAAATTTGCCTTGTCTGGCGAAAAATCCGCTCGAAATCTCAGGCACCCCCAGACCCTAAACAGGTTCTTAGGAATGACCGGATCCTTCCTTTAGTATGTCACCACACTCGTTCTAAATCAAGCCGTCCAGTGCAAGATTTACCTTGAGGACATTTACAGCCGGCTCTCCCCAGAACCCCAGGAATCTTCCCGTCGTGTACCGGTTTATCACCTTTCTCACCGCATCCTCGTCAAGGCCTCGCCGTTCTGCTATTCTGGTCACCTGATACTCCGCCGCTTCCGGCGAAATGTTCGGGTCCGCGCCGCTTCCGGATGCCGTTACCAGATCCATGGGGATATCGGCGGTATTTTGGGGATCCAAGGCATGCCACCAGTCCGTGCGCTCCTGCACAAGCTTTTTCTGCTCCCGGCTTACCGGCGACAGGTTTGATACGCCCGCCGGCCTTCCGATCAGATATTCGGGCTTTGTAAATTCCTGTGCGATCCGTTCGGAACCAAACGCTTTTTTCGTCCCGTCCTTCAGGGTCACCGTAATGACGCCGCCATTGGCCTGCGCGGGAAAGAAGGCCTGGGCGACGGCCGTGACAGCGGCCGGATAAACAATTCCACAGAGAACCGTCATAATCAAGAAGAATAAAAGTACCTGTTTTGAGCTTTTCATGAGCCTTGCCATAAAATTCACCTCACACTATGCCACAGACAGTCAGTATTACATCAATTGCCTTGATTGCTATAAAGGGCGCAATAATGCCTCCCAGACCGTATATGCCCAGATTTCTTTTCAGCAGATTCCCTGCCGAGGTTTCACGGTATTTTACTCCCCTGAGGGCCAGCGGAATAAGGGCCACGATAATGAGGGCGTTATAGAGGATGGCCGACAGGATGGCGCTCCTCGAGGAGGTCAGCGCCATGAAGTTCAGGACCTCCAACTGCGGGTATATGCCGAAGAAAAGGACGGGGATGATTGCAAAATACTTTGCGACATCGTTGGCTACGCTGAAGGTCGTAAGCGCTCCTCTCGTCATCAGCAGCTGCTTTCCGATCCGCACGATATCGATCAGCTTCGTCGGGCTGGAGTCGAGATCCACCATATTGCCGGCCTCCTTTGCCGCCTGCGTTCCCGTATTCATTGCCACCGCCACATCCGCCTGGGCAAGGGCAGGGGCGTCGTTGGTGCCGTCCCCCGTCATTGCGACCAGATGTCCTTTGGCCTGGTAGCTCCGGATCAGGGAAAGCTTCGCCTCCGGCGTCGCCTCTGCGAGAAAGTCGTCCACGCCGGCCTCGGCAGCGATGGCCGCCGCCGTCATGGGGTTGTCGCCCGTGATCATGATGGTCCGGATGCCCATTTTTCTCAGGTCCTCAAACCGTTCCCGGACTCCGTTCTTGACAATATCCTTCAAATAAACCACTCCAAGGGCGGCGCCATTTTTGGCGACCACAAGCGGGGTCCCGCCCTTTCCGGCGATTTCTCCCGTAATCCTGTCGCATTCCTCGGGATATATGCCGCCTTTGCCGCGAATATATGCTTTTACCGCCTCTGCGGCGCCTTTGCGTATTTCATTGCCCTGATAGTCGATGCCGCTCATCCTGGTTTTTGCTGAAAACGCCACAAAAGTGGAATTGAGCTTCGACAGGTCCCTCCCTCTTATCCCGAAACGTTCCTTCGCAAGAATCACGATGCTCCTGCCCTCCGGGGTTTCGTCGGCCAGGGAGGAAAGCTGCGCCGCGTCGGCGAGCTCCTGTTCGGCAACCCCGTTGACCGGGAGGAACGCGCTGGCCTGCCGGTTTCCCATCGTAATGGTGCCCGTCTTGTCCAGCAGCAGCACATCGACGTCGCCCGCCGCCTCGATGGCGCGCCCGCTCATCGCCAGGACGTTGGCCTGGTTGAGCCTGCTCATGCCGGCGATGCCGATGGCGGACAGCAAGGCTCCGATCGTTGTGGGCGCCAGACAAACAAGCAGCGCCACCACATTGGTGATGGAAACGGCCGAACCGGCTCCCGCCTGTTTGCTTGCAAAATCCGAAAAGGGAAGGAGCGCCGCCGTCACTACGAGAAAGATGATCGTCAGGGCAACCAGCAGGATCTGAAGCGCAATTTCATTGGGTGTTTTCTTTCTGGAAGCGCCCTCCACCATTGCAATCATCTTATCCAGGAAGCTCATTCCCGGTTCCGAGGTAATGCGGATCACAAGCCAGTCGGACACCAGCGTCGTTCCGCCTGTGACCGCGCTGCGGTCCCCGCCGGATTCCCGGATGACCGGGGCGGATTCTCCCGTTATAGCGCTTTCGTCCACGGACGCCGCGCCTTCGATGACCTCCCCGTCCATGGGGATCTGCTCGCCGGCCTTCACATGGACAAGGTCCCCTTTTTTCAATTGACTGGACAGGATTTCGTCATACTCCCCGGTGTTGGACGCCGATCTCAGCTTTCTTGTCTTTACCTCCCTGCGCGATTTCCTCAACGTATCGGCCTGGGCTCTTCCCCTGCCCTCGGCAATGGCTTCCGCAAAATTGGCAAACAATACCGTAAACCAGAGAATTACGGCTATAGCAAGGGTATAGCCCCCATTCTCATCCTGGATTCCAAAAAACGACAGCAGCCATAGCACGGAGGTAAGAACCGCGCAAACGTACACAACAAACATCACAGGATTTCGGAGCTGCACTCCGGGCGACAGTTTTTTTACGGATTGGGCGACGGCGTCGCCGTATATTTTTGAATTCATGGATTTCTTATTCATTCTTCCCACCTCACTTGATTGCTGTAAAGTAATCGGCAAGCGGCCCCAGCGCCAGTGCGGGCAAAAAGGTCAGCGCGCCGACAATCAGAATTATGGAAATGAGCAGCCCGGTAAACATCACGCTGCTGGTTGAAAGAGTTCCTTCGCCCGCTGCGACGGTCTTCTTCCCGGCCAGATTTCCGGCGAGATAGATTGCCGCGGCCATGGGCGCGAATCTTGCCACAAGCATGACGATTCCTCCGGCCACATTGGTGAAAACCGTATTGGCCGCATATCCGCCGAAGGCGCTTCCATTGTTGTTGGCCATCGAGGAAAACGCATAGAGTATTTCGGAAAATCCATGTGCGCCCGAATTGGTCAGCCAGGACGCCGCCTGGGGCATCAGAACGGCAAATACGGTTCCGAGCAGCGTCAGGAGCGGAGGAAACAGGACGATGACGCAAACCATTTTCATATCAAACGGTTCTATCTTTTTCCCCAGGTACTCCGGCGTTCTCCCGACCATCAAGCCCGCAATGAAAACCGTTAGGATTACAAAAGCCAGCATGCCGTACAGGCCGCTGCCAACCCCTCCAAAAACCACTTCTCCGATCTGCATCAGGAACATCAGGACCATGCCGCCCAGAGGCGTAAAGCTGTCATGCATGGCATTGACCGAACCGTTCGAGGCGGCTGTGGTCGCAGTCCCCCAGAGGGCGGAGGTTCCGACGCCGTGTATGATCTCCTTGCCCTCCATGCTGCCGGACGCCGCCACTCCATGGAACGAAGGCGCGGCATAGAGCTCGCTCGCCGTCACCGCCGCCAGGGACGCCACAAACAGGATCAGCATTACCGCATAAATGGTCCTGCCCTGTTTGGAATCCTTTACCGCCTTTCCAAAGGCTACGCAAAGCGCGGCCGGTATCAGCAATATGGAAAGGAGCTGAAGCAGGTTGGACAGGGGCGTCGGATTCTCCAGCGGATAGGCCGAATTCATCCCGAAAAAGCCGCCGCCGTTCGTACCAAGCTGCTTGATTGCAATCTGGCTTGCCGCCGGACCCAGCGGTATGGTTTGCGAAGCTCCGCTTTCCAGCGTGGCGACCCGGATATACGAGCCAAGCGTTTGAACAACTCCCTGGGATACCAAAGCAACAGCAAGGACCAGCGATAGTGGTATCAACACATAGAGAGTTGCCCGGGTAATATCTGCCCAGAAATTGCCGATGGTATTCTGCTGCTTTGCCGTGAAGCCTTTGATCAAAGCGAATAAAACCGCCATTCCTACTGCGGCGGACAGGAAATTCTGAACGGTCAGGCCGGCGCTCTGCGTTAGATACGACAGGGTCGACTCCCCCGAGTATGCCTGCCAGTTTGTATTGGATACAAAGCTGGATGCCGTGTTGAAGGCAAGATCCCATTTGACGTTGTCCATGTGCTCCGGGTTAAGCGGAAGGTTCTTTTGAAGTACCTGGAGCCCGAATAAAAAGGCAAGGCTCAGTGCACTGAACGAGAGCATGGAAGTGGTATACGCCTTAGGCGTCATCTCTTCTTCATGCTTGATCCCCATAAATCGGTATATTGCTTTTTCCATTGGAAAAAGTACTCGTGAAGTAAACACGGTTTGCCCTGTCATGACCTTGTAAATATAAATTCCGAGCGGATAGGACAAACTGACCAGCAATAGAATAAAAACGAAATCTTCCAGGATGATTCGGCTCATAACTTCTCCCCCCTGAACAAGACGTAAAATAAATAACAAAGCATTAACAGCGCTATACTGGCTGAAACCGCCAAAACTGCTCCCATAAATCGATCACCCCACCAAAATAAAATCCCTCGTTGCAATAAATTTATACAAGTTGCTCCTATGCTTATAAGGTCCGTACGGATTGGCACGGCCTTCTATAAAGTCCATTATAGCCGGATCGCAATTAAGACGGTGTGAAGAAAATACGGGCAGAGATTAAGAAAGTATAAAGAACAGGAAGTCCCGGAAATATCACGGTAAACCCATGAAGCCTGTAAGGCGATTGAAAAGCTCTTGCAGTTCCGGGGCTTCCGGCGTTTGTCCGGGTGAGGGGAGTATGAGTGCCAGGGCTGGGGAAAACGAGTACAAATACACACAACTTAAACGTCAAGTACATAAAGAATACACACAGGAGCTGTATAATTTCCATAGTTGAAGTGAAGTCGGACTTATGGGGAAGGGATTTGCGGTGGTTCTGATGAATAGGCGGATTCGAAAATGGAGGGCGGAAAAATTGCCCGCCATACTTTTTTTGCTCCCCAGCCTTGGCGGATTTCTTCTGTTTTTTCTCATTCCTTTCTTGGCAGGAGCAGGCTACGCGCTGACGGATAGTCCTGTCAATGGAAAATTTGTCGGTCTCAAAAATATCGCAGCCCTGTTTGGCAACTCCGCTTTTTTGATTGCGATGAAAAATACGCTGTTATTTATGGCGCCTTCCGTATTCCTGGGCCTGCTGCTGCCGCTGGCTGCCGCTCTGATTCTGAAACACGCCGCGTACGCCGGAAAGGCAATCAGCATGCTGTTTCTGTCGCCTATGGCAATACCTGCCGCAACAGTGGCCCTATTCTGGCAGATATTTTTTGACTTCAGGGGACCGATGAACCATCTGCTGGGCCGAATCGGCATAAAGCCTTTGGAATGGCTTGCCGGCCCATGGGGGTTGGCCGTCGTTATTGTCGTGTACTTATGGAAGTACACAGGGTATAATATGATAATCTATTTTGCCGGGTTGGGCAATATTCCCTCCGAATATTACGAAGCCGCGGATATCGACGGCGCGGGCCGGATCGGAAAGCTCCTGTTTATTACGCTGCCCGGTCTTGTCCCGACGGGGTTTTTTGTACTAACCATTTCCGTTGTCAACTGCTTCCGGATTTTCCGCGAAATTTATCTTATTTTTGGGGCCTACCCCAATGAGAACGTTTACATGCTGCAAAACTTCATGAACAATATGTTTCTCCAGTTGAATTACCCCAAACTTACTTCCGGTGCATATGTGGCAGCAGCATTTATTACCGTGCTGTTGCTGGTGCTTTTCGTTCTGGAGAGGAAAGCGGAGGAGAGCTTTGCCTGAAACCGAACACGGCGGAGACAAGAAAATGTATGATGAAGGGAGAAATGCCGGAGTGATTGCATGCAAAACCGCGGACAGGGTAAAAACAGCCTTTATGAGATTGCTGCACACGGGAATCATGATTGCAATCGGAATATGCCTTATCTATCCGGCGGTATTTACCCTTGCCGATTCCTTTATGGCCGATTGGGAAATCAACGAATACTACGGCGCACGGGAAGGAGCGGCCGATGTCCCGGCTCCGGAGAGCGCATCCCTGCAATTAAAGCTCATACCCTATGAACTTACCTTTCGGCAGTACTATACGGTGCTGGTCGGGAAAACACAATATCTGTTCATGTTCTGGAATTCCGCCGCACTGGTGCTTCCGATCGTCCTGGGCCAGCTTGTTGTGGGAGCGATGGCCGCATATGCCTTCGCGATAATGAAATCCAGGCTTGCTGATTTTCTGTTTTTCCTTTATGTCATAGTCATGCTTCTGCCCTTCCAGGTTACTCTTGTACCAAATTATCTCATGGCCGACAGGCTGGGGATACTCGATACCGGCTTGTCCATTATCCTGCCTGGCGTATTCGGCACATTCGGCGTCTTCCTGCTCAGGCAATATATGGTATCCGTACCGGTGAGCTACATGGAGGCGGCGAAAATAGACGGAGCAGGACAATGGAAAATCTTCACGGACATTGTGGTTCCGATGTTGAAGCCAGGACTGGCCGCTTTGTTTGTTCTGCTTTTTATTGACAATTGGAATATGGTGGAGCAGCCCCTTATTTTTTTGCAGGATCCGCTTAAGACGCCTCTTTCCGTTTTCCTTTCCTATATCAATACGGAGGAGTGCGGTGTTGCTTTTGCAGCTTCTTTTATTTACATGATCCCTATGGTCCTCGTGTTTCTTTATGGGAAAGAGGATATGGTTGCGGGAATGGAAATGCAGCTGGCGGGCATAAAAGGCTGAGAAACGCCGCAATACGGCGGCTTGCATTGTCTGGAGGCAAATGGAGATGACGGACGAAAGCATAGGAAACGCGAAAAGAAAAAAAATTGTGGGAACGATGGGAGGTGTGTTTATTGCAGCTATGCTTCTGCTGACGTTCCTTTCCAGTACCATCCACAATTTGGGCCTTATACGGGTGGAATGCGAGGATGTGAAAGCGGGGAATCTGGTATATACGCTTGAAAAACAGACGGCAAGCACCCCCGCAAATATCTATGATATCTTTGCGGAGCGTGAATTAAGAGTCGAGAGCCTATTGGTAAAAAACGGGCAAAGGGTGGAAAAAGGTCAGCTGCTTGCCAAATTTGACATATCCGACATAAAAGAGGAGATAAAAAGCAAAGAGCTTGAACTGGAAAGCAGAAAGGAGGAAAAAGAGCTGATGGCGTATAAGTATGACCTGGACATCGACAGCGGTAAAAAATCGGCGGCCGGCGCGGAGAAGGAACTCCTGGCGGCGGCGGAGCTGCAGGAGGCGGGAGCCGAAACGCAGGCCAATGTGGAAAAGCTCAGGAAGGCATACGAAACTGCCGATATGGATTACCGGAAGCTGCTGGAGGAAAAGGCCTCGAATCTGGCGATAAAGCAAAACGAGGCGGATACGCTCCGCCGGAGTATCAATGCGCTCAAAGCGAGCCTGAAAAGATGCGAGGCCCTGTATTCTCCCGTTGACGGCTTTCTCTGGGAAAGCAATGTTCAGGAAGGGGCCCCGGCGGGGACGGCGAAACCGGTTTTCCGGATTGCCTACAAGGAAGGGGTCCGCATCCAATTTACGGTCAGTATGGA
The DNA here is from genome assembly GCA_023411575.1 of Bacillota bacterium. Taxonomy (GTDB): domain Bacteria; phylum Bacillota; class Clostridia; order Acetivibrionales; family DTU013; genus UBA1305. The sequence continues at coordinate 81,326 of JAEYOP010000020.1, read as the reverse complement.
GGAAGGGAAGCATCTGACTGCGGGCGACACAATGACCGTCTCTGTTCCGGCCCTGCATAAGGAAATAGCGAAGATAAAAATAAGTGCGGTATCCCCCTCAAAGACGGAGAACGGGGTTGAGGTTTCCGCTTTCATAGAGGATCCTGAATTGAGAGGGGGTGAAATGGTCACAATCAGCATGGAAAAAGAATCGGAAGGATATGATTTCCTCGTGCCGAATTCCTCCGTCCGCACCGACAGCAACAACAGAAAATTCGTATACGTTGTCAAAGAGAAAAAAAGCCGGCTCGGTAAGGAATATTACCTCCAGAAAGCCTTCATCGCTGTGGAAGCCTCGGATAAAACGAATACGGCGGTTTCCTCCGGTCTCTCTTTTTTTGAAAAAGTGGTCACCGGAAGCGACCGGCCCGTTATGGCGGGGGACAGAGTGAAATTATATAGAGAATAGCTTTTTGTTTATGATATTATTGAAAGGACTGGAGTTATGAAAAGAATATGCTCGTACATACTTGTTTTGATATTTATAGTATGCAATGCCGCATGCGGTTCCGTCGGAGAGAATGGCGGCGCCCCTGCGGGCACGGCCTCCGACGGCGCGAGGAAGCCTGCGGGCACGGTTTCCGACGGAACGCAGAAGCCTCCGGACGCCGCAGCCGTCCCGGCCGTCACGCTTGATATGGGCAAGGAGGACAACACCAGGATTACCGTTGCCGTATCCATACCCGAAAGCAGATTTATGGATATCGCCGCTGCCAATTTTCAAAAAAACAACCCCGGTATCGCCGTAGAGATTAAGTATTATACCACGATGGGGGAAACCGTGACTCAGAAAATGTCAAACGGCAGTGAACTGGTTGTATCCGAAAACACGGATGTAGGCGGCGAAAAGTATTTAAAAACGATCAGTACGGAGCTGATGTCGGGAAAAGGCCCGGACATTATCGATACGTTATACATACCGGCCAGCAGGTATGCCGATAACAATTTCCTGTGCGATCTGGAAAAGATGATGAAGCAGGATTCCGGATTCGATATGGGGGATTACTATGAGAATATAATAAATTCAACAAGGTATAAGGGTGGTCTGTATACTATGCCGATCGATTTTATGGCGAGTTTCCTGTCCGGCAAATGCAGCCTTCCGGCATCGATGACTACGGAGGAGCTGACCTGGGAAGCTTTTTTCAAGTCGGCCGAGGAGGCGCTGAAGGCTCGCGGAATAGAGGGACCGGCTGTTATACGCTGCAGGCAGGAAGAGCTTTTCATGACCCTGTTCTTTAAGAGCTACGGCAAATTTATCAATGAAGAAAGTAAAAAATGCGATTTTACATCAGGTGAGTTTACCAAAATGATCCGGCTGGTCAAGGAAGCGGCGGATAAAAAGCGGATTACCGGGCTGGATAAACTGACGGAGAGCATGTCCGATTTGTACAGGCTTTCTCTCAACGAATACGACTCCAACATCGTGAAGCTATATAAAAGCCCCGGGGAAAGCGATGAGCTATATGTATATCCGCTTCCCGCCCTTGACGGAAAATCGGGCCTGGATATAAACATATGGTATGAGTATGGAATCAATAGCAACTCCAAAAGCAAGGGCGCAGCATGGAAATTCATAAAATATCTTGTTTCGGAAGAAATGCAGTCATCGCCGGAATTATATGGCTTTCCGATAAACAAAAACGCGACGGCGGAAAAAAGCGTGCGCGAAAAATGGCCTCATATGAAAACGGTGTTGTCGGCAGGCGATCCTGTCTTTTCCAGGGCGAATGTATATCCAAAGATCAACTGGCAGATTTACAGGATTGCGAAGGAAGAAACAAAGCAATATTTCAACGGGCAACGGTCTGCGGAAGAAACAGCCGGTATCCTACAAAGCAGGATTAGTATTGTACTAAGCGAATGACATTGGGGCAGGATGGATTTATGCGAAAAAGGGTTTTGCTTGTGGAAGACGACGATAGTCTGAGGGAGGTCATAACCGATTATTTTGAAGAGGATGGATTCCTGGTAGACGGGGTGCCTGACGGACTGGAAGCGCTGGAACTATGGGAAGAGGACAAATACGACCTGGCGCTTTTGGATCTCATGCTGCCCGGAATAGATGGATTTTCGCTCTGCAGGCGGCTGCGGAGAACTTCTTCCGTGCCGATAATAGTGATAACCGCCAGAGATGACGAGGGAGACAAGATAACCGTGTATGAGCTCGGAGCGGACGATTATATGACCAAGCCCTTCAGTGTGAAAATCCTGCTGGCAAAATCGAAAAACCTCTTAAAAAGGTCAAGGGGCACAATCGGCGGAGAAAACAGGGATGTACTGACAGGAGCGGGCATAAGGGTAGCGTTTCCTTCCAGGACAGTAACGGTTGACGGAAAGAAAATCGGGCTTTCGCCAAAGGAGTTTGATCTGTTGGCGGTATTGATGGAAAACAAGGACAGGATTATGACAAGGGAAATGCTTCTTGCAAAGGTTTGGGGGTATGATTATTTCGGAGATTCCAGAGCGGTGGATACCCATATCCGCAGACTCAGGTCCAAGCTGGGCAGCAAAGCGGCCCACATCGGGACGAAGGTGAAGGTCGGCTATAAATTCGAGGAAAACCTGTGAGGGAGCCCATGATGAAGCAAATCAGGCATAAGCTGGCCAAACTGCGGTCCGGAAGGACGGGCATAACCCGTAAACTGTTTTTTGTGACCGCTGTCATGTTCATTTTGTTTATATCTGCAGAGCTGCTATTCCAATTCCTGTTTATCGGAAAGTTTTACTATGCCGCAAAAGAAAAAAGTTCAGCGAAGGGATTGGATGAGTTTTGCCGCAATTATGAGCAGAATACCTGGGGGAAGTCCGTACTTGACAGCGAATCGGCATATATGGCGGACAGGTATGACATGCAGCTGGTCATTTTGGATGATTACGGAAACAATAAGTACGGCGGTATTGAAATGGCGGTAAGAAATGCGGACGGAAGAGAGATCTGTGTCGACCTTCACGACGTGTCGTTTGTTGACACTTTATCAAGCGGAGGTATGGAGGTCGGAAAAACGATAAGGATAAAAGGGCTGTTTTCGGAAGAAGGCTTCAGGCTCCGGCCTTTTGAGATCGAGGTGGAGAGGGCCGAATGGAAACGGAACGGCGGTGAGGAAAGAACCAATGACGGCAATACCGTCGATTGGGAGCGCATGGTGCAGGTTGACGGAACGATCGAGTACCTGCGGCTGATGAATGAAAACGAATATGAAAGCGACGGAACATTCTCCTTAGCGCTAAAGGCTTCTTTGAGGCAATGGCAGGAAGTAAACATAAGAATACCGGACAAGCGCTGCATACAGGACTACAGGGACACTGCGACAGGCAGCAGGTACAAGGTGTTTATTTTCCCCGTGACCGCTCAGAATGGAAGCCGAGAGGCGGTATTTGCCATAGTGCCGCTGCAGCCGGTGGATGAAGCGGTAGAAGTCATTAAAAACTATCTGGCGTATATTTTTCTTGCGGCCTTTGCATTCGTCCTGATTCTTTCGTACATATATTCAAGGATGGTAACTCAGCCTTTGATTAAGATGAATGCGGCGGCCTTAAGGATGTCCCGGATGGATTTCAGTGTGAAATGCGGCATACGTTCGCGGGACGAGCTTGGCGATCTTGCGGAAAGTCTCAATACGATGGCTTCCAAGCTGGATTCCACGATAACGGAACTGAAGGAATTCGTATCGAACGCCTCCCACGAGCTGAAAACCCCCATTTCGGCGATGGAGGGCTATTTGGAAGCACTGAGGGATAACATCCGGAAAGACAAACGGGAACGGTATCTGGAGAGACTGCAGTCCGAAGTTGACAAAATGAGGCTGCTTGTACAAGACATGCTTGAACTGTCCCGCATGGAAGCCGGTTCTGCGGTGCTGAGTAAAGAGAGCTTTGATCTGCGGGGCCTTTTGAACGAGATCCTGCAGGAGTTTATGAACCGCATACGGGAGAAAAATATCAGGATAACGGATAAAACCGGACAAAAACCGGCATTTATTTATGCCGACCGTACTAAGACGGGACATGTTATTGAAAATTTTATAACGAACGCGATCCGGCACACTTCTGATAACGGGGAGATCTGGATTAATGCCGAAAGGAAGGAAAATGAGACCGTCTTTACCGTCGAGAACCAGGGGGAACCTATTCCGGAAGAAAAAATAGGAAGAATATGGGAAAGATTTTACCGCGTAGAGCCTTCTAGAATCAGAAACAGCGGCGGGACCGGTCTCGGCCTTGCCATAGCAGCTGAAATTCTTCGGCTTCATAATGCGCAATACGGCGCCAGAAACACGGAAAGAGGGGTTCTGTTCTACTTTATTATCAACGATGGAGACGCATGGCACTAGCGCGCTGTTTTATCATTTAAGCAAACGGCTGGAGTCAATCGGCCTGACCCTGGAATCCGTCGTAAAAATGGTTGTAATCGAACCGACAAAATCGGAATCATTATTCACTCTCATGCGCATGACACACCATAATCTGATAAGGACGCGTATCGACGAAATGCCGGCGGCCAGTATATAACTGCTTAAACGCATCCGCCATACGCTTGATGTCAGCAAAGGATTCCAAATCGGCGAGCAGCCCTGCGCGGATGCTATCAAAAACTGCGAAAGCAATTGTATCGCCCTCCGTTTGACGGTATAATCAAAAAAAGACGCGGATGGCGCGTCAAAAAACGGAGAGGAGTGTTGCTATGCCAGAAAAGCGATGCGGCAGTATGCAGACTGCCGTCGCTGCCGCGCATACAGCCGCAGGGCGGAGCCGGCTTCTGTCCGTGGCCGCGTTTTCCCTGCTGTTCGCATATCTGCTCTCCTTTCTGTTCGAGGGACGGGTCATGTACGGACTGATGGCACACTTCGGGAGACAGACGCCGCTCGTTGTGACGCTGGCGGTGATTTCACACTGCGCCGGTCTGTTTTTTTGCGGCTTCTTTCTGAAAACGCCGGGCGCTGTCAAAAGGGCCGCACTTGTCTACGCGGGCCTTTGCCTTCTTGGGAGCGTGCCGTTTTTCTTTTCGCCCGGTCCGCTGTGGCTTGTCTCCGGCGTCGTCTGCGGATTCACCGCCGGCTGTGCCGTGGCGTCCTGGGGATACTTTTTCAAAACGCTCTCATCAAAGCAGGAGCGCTTCAAAACCTGCGCCGACTGCCTGGCCGGGACCTACGTCCTGCTTTTCATTCTCAACCTGATTTCCGCTCATGCCTCGCCTTTTCTGGCGCTGGCGCTGGCTATGCTCTGTCTGACCGCCGGCGCGGCGTGCGTATGCCGTCTGCCGACAGCTGAGGCATCGCGCGATGAGGAGGAAAAACGAACAGGGCCCAGCGATTTGCGGCAGTCACTTTTATTGCTGTGCGCGTTCATTGTCATTCTTACCGTCGATTCCGGATTGATGTACCGGGCGGTGAGCCCGGCCTTCGCCCATCTGCCAAAGCTGACCGGCTGGTATTCAGCACTGCCGTATCTTGCCGCACTGCTCGTAATGCGTCGCTTATCGGAGCGAAAAGGGCAAACGCTCCGCTCGGCGATGCTATACATCGGCCTGGGGCTTCTGATGCTGTCCTTTCTTGCTTTCATGCTGACTGAGCGCTCGGCGGGCGCGTACCTGACCGTGACAACGCTTATGGTCTTCGCTTTCGGTATTTTCGATCTGTTCTGGTGGAGCATCCTCGGTGATATGCTGGAGTTTACGGATAATCCTGTGCGGCTGTTCGGAATCGGCCTGTCGGCCAATGTCTTTGGCGTCCTGCTGGGCAGATTTATCGGCGAGGGCTTTACCGCGCTGGCGCTGTCTCCCTCCAACATTACAGTAACGGCGCTGGTGGTCATCTGCCTGGCGACGGCGCTGCTGCCGCCCTTAAACCGCAAACTCGCCCAATTGCTCAAAAGCCACGCCTACCTGACGGCATATTCGGAGCTTAAGGAACCGGAACGGAAGCAGGCCGTCTTGAGCATTCAGCCCCTGGGCCCGCTGACCGAGCGGGAGAACGAGATTCTGAGCCTGCTTCTTGAGGGCAGGAGCAACAAGGCCATCGCGGAAGAGAGCTTCGTCACCGAAAATACCGTCAAGTCGCATGTGAAGAGCATTCTATCCAAATACGGCGCGGCCTCCCGCGCCGAGCTGATCAGTCTGCTGCTGCGCAATCAGGTGAAATAACGACCTGATACCTTTCTCCTCCCGTCTCCGGACGGGAGGTTTTTTGTGTCGCACAGGCAATTTCATCCCTTCGGGTGAGGACAAAAAGCCACCGTTTCGGTACGCTGTAGTCTGAGAGGAGGCATCGATATGCACTGTACCATCTGCGGCGCAGACCTGCCGGAGGGCGCGCAATTCTGTTCCGTCTGCGGGTCGCCGGCTGCCGTTACCTGGGAGACGAAGCCTCGGCGCAAAACCTGGGACGGGGTGGTGGGGGACAAAACAGTCCAGAATGAGAAAAGAGGTTTTAAATATGAAAAAAAACAGTTTAAAACGATGGCTTTGCGGCCTTCTGGTTTTGGGAATGCTGCTCCCGCAGCTCGCGGGCTGCGGCAAGAGCGGTCAGCTGGGCGCGGAGACGACGGCTGGACAGGCCGGGCGGCAGGCCGGGACGCTTACAAAGGAGACTACTCGCGTAGGTTCAGAGCAATTGGCTCTTGATCTGGGTAAGTACCCGCTTCAGAAGGATGCGAGGTGTGAGATCGCGCCGGTGGAGTCTCCTTCTTCTCTGGAAGGAGTGAAAATGCGGGCCTATTCCTTCGAAATTGACACGGACGAAGAGCTTTTTTCCGTCATGCGGCTGACCATGCCCTATGACGCTGCCGCCCTCGATGGTCAAAGCGCGGAAGGCAGCGTTTGCGCCGCCTATTACAACGAGGCCACAGGTAAGTGGGAACCGGTGCCCTTTTCCATTAACGAGCGGGCTAAAACCGTTACCATCTATACCGATCATCTTTCCATTTACGGCTGCTTTGAAGTGACAAATGAAAACACCAGGATGGCTTACGCCGCGTATGCCGTTCCCTCTTTGGCAAGCATCGGGGTGAGCAGCTCTCAGGCCAACGCGGTTGTTGCCAGCAGCGTGCAAAACGGAGGAAACCCCGGCGCGGGAGCCGTAGAAGCGGGGCTGGCGGTTTTGGACTTATCGCTTTCCATTGGCGGCGCGGGTGTGGAAGCTGCTGGGCACATCGCCGGGGCGCTGGGCTCGGATGGGGCGGCGCACTCCTCTCTGTTGGGCGGCGTGGGTGAGCGCCTGGGCGATTTGGGGCTGCTGTGCTCCATTGCGCAGGTGGCCTCGGGAATGTACGACATCTATAACGGCGACAAAGACGCCGTGTTTCCCTGCTACGCAAATGCTCTCAAGACCGGCATCGGCTATGCGGCGGGCAAAATGGGCGCGGGGCTGTTCAGCCTGGCTTCCCTGGGGACGCTGGCCATCGACCTGACCTTAAACGAGTTTGCGGAAACCGCCTGGACCGGCAGACAGGACATCTACGAAAAGGCATATGCCCTGTATTACGAATCTTCTGATATCAAAAGGGACGCAAGAACTTGGGCAAAGATGTTCATAGACGCCAAAGAGGGCGCTGCCACGGCGGAGAAATACCGGCTTCGGATTGAGGGCCTGGTGCAGCGGTATGCCGAGCAGTTTTGGCAGGATGGGACAGAAGTTGCCGCTTGGCAGGCCGAGGCGCAGAAACAGGGCTTTACCGGCGGCGGCGGGCTGAACGAAACGATGAAAGCCGATATTTCAAACCGCTATCGTGACGAACTTTTCCGCACCGTCATACAGGATGCCTTCAAGCTGATCGTGGAGAAGGAAGCTGCGGCGGCGCAGCGCGCCCTGCTCCGGGAACTGAACGCCGTCAGGTCGGAGCTCAATCGGACCTGCACGCTCGAACTGGTCGATACCTCGGTTTCCGACGATAAGCCGGTTTCCGGTTATGCGGGTGCGACGGTCTATGTCGATCTGCCTGACACCGTGACTGACGCGGAAAGCTGGAGCGCCGTTCTTGATTCAGAGGGCCGCGGCAAAATCAGCTTCACGGTGCTTGCCTTTCTCATGGCGGGCGCGCCAGATGAGCTCAAGCTGTATGAGGCGGGCACATCCACGGCAGACGCGCCGGACATGACCCTTTCATTTGTTGCGGTGGCGCCAACTGCCACGGTCCGGTATGAGAGCCCCGGTGCGGAGAAGCCTGCTTTCCCGACGCCCGCGCCGCCCACTACTCCCGATCAGCCCGCACAAACGTCTCCGCAATCCAGTACATCGCCGTCGCAGCCAACCGCTAAGAAATATGCCTGGGTGCTGGTGGATACAGTCACAAATAACGCAAAAGAGGACATAGACCATACAAACAGCGGCGGCGTGTACCAAGCGGCGGCCTCTGCTGCGCCGGGCAGTTACACATACTCGCACAAATACATCGGGGAAACCGACACCTATCCCGATCCCGATCAGATAAATGGAGAAGGCTATGCCATGAAACTTGACTTCTCGGTCCCGCCCTCCGTTATTCAAGGTGGAGAGACGGTCGAGTTGAGCTTCACCCTCGCATTTACGGAGCAGAATGTCTCTTATTTTGATGGGAACGGAAGCTGCCGGGCCGATTTGGATTCGACGCGCTTTGTAAACAAGGCTGGAAAAAGCTCATTTGAAATCTATTGCTCGGCAAAGTACAGCCAGAAGAACATACTGTCCGTTAGCGATACCCTTACCGCAACGGCGCCCTCCGGCTGTTCGGAAGGAGATCGGATCGAAATATGGACCGGCGGGCCGAACGGAAAGCTGGGTACGACGTATATATATGAATGGCGCGGCTGATCTGCAGCAACCCCGTTCCTGGCGTGGCGATTGCCGAAATATCGGGGCCGTCCAACAAAATTATTAACCAATCCGCGCGCTCAAGCCTTGGCCACCTACGTCAAGTCGGATGTGAATAGCTCCATGGACTCCGCGCGGAGCGTTGAAAAAGAAGACGCCGCATGATATGATTGCCATATTATTACTGGCTTGTCCTTCGCATACGGCAAACGCGTCTTACAGGAATGAAGGTCGATTGGAGGCCATGAAATGAAAAAGGTATGTGCGCTGTTTTTGATTCTTATAATGATCGCCGCGGCGGCGGCCTGTTCACAGCGGGCCGAGCCAGCAGAAACACCGGCTTCCTCCGTGCAGACGGATTCGCAGAATACGGCTGTCGTGACATTTGCCGACCCTGTGCTGGAGGCAATGGTACGCGCAACGATGGGTAAGCCGGAGGGCCACATCACTGTGGCGGATGCGGAGACGGTCACGAGGTTGAACCTCAGTATTGAATGGCAGCGGTACATCTCCCAAGAGACACCGATTAAGGATATCGGCGGACTGGAATATTTCAAAAACCTTGAAAGCCTCGACCTGTCTTTTCACGCGATCACCAATATTACGCCGCTGGCGGGGCTGAAAAAGCTCACCTCGCTGTCGCTGGGCGGCAACCCGGTCGCCGATATCGCGCCGCTCGCCGGGCTGACGAATCTAAAAGTGCTGACGCTATCCGGCTGCGCGGCGCAGGACTACAACCCGCTTGCGAAGCTGATCAACCTAAACTTCCTGATGCTTGACCATGCAACGATCACTGACGTATCGCCGCTGGTCCCGCTGACGAGCCTAAAGCATCTGTATCTGGCAGACTGCCCCATAAGCAACTATTTCCCACTGTCGGATATCTATCAAAACTTAGAGCAAAAGGATTTCACCATTGCGTTCACGCTTGCCGAGCTTGGGTTTATCATGAACGACGGCAAACAGGCGATCTATGACGGCAAGAGTGCATCCGTGCGCATCAACCACATCGAATGGGGCGCTCCGCCGGAGGATTGGATGAAAAATTGCGTCCGAACGGTTTTCGCGCAGAACGGCTATAAGATTGACATTGGGTATTACCCGAATTACGACGCCTATGTGATGATGGCAAATAAAGATGGCAATCTGGTGATGAACTATGTGTATGACCACGCCAAAGACAGCTTTTCTTTTGGCATGGGGAATCGCGAGAGCTCGGAGCGGGCCGTGCGCGCGGCGTTTGCCGGCTTGGACGCCGAATACGTATTGCTTACGCCCATTCAAGCCTTTCACGGCATCCTCACGGAGACGTTAGGCGTCTCTGCGGATACACTGTTTGAGATGCCTTTTGATGAGACGGATGATACATTGCCGTCTCCATACGAGAGGTTAGGCTTTACTATACTCGACTATAAGGGAACCTGCTCATACGAGGAGCAGACGCCTCATGAACTGAACATTTCCATTCACAGGACAGAGTGGGATGAAAACGCGCCTACCGAGAATCGAGTGGACTGGAGCATAGAGTTTAATGATTCTGATGTGAATGGCTATAAGCTACATATTCTGTATTATGAAGCTGAGGGGAAATATCACGTTTCCATCGAGAAAGACGGGGTGGAAGCCGGTATCGAAACCCGGCCCGTGACGGGCGAAAAAGGCGGGGAATATCCCAATTGGGATACCGCGTATCGTATGTTCAACGACGCCTTTGGGACACAGGGAAAAGAAATGTATGATAAGCCGATTACCTACTTTGAGCAGGTGGTTCAGGAGCGTTTCAGCATGAGCATCGACGATCTTTACGCACTGCCGATCAAGTGACGCGGTCCCGCGGCTGCCATGAGCGCGTCCGCCGAAGCCTTACATATGCTCCCCTAAAATCCCCGCGGACTCGCTAAAAAAATGACATGCATTTTTTCTTCACGCTTGTACCCAAAAAGAAAACAGGGATACGACCTTTGTCGCATCCCTGTTTTCTTTTGGAGCTGGTGGACGGAATCGAACCCCCGACCTGCTGATTACAAGTCAGCTGCTCTACCTGCTGAGCTACACCAGCGTCTGCAATCTCAACTGCTTTACTATAATAACACCCGGTTCAGTTTACTGTCAACCCTTTGAACCTAAAAGTTTGACTGCGTCTGCATGTACATTCTGGCAGTATTACTCGGCATTTACATCCCGGATGATTTCGCTCAGTTCATCGTAAATCAATGCGTTGGAAGCTATGACTCCGGAAGGCTTCAGCAAATCCAGCGGCTTCCCCTGCCAGTCGGTGATCCTGCCTCCGGCTTCTTCCAGTATGATTGCTCCCGCGGCAAAATCCCACGGCTGGAGCATCATCTCAAAAAAGCCGTCCAGCCTTCCGCAGGCCACATAGGCGATATCCAGGGCGGCCGAGCCGGAACGCCTGATTTCCTGGGCTCTGGCATAAACCGTTCCGACCGCTCCAAAGGTTGCCTTTGCCTTGCTCCGGTCATAGGGGGTCGTTCCGAATCCGATCAGGCCGCCAGCCAGAGAAGCCACTCTGCTGGTCTCAAACGGGACATCGTTAAGATAAGCTCCCTGGCCGCTTATTCCGGAAAACAATTCCTTCAAATAAGGGTTGAAAACCATTCCCACCACCGGCGAACCTCCAAGAATCAACGCCAGGGATATGCAGGAATGCCTGTATTGGTGCATCAAATTGGTGGTCCCGTCCACAGGGTCAAGAATCCAGGTTGGTTTCGTAAAATTGTACTGATTGTCTGCGGACTCCTCGGTAATAATATTGCTCCCCGGAATGATCCGACCCAGCTCTTTCACCAGGTATTCCTGAACCGCGTAGTCCACTTCCGTAACAAAATTCGCGTCCCCTTCCTTCTGCGTTTTCGCTTTATATAGTTCCTTGTCGGTGAAAAACCGGCTCGCCTTTTTTACGGTCTCTTCAACTGCCTTATATTCCGGTGTTTTGTACAGATTGGTCATGATTTCGGTTCTCCTTTAATTGCATATCAATAGACGTCTTCCCCCGCGAATTCATTCAATTCACCAAATCCATTATTCCACTATATCCAGCACTTTTTTCAACTGTTTGATATTTATTTCCGTCGGAATGTTTTCCCTGCTCCAGTGGTTCTTGCAGCCGCAATAGTCCAGCAGCACGCACTGGGCGGAAATCCCCATGCCATCCAGCAGCCAGCCGCCGGAAATCAAATTCAATACGCACGCCACGCCCACAACGCCTGTGTCCTTGTTCAAATACGCCTCATGGGAACGGTTTTTGGATATGGAGGATTCGTGTGATACCACATGAACAGAAAAGCCGTATTTCCTTCCCATCCCCGTGAGCCTGAGCACACTGCATTCCGGCGTACAACCGGCGCAGTGAAAGCCCCCGGCGTCCGTGCGCCCCTTGCACTCATCCGGGGGAAGCCGCCGCATGCAGGCAGGAATAAGCACCGCTTTCCCGGCGGTATTTTTAAACCCTTCCCGGTAAATGCGGTTCATGATCCCGGCCCCCACCATGTTCAGGTGATATTCCACCCTTCTTCGGCCGCAGAAAATGACATCCTCCCGCCAATACCGGTCGGGCCTCCGTTCATTCAAATACCGGTCCACCCTCTCCGTGTATTGCCCAAGCACCTCTTCGCTTCTGATCCGGAACCAGCCTGCCAGCGTAATGGCACTGGCGAGAATATCCTTTGCCTTATCTTCCGGCAGGGTATGCAGGTATCCCTCCCATTTCCTCAGCCGGATCACCTCCTGATTGAACTCGCCGCTGGCAGCCATCCAATCCAGCAGCTTATCCAGATGCTCCAGGGAAATATCCAGCTTGTATAAATGATCGTATAAATCCGGAGACATGAAAATCGTGGACAGGATGCCGCGGATAAAGTCCAGGCCGGGCTTCAGAACGCCGCCCTGCTTCCGCAGCGCAACAAATCCGGTCAGCAGCTGCGCGGGGACTTCGCCGAGATTCCCGGCGTCTCCGCTGTATATGTCCCACATCGTTCCCAGAACAAGAAGTTCAAAACCATGCTCCTCAGCGGAGCACAACCTCGAACCCCCGTTTTGCTTAAGGTACGCAATATAATCCTTCGTGCTGTCGCAGGTCAATGTGCGAATCTCTGAAAGCACCTCGTCCGTGAAGGCTTCCAGGCATTTATAGAATTCATCCGAAGCTTCCCTGTTATCGAGTAATGAATAGGTGACGACATACATAAAAACTTTTCCTCAAATTGATTTATGTTTATAATACGCCAATTGCGGACATAAGTCTACATTCTCGATACCGGCATATCCAAAATCCTATTTAAAATGCCGCCCTATTTACTGATAGCGAACAGGACTTTCTCCGTCCGGTTTTTCCCTGCCGCATTCGTCGATAATGCCCATATAATGCTCCACCAGCTCCGGATAGGCGTCCAGGAATTCCTTTGCGCTGTTGTCCAGTTCGTATATTCCCCGGGAAACTCTTGTGAACCAGCCGTAATGATTATCCTGCAAAATGTTCGCCGCTCTTGCTCCAACCCCCAGCTTATTGATCCGCACCGGTGAAAGCGGTCCGTATTTCATAAGGCAGCAAGCCGCATGCACGGCCTTTTCCCTGTATGCCGTAACAAGCTTTTTTTTGGTGCTCCCGCCGGTATTATAGTGACCGCTCCGCGACGAAGCCTCCTTGATGATGTGGTGCCGGACTTTCTTGCCGGTACGCGAGCTTTTTAGCCGGTCAAAGGTATTCGGATGAAAATGCACTTCCACCGGATCCTCTTCCTTGTTGAGCGCTACTGTGATCAAACCCAGCTCAAGCCTGCGAAGCAGCATGCACATGTCCCTCCAGCCCGAAGACCAGGCTCCCCCCTTCGGCCGGGGTATGGCGACATAGACGGAATCCGCCGCCCGCTGCCGCTTTACCGCCTGCGCCAGCAGCTTCAGATTGAAGGCCGTTTTCAATTCGACGACGACAAGCTCCTCTCCCATGATTGCGGCGAGGTCGCAGTCCTTTACCTCCCCCTGCACATTGTAGCCGAGGCCTTCGAGGTATTCCCGGACGGGCTTGTACAGGTCCGTTTCATGAATTGGTACGGCTTTTTTCTTTGGCATGTCCGATCACTCCCATTTCCTTCTGCACTGGTATGAATTCTACACAAATCGACTAATTCCTGCATGAAACCTTCCCCGGAATGATCCGGCCGGCTTCAAAAAACATTGTCCGGCGGAGGAACAGACCGGTTGCTCCGCCGGAAATAGATGTTATAATGTAGGTATCAGGAGGGACTGGCCTATGTTTGACGATATGGTAATCCTTTTTACTTACAGCAAGAACGGTATTAAAAAAGAGGAATCCTTCTGGGGAAATCACACCGGTGTCGACTTCAAGGCGGAACTGCAGCTCGAAGAGGGAGACGGAACCTGCCGGCTGAAGCTCTTATTGACGCCTTTCGGAGTGTTGAAGACCGACGGTATCCAAATTTTCTGCAGCTATAAGTTCGATCAAAGCTGCCGTATCCTGGTAAACGGATACCAGTCCTGGAGCCGGACGCGGGAATATTTTACCGGCGAGAGAATGAAAAGAATCCCACTTGTGGCGGCTCCCTTGAAGAAAACTCATAAGATCGACAAATACGGCGATTCCTGCTTTTATAAATACCCCGGGGAAAAGGGCCGGTTCCACGGCTACACCTACGGATATGTCCGCAAAGGCAGGAATTTCAGCCTGCTAGGCTCGTTAACCGAGAAGAACGGTTATACCATCATTGAATATAATACCGCCGGCAACAGCGTCAACATTATAAAAGAATGCGAGGGGCTGTCCATCAATACGCCCTATGAAGCCTTCGACCTGATATGGGCCGAAGGAAGCGAATCCTTCGTGTTCGACGCCTGGTTCGACGCGATGGGGCTCCCGAAAACGGCCTGCCGTCCGGCTAACGGATGGACCAGCTGGTATAACTATTACCAGAAGATCAGCGAGGCAATTATTCTGGAGAACCTGGAAAATATCCAGCGGGCGGAAAACAAACCCGGTATCTTTCAGATCGACGACGGCTATCAGACGGCTGTCGGCGACTGGCTCAGCGTTGACGCCGATAAATTCCCGAACGGAATGAAGCATGCCGCCGACCGCATCAAGGCGGCCGGTATGAAGGCGGGGCTTTGGCTGGCGCCATTCGTGTGCGAGAAAAAGTCCGCGGTCTACCGGGAAAAGAAGGAATGGCTGCTTAAGGACGCCAAAGGCCGGCCTGTGGGCTCCGGCTGCAACTGGAGCGGCTCCTTTGCATTGGATTTCTATAACAAAGAGGTGCGGGATTATATCCGCAAGGTATTTTCAACGGTTTTGAACGAGTGGGGCTTTGACCTGGTGAAGCTGGATTTTCTTTATGCGGTTTGCCTTGAACCGCGCAGGGACAAGACCCGCGGAGCTGTAATGACGGAAGCGATGCAATTTCTGCGGGAATGCGCAGGGGATAAGATCCTCCTTGGGTGCGGAGTGCCGCTGGGACCGTCTTTTGGGCTCGCGGACTATTGCAGGATCGGCTGCGACATCGGTCCGGACTGGGACAGCAATGCCTTTCTGCGTTTTATCGTACCGGAATACGTTTCTACAAGGAACGCCGTTTTTAACGCAATCGCGCGCAGGCAGTTGAATAACAGGGCATTTCTAAATGACCCCGACGTATTCCTTCTACGGGATAATAATATAAAAATGAGCGGAACGCAAAAGCGCACGCTGTTCACAGCGAACTACCTGTTCGGCAGCCTGCTGTTCACCTCGGACAATACGGGGGCTTATGACGATGTGCAATGGGAGCTTTATAATATGACCGGCCGTTCCGTCTCCAGGACAATCACCCATGTGGAGCAGGATAGAAATGGTCTGATCGAAATATTTTTTGAAGAAGACGGCCAGAGCATGCTGGCGCTGATCAATCTCGGCGGGAGAAAGGCAAAGTATATCGGCGGGCCGGCTTTGGGATGCGAAATTGTTTACGGCGGCGGGCCAACCGGAGCGGCTCCCCGTAACGGCATTGTCGGATTGAAGCCCTGCGAGACGAGGATATTCCGGCTCGCGTAGTTTTTATTCCCTAAACATTGCGCAGTATCCTCATCATCCAGGCTGTCGATTCTATCGTCAGGCCCTTTCTCTCCCTTCGGTTCTCTCCAAGGCCCATATGTCCCCCGCCCACATAATATTTGTCCGTTCCTTCGCTGAGATAGCACGCCGGAAACTCATACAGCCCATCCTTTTCGTATTGTTCCAAATGCTCCAGGGTCCTCTTGAACCATTCCGATTCGCGGGCGGCCCCGAAATGGGACATGAGCTCCATCGCCCAAACAACACCGTCGATCCCCATCCTTGCGTTGTCTTTAAAATAATGGTCCAAATGGACGGACCAGCCCATGGAATAATATTTGTCGGGATACACGAGCATCAATCCGTAGCCCCGGGGCAGCCGCTGATACCGCTCGTCCAAAATATACCGAATGATCACATCGATTTTCTTTTGAATTCTGGGCTCCTTTCGAAGCACGGCAGGAAGATTGGCATAGGCAAAAACGTCATGAACGGTGGGAAGCTTCCAGATTTCATTTCCATACAGGGACGGATCGACCAGGGAGTGGTCCGCTCTTGCCTTCGGGATCGCCGGATAGCCTTCCGGCTTTACATAAATATCGTAATTGCCTTCCTTTGCAAAATCATATACCGCCTCTATCCTTTCCCGCAGCAAATCCGTTACAACCTGCTCCTCATACCCCATACAGGCCAGCCAGGACGCCGTAATGGTCGAATGGATTGTATTGTGGAACATTCTCTCATCGCTGTAGGTGCGTGCATAATTCAAAATCCGGCAATTCGCATCATGCAGGCCTTTATCATCCGCTTCCCTGACCCCGAAAGAAAGCAATTTGTGCATCCAGTTTTCGAGACAGGTATCCGCGCTATTATGAAATTGGGGCCTTATGAGAAACCGTTGGACGCATTCCAGCCAGTACTGTACGTGGGGATGATGAAGCATTTCATTCCGAAGCGCTTCCGTTTCCTGCCCCAATGCGGATGCCGCTTCCAAGCGGATTATCGCCCGGGCATTGTCAAGCAGGAATTGATACGCCCTTTTCCTATTTTCCGTCACAGATGATCAACCTCCATTGCTTTGGCCGGAATTCCGCCATACCCATCGCAGCCAGGAAGGGAACAATTAACAAGTCCATTGTACCAAAGCGGAAGGAAGAATGCTACTTTCTTTCAGTCTGTTTTCCTCCATTTTAACAGCAGGGAAGAGTTGATAATCACGGCAACCGAGCCGACATTGTGCACCAGCGCGCCGACAACCGGATTGAGAATCCCTGTTATGGCAAGGGCAATGGCAATAAAGTTCAGGGTCATGGATGCGGCGAGATTCACTTTAATGGTCTGCATCGTCTTTTTCGCAAGCTGCAGGAGGTGCGGAAGCTCTTTGATATCGTCGCCCACCAGCACGATATCCGCCGCGTCAATGGCAATGTCGCTGCCGATACCGCCCATGGCGATGCCGACGTGGGCAGTTTTAAGCGCAGGCGCGTCGTTGATGCCGTCGCCCACCATGCAAACCGGTTCGCCCTTTGCCTGGTACCCCCGGATTTCATCCAGCTTATTTTCCGGCAGGCAGTCCGGCCTCACATCCTGGATTCCCGCGATACCGGCAATATGGGAAGTGGCCGCCTTCGCGTCGCCGGTCAGCAAAATGGTTTTCATTCCGGTATTGTGGATGGCTTCCACGGTCCGGGCAGCATCCGGGCGCAGGGTATCCGACAGGGCAATCGTACCGGCGGCATTTTTGTTCTTTGCGAGATAGATGATGGTGTAGCCGTTGCCCCTGGCCGCTTCCGCAATCCGAATCAATTCGTCCGGGAGCAGAACGTTTTGTTCCGCCATCAGGAGTTCATTTCCGGCAAGAATCTCCGTCCCGGCATACTGTGCATACACACCGCGCCCCGCCAAAAGCTTGAATTTTTCCGGCTGTTCCGGCTGGACTCCGCGTCTTTGACAATATTCGGCTGCAATCGCTTTGCCCAGCGGGTGCTCCGAACGCAACTCCGCAATGGCCGCCAATTCAAAAAGCGCGGACTCGTCCATGGAGGGGTCAATGCTGTGCACCTCCGCTACCGCAGGCTTGCCGTGGGTCAGGGTACCGGTTTTATCAAAGGCAATGCGCTTCACCTGCGACAGCCGTTCCAGGGCGTCCCCTTGGCGGACGAGGATACCGGACTTTGTCGCGTTGCCGATGCCGGCCATAATCGCGGTCGGGGTGGCAAGCACCAGCGCGCAGGGGCAGAACACAACCAGAATGGTGACGGAGCGGATAAGCTCCCCGGTGGCAAACCAAGTGACAACGGCGGTAAGAAGCGCAATTCCGACAATCCATGTCGCCCAGCGGTCCGCAACCCCGACGATTTTGGCTTTCCCGGCATCGGCGGATTCCACCAGCCGGATCATGCGCTGCAAGGAGCTGTCCTCGCCGACCTTCTGCGCCACCATATCAAAGGTACCGAACTGATTCACCGTACCGCTGAATACTTCGTCCCCCTCCCCTTTATCCACCGGAAGGGACTCTCCCGTCATGACGGACTGGTCGATGGAGGTCTGTCCCTTGAGGATTGCGCCATCCACGGCAACGGTTTCTCCGGCCAGCACGCGCAGGACATCCCCGACTTTCACCTGCTCCGCCGGAATGATATGGTCCCTGCCGTTCCTCACGACCCTGGCGGTGGCGGGTGTCAGGCGAACCAGCTTCTCAATGCCGGCGCGGGCCTTTGCCACGGTGCGTTCCTCCAGATAAGCGCCAATGGCCATAATGAAAGCCACCTCTCCGGCGGCGAAAATCTCCCCGATGAAAACGGACGCAAGCAGCGCCAGCGACACCAAAACATCTGCCTTGATGTCAAATTCGGTGATCAGCCCGACGACAGCGCCTTTTATAATCGGGATGCCACAGAGCAAAATTGCTACCCACGCCGCGTCAATCGGAAGATTGCCCATATGAAAAAAGCTAATGATCAGTGCAAGAGCAGAAAGGATGAGGAAAAGCATTGTCCTTTTCCCTTCCTCTTTTAGAACAGAAAACAAATTAGCACTCCTCTCTATACCTATAGGGGTATATGTATATTATACCCATAGGGGTATAGATGTCAATAAAAAAACAGCCGCATGAAAAGCAGCTGTCTCTCTCCTGTGCCTATTGATTTATGACATCTTATGACATCCTTGAAAAATGCTCCACGGCTTTGGCAAAGTCCGCGACGGTTTTGTCCGCATCCCCATGCTCAATACCTTCACGGACGCAGTGGTTCAGGTGGCCCTCCAGGACAACTTGTCCCACTTTATGCAGAGCGCTTTTCGTCGCGTTTATCTGGATCAGCACATCCTCGCAGGGCACATCCTCCTCCACCATTTTATCGATGGCCTTGATTTGCCCTATAATTTTATTCAGGCGTTTATGCAAATTATCGAAATCCATGCATTGCCGCATTGGTCCACCTCCTTTATACCCATAGGGGTATGAAAATACAATATCATTTTTAATATATACAGTCAACAACCCCGTCTTTTATAGTATAATGTACATACGAGGTGCAACGACTGTGAAACTGTTCTCCAGGATAGCCAACTTTCTTATTGTTTTTTTGACTGCGAATGCTTACAGTCTGTTTGTGCTGGAAAAACGGACAACTCCCGCAATAATACTGGTTGCTTGCTTTATCCTCGTCAATATTATTCCATCGTTTCATAACAGGCGGCTTCCAACATTGCGATTGCGGGTTTGCGGCGATGGCTGCGAGCTTCTTATCGGTTTCCTCGCCTCTTCGTTTTTTTCCATCATATATTTGATATATCTTGCATTCGGAATGTTTCCCAGCAGAGCTTCAACGTGGTTTCTATGCCTTGGACTCGCGATTGTTGCGGAAGCAATCGTCTTCTGGAATGGGATTCTGCGCGTTTACCTCACTTCCATGCAGCTTTTAATCAAATGGCGGCTGATCGGTATTATCTGCGGCTGGATTCCCGTGGTCCATTTGTTTGTTCTCGTTAAAATCATCCGGATTGTCTCCCGGGAAACCGCTTTCGAAAGCGAAAAGATACGGATCGACCGGGAACGGCAAAGCCGGCAGATCTGCCGGACCCAATATCCGTTGCTGCTGGTGCACGGCGTATTTTTCCGGGATTTCAAATACTTCAATTATTGGGGAAGGATCCCCGCCGAATTGAAGCAGAACGGGGCGGTCCTCCATTATGGAAATCATCCGTCGGCGGCCTCGGCTGCAGACTGCGGGAAAGAGCTGTCCGGCCGAATCCGCCGGATTGCCGAGGAATCCGGCTGTGGGAAGGTGAATATCATTGCGCATTCGAAAGGCGGCCTGGACTGTAGATATGCCATCAGCAAATTCGGGGCGGAACCTTATGTCGCTTCGCTTACGACGATTAATACGCCGCATCGGGGCTGTGTGTTCGCAGATTACCTGCTTTCAAAGATTCCCGAGAGGACCCGGAATTCCATCGCCCGGAAATACAATGCCACGCTCAAAAAGATGGGCGACAGCGATCCCGACTTCCTGGCCGCGGTCAACGATCTGACGGCTTCCGCCTGCAAGAAAATGAACACTGAGCTTCAAGATGCCCCCGGCGTTTTCTATCAAAGCGTCGGATCTGTTCTGAACAAAGCTTCCGGCGGAAGATTCCCCCTCAATTTCTCCTATTATCTTGTGAAATATTTCGACGGCAGGAACGACGGTCTGGTTTCGGCCGATTCCTTTGTATGGGGAGAGAAGCACGCCCTTTTGACGGTTAACGGAAACCGGGGAATTTCCCATGGAGATATAATCGACCTCAACCGGGAGAACATCCGGGAATTTGATGTGCGGGAGTTTTACGTCAATTTGGTCCAGGATCTGAAAAAACGAGGCTTTTAAAAACAGCCGGCTTTGCAATACCGCCGCCTGTATCCTGCCTCACCCGCCTTTCTTGACTGAAAGGACCGGAATGGGTAGAATGGAGAAGGAACAAAGCGGAAATAGAAGCAGAAATTATGAGGCGGGCATATTTTATGCTGAATCAATTATTTGAACAGTTTGATCATATTATCCTGTTGGACATCGAAACCACCGGTCTCGACCCCCGGAAGGACGAAATCATCGAATTCGGCGCACTGAGGGTCGGTCGGAAAGATATAGAAATTCGTGGCGCCGCGGAGGTAAACCTGCTGATACGGCTCACGGCAGGCAAAGTCCTGCCTGCCGCCATTACAAAACTTACGGGGATTACCTCCGAAATGCTGGAGAAAAACGGAGTCTCCAAGGAAACCGCCGGCGGGGAAATCGTAAAAATGCTGGATGTGCCCAAGCCGCTGGTCGTTGCCTATAACGCGCAGTTCGACCTGTGCTTCCTGTATTACTTTCTCAAAAGCCTGGGGGCCGAAAGCGTATTGCGGAAAGCAAGATTTCTCGACGCTCTTACGGTATACAAAGACCGGCGCGACTATCCCCACAAGCTGGAAAACGCTCTGGAAACTTACGCCCTTACCGCCCAGAATACCCACCGGGCCATTGATGACGCCCGCGCCGCCCTGGAGTTGATGTATGCCATGGCATCGGAAAGCGACGACCTGGCCCGGTATATCAATTTGTTCGGCTACAATTCCCGGTATGGCATCTCGGGACCGCGCATCTCCTCCATCCGGTATGTACCGCAGTCCTCCTACGCCCGGGCGAAAAAAGCCTATGAAGAAACGCCCACAGCCGGATGAAGCCCTTCTCCCCTTATAGTAATTCTTTCAGGCTGAGCGCTTTTTTGTAAAGAGGATCAAACTCACACCCACAGCTGCCGCACTCTTTATCCGCCTGTTCAATAGCAGCAATTAATTTATCCTTGTCGCCGTTGCCCTCAAGCCATGCTTTCGATGGAGCATCAATCAAGTCCCATCCCGATCCGGCAAATTTTGTCATGATTTGGACCAATTCTTCGCGGCTGTTCGTTCCCATTGCTCTTCCTCCTCCGATTTTAAGTATTTTCAAGTTTCTTTTTCATGCTTTCCATTGGGTTCAAATTCAAATTCAGACGTTCAATAATAGTGCTGAATCTCTCTTGTTTGCCCGCTTCGGTTTTCGCACCCAAAAAGTACGAAGCGGCGTACGCCTTGCGAGCCGAACGCGGCATTTTAATGAAATTGGCATAGGCATTTTGGTGGGATTTGAGCATATCATCGAATTGCTGCAGCTGCTCATCGGCAAGCGGTTCGGATTTTGGAGGATCCCAATGCCCGTTTTGTTTTGCCATTTCAATCTTCGTTCTGCCGAAGTCGGTCATCAGCCCCTGTGATTCCAGCTTTCCCACAAGATTTTTGTTTTTTTCCGACCAGTTGCTTGTTTTGCTGCGCTGCTTGAAGTATTTGAGATATGAGTTTTCGTCAACGCTCTGCATTTGACCGTCAATCCAGCCAAAGCATAACGCTTCTTCAAGCGCTTCGCCTGCTTTTACTGTTTCCGGCTCGTCCTTTTTGCCAAATACGAGCCAGATTCCCTCGTCGGAAAGTGCATTTTTGGTGAGCCATTCCCTGAACTCCAAACGGTTTTTAAACAATATCCGGTTCATTGCTCATGCCCCCTCTTTGTCAGGTTGGTCAAGATTCGTCCAAGGTACTTTTCAAATTCAACGATTTCCTTTTCGGAGAACCCTTCATAAAAGATTTCATTCATCTGTTCCGATACTTGATCATATTGCTCCTTCATTGCGATTGCGATGTTTGTAAGCTTGATATTTATTTTCCGGCGGTCGTCTTTATCGTAAACACGCTGAAGGCAGCCTGACATTTCAAGCCGGTCCAGCATACTCGTCAGTGTTGTTTTTGCAAGCCCGGTTTTGCTTGCAAGCTCAGATATGGAAATGCCGTCATTATTCCAAAGAATGTAAAGAATCCGGCCTTGTGCACCGTTAAACTGGTCAATCCCGTGCTGTGCCAGAATAGACTCAAAAACCCGGCCTTGTATTTGCTTGATTTTTGTTATCAAAAAGCCTCCATTTGTTTTGATAGCACGGTTCCTTCTTTCTTTAATGATAATTTTGTTTTTATATAGAATATCACTATATAGTACTAATCGTCAATTGAATTTTTAAGAGGATATATTCGGAGCGGCGTTATGGAATCCAGTAAAGCCAACGGTTTGGTGGCAGCCAAAAAGCAGTATTTACTATAACTATTATCGAATTTCTTTCGCTTTCACGCCTCGTTAAGTTGTCATTATGTAGAAAAAATGGTATCATCCTAAAAGGAACGGCGACGACAGAATGCAGGATATTAAAGGCTATGACAGCTTTTCGAATACTATGATGAAGCAGACGCAGGACGTACTGCATTGGTTCAACAAAATGCAAAATCCTATACCGACATGGTATTTAGGAGAATGAAAGGCAGTAAAATGAGCGACCTAATAAAGCGTGAAGAATTATTATCCCAAAACATCTACGATAATCCGGATTTCTTCGATGGATACAAAAAACTGCGGGAAAACCCCGATAGTGCCAACATCTTAGAAGAAAAACCCGCACTCTTTTCACTTGCGCCGGATTTAGCAGGAAAAGCCGTTCTCGACCTCGGTTGCGGCTATGGTGAAAACTGCGCCGAATTTAAGCGCCTCGGAGCTTCAAGAGTTGTTGGAATAGATATTTCCGAAAGGATGCTTGAGGTTTCCAAAAAAGAGAATACGGGGATAGAGTTTATAAGGGCGGATATGAGCAATTTGTCCTGCATTGACGGACGCTTCGACGTCGTGTTCAGCTCTCTGGCGGTACATTACATAAAGGATTTCAACAGCTTTATCGCAGGTGTATACGGGCTTCTTGTTGATGGTGGTATTTTCATGTTTTCTCAGGAGGATTTGCCATCGAAAAAATTCTCGAGCCTGTCCCGACGGAGGAAATAATAAAGCGGATACCTAAATACGCCAAAGCCTTGAATAAGCCGAATTTCCTGCTAATAAGGGCTACCGTAAGCTGATTGTAGAAAACTACATTGTGTTTTATAGCAGTTTGATGGCAGTCAAGAAGCAGTACTTACTCGTTGACCGTTGTAAAAAAATCGGCGATTGTTTATCAGAGGTATTGACTCTTCCGTTAGGGAAGCGTATATACTACCTGCAAGGGGGCGAGGACATGGACAATATGCTAAAGATCCGGGATGTCGCAATACGATACAACGTAACCGCGAGGACACTGCGCTATTATGAAGACGTGGGCCTCATAAACAGCTTGCGAAGCGACGATTACGCTTATCGCCTTTATGATGAAGAAGCGATCAAACGTCTTGAGCAAATATTGCTTTTACGCAAGCTTGATATCAGTGTCAAGGACATCGCACGCATTTTTTCTGCCAGCAATCTGGATGTCCTGTTGGATGTTCTCCACCAAAAGGCAGACCATATCCAGGATGAGGTAGTGCTGCTGAACGAGCTCAAAGCGGCGGTCCTATCGTTTATACAAGAAATCAAAAAAGTGGATTTTCAACAGGCCCAGGAGGTCAAGCAGCTCTATCAACGTGCCACGGAAATTGAAGAGCGCCTTGCACAGGCACAGGACGCGGCGCCGGAAAAGTCCATCAGCCGCATGATGGAGCTGACAGAGCAGCTTGAAAATTTATCGGACGTCCGCGTGTTTTCCCTGCCGGTATGCCGTATGGCCTCCTCCGGCTTGGATACGGGCCCATTGCTTGTCGAGGGAGGGAAGCTTGAAAGGTTTAGCCGCTGGTTCAACGAAGCCGACAAACAACGGCGCGATCAATTCTTTGCCCGGGATTTTATGTGGTATGACCCCCAATCGCGGGGAACTGTCTGGTGGTACGCTCTTGAGCGGGGCATGGAAGAACCCGATGGTTTTGAGACGGTGGATTTTGAGGGCGGCCTCTATGCTTCGGCGGTCTCGCGTGACGAGGATGACAGTGACGGCCAGCGTGTCTACCGCGGCATTAAACGATGGGTGGAGCACAGCGAGTGTTTCGAACTGGATGAACGTCCAGATCACTATACCATGTATCATATCATCGGCACACCTCAAATCAAAGAAGCCATGGGGTATAGTCAGCTGGAAATATACGTGCCCATCCGCATAAAAACCCCATCCCGCTTATGGCAAAAGACACCCGAAGAGCGCGGCGCCATTCGTAAGCGCATAAATGATGCGGGCATACTGTTTTTTGATTTTCTAGGGGACAGCACGCACATGGAAAAACTGAAATTGCCGCGGTACACGCTCATCCGCCCCAAGGATGGCGAAACAGGGCCTACCACTCTCTATGATATCCGTCTCGACGGTTTGTCCGGGCAAGAAACGAAGGCCCTCATCGACGAGATCAAAGCCATGCAAATCCATGTGTGGTGGGATATTTGCTTTCCGCAGGAGATCAAACAGTGGATCTTTGGCATCAAACCCATGCCCGCGCCGGAGCCGAACGATGAAGAATCCTATATGGCGATGCTGCTTGAGGAAGAGCCTGTCTATCCGCCGATGAATGAACACATCACCGTCAATCGTGTTAAAAGCGTTCAGGAATTTGCACACTGGGCGGAATTGACCAATGAATTATTTCATGAAGGCACGCTGGTGCATCCTGAGCATCACTATCATCTGTGCGAGCAAGGGGACATGCCATGTTATATCGCTTATATAGATGGTCAAGCCGCCGGCGTTTGCTGCATGATGAAGAATGGAGACCTTGCAGCGCTTTATTTGGCGGCCACTGTACCGGAACATCGCCATAAGGGTATAGCCACGGCGCTATGCACAACTGCTATAGACGATGCTGCGCGAGAAGGTGCGAAGCTGTTTACCGCATGTGCATGGCCATCAATCAAAACACTTATGCGGAAGCTAGGCTACATGTATTATTAAGCCCTGCGTCTTTAGCTATCAAAAAGGGGAACGCGTGGTGGCACACCCTGGAAGCATCTCTGTTATACGATTTTTAACCAAAAAGATACTATCTTTTGATAGAACCTTTCCCTCAAGAGATGGTATCTTTTTGGGTCGGAGTGGTCTTATAGGATTTACGGTAAGAGCCCGGTGAAATCAGTGGCTTGAAGGCAGTCACCTGTTTGTGTCTCTTTTCCGAGGGCGGGATGATATATATGCCAAACGTTGATACAGCGCGAAAGCCGAATATGCGGGGAAAATGCAGTTTTATCTCACGGCGTTAGACGAAACTGTAAAACTTGCAGATGAAAACCCTTCAATCGGCATCATCATCTGCAAAAGCAAAAACCGTACAAGGGTTGAGTATACGTTAAGAACGACCAACAAACCAATCGGCGTAGCGACCTATTCTTTCTGCGAGAGTTTGCCGGACAAATGAAAACACCGCGCTCCAGAACTGAACACCTTTTATTATCATATATTATTGTAAAACCATTATATGGAGCGTAGATATATGAAGACAATTATCCTCGCAGGGAACCTTTGGGACGGGCTGGCCTGCCGCCCGTTAGGATATACCGAAATTGCTGTTGTTAATGGAAAAATCAGTGAAATCGGAAAGAGACTAACTCATGAAAATGGGGTAAAAGTAATAGATTTGTCCAATCGATTTGTCATGCCCGGATTTATAGACTGTCATGTTCATCTCACCGGTAACAGCAAAATACTTTCAAATATCGCAGGAAGCAATGATGCGGATCTGACGCTTGCAGCAGTAGACGCCTGTGCCAGTGTCTTGTACAACGGCTTTACAACCGTACGCGATGCCGGTGATTTCAGTATCGTTTCATGGATTGTGCCTTCTCTGAAAAACGCTGTTGAGTCAGGAAAAATACGGGGCCCACGCATAATTAGCGGCGGTCATATGCTTTCCGCAGTCGGTGGACATTTTGACTTTGGAGGTGTCACCAGAAACGGAATTGAAGTGGAGCAGGTATCGATTGTTGAAGGGATTGATGGGGTAAGGCGTGGCGTTCACAATGAAATTCGGCATGGAGCCGACTGGATAAAATACGCCGGAAGCGGCGGCTTTCTATCGCCGAGCGACGGACCGGAAGACGTATCATATTCTCAGGAGGAAAGCAATGCAATTGTTTCAGCAGCCAGGGATTTACATAAGCCGGTATTCGTGCATGCCTATGATAATGAATCGGTGTATCGCGCCTTTGTTGCCGGCGTTCGTTCGGTAGAGCATGGAAGTTTTGCCTCGGTAGAAACATTGGAAATGCTGGCCGCTAAAGGCATTTATCTTGTTCCGACCCAATATGCGGTGGTTTTCTGGGCTCGGAATAATAATCCTAACGACCCCGTATACGTTCAGGAGAAGAAGCGTAAATACGCAGACAAAATTTTGAGCTGCTCCAGAAACATAGCCAATAGTAATGTAAAAATAGCCTTCGGCTCCGATCTGGGAACATATGATTATTCAATAAACGGCTCCGTGGAGTTCTCGGAGATGTTGCATAACGGAATTAAACCATTACGGGCCCTGCGTGCAGCCACTTCGGTGGCGGCGGAATTATTGCAACTCAACTCCGGCAGCATTGCCGTCGATAAATACGCGGATATCATCGCGATGCCCGGAAATCCTTTTGATGATATCGCAGTAACGCAACGAGTTGATTTTGTAATGAAAAACGGAATAGTGTATCGTGATGACTGCTGTTTATATTGCTTTTGAAGGCGGGAACACTTTCTTTTTGCAATTATTTTGATTACGCATTATTACACTACAGGGACCGCCAACTCGAATAATTATTAAAACAAAAATTCGTCGATTTAATCGACGAATTTTTGTTGGTCGGAGTGGCGAGATTCGAACTCGCGGCCCCATGGTCCCAAACCATGTACGCTACCAACTGCGCTACACCCCGATAAATCTATTCAATTTCTACGGCATCTCGGTCCCGAACCAAGCGCCCTACCAGCTGCGCTACACCCTGCTGCGGGCTATGAAACTGCGTTTACCTGCAGCCGGACGACAGACAGATAGCCACCGATTAAGACGCAAAGTATATTGTACTATATGCAAAACGTCCGTTCAATGGGATCATACCGGATAAGCCTCCGTTTACCGCTGTTTTACCGGCGTTATCTCTGTTGGACTTCCTGTAGCTACATTATAATAGGTTTTGGACGATCACGCAAGGCCCGGCCTATCAGTGGCCCTTCTTTTTCTCCTTCCCGCACCTATAAAATATTTTTAAAAATTATATAGAAATATGTAACATAACGGTAACTTGAACCGTCTAAACCATTAAACTATAATAAAGGAAGGGGACAGGCCTGACGGGGCTCCGTTGAGAGGAATGTCCCCAAGGGAGGAAATATACCAGGATTCAGGGGTGTTTTCAATTAAAAGAATAGTGGGGCAGGTCAGAAAAGCTATCCAGGACTTCGATATGATACAGGAGGGAGACCGGATAGCCGTGGGCGTTTCCGGAGGCAAGGATTCCCTGACGCTGCTGGTTGCATTGAGAAAACTGAAGGATTTTTACCCCGTCCCCTTCGAGCTGAAAGCCGTCACTTTAACGCTGGGAATCGGTGAAATGGATCTCTCCCCGGTGAAGCGGCTTTGTGAGGAAATCGGGGTCGAGTACACCATCGAAGATACCTACATCGGCAAGATCGTTTTTGAAGCCCGGCAGGAGAAGAACCCCTGCTCGCTTTGCGCCAATCTCAGACGGGGAGCCCTCAACAATGCAGCGTTACGACTCGGCTGCAACAAGGTTGCTCTTGCCCACAACCGCGACGATGTCATCGAAACGCTCCTGTTAAGTACATTTTATGAGGGCCGCATCCACACCTTCTCCCCCGTCACCTTTCTGGACAGGAAAGGGGTCTATGTGCTCCGGCCGCTGATCTATGTGGAAGAGAAGCAGATAAAAGCTTTTGTGCGGGATCAGGGCCTGCAGGTGGTAAAGAATCCCTGTACCGCCAACGGATATACCAAGCGGCAATACATCAAGGAACTGCTTGGCGATCTTTCGATGGAAAACAGGGAGATCAAAAACAATATTTTCGGCGCCATCAAACGCTCCGGGCGGGACGGATGGCACGAATAGCGGAGGTCAAAATGCTGAAAAACAAAGGAAAAGGGAAGGTTGCGGCGGCAGTGCTGGCAGCGGCGCTTGCGATTTCACAGGCAGCTTCCGTATCGTCGTATGCGGCCGACTCGAATGTCATCTACGAAAAGTCGGACAAACAGGTCGTCACACAGGGGGTCACCCTGGAAAACATCATCCGGTTCACCACAAACGGCTGGTATAATTTCAATATCATGAAGGTCGATATGACCAATCAGTACATAACCGTCGATGCCCTGACCAATGCGGAATCCATTGGCAAGCTTGCCACCACCAAAAAGCTTGCCGCCCAGAAGAGTGCCGTAGCGGCTGTAAACACCAGCTTCTTCACCCCCGACGGGAGCGGCTTCGGACATCCTATCGGCACGGTGATCCAGAATTCCAGCGTCCTGTGCGCTTCCGGCGATTTCAACAAATACAGCAATTCCATGGCAACGCTGTCGCTGAGCAAGCTCAACGAGATCCTTCTTGACTATTGGAAATGCGATATGAACCTGACAAACCAGAACGGCAGCAAGGTTGCCGTTGCCCAATATAACAAGCCTAACGGCAACAAGTACACGGGGATCACCGTATTCGACCGGAAATGGGGCGCGGCGGCCGTCGGCGTTACGGCGGATATGCCCGACCTCTTCCAGATGGTCGTTGCGGACGGGAAGGTCGCCCAGTTCCTTCCGGCGCAGCCGGCCGCTCCCATCCCGGAAAACGGCTTTGTCGTCGTTACCCGGACGGAGGGGGCAAAAGCGCTGCAGCAGGCTTTTGCCGTCGGAGACAGCATTTCCTTCAACATCGGTTCCACCCCGGACTGGTCCAACTTCAAAATGGCTGTCTCGGGAAGCTGCCTTCTTTTGAAAAACGGCCAGATTCCTCAGCCCTTTTCCTTCTCGGCGCCGGATATCGTGATCAGCAGCCCGAAAACCGCCATCGGCAGCTCCCAGGACGGCAAGACTCTGTATATGGTGACCGTTGACGGCCGGCAGACCTCAAGCGTCGGCTTGAGCCTGAAGGATATGGCGCTGTTCATGAAGAATCTCGGCGCGTGGAACGCGATCAACATGGACGGCGGCGGCTCCACCACCATGGTGGCGAGGCCCTCCGGCGAAAAGGACGTCCAGGTCATGAACAGTCCGTCGGACGGCATCTCCAGAAGCGTCGCCACGGCAGTCGGCGTTTTCACCTCGGCTCCGGCCGCTCCCCTTGCAGGCATGATCGTGGAAACACCGGACAAATACATGTTCACCAATACCACCCGGACCTTAACGGTAAAGGGATATGACGGCTTTAACAACCCGATGGAGGTCGATCCCGCTTTGATCAAATGGAGCGTATCGGGCGTCAAGGGAACCTTTAAGGGGAATGTCTTCAAAGCCGCCACCAACGGGGAAGCCAAAATCACCGCAAGCATAGGCGAAATAAAAGCTTCCGTAAACGTCAGCGTGCTTACCACGCCGGCAAGGCTTATCCTCAGCAGCCAGAGCATCAAGCTCCCGGTCGGCCAGACAAAGACCTTCACGATCACCGGGGTAAATTTGAAGGGATACAGCGCGACGATCGATCCGGTCGATGTCAAGTGGTCCATCAGCAGCAAGATCGGCTCCTTCACCAACGGTGTGTTCACTGCCGAGCAAAAGGGCTCCGGGTACATAGACGCGGCTGTCGATAAGGCTCATGCCTACTGCGCCGTATCCATTTCAGCCGATACCGCGTCCGTTATTGATCAATTCGAGGCGATAAACGGCTCCTTCCAGGCGTACCCGGATACGGTCAAGGGAACTTATTCCATCTCCAATGAACAGAAGGTTTCCGGCAACTCCTCCGGCAAACTGACCTATGACTTCACCCTGAACCCGGAGACCTCCCGCGCGGCCTACCTGGTCCTCGGCAACGGAGGCTACACGCTGAATGCCGACATCTCGAAAATAGGACTCCAGGTTTTCAACGACCATGAAAATTCCGGCTGGCTCCGGGCCGAGCTCTACGATGCAAAGGGAGAGAAGCAGGTGGTGGATCTGGTGCAGACGATGGGCTGGACCGGCTGGAAGTACGTCGAGGCCTCAATCGACAGCATATCGCTCCCGGCCAAACTGACCCGGCTGTATCTGGTACAGGTCAACCCCGTTCTGGACTCCGGCAGCATCTACCTGGATGATCTCACGATCACTAGCAGCGGATATCCGACCGTGGACACGACCAAAATCCCAAAGGACACCGTGCCGGTGGACGATACCAATAAAGCGGTCAGCTTCAGCAAGGCAACGGCGGATTCCTTCCGGTTCGGTGTTCTCGGCCAGTCCCGTGCGCCGAAGAATGCTCTTGAGAAAAAGCTGATGACAAGATTCGCCGAGAAAGTAGACGGTTTGCTTGAGGCAGGAGTTGTTGTGGGCGACGGCTCTCATTCCGACATCGCAAAGCTGGTGAAAAAGAAGCCGTTCCTGCTGACCGCCAATGTGGATCTGAAAGCCACGAAAGCGGTGGATTACAAATATTCCGTCACGGATATCAAAAACAGCCGCTTCATCAAGCTCGACACCAGGGCCGACGGCCTGAGGCGCAGTGATTCCGCGCAGTGGCAGGCCTTCCAGAAGGATCTGGATTCCTTCAAGGGGAAGAACGTGTTCCTCTTCCTGGAGAACGCTCCGTCCAAATTCTCCGACAAGCTCGAATTGGGCCTGTTCAAGGATACGATCACCAAATATCGGCTCAATACCGGTCGGAACGTATGGGTCTTTTACAATGGCGACAAAAATGAAACTTATATGGAAAAAGGGGTAAAATATATATCGGCCGCAGGTTATGAAGTAAGCGGGCTGAAAGCGAACAATACGGACGTCGCCAACTATGTGCTGGTGACCGTCAAAGGCTCGGCCGTGACCTTTATCTTCAGGCCGATTCTATAAAACTGCAGAGGGGATCGAAATGGCATCGGAAATATTGTTTTCCTCGGTCGAATATGACAAATATGATTCTGACGTGACGCTGCCGGCAAAATTCGGGCGTCTGTTGGAGCGGACGGGCTTGCAGGAGGTGGTCAGGGACAAGCTGACCGTCATTAAGATGCATGTGGGAAGGGACATAGGGTATACCACCATTCCCCCGCTGTTTGTCAAAATCCTGGTGGATAAGTTAAAAGCTTACGGCGCAAAGGTGTATATTACGGATCAAACCGTGACCGACGCAAGAGTGAGGGGCTATACCGAGGATTTCCTCGGCGTGCCGATTGTTGACGCCTGCGGGGTTACCGGCAAGTACTATTATGAAAAGCACGTGGATTTCCAAACCTTTAAAAATGTCGATGTGGCCGGCAATATCCATGACGCCGAGGTGCTCATAGATTTGTCCCACGTCAAGGGACACGGCGTGTGCGGCTACGGCGGGGCGTGCAAGAATATCGCCATGGGCTGTGTCACGGATCGGACAAGGCAGCAGATTCACGGCCTCGAAGGAGGCATCGAATGGGATGAGGATATCTGTACCCATTGCGAACTCTGCGTCAACAGCTGCAATCATTTTGCAAACCGTTTCAACGAGGAGGGCCGGTACAGCGTAAATTACCACCACTGCACCCTCTGCCAGCATTGCGTGAAGGTGTGCCCTGTTTCCGCCATGAGGATGCAGGCCAACAAATACGAGGATTTCCAGACCGGCATGGCCATCTGTACGGAAGAAGTCCTGAAAGGGTTCAAGCCCGGACATGTTTTCTATATCAACTTCCTGCTCAACATCACGGCGCTGTGCGACTGCTGGGGCCTTACAACGCCTTCCCTGGTGCCGGATATCGGCGTTATGGCCTCCGGCGACATCGTAGCCATCGAAAAGGCATGTCTCGATGCGATCAAGCTGGAGAACCTGATCCCCTCGGCGCTGCCGAAGGGGCATGAGTTCGGGACCCAGGGCCACCTGTTCGAAAGGCTGCACGGGAAGAACCCGTTTATTCAACTGGAAGAGCTTGAAAAGCGCGGGCTTGGAACAATGGAATACACGATCCGAGAAATCCGGTAAGAGGATTATATTAAAAAAGGAGACGGTGAAGACCGCCTCCTTTTTGTCTGATCTGATATCCTGTGCTGTATGGCCCTTGCCGCCTACAGCTTCTTCACTGTTTCCCGCAGGTAGGCCGAGAACTCTTCCCGGAGATCGTCACGTTTGAGTGCGAACTCCACGGTTGCTTCGAGGAAGCCCTGTTTGTTTCCAACGTCGTAACGCTTTCCAAAGAAGTTGTACGCATACATGGAGCCAGAGGCCAGCATCCGCTTCAGGGCGTCCGTCAGCTGAATCTCGCCGCCCTTTCCGGGCGTTGCGCTCTCCAGATAAGAGAAGATATCCGGCGTAATAATGTACCTGCCAAGGATCGCCACATTGGAAGGGGCTTTCTCCGGTTCCGGCTTTTCCACCAGGTCCGACACCTTGTAGATCCTGTCCTCCACCGGATTCCCCTTGATGATGCCGTATTTCGAAACGTCGCTGTCCGGGACGGTCTGAACGCCAAGCACCGAGGTCTGGTATTTCTCATAAACATCGATCAACTGCTTCAGGCAGGGCACTTCCGCGTCGACGATGTCATCACCGAGCAAAATGGCAAAGGGCTCGTTGTCTATAAACGAACGCGCGCAGTTGATGGCATGGCCCAGGCCCTTCGGCTCCTTCTGCCGCACATAGTTCAAATTGACCAGGTTGGATATGTCCTGGACCAGGGAAAGCATTTCCTCGTCGCCTTTTCTCCTGAGCATGTCTTCCAGCTCATAGGATTTGTCGAAGTGGTCCTCAATCGCCCTCTTTCCACGGCCCGTTACGATCAATATATCCTCTATCCCGGAAGCAATCGCCTCTTCCACGATATATTGTATGGTCGGTTTGTCCACGATCGGAAGCATTTCCTTCGGCTGGGCCTTGGTCGCCGGAAGAAACCGCGTACCCAATCCGGCAGCCGGTATTACCGCCTTTCGTACCTTCATCAGCATTTTCCCCCTTACAATGCCGGTCGGCATTGATTCTGTATAATGTAATTTATGTATTCTTACGGATGTGTCCTAGCGGAACAGGTTTCCTATAATATCCCCGCCGATGTTTCCCGAGCCGCGGGACTCATTGGCGTGTCCGCGAGCCGCCGATTGCAGCCTGTCTGCGAGCCTTGCCAGCGGCAGCGTCTGAAGGTATACGGTACCGGGTCCCGTCACACAGGCCAGGAACAGTCCTTCTCCGCCGAACAGGGCGTTCTTGAAGCCACCCACGAACTGGATGTTGTAGTCCACGGATTCATCGAATCCGACGAGGCATCCGGTATCCACCCTCAGCATTTCGCCTGGAGCAAGCTCTCTCTGGATTATTGTACCACCTGCATGCATAAATGCAAGTCCATCTCCTTCCAGCCGCTGCAGGATGAAGCCTTCGCCGCCGAAGAAGCCCGCGCCCATGCGCTTGGTAAAGGCCACCTGCACTTCGACTCCCCGCGCCGCGCAAAGAAAGGCGTCCTTCTGGCAGAGGAACCGGCCGCCGTGCATCGCCAGGTCCATGGGAATGATCTTGCCGGGATAAGGGGCCGCAAAGCCGATCCTGCTTTTCGCTCCGCCATTGTTGAAAAAGGAGGTGATGAAAAAGCTTTCGCCGGTAACCATCCGTTTGAATCCGTTGAACAGTCCGCCGCCCGTGGAGGTCTGCATCACGATGCCCTGCTCCATGTAAAGCATTGCGCCTACCTCGCCTCTTACAGCCTCTCCGGGATCCAGTTCCACCTCGACCATCTGCATATCGTCGCCAAAAATCTTGTAATCGATCACATCCGCCATAATCCACCCTCCAATTTCTTATTGCTGCCCTGAGCAGCTCCTATCCGATTATACTTTATCACATTTATGGATATTGTTACAAGCGCGCGCCGATCCTCCCGAAAATATAATTCACCGCTTGTTCACTCTTTTGTTACAAAAACGTAATATTCAACCCTAGAAAATTGTGGTACAATATAATTGCCACAGCCAATAATACTAATTTTTCATTTTTGTTCCTCCTTTTAATATAGACTATGGCTGAGTTCATTTTATTTTGTAAAGCACTTATATTATCGTAATTATTTATAAATATTTATCAAGTGCTTTATTTTTTTGCCCGAATTTCCGCTGCGAATGCCTCCATCCCGGCGTTTGCAGTCCTTCCATAAAATTCATGGCCCGGTTGTCCGAAATTTGTTGATAACCGGCGGGATATTGAGTATAATAGGAAGGTGACTTTTTTGCAAACCATGTTAATCTTTGGCCGTGCTAGACGGGGAGGTAGCGGTGCCCTGTACCTGCAATCCGCTGCAGCAGGGTTGAATCCCTGTTCGAGGTTTGATCCTGTAGGGTCTGCCCCACACAAGTGGCGATGATAACTGGGTCTTGCGCAACGAAAGCCTGTGAACCCCGCCAGGTCCGGAAGGAAGCAACGGTAAGCGGTAACTTCCGTGTGCCGCGAGGGTATCTGGTTAGAGCCAACTATCTGGGTCACGCTTATAGAATCACATCGACAACAGGTGCACGGCCAATTCAATTTTATAAAAGGAGACACTTCGGAGACCAATCCCCGGAATGTCTTCTTTTTATATGTACTGTCTTTTGATATAATAGTGCTGTACTCCGAATGTACTCCAATTGTACTCCAAAGCAGCTGATTGAGGTGAATTTCATGTCGTATATCGCTTTATACCGGGAATGGCGTCCGTCCCGATTTGAAGATGTAGTGGAACAAGAGCATGTGGTAAAGACCCTTCGCTACAGTGTGAGCACGGGAAGGATCGCCCACGCCTATCTTTTCTGCGGCACCAGGGGCACGGGCAAGACCACGATGGCCCAAATCCTGTCCAGGGCGGTCAACTGCCTGAACCCGAAGGAAGGAGATCCCTGCAACGAGTGCGAGGTCTGCCGGGAAATTCTCGCGGGCAGCTGCATGGACGTGCTGGAGATCGACGCGGCTTCCAACAACAGCGTGGATAATGTCCGCGCCATCCGCGACGAGGTCATTTATGCTCCGACGAAAGCCAGGCGCAAGGTTTATATTATAGACGAAGTCCATATGCTGTCCTCGGGGGCCTTCAACGCGCTGCTTAAAACCCTGGAGGAACCGCCGGCCCATGTCCTGTTCATCCTGGCCACCACCGAGCCCCACAAGCTCCCGGCCACGATCCTTTCCCGCTGCCAGCGGTTTGATTTCAGGCGCATTACCCATGAAAGCATCATCCGGCACCTGGACAAAATCGCTTCCGCCAGCGGAACGACCCTGGAGCCCGACGCGGCAAAGCTGATCGCCCGCATGTCCGAAGGGGCCATGAGGGACGCGATCAGCCTGCTGGACCAGTGCATTTCGACGGGCGGCGGCAGGATCGGCTACGAAGATGTGCTGTCCGTAGCCGGCATTGTGAATGACGTGTTCATGACCGACTTTATCCGCTGCATGCTGGAGAAAAACGTGTCGGCGATGCTGTCCAACATAGAGCGGCTCATCATGGACGGGCGCGACATTACGCAGTTCGTATCGGACCTGGTGCTCTACTTCCGGAATCTGCTGATCTGCAAGGCGACCAACGGCCAGTGCGACAACCTGATCGAAGTCCCCGCGGCCGTTCTGGAGACTATGAAGAAGCAGGCCGACCGCATATCGCAGGATGAAATCGTGTATCGGGTGAAAGAGCTTTCGGCTCTTGAAGCCAGCCTGAAATGGGCGTCCAATCCGCGGGTGCTGCTGGAGGTGACGCTGATCCGGCTGAACAGCATGGCAGCGGCGGACGGAAGCGTGGCGGAGCGGCTGGCAGCCCTGGAAAGCAGGCTGAACAGCGGCAATTTTGCCGCGAATCCGGCGGCGCAGGCAGCCGGGCAGGCAGCGGCACAAGCCCCGCAGGGCGGCGGGCCTGCCGCATGGCAGCAGGGGGCGGCGGCGCAGTACGGGGCCGCAGGCGGTCCAGGCCCGGTGCAGGGCATGGACCGCAGAGGGATCCCCGCGGCGGCAGCCGGAGCAGGCGCATCCCCCACATCCGCGACTTCTTCAGTCGCCGCAGGCGGTGGGTCCAAGGCAGCACCGGCGTCCCAGTCCGATATCGTCGAATTCAAGCAGTGGCCCAAGATCATGGATCATCTGAAAAGTCTGGGCCGGATGAAAATCCATTCCTTCCTGCTGACTGCAAAAGCCGTCGTGCTGGACGACAACGACATCGGCCTTTTGTTCGGCCCCAGGGAAAGCTTCACGAGGACCCTGGTTTCCAAAATGGAACACCTGGAAATGATCGAAGAGGCGATTGTAAAAATCACCGGGCGAGAAATGAAAGTGAAATGCCTGGACGAAGAGAGCTTCCAGAGAGCTCCCTCAAAGCCGAAGGCTGCCGAAGACGACGAACTGGTCGCAAAAGCCCGCAAGATTGCGGAAAAGGCAGGCCTGCCTCTTGAGATCATCGACGAATAGAGCTGCTTTTGTCGCAACCCTGTGGGCGTAGCATATAAGTAGGAAGCGAAGTATAGAAGGCGCTCAAGAGTGTGCCGGAGAGATACTCCATGTAAATGGGTGTGACAGAGAAGAGAACGGTAAAGAGAGGTAAGGAGAAAAATGAAATCCGACTTGATAAGCGCACTTCCGATTGTGCCAGAAAAATACGAAGTTTCCCATTATGATGAAATAGATTATCAGGAACTCCACAGTGAGATGGCTATAATTGAAAGGAAATTCATCAACGGGCTGATTCGCTGGTATCAGCCTCGTAATATCCTGGAAATCGGTGTGTGTGCCGGGGGTGGCAGTGTGAACATCCTTAATGCAATTAGAGACATGCCGGATTCTTCCCTGACGAGCATAGACTGTGTCGACTTTTATTGGCATGACAGATTCCGGCCGGTAGGCTTTGACGTTTGGACCGCATTCCCCGGCGGGCCGTTCAACGAATGGAACCTGATTATGGGTAAAGACCTCTCTGAGGTAATTGAAGGCTTGGGAAAGACATTTGATTTTATGGTCATTGATTCCTCGCACCAGCACCCTATAGAGACAATAAATTTTTTATGCGCCTTGCCGTATTTAAAGGATGGTTCTATCGTGGTTCTGCAGGATACAACTTTATATGCGATAAATGACATGTTGTGGGGATTTGCCCCGCGTATTCTAATGTGTTCGGTTGCGGCGGAAAAACTTTTGCCGCGGGAGGGCTACACTTTTCGGGAGGATGACGATCCTCTGCACAATATCGTCGCATTCCAGGTCACAGCCGATACCCGGAAATATATAGGGAATTTATTCCAGGCACTTATGCTGCCCTGGGAAACCAATATGCTTCATTCCGGTTATTTTAAAAGTGTGAGGAGTCTTTTGGATAAGCATTATAGTGCAGAGCAAATGGAAGCCTTTGACCGGGGTACTGAAATGAATTCCGTCTGGTTTACTTCCGGTAAGCTTACTTTTTCTTCCGAAAGGGCATATATCCTGCACACATTTACGAAGCTGAAGAACCGCAAGGTCATCTTTTACGGAGCCGGCAAAAATATATGCTCCCTGCTAAAACTTCTTCAAACTGCAAAAGTACCTTTCGATTTCCCCATATGGGATATAAACGCCGATAAAATCGGTCAAATATACGGCGCTGAAATAACAAAGCCGGACTTCATAACTTGCGCAAGCGCATCGTCACCGGTAGTTATTACTATTTCCAATCACAAGATTGCATCTTCCGTGGCTGAAAGATTAGAAGAACTGGGCTACGAGGTATACTATAGTTTACTCGATTATGTAAGGTCACTGTCTGAGGAAAGCCGGTAATCCATAAAACATAGCCTGTTCCGTGTTCATTCGCCGGGAATTTCTCGGTTGTTATATGCTACCGGGGTACACATTGCGCTCTAGCGTAATTAAAAGCATCAGCTGCTTGCGCTGCTGTAATGCTTTACGGCAAAGCTCCAGAATTTCCTGTTCAGGAACAGGAAGATCGCCGGCGCCGCAAAGATCCACAGCGCATAAGCGGTATTGAGCTGCTTCAGGAGAAACATGGGCGGCAGGTTGAAAATCGCGAAAATGGGTATGACAAACATGCCGACCCGCTGGATCCATTTGCTGTAGATGGCCATCGGCATGTTGTTGAAATCCCAGCCCTTGTCGGCGATTTCCACCAGGGCGCCGGTCTTAACGATCCAGAAGGAAAGGATCTGGGGCATGAGGTAGATCGCGTAGGACACGATCACTCCGCTTGCTATAATGCCCAGATACCCGGCGATATTCCCGAAGCTCGCCGCGATATCCAGCCTGTTCCAGGCTATGACCACCATTACCGTACCTCCGATGACATTGGGGATCGGAACAGCAAATTCCACCTGCCGCAGCGTCGCAATAAACTGGAGCGATACGGGCTTTACTATGTACATGTCCAACGTTCCTTCCCTTATA
Organism: Bacillota bacterium; assembly: GCA_023411575.1. Classification (GTDB taxonomy): domain Bacteria; phylum Bacillota; class Clostridia; order Acetivibrionales; family DTU013; genus UBA1305. The sequence goes on along the minus strand of JAEYOP010000020.1, from coordinate 42,054 downwards.
TGCCTGGGAAGATTGAAGAAATTCTGCATGAAAAAGAGCGTATAAAAGGCCGTAATCAGCACAAATGTGCCGATGAACAGGAGGATGGCGTCCGGCGTCCAGCCTTTGATCCTTACGCCCAGCTGAAAGACGACGATCACATAAAGCAGCTTGGAGAAAAGATAGCAGGTCTCCACCCCTATTGTTATAAAAAAGTTGGCCCTGTATTCCAACTGGGCGATCAGGCTGCTTTTTGCAAACAGAAGATAGAGCAGTAAATGTTTTTTGATTTCTCTGAAAAATTCACCCATGTTATCCTCCCATTATCCTCCCACGGCAACGTATTTCTTCATCCCGGCATTCCACAGAAACTTCGAAAACAAGTACAGCAGCAGGATCCAGACGATCTGCACCAGCAGGCCGGAAAGGATTTCCGACGGGGGAATCTTGCCGTTGAGTATGCTGATGGGATAGTAGATCGTATATTTGAAGGGCAGCAGGCCAAACACCTTTAATGCGGCGCCTCCGAAGATCTCCAGCGGAAAGACGCCTCCGCTGAGGATATTGATCAGCAGGTTCAGCCCGAGAAAAGCGGCCCAGATCTCCGTGAGCCAGAACGCCAGCGTGCTGACGCATAAAAAAATAAAAAAGTTCAGGACCAGGGCGGCCAGGATGGGCGGAATAAAGAGCAGCAGCTCGGCGATACCGGATTTCAGGCTGAAAAAAGAATGGAAAACGGCCATTACGATTGCGGCCAGGGCCGTAATAAAAATCAGTTGCAGCGATTTCCTGCCGAAAAAGCAGCTGATCCTGTAAATGAAATAATTCATGGGCTGAACGATAAACTTGTTCAGTCCGCCATTTTTGATATCGTCCGCTATCTCGTACTCAAAGCCGGTCGCCACCAGTTTGGTAACAATTCCGGCCATAATCGTGTACGTCATCATCTGCCCATAGGTATATCCATAATAGCGGGAAGCGTCTCCGCTCCCATATACTGCGGTCCACAGGAAGCATTGTATGATGACGGCGAAGGAACCGCTAATCAGGCTCAGCAGGAAATCCGCCCTGTACTCCATTGCGCTCTGCATCCCCAGCTCAAAGGATTTCAAATACTTATACAGCCTCTTCAACCTCGCCACCGCCCTTTTTAAACAAGAGTGCCACACCCTCTTCCACGGGAATATCCTCAATATTGAAATCCGCCACCGGCAGCCGGTCCAGCATCTGCCTGGAAACCGCCCGAATCTCCTGCCTGTCAGCCTCGATCGTAGCGCTGAAGCCGTCATACTCCTGCACCTCGCCGAAGGAACCGAGCACCTCCCGGGCCACCCGGTCCGAAAGCCGGACCTTGATGATCTTTTTCCCGCTAAACAGCCCGTTCACCTTTGCAAGCTCCCCGTCGTAAACGACCCTGCCCTCGTTGATAATAACCGTTCTTTTACACAGGTCCTCTATGTCGTTCATATAGTGGCTGGTCAGAATCACCGTCGTTTTGGTTTCCTGGTTGTAATACTTGATAAAATCCCGGATCCGCTTCTGGGAGATGATGTCCAGGCCGATGGTGGGCTCGTCGAGGAACATGACCCTGGGCTTGTGGATCAGGGAAGCGATCAGTTCCATTTTCATCCGCTCGCCGAGGGAAAGCCTTCTAACCTGTATCTTGAGGAGGTCCCTGACATCCAGCAGCTCCGACAGCTCCCCTATTGTCCGCTCATACTCCCTGTCCGGGATTTCGTAAACATACTTGTTCAGGTAAAGGGATTCGTTGGCCGGCAGGTCCCACCACAGCTGACTTTTTTGCCCCATGACGATGGAGAACTTCTTCTTGAACTCCTTTTTTCTTTCCCACGGCACATAGCCCATCACCGAAGCGGTGCCGCCCGTAGGAAAAAGAATGCCGGACAGCATTTTCAGCGAGGTGGTCTTCCCCGCCCCGTTGGGTCCGAGAAAGCCGACGATTTCGCCCTCCTCCACCGTAAAGGAGATCCCCCGGACGGCCTCCCTTGTGAGCTTTTCCCTGTGCAGCAGGTTTTTCAGCGAGCTTTTGAGGCCGATATCCTTTTTATAATAGTCGAAGCTTTTCGCCAGATTCTCCACCTGGATTATTTCCATGATTTTCACTGCCTTTCCCCGACGCCGATACCGGCAAATAGGACTTTATTCGTATTATATAACAGGCAAATCCCCCCAACAATAAGAGTATTTTGATAATAATATAAGAATATTAACATCATGTCTATTCTTCCGGTGTTTCGGATATATCCCATGTTGTACTTGTATGAATCAAATAATTTTCATATAATGAGATAAGGCACAAACCATTACGTACTTTAGGAGGCGCTGATATGGCAAAAGGCGGTTTTTCAGGCTTTGGCGGCGGCAACATGAACAATCTCATGAAGCAGGCGCAGAAGATGCAGAAGGATATGGAAAAAATGCAGGCGGAGCTTCAGGAAAAGGAAGTGGAAGCAACAGCCGGCGGCGGAGCGGTCAAGGTCATTGCGACCGGTAAAAAGCAAATCAAGGAGATTACCATAAACCGGGACGTCGTGGATCCCGATGATGTCGAAATGCTGCAGGATCTGGTCCTGGCCGCCGTAAACGAGGCGCTTCGCATGGCCGATGAAATGGTGAACGGCGAAATGTCCAAGATCACGGGCGGCATGGGCGGACTCGGCGGGCTGTTCTGATATGGGCTCCTTTTACGCACCCCCCGTTGCAAAACTGATCGAAGAATTTGAAAAGCTTCCGGGAATCGGTCACAAGACCGCCCAGAGGCTTGCGTTCCATATGCTGAACCTGCCCGCCGACAAGGCGGACGGCCTGGCCAACGCCATAAAGGAAGCGAAGCTGAAAACCCGCTACTGCTCCATCTGCAGCAACCTGACCGAAAGCGACCCGTGCGTGATCTGCAGCGGTGCGAATCGCGATCATGGCGTTATTTGCGTCGTAGAAGACGCGAGGGACGTTGTGGCCATGGAACGAATCCGTGAATTCAAGGGCCTGTATCATGTCCTTCAGGGCGTCATCTCCCCCATGGAGGGGATCGGCCCCGGAGATATCCGGATCAAGGAGCTGCTTCAGCGGATACGCGACAACGAAATCCGGGAAGTCATTCTTGCCACGAACCCGGATGTGGAGGGTGAGGCGACAGCCATGTACATTTCCAAGCTGCTGAAGCCCATCGGGATCAAAACGACCCGGATCGCACACGGCATACCGGTCGGGGGCGATCTGGAATATGCGGACGAGGTAACGCTGGCAAAGGCGCTGGAAGGACGCCGCGAGTTATAACTACATTATTTTTCCCGCTGGAGTAGGAGGATCTGTAAATGGAGCATTCCAAAGTAAAGTTCAGCATCCGCTTTAAATTTCTTATCAGCTTTTTATTGGTAAGCATCCTATCTTCCATTGCGGTCGGTACGATTTTATATATTACCGTATCGAACTACGAGGAGGAACGGCTCGGCGAAAAGCTGCTGTGCGCCGTAAACACGGGCTCCTCCTCTATAGACGGAGACGCTCACGCCCTGCTGAAGATCGGTGACGAATCCACCGAACAATATAAAGTTCTCCTGGACAGGCTTTCAAAAATAAAGGACGATTTCGGCCTGACCTACCTTTACACCTTCTCTCTGCCCCAGGGAGACAAAATCCACTTTGTCCTGGATACCGACGAGTCGGAGGACAGGGCCCTGATCGGCGACGAATATCCGTCGGACCCGACCCTGCAGCGAGCCTCCGAGGGTACCGCCTGCGTCTATGGCGAAGTGAGCAGCGATGAGTGGGGAACGTTCATGTCGGCAGTCGCGCCGATCTATAATTCCCACAAGGAAATCGTGGGGATTGTCGGTGCGGATATCTCGGTGGAAGCCATCGGAGATATCCAGAAGAACCTGGTCATAATGGCCCTGGGGGGCATTATGCTGAGCCTTGTCCTTTCGGTGATACTGGCCCTGTGGCTCTCCTCCCAGTTCAACAAGCCCATCCAGAAGCTTGTTCGCGCAGTGGACGTCCTTGCCAGTAACAGCGGCGACCTCACCCATACAATCGAAGTGAAGACCGGCGATGAAATCGAGGCTCTTGCAGACGCCACGAACCGGATGCTTGCCAATATCCGGGAAATCGTCCTGGCGATCCGTAAAGCCTCGCAGGCTATCGATACCAATACCTCTGAAATATCCCAGGCCATGCAGACCACCTCCGAAACCGGGGAAGTCATAAGCGGCAGCATGGCCGAAATCGCTTCGGAAGCGGAAAAGCAGCTCGGCAACATCACGCAGAGCAGCGGCAGGCTGAACACCCTGTCCGGCATTGTCGATTCCCTTGCCGCCGGTTCGGAAAAAATCGGCCGTTCGGCGGAATCCTCCTCCCAATACGTGGCCCAATGCCTTAAAGCGGTGGGCGAGCTGCAGGTCCAGGCGGCAGATAACGCCGTCATTCTGAAAAATGCGTCCGACAATGCCTCCGGGCTGGAGGACGACGCGATTGAGGCGGTCAAAATTATCGAAGTCATTTCCCAGATATCCGAGCAGACCAACATGCTTGCCCTGAATGCGGCAATAGAGGCCGCAAGGGCGGGAGAGCAGGGCAAGGGGTTTGCCGTTGTGGCGGAGGAAATCCGGCACCTGTCGGAAAACACTTCGGCATCCGCCAGGCAAATCGCCCAGTATATTGCGAAGATGCGGACGCGGTCCGGCGAAACAGTCGTGGCCTTGAAGGATGTTGTAAGAACGGCCTCGGAACAGACGGGATCCATCGCTAAAACTGCGGCGTCCCTGTCGGACATCAATTCCGTCATGTCGGAGATCACCTCCATCCTGAACGGCACTTTTTCTTCCATCCACAATATCCATGACAACAAACAGGATATCCTCTCCTTGAACACCGCCATCCAGAGCGCTTCGGAGCAAATGGCCCTTTCCACGGGCCAGGTCACGGCTTCCCAGGAAGAGGAGCATGCCATCATCGATAATGTAACTGAAAAAGTCAAGACCCTTCATGAAATGGCCAAAGAGCTCGAAAAGGTCGTCGGGAGCTTTACGATTTAACCCTTCTGCGAATAACATACCAAACCGGCCGGATATAAAAATCCGGACGGTTTTTTCTTTTAAAAAACTTTTCATTTTATGAAACATAATTAACTTTGTTGCGTATATTTAATTGTTATGTTAATAATATTAATCTTATAATTAATTTTTTTAATAATATTATTAATCGTACATTGACAAATGAATAAAACAATAATAGTATATACTATGGAAGAACAAACTCCATAATATATCTTCAGATAGATCAAGGAGCATGGGTATGGCAAGAGAAGCACTGGCAATATGTCCGGTCTGCGGGCAAAACACAGAAGTAACGGCAATTACCTGCAACGACTGCGGCACAAGGATCGAGGGACATTTTCAGCTGTGCAGGTTCTGCAGGCTGACCGAAGAGCAGAAATCCTTCATTGAGACCTTCATAAAGTGCAGGGGCAACATCAAGGAAGTGGAAAAGGAGCTCGGCATATCCTATCCTACGGTAAAGAACAGGCTGGAAGACGCGGCAAAGGCGCTGGGAAGCTTCAACGCGGACGGTTACACCTACATCGAACCGGAGGACAACGGCCGCAGGCGGGAAATCCTGGATCAGCTGGAGAGCGGAGAGCTCTCGGTGGAAGAGGCCCTGGATATGCTCAACGATTAAGGGCCGGCTGAAAGATCCGTGCCGCGGGACGGCAACGAAACAAAAATAAAAAATAATCAGGAGGTATTTGAACATGTCCATTAGTGAAGAAAGAATGATGATACTGAAGATGCTGCAGGAAGGAAGAATAAACAGCGATGAAGCTGCGAAGCTCCTGGAAGCTCTTGATGCAAGCGAAAAGAAGGCGAACGCAGGCCCCGGCGGACCCGGTTTCGGAGGTCCCGGAGCCCATGGCGGACCCGGCTGCCCCCCGCCCCATTTCCACCGCAGGCCCCAGTACAATTATTACGATGAAGCGGCGAAATTCCGGGAGAGGATCAACGAGTGGAGACGCGATTTCGCCAAGAATTACAACCAGAAGGATTTCGACAAAATGGTGGACGACTTCAGCGCCAAGGCGGAGAAGGTCGGCAAGGAAGTTGCTTCGGCCACGGCCGGTATGGTCGACAAAATGGTGGATTTTGTAGGAAGCTTTGTGGATACCGGCGCCTTCAACATATTCGGGAACTGCGTACTCGTTGAGAAAACCTACGAAGCGCCCGCGGTGGAAGGGTCCAGCCTGGAGCTCCAGGCAACCAACGGACCGATCACCGTCAAGAAGCACCAGGAGGATAAAGTGTTGATAAAGGCCAAGATCCGCACACCGCAGAACAATGCGGACAACGTGCTGGCGTTTGACAACAGCAGCGACACCATATCCCTGAAGCTGGCCAACAATGAAGCCTTCAATCTGAGTGTTTCATACGATGTTTTCGTTCCGGCGGTCAAGTTCAACAAGCTGGTCCTTGAAACCAAGAACAGCAAGATCTATGTGGAGGACACCCTTTCGGAAGAGTTCACCAGCATTACGAAGAACGGCATGATAGACCTTACCGGAGTCAACAGCAGCAAGGTGAACGTTGATACCAAGAATGCAAAGGTTGCAGTCAATTACCTGATCGGCAAGGAAGTCCGCATCACTACGAAAAACGCCGCCATTGAGCTGAAAAATATCAAGGCGGAAAAGCTTGGCGCATACACGGCCAACGGAAAGATCCTCCTGGAAAACCTGCAGACCGTGGACGGAGCAGATGAAATCGAACTGATGCTCCAGACCAAAAACGCCGACATCAAGGCGAACATGAACGATACGGATAACAAGGGTTACCGGGTGAAGGCCCGCACAAAGAACGGCGGAATCAACCTGCTGGTGCCGAACCTGCTTTACCGGAATTCACCGGATGTCGAAGGCTTCGGAAAGCAGGCGGAAGCGGAAACCGAGAATTTCAGCAATGCCCCGCAAAGGGTTACTATATATGCAGAGACACACAACGGCTATATCGAAGTGATCAAGTAATATCCGCAGCCCCTCCGGGGGTTCGGATTCACGGGAGTGGCCCGGGTGTCAAAGCAGGAAGCCGTGGATATGGGATAACTGTATCCCACGGCTTTTTTATCTTTCCCGTGCCGGAGGCCTGATCCCGTATTTTAAACGCAAAAGCTCGACGTACTCCTCCGCCCGTAGGATCGCTTCCTCCGGCAGCCCGGAAACATCAAGGCTCTTCCTGTCTTCTCCCATGGACGGAGAATCGGCATTTTGAGGACGTCCGAGAAGATAATCCACCGATGTCTCGTAAATGTCGGCAAAGGCCTTCAGGGTCAGCGGATCCGGCAGGCTGACGTCGTTCTCGTAATTGGAGATCGTTTTGTTATTGATGCCGGTTTTCCTGGCGACTTCCCTTTGCGTCATGTTTTTTGCTTCGCGGGCATATCTCAAACTGTTACCCAGTGTTTTCAAATCCATCCCTCCACAGAACATTATAATTCGAACCGGCGCTTTGGGCTTTGAAATCCCGCATATTTGGAATATTCTATTGACGTCCCATATTCCGGGACATATAATGAGATATAATTGAAAAAAGTCCTATTTGGAGGATCAACCTTTTACTATGAAAAAATTCGAAAAAAAAGACGATCTCAAGCAATTATCCGCTTATTTGGATTTTCTGATCGATAAAGTCAAGAACATTCACGTGCACTATACGGAAATCGAAAAGGAAATCAAGCAATTGAACGATCTGCTCAAATCAAACGACAGCTCCAATCCGTCCCGGATCTCCAAAATAAACGGAAACTGATCCCGGCCCCGGCGGCCCCGGTCCGTCCCACCCTCCGGCGAAGATTATTGGCAGTAGCGCGTCCAGGCATTATATGCTATAATAAGAACCCGATAACTGAACCATGAGGTGTTATATGTTTGACAAGCTGGACGTGGCGGACAACCGGTATGAGGAAATCAACCTCAAGCTGAGCGATCCGCAGGTAATCGCAGACCAGGACGAATACCGCAAGCTGATGAAGGAGTTTTCGGAGCTTGGGGAAATCGTCGCAAAATACCGTGAATACAAAAAGATCAAGGCGGACATCGCCGAAGCCAGGGAGCTGCTGGACGGAACCCTGGACAAGGATTTCCGCGAACTCGTTCAGGCGGAATTCGACGAGGCCAGGGAGAAGCTGACGCAGGTAGAAGGCGAGCTGAAGCTGCTGCTTGTACCGAAGGATCCCAACGATAACCGCAGCGTTATTGTGGAAATCCGTGGAGGGGCGGGAGGCGAAGAAGCCGCGCTGTTCGCGGGCGACCTGTTCCGGATGTACACCCGCTACGGCGAGCGCCACCGCTGGAAGTCTGAAATCCTCGATATAAATGAAACGGAAATCGGCGGCATAAAGGAAGTCGTGTTCTCCATAGAAGCCCGGGGCGCGTACAGCAGGCTCAAGTACGAAAGCGGCGTGCACAGGGTGCAGCGCGTACCTTCAACAGAGTCCAGCGGCAGGATTCACACCTCTACCGTTACGGTTGCGGTGCTCCCCGAAGTGGACGAGGTCGATGTCGATGTCAACCCCAACGATCTGCAGATCGATACGTATCGTGCGTCGGGAGCGGGCGGACAGCATATCAACAAGACTGACTCGGCCATAAGGATCACCCACCTGCCCTCCGGCATCGTTGTAACCTGCCAGGATCAGCGGTCCCAGCACAAGAACAAGGACAAGGCCATGAAGATCCTGCGTTCCAAGCTGTACGAGCAGGCACAGGAACAGCAGAATTCCGAGATCGCCCAGGCCCGGAAGAGCCAGGTTGGAACCGGCGACCGGAGCGAGCGCATCCGCACCTACAACTTCCCCCAGGGCCGGGTATCCGATCACCGGATCGGGCTGACGCTCTACAAGATTGAAGAAATTATGGACGGCGACCTGGACGACATCCTGGATGCGCTCATCACGGCGGATCAGTCGGAAAAGCTCGGAAGCGCGTCCTACGAAGAGGATTAAGGCAAAAGGAAAAGGCCGGCGGACTTCGGAAGAAGGTTCATCCGGTCTTTTTAAAACGAAACGGATAAACCCGGCCTGCCCCGAATAGAATGATAGGGATATTCCAAATGATTTCGAGGCGCGGGAGTGGAACATTTATTGAAAATAACCCTTCTCGGTCTGGTTTCCGGTCTTGCCGGCACCGGACTGGGAGGGCTTTCGGCCTTTTTCGTCACCAAAATCAGCAACCGGGTCCTGAGCACCATCCTGGAGTTTTCCGCCGGGCTGATGACCGCCGTTGTCTGCTTTGAACTCCTTCCGGAGGCCTTTGCCCTGGGAGGGACGCTCTATACCTTTGCAGGCGTGTTATCCGGTATTTTTGTTGTGGTTGCCATCGAAAATATCCTCAAGCATTCGAGCCTGATGAAGGGCGGAGGCAATTCGGGCCTTCTGAGGGCCGGCGTGCTGATGGCCATAGCGATCGCGCTGCACAATTTCCCCGAAGGCTTTGCCGTGGGTTCCGGGTTTGAGGCCTCCTTGAGCCTCGGATTTACCATAACGGCCGTCATCGTCATCCACGATATTCCCGAGGGAATTGCAATGGCCGTGCCAATGAGGGCTGGCGGATTTTCAAAAGCCAAGGCCTTTTTTTACACGGTTCTTTCCGGCGTGCCCATGGGGTTCGGCGCGCTTCTCGGAGCCGCCCTCGGCGAAATGTCGAAGCTGCTGACCGCCTCATGCCTGGGTTTCGCGGGAGGCGCCATGCTCTACATCATTTACGGCGAGCTGGTCCCCGAATCAAAAAGGCTGTATCTTGGAAGGATCTCTTCATTGGGGAATGTATTGGGAATATTATGTGGTATAATAGTGTCAATATATAATTAAGGGCGGCTTTAACGAGCCCTGAAGATTTGAGGCAATGCATTTGGAAACGCAGATTATTAAGATAGACAGGGCCATCCTGGACTGGGACAAGCAGTTGGAGCCCGCCGCGGTAATTTTAAGGGCGGGAGGCCTGGTCGCCTTCCCGACGGAAACGGTATATGGGCTCGGCGCAAACGCCCTCGACGAGAAAGCCGTCCAGGCCATTTACAGGGCAAAAGGGCGGCCGTCCGACAACCCGCTTATTGTGCATATCTCGGAAACCGATGCCTTGCAGCAGCTGGTTTCTTCAATTCCCGGCGTTGCGCCGGCTTTGATGCGGGCATTCTGGCCCGGCCCCCTCACCCTCGTATTCCCGAAGTCGGACCGGATTCCCCCCGTGATAACCGCCGGCCTCGATACGGTAGCGGTCCGTATGCCCTCCCACCCCATTGCGCTGGAATTGATCCGGAAAGCCGGCGTGCCGGTGGCGGCTCCCAGCGCCAACAGCTCCGGCCGGCCGAGCCCCACCCTTGCAAAGCATGTGATCGAGGATCTTTCCGGCAAGGTGGATGCGATCATCGACGGCGGAAACGCCATGGTTGGATTGGAATCCACCGTGCTCGACATCACCTCGGACCCGCCCGTTATCCTGCGGCCCGGCGGCGTGACCCTTGAAAGGCTCCGGGAACTTCTGGGCGACGTGGGGATCGACCCGGCTATCGCCTCCGGCCATACCACCTCCGCCCCGCCGAGATCCCCGGGAATGAAATATCGCCATTATGCGCCGAAGGCAGCAATGCTGCTCGTCCAGGGCGGCGCCGAACGCGTGGCGGCGGAAATCGGCAAGCGGGCGGCCCTTCATATTAATGAGGGAATCGCCGTAGGCATACTGGCGACGGATGAGACCACGGCCCTGTATGAGCCGTTCCTTCACATCTCCTGTAAAATTTTATCTCTGGGAAGCAGAGAGCATCCCGAAACCCTGGCGTCCAACCTTTTCCGGTGTCTCCGGGAATTTGACGAAAAGGGCGTCGAGGTCATCCTGGCCGAAGCCCCCGAAAGCGGCGGCATCGGCCTGGCGGTGACGAACCGTTTGATGAAGGCCTCAGGCGGTAATACTATAAAGTTGTAAGAACCTGTTTCGTATCTGGGGGCGCCTGAGATTTTGAGCGGATTTTTCGTCAGACAAGGCAAATTTTCGCAGGAATAATCGGTTTATTCCAAGAAAATTTAACGCAGTATGACGGAAAATCCGCCAAAAGATCAGGTGCCAACAGATGCGAAACAGGTTCTATGGAGCAGCCATGAAAAAGATCCTTTTTGTTTGCACGGGCAATACCTGCAGAAGTCCGATGGCAAAGGCCTTCTTCAACGGCTTCGCCTGCCTGGAGCCGCCGGAGTTCGGGTATGTTGCGGATTCGGCCGGCCTGGCCGTTTCAAAGGACGCTCCCCCCAGCGAAAATGCCGTACTGGCCATGAAGGATCCCTGGTCCCTGGACATTTCAAGCCACCGCGCCCACATCCTGAGCCGGGCCGAGGTGGACGAGGCCTTTCTGATCCTGACCATGACGCTGAGCCACAAGCATTATATCCTTTCCATGTTTCCGGGCGCGCACGACAAGGTATATACGCTGAAGGAATATGCGTACGGCAAGGCGGGAGAATCCGAAAGCGGCACAACTGCCACAATGACGCCGGACGTCGCCGATCCTTACGGCGGCTCCCTCTGGGCTTACAAGCTCTGCGCCCTGGAGATCGGACAGGCGGTGGAGCAGCTTGTCGAAAAGCTTAGGGATGACCCTTAAAAAAATTCGATACGGCTTTGACTTTGTTATTTCAATACTATAAAATAATATTTAATTGGAGGACGGAATAAAAATGATAGCCATAGCAAGTGACCACGCAGGATATGAACTAAAAATGGAAATCGTAAGGCATTTGAAAGAAAAGGGCGTGGAATTCGAAGACCTGGGAACCTGTGACGGTATCACCTCCGTCGATTACAACGATTTCGGCGTGCTTGTGGCCGAAGCGGTGGCGCGAGGTACCCACGACAGGGGGATCATCGTTTGCGGCACCGGGATCGGAATTTCAATATCGGCAAACAAGGTACCCGGCATAAGGGCGGCGCTTTGCACGGACAGCTACATGGCAAGGATGAGCCGCGAACACAACGACGCAAATGTTCTGGCACTGGGCGGAAGAGTCGTAGGCGCCGGCGTAGCGGTCGATATCGTCGACACGTGGCTGGGCGCTTCATTTTTGGGCGGACGCCATCAAAGAAGAGTGGACAAGTTTGCCGGCATCGAACAAAAATATACCGCTAAATAAATTTACAGGAGGCACATTGTATGGATAAGGTTTTCGTATTTGACCACCCGCTGATACAGCACAAAATTTCGTTATTAAGGGACAAGAATACCAGTACGAAGGAATTCAGGGAGCTGGTCGCGGAAATAGCCATGCTGATGGGATATGAAGTGACAAGAAGCATGCCGTTGAAGGAAGTTGAGATAGAAACCCCTGTAGCGGTGGCAAAAACCAAAATCATTTCGGGCAAAAAGCTCGGCATCGTCCCGATTCTCCGGGCCGGCCTCGGAATGGTGGACGGAATGCTGAACCTGCTGCCGATGGCAAAGGTGGGCCACATCGGCCTGTACCGCGATCCCGAAACCCTGGAGCCGGTAGAGTACTACTGCAAGCTGCCCATGGACGCGGAGGAACGGGAGATCGTCGTCCTTGACCCGATGCTTGCAACGGGCGGCTCCGCATCAGCGGCGATCGGCTTCATAAAGGAGCGGGGCGTCGCTAGCATCAAGCTGATGTGCCTGATTGCTTCCAAGCAGGGAATTGCCAGGATCAACAAGGATCACCCCGATGTCGAGATCTACTGCGCCGCGGTGGATGAAACCCTGAACGACCACGGATATATCGTGCCGGGACTTGGCGACGCTGGAGACAGGCTTTTCGGAACCAAATAGCAACAGGATCGGTCTAATGCTGCAGCGGAAACTTCCGGCAGGCGCTGAAGCCGGAAACGGCAGAGGTTTCCGCTGTGGAACCGTATAAAGGATACGCGGCGGAAAATCGACAGTTTGGGGGGGTGCGTGATGAGACCGTCATGGGATGAGTATTTCATGGAAATCGTTGAGCTCATCAAATCCAGATCCACCTGCGTGAGGCGTCAGGTCGGCGCACTTATCGTCAAGGACAAGCGCATACTGGCAACCGGCTACAACGGTGCGCCCATGGGCTGCAAACACTGTACCGAACTCGGGTGCCTGCGGGATGAGCTCGGCGTTCCCTCCGGGCAGCGCCACGAGCTTTGCAGGGGAATACACGCCGAACAGAACGCCCTGGTTCAGGCGGCCTATTCGGGTACCAGCGTCAAGGACGGCACCCTGTATGTGACTCATCAGCCCTGCGTGTTGTGTGCAAAGATGGCCATCAACGCCGGTTTGAAAAAGATCGTCTTTGCGGGAGAGTATCCGGACGAGCTGGCAATGGAGTTGCTGAAGGAAGCCGGCATAAGAGTTGTTAAAATTTGATTCACGAGGTGTCCGTTTTGTCATATATGTACGAGTATCTGATTACATTTGTACTCGCCTTCATAATCGCATTTTCCTCAACGCCGATCGTTAAAAAGCTGGCTTTCAAGTTAGGCGCCGTCGATGTGCCGAAGGATGAACGCAGGATGCACAAGAAGCCCATCGCATTGATGGGCGGCGCGGCTATCATCGCCGGCTTTCTTGTTGCGCTTCTTTTCAACCTCTTTACTTCCACGAACCTCATTACGCCGGGCAGGGAATTTTTCGGGCTGTTGATCGGAATGCTCTTCATTATGGCGCTGGGCATATTGGACGATACAAAAGCGCTGGGCTCGAAAACGAAGCTGGCCTTCCAACTGGCGGCCGCAATCTCCGTCGTACTGATTTCCGGCACAAAAATATCTGTGCTTACAAATCCGTTTGTGCCCTCCGGCTATACGGAGCTCAGCCCCTATTTCGCCTATCCGCTTACGGTCCTCTGGATCGTGGGAATCACGAACGCAATCAACCTGATCGACGGCCTGGACGGCCTTGCCGCAGGGGTGGCCTCCATTTCGTCCCTTTCCCTGTTCTTTGTATCCATGCTCATCGGGGACACCCTCGCCGTATACACCGCGGTGGTCACGGCCGCTTTGGCCGGCTCCACCCTCGGCTTTCTGCCGTTCAACTTCAACCCCGCGAAGATTTTCATGGGCGAAACGGGCTCCGCCTTCCTGGGATTCACCCTTGGCGTCATATCCATCCAGGGTACGCTGAAGTCCTATGCCGCCATCTCTATAGCAATTCCTTTACTGGTGCTGGGATTGCCCCTTTATGATACGCTTTTCGCAATCATTAGAAGGCTGGTCACCGGCAAGCCCATTATGCAGGCCGATAGGGGCCACCTGCACCACCGGCTGATCGATATGGGCATGAGCCAGCGGCAGTCCGTAGTGACCATGTACGTCGCAAGCGGCGCCCTGGGTCTGTGCGCGATTGTGCTGGCGGACAGAGGCGCCATCAGCGCCATTATCCTTCTACTGGCCGTGGCGGTCTTCGTCGTCGGAGGCGCGCGCTACATGAGCGATATCAACGGCAGCGCGGAAGCGACAGAAGAACCCGCCGACACCGGAGAAAAGGCGGAGATTCCGGCCGTGCCTGCAATACCTGTAGTCCCTGCAGTATCTGCGGCGGAGGCTCCCGTGGCGACCGTTTCCATGGAAGCGGCTGCAAAAATCGGAAACCTGCAGGCATCTGCGGAGCACGGCAATGCCACCGCTGAAAATTCAAATAACGGAGTGACAAAATGAAACAATTAAAAGCAATGGTCGTTTTCGGTACAAGGCCGGATGCCGTAAAAATGGCTCCTCTTGTAAAGGAGTTGGAAAAATATCCAGAAATCGAGCCGATTGTATGCGTTACCGCACAGCACCGGCAGATGCTGGATCAGGTGCTGGATATTTTTAAGATAGAACCGAAGCACGATCTGAATATCATGCAGGACCGGCAAACGCTGGAACAGATCACAACACGGGCGTTGGAGGGCCTTTCCGGCGTATTGGACGAGGAACGCCCCGACATCGTGCTTGTTCACGGCGACACGACCACCTGCTTTGTATCAGCCCTTGCCGCCTTCTATCACAAAATACCCGTAGGCCACGTTGAGGCGGGCCTGCGCACCTTCGACAAATATTCCCCCTACCCTGAGGAAATGAACCGGAAGCTGGCCTGCGCCCTGACGGACTACCATTTTGCGCCGACCGCGTCCAATAAAAGCAATTTGCTGAACGAAGGCATTTCCATAGAGAAAATATATGTTACGGGGAATACCGCTCTTGACGCATTGAGAACAACCGTAAGAAAAGATTATGTCTATCAGGATCCGTCCTTGAAGAAGCTTGACCTGGAAGGCAAAAGAGTGATTGCCGTCACCGCCCACAGGCGGGAAAATCTCGGCGAACCCCTCGAGCAAATCTGTCTCTCCCTGAAGGATATCGCGGAAAAGCTGGAAGACGTAAGAATCGTTTATGCCGTACATTTGAATCCTGCTGTCCGTGAAACGGCCTTCCGCATCCTGGGCTCGAATCCCAGGATCCACCTTATAGACCCGCTGGACGTCCAGGACATGCACAACCTGATGAGCCGTTCCTACATGATCATGACGGATTCCGGCGGACTCCAGGAAGAAGCGCCCGCCCTGGGCAAGCCTGTCCTGGTGTTAAGGAAAGAGACGGAAAGGCCGGAGGCCGTAGAGGCCGGGACGGTCAAACTGGCGGGAACCGACCGCGAAAATATCCGGGAGATGGCCTTCCAGCTGTTGGAGGAACCGGCCGAATACGCGAAGATGGCCAAGGCCGTCAATCCATACGGAGATGGCTTTGCTTCCCAACGAATCGTTCAGGCGCTGCTCTACGAGTTCGGCTATCGCAAAGAAAAGCCGGAAGAATTCCGGTAACCGGGGAAAGCCACCGTTAGAAGCCTCTAGTCATCAAAAAAAACGCCGGGAAATGGCGTTTTTTATTTTGCTTTTTCTGTTTTTCGTTACATTTTTTTGCATGCTGGTCAGTGCTCAGCTGTTCCGGTTGTTTTATCCGTCCCTGCCCCGGCTTCGCCTGCTGCTTTGGCCGCAGCGGCCTCCGTTCCGGAACCGGCTTCACCGGTGGTTTTTGCCGGCTGGCTTTCGGCGGAATCCTCCCCGCCCGGCTCCGCCGTATGGTAAATATCCCGGAGAATAATAATATCCACTCTTCTGTTCTGTTTGCGGTGCTCTTCCGTATCGTTCGGCACCTTCGGCCGGAATTCCCCATAGCCGGATGCGGAAAGCAGGGTCGGGTCGATCCCGGCATCTTTCACCAGGATCCTCCAGACCGCGTTGGCCCTTGCAGTGGAAAGCTCCTGGTTGTCGGGAAAGCGCGTGGTATTAATCGGCACATTGTCGGTATGCCCCTCTACCCTCATCTGCTTGCCGGGTATTTTCGCCAGGATCTCCTTGCCGATCTTGACGATGTTTTCTTTGGACTTGGCCTCTATATCTGCGCTTCCGCTCCGGAACAGCACCTGCTCTCCGATGGAGATGTAGATGCCTCTTTCCTGGAGCGCGACATCAACCTGTCCTTCCAACCCCAGATCGGCTACGAGCTTCTCCACGGTTTTCTGCACTTCCTCCATCTGCTGCTGCTCCAGATTGGACGGAACCACGGACGAGGGCGCCGTCGTCTCAATAGTGATCATGGAAGGCGCGCCGCCGGCATCCCCGATCACCACCGCGGCGGCGCGGTCGCCAAAAGCCTCCCTCATGGAAGCGGCCACCTGCTTGAACTTCTCGGAGTCAATATTCGCCATTGTATACAGGATGATAAAAAGAATCAGCAGAAGATTCATAACATCCGCATAGGTAAGCATCCATCTTTCGGCATTATCCTTGACAACCTTGACTTTCGGCACCGTTTATCCCTCCGCCTCTTCCTTGACCTCCTGCTTGCCTCCGCCCTTTCCGGCGAGCTTCTCAAGCAGGCTGAGGTTCAGCTTTTCCTTTATGATCCTCGGATTTTCGCCGGCCTGGATGGAAAGGAGCCCTTCGATGATCAGGTCGTTGACCATTTTTTCATTTTCCGCCTTGGACTTGATGCGGCCCGCGATCGGCAAGAAAAGCAGGTTCGCGGAGCCAATGCCGAAGAAGGTGGCCAGGAAGGCCGTCGCGATTTTTTCGCCGAGACCGCTGGAATCCTCGTCCATGCTGCCCAAAACGTTGATCATGCCCATAACCGTACCGATAACGCCCATGGTCGGAGCATATCCGCCGGCCGCCTCGAAAATCTTGGCAACGGATTCGTGGATGCTCTCGTGAAGAACCGTTTCCCGGACCAGGATATCCTTGATGACCTCGGTCTCTATCCCGTCGACGACAAGGGCCAGCCCCTTTTTGATCAGCTCATTCTCATTGTTCTGCGCATCCTGCTCCAGGCTGAGCAGGCCGTCCTTCCTTGCTTTTTCGGAAAGCTCGGAAAGCTGGTTGATGATGGCCACCGGATCGTTCTTTTTCGTCGTGAACACATATTTGAGTTCGCCGGGTATCTTCTTCAGCTCGGAAAGCGGGAATGCCAGTGTTGTCGCACCTGCGGTGCCTCCAAAAATAATGAAGAAAGGAGAAACCTCTCTGAAAAGCGCTCCAAGGTGTCCGCCCTCAAGAAGAAATCCGGCTACGATTGCGCCAATACCAATAATCAATCCTAAAATCGCACCTATATCCATAAAAACACCCCTGTTGTCTTCCGTAAAATATTTCGTTAATTATCTGTCAAACTATATTGAATATTGAAAATCACTGTGATATTATTAATTTTAATTGTTTTGTGAGATGCTTGATACAGACCTATTAAGCCGATCCCATACTTCCATTATCGGCATAAGGTGATTTCCCCTTAATAATTTTTATGGTTTTCGGAGAAAGTAAAAATTGTTAAAGAGCAAAATAGAGCAGTTTACCGCAAAGAATAGTGTTATTTTTTTGATGCTGCTGTCGATACTTGATATAATACTATTGAAAAATCGATGGATTGTTTTAACCGGTTTAGTTGTGGGTACTATTTTTAGCATAATCAAGTTCGGGAGCTACGCATGGGCTTTTGAACGAATCTGCCGCACCGGCTCAAGCGCGTCCGGCACCGGCATTCTGGTGTTTGCATTAAATCAGCTGTTGCTGCTGCCACTGCTGTTTCTGGCTTATCACCTCAGTCGTTGGCTGTTTGCCGGATTTGTTGCAGGAATACTGATAGTACCTTTTGTTTTGATGTTCAACGCCATTACTGAAATGCTGGGTATCACGAAAAACCATTTTGAGTAAGAAGGTGAATGCTTTGGAGTCAGGCAACGTCATGCAGCCGAATGATCTTTTCTCGATAAACCTTTTCGGGCTGGTCTTCCCCATATCGGACAGCATAGTCATGATGTGGATCATAATGGCCATCATCATCGTCCTCGCTCTTATTTTCGCAAGAAATCTGAAAACCATCCCAACCGGAAAACAGAATGTCGTGGAAATCGTGGTAGAAACGGTCAATAAGCTGATCAAGGGCAATATCGGACACCATTGGAGGCCCTTCGCCCCTTATTTCGGAACCATACTTCTGTTTCTGGTCTTCGCCAATACCATAGGCGTATTCAATATCTTCCCGACCTTTGAAGAACTTTATAAGTGGACCGGCTTCGAGTTCTTTGAAAAGGTGTCCCATTTTGAAATCGTTCCTCCGACCAAGGATTTGAATATTACGTTGACCATGGCGCTGATGACCGTGTTCCTTATCCTTTTTTCCGGCATCCGGTACAAGGGTTTTAAAGGCTGGCTCGGCAGTTTCCTCAAACCGACTCCGATCATGCTGCCGTTTCACATTCTGGATTACGGCACCCGTACGTTATCGCTGTCGCTCCGTCTTTTCGGCAATATACTGGCCGGCTATATCATCGTGGAAATGGTCTATTCCGCCTCTCTCGCCATAAAACCGGTACTTCCGATCGCGAGCGCGTTTTTTGATCTGTTTGATGCAGGTCTGCAGGCATATATTTTTGTATTTTTATCATCAATATACATTTCAGAGGCAATTGAATAGGAGGTAAAACAAATGTCAGTCAGTGGTTTAATCGCAATTGGTGCAGGTATTGCAATGTTTACCGGTTTCGGCGCTGGAATCGGCCTCGGCATCGCTTCTTCCAAGGCATCGGAGGGCGTATCGAGAAATCCTGAAGCTTCCGGCAAGATCATGTCCACGGGTCTCATTTTTGCTACGCTTTCCGAGGTAACTGCCATATTCGGCTTCGTTATCGCCGTTATGCTGATCGGTAAGATGTAGTCTGCAAGGTCGTTGGTTTGTTTATTTGTTTTGCAGGGGGGGAACTTTCCCCCCTGATACGGCCGCAGCTTGCGGAACGCAGCTTTGCAGCTTATGTGCGAAGTAAGTAAGTTGGAAAGGGTGGATAGGGATTGCTCGAAAGTTTGAATGCATTGAAATTTATTATAGCGGCGCTGAATCTGATCCTTCTCTATGTGGTACTGAGAAAGATCCTTTTCAAGCCCGTGACGGAGTTCATGGAAAAGCGCACGAACAGCATAAAGGACTCCCTGGAGGACGCGGAAAAGAAAAAGGCCGAGGCGGAAGCGCTGAAGCGTTCCTATGAGGAGCAGTTGAAGGGCGCGAAAGCGGAAGGCGAGAAGATCATCAGCGACGCCGTTCTGAAAGCAGGACGCGAGCATGACAGGCTGGTGGCCGAAGCCAGGCAGGAATCGGAAGCCATCCTGACAAAAGCGAGAGAAGAAATCGAGCAGGAGCGGGAGCAAATGCTCCGGGACGTTCGCGGCCAGGTGGCCGGGCTTGCGCTTGCCGCCGCTTCCAAGGTGATCGAAGCGAACATGGATACGGAAAGCAACCGGCTGCTTGTGGATAAATTCATTGATGAGGCAGGTGCTGCCTGATGCCGCTGGTAGACAAGAGATATGCGGAAGCGCTCATAAATCTGGCTGTGGAAAAGGATGTCATAGAGGCATACCAAAACGAGTTGACCGTCCTTTCGGACATTTACGGCTCAGAACGCGAATTGCGTGCTTTCCTGCTGAGCCCGAAGAACAGCGTCGATACGAAGAAAAGCATGCTGAGCAGCCTGTTCGGCGGTAAAGTTCAGCCGGATTTGCTGAACCTGCTTTTTCTTCTGCTGGACAAGGGCCGGATCAGCTTTCTGCCCGGAATCGGCCGGGAATTCATCCGCCTGGCGGACGAAAAGCGCAGCATACTCCATATTGCGATAATGACACCAATTCCTCTCGACCAGGCTCATATCGACCGGATCGGCGAGAGGTTCAGAAAACTATACAACTCTTCTTCCGTCAAGGCAACCGTGAATCTTGACCCCACCCTTATAGGCGGCGTCAAGGTGGCGGTGGGCGACAAGCTGTACGACGGCTCCGTGAGCGGAAGGCTTTCGAAGCTGCAGGCGATGATTGCCGGGCTATAGTGAAACATATGATATGAGGTGAATGCGATGAATTTAAAACCGGAAGAAATCAGCTCTATTATAAAACAGCAGATTGAGAGCTATGGAGCAAAAACCAGTACGGAGGACGTCGGTTACGTCCTTCAGTCCGGAGACGGTATTGCAAGGATATACGGGCTTCGCGGCTGTATGTACGGAGAGCTTCTGGAGTTCGAAAACGGCGTGCACGGAATGGCGCTGAACCTGGAAGAGGACAATGTTGGCTGCGTGCTGCTGGGAGACGAACGAAACATCAAGGAAGGCACCGTAGTCAAAAGCACCGGCAGAGCCGTGGAGGTTCCCGTAGGGGACGCGCTCATCGGCAGGGTCGTCAATCCGCTGGGGATCCCCCTCGACGGCAAGGGGGAGGTCAAAACCGACGCCTTCCGGCCCATCGAGTTCCTGGCGCCGGGCGTTATCGACCGGAAATCCGTGAATAAGCCGCTTCAGACCGGTATTATGGCCATTGACGCCATGACCCCCATCGGCAGGGGCCAGCGGGAATTGATCATCGGCGACCGGCAGACCGGTAAAACCGCCATCGCAGTCGACACCATCATCAACCAGAAGGGCAAGGAGGTCATCTGCATCTATGTAGCCATAGGCCAGAAGGCATCCACTGTTGCCGGGATATACAACACGCTTGAAAAATACGGCGCCATGGAGTATTCCATCATCGTATCCTCTACGGCCAGTGAAATGGCGACCGTGCAGTACATCGCGCCGTATGCCGGCTGCGCGATGGCCGAGCATTTCATGTTTGACGGGCATAAGGACGTACTAATCATATACGACGACCTGTCCAAGCACGCCGTCGCGTACAGGGCGATGTCGCTGCTTCTCCGCAGGCCGCCGGGACGTGAGGCTTTCCCCGGGGATGTATTCTATCTCCATTCCAGGCTGCTGGAAAGAGCGGCCAGGCTTTCGGACGAACTGGGAGGAGGCTCCATTACAGCCCTTCCCATCATCGAGACCCAGGCCGGCGACATTTCAGCCTATATCCCGACCAACGTCATTTCCATCACCGACGGACAGATCTTCCTGGAAACGGAATTGTTCTATTCCGGCCAGCGTCCGGCCATCAACGTCGGCGTATCGGTTTCAAGGGTCGGCGGCTCGGCCCAGATCAAGGCAATGAAGAAAATTGCAGGCCCGTTGAGGGTAAACCTGGCACAGTATAGAGAATTGGCCGTCTTTGCACAGTTCGGTTCCGACCTGGACAAAGCGACGAAAGACAAGCTGGTTCAGGGCGAAAGGCTGCTGGAGGCATTGAAGCAGGACCTGTATGCGCCGTATGCGGTGGAAGACCAGGTCATCCTCCTTTATATTGCCACCAACAAGTACCTCATGGATATCCCGGTGAAGAGCGTCAAGAAGTTCAGCAAGGACGCGCTGGAATACATCCATGAAAAATTCCCCCAGGTGCCGGAAGCGATCCGGCAAACCGGCGATCTCAAGCCGGACATGGAAGAATTGCTGAAAAAGGCCGTTGAGGAATGCAAGGCAACCCTGGCATAGGACGGCTGAACAGGCGGTGATCAGATTATGGCAAGCATGCGTGAAATAAAGCTGCGGATCAAAAGCATAAAGGAAGAGCGCCAGATAACCAAGGCGATGAAGCTCATAGCCGCTTCCAAGCTGAAAAAGGCAAGGCAGCAGCTGGAGCAGACGACGCCCTATTTCAAGAAGGTCAAGGCGACGATCGCAGACATCCTTATGCATTCGAGCAGCATAGAGAATACGTTCTTCGACGAAAGAACGGACAAAACCAGGAGAAGAGCCGGATTTATCCTGCTGACGGGCGATAAGGGGCTTGCCGGCGGATACAACCACAATGTCATCAAGCTGGCGGAAAACATGATCGACAAGGTGGAAAACCCGCTGCTGTTCGTTGCCGGGCATGTGGGCAGGAATTATTTCCTGAGGAAAAACCACGAGCTGTTCGAGGATTTCGATTATCCGGTGCAGAACCCCAGCGTCTACAGGGCGAGGGAAATCGGCGAAATCGTCCTGGACCTGTTCAGGCGGCGCGAGCTGGATGAAGTCTATCTGGTCTACACGGATATGGTTTCCGCGATAAAGCTGGTCCCGCGGGCGGTAAAGCTTCTCCCCCTTGACCTGAACGACTTCAAGGAAGATATCGGCTGCGACGGCTGTCCTCCGGTGAAGCTGGACGACATGATCAATTACGAACCCTCGCCCAAAGCGGTATTCGACGTCCTCATCCCCAAATATGTCAAGGGCATCCTGTACGGCGCGCTGGTCGAGGCTTTCACCAGCGAGCAGAGCGCCAGGATGACGGCGATGGACAACGCTACCGCCAACGCCGATGAAATGCTCCAGTCGCTGAACCTGTATTACAACAGGGCAAGGCAGGCGGCCATCACCCAGGAGATTTCCGAAATCGTCGGCGGCGCGGCGGCCTTGCAGTGACCCGCGGGAAGTTGGATTTCCCGGCACAGGTAAATCAGATTGATTTGAAGGATTGAAATAGACTACTCAGATGAGGAGTGAAGGAATTTATGGCTGAGAAAAAAGGCCGCGTCGTTCAGGTAATCGGTCCGGTTATCGACGTAAGGTTCGAAGACGAAGAGCTTCCGAAAATCTATAACGCAATCAAAATCGACAATAAGGGAACGTCCATCGTGGCAGAGGTCATGCAACACCTGGGCAACCAGATGGTACGGTGCGTTTCCATGTCCTCTACGGAAGGTCTTATCCGGGATATGGAGGCTCTTGACACCGGAGACCCGATTAAGGTTCCCGTCGGAAAGGAAACCCTCAGCAGGGTTCTCAATGTATTGGGCGAACCCGTCGACAAGCTCGGACCCGTCGCAGCATCCGAATATTGGCCCATCCACAGGCCGGCCCCGGGCTTTGACGAACAAATGCCCGCTACGGAGGTCCTGGAAACCGGCATCAAGGTCATCGATCTCCTGGCTCCTTATGCAAAGGGCGGCAAGATCGGTCTCTTCGGCGGCGCCGGAGTCGGAAAAACCGTTCTGATCCAGGAACTGATCCGGAACATTGCCACCGAGCACGGCGGCTACTCCGTATTCACCGGCGTCGGTGAGCGGTCCAGGGAAGGAAACGACCTGTGGCACGACATGCGGGATTCGGGCGTTATCGAGAAAACCGCGCTGGTATTCGGACAGATGAACGAGCCGCCGGGATCCAGAATGCGGGTGGGCCTCACCGGTCTTACTATTGCAGAATATTTCAGGGATAAGCTCGGGCAGGACGTGCTGCTCTTCATCGACAACATATTCCGTTTCGTGCAGGCCGGTTCGGAGGTTTCGGCGCTTTTGGGAAGGGTTCCCTCCGCCGTCGGATACCAGCCTACCCTGGCAACGGACGTAGGCACCCTCCAGGAGAGGATCACCTCGACAAAGAAAGGCTCCATCACCTCGGTACAGGCCATTTACGTGCCGGCCGACGACTTGACGGACCCTGCTCCGGCTACCACCTTCGCCCATCTTGACGCCACAACGGTTCTTTCAAGGGCCATCGTTGAGGAAGGGATTTACCCTGCAGTCGATCCCCTGGATTCGACCTCGAGGATCCTGGATCCCAGGATCGTCGGCGAAGAGCATTACAATGTCGCCCGCCGCGTCCAGGAAGTCCTGCAGCGGTATAAGGAGCTTCAGGATATTATTGCAATCCTCGGCATGGACGAATTGACCGAGGAAGACAAGCAGATCGTATACCGGGCCAGGAAGATCAAGCGCTACCTGTCCCAGCCGTTCTTCGTCGCCACCAACTTCACCGGCTACGAGGGCAAGTATGTTTCCATCAAGGATACGATCCGCGGGTTCAAGGAAATCGTGGACGGTAAAATGGACGACATCCCGGAAGCCGCATTCTTCATGAAGGGCACGATTGAAGAAGTATACGAAGCGGCCAAAAGCATATAGGGGGGAATGGAATGGCAGGCACATTTTATCTGGAAATCGTCACCCCTGACCGGAAATTCATCTCCGGCGACGTGGAAGAGCTGATCGTCAAGACGCCGGAAGGCGAAATGGGCATTTTGAGCGGCCATATGCCGATGGTGGTGGCCATCGCCATCGGTCAGGCCAGGATCAAAATGGACGGCGAATGGCTTGAAGCGGTGCTTTCGGAAGGTTTTATGGAAGTCATGCAGGACAAGACGGTGGTCCTTGCCGATACCGCCGAATGGCCCAACGAAATCGACATCAACAGGGCCCTGGCTGCGGAGGAAAGAGCGCGGGAGCGGCTGCAGAGCAAGCTGAGCCGGATCGAATACATGCGTTCCCAGGCGGCATTACAGAGGGCGTTGACGAGGTTGAAGGTCACCGGCAAAATGAAATAAGGACGAAGAAATAGGAATCGAAACAACACGCAAAATCGGGATTCACAAAAAAAGAGCTCTTCCCTTCGAAGGCTCTTTTTTTTTGCTTCAGTTCTTTTTTTCAGTTCTTCTTGCTTCCCGTACCCTTCACATGCTCATGGGTCTGCAGATGTTCCATGCAATATTCGTAATCCCCGTCGCAGTCCACGCAATACCGGAATTCCAGGTTCCTGTCGTCCCATTCGGTCCTTCCGCATACGGCGCAGCGGTGAATCACCACGATTTTCGGCTTCTTGGCCTCGAAGCTCCTCCGGTTCTGATAAACCTTTCGGCCCGTCCGGAGCCGGTACAGGACATCCTTGCCGAAAAAGAGGATAAAGTTCAAGGCGGAGCCAGCCAGGGTAAGAATGCCCATAACCGGCCTGCCGGCAAACATAAAGACCATCAAGGCAAGATAAGCCCAGGCCAGGTATTTCATCTTCAGCGGCACGAAGAAGAACAAAAGGATCTGGTAATTCGGGAACAGGTAGGCAAACGCGAAAATCAGTGAGAAGTTGAGGAACATCGACGTTGCCATTCCGCTTCCGAAGAATGCCGCGGCAATCGTCCCCAGCACCCCGACCAGATAGTATGCGTTGAACCGGAAGGCTCCCCATTCCTGCTCCAAGGTATTGCCGATCATATAATAAAAGTACAAGGTGAACAACAGCCAGAAAGGCGATGACACCTGCGGGATGAACAGGAATGTTACCAACCGCCAGACCTCGCCCTGCATCACAAGGGACGGAATCAGATAAAGCTTTGCGGTGAAATCGCCCGCGCCCTGGATGTATTGCGATAAATACTGCAGAAGGCCGACAAGGCCATTCAGCGCCGTAATATATATCATCAGGTTTTTAATGCTGTATTTCCCTATCTTTTTCTCCAACCTGTCCAGCCAACCCAATTGTTTCACCCTTTCAACGCATCCGGATCGGAATCCTTCCCAATCACCAATTATACCCTTCCTGTGCGGGATCTTGCAACATTAATTCCTGATAGCTGCACATTCCGCTTTCGAGCGCATTTCTCCTCAGCACCAGATAAAGCTCCGCCTTCGTAGCGTTTTCATAGGGCTTGACAAAAAGCATTCCTACAAACAACGCCAGCATACCGAGCAAATACCATCCTATGAAGGACAGGTCAAGAACGAACATGTCGAATTTGTGTCCATACGTCATCTTGTTGCTAAGCCGGATTGCTTTTGCCGCCCCGATATTCGGATTGTCCGCGAGGATATACGGCACCATGCTGTAGGAATAGGCTTTCACGATCCCCGGTATGATAAAAAGCAGGAACCAGAGAAAATTAAATATCCCTTTCAAGAACATGGTCGCAACGATGCCCATATAATTCTGCCCATCAAACGCAAATCTGAAACATCTCCGGTTGTCGAAATTCTGGGCGGACTGAATGAAATATTTCCGGCCTCCCACCTCCAGCGGATATCCCAGGAATATCCTCAATGCGGCCGCAATCAGAAGAAGGAACGCAACAGCCGCCAGCGCGACCAGACCAAAAATAACGGCGTCCCTCATGGAAAAGTTATTCAGGAACGGCATTCCGCCGCCCTGGCCGCCGCTTCTGCTTCCGGAACGGCCTCCGCTGCCACCGCCGCCACCCTCGGCGACAAGAATGACAAGGCTTATCAGAAAAGCCTTCCAATAATTCCACCGGAGCACGTTTTTCGCTCTTTCCTTCAATTCTCTTCTACTCCACATATTCCTTCCAACCTCCTGCAAAATGGTAAGTCTCGAAAATCTTCCTGCAATACAAACTATACTCGACTTACAGCCGGTTTGTCTGCTATTTTGTAAAACTCTACATAAACTTATTATAATATGGTATTATGAATATGTCATGCTCTATGACATATTCTAATAACAATGGTTCTATTCCAAAAACTGAATTAAAGGGGTGTTGTATGTTTGTAAGAGCTGAAATGAAACAAATGGCAAAAGAACAACTCAGGGGCCGCTGGGGCGGTACCATCGGAGCATTTGTGCTTTTATACCTGGTACTTGTCCTTTTATCGCTGCTTACCTCCGTCTTCCCGTACGGAAGCATTTTGATCCTCGTGTTAACGGGTCCCCTGGTGATCGGCATGATCCTCTACAGCATAGCTTTAATCAACACATCGGAAAAAGTCGATGTGTCGGTGGTGTTTCAAGGCTTCAGCATATTTACGCCGGCAGTAACGACCTATTTATGGCAGGTGCTTTGGACGCTGCTCTGGTCGCTGCTGTTCTATATCCCCGGAATTATCAAGGGCTTTGCCTATTCCCAGTGTATGTATATCGTTGCGGACAACCCAAGGATCGGGGCAAAACAGGCAATGAAGCTCAGCATCCGGATGACCAGCGGTCATAAATGGGACATCTTTGTAATGTACCTGAGTTTCCTCGGATGGGCTATTCTTGCAACCCTGTCTCTCGGCATCGGCTATCTCTGGCTTGTTCCCTACATGCAGGTCACTTATACGAATATGTACTACAAGCTCAAGGCCATGAGTATTGAAAGCGGCGCCTGCCAGGCCGGCGAGTTTGAAGTTTGAGCCGGCAGGGGCAAGGAAATCCTGAAGAATATTGAAAGCACTTGCACCGTGCACCGTCTGCGCGGCACAGGTGCTTTTTTATTCCTCTCCGCCGTTTCGGCTCATCGGACCAACAAATACCGCGGGACCTGCCGGGCATATTCGGCGTACTCCTCTCCGAACACGGACCGAAGATGTTTTTCCTCCTGCAGGATCAATAAGTGGAGCGCCATCCCATTGACAAGCATTGCGAAGAGCGTCAGAATGTCGGCATATGAAATGAAAACGCCGGCAAACATCAAATCAAAGCCGATAAAGGCCGGATTTCGGCTGAACCGGTATATTCCCTCCCGTATCAGGGTCGTCTTTGTACTTTTATCAATTCCGACCCTCCAGGAGTTTTTCATAAAAAGAACCGCCGCGACAAAGAATGCCACGCCGAACGCGGTCAAGACCAATCCGGCTATGGAAGACAGAAAAAACCTCTCTTGTGCAAGAGGTTTTTAAGGATTGTTGTCAAAGGTTATTATCAAACAGGGGACTGATGGATTCCTTGTTGTGGATGCGGATCAGGGCCTGCGCAAAAAGCGGCGCTACAGAGATCTGCTTGATTTTTTTCGAGTGCGCAATAAAAGGATTGACGATGGAATCCGTGCCTACAAGCAAATCAATAGGACTCTGTTCGATCCTGTTGACCCCGGCCTCATTCAGAAGCATGTGAGACAGGCCCGCCACCACCTTTTTGGCACCGCGTCCCTTGAGCCCGCAGGCTATTTCAACCAGGGTGCCACCGCTCAGGCTGAAGTCGTCTACAATAAATGCGGTTTTCCCTTTGACATCCCCGATGATCTCAAGTATTTCCGCCTTCTCGTCGTGCGCTCTCCTTGTTTTGTCGCCGATGGCTATGGAGGTATTCAGATAATTCGCAAATTTCCGGGCCTGCTTGGCATAACCGGCATCCGGGGATACGACGACCAGATCCTCGAATTTCATGGCCTTTATGTATTCGCACAATACCGGCAGGGCATGGAGATGATCCACCGGCTTCTTGAAGAAGCCCTGTACCTGCGGGCTGTGCAAATCCATCGTGACCACCCTGTCCACTCCCGCGAGTTCGAGGCATTCGGCGCATACCCGCGCCCTTATGGATACCCGGGGTTCATCCTTTTTGTCGGCTTTTGCATAGCTGAAATACGGCATGATTGCCGTCACGGAATTGGCGCTGGCTCGTTTGAACGCATCAGCCCAGAACAGGATTTCCACAAATTCATCGTTCGGCCGCAGACCGATCGGCTGAACAAGGTATACATCCATTCCCCGTACCGTTTCACAGGCTTTCACATAAGTGTTGCCCTCGGAAAACGTGATCACTTCGGAAAGGGACACGCATCCGTCCATCGAACTGCACATTTTTTCCGCAAATTCCCTGCCGGTGCTTCCCGCAAAAATCTTGCCGCCTTTCAATCCTGCCATTTGCATGCCTCCCAACCCTTATGCCTGTGATCCTGCCCTTTACGATTCGTTATAGAATGCCCTTTTTCCTGTTTGCCGAATCACCAACAGTTTCATTCTATCACAACAGCAGGAGTGATGGCCAGACATGTTGCTAATTCCGCCCGTAAATAGTACAATATGTCTGATGTAGACGAAATGGGCGAATATCTCAATTTTTTGAAATCTGGGGAGGGGTAAGACATGATGGCTGGTCCGCCCGTGATGTTCAGTGTATTTTTTTACGGCATATTTGCAATCATTATAGTCGGAATCCTGTTCGGCATTATTTCAAGCGCGGCGCAATGGAGCCGCAACAACAAGCAGCCCGTTCTCACCGTGGAGGCAAGAATAACCGGCAAAAGGACGCATACGAGCCATTCCGATCAAATGATGAACGACAATATGGTCCACTCCAGCACCACAACCTACTATGTCACCTTTCAGGTGGAAAGCGGCGACCGGATGGAATTGAAAATTTCCGGCGACGAGTACGGCCTTCTGGCGGAAGACGACCTGGGAAGGCTGACCTTCCAGGGTACGAGGTATCTGGGCTTTGAAAGGATATAGAAGGCTTATCCGCCGATATAGACGAACTCGCTGTTGGCCAGCAGTATCCTGTCGTTATCCTTCAGCTCATATTCTTTGTTGCTTTCTATCCGCTTGCCGTTGATAAACGTGCCGTTTACCGAGTTGAGATCCTTGATATAGCAGAAGCCGTCCTTGAAAAGGACTTGCACATGCAGCTTTCCGACGGCGCTGTTTTTTATTACATGGTCCACATGGTCCGCAAGCCTGCCTATGATAAAGTCCTCCTTATTGATATAAATATCTTCTTCCCCGGCTTGCCTTCTCGTGCTTTTCAGCATACGCCTCCCTTTGGGGCTGCCGGAGAGCAGCTCCGTTTTGCCTGCCGACGCGGGCGGGCCGTACGGGATGGCCGGACCGGAAGAAACGGGCTGACTCGTCGCACCGGCGGTCACGTGCGCGCCGGATGATCCTGCCCGGCCCACCGCGGTTTCCGCTTTTGGCGGCGTTGCCGCAAGGCTGGCGGCGGCTTCCGATGCCGCTTTATACAGGATGTTCCGGGCTTCGTCCCGCGCGCTTCCGGCCGGCACTTCCCGGAGTGATTCGCAGGATCGTTCGGGATAGGATAAGCCTCCATGGGACAAGCCGCTATAGGATGGTCCGTGGGATGGTCCGTGGGATGAACCATAAGACGAGCCATGGGATGGACCGTGAGATAATCCGTCCATTTCAACCAGGCTTTTGCCGTAAATCATTTCCCGCGCTCTGTTTGCAGCAGTTCTTGCGCTATTTTCCGAATCGCCGCGGTTGCCGCCATTCCGATTTTTGCCGCTGCTCCGGCAATCCTGTTCCATTTCAGCGGAGCTTGCGGTTTGAGCCGGTTTCACGCGAAGCATTCCGGCTGTATGGAGTTTTTTGAAAAGCAGTACTTCTATCGCCAGCACAATCATTATGACCGCCGCATACGTGGCTGCGGGATTGTCGCCGACCTGCTCCAGGAATCCCCGGCCTGCATATATCAGGGCGCCCATGATCATTTGCGCGGCGATTGCCAGTATGGTCAATCCGGACATTTTCACGGTCAGGGGCTGTTTTCCCTCGAAAGGCCCTCCTTCGGGAACCGGGTTTATTTCCGGGACAAGCTTCCCCTCCCATACCGGTGTTCTTTCTTGAGCTGTCTTTCCCTCCTTTTTGGCCGGCGTAAACCGGTCGTCCAACGGCCCGGAATACAGCAAATCGTTTAAAACGATCATCAGCGATTTCATGTTGAAGGAGTCGCTGTTCACCTCCGAAAGAATTCTCTGGACCAGGTTTCCGTCGCTAAATCCATCTACATTGATATGCTTCATAAGCAGATCGCAGACAAACGCCTGCAGCGATGTGCCGCAGCCTCCGTCCAGGGCCGCCGGCACATAAACAAGCATGGCGTCCAGCGTCTCCGGGCTGATATAGATGTATTCCGGATCAAACACGAAGTTGGACAGGGTCAGCAGGTATCCCGCCGAATCGATAACGGCGGAGGTAATATCCAGCAGCAGCTTGAGGAATTCCTCCCGGCCGAGCTTGCGCCGGCTGAGGAAAAAGGCCAGCGATATCCGGGAGGTTATGTTGTAATAATAGCAGCTCATTCCCTCCTTTATCACAACATCCAGCGGCAGAACACGCCGCATCCGGTTGTGCTCCAGCATGAGCGCCTGGTATTCCAGCACTTTCGAATCGCATTCCAGGACAAGAAAGCTGGCGGCTTCATCGCTTTCGAAGCGGAACTGGAGCCTATCCGGGCGAATTGACGGCATCTGTGCCCTTTGAACCATGGGAACACCACTCCTCCGGCTTTATTTGATTTCGTTTCCCGTTCGGATATTCGAGCTGTTTACATCCTTGGTGATCGTATCGTCGGCAAATACGCTTTTCATAATTTCCGTCACAAATTTTATGATGGCATCCCGGAAAATCAGGGCGATCCCAACCAGAACCGCGATGATTACAACAATCTCCACCGTGCCGAGACCGTCCTCTTCCTTCAAAAAGCTTTTCACCAGATTTTTCATATCTTCCACCCCCGTTTATTTTATATATTCTTCAGAGCCAGCACCGCCGGCATTCCGACAATAAGCAGGATCGCCACAAACATCAGCAGCATGGGCAGCAGCATTTTCGTAGACGCCTCTTCCCCATACCGTTTGGCCGTATTTTTCCGCAGCTCCCAGCATTCATTGGCAAATACCCGGAGAATGGGTACAAGCTCCGCATTCCCCTTTCGCCGGTTTTGGAGGAGTACGGAGATGAACCGCGTAATGACGGACAGGCGGCATCTTTTGGCGAATTCCTCGTAGGCCTTGTGCTCCGGCAGGCCGGACCGGATGCCCTGCAGGGCCAGGTTGATTTCCTGGTACAGGGGCGTCTGCCTGCCGCTTTCGGCGGCTGTTCTCTCCCACGCGCGGGACACGGTCATCCCTGCGTTGATCAGCAGGGTAAGCTTGTTCACGAAATCGGGGAAATCCAACTGGATCGCCATCCGCCGTTTCCTGACCTTTTCAAAAAGGTCCCGGTCGCCGAAATAGGCGATGCCGGCCGGCAGCAATATGCAAAAGACGATATATCCGGCGTCTGGCTCCGTCAGGGTCCCGATGAAGAAAACGAATAAAAGGGAAAGCAGCACCATGGATATTTTCCCGCCCCAATGGGCCTTGAGCAGGGCCACCGCCTGCCCGGGGCCGTTCAGTTCGACAATGGCTGCGAGAAGTTTTCGGTCGTATGCCGTATTAAAGCGGTATTTGAAGGAGTCCAAAAGAAACAGGCCCACCGGCAGAATATCCTTAAGAGGATAGTCCTTCCGGTCCAATGTACTCAAGAGCCCTGCATACTTGCCTGCCGACAATGCGAACAGTACGGCAAGAATCCCTGAAAATACCGCTACCAACACAATCATGGCAATATCCCCTCACAATTTGATATCGCTGAGCTTTGACGAAATAAACCACGCTGCGGCAAGCAGCATGATGGAAACACTCATGGCGAGCCTCCCTGCGGCTGTGCTGAAAACGGGACTCATGTATTCCGGAGCGGTCGCCGACAGCAAAAGGATCATCAGGACCGGTATGACATTCAGCACCTTTTGTTCGAATTTCCGCTCGGCCAGCATGGTATCGATCTCCTGGCCCACCTCGATCCGGTCGTTGATAATGGCCGACGTATTCCGGATCACTTCCGCAATGTTTCCTCCGGTCCGTTTGCAGATGTTGAATACATTCACGAAGTTATCGACGTCCTCCAGCCTTGCCCGGTCTGCAAAATCCGCAAGGGCGGACTCCAGCGTTTCATTGGTGTCGAGCCGGCTGATGATCAGCCGTACTTCCTCCAAGATAAAGGTGTCCGGCTCCGGATACAGGACCGAGAGGTCCTTCAAAACCTCCCTGAAAGCCCCCTCCACCGTTCTGCCCGCCGACAGGGAGGACGACAGGGAGTAAAGCAGATCCTTGAACTGAATATTCAATTCCTTCCTTCGCCTGGCGATGATATTCCTTGTCCTCATCCGAGGATACAGGAAAGCAAATGGCACGAGCAAAGCGGATAACACAAAACTCCTGTAAAAAACAAACGCAACAGAAAACAGAATAACGGCAGCCAGCGCCGTGTAGATAAAGCGCTCTTTTAAGGTCATATAATAGGTGCTGTAATCCGTCATCTCATCCACCGCCCAATCTGCAGGATATGCCGGCCATTTTAAGCTTGCCCGGATTGACCAGCCTGTTTCCGGTCCATTTCAGACAGCCTTTTACGCGGCTGTCCTCTTCCGCCGCACCAGCGTGTCCTGCGAGCGCTTTACCCTGGTTTTCCCATATCTCAGCCCGGCCTGCCGGAGCGGCGGCATCCTCCTCGAACAGGTATAGCGGATTCAAACAAATCTGCCCGTTATGGCAGTCCGCAATTTCGCTGATTTCCAACACCCTCCTGGATTTGTCCCGCAGCCTCGCCAGATGGATCACGATATCGATGGCGGAAGCGATCTGCTGTCTCACCGCCTCCAGGGGCAGCGGGGCAGCCCCGAGTACCATGGTTTCCAGCCGTTTGAGCATATCGGCGGCGCTGTTGGCATGGCCGGTGGAAAGGGAGCCGTCATGGCCCGTATTCATTGCCTGCAGCATGTCCAGGGCTTCCTCGCCCCTCACCTCTCCGACAATGATCCTCTCCGGCCTCATCCGCAGCGAGGTCTTGATCAGCTCCCGCATGGTGATTCGTCCCCGGCCCTCACTGTTGGCATTTCTGGTTTCCAGCCTCACCAGGTTTTCGGCAGCCTTGATCTGCAGTTCCGCGGAATCTTCAATGGTGATCAGCCTTTCCTCCTTCGGAATAAAGCCGGACAGGGCGTTGAGAAAGGTGGTCTTGCCCGATCCCGTCCCTCCGCAGATAAAAATGTTGAACCGCGCCCGTACCAGGCAGTCCAGGTCTGCGGCGGCATCGGAGCCCAGTGTGCCGGCTTCCGTCAGCCGGTCCATCGTCATAGGCTCCTCCGGAAACTTGCGGATGGTCATGATCGGCCCGTTCAGCGCTACCGGCCGGAGCACCACATTGACCCTGGAGCCGTCCGGCAGCGTAATATCGACGATGGGCGCCGCTTCGTTGACCGTCCTGTTGGTCCGGGAGACAATCGCCTGTATGACATCCTCCAGCTTTTCAACGCTTTCGAACCGGGCGTCGAGCCTTGAAATACGGCCGTCCCGTTCGATGAACAGGTTGTCCGGTCCGTTTATCATAACCTCCGTTATGCCCTTGTCGTCCATGACCGGCTGGAGGATGTCCAGCCGCCTCATGGCGTTGAAAATCCGGTCGGCCAGTTCCCTTTTTTGCGCTATATCAAGGTATTCCTTCCTGGACCTGCTGAATACCGCATCGGTCACAAGCTCCATCATTTCATCGTCGGAGACGTTCCTGGACCGGTCAAGCCCCTGCAGGATCCCGAGCCTGATTTCATCCGCCAGCCCGCACAGTATGGCCTCAGCCAACAGAACCACCCCCGGCGCAGGCTTTCGGTTCCTCCTCGTCCTGGGGAAAAATATATTCCATCAGCCTGCCCAGGCCCGACAAGAAGGCCGTATCCCGGATAAGCTCCACGGAACAGCCGCATCCCGGTTTTTGTGGGAATCCGCTGATCCCGACCACCGGCGCGCCGGAAGATACGGACCGGTAGTCCGCGCTGCCGGGGCTTTTGCCGCCGGAGTTCATTACCAGGACCAGCTTCTCCGCCAGTGCTGTTCCGTATTTGCCGTCCAGCGTTTCCATGCCCTTCAGCAGGATCCCGGTTTTCATCCGGCATGCCTCCTGGTCGGTCAGTATGCAGAAAATAATATCGCAGTTTTTGAGAACGGAATGATTCCGTTGGTTCAAGCCGGCCGACAGGTCTATTATGACGGTGTCATACAGCCCCGCGGCCTTCATTTCAAGGATCAGCCTGGAAATATCCTCCGCGGCAAGCTCATCCATTTCAAGCGCACTGTCCGGCGGCGCAAAATAATAGACACCCGTTTCGGGGTCGCAGCATTTTGCCCCCTCCAGCTTCAGGCCAAGGCTTCCGCCTTTTCCCTTCAAATGATACAGCACGTTGGAAAAGCTTTGCGGGCTTTCGCCCCGGAAAAACAGGCCGGTGGACGGAATGTCCTCCAGATTCAGATAAAAGGCCCTGCGCCCCCTTTTGGAGGACAGAACGCTGCACCCTGCCGCAATACCGGACTTTCCGGTCCCTCCGGCCGCCGAGCAGACCCCGACGACCCGTGTGAAGGCATGTCCTTGTACAACGGCGTCCTTGCGGCTTTTTGCGGCATATATGCGCAGAATGTCCGCCACCAGCATCTCCGCATGCTGATATTTGTTGACGGCATCCATCCCCTCCGGCGGGGCGTCGAGACCGTCCCCCTTGAGGAGGACAACCGTTTCGATATTCTTAAGGTCCAGCTCCTGTTTGAATAAAATGCCGTTTATCAGCAGAATATCCTTTTTTTCAGGATTGCTCAGAAATTCGGACAGCTTTCCGCGGGAGGAGAAGGAGTAAATATCAAATCGCTGGGGATAGTTTACCATCAGGAACCGTTCCAGCCTGGACAGGTAATCTCTGTCCAGGTCGGCAACAACAAGGCTCAACCTGCTCAAAGCCCTCACCCCCTTCAACTGCCGTTTTCCGCAGACCGGAACGAAACAGAACAACACCGACTGTAAAATTCTGGTTGCGTTCTTATTATAGGGCAAGGCCGCAAGGTTGTCAATTCCTAATTTTCCATTTTATTCTAGTTAATGACGAAAAGCTGCATAGATCGCGCAAAGTCTACTCTTTGTAGAATTTGAGGACATGCTCCTCCTGCGCTTTTTTGACGAAACTCTTGATATGGTTGAAAACAGTGGGACCGCTGTGCCGGATGATCAAGCCGTATTCGATATAATCCTCATGCTCCACCTTCCGGACGATTTCCGCGGTCAGGGACATGATGTCCCGGGTGAGGAACACGTCGATATTCAGCCTCTGGCCTTTGAAAAAGGAATCCTTCGCATAGAGCAGCATTCCGTATTCACTGATGTCCTTGACCAGGGCGAAGCATTTTTTTCCGCCCTCCACCAGCTTGAAATCCGCATAAAGGGAAACGGGATACCGTTCGTAGCTTCTCGATTCCCAGCCGCCATCCTGCTGATCCACAGAGAAAGAAAACTGTTCGGTTTTCGGATCGAAATCAATAAGCCTTCCCCCGGTGATTCTTATCGAGTCCCCCGTCTCATAGGCGGCAACCAGAGGATCCCCTTTTATATAAGTCGCTTTTAGCGCTTCCTTGGGCAGCTTGATGGTAATCGTATTTTCCTGCACTTCGAGCACCGCAGCCTTGAATACATTTAGCAGGGAATAATGCCTCACCGTGATTATCAATCCAGGCTTGATGTTCATATCTCTTCCCCCTCGAATTAATCACTATTATATACCAATTTTTTTTATTCCGCCATACAAGATTCATTACGCAATTCCGCAGCAATTCCGTATAAATGGACGCTTATAAATGGAACCGTCCGGCTGTTGAATTAATATATTGGTATTGGAGATATAATTGGAACACTTCCTCCCAAAGAAGAATAAATTGAATTAGAAAAGGTTATGTCAACGCTCAAGTTCGAAAGGAGGCCTCTACGATGGCAGACAGAGGAGGAGTCGGAGGATTTTTAGGTGACAACTGCGCCATTTTGTTCTTTATAATTCTGTTCCTGTTGCTGTTCTGGGATAGGGATACTTGCTGCTGAGCATCTTTGAAGAAATAAGCGCTGGGTCTCAGAAAATCGGAAAATCGGGGGTTGCATACCCTCGATTTTTGCATTCAGGTGGAATCTATGGTGATAGATTCTACCAGGGCAGATTCCACCAAGATGGATTCCGCCGGGGTGGATTCCACCTCGGTGGATTTACCGGGATAAATGCGGCCCAGGATCACGACTATTTGCCGCGAATGCCCCGGTACAAGGCCTGTTGTAACACATACAGGCAGTATTGAATATGATATAGCAGTGCAAGAGGGGGCAACCCCGCAAGGGAGGTATTTACAGTGTCCGAAAGGTGTAATGAAGGTTTATTCAACAAAGGTATATTCAGCAATTGTACCGTTCTCTTCTTCATCATCCTGTTCCTGTTGCTGTTCTGGGGCAGAGGGTGCGGGCCGAGAACGAATGCCGTTGAAATTGAATAATTGTTTGAGGGAAAGGGGTGTATGTCATGGCGGAAAATGAAAGAGGCGGCGGTTTTTTCGAATGGGGAAACGGATGGATCTGGATCATCCTGATCATCGTTGTGGTAATCCTGCTGATCTGCCCCGGAATTTTCGGCGGAGGCGGAGGCGGATCTTGCGGCGGCGGCGGGTATTATAAGGAATAACTCCGGGCCTGCCTGCATCCGCATATCCTGTACTTAAAGGCGAAGGGGCGCTGAAAGGCTGCCCCTTCCTCTTTTTTATCCGGGCCGGGGAAGTCCATCCGTCCCGGCTTCTGTTACAGTTCAATTACGTGCCTGTTACAGTTTGATCACTTGACTGGGTAATATTGCAAACCATCCTTCGTATTGTTATAATTAATATGGTATTTGCCGACATATTCCATAGGAAAATCGTGTCGCATAATCAGATGCGAACCGCAAATGATGTGGAATTATGGAAAAAAACGTCTCAGGAAGGTGTGCCAATGAAGTCAACTGCCCGGATCGCGCTGGCGGTGGCAGTCACTTTAATATTTGCGTCCATGGTATTTCCGGCCCCGGCGGGAGCAGCTTCGTTCAGCAATTATGACAAGGCGCTGGATCTGAAAATACTTGGCTTGCTGACCAGCTCGCCTGAAAATTTCGGGCTGGAGCGGGTGCCTTCCAGGGTGGAGTGCGCCGTCATGTTTGTGCGGCTGCTCGGAGCGGAAGCCCTTGTGAAGCAGGGCAGTTACACCCATCCTTATACCGATGTGCCGGCATGGGCCGACTCCTATGTGGGATATTTGTATCAAAACGGTTATAAACTGGGCATTTCCGATTCAAAATTCGGCACGAATGCACCCCTTTCGGCAACGGAGTATATCACCTTCCTTCTCCGCATCCTCGGATATACCGAAAATACGGATTTCAAACCCGGACAAGCGCTGGACAAGGCCGTCGGGACCGGCATCCTCAGCGCGGCGGAAGCATCCGCCCTGAAAAGCGGGAGAGTTTTCAGCCGGAACGATTTCGTCGGAGTATCCTACAATGCGCTTTCCGCCCGGGCCAAGGCCTCCGGCAAATCCCTGCTGGACAAGCTTGTCAATACGGACAAAACCATCTCCGGGCCGGCAGCGGCAATCCTTGGACTTTATACGGCCGACGTAAAAAAGGACTATGTCTCGATTGGCGCTTATAAGCCGCAGGTGACTTCCTCCGGCAGTGTGGCAAAAAGCAGGGAGGAATTGTTTTACCTGATTCGTGATGCCATGTATCATACCACGGAAGCCCTTGCCATCGATATACAGGGCTACAAGGGAAATATTGCAGAAGAGTTTGAGCCCGCTTTCAACAAAGCGATGAAAGTCGTAACGGAAATAACCGGCGCGGAAGGTTTTGTTTCTTCCTGGAGATATGTATCGGATTCAAAGACCCTGACCCTGACGATTCGCTACCGCTATTCCAGGAGCAATTTCGTCCGGAAGCAGGAAAACCACAAAGCCGCCGTCGATAAGGCAAGAACGATTGTCGCAAGCCTGATCCGGCCCGAAATGTCCGACTATGGCAAGGAAAAGACATTGCATGACTATATTGTGAACAATACGCAGTATGATTACAAGAATTATTTGAACAATACCATCCCCGAGGAATCCTACGACATATATGGCTGCCTGGTTCTCGGACAGGCGGTGTGCGACGGCTATTCCAATGCCATGAAGCTCCTCTGCGACCTTTCCTCCCTGGAGTCCATGGTCGTCAGCGGCAAAGCCAAAATCCGAAACGCCTGGGAAAACCATTCCTGGAATCTGGTCAAAGTAGACGGCGCATTCTACCACCTGGATGTCACCAGCGACGATCCGATCGTCAAAGGCGGCGGCAGCATCCTTTCCTACAGCTATTTCAACCTGCCCGACCGGGAAATGGCGCTTTCCAGCCAGTGGGACAAGCTGAAATACCCGACATGCACCAGTACGGCAAACAGCTATTATCAGAAGAACCGCATGGTTGCCGAGAGCCGGGAAGCGTTCGACAAGGCTGTCCTTGCGGCCCTTGATTCCCGCAAGCCCATTATCGAGCTGAAGGTGTATGATTATTCGGAAGCACGGTACTCCAATATCCGGGATGTCATTTTCAAGACCAACGTCGTTCGGAAGTACAATACCATAGTGAACGAGGAACAGGGGATCATCCGCATCTACAATATCCAGTATTCTTGAGGCATCAGTAAGTCATTCATGGGACTTTCGGGATTCTGACGATTCCGGACGGGTCTTTTTGTGCGCAAAAATAAAAAAGCCGGTTTACATAAACCGACCTTGATCTCAAACTATTCTTGCCGCAACGGCATTGCCATTTTCTAAATATAGTCTATCGGCAAAACTCCGGGTTGTCAAGGATTTTTTAGCATTCCTGCGAAAAGGGCACCCTGCCCGGCCAATTCTCCGGTTCCCGGTATGCCGCCGCTTTTTGAAGGGCATTGCGGACCTTTTCTTTCCTACTCTGTTTTAGTAAAATGATATTCCGCGCACAAATCGTCTAGTAAACGGAGGTGTCAATCCAATGCCTGCACAAAATCACCCGGACTACCGCGAGGAGCTTGCAAAATGCCAATATATCCTCGGGTATGTCGACAAAAGCTTCGAAGCCACCCTGTCCAAAAAGGGGCATGTCGATCAGGACCTGGAAAGGGCCAGAAAGCATTTCAACGCCGAAAACAGCCAGGACTATATCGACATTATCGTGAACAGCCTCCTCCAGGGCAATATGGACGTAAAGCTGCGCAACCTTGTGGCCGCGAAAAGCAAGCCTTATTTTGCGCGGATCGATTTCGTCGAGAACGAAAAAACGGCGCCGGAAAAGCTTTATATCGGAAAAATGTCCCTGATCCGGGACGAGGACCAGCAGCTGCTGATCGTGGATTGGCGCGCTCCGGTGGCCAACCTTTATTATGAGGGCAGGCTCGGGGATGCCTCCTACCAGTGTCCCGACGGGACGATCGACGGCCAGCTGAAGCTGAAGCGGCAGTTTTCCATTGATAAGGGCCAGTTGAATGAAATCTTCGACATCGACATCACCACCAACGACGAATTCCTGCAGAACTGTCTCGGGGCGAATGCCG
Source organism: Bacillota bacterium (assembly GCA_023411575.1). Classification (GTDB taxonomy): domain Bacteria; phylum Bacillota; class Clostridia; order Acetivibrionales; family DTU013; genus UBA1305. Next base: position 1,956 of record JAEYOP010000020.1, on the reverse strand, counting down.
ACAACCGGCTCAAAGATATCGTTTCCACCATCCAGACGGAACAGAACGCCATCGTGCGGGCGGACATGTGGCGTCCGCTCATCGTACAGGGCGCAGCGGGCAGCGGTAAAACGACCATTGCCCTCCATCGCATCGCTTACCTGATTTATAGCTATGAGAAATCCTTTACGCCGGAAAACTTCATGATCATCGCCCCGAACCGGCTGTTCCTGAACTACATTTCGGACGTACTGCCGGAACTGGGCGTTGAGAAGGTCCGCCAGACGACCTTTGAGGATTTTGCCCAGGACCTGGCGGGCCGGAAGTTCAAAATAAAGGATGCCAATGAAAAGCTGCTGGCCTTTGTGGACCACACCCTGGGCGCGGAAGAGAAAAGGCGGCTCGCGTTCGTGCGCAAAACGTCGGAGTTGAAAGCGTCCATGGGCTTCAAGGAGGCCCTGGATACTTATCTGAAGGCCGTCGAGGAAAATTTCATTCCAAAGGAGGATTTCACCATCGGGCCCACGGTGATTTACAAATACGCCGAGCTTAACGAGCTGTTCCTCCACCAGTACAGTATGTGGCCCATCGCCCGCAGGATCGATGAAATCAAGAAAAATCTCAAGACCCGGCTGCAAACCCGTAAACAGGCAATTATCAATCAACTGTACGAGGATTGCGACAAAAGGGTCGCCCTCCTGAAAGCGACCATACCGGAGGAAGAGGAAAGGCAGCCGCTGCTGGCACAGGCCATCATTCAGCGGGATTACGCCGTGGAGCACGCGGAAAGCCTGGCAAAAAAGGCTGTTGCGGATTATATCAAAAAAATATCCAGGCTCAGTCCTTACGATTACTACAAGGATTTGATAAACGACGGAGAGATGTTCGACCGGGCCGTATCCCCGTGGGCGGATGCCGAAACGAGTGTGTTCGCGCGCACCTACACCGCTTCGGTGCTGCATTCGGGTCATGTGGATATCGAGGACCTGGCTCCGATTATTTACCTGAAGTACTGCATCTACGGGATGGACGAAAAAATCCCCGTCAGGCACGTCGTCATAGATGAAGCCCAGGATTTCAGCGCATTCCAGATCTATGTCCTCAAACGGATCATCAAGGACAGCTCCTTTACCATCCTCGGCGATCTGAACCAGGGCATCCACTCCTACCGGGGAATCAAGGACTGGAACGAAATCACGGAGCATGTTTTCAGCGACAGGAGGAATGAATTCCTCACACTGGAGCAGAGCTACCGGACAACCGTCGAGATCATGGACAGCGCAAACATCGTACTGGACAAGGTAAAGGGACGGGAAGTAAACAAGGGCCGCCCCGTCATCCGGCACGGAGAAAAGGTCAAAATAACCGCGATGCCGGATACAAAGGCCATCGTCCGGGAAATCGCAAAGAATATCGCCGACTTCAGGGGCCTCTCCTACAAGTCCGTCGCCGTCATCTGCAAGACGCTCAAGGAATGCAAGGAAGTACATGCTTCTCTTTCCAGGCTGGTGGACGATATCGCACTGATCAGCGGCAAGGAGGAGGTCTACAAAAGCGGCGTTGTGGTGCTGCCTTCCTGTCTTGCAAAAGGCCTCGAGTTCGACGGCGTGCTCATATTCAATGCGGACAGCGCCGGATATACCGACGACGAGCTGGATATCAAGCTGCTTTATGTGGCTATGACAAGACCTCTCCACAAGCTGTATATCTATCATACGGGCGAACTTACCCCTCTGCTGAAGTCTTGATGGCCTCAAAGGATAAAATTAAAAATTTAGCGTTTCCTGCTTAAAAATCTCCTGGAATGTTATATAATATAGGGATATGGTTCTGCATAGAACCTTTTTCGCATCTGGGGGTGCCTGAGATTTTGAGCGGATTTTTCGTCAGACAAGGCAAATTTTCGCAGGAATAATCTGTTTATTACAAGAAAATTTAACGCAGTATGACGGAAAATCCGCCAAAAGATCAGGCGCC
>JAEYOP010000070.1 GCA_023411575.1 Bacillota bacterium | reverse complement strand
GCTCAGGTACCTCCTCCTGGGCAATGGTAAAAACACCGGGATCTGAAATTATCAAAGCGTCCGGTTTGCTCGTACCGAAAGCCTTTAGCTCTTTAAAATATGTTCGAATGCCCGCCAAATCATTGTTGTGGGCAGTGATATTCGCTGTTACATAAACCTTTTTCCCATGGTCATGGGCAAAGGTAATTCCTTCCTTCATATCCTCCAGGGAGAAATTTTTTGCTTTCGCCCGAAGACCATACATATCACCGCCAATGTAGATTGCATCGGCTCCATAGATGACAGCAGCCTTCAAGGTTTCAAAATTCCCTGCAGGAATTAATAATTCCGGTTTTTTGATTTCATTTATCATGGTATCACTCTTTCTAGTGTTGGTTTAACTGGTTACTGCTTCTTCTTATGGCTGACTGCGATTCCGTCACCGACCGGTAAGATAATCGTGTCCAGCTCCTCTATATGAGTAATTGTATAAAGATACTCCCTCATTCGGTTGTGAATCGTTCGATCCCGTCTGGTAATGCTGTATTTCGAATTGATTACCGTGCCATCCTGCAGCACATTATCCGTCACCAGCATCCCTTTCTCCTGAAGTAACTTTAATAGCTCCGGTAGAAAACTCATATATTGAGCCTTCGCAGCATCCAAGAAGATAAAATCATATCCCTTCTTCTCCAGAACCAGCTCCTGTAGAACCTCCATGGCTTCCCCTTTCCTCAAAGTAATTTTATCTCTTTGGGGAAATCTTTCATCAGCAAGATTCTTTTCCGCTTCCACCAGTCTCATCGGTACCTTTTCAATGGTTGTGATACGGCATTCCGGTATGGTATATTCACTCATAAAGAGGGCGGAAAAGCCTATGGCTGTTCCGACCTCCAGAATACTTATAGGTTGCTGTAACCGAAGTAAAAATTTAAGAATACCTTGAGCTTCTTTCTTAATAATCGGTACATGATTATCAAGAGCCTCTTTTTCCAGGGCTAATAGCTGCGGCGGCAGCTCCTCGTCCAAGTAATTGATATATGCTGCGATTCTTTCATTTACAATCATAATCTACCAAGCCTTTCCGGCATAGTTCTATTCTTTCTTAGGGGGTTCTACCTCTTCCTCTTTCACAATAGACTTTGAATAATCCGTAATGATATCAAGAATCTCATCATAAGTCATGGCTGAGCTTATGACATAGGTTCCCGGCATAATGGTATTCTTCTGAAGCTTTGTCTTTACAAAAAAGGAATATTTGTTCTTTATGGCACGGTTAAGCTCCAATTTACTAGCAATATCCAGAGAGGACTCACCCTTTTTAATCTGGATGATAATTTCTTTGCCCGGTGGCTCATCCACCGTGTCCGGTCCATAAAGCTGATATGTGAATTCAAATGCAGTCTTGCTCACATTAACGATAAGGACAACTACAAGAATGTAGAATATAACATTCATCAGTATCCACAAAATAAAGCTTGTTATTTTTAATGTTAATTTAACTGCGGTAGACTTTGTTGCCATTTTACTTTTTCCTCTCTAACCACTGCTCAATAACAATATCTATACTTCCATTATTATTGGCAGTATCATCGGATTTCTTTTTGTCTTCTTCCAAATAAAGTCACTTAAGGAATCCTTTATTTCTGTCTTCATTTTGCCCCAATCGGCATTATTGCGGCTTAGGCACTTGTCCAGTGCTTTCTCCACTACATCACGGGCTTCCTCCATCAGATTTTCTGATTCTCTAACATAGACAAAGCCACGGGAAACGATATCCGGTCCTGCAATCACCTGATTGCTGTATTTTTCTAAGGATATTACGACGATAATCAGTCCGTTCTCCGATAGAAGCTGTCTGTCCCGAAGTACGATATTACCTACATCACCAACACCAAGACCATCCACCAGTATTCCTTGAGCAGGTACATCTCCGGTGATTGCTCCCTTCTCCTGCGTCAGAGTTAATACCTTACCAGAGGAAAGAAGGAAGATATTCTCCTTTGGTATACCTAAGGTCTGTGCCAATTCTGCATGACGGATCAGATGCTTATATTCACCATGAACCGGAACTGCATATTTGGGCTTCGTCAAGGTATAAATTAATTTTATCTCCTCCTGACAAGCATGGCCGGATACATGGGTATCTTGATAAATCACCTTGGCTCCCTTCATGGAAAGCTCGTTTATAACCTTGGATACCGCTTTTTCATTGCCCGGAATCGGTGTAGAGCTAAGGATTACTACATCCCCAGGGTTAATTGTAATTTTCTTATGGATATTGGCAGCCATTCTTGGTAACGCTGCCATGGTTTCTCCCTGACTTCCAGTGGTAATTAGCACCAGTTGATTATCTGTATAATTCTTCATCTGCTCAATATCAATTAGCATATTATCAGGTAACTTTAAATATCCAAGCTCCGTTGCCGTATTAATGATATTAACCATGCTGCGTCCTTCAACTACTATTTTACGTCCGTATTTGGCTGCAGAATTGATTACCTGCTGAACACGGTCCACATTAGAAGCAAAGGTAGCGACGATAATTCTCTGCTTCGCATAATCGGCAAAAATATTATCAAA